>CAWFLX010000033.1:0-73659 GCA_963816775.1 uncultured Alphaproteobacteria bacterium
TTGCAGAGCTTACCGGGGCCGTCGAAGCTCACAACATCTGCAGTTTTCCCGGACTTTTGGCCGCCGAAGCACGTGGGTTCAAACGGGGGTACGCCGCGGGAAAATCGAAGAACGACTGTGAAATCAATGGTGAAAGTCGGACACTCCCTCCGCCAGTCGGCCGCGTCCGCGGCAGGTCACTTCCTGACGCCGGCGCTGATAACAACCTGGCGGCTCGCACTCAACTCATAGCGTCAGAAGCAGGATCGCGAACAGCGCGATCAGGGTCATCACCGCTATCCGTGTTTCGGTCGTGGGGCGCATGACGCCGCCCTCTCCGGGGATGGCGTTTATCCCACAAACCCTCTTTGGATTCGCATGTTCCCTTGCACGCGGCATCGTGGCGCGCGGCGAAAAGGACGCGCTGCCAGCGCCAGTCGCGCTGTGCCTCGCGTTTTAGCTACGGCTTGCTCGCCTCGCTCCTGACCCCCGCCGCCTTGATGATCGGCCACCACTTCTCGATATCGGCCTTGTTGATGGCCCCGAGCGCCGCCGGAGTCTGTTGTTCGCGGGGGAAAATCTCTTGCCCGAGATCCATCAATCGGGATCGCACGGCGGGATCGGCCATCGTTTCAACAATGGCCGCATTG
Source organism: uncultured Alphaproteobacteria bacterium (assembly GCA_963816775.1). Classification (GTDB taxonomy): domain Bacteria; phylum Pseudomonadota; class Alphaproteobacteria; order Rhizobiales; family Xanthobacteraceae; genus JAFAXD01. The sequence goes on from CAWFLX010000033.1 coordinate 630, forward strand.
AGCCTTTCGACAACCGCCGACGGCGTCCCCTTGGGCGCGAAGAAGCCCTGCCAGTTCACGATTTCAAATCCCGGCAGCCCGGCTTCGGCGGCAGTCGGAATGTCCGGAGCTGCCGCCAACCGGTGGTCGTCGGTGACGGCGTAGGCCTTGATCTTGCCGGCGCGCACTTGCGGCAGCGTGCCGCTCGCCGGATCGATCATCATGTCGATCTGCTCGGACAGGAGATCCTGCATCGCCGGGCCGGCGCCGCGGTAGGGAACCAGCGTGAAGCGCGTGCCGGACAATTGCTGGAAGAACACGCCGGCGATGTGCGAGGTCGCGCCGATCCCGCCGGTCCCCTGCGAGGCCTTGTCCGGGTTGGCCTTGAGCCAGGTGATTAGCTCCTTCAGATCGTTCGCCGGCATCGACTTGCGCGCAACAACAAGGAGTGGCGCGCGGATGGTCAGCGAAATCGGCTGGATGTCCAACGGATCGTACGGCAACGCCATCACCGCGCCGTTGAGCACGTTGGTCGGCAGGCCGCCGGCAACAATCGTGTAGCCGTCGGGCGTGGCGCGAATGACGCGGCCGATGCCGACCGTGCCGGACGCGCCGCCGACGTTGTCGATGACGACCGGTTGGCCGAGTGCAACCCGCATGCGTTCGGCCATGATGCGTGCGACCGAGTTGAGCGGGCCGCCCGCCGGAAATGGCACCACCATGGTGATCGGACGCGACGGGTACTCCTGCGCGGCGGCGAGCGTCGTGCCCGCCAGCATCGCTAGTCCGGTTGCGAGGATGTATTGTGCGCAGGTTCGCCGCATTCAAATCTCACCGTGCCAACCGAGGCGGACCCAGAGTTCACCATCGGAATGGAGAGTGCGCAATGCCTGGCATTCATCACGTGACCGCCATTTCGGGAAAGGCGGAGCGCAATTTCGACTTCTACACCCGCGTTCTTGGGCTGCGCTTCGTGAAGAAAACGGTCAACTTCGACGACCCAACGACCTATCACCTTTACTACGGCGACGAGGTCGGGCACCCGGGGACGGTCCTCACGTTCTTCGCCTGGGAGCACGCGGCGCAAGGCCGCGCCGGGATTGGCCAGGCGCAGCAAACCGCGTTTCGCGTGCCCGCAAGCTCGATGGGCTATTGGACGCATCGCTTCGTCGAACGGGGCGTCGCCCACGACCAAATCGAAAAGCGCTTTGGCGAGTCGGTGCTCCCATTTGTCGATCCCGACGGGATGCGAGCGGCATTGGTCGGCGTTCCGGGTGCCGAGAGCGAGCCGGCATGGAAGAGCCGCGATGTTCCGGTCGAGCATGCGATCCGCGGATTTCACGGCGTGACGCTGATGCTGGACGAGGGTGCGCCCACCGCTGCGCTCCTGACCGACGTGCTGCAGTTTTCCGAGATCGGACACGAGGGAGGCGTTCGTCGCTTCCGGGCCAATCCGGGCCGCGGCGGCGTCGTGGAGATCCGCGAGGCCAAGGGGTTTCTCGGCGGCACGATGGGCCGCGGTTCGGTCCACCACATTGCCTTCCGGGCAGCTGACGACGCCGAACAGGCCGCGCTGGCGCGCAAGGCGGTCGAGGATCATGGCGTGCGTGCAACCGAGCAGAAGGATCGGAAATACTTCAGATCAGTTTATTTTCGCGAGCCGGGCGGCGTGCTGTTCGAGATTGCAACCGATCAGCCGGGATTTGCGGTGGATGAGCCCGTGGCATCGCTCGGGCACGATCTTAAGCTCCCGTCGTTCCTGGAATCGCGCCGCAAGGACATCGAGGCGGTACTCCCGCCGCTCGAGGTGGCCGCCTGATGAGCGAGAGGCTTTCGTTCGTCCATCGCTTCGAGCCGGGCGAGCCGCCTGCGCACGATCCGTTGCTGCTTCTGCACGGGACCGGCGGCAATGAGGATGATCTGCTCCCCCTGGGCCGCGCGATCGCGCCGTCGGCGCCGTTGCTGTCTCCCCGGGGCAAGGTTCTCGAAAACGGGATGCCGCGCTTTTTTCGGCGGGTGACGCAGGGCGTATTCGACGAGGACGACGTTCGCCAAAGGGCCAACGACCTCGCGGATTTCGTGGAAGCGGCCTGCAAGACGTATGAGATCGCCACGCCAATCGCCGTCGGATATTCGAACGGCGCAAACGTGGCCGCCGCAATCCTTCTACTGCGGCCGGCGACGCTGGCCGGTGCGGTTCTGTTGCGGGCCACGAGTCCGTTCGCGCATCCGCCGCGCGTGGAGCTTGCCGGCAAACCGGTGCTGCTGCTCTCGGGCGCCCATGATCCTTTGATGTCCGCCGAGGGGGCGGCTCGGCTGGCGCTGGCTTTGCAGCAGGGTGGCGCGATCGTTACCCATCGCACCCTGCCGGTCGGGCACGAACTGTCGCAAGCCGACATCAACCTTGCGCGCGCATGGTTGAAAGAACGGGCGACAGCGAATGATCTGGCAAATGGTTGATGGATGCCGTCGCGGGACGCTATTTCACCAATTCGATGACCTTGCTCACCCCCGCTCCGGCATCGACGACTTCCACATGCAGGATCGGATGCGCTTTCTTGATCGCAAGGGCGGCTTGTTCGGCGGCTTTATTTGTTTCGAACGACTCCTTGGTCTGTCGATCGACCTGGAGACGGAATTGATGCTCCTGCCGCCTGGCTTGACTTACTGGTTCGCGCTCAGGCTCTGCCCCGGCAGAGCTTGCGTCATTTGAGTTACGTCGTCGCGCTGCCATGTAAGAACCTCTCCTTAGCTGACCCACGAATTATTCGTCGCCGCGAACCTGACAGATTACATTGTTGGGGTATGGGCCCGGATATACCGCACCCAAAGCCTTCCATCAACTGGATAAATGGCAATTAGACCATTAGAGATGAGCGCGTTCGGTCAACGCGGGGCGAGCGTGCCTGCTTCGTTGTGCGGCAAACTCATCGGCAAGGTTACGTAGAAGATCGTTCCGTGCGTCGACGCGGGAGCGGCCCATAATCGACCACCGTGCGCTTCAATGATCGAACGGCATATGGACAATCCCATTCCCATGCCGTGGGATTTGGTGGTGAAAAATGCATCAAAGATGCGATCCGCATTCTTGGGATCTATGCCACAACCGTTGTCCTCGATCAGGATCAGTATATCGCTCGGCTCCAGAAATTGGGACTTCACCGACAACATCCCTGTGCGCCCCACGACGGAGCCCATGGCGTCAAGCGCATTGTTGAACAAGTTGAGCAAAACCTGCTGCAGTTGGACACGGTCGGCGACAGTCTCTAATTTCCCCTCGGAAAGTTCCATTCGCAGCGCGACACGCCGGCTTTCCAAATTGCCATGGACGAGCGCGAGCACATCGCAAATCAGATCATTGACCTTGAGCGAGCGTTTCTCGCGGCGGTCTTGCCCAAACATCGACCTGATGCTGGAGATAACCTCACCGGCGCGTTGCCCGTCGGCAACGATGCGATTCAATACCTTGCCTACTTCGGCGAGGTCGGGTTCCGGCCTCGTAAGCCAGCGCAGCCCCGCTTGTCCGTTGGTTATGATTGACGAGAGCGGCTGATTGATCTCATGGGCAATCGATGCCGTCATCTCCGACATCGCCGTCTGTCGTTCCGCCTGGCCAATTTGGTGGAGGGAAGCGCGCACTTCGTCTTGCGCATGCCTGATCGCCGATATGTCGCGGGCCGCAGCATAAATCCGATCGTCATCCCGCACGGCCACCCAGGCAAAAGGGCTGTAGGTTCCGCTTTTGTGACGCACCCGGTTCTCAAACCGCAGGGGTTTTTTGCCAACCGTAAACTGATTGATCTGCGATTTGTCGCGATCGTCGGGATGAAAGAGCCAATCGGCGCTGCGCCCAAGAAGGTCCGATTCCGACCAATCCAAAACGGCAGTCCAGGCCGGATTGACGTTCAAGCATCTACCTTCGGCATCGGTGATCGCCAGCAGGTCCGGCGAAAGATCCCATATCCGGTCCAGCTCCTGCGGCGGTGTCGCTATTTGGTTACTACAATCATTGCTCAATAAAGGTTTTGCAGCTTCCATCTGTAGGCCTTTCACGATTTCCATGCGCCTGGATTTGATGAATAGCCAACAGCCGACGTGACGCTCGTCTTGACGACTCACGCCTTCCGACACGCGCCACTGTTCTGACGGTCTTGGTCCTTGGTTCGCCCGTCCTAAACAACGAAGCGCCACGAATATCGTTCCACCCCCTGTGAATATCGTCATATCGGCTATATCCGAAGGAACTCGCGGCATGCCCGCCGATGCTTCTGTGCCATCGCGCGGCGAAGCGACCGAGTGAACTCTGCTTGATGGACAAGCGCCGGTCATCTGCCTAGCGTTCGGCGCGCTAACCAACGCCATTCAACGCAGAACATGACCAAGAGGAAGAAAATGCGGAGACTCGTCGTCATCGCCGCGGCGCTGATCGTGACCGCGACCGCGGGCGTCGCCCAAAGCCCCATCCCCGATCTCAAGGGCACCTGGAAGGGGACTGGCAAGATACTGCTGTTCGGTACGACGGAGCACCTGACCGGATCGCCACAGAACGCGGTCGTGCGCGACCTCGAGGTCACGCATACAGTCGCCGGTCAGGACGGCCCGCTGATCTGGGGCACGACGTCATCCGCAAATAACGACAGCAAGGAACCGTTCGCGTGGGCGCTGTCGCAGGACAACAAAACGATCGTGGGCGCTGACACCGACGGCTATTACCGGATCGCGATTTTGTCGGCTGACCAGATCGAAAAGTGTTACGCGCAAAACGCCTTGGGTCCCCGGCAGGCGATCGTCGCCACGTGCTTCGTCATGAATCGCATCAAATGAAGACCCTCGCCGTTGCGACGCCCCCGCAGCCCCTTGCCGTCAATCGGTAAGGTAGTTACCTGTCTAATCTGACCGACATGGGGAGCGCGGGGACAGGGAGGTTGCAATGCGGACCCCGGCGATAGTCTTCGTGGTCGTGCTGCTGGCGGCAGGCAGCGCTTTGGCGCTCATGAATAATGCCTGCAAGACCAGCCATCACTCCTGGTGCGCCCCAACGGTCTCAGTCATCCCGCACGGCCGCACCGGGCACGGCTAAGGCGCGTCCTGCAAAGTGGGTTGCGAAAAGGACACGCTCAAACAAAAGAATAGAGCGCCGTCCTAATAGAACCAATTGCTGTTTCGGTTTGCGGCGTAGCCGTAGCTGTTGCGCCATGACCCGGAGGCGCGCGCATACGCATCGTTTCGCTCGTGACGCCGCGACTTGTGGGCGAGGTGGCGGGTTGTGGTCGCGCGCCCCTTCGCCGCCAATTGTCGAGATTGGGCGGCGTCGATCGGCTCAGCAATGATCTTGAGCGAGGGCGAAATCGTCGGCTGGTCCTCCTGGGTCAGCGGACGGCTCTCCTGAGCTTTGGCCGGCAGCTGCCCCGGCCGTGGTTGCGCGACCGCGAGGAAGGTGCTGTCCGGCAACGCGACCTCAGGCGACGCATAGACGCGAAGCGGCGGCTTCACATATGCACGACTGGCCGGCCATGCCGAGATGGCGAGCACGCAGACGGCGCCGCACCCGAACGCTGCGAGCAACGGTAGCCAACGTCTTTTCGACGGCGCATAGGTGTACGGGGATGGGCGAAACGGCGGCGGGCTGAACGCCTCGAACAGACGCAGTGACGACATACGCGAACTCCCGTCACCACCCCAATCCGCACCATATCATGTCAGATTGGCCCGCTGTATCGCAAGATCGTTACCAGCCGTTTCGCGCAATTCCGTTCGCTTCCCACCCGCATACCGGTTGATAGATCAGGCGGGCTTGTCCAAGATCACGGTCACCAAAGCAATTGGGCGGGAAACATGACATCGACGCATCGGACATCGCACGTTGTCGCCACCTTCGCGTTCTTGCTCGCCCTCCAAAGCTCGATTGGCACCGCCTCGGCGCAGTCCGAGCCCGACTGGGTCACCGGCTTTCCGCGCGAAAGCGTCCGCGTGGCCGCCTGGCCGGGCGGCAAGAAAGTCGCGGTGGCGTTCGTTCTGTTCGTCGAGCAGTTCGGCTTCGGCCAGGGGCCGGGCCTGCGTCCGGACCTCGCCACCCGCAACCCGGACCTCACCAACGAGGCGTTCCGGCAATACGCCGTCACCTTTGGCAATCTTCGCGTGGGCCGGCTGTTCAAGGAGCTCGATGTTCCGCTCAGCATCGCGTTGAACGCCGAGTTCCCCGGCGCACATCCGGCGATATGGAAGGAATTCCGCGCCTCGGTGCCGACCGCGCCGATCATCGCCCATGGCATGAACAACACCAACCAGCTGATTCCGCTCGGGCGCGGCCTCGCGGCGCAGAAGGCCTACATCCGTCAGACGCTGGACGTGATCGCGAGCGCGACCGGCGTGCGCGCCACCGGCTGGTCGAGCCCGAGCATCTACTCCAACGGCGATACCATGCAGGCGATCGCCGCCGAGGGCATCACCTACACGATCGACCAGATGGATTCCGACGTCGTCTCGCGCCTGAAGACGCCGGACGGTTCCGTGGTGCTGATTCCGTATCCGGTCGTCACCATCGACCTTGGTCAGAATCTGCCACGCATGAAAACCGCGGTCGAAATCGAGGACCTGTGGGTCGATTACGTGGCGGAGCTCGCCCGCGAAGCGCGCACCGACCCGTCGCGCGAAGCAACCACGGTGGCGATCGGGATCCATTCGTTCGTCGTTGGAACGCCTGATGGCGCAGCCGTGATGCGGCGCGTGCTCGAGCGTTTCAAGAAGACCGACGAAGTCTGGCTGACCGACACCGGCGCCATCATGAAGGAAATCCATTGATCGAACGGCGCGCGCCGTAAGGCAGGCGCTGGAGGGTTTGCCGGCTGGTCAGCCGCGCGTGCTTATGCTACAAACCGTAACATACGCGCCATTGCGATCAAACAACGAGAAGCAACCCATGGATGAGACCTTGCCTGACCTCGGTGACCTCGAGCGTGAGGTGATGCAATTGGTTTGGGCCAAGGGGCCGGTGACCGCCGAAGCCGTGCGCGAAGAGCTGGCGCGTCGCCTCAAGGAATCGACCGTTCGGACGGTCCTGCGCCGCCTCGAAGAAAAAGGCTATGTTACGCATACGGTGGACGGCCGCACCTACGTGTACGAGGCGACGGAGCCGCGCAGCCGGGTTGCCGCCAAGGCGGTCCAGCGCATCGTCGACTGGTTCTGCAACGGTTCGGTCGAAGAAGTTCTGGTTGGCATGGTGGATACCGCGATGCTTGATCGCAAGCGCCTGCGCATGCTCACCGACAGGATCACTCAGACGAAGAGCGGGAAAAAATAATGCTATCGCTACTTCTGGAAGCGGCGCTGCGGTCGCTCCTGCTTGGTGCGATCGTCTGGTTTAGCCTGAAAATACTGCGTATCCGCGACCCGCGCGTGCACATGACCGCGTGGATTGTCGTGTTGTTGGCCTCGCTGACGATGCCGGCGATGATGCGCTGGATGGTCGTCACCTTGCCGACCGCCGCACCGCCGCTGCGGATCATCGAGATGATCGGGTCAGCGCCGGCATCGCTGTTGCCACCAACCGCGGCTCCGACCGAGGCAAATGCGACGTCTATTGCGCCGCCGGTCGCCGTGGCACCGCATGATGGTCCCGTGGCGCCAATCACAATCGCCCACGCCGTCGACTGGCTGGCCGTCGCAACCGCCATTTATCTCGCCGTGGCCGGCGTGCTGTTGCTGAGATTGCTGGTCGGCATCGTGCTGACGTGGCGCTTGACGCGCGCTGCGCGTCCGATCGGGGAGGGATGGGCCCCGAATGTGCGCGTGAGCGACGTCGTCGGTGTTCCGGTGACATTCGGTACGACCATTCTGCTGCCGCCCGACTGCGCGCAATGGACGCCGGCAAAGCGTCGGGCCGTGCTGTCGCACGAGAGCGCGCACGTCGTGCATGGCGATTTCTATGTGTTGTTGCTGGCGGCGCTCAACCGTGCGGTATTCTGGTTCAGCCCGTTCGCCTGGTGGCAGCTCACCCGCCTGGCCGAGCTTGCCGAAATGATCAGCGACGACGCCGCCATCGAAGTTCTCGCTGACCGTCCCTCCTATGCCGACATTCTTCTCGACCTCGCCGGCGACGTTCGGCGAGCGCCGGCGGGGCTCGCAATGGCGCGTGCCGCTACGGTTCGCCAGCGGGTCGAGCGCATCTTGTCCGCGCACGGCTTGCCGAAGGCGACCAGCTGGCGAACGCAGGCGCTGGTCGCCGCAGGCCTTGCTCCGCTGGTGGCGATCTGCGCCGTCACCATTGCCAAAGGGACGATCGCGCAAAACGCGCCGCCGCCGGCCACGCGCGCCGATGGCACGGTCATCACCGATGCGCTCGACGCGTATGTGGGCTGGTACCAGCTCAATCCGCTGCACGGCCTGGCGATCACCCGCGAAGGAAGCCGCCTGTTCGCGCGGCAAACCGGCGGTCCGAAGTTCGAATTGCTGGCGCAAGGCGAGCAAGCCTTCGCGTCTCCGGATGGAAGCGCCTTCGTCGTGTTCACAAGCGACGGCGACGAGGAGCGTGCGAGCGGGCTCACGCTGCGTGAGGCAGCGCTGGCCGACCGCCACGGCAAGCGGGTCGATGCCGCCACCGCGAAGGCGGTCGAGGATGTGTTTGCGCGCCGGATAGCAGCCGCGCCTGATCGGTTCAGGAATCAAGCCCCGGCCCCGGGTGGTAGGGCTGCGGTCCTCAAGATGATCGAGGAGATGCAGCATGTGGCTCCCGATTACACGCACATGAGCGCGCCATTGGCGGAGCGCACGCGCCGCCATATGCCCGAGCTTGCCGCCATGATGACCGCGCTGGGCGCGGTGGAATCGACGTTCTTCCGCGGTGTCGGCCCGGGCGGCTATGACATCTACGGTGCGAAATTCGCCAACGGGTTCGCGGAATTTCGGCTTCTGATGGGGCCGGACGGGACCACCGAAGACGTCATCTTTCGTCCCGACGGGAATGAGACGCCTGGCGGCCTCGCGGCCTGCGCGCAGGAGGCGACGTCGCGACCCGTGCCGGGGAGCGCACCGATCAAACTCTTGCTGTACAACACCAGCGGAGCGGACATCCAACTATTCGAACTCGACCGCGATGGCAGGCGCGTACATCGCGCCAGCGTCGGTGACAATCGCACCGCGCCGATCATGACCTACATTGCACGTCCTTGGGTCATCGCCGACGCCGCCGGACAATGTCTCGAGATCGTGCTGCCCGGACAACGCACGCGGTTCCTGACGCTGCGGCCGGCGCAATCCGGCGAAGATCTCGATCGCTCCTCGAGCCGGCGCTCGGCGCCGATGCCCGGGAGCGAGGACGCGCTGCGTCAGTACATTGAAGCAATGGTACGCGGTGAGCCGAACTATGATCGTATGACGCCGGAGGTTGCGGCTGCGTCGCGCGAGCAATTGGCCCTCAACCACGCCATCCTCGCGAAGCTCGGCGCATTGCGCGCCATGTCGTTCCGCGGAGTCACGCCGCTCGATAACGACATCTACATGGTCTATTTCGCCGGCGGATCGGCGGAATGGCGCATCGGACTGACCCAGGACGGCAAGATCGGACGGCTCGCGCTTGGCCCGCAATATTGAGGCTATTGCATGCGGGCGGATAATGTGCTACACACCGTAGCACTACACTTGGTAGCAAGTATGGCTCGTAACCTGATGCATCGGGCGCTACCGCGGCGGCGCGGCGTCAAACCGCGCCTGACGCGGGCAATGGCAAAGGTGCGCGCGCAGACGTGCCGCGAGCGCAAGCCTGCGCATGCGATCCTGTTCGCGGCGCGGGTTGTCGCCGCCAGGACGGCCGCGCAGGCGGTGGCGAGCGGTCTATGGATATGCTACTGAGCGTAACATAGGGCGACATCGTCGTTGACGCGGCCGCAAATCCGCGCCCGATGGCTTGTTTGGTGACACCGATGACTGACGATCGGACCCGTGAGGCCGCGTTCGCTCTGCACCGGTTTGGTCTCGGACCACGCCCGGGCTCGATCGCGGCGATTGCATCAGACCCGCGCGGTGCACTGCTGGCCGAGCTGGAACGTCCAGGCGCCGGAGCCATCAACAATCCCGACTTGCTGACGAGCGCGCAGGCCTCGCGTGCCGGCTTTGAAGCACGCGCGGCGCGGCAGGCGCAGAATGTTCTCGCGCAACGCGCCCAGAAAGAGGCCGAGCGGCTCGCCGCCGAGCAGGGCCAGGGCATGAGCGAAGAGGCCGGTAAGATGGCCGAGCCCGCGAAGCCGGCCGCCGCGCCGCAGGTTGATCCCGCGGCGACTCCCGAACGGCAGAATTTTCTCAAAGAGGTCAGGGTCAGGCTCGACGCCGCGTTGCTCGCCGAAATCGGCTTTGCCGAACGGCTGGTGTGGTTCTGGTCGAACCATTTCTGTATTTCCAGAGACGTCGTGCCCAACATGGCGGGCGGCTACGAGCGCGAAGCGATCCGGCCGCACATCCTCGGGCGCTTCGCCGACATGCTGCTCGCCGTCGAAGGCCATCCGGCGATGCTGGTCTACCTCAACAACCAGGTGTCGATCGGCCCGAACTCGGTGGCCGGGATCAACCGCACCCGCGGGCTCAATGAAAACCTCGCGCGCGAGATTCTCGAGCTGCATACGCTCGGCGTGCGCACCGGTTACAGCCAGACCGACGTCTTCAACTTCGCCAAGGTGCTGACCGGCTGGACGATCCTTCCGCCGGTCGACAATCCCGAGCACGGTGCCGAGTTCGTGTTCAATGCGCGCATGCACGAGCCCGGTCCGCAGCAGGTGATCGACAAGACCTACCCAGACACGGGTGTCGAGCAAGGTCGCGCGGTTCTTGCGGATGTGGCGCGCAATCCGGCGACCGCGACCCATATCGCGACCAAGCTTGCGCGGCATTTCGCGGCTGACGATCCGCCGCAGCCTTTGGTCGAACGGCTCGCCAAGACCTTTCGGGACACCGACGGCGATCTCAAGGAAGTTGCCAAGGCCCTAGTGGTCTCGCCTGAGCCCTGGTCATCGCCGCGCGACAAGCTCAAACGGCCGAGCGAATGGGTCGTCGCGCTGTCGCGCGCCATCGGCGGCCGCGGAGATCCGCAACGTTTCGTCAACGGGCAGCGGCTCCTCGGCGAGCCGCTGTGGCAACCGCCCGCGCCCCAGGGTTTCGCCGATGCCGAAGGGGCGTGGATCGATGGCGTCGGCGCCAGGCTCGATATCGCCAACAACGTGGCGCAGCGCGTCGCCGGACGCCTCGAACCCGGCGAAGTTCTCGCCGATGCGCTCGGACCGCTGGCGTCGGCCGAAACACGCCAGGCGGTCGCGCTCGCCGAAAGCCGCCAGCAGGCGCTCGCGCTTGCGTTCATGGCGCCCGAATTCCAACGGAGGTGAGGATGCCGGCTCTTCTCTCATCGACGCGACGGGACTTTCTGATTGGCTCGGGCGCATTGTTCGCCTGGGCGCACACGCCGCGGCTGGCGCGCGCCGAGGGCCGCGATCCGCGTGTCCTGGTCGTCGTGCTGCGGGGCGCGCTTGACGGGCTCGCGGTCGCGGCGCCGGTCGGCGACCCGGATTGGGTCAAACTGCGCGGCGACCGCGCGCTGGTGCTCGATGGCAAGCCGCCGGCACTGCCGCTCGATTCGTTCTTCGCGCTCAATCCGGCGATGCCAAATCTGCACCGCCTCTATCAGGCCCAGCAGGCGACGATCGTGCATGCGTCGGCGACGCCTTACCGCGACCGTTCGCACTTCGACGGCCAGGATGTGCTCGAGAGTGGTTTTGCCAAGCCTGGCTCCTACGACAGCGGCTGGCTCAATCGCGCGCTGTCGCGGCTCGAGGCTGACGGCCGCGTCAATCCGCGTGGCAGCCGCGCGTTTGCGGCCGGACCGGTGACACCCCTGGTGGTTCGCGGCCCCGCGCCGCTGATGACCTGGGTGCCGCGCCAGCCGCTGCCGGCAAGCGAGGATACGCAGGCGCGGTTGTTAGACCTCTATGTCCACACCGATCCAAAGCTCGCGCGCGCGCTCGAAGGCCGCAAGGATCTCGCGGATCTGGTGCGCGACGGAATGGATGCGACGTCACAAGGCGATCAGAAACCCGCTCTCGTCGGCATGGAGCGGGTGCGCCAATACGCGGCCGAGGTCGCGGGTACGGCGGCGAGGTATCTCGCACAGCCCGACGGGCCGCGCGTCGGTGCGCTGAGCTTCACCGGCTGGGACACGCATATCAACGAAGGCGCCGCGTCCGGTGCGCTGGCAGGGCTGCTCGGCGTGCTCGATGGTGCGATCGCGGCGTTCGAGCGCAACATGGGCGCCGCCTGGAGCGAGACTGTGGTCGTGCTGATCACCGAATTCGGCCGTACCGCGCGCATCAACGGCACCGATGGCACCGATCACGGTACCGGCACGGTCGCGCTACTCGCCGGCGGCGCGCTGCGCGGCGGGCGGGTGATCGCGGACTGGCCCGGCTTGAAGGACGCCAATCTCTACGAGAAACGCGACCTCGCGGCGACGACCGATCTGCGCGCCGTCCTCAAGGGCGTGCTCAAGGATCACCTGCGGCTCGACGACAGCGTGCTCGCCACGAACGTGTTTCCTGGCAGCGGCGACGTAAAGCCGATGCCTGGGCTACTGACACTCTAAGCAAAACGCGCCCGCCGTCATGCCCGCGCTCGCAGCCAAGCTTGCGCAGGCTGCGTAAACTTGCCTGCGCGGGCATCCACGTCATTGAATGCGCAAAGGGATTGAAGACGTGGATGGCCGGGACAAGCCCGAACATGACGCAGTCTGCGGTTCTTTGGCGGTCCGCCACCTTGTCGCTTTCGCCTAAGCGCGCCTATGTTCTCTGCGCGAGATTATGCAAGGAGGACGCGATGACGGAACGCGCGCGAATGGCTTACTACCAGGTTGCACCGGATGCGCTCAAGGCGGTGATGGGGGTTGAGAACTACATCCAACACTGCGGGCTTGAGAAATCGCTGATCGAGCTCGTCAAGATGCGCGCCTCCCAGATCAACGGTTGCGCCTATTGCCTCTACATGCACAGCAGCGACGCGCGCAAAGCGGGCGAGACCGAGCAGCGGCTCTATCTGCTCGACGCCTGGGAGGAATCCCGCCTCTATACCGAGCGCGAGCGCGCCGCGCTCGCCTGGACCGATGCGGTGACCAAGATTTCCGAGACCCATGCGCCGGCTGCGACCTACGAAGCGCTCAAGCCGCATTTCTCCGAGAAGGAAGTCGTCGACCTCACGGTTTTGATCGGCACGATCAATCTATGGAACCGGCTCGCGATCAGCTTCCGATCGCAGCATCCGATGCCCAAGGCCAACGCGGCCTGATTCGGGTCTCCGCCGCCGTTGTGCCCGCGCTCGCGGCCAGGCTTGCGCGGGCCGCGTAAACTCGCAGGCGCGGGCGTCCACGTTTTTCTCTTTTGACGCCAAGGATTGGACAGGCGGCTACAAAAAGCCTGTTGCAAGCCTCCTTTTGGCCTTGGATTCGTGGCCCGGATGCAACAGGCGCGGAGTATCCGCCGTTTGTCCCCACAAAGCGCTTGAGGGGGCGCAACGCGAGCCTAAGCTTACCGTTAATGATTTGACGAGGAGGTGCGCGTTCGTAGGTGGGGGGAGCAGACCGGGGAAAGCTTTGGCGGTTCTGTTCATAGATGGGGGACGAACATGGCTCACATTTACTTTCATCGCTCCAACGAGCAAGGGGTGGTGTTGGATCAGAGCGGCAGCGATGTCGCCGATTTGGCCGAGGCCCGCGCGTGCGCGATGCGCGCGATTCACGCCCTTCTAACCACTCCGGGTCCGGAAGACTGGCGCGAGTGGATGCTCCACGTCAGCGACGAAGAGGGCGAAGAGATTTTCTCCGTGCCGTTCGCGTCGGTTCTCGGCAAGCCGCACTAATCTGTTGCACCCGATACGCGGCTGAGCGTTGGTTGGGCGCGCAGCAGGGCTAAACAACCATCATGGCCGGGCTTGTCCCGGCCATTCACGTTTTTACGGGGCGTCCGCGCAGCGGAAGGCTGCGGCGCAAATACCCAGGCACGCGGGGCAGTCGTTCGTTTCATTTGATCATATATTCAACGGATGCCTTCTTTCCTCACCGACCTCCTGCAGGAAACCGAACTCACCGCCCGCGCGCTGCTCGACTGGGGCAGCCATCTCATCAACCCGACGCTGCGGCTCGGCGTGACCGGCCTGTCGCGCGCCGGCAAGACGGTGTTCATCACCGCGCTTGTGCATGGGTTGATCCGCGGCGGGCGTTTTCCCGTGTTCGAGGCGCTTTCGGGCGGGCGCATCGCGCGCGCGTACCTTGCGCCGCAGCCCGACGATGCGGTGCCGCGCTTCGATTATGAAAACCATGTGCGCGCGCTCGCAACTGAGCGGCGTTGGCCGGAGGGAACCCGGCACATCAGCGAACTGCGCCTCGTCATCGAATACCAATCCCGCGGCGGCGCGACCCGCACCTTGACCCTCGACATCGTCGACTATCCGGGCGAGTGGCTGCTCGACCTGCCGCTGCTCGGCAAAAGTTACGAGCAATGGTCGGCGCAAAGTTTGATCCTGTCGCGGCAAGGCCCGCGCGCTCCGCTTGCCGCGCCCTGGCACGCCTACCTCGCGACGCTTGATCCGGACGCCGCCGAGGACGAGCAGGCGGCACTCAAGTCGGCCGAATTGTTCACGGCCTATCTCAAGGCCTGTCGCGACGAACGCTACGCCATGAGCCTGCTGCCGCCCGGCCGCTTCCTGATGCCGGGCGATCTCGCGGGCTCGCCCGCGCTCACGTTTGCACCGCTCGAGCTCGACGGCGAAGAGCCAGCGCGCGCGCATTCGCTGCACGCCATGATGGCGCGTCGGTTCGAGTCCTACAAAGACGTCGTGGTGCGGCCGTTCTTTCATGAGCATTTCGTGCGGCTCGACCGCCAGGTGGTCCTGGTCGACGCGCTCGCGGCGTTCAACGCCGGGCCCGACGCGGTGCGCGATCTTGAAGGCGCGCTCGCCGCAATCCTCGAGTGTTTCCGCGCGGGGCGGCGCACGCTGCTGAGCCAGCTTGTGCGCCCGCGCATCGACCGCATCCTGTTCGCGGCCACCAAGGCCGATCATCTGCATCACCTCAACCATGATCGCCTCGAGGCGATCCTGCGCCGCATGGTCGAGCGCGCGGCGGCGCGCGCCACGCTGGCGGGCGCGACCATCGACGTGATTGCGCTCGGGGCGGTGCGGGCAACCCGCGAGGCACAGGTGCGGCGCGCCGGCGAATTGCTGCCCTCGATCATCGGCGTCCCGGTGGCCGGCGAATTCGCCGCCGGCACCAAGTTCGACGGCGAGACCGAGGCCGCGATGTTTCCGGGCGATCTGCCGGCCGATCCGGAGGCGCCATTCCGCGCCGGCGCGGCGGGCTTTCGCGGCCTCACCGCGGTCGATCCGAAAGATGCGGATTTTCGGTTTCTGCGCCTGCGCCCGCCCAAGCTCGAGGTCGGCGATGACGGCGTTGCGGCGCTGCCCCATATAAGGCTCGATCGCGCGTTGCAATTCCTGATCGGAGATCGGCTCGCATGAGTGAGCGCCCACGCAAGCCCGCAGCGTTTCGGCTCGACGATCCGGACGTGGTGGTCACGTCCGCCGAAGACGCGCCCATGCGCGGCCGCACCGTGCTGGTGACGCCCGAGCCCGAGCCTGCGCTGCCGGTGCCGGTCGAGATCGTGACACCACCACCGCGGCGCCGCTGGCGCTGGGGAACGATGTTCTGGACCGCCTGCGGCGGGCTCGTGCTGCTGGGCCTCGGCGTCAGTGTCGCGCATCTGGTGCAGGATCTGTTCAGTTACAGCAGCGGGCTCGGTTACCTGGGCGTTGTGCTGTCCGCGCTTGCAACGCTCGCGCTCCTGGTCGTCGTCGGCCGCGAGACGCTCGGGCTCGCGCGGCTCGCGACCGTCGAGAAGCTGCAGGCGCGCGCCTCGCAGATCCTGGTCAGCGACGATCGCACCGAAGGTCGTGCCGTGGTGCGCGAACTGCTCGCGTTCGAGCGCGCAACGCCGCGGCTGGCCCACGCCCGCGCCAACCTCGAAAGCCATCTCGGCGAGATCATCGACGGCGCCGACCTGATCCGTCTCGCCGAGCGCGAACTGATGCAACCGCTCGATGCCGAAGCGCGCCGCATGGTGTCGAATGCCGCCAAGCGCGTGTCGCTCGTCACCGCGGTGAGCCCGCGTGCCGCCGTTGATTTGTTGTTCGTTCTGTTCACCGCGCTCTCGCTCATGCGCCGGCTGGCGCGCCTCTATGGCAGCCGCCCGGGAACGCTCGGCATGATCCGGCTGTTCCGCCTGGTGCTGTCGCACCTGGCACTGACCGGCGGCATGGCGGCGGGCGACAGTCTGATTTCGCAAGTACTCGGCCATGGCGTGGCGGCGCGGGTCTCGGCGCGCCTCGGGGAGGGCGTGCTCAACGGCTTGCTCACCGCGCGATTGGGCCTCGCCGCCATCGAGGTAACCCGTCCGCTGCCGTTCGCGGCGCTGCCGCCGCCCGCGCTCAACGATCTCGCGGGCGAGCTCATCCGCGTGCGCAAGGATCAGGTCAAGCAGGAGCGCCCGGCGGACGCGTGACGGCGTGTAGGATGGGTAGAGGCGCTTTGCGCCGAAACCCATCAACAGTGCTGCGTCGCGAGAATTGATGGGTATCGCTTCGCTCCACCCATCCTACGCGCTAAGAGTCTCCGTAGCGCCTCGGTTTGCGCCGCACTCACGCTAGGCAGGTTCCCATGACCAAACTGCTTCGTCCGTTCATCGCCGGATTGCTTGTTGTTCTTCCGGTCGTGCTCACCGTTGCGCTGCTCGCCTGGGTGGTCAATTTCGTCTACGGCTTCGTCGGGCCGGGCAGCCTGTTCGGGCGCGGGCTCGTGGCGATCGGAATCGGATTTGTTTCATCGCAGGTTGTCGCCTATCTGATCGGGATTGGGATTGTGCTCGCCGCAATCTATCTGCTCGGTCTCGTGGTTGAGACCAACGTGCGCCAGCGCCTGGGTCATCTGGTCGACACGCTCCTGCACCGCATTCCCTTCGTTGGGAACATCTACGACCTCGCCAAGCGGTTCGTAGCGATCGTCGACCGCAAGGAAGGCGACGGCCTGCAGAGCATGCGTCCGGTGTGGTGCTTCTTCGGCGGCGACGGCGGGGCTGCCGTCCTGGGGCTGTGCCCGCTGGCGGAGCCGCTTGTGATCGGTGGTGAGCCCTATACGGTCATCTTGGTTCCGTCGGCGCCGGTGCCGGTCGGCGGCTGCCTGATCTACGTCCCGACCAAATGGATCAAGCCGGCCGAGATCGGGGTTGAGTTGTTGACCAGCATCTACGTGTCGATGGGTATGACGCCGCCGCCCGCGCCGCAGGCGGGGAGCGCGTTGCCGAAAGCCTGATCGCACACACGAGTCGGTGCCGAGGTTGCGGCGAGGCGCGCGCAAGGCTCGGCGGCCTAAAAATTGCACTTACGGATCGTGAATTTGCAGCTAGGAAAGCAGCCGAAACTAGTGTCCCGATTCCGAAGTTCGCTTTATCGTGCGGCACACCCTGTAGCGAGCTTCGGAATCAAAGGGACACTAGCAAATATATGATCCTAGTGTGGTTTTGGATTTGAAGTTCCTATGACGAGAGTGCCGCAAGAATGATAGGAACTTCAAATCCACCACACTAGGGTTGCATGCCTAATAATCAGGCTTCCGGATTTCGGCGCCCGGTTCACACTCGGGACGCTAGCGGAGTAGGCAAGGCGATAGTGGGGTAGCGTACGATGTCGATCCTGGTCAGTCTGCATCACGCCACCCGCTATCGATACAGCCGTCCGGTCGGCCTTGGCCCGCAGGTGATCAGACTGCGGCCGGCTCCGCATTGCCGCACGCGCATTCCGGGCTATTCGCTCACCGTCACGCCGTCCGATCATTTCGTGAACTGGCAACAGGACCCGCACGGCAATTGGCTGGCGCGGTTCGTGTTTCCCGAAAAGACCGCGGAGTTCTCGGTAACGGTCGACCTCCTGGCCGACATGGAGGTGTTCAACCCGTTCGACTTCTTTATCGATCCTTATGCGGAGATATTTCCGTTCGCCTATCCGGCGGATCTGCGCCACGAGCTTGCGCCCTATCTCGAGCTTGAGCCGATCGGGCCGCGGCTCAAGGATTTCCTGGGCTCGATCCCACTCGATCCCCGCAAAACGATCGACTTCCTGGTCGAGCTCAACCAGCGTCTGTGGCGTGAGATCAAATATGTGATCCGCATGGAGCCGGGCGTGCAGAGCCCGGACGAAACATTGGCCGCGGCGGCCGGCTCATGCCGCGACTCGGCTTGGCTCCTGGTGCAGGTCCTGCGCTACCTCGGCATGCCGGCGCGGTTTGTGTCGGGCTATCTCATTCAGCTGCGCCCCGACGTGCAGGCGATCGACGGGCCGGCGGGCGCCGAGCACGACTTCACCGATCTGCACGCGTGGTGCGAAGTGTATCTGCCGGGTGCCGGTTGGATCGGTCTCGACGCGACCTCGGGGCTCCTGTGCGGCGAAGGTCATCTGCCGCTGGCGGCGACGCCGCATTACCGCTCGGCGGCGCCAATCACCGGTGCGGTCGAACCCGCCGAAGTGTCGTTTGCGTTCGACATGAACATCGCGCGCATGGCCGAAAAGCCGCGCGTCACCTATCCGTTCTCGGACGAAGCCTGGACTGCGCTTGATGCGCTCGGCGATAAGGTCGATGCCGACCTCGTCGCGCAGGACGTGCGGCTCACCATGGGCGGCGAGCCGACGTTTGTGTCGATTGACGATTATCAGTCGGCCGAATGGAACATCGCGTCGGTCGGCCCGACCAAACGCATCCTCGCTGACAACCTGGTGCGCCGGCTGCGCGACTATTTCGCGCCTGGCGGCTTCCTGCATCACGGCCAAGGCAAGTGGTATCCGGGCGAGCCGCTGCCGCGCTGGGCATTCTCGCTGTTCTGGCGCCGCGACGGCGTGCCGATCTGGCGCAATGCCGCAATGTTCGCGGCCGAGGCTGGCATGCATGCGGCAACGCCCGATGACGCGCACGCCTTCGCCGAGCATGTTGCCGAGCGGCTCGGCATCGCCAAGGAGTTCGTGCAGCCGGCCTACGAAGACCCGGCCGACCGCATGGTGAAGGAAGGCGAACTGCCGGAAAACATCGATCCGGCCGATCCGAAGATCGACGATCCGCAGGAACGCGCGCGCATCATGCGGGCGTTTGAGAGCCGGCTGACCCAGCCTGCCGGTTATGTGTTGCCGGTACAGCGGTGGAGCGCGCAAGCGGCGCCCGGATGGATGAGCGAAATCTGGCGCACGCGGCGCGGTCGGCTGTTCCTGATGGCAGGTGATTCCCCGATCGGCTTTCGCCTGCCGCTGCAATCGCTGCCGAAGCTGGAGCCGACAGTCTATCCGCACGTGGTTCCCGCCGACCCGTTTACTCCGCGCGGGCCATTGCCCGGTTCGCGCGCGAGCGCGCCAGCACTCGCCAGCGTCGGCCGCGACAATTCTGGCGCGCCGCAGTTGCCCGACGTCGCTCTCGCGCCGGCCTCCACGCAAGCGACCGGCGCCGCGCAAGCCGTTGGCGCTCCGGTTCGCACGGCCCTGACCGTCGAAATTCGCGACGGCCGCGTTTGCGTGTTCGTGCCGCCGGTCGAGCGGCTCGAAGACTATCTGGAGCTGATCGCCATCATCGAGACGACCGCTGAAAGGCTCGGGGTTCCGATCCAGCTCGAAGGTTATCCGCCGCCGCCAGATCCGCGCGTCAACGTCATCAAGGTCACGCCCGACCCCGGTGTGATTGAAGTGAATATTCACCCGGCCACGTCGTGGCGCGAGGCGGTGGACACGACGCGCACGCTATACGATTTGGCGCGCCACGCGCGGCTCGGCACCGACAAGTTCATGATCGACGGGCGTCACACCGGAACCGGCGGCGGCAACCACATCGTGCTGGGCGGATTGAATGCCGTCGACAGCCCATTCCTGCGTCGGCCGGATTTGCTCAAAAGCCTGGTGCTCTACTGGCAGCGGCGGCCGTCGCTCTCCTATCTGTTCTCCGGCCTGTTCATCGGTCCGACCAGTCAGGCGCCGCGGATCGACGAGGCGCGCCAGGACCTGCTCTATGAAATGGAAATCGCGCTCAGGCTCGTTCCGCAATGGTCGGCGAATTCGTCGCCGCTGCCGTGGCTGGTCGATCGCTTGTTTCGCAACATGCTGGTCGACGTAACCGGCAACACCCACCGCGCCGAAATCTGCATCGACAAGCTGTTCTCGCCCGATGCGCCGACCGGCCGGCTCGGTCTGGTCGAGTTCCGCGCGTTCGAAATGCCGCCGGACGCGCGCATGAGCCTCGCCCAGCAGTTGTTGCTGCGCGCGCTGGTCGCCTGGTTCTGGCGCGAGCCGCTCGATGCGCCGCTGGTGCGGTGGGGCACGGCGCTGCACGATCGCTACATGCTGGAACATTTCGTGTGGCAGGACTTCCTCGAGGTTTTGGACGATCTCTCCCGCGAGGGTTATCGGTTCGATCCGCTCTGGTTTGCGGCCCAGCGCGAATTTCGCTTCCCGTCTTATGGGGCGGTCAATCACGGGGGCGTGCGGCTCGAGCTTCGGCACGCACTCGAGCCCTGGTATGTGCTCGGCGAGGAGGGTACCGTCGGTGGAACGAGTTGTTTCGTTGATTCGTCGGTCGAACGGCTGCAGGTGAAGGTCGAAGGATTGAACTCGGCACGGCATGTCGTGACCTGCAATGAGCGGCGCATCCCGCTGACTTCCACGGGCCGGCCGGGCGAGTTCGTGGCGGGCGTGCGCTTCAAGGCCTGGAAACTGCCGTCCGCCTTGCACCCGACCCTCGAGGTGGATGCGCCGCTCACCTTTGACATCCTCGATACCTGGAGCCGGCGCTCGCTCGGCGGCTGCGTCTATCACGTGGCGCACCCCGGCGGACGCAACTACGAGACGTTCCCGGTGAATTCCTACGAGGCAGAAGCACGTCGGCGCGCCCGCTTTCAGGATCACGGCCACACGCCCGGGCTGATCGATCACGACCCGCCCGAGGAACGCAGCATCGAGTATCCGGCGACGCTCGATCTGCGGCGGCCGGCCAAGGCGTCCTAGCAGGATGGTTATGTCTCTCGACGTCCGCGAAACGGATGTTCCGCTGGAACGCATTTTGTCGGGCTACAAACCGCTGCCGGGCATTTTCGACGAAATGATGGACCGCGACGGCCGCGTGCGCGCGCACTGGCGGCCGTTTCTGTCGATGCTGGCGGCGCTCGGCGACGAGGAGATCAACCGCCGCCGCGCGGTCGCGGATCGTCATCTGCGCGAATCAGGCGTGTTCTACCGGGTCTACGAGGATCCAGCCGGCTCCGAGCGCTCCTGGCCGCTGAGCTACGTGCCGCTCCTCATCGACGCGACCGAATGGGAGGCGCTTAAGGCCGGGCTCACGCAACGCGCCGCGTTGCTTGAGGCCGTGCTGGCCGATGTCTACGGTCCGGCTGAGTTGATTGCTACTGGCCGGCTTCCCGCAACACTGATTGCCGGCAATCCGGAATTCCTGCGGCCCTTAGCGGGGGTTGTTCCGCCGGGCGGCTCGCACTTGCGCTTCTGCGCGGTCGATCTCGGCCGCTCCACGGAAGGCAAATGGTGGGTGTTGAGCGATCGTACGCAGGCGCCTTCGGGCGCGGGCTACGCGCTCGAGAACCGGCTCGCGCTCGCCCGCGCGCTCCCCGACGTCTACCGCACCTTGCATGTCGAGCGGCTGGCGCAATTCTTTCAGGCCTTGCAGGCGGAGCTCGCGCGGCTCAACCGGCAGGACGATTCGCGCATCTGCGTGCTCACGCCCGGTCCGATGAATGAGACCTATTTCGAGCACGCGTATCTGGCGCGCTATCTCGGGTTCCTGCTGGTGGAGGGCTCCGACCTCACGGTGCGCGACGACGGGGTGTTCATTCGCACCGTATCGGGCGTCAAGCGCACCGAGGTGATCCTGCGCCGGCTCGACTCGGACTTTGCTGATCCGCTCGAGCTCAATACGCACTCGCGTCTCGGCGTGCCGGGGTTGGTGCAGGCGGTGCGCGACGGCAAGGTCGTGATCGCGAACGCGCTTGGTGCCGGCCTTGTTGAAGCGCCCGGGCTGCTCGCGTTCCTGCCCGCGCTCGCTCCTGGCGTCTTGGGCAGCAAGCTCAAGATTCCGAACGTCGCGACTTGGTGGCTCGGACATCCCAAGCTGCGTGAGGAGATCATCGGCAAGCTCGATCAGATGGTCATCGCGTCCGCGTTCTCCGGCCAGAGCGAATTGCACGGCCTGGGTCAGGGTGTGCTGGGTGCTGCGCTCGAGCCCGAGCGCCGTAAACGGATCCTCAAGGACATCGCGACCCGGTCCGTTGATTACGTCGCGCAGGAAGCGGTGACGCTGTCGACCATGCCGGTCTTGCACGACGGCCGTTTGGAGCCGCGCCCGTTCATTCTGCGGCTGTTCCTCGCCAAGGTAGGCGATGGCTGGACCGTCATGCCGGGCGGGTTCGTGCGGATCGCCGAGCACGTCGATGCGCGCGCGGTCAACCTGCAGCACGGCGCGTCGACTGCCGACGCCTGGGTTTTGTCCGACAAGCCGGTGGTCGAGACGTCGCTGCTGCCGACGCCCGAACGCATCACCATCAGACGCGCCGCCGGCGTGCTGCCAAGCCGTGCCGCCGACAACCTCTACTGGGTCGGCCGCTACGTCGAGCGTGCGGAGGCGACCTTGCGGCTGGTGCGCGCCCTGATCCACCGCGTCACCGAGCACGACGAGGCGTCGGCGCCGGTGATCGCGCGCATCACCGATCTGCTGGCGGCCTGGAGCGCGGGCCCCAACGATATTCCGCATGCCAAGGCGATGCTGATTGCACGGGCGGCATTCATTCGCGGCTCGTTCGAAGGCTCGCTGCCGCATCTCGCCGCCGCGGCGCGCTCGGCCGCCTCGGTGATCCGCGATCGGTTCTCGCCCGACGCCTGGCGTGCACTCACCCGTCTGGTCGCGACCATCAACGTGCCGCTGCCGCCGGGACCGTCGGAAAGCACGATGCTCGAGCGAGTCGACGCGGCGTTGCGCGTGATCTCGTCATTCTCCGGATTGGCGCAGGAGAACATGAGCCAGCTTGCGGGCTGGCGTTTCCTCGAACTCGGCCGCCGCATCGAGCGCTCGATGGCGACCTGCCGCTTCGTGCGTCAGTTTGCCGACGATGACGCGCCAGAAGGCGCGCTCGACGTGCTGCTCGAGCTCGCCGACAGCCAGATCACCTACCGGCAGCGCTACGTGATGATCGCCGCGCGCGCACCGGTGATCGATCTCGTGATGCTCGACCCGAACAATCCGCGCTCGGTCGCTTATCAACTCGATCGCATCGAGCATCATTTGTCGGAACTGCCCAAGCATCAGGCCGACGGCCGCTTGTCGCCGCCGCAGATCATCGCCGTCTCGCTTGCCGCCAGTTTGCGCACCGCTGACGCGGCCCATATCGACGACGCGGTGATTTTCGGGATCGAGGATCGGCTGATGGCACTCTCCGACGAGATCGCCGCGTTCTACCTCACCCACAACGACCGTTCGGATTCGGAGCGGGAGGCGCTCGCGTGATCTACGACATCCGCCAGATCACGTCGTACAGCTACGCCTCCAAGGTCAGCTATGCGCGTCATGTGCTGCGCCTCACGCCGGTCGACCGCCCGGGTCAGCATGTGCACGCGAGTGCGCTCGACATCGATCCGGTGCCGGTCGGTCGGCGCGAGGGCACGGACTTTTTCGGCAATCGCATGACCTGGATCGCGCTCAACGCGCCGCACGACCGGCTGGTAGTCAAGGTCGCGGCGCGGGTGACGGTTGAGGATATCGACTATCACGACCTGTTCGGCTCGCCGCCGTGGGAAGAGCTGCGCGACGCCGTGTTCATGACCACCGACTTCGGTCCGATGTCGCCAGCGCATTTCGTGTTCCCGAGCCGGCAGGTGCCGCTCGATCCGGAGATCCGCGAGTACGCGCGCGAAAGCTTTCCGCCCGGCCGTCCCGTGCTCGACGGCGCGATCGAGCTGATGCAACGGATCAAGGACGATTTCGTCTATGAGATCGGCGTCACCACGGTCTCGACCACGGCGCCGATGTCGTTCGCGCTGCGCCGCGGCGTGTGCCAGGACTTCGCCCACATCATGATTTCGGGGCTGCGCGGCCTCGGCATTCCCGCCGCCTATGTGAGCGGCTACTTGCGCACCGCGCAGCGGCCCGAGGACGTAACGCTGCAAGGCGCGAATGCCATGCACGCCTGGGTGCTGGTCTGGTGTGGCGGCTCGACCGGCTGGTACGGCCTCGATCCGACCAATGCGGTGCACGCCGGCACCAAGCACGCGGTGCTGGCGATCGGCCGCGACTACGCGGACGTGGCGCCGATCGATGGCGTCGTGTTTGCGTCGGGCGACCAGAAGATCAGCGTGGAGGTGAGCGTCATTCCGGTCGGGTGAGTTCGCCATGCCGCTGCGTGGACAATCAGCTGTCGTGATCTGGAGTGATATGGCCGATCCGGCAGCGCACGACCTTTGGCACTCACGCGAGCATCTGCCGGAACGGGTTGCCATCCCCGGATTTCTGCGCGCCCGCCGCTGCGTGACGCTCGTAGCCGACGCGCCGAGATATTTCGTTCTTTATGAACTCAAGGATGCAGCGATCCTGACCTCTCCCGCCTATCTGGCGCGCCTCAATCAACCGACGCCGTGGACCGCCAAGACGATGGAATCGGTTCGCGCGCTCAGCCGCACACTTTGCGGGGTTGCGGCGTCTCATGGCGATGGAGTGGGTGCGCACCTGATGGCGGTCCGGCTCACGCCGCAAGCGTCTCGCACTCAAGAATTGCAGACGCGGCTCGACGACCTGCTGCCAAAGCTTGCGCAGCAGCCAGGCTTGGTTGGCGCGCATCTGCTGCAGCGCGAACAGGCGGTTGCGCGCCCGGACACGATCGAACGCCAATTGCGCCGGCACGAGGATGGCTTTGTCGATTGGGTTGTCGTCGTGGAGGGCTATGACGCGCCGGCGCTCGGAACGTCCGTCCAACAACTATTGTCCGCCGATAGCTTGGAGCAGCACGGTGCCACGCAGGTGGCCGGTTTCACCGGCTATCAACTCCAGCACCTGATGTGTGCTGAAGATCTCTAGCTCAGTCGTCGATCAGGCTGTCGTGCATGGACGGGGACGCGACTTCCGGCGCATTCGCCAAGTCGGCGGCAAGCGCATTCTCGCGTCCGATCGCGGCAAGCGCGGTGCGCAGGCGTCCACCGGCGCGATCGAGCAGCGTCGTCGCCTGCGCCGGATCGCAGCCCTGCAACAACAGCACGGCGAGCTTGACGCTCCCGTCGGCCTTGCCTAGCGCGGCCCGGACTTCTTCCCGGCTGCGGCCGGTCAGGCGCTGCAGCATGGTCTCGCTGCGCCGGACCAGTTTCTTGTTGACCGCCTGCACATCGACCATCAGGCCTTCGTAGACGCGGCCGAGCATGATCATCACCAGGGACGAGAGCAGGTTGAGCGCGATGCGCTGCGCGGTTCCGGCCTTCATGCGGGTCGAGCCAGCGATCGGTTCGGAACCGGTGTCGAGCCAGATCGGATGGTCGGCTTCTTCCAGGAGTGCAGTGCCCTGATTGTTGGCAATCCCGATGGTCAAAGCTGCGCTCTTCTTGGCCTCGCGCAGGCAGGCGAGCGTGAACGGGGTCGTGCCGCTCGCGGCAACCGCGATCACCACGTCGCTGACCGCCACGTTGTGCTGGCGAATAAGTCGTACGGCTTGCTCGGTCTCATCCTCGGCACCTTCGACCGCGTGCAACAGCGCATCCTTGCCGCCGGCCATCAGCAGCAGCAGGCGATCCTGCGGCCAGCTGAAGGTCGGCATCAGCTCGGCGCCGTCCTGGACCGCAAGCCGGCCGGACGTTCCGGCGCCCGCATAGATCAGGCGGCCGCCTTGTTTGAGCCGCGCTTCGGTGGCTCTGGCGGCGCGCTCAATCGCCGGGCGGACGGAGCGCACGGCCGCTACAGCCGTGAATTGCCCCTCGATCATGGCGTCCAGGATGTCGGACGGGTCCCAAACGTCGATGTCCGAATACCGGGGGCTGGCGCGTTCAGTTTCCATGGAACCCGTGATACCGATAAATCGCCACGAGAGCCAGTCTGTGACCCAAGTTTGTCACACCGGCTAACGGGGCCAAAACGGGGCAACCGGCCAAATCCCCGCCTGATGACTATATCACCTCCCCGTTGGGATTCGTCCATGACCACAGTCGAAGCCGGGATGGCGGCCGATCTTCGGGAGGCTCCCGAGGCCGTGCGGCGGCAGGCCGCGGCGCTTCCAGGCCCGCTCCGGGAACTGGTCAATCGGCTGCGCCGCACGCCCCCGCAGGTCGTGGTGACCTGCGCGCGCGGCAGCTCCGCCCATGCGGCAACCTTCGGCAAGCACCTGATCGAGCGCTGCCTGGGAATCCCGGTTGCGGCCGCAGCGCCCAATATCGCCACCGTCTATCACCGGCGTCCCGAACTTAAGGACCAGCTGTTCCTGGCCATTTCCCAGTCTGGCCGCAGCGACGATCTGATCGAAACTGCGACGTTGGCAAGATCGGCCGGGGCGCTGACGGCCGCGCTGGTCAACGATGTCGAGAGCCCGCTCGCGCGCGCCTCCGATATCGTGCTTCCGATGTCGGCCGGCCGCGAAGTCTCGATTGCGGCGACCAAGAGCTTCGTGGCCTCGCTAGCGGCGCTGCTCCGATTGACCGCTTGGTGGGCCGAGGACAAGCCGCTGACCGCCGCGGTCGACCGGCTGCCGGACCGGCTCGCGGGCGCCGCAGCGCTCGACTGGAGTGCCGGCCTCGATCTGCTGGCCGACTCCGACAGTCTGGTCACCATCGGGCGCGGGCCGACGCTCGCGATTGCGCGCGAAGCCGCGCTCAAGCTCAAGGAGACTTGCGATCTCCATGCCGAGGCGTTCAGCGGAGCGGAATTCGTCCACGGTCCGATCGCACTCGTGTCCGCGCGTTATCCGATCCTGATGTTCATGCCGACCGATGAGGCCGCCCATGGCTTGCGCGCGCTCGCAGCCGACCTGCACCAGAAGGACGCGCGCGTGCTGGCGACCGCGCCAGCGGGCGAACCCGGATTGCCGATGCTCGCAGCCGATCATCCTGAGACCGATGCGGTCTGTCTGATCCAGAGTTTCTATGCGTTCCTCGGACGCCTAGCCGAACGGCGCGGAACCGACATCAATCAGCCGCGCCATCTGCAGAAGGTGACGCGGACCCGATGAGCGGCGCCCGTACCGCCATAGCAGCAAGCCATGTGTTCGATGGCGTGGCGTTGCATCGCGACACCGCGGTGCTGATCGATGGAACGAGCATCACGGCGTTGCTGCCGCGCGCCGACGTGCCGGCGAACGCGCAGGTTCGCGCGCTGCCGGACGGCCTGTGGCTCGCTCCCGGTTTCATCGACACGCAGGTCAATGGCGGCGGCGGCGTGCTGCTCAACGATGATCCGACGCCGAAAGGAATTTCGGCGATCGTTTCGGCGCACCGCAAGTTCGGCACGACCGCACTGCTGCCGACCTTGATCACCGATCTGCCGGAGACGACCTCCCGCGCCATTCGCGCGGCCGATGAAGCCGCGGCCAGCATGCCGGGCGTTCTCGGCATTCATCTCGAGGGACCGTTCTTGTCGCCCGAGCGACCGGGCGTGCACGATCCGCGCCGCTTGCGCCGGCCGGGCGACGACGACCTCGCCATCATCACCGCCAAGAGGCGCGGGGTCACGCTCGTGACGCTCGCGCCCGAACAGGTGCCCAACGGCTTCATCGCCGCGCTTGCAGCGGCCGGCGTGCGCGTCGCGCTCGGACATTCGATGGCGACCTACGCGCAAACCCGCAGTGCGATGGCGGACGGCCTCACCGGGTTCACTCACCTCTTCAATGCGATGCGGCCGCTCGCGAGCCGTGAGCCCGGGCCGATTACGGCGGCGCTCGAGGATCCAGCCGCATGGTTTGGGATGATTGTCGACGGCATCCACGTCGATCCGGCCGTGCTGAGGCTCGCGTTGCGCGGCCTCGCGCAACCCATGTTGGTCACCGACGCAATGCCGCCGGTCGGCGGGGGTGGCTCGGCCTTCAGGCTTTACGGAGATGAGATCACCGTGCGCGATGGCCGCTGTTTTCGCCGCGACGGCACGCTGGCGGGCTCGATGCTCGACATGGCCAGCGCCGTGCGCAACTGCGTCGATCTGCTGGGCGTGCCGCTCACCGATGCGTTGCGCTTTGCGTCATCCAACCCGGCGAATTTTCTGGGGCTGGGTCATACCCTCGGGAGGCTCGCGCCGGGCTGTCGCGCCGATCTGGTCGCATTCGATCCGACCACAATCGAGGTCGCCTCAACCTGGGTGGCCGGCGCGAGTTCCGACTAAGACCAGCACGACTTCACCATCCTCAGCGCAACGGAAGGAGCCCCACGTGCGATACATCCGCCCGTTTTGGTTTGCACTGAGCGCGCCGCTGATCCTCGCCGCGCCGGCTCCGGCGCAGACGGCGAGCGGCTACACGGCGCCCGCCGAGTTCATGAACCTGTTCTTTGATTTCACGGGAAGCAACGAGCCTGGGTATCCGGCGGGCCAGCCGACGCTCGGCCAGATGCTCACCCAGTCCGTCATCGCCAAAGAGCCCGGACGCGATGAATCTGCGCCGCTCGTGCTGTTAGTCGGTTCCGATATCTACGTCTACGATTCGAAGAGCGGCGCCCGGCTCAGCCAGGAGCAGTTTCGCGACGATCCGACCAGTGGTTTCTTCGAGATGACCTCGATCAGTCATATCGGGCCGGCGCTTGCTTATCTGGCGCAGATCAAGGCCAACGGCGATGAGCGCTGGAAAGCGCGCCTCGCCTCGCTGCAGGCGCACGTCGCGCAAGTGCGCGCGCTCAACCAGCGCGCCGCCAACAACTGGCTTGATCGGCTCGACCAGCCGGCCTGGCGCGCACGCAAGGCGCAGATTCGCAACATGGTCGACTATGCGTGCGCGCGTACATTGAACTACATCGGCGCGCTCGGTAACGGCGACAGCTTCACCGTCACCGGCGTGAACAACGATTTCTTCAACGGCACGTCGGCCCAATATCCGATCCCATTCGTCAACGTGATGATCGGCACGTTCATGCTCGATGCGCTGCGCGGCGCATCGGACACCCAAGCCGCGTTGGTCCGCGCCAAGATCGACTGGCCGCGCGCCATGGTGCTGGTGAGCAGCCGTGCCGGCAGCAACGTGTCTGCGGGGCTGACCGAAGGCACCAACTGGCTGGTGCTGTCCCTCAAAGCCGTCTCTGGGTTCACGTTGCCCGACGATCGCATCAAGATCGTCCCCTACGCCGAAGTGCGGCCCTCGCTCGGCCAAGCCCAGTTGGCGGCCGCCGATCTGAATTATTATGTGCAGCGGGTATGGGGGCCGCTGTTCTACCGCAAGGTCATTTCCGATCAGGTGTTCTCGGAAATTCCGACCATCTATCTTCCGGATCGTCCGCCGCTGCCGGGCGATTACGATGTGACGAAGGCGGGAGCGATCGACAAGTTCATGATCCGGATGAAACATTCGCTACGCGATGCGCGCGAGATGCTGTCGAACACGGTCGCGTTTTGGATGGTGCAGGAACTGGCGAACAAGAACTGGGATCCGGCCGCGGTGGATATTCCCGGTCTGACGACGGGTTTCCCGACCGGCGTCGAAGGCTATCCGGCGGTGACCCTAAACTAGCGCGGCGGCCAGATCGTCTGGCCGCCGAAAGAATTAGCACAAGGCGAAACGCCAGGATCGCGCGTCACATCCCGCCTTTGATCCAAGCTTCGAGCTTGGTCTTGTGCGCTGCACCAACCTGGCGCGACGACAGCTCGCCGCCTTTGAACAGCATCAGGGTCGGAATCGAGGTCACGTTATACTTGACCGCGGTGGCTTGGTTCTCGTCGACGTTGAGCTTGAGGATCTTGACCTTGCCATCGAGGGATCCGGCGATCTCCTCCAAGGCCGGCGCAATCTGGCGGCAGGGACCGCACCACTCGGCCCAGAAATCGACGACTACCGGCCCCTGGGATTTCAAGACCTCGGCCTCGAAGGTTGCATCGGTAACTTTGCCAACGGTCATTGGAGTACCTCGTGGGGTTATGCTGTCGAGCCGGAATCGCTCGCCGAGAGGGCCTGAACGTAGGTAGAGGGGGCTAGACCGTCAAGCGCTGCGCCGACTGCCTCACAGGCAGGTGAGCAATGCGATTTCGCGCTCTAGCGCGTCCTCGGAAAGTTCCATCAGATTAGGAACATCGGTCCAGATCAGGGCGGCGCGGACGGATCGTCCGGGATAAATGCGCGTGAGCAGCGCGCGGTAGAGGGCAAGCTGCCGCAGATAGCCGAGCGGCACGTCCGCGGACCGTTGCGGCGCAGGTCGATCGGTCTTGTAATCTCCGATCAGCACCGCGTCCGGCGTGACGACGAGGCGATCGATCTGGCCCGACACGATCTGTGAGCGCCCGGCCACGGTAAGCCGTCCGACGATCGGGACTTCGGCACGACTGCCGGGCGCGAACAGCGGCTTGAAGCGCGCATCGTCGAGCAGACGGATGATCTCCGCGACCAGCGCGTCGTGCTCGGCGATCAGGTCACGTCCGGCTCGCAGCAGAAATTGCTGAGCGACGCTGGCGCGCCGCTCAGGGGGAACATCTGGCAGTGATTGCAGCAGCCGGTGCACGAGAACGCCGCGGAGCAATGCGGCATTGCGCGCCGCGGCACCGGCGCTGTCCCTCGATTGCGGATCGCGCGGCGGCATTGCGCTCGACGGTGCCAGCACCGCGTCGATGGCTGGTTCGGTCGGCAAACTCGCGTTGAGCCAGGCCGGCTCCAACGCAAGAGTCATCTGGCTTATCTCCGACGGCGCGGGCGCCGCCGATTGACGCGGTGTCGTCCGAAATCGCAGCACTCGGCCATCGCCATGATCGGCGGTCTCCTCCACAAGCAGCTCGCTCGCTGTCAGTCCGTCTTGCACCAGCTGATACCAGCAGCCGGGCGGCATCGCCTGTTTGCCGAGCGCGCCGCAAACCACGAGCCGATCGGCGGCGCGCGTCATCGCGACGTAGAGAAGCCGGCGATATTCGTTCTCGACCGCAGTGGCCGCGTTGACGCGGGCGCGCGTAATCGGTTCGATCTCGTCATTGCGGTTCGGCATCCAGGCAAAGCACGCCGGCGCACCACTGCCCTGCAGCGCGAGCAGTCGCGGCTGATACTGCGGCGGCCCGGTCGGTGGTGTCGTCGTATCGGCCAGAATGACGATCGGGGCCTCGAGGCCTTTGGCCCCATGCACGGTCATCACCCGCACCTCGTCGCGCGCAATCTCCATGTCGCGCTTGATATCGGCGGAGGCCGTGCGCATCCAGGCAACGAAGCCCTGCAGCGAGGGCGTTTCACGGCTTTCGTAATCGAGCGCGAGGTTCAGAAATTCGTCGAGCGCGTCATTCGCCTCGGTGCCGAGCCGTCCAACAAACCGCCGGCGGCCGCCGCCCGCGCCAAGCAGGTTGGCGTAGAAACCAAACGGGGTCGCACTGCGCGCCTCGGTGGCTAGCGCGTCGAGCGTGCGCGCGATATCGGGGTGCTGCTCGCGCAGCGCGGCGCGCAACGAGCGCGGCCGGTTCCATGCGAGTGCGAACAACTCGTCCTCCGACAGACCAAACAGCGGGCTCTTGAGCACGGTCGCAAGCGCGAGGTCGTCCTGTTCCAAAAGGATTGCATCGGCCAGCACCAGGAGATCCATCACCGCGATATGCTCGGTCAGGATCAGGCGATCCGCGCCGGCGACCGGAATGGCAGCGTCCTTGAGGGCGCGAATGATCGCCTCGAACAACGGTCCGCGCTGGCGAACCAGAATCAGAATGTCACCCGGCCGCACCGCATGGCGATCACTTCCGCTGCCGACCGTGTCGCCGCGCGCCATCCAGGTCCGGATCGAGCCCGCGATCATGCGCGCCAGCTTGGCGCGCGGGTTCGCCTCCGACGTGGTGTCGAACGGCGCGTCCCAGGCCTCGACCTCAGGCTTGTCGTCGGGCTCGATCAGGTCCCAGAGTTCGACAAAGCCAGCCGCGTGCTCGCGCACCGCGGTGTGCGCGGTCGGAGCCTTGTCGGTGCTCAGGCCGGCAAACGCCTCCGGGCGTTCAAAGACTTTATCGACCGCGTCGAGAACAACCTGCAGCGACCGAAACGAATGTTTGAACTCGAGCGACAGGAACGGAAGGCTCGCGTCCCGATAGGCACGTCCGAACTGACGTCCCACGTCGGCAAACGCCTCCAACGCCGCGCCTTGAAATGAGAAGATCGATTGCTTCTCATCGCCGACCGCGAATACCGAGCGCTCGAGCGTCCCGCGCGCGCCGATGCCGGCCGTGAATTCCGACACCAGCTTGTTGACGATCGCCCATTGCTTCTTGGAGGTGTCCTGCGCCTCGTCGATCAGCAGATGATCGATCCCGAGGTCGAGTTTGTAGTGCACCCAGGCGGCCTCGACACGGTCGAGCAGGGCGCGGGTTTTGTCGATCAAGTCGTCGTAGTCCAGTAGGCCGCTGCGATCTTTCTCAGCGCGGTACCGTGCGATGATTTCAACGGCGATTTTGAGCAATGCAGCGGTCCGATCGCGCACCGCCGCGGCTCGTCGCCGGTCGCGCAACGCAATAACACGGGCCTGTTCCTGAACGAGTCGATGCGCCAAGTCTGGGTACTTTTTACGCGACGCCGCCGTCATGATGGAGCCGCGCGCAGCCCCTTTGTCGGTGATGAAGACCGACAGATACTTGTCGACTCGCTCCGTCCCAACAGCGTCGATGGCTCTGCGCAATCGCGCTGATTGATCCTGATCCTGCGACGAGCCTTCGGCACATGCGTCCGCAACGGCGCTCCAGTCAGCCACCCGGTTCAAAGGACCATCGACAATCTCGCGCTCGATCTCTTCGATGGAATCGGCCGCGCTGACGCCCAGCGATTGCGAGAGGTGCGGGCGAATGCCGTCGGTTCCGCCGACTGCATCGACGAACGCCATCACCTCGTCACGCTTGCCGATCGCCTCATCGAGCGCGTCCTTGAAGGCGAAGTCGCTCGCGGCCGTCGTGGCGGCAGCGAGCGCGCGGCCGAGTGCGCCATCCGGCTTGGCGGCTGCCTCCAACAACACCGAAAGCCGCAACCGCTCCAACAACTGGCGCTGCTGGGTCTCGTCGAGCACGCGAAAGCGCGCCGCGACATGGGCCTCGAACGGAAACTGCTGCAGCAGTCGCGCACAGAAGCCGTGAATGGTCTGGATCTTGAGTCCGCCCGGGGTCTCCAACGCGCACGCGAACAAGCGCCGCGCCGCGGCTCGGCGTTCGCCATCGCTGCGCGCGCCGACGTCGTGGATTTCCCTGTCCAACGCGGCGTCGTCGAGCGTGGTCCATTTGGCAAGCGTTGTGAACACGCGGTTCGCCATGTTGGCAGCCGCGGCCTTGGTGAATGTCAGACAGAGAATCTTCCCGGGGTCGGTTCCTTCAAGCAGCAGGCGGATCACCCGTTGCGCCAGCACGTGGGTCTTGCCGGAGCCCGCGTTGGCCGAGACCCATGCTGACACCGACGGGTCGGAGGCCTCGCGCTGAACCAAAAGCACGTCGTGCGGTATGGTACGCGGTGCATTCATTCGCCGTTACCGTCAGCGTCGTCGGCGCCGCCCGAGAGCGACCATTCCTTCACGCGCGCCAGATGATCGTAGTCGCCGCCGCCGCGGCGCATGAACATCGGCCGTTCACGTGAAAGGTAGGGCGTGTCTTCTTTTTCGAATTCGAGGAGCACAGCCGTGAGGCGCCGGCGCGCCTTGTCGGCCTCCATGTCGGGCGTACGATCCTCCCAGACGATTGGCTTGCGCTCGCCGGCGGGTTGCCCGCCTCGCAACGACACGTACGCCAACTCGGCGATCGAACCACCGCCTGGCATACCCTCGAAACCGCCCGCACGCAGGATCGCGCCTTCGAGCGTGAGTTGCGGAGCAAGGCCGGACGAAACCTGAGCCGCGGTCCGCACCTGCCCGGTCTTGTAATCGAGCAGCGCAAAACTTCCGTTGTGCAGGCGCTCGATTCGATCAGCGCGCGCCGAGAGCCGAAACGTCCGCTCGCCCAGCGCAATGTCGAGCGCGCCGCGGATTTCGGCGCGCAGCGCCGCGATCTGTGGACGGCGGCTGGCTTCGAATTCGGCAAACCAGCGCGCGATGCGCTCGAACCGTGGCCACCAGAACGCGCGCGCCTCGGGAAAGTCGTCCAACGTTGCGAAATGCTTGTTCCCCAGCCGGATCAATTCGGCAAACGCATCGTCCGGCAATCGCTCCTGGAACAGTTCGGTGAACTCGCCGACGGCGCCGTGGATGACGATGCCACGGTCGCGCGCGCCCGGCGGCGTATCGACCGGATCGAGCGGCCGCAGCCGCAAGATGTGCTTGGCATAGATGCTGTACGGATCGCGCAGCCAGTGTTCGATCTCGGTCACCGAGAGCGCTGCCGGTCGTGTCGCGCGCGGCGGCTTTGGCGCGGGGCGCGCCACTGGAATAACTTTCTTTGGCCGATCGAGTGCGTGCGCCCAGGCGATGTATTGACGGCCGCGCTCGACCGCTTCGCTCCAGAGGTCTTCGCCCGCGACTGCGGCGATGCGCTGCAGGAACCGCGAGGCAACCGTGGGCGCACCGCCAAGCTTGGTTGCGCGCGCGAGCACCACGGTCCGCGCGCCGAGTAACTGCGCGAAGTCGTGCGCCGAGAGCCCGATGCGCCGCTCCGGAAGGTCGAGACCGAGTGCGTGGCGCATCGGCCGGCTGAGCCATGGGTCGGTGCGCACATCCGGTGGCCACACGCCTTCGACCAACCCACCCAGCACGACCCGATCGGCGGTGATCAGGCGGGCCTCGAGCGGTCCGAGAATGCGGATGCGCGCGCCGGGCCGTTCGGGCCGGCGCACGACCCGGCTCTGGATCGCGGCCAGCAGCAGGTCGCTGTAGTCGGCCGCCGTGACCGCGACATCCCCCTCGGTCTGTGCCGTGATGTCGCCGAATGCGGCTGTCAGCGCGTCGCCATCCTGGCCCGCAAACGCCAACACCTCGCCGTTCGCATCCCTGCTGAGTTCTTCGATCGCGGCGCGATGCCAGGCGGCGAGTTGTCCGAATGTTTGCGCTGAGCTGACGTGTTCGCGCGGTGCCAGCGCGGCGGCGAGGCGGCGCACCAAATCCGCCGCGGTGTCGATGTCGGCAACCGTCAAAGCCGTGCGCGGATCGGAGCGGTGCAATTCCGTCGTCTCGCCGGCTCGCAGGTTGTGCAGTTGTTGGCGAAGGTTCGCCAGCGCATCCAGAAGTCCGTTGCTGCCCGGCCGCGGGCGCGGACCGCGCAGCACCGCGCGCTCCAGCACTTGGACTCCATAAGCAAGCGTGCCGGCCGACGCACCAAGACGCAGCAGTGGATGCTTGAGCAGCGCCAGCAAGGCGACGGGAGCGAGGCCGCTCAATGCCGCTTCGGCGACGAGGCGAGCAAACCGGCCCGCCGCCGTATCGCCGAGCGGATCGCCGCCCGAGTCATCCGCGATCATGTTCCAGCGGCCGAGTGCGGCCGCGACCCGACGCGCGAGGGCACGATCGGGCGTAATGAGGGCGGCGGTGGCGGCCGGCGTCTCGATCGCCTCGCGCAAGACGACCGCGATCGCCAGCGCTTCCTCCTCGGCGTTGGCGGCTTCGATCACCGCGATGTTCGCCATGCCGGTTGAGATCTCCCGCTCGAGCCCGCGCCGGAGCCGCTCGCGCCAGCGGTGCGTGGCCGCGGCCGGCCGCATGATCTCCGACACCAGCGCCTCGCGTCCGTGCGCCGGCGCCAGCGCGGTGACCTCGTCGCGGCGAACCCCGAGGCGCGCCAGCAACGCGTGCATGGCAAATTGCGGATGCCCGATCGCGGGCGCTGCGTCGGCCGCGCCACCAATCATGGTCCAGGCTTCATCGTCGAGATGCGTGTCGAGTCCGGGCAGCACGACGGCTCCGTGCGGCAGACGCGCAATGGTTGCCAGCAGGGCCGCGGTCGCAGGCATCGAGCCGGTCGATCCGGCCGCGATCACCGGCTGGTCCGGCGAAGCCTGAAGCCGTGCGGCCTCGGCGGCGATCAGCCGGTCGCGGCGTTCCGGTGGATCGATTGCATCCCTGCCAGCTAGAAGCGTTGGCCAGACATCGCGGGCGATTTTCAGGAATCGCAACGTGAGCTGCCAATAGGTATCCATCTCGTCCGGGACCAGTTGGTCGAGGCGGCTCCACGGCACCTGCCGGGTCGTCATGTCGTCCATCAGGCGCGCCAAATCGTCGGCCAGCGCGAACGCGGTGGCCGGGCTGTTCACGATCAGGGGCGGACCGACCGCGCCGGCGCTCTGGAGCTGGCGGCTCCAGGCCAGGATCAGCTTGGCCAACAACGCGCGCCGCTCAAACCCGTCCAACGCGAGCGGCAACGCGAGCGCTTCGTCCGCGAGAGCACCGTTTGAAGCCTGCGCGAATACGATTTCGTCCTCATCGATATCGCCAAGCGCGACGATGCGCGGCAAGGTCGCGGCCTCGGTCTTGAGCGCATCCAGAAAGGCGTCGCGCGCGAGCCGGCAGGCGCGTCGCGTGGGCAGGTAGATGGTCGCGTTCGCCAACGCGAGAGGGTCCGCAAACGCAAACCCGGGAATGAGCTCGCCCGCCGCAAGAGCGTTGAGCAGGGTCGGCAAGAAGGGGGCCGACGCTGGGATTGTGAACAGGCGGGGCGGGCGGTCCATGGCCACCTGCCGTAGCGTGAGTCTCCCGGCTCCGAAAGGGGACTTAGGTGCCCGCGAGCCTAATTGCCGGCGCGATCAGGCGGCGCTCGCCATGATCGCCGCCTCCGCGGCGGCGACTGCCTCGGGCGTGCCGACGTGCATCCAAACCCCTTCGAGCCGCATGCCGCACAGCCGGCCGGCCTCCATGGCGCGATCGAACAGCAGGTTGAGCGAAAACGGTCCGTCCGGAGCACCGGCGAATAGTTTCGGCGAAAGCACTGCGGCTCCCGCATAGACGAACGGGGCAACGTCGCGCTCGCCGCGTCGATGCAGCGCGCCGCCAGGATCCATCGAGAAATCGCCGCGGCCGGCATAGCCAACGCTGGCGGTGGTTGCGGCGAGCAACAACAGCGCGTCCATGCGGCGCTCATCGAACGAGCGAGCGAGCTGCTCGAGGTTGCGCTGTACGCCGTCGATCCAAAGGGTGTCCGAGTTGAGCAGAAAGAACGGGCCCGATCCGAGCGACGGCAGCGCGGCGCGCACGCCGCCGCCGGTATTCAGAAGTTGCGCCCGCTCGTCCGAGATGACGATGCGCGGCGCGTGCCGCGCTTCAAGATGCCGTTCGATCTGATCGGCAAAGTAATGGACGTTGACCACCGCGGTGCCGACGCCGGCTTCCGCGAGCTTGTCCAACACGTAGTCGATCAGCGCCTTGCCGGCGACCGGCACAAGCGGCTTCGGCATGCCGTCGGTAACCGGCCGCATGCGGGTGCCGAGACCGGCGGCAAGAACCATGGCGTGGTCGGGAGATCGAGCGGCGGGCTTGCGAATCATCTGGAGTGAGCGAGTTTGCCGATGAAGTCTAACATGAACGTGACGTGCTGTTAGGACTCCCGTTTGGTATCCGGCGACGGGACATGCTCGTCGTACCAGGCCGCGAGCTGACCGAGTGCCGGGTGCCTGAGCGAGCGTTGCAGATAGCCCCACACGCGCGGCAAATGACGCAGATATTGCGGTTTGCGGTCACGCCGGTTGAGTCGCGTAAATATCCCCAAGATCTTGGACGCGCGCTGCGCCGCGAGCGTCGCATAGATCATGGCGAACTGCGGAACATCGAAGCTGGCATCGGCTATGGAGCGTCCGCGCACATACCGTCCCATCAAATCGAGCTCGAGCGCCTCCGGCACGTCGACGCGGGCGTCCTGGAGCAAGGACGCGAGGTCGTAGGCGGCCGGGCCGAGCAGCGCGTCCTGAAAATCGATGAGGCCGAGACACCCAAGGCCGCGGCGTTCCGGAAGCCAGATCAGATTGGGTGAATGATAGTCGCGCAATACCCAGGTCTTCGGCTCGGCGAGCGCCGGCTCCAACGCGCGCCGCCAGAGCCGGACATAATCTTCCCGCGCAGCAGGCGACGGAGCGGTGCCGTAGTTGGGCAAGTACCAATCGATCAGCAATTCGCTCTCGATCAGGAAGGCATCCATGTCGTAGGTCGGCAGGCGATACTCGACCTGCGGCGCTACCGGCAACCGCGCCGGCAGCTTCAGCTTGTGCAAAGTTCCCAGAATGTGCACCGCGGCTTCGTATCGGACCCTGATCGGCGCCGGTGGATCGCCGGACACCACCAGCTCGGATCCGAGGTCCTCCAGGACAATGAAACCGTCGTCCAGGTCGGCGGCAATCACTTCCGGGGCGGAGAAGCCGAGCGCGCGCAGCGCACGCGCGATCGCGACGAACGGCCTGACGTCTTCCGCGAGATGCGCGATCGCGCTGTAGGGCTTGCCGTCGCGAACGGGCGGACCGTCCGGCCGGCGCGGTGAATCCATCAGGATGAGGTTGCGCTTGCCTGTCAGGATTTTTTGATAGGACCGCGACGATGCATCACCGGTGAGCCGCTCGCACAGCGCCCCCTGATACCCGCACTCGTTGAGGAAGCGGCGACGTGCTGCGAGCCGCGCGGCGCGCGGCGCATATTCCCCAAGTCCGGTGACGCGCACGTCGCGGTAGTTGGGTCCGGCCTTCGCGTTGAGCCCGAAGGCGATGTCCCAGCGATCCGCCGGCAAGGCGTTCGGCGCGCGCTCCGGCCATTCCACCAGAATGACCGACAGGGGTGGAAGGTCATCGAAGCCAAGCTGATCCAGCTCACTCGCGTCCGTCACCCGATAGAAGTCGGCATGTACGAGCGGGAAGCGCGGCAATTCGTAGGTCTGCAACAGCGTAAAGGTCGGACTCGGGACTTCCAGGGTGTCGTCGTCGGCAAGGTGCCGAATGAGCGCGCGCGCGAAAGTCGTTTTGCCGGTGCCGAGATCGCCGGACAAACTCACGACGTCGCCCGGTTCGAGCGCCGCAGCGAAGTCACCTACGAGTTGACGCAGCGCCTCCTCACTCGGCACCGCCAGTGTGAAGCTTGAATCGTCCACCATCAAACGTCTATTACCTGGGGAAAAGCCTACTGCCTGGCCGGCAACACGCATATCACGGTCGTGCCGTGTCCGACCTCGGATTCGATCCGGACAGTGCCGCCATGCAGGCCGACGAACGAGCGCACCAGCGACAGACCGAGACCGACGCCGCGGTGTCGCGAACCAAACGGGTGACTTTCAAACCATTCAAAAACCTTGTCCTTCATCTCGGGCGGAATACCCGGTCCCTGGTCGGCGACGGAGAGAACGAGCGCGCCCGCCTCGCGCCGGGCGGCCAGCACCACGGTGCCTCCATGCGGGGAAAATCCGACCGCATTCGACAAGAGATTGAACAGCGCCTGACGGATGCGGCGCTCGTCCGCCATGAACGTGCCGATGTCGGGTTCAGCCTGCAGCTCGAGCGTAATTTGGTCTTGCGTCAGCCGATCCTGCACGCCCTCGGCGGCGGCTTCCATCGTCTGTCGGATATCGATCGGTGCAAGATCGAGCGTCATTGCGCCGGCTTCGATGGTGGCGAGGTCGAGGATGTTATCGACAATGGCAAGCAGCGCATTGGTCGATGACGTGATGTAACCTAGATACTCGTGCTGGCGCGGATTGAGCGGACCGATATTTGGATCGCCCAGAAAATGCGTGAAGCCGATGATGTTGGTGAGAGGAGAGCGTAACTCGTAGGACATGTGCTGAACGAAGTCCTGCTTGAGCTTCTCCGCCGCCACCAGCGCTTCGTTGCGTTCGACCAAGGCGCGCTCGACATTGACCGACGCGGTCACGTCGGTGAACGTGACCAGCGTCGCGCCATCCGGCAGCGGGATGGTGGCGCAATCGATAATGGCACCGTCACGTCGCTCCATACGGCTTGCGACCGGGGTGCGCGCGTCGAGCGTCGTGACGGCGCGGCGCAATGCCTCCCAGGTCGGTTCGGCGCCGAGCCGCAAGCACAGGTGCATCACCGCCTCGATATGCGGGCCGTCCGCGAGAGCGGACAGGTCAACGTTCCACATCCGCCGGAAGGCGGGGTTCGACAGCCGCAGGCGGCCATCGCTGCCGAACACTGCGACCGCCTCGCCGAGATTGTCGAGGGTCTCGCCGCGCACGCGGATCAGGTCGGCGAACCGGCGTTCGAGGTCGAGGCGTTCGGTCACGTCATCAAACAGGTAGGTGACCCCGCCCTCGGGATTGGGCGTGGTCACGACCCGCAGCGTGCGTCCATCCGGCAGATGCCACTCGTGCTGCTTGCCCTCCAGCGCCTGATAAGCTTCATGCAGTTGCGTGCGCCACTCGCGGAAATCGCGTTGCTCGGGCAGGTTGCGGGCGGCCCGCAGCACGTCGAGGATTGCCGAGTTGGTCGGCTCCTGATCGAGGAACCCGCTATCGAGGTCCCACAATGCCCGGTAGGCCGCGTTATAGAACGTGAGCCGGCGCTCGGCGTTGAACGCCGCGACCGCGGTGGCGAGTTGATCGAGAGTGCGGCGATGGGCCTCGATCATGCGGTCAACGTCGCGGTGCAAGGTCTCAACTTCGGTGGCGTCGATGCCGATCCCGGCGCTACCGTTCGGCGTCGGAACTGCGAGCACGTCGAGCACGCGGCGGCGGCCACCGACGATGGCGGCGCGCCGTGCGCGACCACCGCCGCCTTCATCCGGACGCCCGGCAGATGCGTCGAACAGCTCGATCCCGCCGGCGACGACGCTCGTCGGGTCGCCCGCTTCCACTGCGCTCGCGTAGGCGCTGTTGACGAACACCAGGCGGCCGGACTTGTCCCGCATCCACACCGGCGACGGCAGCGCCT
The DNA here is from genome assembly GCA_963816775.1 of uncultured Alphaproteobacteria bacterium. Classification (GTDB taxonomy): domain Bacteria; phylum Pseudomonadota; class Alphaproteobacteria; order Rhizobiales; family Xanthobacteraceae; genus JAFAXD01. The sequence goes on from CAWFLX010000033.1 coordinate 41,633, forward strand.
CGATCAGTGAGCTTGCGGCCTCCAGGTCGTGTTGCAGTCTTTGGTGTTCGGCCCTGAGCGCGGTGAGGTCGCGCACAACACTGCTGACGTCGCGCAAACGCAGCACGGCGCGGCCGCCGACCGGACGGCCGGATGCTTCGATCTCGCGGCCGAACCGCGTGCTCAGCACGGTGCTGAACCCTTCGCCGTTAGTACGCAATCTGCGAACGGCTGTTTCGATCTCTTCGACCGCTTGCGGCTCAAGCCAGGTGGCGAAGTCGGATACGCTTTGCGGGGGCTGCTCGGGGGCGAGGGTGCGCGCTTCGCCGATGACCATCGGGTCGCCGCCCTGCAACGGCCACACCATCATAACCTGCGGGTCGGTCAGCAGCAGTGCGCGGGCATCGCTGGCCGCGGCCTTGAGCGCGTCGATCTCGTTGCGCAGGCCGGCCGCTTCGACCGCGGCGCGCTGGCGCGTGCGCAACAGCGCGATCGCACTGATGACGGCAAAGAGGACGACGCCCAAGGTCAACGCAAGGCCCGCGACGTCGTGCCAGGGAACGCGCGTGATCATGTCCCGGGCCGTCGCCGGGATGCCGCCAACGGCATTTTGTGCGGTTGCGGCGGAGACGGTCACCATGAGGCAGGCGCAGACGACCGCAGACACCCGGCCGGTATGTCTTTGCGCGCTGTTCGCCCGGATTGCGACCGGCATTCCGCTTGCCCCTCCCGGTCCCGTTGCCGGGACCACATCGGCCGGCCGAGAGAAGCGCATGGCCCCCGAATCGGCTCCAATCTACCCGCAACGGGAGTCCGACCAAAGAGTCCAGAGCGTGAACGGGGCTATGTCCCCATCTTGTGGGTAGCGGGTATCCCGGTTCCGGCCGGCATTTTCTCCGCCTAGCGGCTGGCGAGCTCGCGGCCTTTGTTGAGCCCGCCGAAGCTCTGGACCGGGGCGCACATCAGGAAAGTGTAGCCCTCCTTCAAAATGCGCTCGGCGTTGTTGGCATCGACGTGCGGATGACCGACGGCCACTTTGTGCTTCTTGCAGGTCTCGACCACGCGAGCCATCCATTTCAGCACTTCGGGATGTTCATACTGACGTGGGTAACCAAGTTCCTGAGAGAGATCGCCTTCGCCGATCAGGATGCAGCCAATGCCGGGAACCTTGGTCAGGATCTCGTCCAGGCTCTCGATGCCCTGGGTGTCTTCCATCTGCAGGATGACGAAAATCTCGCCTTTGGGATCGAGCGGCCACACGTCGGCGCGCTCGTAATACTCCTGCTGGGTCAGTCCCCAGTAGCGCACGGCCTGGGTCGGACCGTCGCCGCGCAATCCGGCCGGGTGGTAACGCGCCGCGCTCTTGAGGCGCGGGTATCGGCAGGCCGACACCGCGCTATAGGCTTCGTCCACGCTTGATATGTGCGGCCACACGACCCCATAGGCGCCGATGTCGAGGACCTGCTTGGCATGCCACTGCGCCTTCTCGCATCCGTTCGGCGGTATGCGCACCAGCGGCGCGACCGCGGGGGCAAGACTTGCGCCCTGCACCAACTGGCGGCGGTTGAGCATGTACTGAAGCGCGTCGCGGAACGCGCGGATGTCATAGCCGTTATGCTCCATCTCGAATACGACGCCGTCGTACTTGGAGCCAGAGAGGTTGATCGCGCTGTTGACCTCGGTCGGAGAGAAACAGGTGAACGCGGGTTTGCCTGCTTCGAGCGCTTTGATGACGCTATTCAGGCGCGGAATATCGGCCATGTTTTCCCCCTTCGATGCGGAGCTGGTGGCGCGCGGCGCGCCGAGTGCGTCGGAAAGGGGCGCAATGTAGCAGAACGATCCCTGCTGTCACGGTTGAAAGCGTTCGAGTTTTTGTGGTTCTATGCCGCCGCACCTCACCCCAACAGGCGGCGTTCCCATGATCATCGATTGTCACGGCCACTACACGACCGAGCCGAAGGGCCTGAAGAGCTACCGCGAGCAGCAAGTCGCGGCAGTGAACGAGAAGAAGCCGCTGCCGTCGTGGTCGCAGTTCAAAGTCACCGACGACGAGATCCGTGAGACGATCGAGGGCAACCAGCTCAAGAAGCAGCAGGAGCGCGGCACCAACATCACGATTTTCTCGCCGCGCGCTGCCGGCATGGGCCACCACATCGGCGACTTCAAGACTTCGCTCGAATGGTCGCAGGCCTCGAACGAGATGATCTACCGCGTCACCGAGCTGTTCCCCGATAACTTCATCGGCGTGTGCCAGCTGCCGCAGTCGCCCGGCGTCGAGCCGAAGACCGTCATCCCTGAGCTCGAGCGCTGCATCAAGGAATACGGCTTCGTCGGCTGCAACCTCAATCCCGATCCGTCGGGCGGCCACTGGAACGCGCCGCCACTCACCGACCGCTACTGGTATCCGGTCTATGAGAAGCTGTGCGAACTCGACTGTCCCGCCATGGTGCATGTGTCGATGTCGTGCAATCCGGCGTTCCACACGACGGGCGCGCACTACATCAACGCCGACACGACCGCGTTCATGCAGCTCATTACGTCGGACCTGTTCGCCGACTTCCCCAAGCTGCGGCTGATCATTCCGCATGGCGGCGGCGCGGTGCCGTTTCACTGGGGCCGCTATCGCGGCCTTGCGCTGCAGAACAAGAAGAAGCCGATCGAGGAGATGATCCGCAACAACGTGTTCTTCGACACCTGCGTCTACCATCTGCCGGGCATCGAGCTCCTCACCAAGATCGTGCCGATCGACAACATCCTGTTCGCGTCGGAGATGATCGGCGCGGTGCAGATCATCGATCCCAACACCGGGCACTACTTCGACGACACCAAGCGCTACGTCGACCAGGTATCGTGGCTCACCGCGGCCGATAAGCAGAAGATCTTCGAGGACAACGCCAAGCGGGTCTACCCCGGCGTCGCCAAGCGCCTCGCCAAGCGGGCGTCCGCCAAAAAGGCCTGACCACGGCTCCTGCCGGGGACGCCGATGATCAGCAAGCGCCGTTTCCTGTCAGGGCTGGGCGGCACCGCTGCGGCGACGCTGTTGACGCGTCCGGCGCGCGCGGCCTATCCGGATCGCGCCATCAAGATCATCGTACCGGGCTCGCCGGGCGGACCGACCGACGTGATGGCGCGCCTGATCTCTCAGCGCCTGCAGCAGTCGCTTGGTCAAACCGTGGTGGTAGAGAACCGCGCCGGCGGCGGCGGATCGGTCGCCGCCAAGGCGGCGGCGAGCGCCGAGCCCGACGGCTACACGCTGCTGTTCTGCAACACCAGCATCATGACCACTATTCCGGCGGTCGCGAAACGGCCCGAGTACAATCCGGTGAAGGATTTTTCGCCGATCGCCAAGGTATCGCAGAGCGAACAGTTGTTGGTGTTGCACCCGACGGTGCCGCCGAACTCGATCAAAGAGTTCATCGCTTACTGCAAGGCCAATCCCGGCAAGCTCAACTGCGCGGCGACCGGGTATGGCGGGCTGCCGCATCTCGTCGCCGAGTCGTTCAAAGCCAAGACCGGCGCCGACTATGCGATCATTCAGTACAAGGGCGGCGGCGATTCCGTCACTGCGGTGCTGGGCCATCAGGTCGATATGACGTTCGAGACCACCACGATTCTGCTTCCGCACATCCGCGAGGGAAAGCTCAAGGGCCTTGCGGTGACAAGCGCCGCCCGCAACCCGCAGGCACCCGATATCCCGACCATGGTGGAGGCCGGTGTCACCGATTACGTGGCGCCGAGCTTCAACGGCGTGGTTGCGCCCGCCGGAACACCAGCCGGCGCGATCGCAAGGCTGAACGAGACGATCAACGAGATTTTGAAAAGACCTGACGTGCGGGCTGAGATCGAAAAGCTCGGTGGGCAAATCAACATCGGTACGCCGGCGGACTTCGCTGCGTTCATCGCAACCGAGGCGAGACGCTGGCTCGACGTCGCCGACGCCAACAACATCAAGGTCGATTAGGCGTCTAATGTGGTGGTTTTTCCCACAAGCGCCTGTCTCGGCGCGCGCCGGCCGGCCTGCGCTCAAGGCCGCGCAGCCAGGTAGTGCGAGAGCGCCTGGATGTCGGCGTCGTTGAGCTCAAACATCACGTCCGCCATGGACGCGACGCCGGAGCCGACACGCTGGCCCGATTTGTAATCGCGCAGCGCTTTCAGCAAGACATCTTCGCGCTGGCTGGAGAGGCGCGCCGCGGCGCGGAAGCCGTTGTAGTCCTCGGAATGACATGAGCGGCAGCGGTGCTGCGCAGCAAGCTCCTCGCCTCGTTGCGCGAGCGCGTCGGGCGGCACCGCCGGTTTGGGCGGCGGCAGCGACGCATAATAGGCGCCGAGATTGCGGATTTCCTCGTTGCTCAAGGCCTCGCCGATCGGCTGCATCACTTCGTTCTTTCTGGCGCCGGAACGGTAATAGACGAGCTGCCATTGCACGAATTCATCGGGCTGGCCGGCGAGCGAAGGCGTCAGCGGCGTTTGAGAAACGCCGTCCGCGCCGTGGCACGGCGCGCAAGCCTCGGCCAGGGCCTTGCCGGCCGCCACGTCCGCAGCGCCAGCGCGCTCGCCGAAGGCGGTGAGCGCGGCCGCCGCGCAGAGCGCGATCAGGAGACGATGAGCGTGCATCATAAACCTTGAGAGACAGTGCAGCGGCGCCGCACGGTTACCTCTCCCCGCTTGCGGGGGAGAGGTAGGGCGCAGTGCGTGGTGCGATCGCGTGCCACACAAGGTGGGTAAGCGCCTCGCGTCTCGGATTACTTGGCGTAGCTGATCCGATAGATCGCGCCGGTGAAATCATCGGCAACCAGGAGCGAGCCGTCCTTGGCCTGCAGTACGTCATTCGGCCGGCCGCGATACTTGCCGTCAGGGCCGATCCAGCCGGTCGCGAACTCCTCTTGCTTCACGTCCTTGCCGGCGGGGTCCGCGATGACGCGCATCAGCCGCCCGCCCTGGAACTGGTGACGGTTCCAGGAGCCGTGCTCGGTCACGATCATGTTGTTCTTGTAGTCGGCCGGGAACTGATCGCCGGTATAGAACTTCATGCCGAGCGGAGCGACGTGCGCGCCGAGCTTGAGCGCCGGAGGCGAAAACTCGGAACACTTGCGGCCCATCGCGAGCTTCGGATCCGGAATATCGCCCTGGTGGCAGTACGGATAACCGAAATGCTCGCCCAGCCTGGTGACATGGTTGAGCTTGTCGCTCGGCACGTCGTCGCCGAGCCAGTCGCGCGCATTCTCGGTGAACCAGTAGTCGCCGGTGCGGGGGTCGACGTCGCCGCCGACGCTGTTGCGCACGCCGAGCGCGACGACTTCCGCAAGACCGTTGGCCGGATTGACGCGCCTGATCTGCGATACCGAGGTCGGCGGCAGGCAGATGTTGCAGGGCGGACCAAACGGGATGTAGAGCCAGCCGTCCTTGTCGAAGGCTAGATATTTCCAGCCGTGCGCCGGGTAGGGTGGCATGTCGTCGTAGACGACCTGCGGCTCCGGCATCTTATCGAGGTTGGCTTCGGGATTGTCATACTTGTAGAGCTTGTCGATATCGATGACATAAAGCGCGCCGTCGCGGTAGGCGATGCCGGTCGGCATCTTCATGCCCTTGAGGATGGTCTTGACCGTGCGCTTGCCGCCCTGGTCGGTGACCGCGTAGACGTTGGTGGCCAGAAACGAGCCGACATAGAGCGTGCCGTCCTTGCCCCACGCCATCTGCCGGGCCTGCGGCATTCCGCTCGCCCACAGCTCGATCTTGAACCCCGGCGGCAGCTTGATGTCCCGGAGGGTGGCTTTGATCTCATCGTCGGTGAAGCCGGTCGGCGGCGGCAGCGTATTGAGGACGTGAGTACCCTTCTGCGCCTCTGTCTCGTCGCCCATGAACCAGTCGTCTGGCGGACGCAGCCAAAAATCTTTCTTTGTGGAATCGTAGGATTTGAGTTCCTCGGTGCGCGCACCGGGCGCAAACAGCAGTCCACCGGCGACGACTGCAGCAGCCACGATCGCTGCACCAGCCCTCAGGCCTGCAAACAGCGTCATGTTTTCCTCCCTTGAAACCGGATTCCAAACCCGATCCCGCAGCCGGGAGCGATGATAGTCATTTTGCAAGCAGCTCACCAGTCAACGCGCGTCGGGGACAGCAGCGCTGCCCTGTTCGCGGCGCGCTGGCCGGTACGCCGAACCCAAGGTAATATCAGCCCGACTTTGGAATGGTCGAACTGGAGCTGTGCAATGTCGATACAGGCGCTTGGTTATGTCGGGGTGCGCGCCGAAGGCGTCGAAGATTGGTCGAGATATGCGAGCGGCCTGCTCGGCCTGCAGACCGTCGACAAGAGCCGCAGCACGCGCGCCTTTCGCATGGACGACCGCAAACAGCGCATCGTCGTCGACGGCACCGGCGGCCAGGGTATTGCGTTCTTCGGCTGGGAAGTTGCCGACGCGGCCGCGCTCGATGCGGTCGCAGCCAAGCTGGAGGCGGCCGGCACCAAGGTGGCGCGCGGTTCGCGGGCGCTCGCCGACGAACGGCACGTGAAGGACCTGGCCGTCTGCAACGATCCGCACGGCAACCGGCTTGAGCTGTTCCATGGCGCGGAGACGGCGTCGGATCCGTTCAAGCCGGGCCGCTCGATCTCGGGTTTCCGCACCGGGCCGCTGGGCCTCGGTCACGCCGTGCTCAATGTCGAGAGCGAAGAAAGCTTCTCCACCTTGCTCCCGTTCTATCGCGACCTGCTCGGCTTCCGGCTGTCCGACTTCTACACCAAGCCGTTCTCGGCCTATTTTATGCACGTCAATCCGCGCCACCACAGCCTTGCCTTCATCAAGACCGGCAAGAACGCTGTGCATCACATCATGATGGAGCTCTATTCGTTCGACGACGTCGGCCAGGGGCTCGACCTCGCGATGATGGAGGAGGGACGCATCGCGGTCACGCTCGGCCGCCACACCAGCGACTTCATCACATCGTTCTACACCTGGACGCCCTCGGGCTTCATGGTGGAATACGGCTGGGGCGCGCGATCGATCGATCCGCAGACCTGGCAGGCCTATGAGCGCACCGAGGGCCCGAGCCTATGGGGCCACGAGCGCGGTTGGCTGCCCGAGCACGAGCGCAACGCCGCGCGCGACAAGCGCCTGCAGATCGCGCGCGACGGCGTGCGCCAGCCCGTGCAGGTGATCGAAGGCAACTACACGCTCAATCCGGGCATCTGTCCCTGGTGGGATTCGGTGCCGGGAAAGCAGAAGAGCGCGTAGTTCGGATCGTCGCCTTCCGACACCACTCCTCAATCAACGCGTATCGGATCGCCAGCCTTCGCGGGCGATGACGCTTGTGCGGGCGAACTCGCGCTCACCAGCCGGCCGATGCCGACAAGGGCGAGCATCAAACACACGAACGCCGCGATCATGGCGCCGATGGTCATCAGCACCTGCGCATAGCCAAAGCGCGCTACGTTGATGAACGGATAGGGGTAGAAGCCCGTAACCGCGCCGTGCGCGAGCGTCCAGGCGATGTAGAGGACCGGCAGAGCGAGCGCGCCAAACAGGATCTTCCACGACAGATCGCGTTTCTGCACGAACGCCAGCCAGTCGATGACGAACAGCGGCGGTATCACGTAATGCAGAATGATGACGCATGCCAATCGCCAGCCCTGCGGGTTGTACAGGTTGCGCAACATCACGTGATAGACGACGCCAACGACAATGATGTAGGCGACGATCACGGTTCGCACCGACGGTCGCAGGAACCATCGGCCTAGTTGCGAGCGCGGTGCAAGCCAGGGCAGCGACATCGCCAACGCGACCAGGATGTTACCGATAGTCGTGAAGAAGCTGAAGTAGTTGATCGTCCAGGCGACGAGGTCGGGGCCGCTCCTGGTGCTGGCGATAAGGGAGTACTGCAAAATGATTGCAAACCAACCCAGCGCCGAAACGATAATGCGATAGCCCGTCTGCATGGCGGCGCGACTTATTGTTTGGTCATGTTGACGCTGCGCACGAACTCAGCCAGTTCCTGGTTGAAGCGCGGGGCATCCTCCCAAAACGGCCCGTGTCCGACGCCGTCATAAAGCGAGAGCTTTGCGCCGGGGACTGCGCCCGCCGTGAACCGGCCCAGCGCGACAAGCAGGACCTTATCCTCAGTCCCATGTGTCACCAGCACCGGGCACTTGATCTGCGCCAGCGTGTCGCCGGTATTCCGCGGGTGTTCGAATATGGCCGCGCGCACGCGCGGCGGCACCACCATGTTGAAAGCGAGCATGATCTCGAATGCGTCCTCGGCCGGTTGGCGTTCGAAGCAGGCCCGCAAAAAGGCGCGGGTGCCGGCGATGTTGGTCGCGAGATCCTCGGACAGCATGTTGGGAAAATTTTGTCGCCCGGGGCCGAAGTACGCCGTTTCGGCCTTGGTCGCTGCCGCCACGAAGTTGATGCCGGCGATGCTGTCGGTTCCAAAGCTGCGCACGTAGTCGCAGATGATGTTGCCGCCGAACGACCAGCCGACCAGCACCGGCCGGCGCAATCCGCACGCCAGCATGACCGCCGCGATATCGTCGCCCCAGCGCGCGTGCGCATAGCGCTCCTTGTCGAGTGGCTTGTCGGACGCGCCGTGGCCACGCAGGTCGAGCGTGATCATGCGGAAATTCGCGGCGAGCGCAGGGTCGTCGACCTGTCGCAGCCACGACAGGTGCGACTGATTGAACCCGTGAATGAGCAGAATCTCGGGGCCGCGCGGGTTACCCCACTCCTGGACCGCGAGGTTGAGCCCATCCGGGGCCGTGACGTTGGTTGCCTGCATTCGCTTAGCTACCCGTTGATCCAAAGCCGCCGCTGCCGCGGCCGGTATCCTCGAGGTGCTCCGCCTCGCTCACGGTCACGCGCAGGATCGGCGCCACCACCAACTGCGCGATCCGCATGCCGCGCGCAACCTCGAATGACGCTTGGCCGTGGTTGATGAGGAGGACGGCGACCTCGCCGCGGTAGTCGGCGTCGATGGTGCCGGGCGTGTTCAGCACCGTGACGCCGTGACGGGCGGCGAGCCCCGAGCGCGGCCGCACTTGCCCTTCGGTCCCGGGCGGGAGTGCGAGCGTGATGCCGGTCGGGATCGTCGCCTGCGCGCCGGGCGCAAGCACGATCGGCGCATCGGCCGGAACGGCGGCATAAAGATCGAGCCCGGCCGCGAACGCACTCTGATAGGCCGGCAGCGGCAGGTCGGCGCCATGCGGCAGCCGCGCAATGCGCAGATTCAGGATCATAGGGCGGCCGCGATGCGCTCGATCAGCATATGCGCCACCGCGTCCTTGGATTGCTCGGGCCAGTGGTCGACGCCGCGCGCGCTGATGAGGTGCACCTTGTTGCGGTCTCCGCCCATGACGCCGGATTCCGACGACACGTCGTTGGCGAGAATCCAATCGCTGCCCTTGCGTATGAGCTTGGCCTTCGCATGTTCGACCACGCGCTCGGTCTCGGCCGCAAAGCCGATCACCAGTTTCGGCCGTTTGGATTTGAGTTTTGCAACCGTCGCCAGGATGTCGGGGTTCTCGACCAGCGTGAGGTGCGGCGCGCCGCCGGGACCCTTCTTGATTTTTTGCCGGCCGGCCTCCGCGACGCGCCAGTCGGCGACGGCGGCCGCGAACACCGCAACGTCAGCGGGGAGCGCCGCTTGCGCGGCCGCCAGCATGGCGCGGGCGCTGTCCACGTGCACGACCTTGACGCCGGGAGGATCAGGAAGCGACACCGGACCCGAGATCAACGTGACCTTGGCGCCAGCGTCGGCGGCCGCGCGTGCAATCGCGAAGCCCTGCTTGCCGGACGAGCGATTAGCGATATAGCGCACCGGATCGATCGGCTCATGCGTCGGCCCCGACGTGATGAGGATGTGCTTGCCGGCAAGCGGCCGCGACCGCGGGCCGAGCATCGCGATCGCGGCATCCGCGATTTCGATCGGCTCTGCCATGCGGCCGAGGCCGGCCTCGCCGCGTTCCGCCATCTCGCCGGCATTCGGGCCAACCGCGAGGATGCCGTCGGCGCGCAGTTGCGCGACATTGCGCTTGGTCGCCGCATGCTCCCACATGCGCGGGTTCATGGCGGGCGCGATCAACACCGGCTTGTCGGTCGCGAGCAGCACGGTCGAGGCGAGATCGTCGGCGAGCCCGTTGGCCATTTTGGCAACCAGGTCGGCGGTCGCCGGCGCCACCACGATCAGATCGGTGTCACGCGCGAGCCGGATATGACCCACGTCGAATTCGCTCATCACATCGAACAAATCGACGAACGCGGCCTCGCCCGCGAGCGCGCCGGCCGACAGCGGAGTGATGAATTCCTGCGCCGCCTTGGTCATGACAACCCGCACCGTGGCGCCGCGCTCCTGCAGTCTCCGGATCAGATCGAGCGACTTATAGGCCGCAATCCCGCCGCCGATGATCAGCAGTACGCGCTTGGCAGCCGGTTCGGATGATCGCTTCGCGCCACGCGGCGCCGGCGCGGGCGCCTCGTCGGCCTCGGGCGCACGACTTCCGGGCGCGTCCGCGCTCGCCAGGATGTGGCGGATTTCCTCTTCCATGGAACGGCCGTTGCGCGCGGCGCGCACGCGCAGGCGCCGCTTCACGTCCTCGCCGATGTTGCGAACGGTCAGGCTGCCCATGGGTCGGCCTTTGATTGCAATGCAATCATTGTATGCAATCCGGCCGTCCGTTTCAACGGACCCAGATCGCCATCGCCACGATCGCCACCAGGGCGGCGATCATCACCATCGCAATTGCCATGGCGCGGTCCTTGCGGGCTTCCGCCATCCCGATTTTCTCAACCGTGTCGGGCGCCAGCACGATGCCGTCGCGGGTTGCCACGTCAAGCTGGTCCATGAGGCGCGCGGTGCGTCCGAGCACCCCGGGAACATCGCTGAGAAAGCGGCCGATCTCGAACACGCCGTTGGCCGCATCCTCGATGCGGCCGACCGGACCGAGGTGGCGCAGCACCCACTCGCTCACCACCGGCTCGGCCGTGCTCCACATGTCGAGCTTGGGATCAAGCGCGCGCGCAACGCCCTCGACCACCACCATGGTCTTCTGCAGCAACAGGAGCTCCGGCCGGGTCCGCATCTCGAAGATCGCGGTGACCTCGAACAGCAAGGTCAGGAGCTTGGCCATCGAAATGTCTTCGGCCGTGCGGTTGTGAATTGGCTCGCCGATCGCCCGGATCGCCTGCGCAAACGCGTCAACCGAATGGTGCGCCGGCACATAGCCGGCGTCGAAATGGACCTGCGCGGTGCGCCGATAGTCGCGCGTGATGAAGCCGTGCAGGATCTCCGCCAGAAAGCGGCGTTCCTTGTGCCCGAGCCGGCCCATGATGCCGAAGTCGACCGCCACCAGTTGTCCGCTGGCGTCCACGAACAGGTTGCCGGGGTGCATGTCGGCATGAAAGAAGCCGTCGCGCATGGCCTGGCGCAGGAATGTCTGGATCACCGCGCGTCCGAGGCGCGGGAGGTCGAAGCCCTTCTCAACGAGCGCGGCGCGATCCGAGAGCGGCGTCCCGTCGATCCACTCGAGCGTCAGCACGTCCTTGCCGGTCAGGTTCCAATCGACGCTCGGCACCCGGAAATCGGGATCTTCCTTGCTGTTTTCCGCCATCTCCGACATCGCGGCCGCTTCGAGCCGCAAGTCCATTTCGATCGCAACCGTGCGCGCGAGCGTGTCAACCACTTCGACCATCCGAAGCCGGCGGGCCTCGGGGGAAAATTTCTCGGCCAGGCGCGCCGCAAAGAAGAACGCCTTGAGGTCGCCCTTGAAGCGCCGCTCGACGCCGGGCCGCAGCACCTTGACGGCGACCATGCGGCCGTCCTCCGCGATGGTCGCGCGGTGCACCTGGGCGATCGAGGCTGCGGCGACCGCCGGTCCGAAGATCGAGAACAGTTCCGACACCGGCTTGCCGATATTAATCTCGATCAGGCGCTCCGCCTCCACCTGCGGGAATGGCAGCATCTTGTCCTGCAGGTTCTCGAGATCGAGGGCGAGTGCGGCACCGACCACGTCGGGTCGCGTCGCCAGAAACTGGCCGAGCTTGACGTAGCTCGGACCAAGCGCGCTCAGCGCCGACGACAAGCGATTGGACGGCGCGGCGTTCGGCCGTTCGAGCAGCCGCGCGATCCGCAGCGCGCCGCGGGCCGGCAACGGCAACAATGTCGGATCAACGAGGCTGAACACGCCGGCGCGCGCAAACACGAAGCCGGCGCCCGCCAGGCGGGCAAGATGGGCGATGGATCCGATCACAAGCGCCAGCCGGAATGCAGGGCCACGATGCCGCCGGTCATGAGCGTGAACTTGACGCGACGAAACCCGGCGGACCGGATCATGTCGGCGAAGATCGTCGGCTGCGGAAACCGCCGGATCGACTCGGCGAGGTATTGATAGGCCTCGGCATCGCCCGCAACGGTGCGGCCAAGCGCCGGGATCACATTGAAGGAGTAGAGATCGTATAGCCTGTCGAGCCCGGGCACGTCGACGTGGGAGAATTCGAGGCAGAGAAAGCGTCCGCCGGGACGCAGCACACGAAACGCCTGCGCGAGTGCCGCCTCGATGCGCGGCACGTTACGGATGCCGAACGCAATCGTGTAGGCATCGAAGCTGCGGTCGGCGAACGCGAGCGCCTCGGCATTGCCGTCGACAAAACTGACCGCGTCGGCAAGGCCGCGCTGCTCGGCGCGCTGGCGGCCGACCTCCAACATGTCCGGATTGATGTCGCACACCGTGACGTGGGTGCCGGGGCCGCCCGCGGCAGCGATCCGGAAAGCGACATCGCCGGTGCCGCCCGCGACATCCAGCACTGCGAACGGTTGCTTGCCGCGCGGCGGATTGACGGCCGTCACCAGCGCGTCCTTCCAGGCGCGATGCAGTCCGCCCGACATCAGGTCGTTCATGAGATCGTAGCGGCGCGCCACCGAGGTGAACACCTCGTCGACCAGCGCCTGCTTTTCACCAAGCGGCACGGTGCGGTAGCCGAAATGGGTGTCGCGGTCGGTCGGCATCGGCGGATTGGACCACATATTGCTCGGGCGCCGGACCATAGCGCGACCGTTGCGGGGAGGCTACAAACCTCACCTTGCTGGGCTTAAGAAGGTTAACGCATGCCCGAACTTCCCGAAGTCGAAACGGTGCGCCGCGGGCTTCAGCCCGCGCTTGAGGGCGCGCGTTTCGATCACGTGCTGGCGCGGCGTCCCGATTTGCGCTGGCCGCTGCCGAAGGATTTCGTGCAACGCCTCGAGGGCAAGACCGTCGAAGGCCTCGGCCGCCGCGCCAAGTATTTGCTGGCCGATCTCTCGTCAGGCGAAGTCTTGCTGATGCATCTCGGCATGTCGGGCTCGTTCCGCGTCTTTCACGACGGCCGCAAGCGCAAGCCCGGCCACTTCCATCACGAACGGACCGAGCATCTCGCGCACGATCACATCGTGTTCGCGATGTCGTCGGGCGCCACCGTCACCTTCAACGACCCGCGCCGGTTCGGGTTTATGAAGCTCGTGCCGCGAGCCAGCCTCGACCAGGAACCGCTGTTGCGCAGTCTCGGCCCCGAGCCGCTCGGCAATGCGTTCGACGCCGCCATGCTGGCGCGGGCGTGCCGGGGCAAGAAGACAAGCCTGAAGGCGGCGCTCTCCGACCAGCGTGTCGTCGCTGGGCTCGGCAACATCTATGTGTGCGAGGCGCTGCACCGCGCGCGCCTCTCGCCGAAGCGCAAGGCCTCGACCATCGCGTCGCGCTCGGGCGCGCCCAATGACCATGCCGAGCGCCTGGTCGCAGCCATCCGCGCGGTGCTCGAGGATGCGATCGAAGCCGGCGGCTCGTCGCTGCGCGATCACCGCCGCACCGATGGTGAACTCGGCTATTTCCAGCATCGCTTCCGTGTCTATGACCGCGAGGGACAACGGTGCGTGACGCCCGGATGCTCGGGCACGATCCGGCGCCTCGTGCAGACCGGGCGTTCGACGTTCTTCTGCCCGGTGTGCCAGAAGTAGCTAATGCTAGTGTGGTGGATTTGAAGTTCCTACTTTCGTTGCGGAAAACTCGCATAGGAACTTCAAATCCTAAACCACACTAGAATCATAGATCGGCTAGTGTCCTTTCGCTTCCGAAGTTCGCGTTAGAGGTGCTGCAAGGTATGGCGAACTTCGGAAGCGGGACACTAGCGCTGCCGATCGACGATGCGTTGCCGCAACTCACAACGGTGCTGGCTGAGCGCAACGCCGCCGTGCTGGTCGCGCCGCCCGGCGCCGGCAAGACCACCCGCGTCCCGCTGGTGCTCGCGCGCGAGCCGTGGGCGACGAATCGCAAAATCCTGGTGCTGGAACCGCGCCGCCTGGCGGCGCGCGCGGCCGCCGACCGCATGGCTGCAACGCTTGGCGAGGCGGTCGGCCAAACCGTGGGCTACCGGGTTCGCTTCGGCTCCAAGGTCTCGCGTGCGACCCGCATCGAGGTCGTCACCGAGGGGATCTTCACCAACCTGATCCTCGACGATCCGTCGCTCGAGGGCGTCGCCGCGGTTCTGTTTGACGAATTTCACGAGCGCTCGCTCGATGCCGATCTCGGCCTGGCGCTGGCCCGCGATGCGCAGCAAGGCTTGCGCGACGATCTCAAATTGCTGGTGATGTCGGCGACCCTTGACGGCGCGCGGGTGGCGCGCTTGCTGGATGATGCGCCCGCGGTCACGAGCGAAGGGCGCGCATTCGCTGTCGATACCCGCTACGTTGCGCGTGATCCCGGCAAGCCGATCGAAACGCAGGTCGCCGACACCGTCATACGGGCTCTGCGCACTGACGCCGGTTCGATCCTGGTGTTTCTGCCGGGGGCTGCTGAAATCCGCCGTTGCGAAACCCAGCTGCGCGAGCGGATATCCGATCCGGCCATCGACGTCGTACCGTTGTTCGGCGCGCTCGAGGCCGACGTGCAGGACCGTGCGATCGCGCCGGCGCCCGAGGGGCGGCGCAAAGTCGTGCTCGCGACCTCGATCGCCGAGACTTCGCTGACCATCGAAGGCGTGCGCATCGTCGTTGACAGCGGCCTTGCGCGCGTGCCGCGCTATGAGCCCGATGTCGGCCTCACGCGGCTTGAGACTGTGCGGGTCTCGCGGGCCGCGGCCGACCAGCGCCGCGGTCGTGCCGGCCGCACCGCGCCCGGGATTTGCTATCGGCTGTGGGAAGAAGCGCAGACCGGCGCGCTCGAAGCTTTTGCACGGCCGGAAATCCTTGCCGCTGATCTCTCCGGCCTTGTGCTCGATCTCGCGCAGTGGGGCGTCGCCGAGCCGGACATGCTCGCGTTTCTCGATCCGCCGCCGCGGCCCGCCCTGAGCGAAGCACGGGCCCTGTTGCGCGACCTTGGCGCAATCGACGCCGCAGGCCGGATCACCGACGAGGGCCGCAAGCTGCGCGCGCTGCCGCTGCCGCCGCGGCTCGCCCGCATGGTGGTCGATGCCGGCGCGCAGGGCACCGGCCGGGTCGCGGCCGAGATCGCGTTGGTCCTCACCGAGCGCGGGCTCGGCGGCAACGACGTCGATCTCGGCCACCGGTTAGATGAGCTCCGCCGCGATCGCTCGCGCCGTGCCGATGAGGCAAGACGCATGGCGCGGCGATGGGTGGAGGTGGTCGGGAGCGCCGAACCAGGCAACACTTTGCCCAGCCCCGGATCAATCCTCGGTCTCGCGTATCCGGATCGGATCGCGAAAAACCGTGGTGACGGACGTTTCCTGTTGGGGAACGGCCGCGGCGCCGCCGTCGAGCAGACATCGCCGTTGGCGCGTGAGCCATTCCTGGCCGTGGCCGAAGTCGCCGGCAGCGCGACCCAGGGGCGGATCGTGCTGGCGGCGCCTATTTCGCTC
Source organism: uncultured Alphaproteobacteria bacterium (assembly GCA_963816775.1). Classification (GTDB taxonomy): domain Bacteria; phylum Pseudomonadota; class Alphaproteobacteria; order Rhizobiales; family Xanthobacteraceae; genus JAFAXD01. The sequence continues at coordinate 57,436 of CAWFLX010000033.1, forward strand.
GGCGCGATCGAGAAACATTTCGCCGAGCGGATCGAGACGCGCGAGCAAATCATCTTCGAGCCGCAAAGCGGCACGCTGCGCGGCCGCGCGAGCCGCGCGCTCGGCGCGATCGTGCTGGCCGAGCGCCCGGTGCCGGTCGCTGCCGATGAAGCAAGCGCCCGCATCCTGGCCGACGGCATTGTACGGCTTGGCCTCGACCGGCTGCCCTGGACCAAGGCGCTGTCGCAGTGGCGGGACCGGGTGATTTTTCTGCGCAACGCCGAGGGTGAAGAATGGCCGGATCTCTCGGACGCCGCGTTGTCGGCGCGAGCGGACGACTGGCTGGCGACCGCGCTCTACGGCAAGACCGGGCTTGGCGAGTTCTCGGCTGACGAGCTCTTCGCCGCCGTGTCGGCGCTGGTGCCGCATGGGTTGCGGCGCCGGCTCGACGCCGAGGCGCCGACGCATTTTCTCGCGCCGTCCGGGTCTCAGGTTCCGATCGATTATGAGGCCCCGGAGGGGCCGAAGCTTTCGATCCGGGTCCAGGAACTGTTCGGGCTCGATCGCCACCCGACGATTGCGGCCGGCCGCGTCCCCTTGGTGGTGGAGTTGCTGTCGCCGGCGCACCGGCCGGTCCAGGTGACGCGCGACCTGCCCGGCTTCTGGCGGGGAAGCTACGCGGCGGTCAAATCCGACATGCGCGGCCGCTACCCGCGTCACCCTTGGCCGGACGATCCGCTGTCCGCCCCCGCCACGCGGCGCGCCAAGCCGCGCGGACAATAAACACCGTCGATTGCAGTGCCGCAAAAAGGTGAAGGGCCACCCGCGAAGGCAGCCCTTCCATTGTCGGACCGCGGTCCGGCACCCCTCAGCCAGGTTACCTCGCGCTAACCCAGCTGCCTCTGTCGCAAGGACGTTGCGTCAGGCCTGGACCTCGGTAGAGGCAAGGATCCAGCTCACGCAAGCCGACGACCGCGGCGAATGACAATGAGACACTGGATCACCTCCTTTCTAAAGGTTGACGACGGATCGAAATGTACCGGGTATCAGCGTGATTCGTAAACCGAAATTCCTCGCGAGCCTGTGGCCTGCGTTAACCAATCCAGTGCGCGCCGCGGGCGCATAGCTTGTCCGCTTTGCGCCGCCGCCCTGGCCGGTTAGAGATGGGCGACGCTAGTGATCCGAGGTTTGACGATCCCGCACATGGCCGCCGCCGCACGCGAGTCGCCCGGGCGCGACGACCTCGATTTTCCGCTGTTCATCACCCTGATGCTGCACTGCGTGGTGGTTCACGCGGTGATCTCGCTCGCCCGAGTGACCATCACCTACCGCACCATCGAACTCGGCCTGTCGATCGTCTGGCTCGGTGCGATCGCGACCGGCTTCTCGCTGGTGCCGATCTTCGCCGCCGTCACGCTCGGACGCTTCATCGACCGCGGACACGACTGCGTGGCCGCGTGGATCGGCGCCGGCTTCATGGTGCTGGCGTGCGGCGGCCTATGGCTGTGGCCCAACTCGGCGATCCACCTCTTCGTGTGGTCGGTCATTCTGGGCGTCGGGCAATTGTTCAGCATGGCGGCCCAGCAGGTCATTGCGGTGCGCTGCGCCGGTCCGCGCCGGCGCGAATGGGTGTTCGGCTATTTCATGGTCGCGATCGGGGTCGGACAGGGCCTCGGGCCTACCGTGCTGAGTCTGTTCGGCGGGGCCGCGTTGCCACCGACGCACGTGCTGTTCACCTTCGCGCTCGGTGGCGCGATCTTGGCTCAGGTCGTCGCCTTCGCGTTGCGGCCGGCGCCGAAAGCCAAGACCAAATCCGGACCCGAAACCCGGGTTCCCTTGACCGAGTTGCTGCGCACGCACGGGATGTTCGCCGCGCTGGGCGCAAGCGTGATCACGGTCACCGCCTTCGAGCTGCTCGTGATCTATCTGCCACTGCTTGGGACCGAGCGCCATATCGACACGCGCGACATCGGGCTGCTGCTGGCGGTGCGATCGCTCATTTCGATCCTCTCGCGCACGTTCTACGTTCGGTTGATTGAGGTATTCGGCCGCGTGCAGCTGATGTTGGTTTGTCTGCTCACCGGCGCGGGTGCGTTCGCGCTGCTGGGACTGCCGACATCGTTGCCTGTGATGTATGCAGCCGTCGGCGCGATCGGGTTTGGATTGGGTATCGCCGCCACGCTCACATTTTCCGAGGTGGTGCTGATCGCGCCTCACGACGCGCGCGCAACTGCGCTGTCGCTGCGCATCACCGGTAACCGGCTCGGTCAGGTGCTGCTGCCGTTTCTGGGCAGTTTCCTGGCCACGGTGGCGGGCGCCGGCGGCGTGCTCCTTGTCACGGCCGCAATGTTGGCCGCATCCGGGGTTGCGGTGCGGGTGAGCCTGCGCGACCACAGCGAGGAAGAATAGAGCATGATCCCGAAAAGCAGACGCCGGTTTCCCGCCTGCGCGAAGCCGAGCATAGTTTCTCCTCGGGTGGATTGGTGCTTCGGCGGGCGAAGGCAGGTCGGAAAAGATCATGCTCCAATAAAGCAACCCAGTACCCGGCACCTTTGCGGGGTTCGGCCGTTACGGTATGTGGTCGCAACCGTGTAACGAGGTTTATTGATGTTTCCGATCCCGCAGCCCGCGCTGGTTCCCAATACCTACGCGTTCGAGTCCGAGCCGATGGTCAAGCCCACCGGCTTTCGCGAGTACGACGCGCGCTGGCTGTTTGAGAAGGAAATCAACCTGATGGGCATGCAGGCGCTGGGCATGGGGCTCGGCACGCTGATCCATGAACTCGGGGTACGGCCCGACATCGTCACCGCCCACGATTTTCGCGCCTATTCGGCCTCGATCAAATATGCGCTGGTGTCCGGCCTGCTCGCGGCCGGCTGCAAGGTCCATGACATCGGGCTCGCCGTCACGCCAATGGCCTACTTCGCGCAGTTCGATCTCGACGTGCCGTGCGTCGCGATGGTGACGGCTTCGCACAACGACAACGGCTGGACCGGCGTCAAGATGGGGGTCAACCGGCCGTTGACCTTCGGGCCCGATGAAATGGCCCGTCTCAAGGAGATCGTGCTCGGTGCGAAATTCAAACTTATCGGCGGTGGTGCGTATGAATTCGTCACGAACTTCCGCGACCGTTACATCGCCGATCTGACCAAGCGACCCAAGCTCAAACGCGCGCTCAAGGTTGTGGTCGCCTGCGGCAACGGCACCGCCGGCGCGTTCGCGCCGCGTGTCCTCGAGGCGATCGGGTGCAAGGTGTTCCCGCTCGATTGCGAGCTCGACCATACATTCCCGAAATACAATCCCAATACCGAAGACCTGAAAATGCTGCATGCGCTCGCCGCGGAGGTGAAACGCACGGGGGCCGACGTGGGCCTTGCATTCGACGGCGACGGTGACCGGTGCGGCGTCGTCGACGACGAAGGCGAGGAGATTTTCGCCGACAAGGTCGGCGTGATGGTGGCACGCGATATTTCGGCGCGCCATCCGAACGCGCTGTTCGTCGCCGACGTCAAATCGACCGGCCTGTTCATGACCGATCCGGTGCTTCAGAAAAACGGGGCGCGCACAGAATATTGGAAAACCGGCCATTCCTACATGAAGCGACGGGCGAATGAGCTCAACGCGCTGGTCGGGTTCGAGAAGTCCGGACACTTCTTCTTCAACAAGCCGTTCGGCCGCGGCTATGACGACGGCCTATTGTCGGCATTCGCGGTCTGCGACATGCTCGACCGCAATCCGGAAATGAAAATGTCGGACCTCAAGAAGGCGCTGCCCAAAACCTGGGGCTCGCCGACCATGTCGCCGCATTGCCCGGACGAGGTCAAATACCAAGTCGTCGACGACGTGGTGAAGCATTTCGAGACCGCCAAGGCCAAGGGCGACAAGGTCGCCGGTCAGCCGATCCGCGATCTCGTCACCGTCAACGGCGTGCGGGTCACGGTCGAGGACGGCACCTGGGGCCTGGTGCGGGCGTCGTCCAACAAACCGGAACTCGTGGTCGTGGTCGAGAGCCCGGCCTCGGAAGCGCGTATGCGCGAGATGTTCAAGGCCGTCGACGGCGTGCTGCGCACGCATCCCGAGGTGGGCGCCTACAACCAGACGATCTGATCAGATCGGCCAGGGCAGGCGCGGCGCGATCCCGGCGAGGTCGCTGACCGGGCCGATCACACTGTCGAAACGCATGGTCATCCGGTCTTCACGCCGATAGGGCGGCCACGCCGGCAGGCGCGCGTGATCGGGCTTGCCGGTGCGGGCGAATGCGATCCAGGCGCCGTGCATCGCCTCGGCGAGACCGGCGGTCTCCGCGGCGTTCGCGCCCTTGAGCATCGGCGAATCGGCCCAGTTCGAGAAATTGTTGAACACGAACGGAATCTCCAGGCAGTGGCAGGCTTCGAACCCGGCCGGCGACTGCCAGTCGAACTGAAACAGATAGGCGGGGCGTCCCTGATCGGCCCGCCATTCGGCCATCCGCAGGGTGCCGATCCGAAACATCGCGTCCGACATCAGGTCACCGAGCAGCGCCGCGTTGGTGCCCGCCGCGCGCATGCGGCGGATTTCGTCGTAATGTTGTTGGTGTCCGGTCTTGAACACGGCGGCAAACACCCCCTCGACCGCAGCCTGTGGCGCGTTCTCAATCTCCTTGTCGATGCAGTAGAACGCCGCCATCTCCTCGCGCGTCGTTCCGAGCATCACGTCGACGTCGGCGCCGGCTCCGGACTTGAGCGCGGAGGCAACTTGCGTCGGGAGGACGTTGCCGTCGATCACCGGCCAGAACGGTGCCATGGCGTCGGCGAATTTCTTCTCGAGCCGCGCGAGCTCGCCCTGCGCGGCCACGAATTTTGCGGCCGGCAGCGTCTTGAGCATGTCGGCCTCCTGTGGCTTGAGGCCCAGCACCTCGAGCAACCGCCGTCCAATCCGATGGGCGTCGTCGAGCGTGCGCGCCATGCGCCCGAACGGCGTGCTCTGCAGGATCGCGCGGCGGAACAGTCCGCGTGCCGCCGGCATGGTCATCAACATCGCAATCGACGACGCGCCCGCCGATTGTCCGACCACGGTCACGTTCGCCGGATCGCCGCCAAAGGCCGCGATATTGTCGCGCACGAAGCGCAGGGCGGCGACCTGATCGAGCAGGCCGAGATTGCCACTGCTCACGCCGGGCAGGCACAGGAACCCCAACGCGCCAAGCCTGTAGTTGATCGAAACCGCGACCACGTCGCCGTTCGCGGCGAACCGCTCGCCCGAATACCAGGGCAGCGAGCCGGCGCCGCTGCCGAACGCGCCGCCGTGGATCCACACCAGCACCGGACGCTTGCCGGCATCGACCGCCGGCGTCCAGATCGTGAGCGTGAGGCAATCCTCGGATTGCGGGCGTTCAAAGTCGCCCATGACATGAGCGAGCCGCGAGCGCGCCTGCGGCGCGATCGGGCCGTCGCGGCGCGCGTCGCGCACGCCTTGCCACGCGGGCGGCGGCTGCGGGGGTGAAAAGCGCAGGTCGCCCACTGGCGCGTCCGCATAGGGAACGCCGCGGAAGACCGCAACGCCGTTCTCGTTGGCACCCCGCAGATTGCCCGCAGTCGTCCGGACGATGAGTTCTTCGGTTTCCGCGATGGCCATCGCCGCACTCCTATACTTGTCGCTGAATTATTGTTGGAGCATGATCTGTCCGAAAACCAGTGTCCACTTTTCGGGATCATGCTCTAGCGCTGCGCAAACCGCCGCTCGATCGGCGCGATCACCAGCCGTTCGCCCGCCACGAAGATCAGCACGATCGCAAAGCAGGTGGCAAGAAAGGTTGTGCTGTCGGCCGCGGTCTGCGCGCGCAGCATGAGGTAGCCGAGCCCGCTCGGTGCGCCCAGCAGTTCCGCAACCAGGGCGATCTTCCAGGCGATCCCATAGGCGATGCGCGTTGCCGAGAGCCCATACGGCACCAGCAGCGGCAGCCGCAGCCGCCACAACATGCGGGCCCGGTTGCGGGTGAAGCTCCTCCCCATTTCCATGAGATCGGCGTCGGCGTTGCGCAGGCCTTCCGCGATATTGATCAGGCAGAACGGAATGAGGATCGCGACCTCGACAAAGATGACGCTGAAGTCGCCGGGCTCGAACCAGATCGCCGCGAGGATCGCCCAGCCGATGGACGGGAACGAGTTGAGCACCGGCTTGATCCGCTGGTCCACGACGGTTTCGAGCCAGGGTATGTCGTGGGCCAGAAATGCGAGGCCGCCGCCGATCAGGAGCGCCAGCGCGATCGACACCAGCACCCGCCATGTCGATGCGAACAGGTTCCACAAAAAATCGGGCGTCACGAACAACTCGGCGAGGCGGCGCGCAACGGCAATCGGTCCGGGGAGGATGAATTCCGGCAATTCGCGCGCAATCGCCCACCACGCGATGAGCGCGAGCATGACCAGCCCTTCGCCGATCAGACGTTCGGCCGCCACCGACGTCATGGTTGATTGCTCAGCCCGCATAGTGACGCGACACGCTTGCCTGCAGCGGCGCCAGGACGAACTGATCGACGCTGTGCACGAAGGCGATGATCAGAATGATGGCGGCGAAGATCGTGGCGGTGTCGAACTCCTGGCGCGCGAGATTGATCATGTAACCAAGGCCGCTGTTGCCGCCGAACAGCTCCGCAGTCAGCGTCACCTTCCAGGCGACCCCGAACATGATGCGCAACGTCGCGAAGATGAACGGATAGAGCGATGGCACGATCACCAGCGCGAACGTCCGTGCCCGCCGGCGTGTGAAGCTTTGCGCCATCTCGATGGTTTCGCGGTCGATGCTGGCGAGGCCGGCCGACATGTTGACGAGCGCGAACGGCACCAGAACGGCGCTGATGGTGAAGATCACCGTGACCGGGGTGACGCCGAACCACATGATCGCCAGCAGAGTCCAGCCGATCGCTGAGAACGCGTTCAGGAATGGCCCGATGCGCCGCTCGATCGCAAAGCGCAGCACCGGCACGTAGTAGGGAATGAGCGCGAGCAGCGAGCCGATCACAAACGAAATCGCGATTGCGGCACCCACGTGAAACAAGGACGCGCCGAGGTGGCCGAGATCGCGCCAGCTGGTGACGAACGACCAAAGTCGTAGTGCAACCAAGCCTGGACCGGGCAGCAGATAGGACGGCGCGACCAGGGACGCTAATTCCCAGGCGCCCAGGAATATGAGCGTGAACAGATGGCCGGCCCACCCGCGCGCCATACGGCCATTGCGCAGAGGAGCGCGCTCCAGCGTGATGTCGGTCGCCGCCATCAGCCGCGCAGCGCGTGCTCCCAGACCAGCGTGCGCACGTCCGGGTAGTTTTGGATCATCCCGATCTCGCGCGACAGCTCGTAGAGCTTCATGATCGCCTGGGCGTGACTTTCCTCGAAGGTGGCGGGGACGTCCGAACTCTTTTCAAACCACCAGCGGAAGAACTCGGGCGGCAGGTTATTTTGCGCTCCGACCGCGCCGAAGACTTCATCCTGGTGGGCAAGCGCGTAGCGCACGGACTCGCGGAACATCCGGTTGAACTCGCGAAACGCGTCCGGCCGCTGCGCCAGGCGCTCCGGGTAGGCAACGTTGAGGGCGCTGATGAAGCGCATGCCGTAGAGTTCGATGTTGTCGCGTCCGGTCTCGGCAATCGGTCGAAACTCGCCGGACTTGAGCGCGCGAAACGCCTGGCTGTGAATGAGCGTGGCCGCGTCGATCTGGCCGGCGGCAAGCGCAGCCGGCAGATTGGGTGCCTGGATCTCCAGTTGCTTGAGGTCGCCGCCTTCGAGCGCGGCGTTGAGGCCGTATTTGTGGATGAGCGCGAGGCGCACTTGCGTATAGCCGGTGGAGCGCAGCCCGTAGGAACCGAGCGCCTTGCCCTTGAGCTCCTGCGGGCGCTGGATCGCTGAATCTTTCTTCACCCAGACGCCGGCGCCTTCGCCGGCGGCGGCTTGCTGCAGGGCCGTCGACATGATCCGCAGCTCGAGCCCGCGCGCCGCCGCCGGCGGCAGCGCAATGACCGCCGTCATGATCACGTCGAACTGTTTGGCGGACGTGGCCTGGATCAGCTGCGGAATCGCGAGCCCGCGCGCTTCGACCGAGATCAGGTCGGAGGTCACCTTGCCGTTGGTCATCGCCCAGGTCACGGCGTCGTAGGCCGGGTCGAGCAGATAGGCGTAGGTGACTTTGTCTTTGGCCTGCGAGAATCCCGGCCGGGCGATCGTCATCAGCGCCGGTGCGGCCAGGAGCTTGAGCACGGTTCGACGTTTCATGCGATGCTTCCCTCTTCGAGCGATCGAAACAGTGTAATCAGTTTCTCACGATGGCGCGCGATGTCATGGTCGCCTGGCCCGCGCGGCCGCCCCGCCTTCATCTCGATGGTCTCGAGCACGCGGGTCGGCTTGTTCGACAGCACGATCGTGCGGTCGGCGAGCTGAAGCGCCTCATCGATATCGTGGGTGACGAACACCACGGTTTTACCGGTCTGCTGCCAGATCCGTTCCATCTCGCCGCGCATGCGCGAGCGCATGTTGAGGTCGAGCGCAGAGAACGGCTCGTCCATCAGCACGATCTGCGGGTCGACGGCGAGCGCCCGCGCGATCGCGACGCGCTGACGCTCGCCGCCCGACAGCATTGATGGATATTTGTCGGTGTCGCCCGCGAGGCCGACGAGCCTCAGCAATTCGCTGGCGCGCGCCCGTCGGCGTTCCCGGTCGCCGGCGCCGAAGCGAAGTTCTGAGCCGAGCAGCACGTTGTCCAGCGCGGTGCGCCACGGCACGAGCCGTGGCGATTGAAACACGAAGGCGATCTCCGGCCAGGCGTCGTGCGGATCGCGCCCGTCAACGGTCACACGTCCGCTGCTCGCATCGAGCAGGCCGCCGATGATCCGCAACGAGGTCGACTTTCCGCAGCCGGACGGCCCGAGGATGCAAACAAATTCGCCCCGCCGCACGTCGAAACTCAGCCGGTCGTAAATGGGGTCTTCGCCGAGGACGACGCCGACATTTTCAAACGTGATGATCGCGTCGGTTGTCATGCGTCGATCTGGCCAACAATTTCCATGCCACGGCCGCTTAAACGGGTCCAGGCCGCGATTTCAACTGTGGCACGAGCCGATCCTGGCGTCCAAACAGGCAATGCGATACGATCTCTGGAGAGACGGCCGCCTACTTGGGCAGAGCCGTTCGAACTCGGGGGAGGAAAATCCATGCCAGCCGTGAATGCAGGCGCGCGGCTCGACCGCCTGCCGATCAGTTCGTTTCACTATCGGATCTTCTGGTTGGTTGGCGCCGGCATGTTTTTCGACGGCTACGACCTCTACGTCGGAACCGCGGTGCTGCCCGCGCTGCTGCAATCCAAGTTCTCGACGTTGCCGCTCAATGGCTGGTTCGTGTCGCTCACGTTCCTCGGCATGACCATCGGCGCGCTGGTGACCGGGTTTCTGGGCGATCGCTACGGCCGCCGCTTTACCTATCAGTTCAACCTGATGATCTTCGGCCTTGCGTCGTTGGCGGCGGCATTCGCGCCCGACATGTGGACGCTGAACGCATTGCGTCTGGTCATGGGTCTCGGACTGGGCGCCGAAATCGTGGTGGGCTACTCGACCCTGACCGAGTTCGTGCCGCCGGCGTCGCGCGGCCGCTGGCTCGCCTTCATGGCGTTTCTGGTCGTCTCGGGCCTGCCGGTGACGACGCTGCTCGGCAATCTGATCATTCCTGGCTTCGGCTGGCGGCCAATGTTCGTGATCGCCGGGGTTGGCGCGCTGATCGTGTGGTATCTGCGCAAAGCGTTGCCCGAATCGCCGCGCTGGCTCGAGACCAACGGACGCGACGCGGAGGCCGAAGCGGTATTGGCAGCAATCGAGAAAGAGGCCTCAGCCGCGGGGCCGCTGCCGGCGCCGGCCGCGCCGGCGCCAGCGCCGAAATTCGATTTGGGTTCGCTCTTCCAGGGCGACCTCCTCCGGCGCATGCTCGTGGGGAGCTGGGTGCTGATCACGGTCAACACCCTGATCTTCGGGTTCGTGACCTGGCTGCCGCAGTTTTTCGTTGCCGAGGGGCTGACGGTCACGCGCTCACTCGCCTACACGCTGGTGATCGTGATCGGTTCGCCGATCGGCTGCGCAATCGGCGCCTACTGCGCCGACGCCTTCGGGCGGCGGCCGACCATCATCGGTGCGTCGGTGCTGAGCATCATCTTCGGCTCGATCTATCCGTTCACGAGCACGCCTGCACTGATGCTGCCGGCCGGATTCCTGCTGATCGTTGCGATTTACATCCAGGTCGCGGTGCTGTTCGGGGTCTATACGCCGGAGCTGTTCCCGACCGAGGTGCGGCTGCGCGCCAACGGTATCTGCAACACGCTTGGCCGCGCCGCCACCGTGGTGTCGCCGTTCATCGTGATAGCGCTGTTCCAGAGCTACAAGATCGCCGGCGTATTGAGCCTGATGATCGTGCTGTTGCTGATCCAGATCCTGGCGGTCTGGGCGTGGGGGGTCGAGCCACGCGCCCGCCCGCTGGAAGCGCTCGACGCGCCGGCGGCGGCGCATTGAGATTCTGCCCTTCCGCTGGCGCGTGAAGGGCAGACAGCCATGGTCGATGTTGAAACGAAACGGACGCCGAGAGCGGCCGGTTACGCGGTGTCTTGCTTTTCGCGTCGGGCCAGCGGGTAGTCGGTGCTGTCGTACAAGCGGCGGATACCGATGCTGTCGAAACGCTGTTCATCGACTTCCAGATAGGCACCGGCAAGCGATTGCGAGGGCAATTCCTCGATGGCAAAGCGGATCGCATCCGCCGCGCGGTCAAATCGCCGATACCCGAGCGGCTGGCGGCGGGACTTTCTATTCCTGGTGGGAAACAGCTCGGCTTGGCTACTGTAGTTGAACGCACTCATTCTTCGATCCTAACTGCAACAAGCGATCTCATCGCAATCCGATTGGGCATCTCGACTTTGGCCATCAACGACTGTTCCGCAGCGCCCCTGGCCGTCGCGGCCAGTTCCTTACTGTCATTCCAACTCCCCACAATATAAGCACAAAATGCCGGAAAGCGAGTACCCGGTTGCGAGAATTCCGAGGTGTGCGGGCCAATGCGTTTTGATGGATACGCAGTAGACGCTGGGAATAGGATCACTATGGTCGCTAAATCTGCGCAAAAAATGAACAGTGCATGGGTCCTGTATGATCGCTCATGGACGCGATATTGTCGTATCTGCGTGCGACAAAGCTGCGTCGAATTCGCAGCGGCGACAATTCCGGTACGGTCATCAGCCGCGGGAGGGATGATTTAGATGTCACACGCCGGCGACGTTTCCACCGCCGTTGATATGCGCGCTCTGGTGCGGGGGCTCGCGTGCTATCGCGAGCCGGATCACGCACGCAGCGTAATCGAACTCGTTATCACGGCGGTGCCACTCGCACTTCTGTGGTTCGCGATGTGGCTTTCGCTCGAGGTCAGTTACGGGCTTTGCCTGTTGCTGGCGGTCCCAGCGGCGGGATTTCTGGTTCGCCTGTTCATGATTCAGCACGATTGCGGCCATGGCGCATTCTTCCGGCATCGCGGCTCAAACGATTGGGTCGGGCGTGTGATCGGCGTCCTGACGCTGACGCCATACGACTTTTGGCGCCGCACGCACGCCATGCATCATGCAACGTCGGGCAACCTCGAGCGGCGCGGTATGGGCGATGTCGATACGCTGACGGTGCGGGAATATCTGTCGCGATCCGGCTGGGGCCGGTTGCGGTACCGCCTTTATCGGCACCCGATCGTACTGTTTGGAATCGGTCCGGCTTTTCTGTTCTTTGTGCAGCAACGCCTGCCGATTGGCCTGTTGCGCGCCGGCTGGCAACCCTGGTTCAGCGCAATGGCAACCAATGTCGCCATCGCCGTCATGGCGGCATTGATGATCTGGCTCATCGGCGTCGTTCCGTTCCTGCTGGTACATCTCCCGATAATGTTGCTCGGAGCTTCGGTCGGGGTCTGGTTGTTCTACGTGCAGCATCAGTTCGAGCACACCTATTGGACCCACAACGAGGACTGGAATTTGCAGGACGCCGCGCTGCGCGGCAGCTCGTATTACGATCTACCAGGCGTCCTGCGGTGGTTTACGGCGAACATCGGCGTCCATCACGTTCATCATCTCTGCAGCCGAATTCCGTTCTATCGCTTGCCCGCCGCGCTTCGCCATTATCCGGAACTCGCCGAATCGGGCCGCCTTACACTCGTGCAAAGCTTTTCCTGCGTGCGGCTGGTGCTGTGGGACGAAGCGCGCCGCCGGCTCATATCGTTTCGCGAACTGCAAACCGATCACCGCGCCTGCGCGCACGTTCCGTTCTCGACCTCGTCGACGCCGTAGCCCGCAGCCATTTAACGGCCCAGTTTTTGTGATCCATATCCGGTGGGCGACAGTGCGAACCCATTGGGGGAGAAGCAGCATGAACTGGCGCTTGTGGCGCATACTGCCGATGACCGGTGTGTTGGTTGCAACCGCGGTCATGGCGAAGGATATCGCACCGGCCGACATTCGGGTTCTGACCGGGGATACGATCGTCGCACACGGCGAGACCTATCGACTGGTCGGGTTCGACACGCCCGAGACCGCGCAAGCACACTGCCCATCCGAGCGCAAATTGGGCTACCGGGCGACGTTCCGTTTACGTCGGATCATTGCCGGCGGCGCGCTCGATCTCGAGCCGGTGGGCTGCACGGAAAGCCACGCGTGCGCCATTCTGCGGGCGCACGGGCAAAACGTGGCCGAGACGATGGTCGCCAAAGGATTGGCGCGGCCGTTCACGTGCAGCACGGCGAGCTGTCCGCCGCACAAGGGCTGGTGCGCCGGCGCGACGCACGGTTAGACCGTCAGGCGATCAGGCTGACAATACCTCTATCGGGGCCTGACCTCTCCCGGAGTTGGGAGAGGTCGCATCGCGTTGTTGCTAGCCGTCGGTGCCTTAGCCGTGGCTTCCGGCAGCACCATGCCGGGCGTGCACCACATAGCGAGGCTTGCGGACGGCGCTCACGTGCCGCGCAGTGCTGGCCGTGCTGGTGACCGCATAGCGCGGGGCGCCGTTGTTGTGATCGAGGATGCGCTGGTCCTTGTACTGCTTGTTGGTTGTAGTCACCGCGTAGCGGGGTGATGGGTTATTGTGATCTAGGTTGCGAACGTCCTTATATTGTTTGTGGGATTCCATGTTCGGATACTTGGGCCCGTCGTTGGGGCCTGCTGCAAACGCGAAGCTGCTTGCAGCGGTGAAGGTGACAGCGGCGGCGAGCGTCAAGAGGCTCCTTTTCATTGGCGTTCTCCCAGTTTCAACGTCGCCCATCAGATAACCCGTCAGTGACTGTTTGTTTCCTTTGCTTCGACGCGACCGGAGCGCGGATCCTTCCGAACTTGCGGCTGCGGACGAAACCGCGGGTTCTAAACCGCCCGCGTTTCAACGTTGTCTTGGATTATGATCCCGGCGCGGCGGCACGGTCGACCAACGATGCGTGCTTCGGTGCGGCACCGGACGATGTTCGGCCCCGCGTTCGAGTTGTTGACTCGCACAGGCGTCGTGTTGTCGCAGGTTGGGATCTACTGCCGCGGCTCGCGGAAGTAGCTTGCTCCCCACACGATCGCGAGCAGTACCGCGCTGCCGAGCGCGTCAGCCCGGATTTCCGAGCGCGAAATTCCGAGGGTTTCGTGTGCCAGCATTCCCAGCAACGCCGCCGTCAATCCGGCGGCCGCCAGCGCGCCCAGGAGAATGATGGTCCGCCCACCCATGCGGGCAGTATGCCGCCCAAGGCCCTCAAAGCAAGCATCCCAGATTTGCCATAAATTCCTACCACTCCTAGGAAATCCATCCTTGGCGAAGGGCGGATGCAGCAGGAGCGACCTGGAAGCCATGGCTGGTTCGAACAGGAAAGCGCGGGCAAGCCGTATCCAATACGCGGCATTGCCGTTTCGCCGTCACAGCAGCTCCGGAACGGAGGTGATGCTGGTGACGTCGCGCGGCACCGGGCGTTGGATCATCCCGAAGGGCTGGCCGATGAAGCGCAAGGCGCCGCACGCGGCCGCCGCCCGCGAGGCGCTCGAAGAAGCCGGCGTCGTCGGCCAAATCGACAAGCAGCCGATCGGCTCCTTCTCGCACGAGAAGCTCTTGAAGAAGGGCGAGACCATCGTCTGCGACGTGCAAGTCTTTGCGCTTGAAGTTACGCACCAGCGCAAGACCTGGCGTGAAAAAGGCAAGCGCTCCGTGCAATGGTTTTCGCGCGCGGAGGCGGCGCGCACCGTGCGCGAGCCCGTTCTGCGCGACATCATCCGCAAGCTCGGCAAAAGGTCCTGATCGCCGGATCCGAATCGGATCTCCTGGCTCGGACGTCAACAACTCGACAAAGTCTTCAGATCGCGCCGCAGAAGGCCGGGATCGGCGCCGGCGAGCCCATGCTCGACGTGTACGTGCGTGCGTTTCCAGATCGGAACCGCCCTCGCCAGCAACGATCGGCCCTCACGCGTCAACGTCAGCATGCGGCTGCGCCGATCCGCGGGATCGATCGCCACGTTGATCAGACCGCGCCGCTCCAGCGGCTTGAGCGCGGCGGTGAGCGTCGTGCGATCCATGGCGAGCAGCGCTGCAACCGACCCCATTCCGGCGGGTTGCGGGCGATTGAGCGCATTAAGCAACGAAAATTGTCCATTGGTCAGATCGAGCGGACGCAGCGCGTCATCGAAACTCCGGGCAATCATGCGGGCGGCGCGTTGCAGGTGCAGGCACAGACAGTGATCGCGAATATGCTGCGTCGTTGCAAACGAAACATCGGCGGGCTTTGACATGCGCCATTAACGTTGATATCAACTCTTGTGTCAAGAGGCCGATGCGTTCGGAAGGCGTGTGGACATGAAGCTCTTTTACGGCTGGGTGATCGTCGCGGTAGGCGCGCTCATGACCTGCGTCGCGATTGGCGCAATGTTCTCGCTCGCGGTCTACCTGCAACCGATGTCCGTGGACACCGGCTGGTCGCGCGCCGGGATATCGAGCGCCATGACCCTCGATTTCTTGACCATGGGTGTCGCGGGGTTTGGCTGGGGCGCGGTCAGCGATCGCTTCGGCACCCGCATCGTCGTGCTGACAGGGTCGGTGCTGCTGGGGCTCGGGCTGTTGCTGGCGAGCCGGGCGCAGTCGCTGATCGAATTTCAACTCGTGTACGGCGTTCTGGTGGGCCTTGCTGCCGGTGCCTTCTTCGCGCCGATGATTGCGGCAGCGTCGACCTGGTTTGAGAACAACCGCGGCCTCGCGGTTTCGCTCGTCTCGGCCGGCATGGGCGTGGCGCCGATGACAATCTCGCCGTTCGCGCGTTGGCTGATCTCGACCTATGACTGGCGCTTCGCAATGATGACGGTCGGCATCGTCGCGTGGGTCTTGCTGATCCCTGCCGCGCTGCTGGTGCGCCAGCCTCCCGTCGTCGCGGCCGCGGGTGGCCTGAGGACTGCCGCAGCAGCGGCCGGCATGTCGGTTGCGCGCGCGCTGCGCTCACCTCAATTCGCGGTTCTGGCGCTCACGTTCTTCTTTTGCTGCGCGGCGCATTCCGGGCCGATCTTCCACATGGTGAGCTATGCCATCGGCTGCGGCATACCGGCGATGGCGGCCGTGAGCATCTACAGCGTCGAGGGCCTGTCGGGGTTGGGCGGCCGGCTCCTGTTTGGCGTGCTTGCGGACCGGCTCGGCGTGAAGTTAGTACTGGTCGCGGGCCTTTTGCTGCAGGCCTTCGCGATCGCAACCTATCTGGTCGTCAGCCAGCTCGGCGAATTCTATGCGCTGTCTGTAGTGTTCGGCACCGCCTACGGCGGCGTGATGCCACTCTATGCCGTGCTCGCCCGCGAGTATTTTGGTGCGCGCATCATGGGAACGGTGTTCGGCGCGGCGACGATGGTTTCGAGCATAGGCATGGCATCCGGCCCCTTGGTGGGCGGCTTCATATTCGACACCTTCGGCGCCTATAGCTGGCTCTACGTCGGCTCGTTCGGTCTCGGCCTCGGCGCGGCGGCTATCGCTCTTGCCTTCCCGCCGTTGCCGTCGCGGGCGCGTGAGGAGCTTCAGCCCGCGTGATCATCGCTCGGCGGTCGGCTCTCACAGGCCGCCGAGTCACAGTTGAAATCCGCGAGTCCAATCTTCTATTGTGCGGATGCCGCACCGCGGTCCGGTGCGTGCGCGCGGTTGCTTCGTTGGCGGGCGTAGTTCAGTGGTAGAACGACAGCTTCCCAAGCTGTATGTCGTGGGTTCGATTCCCATCGCCCGCT
>CAWFLX010000034.1:0-143344 GCA_963816775.1 uncultured Alphaproteobacteria bacterium
CTGCGCAATGTTCCCGTGCTCGAAAAGGCAGCGGCGGGGCGCGGGCTTTTCAGCATCGACCCCGACCGCGACGGCATCGTGCGCCGCGTTCCAATCGTTATGCTGGCGGGCGGGGAGATCGTTCCGTCTTTGAGTCTTGAGCTCTTGCGGGTTGCGCTGGGAGCTCCGGCCATTCGGGTCGTGACGGATCCGATGGCAAAGCCGGTGTTGAGAAGCCGTGCAGACACTTCCTCCGCGAATAGCGATACCGACGGACAAGCAAGGCAAGGTCTGGGTGCATTTCAGCCCGCATGAGCGCGACATTTACGTCTCCGCCAAGGACGTGCTCGAAGGGACGGTCGCGCCCGATCGGATCGCGCGGTAAGCTCATTTTGGTCGGCACCTCGGCGGTGGGATTGCTCGACAACAAGACGACGCCCGGTGGATCCGCGTCGATGCCGGGCGTGGAAATCCATGCGCAATTGATCGAAGCGGCGCTGACCAACGCAATCCTCAGTTATCCCAACTACGCGATCGGGGCGGAGCTGATCGCGGCGTTCCTGGTCGGGATTGCAATCGTCATCCTGGCCCCGATGATCGGCGCGCTGCCGCTGCTGATCCTGGGCGCCGGTGTCGGCGCCGGGCTTGCAGCCATCTCCTGGATGGTGTTTCAGCAGCAGAACATCCTGATCGACGTGACGTTTCCGCTGATGTCGAGCTTCGGCGTCTATGCGGCGCTGGTGTTCGTCAACTACCTGCGCGAGCAGGTCGACCGCCAGCGCATCCGCTCGGCGTTCGGCCAGTATCTGTCGCCGACTTTGGTCGAGCAGCTCGCACAGAATCCCGACAAGCTCGTGCTCGGCGGCGAAGAGCGCACGATGACCATCATGTTCAGCGACGTGCGCGGGTTCACCACCATTTCCGAATCCTTCAAGGACGATCCGCAGGGGCTCACCAACCTGATGAACCGGCTGCTTACGCCGATGAGCAATGCGATTCAGGCGCGCAATGGCACGATCGACAAGTACATGGGCGATGCCATCATGGCGTTCTGGAACGCGCCGCTCGATGATCCCAATCACGAGGCCAACGCCTGCGACGCCGCGCTCGACATGCTCGAACGGCTCGACGCGCTCAATGCCGAGCGCAAGCAGGATGCGGAAGCCAGCGGCAAGCCCTTCATCCCGATCAAGATCGGTATCGGCATCAACACCGGACGCGTCACCGTCGGCAACATGGGGTCCGACATGCGCTTCCAGTACACGGTGCTGGGCGACTCCGTGAACCTCGCCTCGCGCATCGAGGGCCAGACCAAGTCCTACGGGGTTCCGATCCTGATCGGCGCGCGCACCGCGCAGGCCATCAAGGACAAGTTCGCGATCGTCGAGATCGATTTCATCACCGTCAAAGGCAAGACCGAGCCCGAGGTCGTCTACACGGTGCTGGGGCGCAAGGAGATGGCCGCGTCGACCGAGTTCGAAGGCGTGCAGGCGTCGATGCACCAGTTGCTCGCGCGCTACCGGGCGCAGGATTGGCGCGGCGCCATCAAGGCGGCGCAGGCGTGCCGGGTCGGCAACGGCCTGTTTCATCTCGACGGCGTCGCCGACCTCTACGAGGAGCGCATTCAGGCGTTCGAACAAAACCCGCCGCCGGCCGACTGGAACGGGGTGTTCGCCCTGCAGACGAAGTAGCGCGGGAAATCACTCTCTAGCACCCCCTCACCCGGATCGCGTTGCGATCCGACCTCTCCCCAACGGGGAGAGGTGACCTTGTGGCACGGCAGTGCCACAGTCTCCACCTCTCCCCTGCGGGGAGAGGTCGCGAGCGAAGCGAGCGGGTGAGGGGGATCAGGAGATGCAACTTACGCCTTGAGCGGCCGGAGCTGCTCGACCTGGTTCTGCAGGCGAGAAATGTTGTCGAACAGGCGCGCGGTCGCCAGCCGCAGGAAGAAGAAACCAAACTCGGGATTCTGGAAGTAAAGCTCCTTGACCTGCTGATAGGTCACGGTGAGAAGCATGCCGTCCTCGATACATTCGAACGAGGCGGTGCGCCGGTTGCTCGGCGCCAGCATTCCGAGCTCGCCGATGATCTGCCCGGGCGGGATGTCGATGCCCATTTCGGTCAGCCGATAACGGCCGCTCAGGGTGTAATACATCTCCTCGGCGACTGAATCTTTTGCGAACAGCACGTCACCCTTGCGGCAGTGGCGTTTGGTCATGAACGGCTTGAGCCAATCCATGTTGAGGTCCTCGGAGAGCGAGGATTTGACGCCGCGAACGAGCTTGAGCATCTGGAACAGACGATAGGAGTTGAGCGGCAGCATCACGCTGTGGAGGATGGTGATCACATAGGTCCCGGTGTGCAGGGACGATACGATGAAGACGATATTGGAGAGGATCCCGAATACGCGCAGCGGGATCATGGTTTTCATCGAATAGGTGGCGAGTACGATGACCGACGCGAACGCCGATCCGGCGCTGCCGATATATTGTGAATAGTCCATCTTTCACCCTCGACGATGCCCGCGCGACGCTGTTGCGAACGGCGTGTGGGCCGAAAATATCGGGGCCGCTGTGGGCTAGCAACCACGCCGGCCTAATCGGAACACGCGACATATTGCGCAACCAGCGTGGGCAGTGCCCCGCTTCCGAAGTTTGGCTTGTTGCGCATTGAAAATGATGATCTTTACAGCCCGACAACAGCCGTCATTGCAAGGAGTAACGCATGCCTTTGCCTACCGGCGCCTTCCCGCGCGCGCACCACGTCGGCAGCCTGATTCGGCCCGACAACCTGATCAAAGCGCGCGAGGCAGCGTCCAAAAAGGAACTCGCAGACGCCGAGCTCAAGCGTATCCAGGAGGCCGCGATCCGCGACGTCGTCCGCCTGCAGGAGGACCTCGGGCTCAAAGTCGTCACCGATGGCGAATACAACCGCGGCAGCTGGCAGCGCGATTTCCTGCTTCAGTTCGCCAACGTGGCACAGGTGGAATCCAAGATTTCGGTCAAGTTTCACAACCAGCAAGGCGTGCGCGAACATGCCCCGCCGACCTTGCAGGTGCAGGGCAAGCTTGCCCACCCGCATGGCATCTTCGTCGATGATTTCGCGTTCCTGAAGTCGGTCGCGCACGCGACCCCCAAGGTCACGTTCCCGTCGCCGAGCACCCTGCATTTTCGCGGCGGCCGCGAGGCGGTGGACGAGCGCGCCTACCCGGACATCCGCGACTTCTATGCCGACGTCGCACGCGTCTACCGCGAGGAAATCAGCGACCTCGCGGCGGCCGGCTGCCGCTTCATCCAGATCGACGAGGTCAATCTCGCCTATCTGTGCGACCCGGCGTTGCGCGCGCAGGCCCGCAATTTTGGCGAAGACCCGGACGAGCTGCCGAAGACCTATGCGAAGGTGCTGAACGATTCGGTGTCACAGGTGCCGCGCGACATGGTGGTGTCGATGCATCTGTGCCGCGGCAACTTCGCCGGCGCCTGGGTGGCGGAAGGCGGCTACGACCCGATTGCCGAGTTGCTGTTCAATGGCATCGATATCGATGTCTACTACCTCGAATACGACAGCGCGCGTGCCGGCGGCTTCGAGCCGCTGCGCTTTCTGCCCAAGGGCAAGATCGCAGTGCTCGGGATCATGACCACCAAGGACCGCAAGCTTGAGGACAAGGACGCACTCAAACGGCGGATCGACGAGGCCGCCAAGTTCGCGCCGATCGAGCAACTCGCGCTCAGCCCGCAATGCGGCTTTTCGAGCGGCATCGGCGGCAACACGATGACCATCGACGAGGAGATCACCAAGCTCAGGCGCATGGTCGAGGTCACGCGCGAAGTGTGGGGAACGGCGTAGTTTCGTGTAGGGTGGGTTGAGCGAAGCGAAACCCACCTGCGGCAGTACAATTGGCGAGTCAGCCGGTGGGTTACGCGCCTTCGGCGCTAACCCACCCTACAAAGCTACGTCTCCTCCTGAAACGCCTCCTCGCGCGTCTGCCGGAATTGCGGCGCGACGATCAGCAGTACCAGGCCCAAGGTCAGCAGCAGGATCGCGAGCGAGATCGGCCGCTGCACGAAGATCGACGGATCCCCGAACGACAGCACCATGGAGCGGCGCAGGTTCTCCTCCATGAGCGGGCCCAGCACAAAGCCGAGCAGGAACGGCGCGCCTTCGCAGCCGAGCTTGTGAAATACGTAGCCGAGCAGCGCGAACCCGGCCATCATGAAGATCAGGAACGTGCTGTTGTTGATGCTGAAGGCGCCGACGCAGCAGAACACGAGGATGCTCGGAAACAGGACCCGATAGGGAACCTTGAGCAGGGTCACCCAGATGCCGATCAGCGGCAGATTGATGACGACGAGCATCAGGTTGCCGATCCACATCGAGGCGATCATGCCCCAGAACAACAGTGGCCGTTCGGTGATGATCGCGGTGCCCGGCGCGATGCCCTGAATGGTCATGGCGCCCATCATCAGCGCCATCACCGGGGTCGATGGAATGCCGAGAGTGAGCAGCGGAATGAACGACGTCTGGGCGCCGGCATTGTTGGCGGATTCCGGGCCGGCGACGCCTTCGACCGCGCCCTTGCCGAATTCGGCGGCGTAGCGGGACACTTTCTTTTCCAACGTGTAGGCCGCGAACGAGGACAGCACCGCGCCGCCGCCGGGCAGCAGACCGAGAAACGATCCGATGCTGGTGCCGCGCAGAACCGCCGGAATGGCACGCCGGATTTCCTCCCGGTTCGGCCACAGGCTCGTAATGCGGGCCGTGATGGTCGGCTGATCGCCGCCGCGATCAAGGTTGGACATGATCTCGGCAAAGCCGAACAGTCCCATCGCCACCGGCACGAAATCGACGCCGTCGTAGAGTTCGGGAATGCCGAAGGTGAAGCGCGCAACGCCGCTCTGGGTGTCGGTTCCAGCCAGCCCGATCAGAAGCCCCAGCACGATCATGGCGACCGCCTTCACGACCGATCCATGGGCGAGGACAACGGCGGCGACGAGCCCGAACAGCATGAGCGAGAAATATTCCGGCGAGCGGAACTGCTCGGCAAAGGTCGCGAGAATCGGCGCGAACGCCGCGATCAGCAAGGTGCCGACGCAGCCGGCAAAAAACGATCCGACGGCAGCGATCGCGAGCGCCGCGCCGGCGCGGCCGCGCTGGGCCATGCGATAGCCGTCGATGCAGGTCACGACCGAGGACGACTCGCCCGGCAGGTTGACCAGAATCGCAGTGGTCGACCCTCCGTACTGGGCGCCGTAGTAAATTCCCGCGAGCATGATCAACGCGCCCAGCGGGCTCAGCCCAAACGTGACCGGCAACAACATCGCAATCGTTGCGATCGGGCCGATACCGGGCAGGACTCCGATCAGGGTTCCAATCAGGCACCCGAACAGGCAGAACAACAGGTTCAGCGGAGTCGCTGCGGCGCCGAATCCGATCGCCAGGTTGTGCAGGATGTCCATTAGAAATTCCAAGTCCAGATCGTCAGCGGCTGGCCGAGCAGATAGATAAAAAGACCAACACAGAGGGCCGCCAGACCGACTGCCACTGCGAGCGTCTCGCGCCAGCGCATTTCACGGCTGGCGATTGCGGCGACCACCGTGACCACGACGATCGCCGGGGCGAGACCGACGCGCTCGATCAGCAGTCCAAACACGACGATCGCCAGGAGAATAAAGACCTGCGGCCGGATCAGGCTGCGTTCGATCGCCGGGCCCTTGAGCGCAAACGCGCGCAACGACAGGAAGGCGCCGATCAGGACCAGGCCCCAACTCAGAACCGTCGGCAGATAGCCCGGCCCCATCTTGGTGGCGGTTCCGAACGCATAGTTGCGGCCGAACCACAGCGCCAGACAACCGACCACAAGGAACAACAAGCCTGCCCAGAAATCCTGCGGGTTCTTAACCCGGATCATGCACGCTCTCCCGCATGTCGCGAACCCACATCACCCTCGTCATGGCCGGGCTTGTCCCGGCCATCCACGTCTTCCTTGCTGACATGCGAAAGTCTTCGCGTGGATGCCCGCGACAAGCGCGGGCATGACGACTGCGAGGGCCGTATCAATTGCAACGGAGAAGTCCGTTTCTACTGCGCTTCGATGTTCGCCAGCTTGGCGGCATCGGCCCAGGCCTTGAGCGCGACCTCGAATTTCTTCCTGTATTCTTCGGGCGTTGCGACCCAAGGCGTAGCGCCCTGGTCGATCAGGAACTTCTGGGTCTCACTTGAACGGGTGATCTCGTCCATCCACTTTGCGAGCTTGTCAGTGATGGTCTTGGGTGTACCGGCGGGGACCCAGAGCCCCCACAGGGCAACGATGTCGCCGGTCGTTGCGCCGGTGAGCTCCTTCAGGGTCGGAACGTCGGGCAAGGCCGGCGAGCGCATATCGGATGCAATCGCGAGAATCTTGATGCGTCCCTGCTTGGCCTGGCCCATCGCGAACACAACGTCGGCAAACGCAAAATCGATCTGGTGACCGTTCACGTCCTGTATGGCGTTGGCGGTCGCTTTGTAGCCCACGTAGGTCGCGGTAGCTTCGACCTTCTGTAGATAGAGCGCGGTCGAAGCCAGCGCACTCGTGGTGGCGCTCCCATAGGTTGCCTTTCCGGCTTTCGACTTGATGAAGGCCGTCAGCTCGGCGATCGAATTGATCGGCGAATCGGGCGCTACGCACAGCACGAACGGGGTTTCCGCGAAACCGACAACCGGGACGAGATCCTTGCGCACGTCGACCGGCATCTCCTTGAACACATTCGCGTTGCCCGCCGTGGTGACGGTTGACGCAAACAGCAAGGTCGTGCCGTCAGGCGCTGCCCTCGCGGCTGCGTTAAGCGCGAGATTTCCCGACGCACCGACCTTGTTTTCGACGATGAAATGTCCGCCGCTGAGCGTCTGCAGCTTTTCGGCATACCAGCGGGCCAGGATGTCGGCGCCGCCGCCGGCCGGAAAGCCGAGCTCGATGCGAACGACGCGGTCGGGATATTCGGCCCTGACCTGGGTTGCGGCGGCGGTGAGCGTCAACGCAAGACAAACAAAGCTCGCGACGGCCTTCATCGTCGTCCCCTCCGTGCCTATTTGAGTTTGCGCCTCGTATGCCACAGATAATCGTAACTTCAATGGGTCAGGACGGGTGCTTTCGCCGCGCGGACGTCCTAGAATTTGTACGGGCGACTCGTAGAAAAATCGGCGAACAGGGCAACGAGGCCGCAGGCGGCGGCCGCAGGCGTCCCGTAACGGGTTGTTTTTGTTGGCGAAAATGTGGCAATGGAGTATCGGTGCCGGGACCATGAGGTGTCGTTGAAGCAAATCATCGCTCGCAGGGATAACGAATGAGACTCTTTGAATGTCAGCATTGCAGGCAGCCGCTCTTTTTCGAGAACGATAAATGCGACAGCTGTGGCCGGCACTTGGGTTATATCCCCGAGCTCGGCACCATGAGTGCGGTCGAGCCCGACGGCGATCGCTGGAAAGCACTGGCCGACACCACGAACCTCTACCGGTTCTGCGCCAACACCGCGTTTGACGCCTGCAACTGGTTGGTTTTGGCGGACAGCCCCGAAACGTTCTGCGCGGCGTGCCGTCACAACCGCATGATTCCCGACCTCTCGGTGCCCCAGAATGTCGCCCGCTGGCGCAAAATCGAAACCGCGAAACACCGGCTCTTCTATACGCTCGTGCGTCTCTATCTCCCGCGTCCGACCAGGACCGAAGAGCCGGAAAGCGGCCTCGCCTTCGATTTCCTGCAGGCCGCGGCGCCCTCAAAGCCGGTGATGACCGGCCACGCCAGCGGGCTCATCACGCTCAGCCTGTCGGAAGCGGACGATTCCGAGCGCGAGCGTCAGCGCAACGCGATGGAGGAGCCCTATCGCACCCTGCTCGGCCATTTCCGCCACGAGATCGGGCACTACTATTGGGATCTTCTGGTCCGCGATGCGTCCGGGCTCGATGAGTTTCGTCGCGTGTTCGGCGATGAGCGCGAGGACTATGGGGCGGCGCTCAAGAGCCATTACGAGAAAGGTGCGCCGCTCAACTGGCCGCAAAGTTTCGTGTCGTCGTATGCGAGCGCGCACCCGTGGGAAGACTTCGCGGAGACCTGGGCGCACTATTTTCACATGATCGACACGTTGGAGACCGCCGGTGCGTTCGGAATTCATCTGCGCCCGCAGGTCGCCAAGAGCAGCGATCTCACGACCACGATCGATTTCGATCCGCACCAGGCCAGCCTCGAACGCATCATCGACGCCTGGCTGCCGCTGACGTTCGCCATGAATTCGATCAATCGCAGCATGGGCCAGGCCGATCTCTACCCATTCACGCTCGGGCCCGGGGTGATCGTGAAGCTCGCCTATGTGCACGAGCGCATTCGTGCGTGCGTTGGAGACAAGCCGGCGCGCGACAGCGCCATGCGCGCGGTGATCGCCGGCCTCAAGCGCGGCGCGGCACAACCCGTGCTCGAACAATGACTAACTGAGACTTACTGCGGCCGCTGCGGGATCATGGTGGTGCCGCTCGGTCCGATCGCGGTGAGCTGCAGGATCACCTCGCCGTCCTTGGCCCAGGCGAAATGCGGCACATGCGGCGGCTCATAGAAAAACGACCCGGGCGGAAGCGCGGTGAGCTTCTTCTCATCCCAGTTTTCGCCGAACGCGTAGTACAGCGTCCCGGAGAGCACCACGACCGTGCGCATTTCTTCCGGGTGCCAGTGCGGCGGAACCTTGAGCCCGGGCGGAAACCGAAACCGCTGCACGTAAAGCCCCGGCTTGGTTGGATCGCCGAACACGACGGCGCTCTGCAATTGATCGGGCGCGCCCGAATACTCGATCTCCTGCGGTAGCTTCATCAGCGGCCGGTCGTCCGCTTCGGCGAAGGCGGGTTGCGCCAAGCCGGCGACCAGGCAGAGCAGCAGGCAGATCATTCGCGCGTGAGGCATGAGGTTCTCGTCTGGCGTCATACGTCGCCCGCGCGGACGATGGTGAGGGTCAAGCACAGCGTGACTGCGGATCGGCAACGTGATTATTTCGGGTGCACCAGCGCCGCGCCCTTGTTGAGCGGCTGCACCGAGCGCTCGTAGATCGCGAGCCAGCCTTCTTCCGAGTGCTGGTCGGTGAGCTTGAGCTTTGCACGGCGCGCCGCGAGCTCGGCCTCGGGCACCAGGAGCTCGATCGTGCCGGCGTCGGCGTCGATGCTGATCGGGTCGCCGTCAACCACGAGTGCCAGCGGTCCGCCGGTCGCCGCCTCCGGATTGACCTCGCCGACGACGAGGCCCTTGTTGACAAGGCCCGAGAGCTGGCCGTCGGTCACGACCGCCACGGTGGGACCGAGACCGGCGCCGTCGATCGCAAATACGATGCGCGACGCCATGCCCATGCCGGGGCCGCCGCGCACGCCAAGCCCGCGCAGGATCACGGCGTCGCCGGCCACAATCTTGCCAGCACGCAGCGCTGTGATTGCATCGTCCGCGGAGCTGAAACATTTGGCGCGGCCGTCGAACTGCAGCTTCTTGTCGTGCCGCAGCCCGACTTTGACGATGCCGCCGCTCGGAGCGAGGCTGCCGCGCACCATCACGATCGCGGCCTTGGGGGAGAGCGGCCGGTCGAGCGGCCGGATCACCTCCGCATCGGCGACTTTCGCGTCCTTCAGGTTTTCACCGACCGTTTTGCCGGTGACCGTCAGGGCGTCCCGATGCAGCAACGGTTCGAGCTGCTTTAACACCGCCTGTGCACCGCCGGCGTTTTCAAAGGCTTCGATCGACGTGTCGCCGATCGGCCGTACAGCGCTCAGCACCGGCGTGCGGAGCGTGCAGTCCTCGAACAGTTTGTAGAAATCGAGGTCGCTGCCAGCCTCGACCGCGGTCGCCTGCAGGTGCTTGATGCAATTGATCGAGCCCGATACCGCAAGCACGGCCATGGCGGCGTTGGCGAACGCGCCGCGGGTGAGAATCTGACGCGGGCGCAAATCCTCCTCGACCATGGCGACGATCCGGCGGCCCGCCGCCCGTGCGAAATCGAACATCCGCTCCGAATTGGCGAGTACCGGCGCGCTGCCGGGCAACGCCATCCCGAGCGCTTCGCATACGATGTGCATGGAATTCGCGGTTCCCATGCCGGAGCAAACACCAGGACCGCGAATGGCGTTCTCGCTCATGCCGAGCAACTCGTCGAAGCCGATCTTGCCCGCCACATAGTGGCCGGCCCCGAGAAACACTTCCTCGATGTCGACGTGGTGGTTGTTGAACACGCCGCTCGGCTGGTACCCGCACGGCACCATGATGGTCGGAATGTCGATGCGGGCAGCCGCCATCAGTTGCCCTGGCACGGTCTTGTCACACGAGGTGAGGCAGACCATGCCATCGAGCCGCGCACCTTCGACCTGCACCTCGATGTCGTTGGTGATCAGGTCGCGCATCGGCAGAATGTAGTTGCCGCGATGGCCGGCGCTGTGGATGAAGTCGCTCGGCGCCGTGGTGCGCACTTCGAACGGCAGCCCGCCGGCGGCGCGGATCGCTTCCTTCACCATCTTGGCAACGCCGTCGAGATGGGAAAAGCAGATCGCGAGCTCGGAGGAGGTGTTGATCACCGCGATCTTCGGCTTCTCCATGTCGGCATCGGTGAGGCCAAGCGCCCGCCACTGCGCGCGCCGCACGGCCCAGAACGACGTGCCACGCTCGAAATTGCTGCGAAGCTTTCTGGTCATTGAGTTTGTCCGATTTGTAGGATGGGTTGAGCGCAGCGAAACCCATCGGCCGGCGGCGGCAATCTTGATGGGTTTCGCGTTCGCTCAACCCATCCTACACCTGTGCTTTCTTGGTCACCTCGACGATCCCGTTGTCGGCATCGACCTTCACCCAATCGCCGGTTTCGATCACGGTCAGCGGGTCCTGATCGAGCTCGGTGATCGCGGGAGCGTGGGTGACGACGGCGCCGAGTGCGACCTTGGTGGTCATCTTGTTGAAGATCAGCGCCCTGGGGGCAACGCCGTTGAGCCGTGTCATGTGGAAGTAGGCGGACCAGCCGGACGAACCTTTGGCGCCCGGAAACACCAGCACCTTGTCCTTGAAGCTGATCCCGCGCAGCTCGTGCCGGCGCTCGATCACGGTGCCTTCGCGCTCGTTGATGCCGCCCCAGCCCGAGATCGTGTCGCGCGTCACCAGCGCCTCGCCCTCGGCGCAGCCGCCGACGACCTTGCGCCCATGCAGAACAATCTTGGGGCGCGCTGGCGCTGTGCGCGTGTCGTTGACGATGCTCATTGCAGGGCTCCGTTCCAGCGGCCGGTGACGGCTGCTTCGACACAGTCCTTGACGCTGCCGAACCAAACCGGAAGGCCGAGGATAGCCGGCAGATAATGCGCCTGCTTCGCCGAGTCGGTCGCAATCACGCGGGTGCCCTTGGGTGCGTAGCGCGAGATCGCGGGGCAGGTGTCGCTCATCACCACGCCGCCCGCATCCGTGATCATTTTGACGTAGCCGTTGCGCTCGGCGACTTCGCGCAACGCGCGCGGCGTGTGCACCCAGAGCTGGGTGTTCGGGCTGATCTTGCGGCCATCGAGCAAGGATGCCACCAGCCAGACCTGCTCGATCGCATTGTGGGGGCAGCCGAGCATCACAAAGTCGACGTTGCGATCGGTGGCGCAGTTGAGCGTGTCATAGGCGAGCTTGCGCTCAGCTGCACCGAACCGGAGCGTGGCCTCGCACTTGCGCCCGCCAAAGGCTTCCTCGATCGAGTTGGCTTCCGCCGTGACGCCCGGAATGTGGTACATCTCGACGCCGCCGGAGGATGCGGCGGCCGCGCCGAAATGCTTGAGCTTGATCAGGCTCGGCTGGGCGACCTTGCCGGTCAGCACCGGGATATCTTCCTGCACGATTTCGCCCAGCCAGTAGCCGAGCAGGCCCCAGTCCATGATGTCGTCGACCGCAACGTCGACCTCGACCCGGTGGGTGCCACGGCGGTTCTCGGTGATGTGGTAACCCCAGTATGGAATGCGGCCGGTGAGCGCGGCCGCGCCGGTGCTCTCCTTGCCCTCGGTGTTGGTGCGCGCGCCCAGCACGGAGTTGCAGTAAACCACGGCCGAGGATTCCATCCAGGCGCAATGCTCGCCTTTCACCGGCACGTTGCCGACCTGATAGGGCGTGCAGGTTGCGAACATGTTGATGCCGCGCGCGCCGAAATAGCCCTCCGCCTTTTTCTGCTGGTCGGCGAGTTCTTCCGGAATTCCCTGGATGCGCCATTTCTCATTGTCGATCCCGGTGATGAGCTGGCAGGTGTTCACCGCCATCTTCGGGATCGGGACGACTTCTGCGCTGTCGAGGTTGAGCTCCGAGTAGACCGCATCGTATCCCTTGGCCACCAGCGCTCGCACCGAGGGGGTTGAGGCATTGAACGCGCCTGCGACGTTGTTGGTCTCAACCAGCCGCTCGGCGCCGAGCGCGTCGCCGTAGCGCATCAACAAGTCCATTGCCTTTTGCTTGGCCGGGCCCGCGCGGCCGTCGAGCATCGCCTGTTCGGAATCGGTGAGCTTCATGCGTGCGTCCTCACGGTCTGCCGTTTCTCCTCGGCGTGCCGGCGCTCCTCGGTCGAAAGCTCCGTTTTGGGCTGCGGGTCGTTGCGTTCCAGGTTGTCGTGCAGACGCTTGCGCAGCGCCGCGGTATCGATCTGATGCACGCTGCCGCTGCCGGCAAGGTCGAGCGCATGCGCGGCGGCCGCCCCCATGGCGATGCACGGCCCCATTACCCGCACGCTCGAGAGCGCGGCGAGATCGGCGTCGATGCATCGCCCGGCGGCGACCAGATTGTCGGCCTCGGCCGGCGTCAGGCTGCCGAGCGGGATATAGTGCACATGATCCTCGGGAAACGTCTGCCAGACGTAACCGGCGCCGTGGTCGTGCAGCTCGATCGGCCACGCGGTGCGACCGATCGCATCGGGAAACTTGGTGCCATTGCGGACTTCGTCAACGGTGAGCTGATGGCGGCCCGCAATCCATCGCGTCTGGCGGATGCCCGGATTGCCGTAGGCGCGCACTCGCGACTGGCCAAAACACTTCGGGAATTCGTCTTTGAGGAACTGCACGGCTCGATCGGCCTGCGCCTTGCCTTCGAGCTGGCTCTTCGCCGCCGCCAACGGCTCGAGCGGGGTCTCGGTATGAGTCATGTTGAGAACCGCGATGCTGCGGCCCGGAATCACAAACGAGACCGCGTTCCGGCGCACCAATTGGTAGGCGTCGCCTTTCTCCTTCATGCGCGCCGCCATCTCGTCGCGTTGCGGATGGCTCGCCTCATCGATGTTTTCGAGCACCACCATCTGGGTGCCGTAGACCTGCCGGCTGGCGGACTCGCGGCAGGCAAATCCGGCTTGCCACGTCAGCGCCGCGTCGCCGGTCGCATCCACGAATCCCGTGGCGGAGAGCCGCAGGTCGCCGTAGCGCGTTGCGAGTTCGAGCTCCTTCACGCGGCGGCCGTCAAGCCGAACGCCACGTAACACCGCTCCGAGAATGACCGTGATGCCGGCTGCGCGGATCGCTTCCTCGATCCAGCGCCCGAGTGCAATCTCGTCATAGTAGACGACCGTCGTGACCGGGCCGTGCCGGCGGTAGAGCGCTTCGGGGATGCGCCCAAGGTCGCGCAAGATGTCTTCTGCGATGCCGTAGGTGAATTGCGGTCCGTGGGTGCCGTTGGCGAACAGTCCACAAAACGTGCCGATGATCGAATTGACGGCCTGGCCTCCCAAGGTCGGGAGGCCATCGACGATCGCGACCTTGCGGCCGAGCCGTGCCGCTTCCAGCGCCGCCGACACGCCAGCAATACCCGCGCCGACCACGCAGATGTCGGCGCTCACGTGCTGAGCCGGCTGGGCTTCTCGGCGTACGATCCTGGTGTCGGCCGCAGGTGTGCTGTCTTGCGCCATACTCATGGTCTCACCTTAAACGTCATGACCGATGATTTCGTCCATGCCGATGCGGTTACAACCGCCATGGATGCCACTCTCGGCAGATTTGTCATCCATGGCCGGTGCGACAGTAAAATCCGTTATCGATCAGAATGTTATCATGGATGACAAGCTTCGTCGAAAATTCTCATCCATGGCGCTCTCGCGCCTCACGCTGCGCGCGCCGCACGGGCGTCCTGCAAAACCATGGCGGCGCCCTTCTCGGCGATCATCATGGTCGGGGCGTTGGTATTGCCGGAGGTGATCGTCGGCATCACCGAAGCGTCGATCACGCGCAACCCGTTGACTCCGATGAACCGCAGGCGGGCATCGACGACCGCGCTGGCATCGTGCGGCGATCCCATTTTGGCGGTTCCGACCGGGTGGAAGATGGTGGTCGCAGAGTTTTTGAAGGCATCGAGCAGCGCCGCATCGTCATCGTCGTGCACTTGCGGTCCTGGCTTGATCTCGACGGGCCGATAGTGGGCGAGAGCCGGGCGTCGCATGATGCGGCGGGTAATGCGAATGGCGTCGATCGCAAGCGCGCGATCTTCCGGCGTCGACAGGTAGTTGAAACATAGGTCAGGCGCGGTGGTGATGTCGGCGTTATGCAGACGCACGCTGCCGCGGCTCGTCGGCCGGCAGGCGTAGACCGACATCGTGATGGCCGGGAAAGCGTGAAACTTGCTCTTCATACCGGGCGCGACGCGGGAGAACGGCAGGACCGTAAAGGCCAGGTTGGCGCGCTCGCGATCCCGATCCGAGCGCAGGAAGATACCGAGCGGAGAGGGGCCCATCGCCATCGGGCCGCGCCGAAGCAACGCATATTCGAGTGCGATACTGACCCGTCCGAACGGCGCGTTGTAGCGCTGGTTGAGGGTCTTGGTGCCGTCGAGCCGGTACGTGAGCATCATCTGAAGATGATCCTGCAGATTCGCACCGACGCCGGGGCGATCGAGCACGACGTCGACGCCATGTTCCGCGAGATGCTGCGCCGGTCCTAACCCGGACAACATCAGCAGTTGCGGGGTCTTGATCGATCCGGCCGCAACGATGACCTCGCGATTGGCGCGCACGCGTTTGGTCTTGCCCCCGTGGCGGTACTCGACACCGATTGCGTGCCGGCCGTTGAGCAAGATACGGGTGGCCACCGCCCTCGTTTCAAGCCGCAGGTTGGCGCGGCCGCGCACCGGCTTGAGGAAGGCGCGCGCCGCGCTTGCGCGCACGCCGTTGCGCTGAATGACGTGGTAGGGCCCGACGCCCTCGCAGGTGCCATTGTTGAAATCGTCGGTGCGCGGGGTCCCGTCATCAATCGCCGCATCCCGCACGGCATCCAAGATGGGCCAATTGGCACGCTGTGGGCTCACGCCCAGTTCACCGCCCACCGCGTGATAAGCGTCGGCGCCGAGCGCAAAATCCTCGTGCTGCTTGAAATGAGGAAGGACCGAATCCCAGCCCCAGCCTTCCAACCCGAGCTGACGCCAGTGATCAAAGTCCCCGGCCTGGCCGCGGATCTGGATCATCCCATTGATTGACGAGGACCCACCGAGCACCTTGCCGCGCGGATGGAGGATCTTGCGCCCGTTGAGCTGCGGCTCGGGTTGCGTCTCGAAACACCAGTCGAACGCCGGGTGGCCAATCATGTACATGTATCCGATTGGAATCCGGGTCCAAATCGAGCGGTCGTCGTCGCCGGCCTCGAGCAGCAGGACGCGGTTCGCCGGGTCCGCGCTCAGGCGGTTGGCTAGAATGCAGCCGGCCGAGCCGGCGCCAACAATGATGTAGTCGAACTGGTCGGTGTGGTGGTCAGTCATTGGATCCATGAATGATTTGGAGCGGCGGTCACTATGCGTGGCGACGGGCGTAGCCACAAGCGCGTGGTTGCGCTGTCCTCGCGCAAGGCGCGCATCGCACAAGCCATGAAATCGAGCGTCCGACAAACCGGAAACGCCCAACACGCTGCCCACCACTGTACCGGTGATGCCCCGACGCGCTATAACCTCATGCAAGCGGAGCGGGGCGGCAATGAGCGTCCGGCATATCGATCGCCGCCGCTGGTCGTTGCACCGGCGGTGTGTCGTCGAAGCGCAAGATGACGAGAACAGGGAGAGGGAACGCGATGAACAGATGGTTGGCTCGATTGTGCGCCGCCACGGCTGCGCTCGTGGCAATGGCCGGGATGGCCGGTGCGGCTGATGTCGTCAAGGTCGGCCTGATCGCGGATTTCACCGGCGCATTCGCCAATTGGGGCTCGCAGTTCCAACAAGCGGTCGAGGCGTTCCAGGCGGTCAACGGCAAGACCGTCAAGGGCCCGGACGGCAAGGAGATCGAGATCCAATACGTCTATCGCGACAACGCGAGCGCCGGTCCCGACAAGACCAAACAACTCGCCGAGGATCTGGTGCTGCGCGAGAAGGTCAAGTTTCTGGCGGGCTTCGATCTCTCCCCGCACGCCATGGCGGTCGCCGATATTGCGACCCAAGCCAAAGTTCCGGTCATCATCATGAACGCGGCGACCGCATCGATCACGCGCGGGTCGCCCTACTACGTGCGCGTGAGCATGACGATCCCGCAATATGTCTCCCCGCTGCCGAAATGGGCTTACGACCACGGCATCAAGAAGGTCTACATGCTGGTCAGCGACTATGCGCCTGGTTACGACGCAGAGACCTACTTCGCCAAAGGCTTCAAGGCAGTCGGCGGCGAGATCGTCGGCAGCGTGCGCATGCCGCAGCAGGAGACGAATTACGCGGCCTACATGGAGAAGGTGCTGCAGGCGAAGCCTGATGCGATCTTCATGTTCATCCCCGCGGGTTCTCCCTCGATCGCGTTCGTGAAAGCCTACATCGAGCGCGGCCTCAAGGCGGCGGGCATCAAGCTGCTCGGCACCGGCGAAACCCAGGAATTGTTCCTGCCGAACTTCACCGACGACGTCATCGGGGCGGTCTCGGCGTTCCATTACACCGAGACCAACACCAACCCGGAGAACATCGCGCTACGCAAGCAGCTGGTGAAGATGTTCGGCGAGAAAGCGACGCCCGATATCGCCTCGGTCGCCGCTTGGGACGGCACTAACCTGATCTACCAGGCGGTGGCCGCGCTCGGGGCCAATGCGGAAGGCATCAAATACGTCGACTTCCTGAAGGGCAAGACGCTCAACAGCCCACGCGGACCGATCATGATCGATCCGGCGGAGCGCGAGGTCGTGCAGAATATCTATATCCGCGAGGTCCAGAAGCGCGACGGCAAGCTGGTGAACGTCGACATCGGCCAAGTGGACATGGTCAAGGACCCCTGGAAGATCGACAATCCGCCCAAGAGCAACTAGGGCGCACAGCACGTCATGGCCGGGCTCGTCCCGGCCATCCACGTCTTCGTGATACTGCGCGGCGGCGGATGCTCCACAAGCGCAGACATGACGGCGGAGAGCCAAATCGACCCGCAGAGGTCGCAATCACCGGAAGGAGAGGAACGGCAATGAAGAAATGGTTGGCAGGTTTAAGCGCCGTCGGCGCGCTCGTTACTGCAATCGGTAGCGCGCACGCGGATGTAGTCAAGGTTGGCCTCATCGCTGACTTTACCGGCGCATTCGCCACATGGGGCACGCAATTCCAGCAGGCGGTCGACGCCTATCAAGCGGTGAATGGCAAGTCTGTGAAAGGCCCCGACGGCAAGGAACACGAGATCCAATTCATCTATCGCGATAACGCAAGCGCCGGCCCCGACAAGACCAAGCAGCTCGCCGAAGAGCTCGTCTTGCGCGAAAAGGTCAAGTTCCTGGCTGGCTTTGATCTATCGCCGCACGCCATGGCGGTCGCTGACATAGCGACCCAAGCCAAAATTCCCGTCGTCATCATGAACGCAGCGACCGCCTCGATCACGCGCGGCTCGCCCTACTACGTGCGGGTCAGCATGACCATCCCGCAGCACGTGGTGTCGCTCGCCAAGTGGGCGTACGACAACGGGATCCGCAAGGTCTACACGATCGTGAGCGACTATGCGCCCGGTTACGACGCCGAAAACTACTTCAACAAGACCTTCAAGGCGCTCGGCGGCGAGATCGTCGGCAGCGCGCGGACGCCGCAGCAGGAAACCAACTACGCGGCCTACATGGAAAAGGTGCTGCAGGCCAAGCCTGACGCACTCTACATGTTCCAGCCCGCCGGATCGCCCTCGATCGCCTTCGTCAAGTCCTATGTTGAACGCGGCCTCAAGACCGCCGGCATCAAGCTTATCGGCACCGGCGAAACGCAGCAGCTGTTCCTGCCCAATTTTACCGACGACGTGATCGGCGTCGTGACGGCTTTCCACTACACCGAGACCAACACCAACCCCGAAAACATCGCGCTCAAGAGCCAACTGGTGAAGATGTTCGGCGACAAGGCAGTGCCGGACATCGCGTCGGTCGCCGCCTGGGACGGAACGAAATTGATCTATCAGGCGGTCAAGGAACTCGGCCCCAACGCCGACGGCGCCAAGTACGTCGACTTCATGAAGGGCAAGAAACTCGACAGTCCGCGCGGCCCGATCATGATCGATCCCGCCGAGCGCGACGTGATCCAGAACATCTACATCCGCCGGGTCGAAAAACGCGATGGTAAGCTCGTCAACATCGACATCGGTCAGGTCGACATGGTCAAGGATCCCTGGAAGATCGACAATCCGCCGAAAAGCAACTAGAAACGGGACGCCTTCGGCGCTGCGCGCGGAACATTGTGCGGTTCCGCGCGCATCGACTTTCAGGCAACACCTCAAACCGCTCCACGCAGATCAACGATCATGCTTTCATTCGCCGCCACTGTTTTGCTCGACGGTGTTTCCTACGGCATGGTGCTGTTTCTGATCTCGGTCGGCCTCACCATCACGATGGGGCTGATGCGCGTCGTCAACCTGGCGCACGGATCGTTCGCCATGATCGGCGGCTACACGGCCGGTTACCTCACCCAGAAAGGCGTAAACTTTTATTTCGCGCTCGTCTGCGCCGCTGCGGTGGCGGGAGCATTGGGTGGGATCGCCGAGCTCACCGTTTATCGCCCACTCTATCGCAAGGGTGAACTATCGCAGGTGCTTTTGACGATCGGCCTTGTGTTCGTCGTAACCGCGGTCGCGACCGAGATGTTCGGCGCATTTCCCTATCCGATGGTTTTTCCGGACTATCTGGCGCAGCCGGTCAACATCGGTTTTCGCACCTACCCGGCCTATCGGCTGTTCCTGATCGCGGTCGGCGCCGTGGTAGCGGCCGTGATGTGGTATCTCATCGACAATTCGCTCTATGGCGCGAAGCTGCGCGCGGCGGTTGACAATTCAAAAATCGCGCGCTGCGTCGGTATGAACGTCAATATCCTGTTCACCGGCACCTTCATCATCGGTTGCGCGCTCGCCGGGCTCGGCGGTGCCGTCGGTGCCCAGATCCTGTCGCTCGAGCCGTCCTACGCGCTCAAATACGTGGTGCTGTTCCTGGTGGTCGTGATCGTCGGCGGTGAGGGCAGCTTCAAGGGCTCGTTCATCGCCGCCATCGCGCTCGGAATCATCGATACGCTCGGGAAATATTTTGTGACGCAAGCGGCGCCCTACCTGCTGTATGCGGCGGTCTTCGTGCTTCTGCTGTGGCGGCCGCAGGGCCTGATGCCATCGAAGGCGGCCGGCTGATGACGGCGCTCAACCGGGACGAACCCGTTGCCGCGCCGCCGGCCACGAGCTTTGGCGCAATGACGAGCGGACGCAGTTGGCTCGCGCTCGTCGGGCACGCGCTGCCATGGGCGATCATTATCGTTTTCTATTTCATGGCCGGCGGTTACCTCAGCCTCGGCACGCAAGTGCTGATCTGGATCTTGTTCGCGCTGTCGCTCGATCTCGCGCTGGGTTACGCCGGCATCGTGACCCTCGGCCAAGCGGCATTCTTCGGACTCGGGGCGTACGCGGCGGGCCTGTTTGCGATTCACGTGTCGCCCGACCCGATCCTCGGGCATATCGCGGCGGTGCTGATTGCCGGCCTGTTTGGCTTGGTGACCGGCGCGATGATCCTCCACACAACCGGGGTCACGTTCCTGATGCTGACCTTGGCAATTGTCTCGATTCTGTTCGAGTACGCCAATCAGGCACGCAGTCTCACCGGCGGCGACGATGGGCTGCAGGGCGTGAAGATCGACCCGATCTTCGGCATGTTCGAGTTCAACATTTTCGGCGAGACCGCGTACGTCTACGCCGCCGTTGTGCTGTTCATTTGGTTCTTGATATCGTGGCGCATCGTGCACTCGCCGTTTGGGCGCTCGCTCGACGGCATTCGGCAGAATGCGCGCCGGATGCGTGCCATCGGCACGCCGGTGTGGTGGCGGCTGCTCGCGGTCTACACATTGTCGGCCGCGATGGCGGGCTCAGCCGGCGCGCTGTCGGCGCATGCGACGCGCTTTGTCGGATTGTCGGTGCTCAGTCTTCTGACTTCGGGCATCGTCACCGTCATGCTTATCCTTGGCGGCACGCGGCGCCTCTATGGCGCCTTCGTGGGCGCCGCGGTCTATTATCTGGTGCAGGACGCCACCGCCAGGATCAGCCCCTACTTCTGGGAATTCGTGGTGGGGCTGATGCTGATCGCCACGGTTCTGTTTCTCGAAGGTGGTCTACTGGACTTGGGGCGGGTCGGCCGCCGCCTGTTTGATCGTCTTCGCCGTCGCCCGGATCCCACATGAGCGCGGCGCCTGTTCTGTCGGTTCGCGGCCTATGCAAGAACTTCGGCGCTCTCATTGTGGCGCAAGCGATCGACGTTGACCTGTTTGCCGGCGCGCGGGTCGGCCTGATCGGCCCGAACGGTGCCGGCAAGACCACGTTCGTCAACCTTCTGACCGGCTTCCTGCATCCGGATGCCGGCACGATCACACTGGACGGGGTCTCGATCGAGACCATGGTGGCGGAGCGGCGCGTCCACCATGGCCTGGCGCGCACCCACCAAATCAACACGCTCCTCGTTGAAATGACTGTGCGCGACAACGTTGCGATCGCGATCGCCGAGCGCGAGAAATTCGCTTGGCGCATGATGCGCTACAAGCCGCAATGGCGCGCGTGCCTCGAGGAAGCCCAGACGCGGCTTGATCAAATAGGCATCGGCGCGATCGGCGATCGGATCGTTCGCGAGCTGCCGTATGGTCAGCAGCGGCTGTTGGAAATTGCGATCGCGCTGGCGCTCAAGCCGCGGGTCCTGCTCCTCGATGAGCCGGCCGCGGGAGTTCCTTCGGCCGAAACCCATCATATCCATGACGTGTTGAGCAAATTGCCCAAGGACATCGCCATTCTGATCATCGAACACGACATGGACGTGATCTTCCGCTTTGCGCAAGAGATCATCGTGCTGGTGCAAGGCCGGGTGCTGCGGCGGGGCGTGCCGGCGCAGATCGCCACCGATCCGGAGGTCCGCGCGGTCTATCTGGGGCGGACTGTGGTATGAGCGTGGGCCTCAAGGTGGAAGGTCTGGTTGCCGGCTACGGCGACACCGTCGTGCTCGACGGAGTCTCGCTCGAGTTGCCGCCGGGTGGAACGCTCGCGCTGCTCGGTCGCAACGGTGTCGGCAAGACCACGCTTCTGACGACGCTGATGGGCATCACTACGCGCCATAGCGGCACCATTCGGCTCGGCGACGAGGCGATCGAAACCATACCGATCCATCGACGCGCGCGCCTCGGGCTCGGTTATGTCCCGCAAGAGCGCGAAATCTTTCCCTCGCTGACGGTCGAGGAAAACCTTGCGGTGTCGACCCTCCCGGGCGGGTGGGGCAGCGAGGCGGTCTATGATCTGTTCCCGCGACTCAAGGAACGCTATCGCATCACCGGTAACCGCCTCTCCGGCGGCGAACAGCAAATGCTTGCAGTCGCCCGCGCGCTGGCCGGCGGGCCGAGGGTGCTGCTGCTCGACGAGCCGCTCGAAGGCCTGGCGCCGATCGTGATCGAGGCCTTGTTCGCGGCATTGATCAAGATCCGCGATGAGGCCGGCTTGAGCATGGTCCTGGTGGAGCAGAAGGCCGAACTCGCCCTCTCCTTTGCCAAGGACGTGGCGGTGCTCGATCGCGGCAAGATCGTCTACCGCGGGGCTAGTGCGGCGCTGCTCGGCGATCACGAAGCCCAGGCACGCTTGCTCGGGGTCAGCCAGTAGGCTCCTAAATCACGCATATGTGGCTTGAACATCGACCCTCACGGTCGCATGTGGGCCCGACGACGAGCAGGGGACCAAACCATGGACAAGATCAAGCCGCTTTTCACCGCGACTGCGACCGCGACCGGCGGCCGCAATGGTCACACCCAGTCAAGTGACGGAATGGTCAGCGTCGACCTTTCGGTGCCCAAGGAGATGGGTGGTCCGGGCCGGGCAAACACGGCGACGCCCGAGCACTTGTTTGCGGCGGGCTACGCAGCCTGCTTTGGCGGCGCGCTGGATTTCGTCGGGAAGCAACACAAAAAAGATGCCAGCAAAGCGAAGATCACGACCGCGGTGTCGATTGGGCCGCGGGAGGGTGGCGGCTTTGGTCTCGCCGTCAAACTACACGTCGAGGACAAAAGCCTGCCGCAGGCTGAATTGACGGCCCTCGCCAAGGAAGCGCACGAAAAGATTTGCCCCTATTCTAACGCCACGCGCGGCAACGTCGACGTACAGCTTGAAATCGTAGGTGGCTAGGCTACCTCGTGGGCTGTCGGAAATGGCCTACGATCCGTTGCCTTCCGTGCTTGCGCGCGCAATCCCCTCCTGGGTCGGATACAGCCGTACCTGGAAGCCCGTTTTTTGCCCGAAAATGCGGTAAAGGTGTAATCCGTGCCACATCAATTTGAGTCGGCACCGGAGACTGCGTCCGGTTAATCGATCCGGGGGGATCAATCACGATCCAATACCGGCCTCTTTGGGCGAGGTGCACGTAGACCATGGCATCCGAGGGATCCATGGAACTCGACCCGGCGCAGGAGGACCAGGTCTTCCTGTCGACCATGCCGGCTGGGCCGGCACAGCGCCGGCATGCGCTGGTGGTTGTGGTTGTTTCAATCGTGGTGTTTCTGGCAGCTGCTCCGTTTGTGCGGGTGCAGCTTCCGCCGTCGCCGGCATTCATCTCGATTTAAGAATCAGCCCTGCTCGTCATCAGCCTGATTACGGCGGTTCTATTATTTGGCCAGTTCGCGATCTTGCGCTCGCGCGCGATGCTGGTGTTGGCCGCGGGGTATCTCTACGCCGCCGTGATGACGGTGCCGCATGTGCTCGCTTTCCCCGGCGTGTTTACCCCGACCGGCCTCATGGGCGGCGGTCCGCAGGCCTCAGCTTGGCTATTCGTGTTCTGGCGGATTGGATACGAACTCTCCCTCATCGCGTACATCGTGATGAGCAGCAGGAAACCAGCCTCTCCGGTTCGCAGCGCCTCCGTCGCGATCGTTTCAAGCATAGTCATCGTCGTTGCCTTGACCTGCTTACTCACGCTCTTCGCGACGCAAGCAGACGGCATTCTTCCCGCGCTTCAGAACGACGGCCGCTATACGCGCACCACGCTGGTCACGGCCATTGTCAGTTTGTCGCTTGGTCTGCTGTTCCTGCTGTGGTTCTGGCGGCGCGGAGCTAAATCGGTTCTCGACCTGTGGCTCTTGGTTGTCATCTTTATGATCCTGCTCTCTGCAGTCCTGAGCGCGGTTCTCAACACCGGCCGTTTCGATTTTGGTTTCGTCTTTGGGCGGTTGTTTGGATTGGCCGCCGCGAGCTTCGTGCTGATCAATCTTTTGATCCAGAACAGCCGCCTCTACGCCAAGCTCGCTGCCGGGCAGGCCGAGTTGCAGCGCCTGACAAGGGTCGATCCGCTGACCGGCATTGCCAACCGCCGGGCGTTCGATTTGGCCATCGAGACGGAATGGCGTCGGGCCATGCGCAACCGGACGAGCCTGTCATTGCTGTTGGTCGACGTTGACAGCTTCAAGAGCTTCAACGACGTTTATGGTCATCCGGCGGGCGACGACTGTCTGCGTGCAATCGCCGATGTGCTGGTCAATACCACGCGAAGGGCCGGCGAAACCGTTGCTCGTTGCGGCGGTGAAGAGTTCACGGTGCTGCTTCCCGGCATTGATAGCGGCGAGGCCTCGGTGTTGGCGCGGCGGCTGTGCCAGACAGTGCGCGATCTCAACATTCCGCACGCGGCATCGTCGGTCGCAGCGCATGTGACGATCAGCGCAGGCGTTGCTACTGCGTTTCCCGCGCGCGATCCTGATCCCTGGGCCCCTGGGCCGGACGGCCTCGTTGAACGCGCCGACAGGGCGCTTTACGCCGCCAAGGCGGCGGGCCGCGATCGGGTGGCGGAAGACGAGCCCGAGGTGGCCAATGAGCGCCGCGTCGACGGCGGACTTGTTAGCCAAATCTCCTTGACCCCTTGGTCGCGTTGGCGCGGAAAGCCGCTATAGTAAATACCTTTGCAGCAGGGCTTATTAACTAGCTCGGAAGCACCCGGCTAACGGGGCTGATCTGCTGTATCCGGAAAGCACATGGCGTCCGATCCGTCGCCGGAAGAGATGGTGTTCCTGTCGACGATGCCGGCGGGGCCCGGCCACCGTCGTCTTGCGCTTGCCGTCGTGCTGATTGCCGCGACGCTGTTTTTTATCGGGCTGCCATTTGCCTCGGTGCAGTTGCCGACGGTGTGGGCGTTCATCCCGATCTATGAGTCGTGGCTTGTCATTATCGACGCGATCACCGCGGTCCTGCTGTTTGGGCAATTTTCCATTTTGCGCTCCCGTGCATTGCTGGTGCTGGGGAGTGGCTACCTGTTCACGGCGACGATGACGGTAGCGCACGCACTCAGCTTTCCCGGCCTATTCACGCCAAACGGGCTGCTCGGCGCCGGCTCGCAAACGACGGCCTGGCTATACGCATTCTGGAAGGCCGGGTTTGCCCTGTTCGTCCTGGCCTATGCGCTGCTGAAGGACGAGAAGCCTCTGCCGTATGAGCCGCATCGGCGCGCGCGCGTCAGCATCCTGGAAAGTGCCGCGTTCGTATTGACGGCAACCGTTGCGCTCACGTTGCTCGCGACTGCGGGGGAAGATCATCTCCCCGTTCTCATGAACGGCAACCGCTACGCGCCTGGATCGTACTATATCGCCCCGTTTGGCTGGACGATCGGCCCGATCGCACTCGTTATCCTTTGGCGGCGGTTGCGATCAGTCCTCGACCTCTGGGTGCTGGTCGTTGGTTGTGTTCAGGTACTCGAAGTCGCGCTGAGTTCGACGCTGAATTCCGGCCGGTTCGATCTCGGCTGGTACCTCGGCCGGACCTATGGCCTCGCGGCCGTGAGCTTCGTCTTGGTGATGTTGTTGATCGAGAACGGCCGACTCTATTCCAAGCTGGTCGACGGGCAGGCAGAACTACGACGGCTGGCGGCGGTCGATCCGCTGACCCGCGTTGCAAACCGTCGCGCCTTCGACGATGCGCTGGACGAAGAATGGCGGCGCGCCATACGCAGCAAAACCACCTTGGCTCTGCTCATTATCGATGTCGACAGCTTCAAAGCGTTCAATGACGTCCATGGCCATGTGGTGGGCGACCGCTGCCTTCAAATGATCGCAGACGTGCTCGCCAGCGGAGGGCGCCGCGCCGGGGAGACGGTTGCACGCTATGGCGGCGAGGAATTTGCGATCCTGCTGCCGGGAACCGACCTTGCCAAGGCATCCGCCTTGGCGCGGCGCCTGTTGCAGGGGGTCCGAGAGCTCGATATCCCGCGCGTTGATGCGCGCGGCGGACCGGACGTCACGATCAGCGTCGGCGTGGCATGTGTTTTTCCAGCACGCGAAGCCGATCCGATCGATCCGGGCCCGACCGTCCTGGTCGAGGCCGCCGACAAGGCGCTCTATGCCGCCAAGGCCGCGGGGCGCAACCAGGTGGCCGAGTACGTTCCGCACGTAGCCGAATTACAACGTGAAAAGAAAATATGAGCATCGGCTCATCGGTAGCTGTAACCTCACAATCGCCGCCCGGCAAAGAAGCGTAATTGTTGCGCGCCGCGCGTGCGGGACAACCCGCGCTATAGTTGAAAAGACGCGCGGAACGATTGCGTCGACAGAACGCGCGTTCGCTCGGGAGGAATCGATGAAACTAGTCACGGGTGCCGTGGCGGTTGCCGTCGGGCTCTTTGGCGCTGGCCAAGCCTCCGCCGATGTCGTGAAGGTCGGTCTGATCGTATCGTTCAGCGGCGCATTCGCGACGTGGGGGACGCAGTTTCAACAGGCCATCCAGGCGTATCAGTCGGTCTACGGAAATACCGTGAAGGGTCCCGACGGCAAGCAGCACGAAATCCAGTTTATCTATCGTGACGCCGCCAGCGCCGGTCCTGACAAGGCCAAGCAGCTCGCCGAGGAGCTGGCGGTACGCGACAAGGTGAAGTTCCTGGCCGGATTTGAGTTGTCGCCGCATGCGATGGCGGTGGCGGAGACCGCCGGGCAGGCCAGGATTCCGGTCGTGATCATGAATGCGGCGACCGCGTCGATTACGCGCGGTTCGCCCTACTACGTCCGAGTGAGCTTCACGATCCCGCAGTTGATCGTGCCGGCGGCGCAATGGGCGAGCAAGAGCGGCATCAAGACGGTCTACACGATCGTCAGCGATTACGCGCCTGGCTACGACGCGGAGGCCTACTTCACCAAGGAGTTCAAGGCAGGAGGCGGTGAGATTGTTGGCGCCGCGCGCACGCCGCAACAGGAGACGAACTTCGCGGCCTACATGGAGAAGGTTCTGCAGGCCAAGCCCGACGCGCTCTACATGTTTCAGCCGGTGGGATCCCCCTCGATCGCATTCGTCAAGGCTTTCTTCGAGCGCGGCCTGAAAGCAGCCGGCATCAAGCTGATGGGCGGCGGCGAGACGCAGGAAACGCTGTTGCCGAACTTCACCGATGACATCATCGGTACGGTGACGACCGCCCAGTATACGCCCAACAACACCTTTCCGGAGAACACCAAGCTCAAGACGGAGCTGCGAAAGTTGTTCGGCGACAAGGCGCAGGCGGATGCCTCTTCGGTGGCGGCCTGGGACGGAGCGGCGGTGATTCATCAGGCGGTATCAGCGCTCGGCCCCAATGCCGACGGCCTCGCCTATGTGGATTTCATGAAAGGCAAGACATTCGTGAGCCCGCGCGGGAAATTCATGATCGACCCGGTTGAGCGCGACATCATCCAGGACATCGACATCCGCCGCGTTGAAAAGGTCGACGGCAAGCTCGCCAACGTGGTCATCGGCAAGGTCGAAATGGTCAAGGACCCCTGGAAGATCGATAACCCACCGAAAGGGAACTAAGTTAATTACCAAACACGCCCTGTGCCTCAGGCACGGCCGTGGCAAGTTGCCGAAATGTCATTGATTGGGGTTGCTATCCCCTAGAACTGACCGCCCGCTCCCGCGTTGGTAAAAGGAACCTTCAGCAGGAGACCGACATGAAGGAACCGACGTGCGATCGGTGTCGGTGGCACTGGCGAAGCGGTGATACAAAGAGACGCGGGATTAATCCCGAAAAGACGCATCGCGCCGGTCGAGCCAGCGCAGGATTGCCTGCCATTGCGGCTCGCAATGGTCGCGCCGCACGAAGGCCTCGAACTGCTGCGCGGTCTTTTCGCATACGTCGGCGGGCGGCACGCACATCTCCTGGCCGGTCGCCTCCATGCGGGCCTGAACCTCGGCAACGCCAACGAGATTGTGCATGAGCACGATCGCTTCGCCGATCGACGGGCCGCAGGTCAGAAGGCCGTGATTGCGCAGCACCATGGCCCTGTGCTGCCCGAGATTGCGGCCCAGCCGCTCGCGTTCCTCGAGATCGACCGCGATGCCTTCGAAGTCGTGATAGCCGACGCGGTTGTAGAACATCATCGCGTCCTGGCAGAGATAGCGCAGTCCGTGCGCGTGCGCGGCAAGCACCATGCCGGCCGGGCTGTGGATGTGCGCGACGGCGTTGACATCCGGGCGCACCTCGAACACGGCGGTATGGATCGTGTAGGCGGCAGCGTTGACGTGCTCGTCGGTGCCGACCGGCTCGCCGTCCATACGGACCTTGAGAAGATTCGAGGCCGTGACCTCTTCGAACATGAGCTCGTGCTGCTTGACCAGGAAGCAATTGGGTTCGGCCGGCACCCGCAACGTGAAGTGATTGAAGATCAGGTCGGTCCAGCCTGAATATTCGGCGTAGCGGTGCGCCGCCGCGAGCTCCACCCTTGCTTCCCATTCGGCCGCCGATACGCGGTCACGAACCGATGGCTGTCCCTTGATGCGCGCAACGTTGGACGTGTTGCTCATCGCGCTCGCTCCCTTGACGAGGTTCGTTTTTCTGTAGGCAGGTGTAGCGATGCTAAGGCTTTCAAAGCATCGAATCCATCCTAATCAGCAGGCGGAATGCGAGTCATGTCCAGCCGCCATGGTTCGATGCCGAGACTCTTCTCAAACGCCTCGGCCCGGTCGAACGCGGCCATGATGCGCGCAAAGCGCCGTTCGACCCACTCGCGCGGGCTGGAATGAGTCAGGATATAGAATTCGCCGTCGCGGATCGCCTGCACGACGCGCCCCCCGACCTGCTCCGGGTGCAGTCCTTGCTTGATGA
This sequence comes from uncultured Alphaproteobacteria bacterium, assembly GCA_963816775.1. Taxonomy (GTDB): domain Bacteria; phylum Pseudomonadota; class Alphaproteobacteria; order Rhizobiales; family Xanthobacteraceae; genus JAFAXD01. The sequence continues at coordinate 28,462 of CAWFLX010000034.1, forward strand.
GGTCGCCCATGAAGTGGTCGGCGTCGCGTGTGAACGGGCCGCCCAGACGGTCCGGGCGCGCCCGCGCCGAGAGATGAATGCCGGTGTCGACGGCTGCGGGACACAATACCGAGACCCCGATTCCGCTGCCCGCCAGTTCCTGTTCGAGTGCTTCCGACAGCGCTACGACCGCGTATTTGGTCATCGCATAGGCCCCGGTCCGAAAGTTCGGGTTGACCTGCAGGCCGGCGATCGAGGCGGTGTTGACGATGTGGCCGCCTTCGCCATGGCGCCGCACGCGCGGGACAAATGTTCGGATACCGTTGATGACGCCTTTGATATTGACGTCGATGACCCAGTCCCAGTCGGAGCGTGGGATCTCCTCGAGCCGCACGCCGAGCATCGAAACGCCGGCATTGTTACAGACAATATGGATGGGGCCGAATTTTGCCTCGATGGCGGCGCCCGTTTCCTCCAGCATGGCCGCATCCGAAACGTCGGAGACGAAGGTCTCCACGTGGGCGCCGAGGTTGTGCAGGCGGGCGCGCGCTTCCGCCAGCGCGTCTTCCCGAATATCGACCATCGCGATATTGGCGCCGGCTTGCGCCAGCGCCGATGCAACTCCGAAGCCTATGCCCGATGCGGCGCCCGAAACGTAGGCGGTCTTTCCTTTGATATGCTGCAAGCATTCACTCCCGACCAATGCGTCATGGCCGGATTTGTCGGGGTCCGCGCCAAGCGTGCGGGGCGCCGTCCAGGCCATCTACGATTTTGTGTTACTAGAGTTATAAGACGTGGATGCCCGCGACAAGCGCGGGCATGAAAAGCCCGGGGACTGGCACCATGAAGCAAGCCGAACTGTTCGACGTCAGCGGCCATGTCGCACTCGTGACCGGCGCTGCGAGCGGCCTTGGCCTCGCGTATGCGGAAGTCATGGCGGAGAACGGTGCGACGGTTGTCATGGTCGACCTCAACGAAGCGGAGCTTGCGCGCCACGCGGCCCGGCTCATCTCTGTGGGCTGCACAGTCGAACCGATGACGCTCGACGTCGCGGACACCGACGCCTTGCATGCAGCGATCGATGGCGCGGCACGCCGGCACGGCCGTCTCGACGTTTTATTCGCCAATGCGGGCATCAGCTCCGGCCCTGGGACGCTGATGACCGATGCGGGCGCGATCGATCGCTTTGACCCTGCGCTGTTCCGGCGCGCGCTCGACGTCAATCTGACCGCAACCGTGATGGCCATGCGATTCGCCGTTCCGCACATGAAGGTGCGTGCTTCCGGAAGTATTGTGGCGACCGCATCGATTGCCGGCATCCGGTCCGAGCCGATGGTCGGGTACGGCTATATTGCGTCCAAGGCGGCGGTGATCAACGTGGTGCGGCAAGCCGCGGTCGAGCTCGCGCCCTGGAATATCCGCGTCAACGCAATCGCGCCCGGGCCGTTCGTGACCAACATCGGCGGCGGCCGGCTGCATCGCGAGCCGGATGTTGTGAAGCTGTTCGCCGACATGGTGCCAATGGGCCGGTTGGCGAAGACTGACGAGATCAAAGGGCTGGCGCTTTTGCTTGCATCGCCGGCCGGGAGTTACCTCACCGGCACAGTCATTCCGATCGACGGCGGAGCGACCGCGGTAATGACGCGCGGCGACTACTCCGCTGCAGCAACGAAGCATGGTGCATAGCGGGCTTGTCGGCTTGCAAAGCGGGCGGCTCAACCCCAACTCTGCCGACATGACCCAGACAGCTCGACCCTCGCGTGATGTGATGCAGGCGATGGCTCGCGGCTTTTGTGGGCGTTGCCCCAACTGCGGGAAAGGCCGTCTGTTTCGCGCTTTTCTGAAGGTGGTCGATCGGTGCGAACATTGCGGCGAGGAGCTGAGCCATCATCGTGCGGACGACGCACCGGCCTATTTCGTGGTGCTGATCGCCGGCCACATCGTGGTCGCCCTTGCGCTCGAAGTTGAACTGGTGTTCGCGCCGCCGTATTGGGTTCACATTGCATTATGGCTGCCGTTAACCCTCGGGCTCGCCATCGGCCTGCTGCAGCCGGTCAAGGGCGCGATCGTGGGTTTGCAATGGGCGCAATACATGCACGGCTTCGACCGGCATGCCGCGCCCGCCGCATTTGATTGACGCTACTTGCTGCCCGACGGAGACAATTCCTCGAGCACGCGGCCGCGCGTCTCGACCGCAAACGCGAGCGTCACCAGACCGCCGACCAGCGCAAAGCCGCCAAACATCAGAAACACTATGTTGATCCCGCCACCGGTACTCAGGATCAAGCCCACCATGTAGGGGCCGAGTACAGAAGCAGCGCGTAGCCATGCGTTGCCGACGCCGCAACCGAGCGCCCGCATTTCGGTGGGGTAGAGCTCGGCCGTGTAGGTCGAAAGCGAGATCGCGAGCCACGTGATGAAGAAGAAGCTCGCCGTCACGAGAATCTGCACGGTCCCGACGTCGAGGTTCTGGCTGAAGGCGAGGATCAACAGCGGCACCGCGCTCAGCAACTGGCCGGCGACGAATAGCGGCCGGCGGCCGACCAAGTCGATCGATGCAACCGCGATCAGCGCGCCAATCACACCTACGACGCTGTTCGTGAAACCGATGTTGACCGATTGCTGAACGCTGACGTGGTAGACCGTACGGAAGATCGAGGGTATCCAAGTGCTTAGCCCATAGATCACCGAGTAACTGCAGAACCAGATCGCCCAAACGGTCAGCGAGCGGCGCAGGTAGATGCCCTTGAGCAACTCGGAAAAGTGCGTCTCAGCTGGCTTTACGGGAGGCACATCGGTCGGGATGGGCGGCAGCGGCCTCTTGCCCCCCTTGGATATCTCGAACTCGATTTTGCTGAGAATCTTATCGGCCTCTTCCGAGCGGCCGCGGCTCGCGAGCCAGCGCGGTGATTCCGGCAGCAGCCAGCGCAACGGCAACGCTATTACCGCCGGCAGCGCTCCGATAATGAACATCCACTGCCAGCCCAGATTCGGAACCACGAAGACGCCGGCCAAGCCGGCGAACAAGAGACCGATCGTAAACAGCATCTGGTAGCCAAGCGCAAACCGCCCACGCCGTTTCGACGCGGCGAACTCGCCGATATAGGATGCCATGATCGGAATTTCGCCGCCCAGGCCGATACCCTGGACAAACCGCATCGCCTCCAACGACCGGGGATCCCAGGCGAACGCGCAAGCGAAGCTCATGACCGAGAACAGGATCAGAGTGTAGATCGTGCATGGCACACGGCCGATACGCTCGGCGAGCCAACCGAAGAGAATCGAACCGATCACCTGACCGACGTAGCCGACCGCGATGAGCTCGCCAATGTCAGCTTGCTTGAGGTTCCAGAGGCCGCTCAGCACGGGCAGTACGTACGCGATCGAAAGCGCGTCGAACGCGTCGAAAAACCAGCCGGTTCCGATCGGAACGAGAATCTTCAAATGCCAGATCGACAGGGGCAGCCGTTCGATACGCGCCGCGATCTGGTAGTCCGTGCCCGCGCTTGGCGACATGAAACCTCCCTGCGCCCGCTTCTCTGATCGGTGCGCCTCTGCACGACAATTGTTTCATAAACAGCTCCGCCGGAAGCATCCGGCGGAGCAGCGTGGATCAACAATTGTTATTTCAAGGCGGCGACACCGGCGTCCGCCGCTAAGCAACGCATGAACTTCCTCCCGGTATATCTTATGGCCGCTTCTTGGCGGCGCCGGGAGGTTACCTATAATTTTGCATGCCGACTACCGCACATGCGCGGATGACGTGCCATCGGGGCGGATCGCCCAGGCCGCAAGCGGCGGTACGTTCAGGTGAACCTCATCGCCGACGCGGGCGCTCAACAGGGCTGGGGCCTCGACGTTGAGCGCGAGCCCCGCGGTCTCCACCACGATCGATTGACGCGGCCCGCGGAAGATCGAACTCTTGATGCGGCCCGACCACGCCATCGGTGAGCCATTGCTGCCATCTTTGCCGATGTGGACGTTTTCCGGACGCACCAGCACCAGCACCGGCTCGCCGTTGTTGAAGGATTCTCCGGCCAAACAGTGGCCGGTCCAGTCTTCGCCGGCGACGCCGAGCGCAAATCTCTTATCGGCGCGCCGCTCGCAAGCGGTGACATTGGCGCTGAGCAGATTGGGGGAGCCGAAGAAAGCCGCGACCGCGCGGCTCGCCGGCCGCTGATAGATTTCCTCCGGCGCGCCGACCTGCAGGATGCGCCCGGATTGCATGACGACCACACGGTCGGACAGCGCCATCGCCTCTTCCTGGTCGTGCGTGACATAGAGGCTGGTGATACCGAGCCGCTTCTGCAGGGCGCGGAATTCATCGCCCATTTGCGTGCGCAGCCGCGCATCGAGGTTGCTCAACGGCTCGTCGAGCAGCAGCACCTGCGGCTCGAACACGAGCGCGCGCGCAATCGCGACTCGCTGTTGCTGGCCGCCGGAAAGCGCCGGCGCCGGGCGATCGGCGAACGATTCCATCTCAACCAGGCGCAACACGCTGTGCACCCTGTCGTTGATTTCGGCCTTGGGCCGGCGACGAATGCGCAACGGATAGGCGACGTTGTCGAACACCGTCATGTGCGGCCAGATCGCGTACGACTGAAACACCATGCCCAACTGGCGGTGATCCGGCGGCACGAAGAAGCCGGCCGCCGCATCGCTCACCACGCGGTCACCGATGCTGATGCGTCCGGCGGTATTCTGTTCGAGTCCAGCCACCATGCGCAACGTGGTGGTTTTGCCGCAACCGGACGGGCCCAGCAGCGTGACGAACTCGCCGCGCTCAATGCTCAGGTTGACGTGATTGACCGCAACGACATCGCCGAAATGGCGGCTCACGTCCTCGATCAGAACTGCGGGCATGCTTGATCCTTTCACAGCGTGCTGATGCGCTGCTTGATCAACTTCAGCTGCACCCAGCGAAAGAAGACAACCAGCAACATCATCAGCAGGCCGATCACGCTGACTTGCTCGGCCTGGCCGTTGGACCAAAGCTTGAGCAGTACGACCGACAGAACTTCGGAACCGACGGAATACAGCAGAATCGAGGCTGACAACTCGCGCATAATCCCAAAGAAGGTGAGCACCCAGCCGACCGCGAACGACGGCCACGACAGGGCGATCAGGATCCGCCACAGCGTCTGCCACCAGCTGCCGCCGTGGACGCGCGAGCATTCCTCCAGATCGAACGACAGCTGATGATAGGCGTTCGACATGACTCGCACCGAGATCGGGGTCCCGAGCGCCATATAGGCGAACAGCAAGGCCCAGATGGTGCCATAGATCGGGATCGGGCCGGGCAGCATGGCGAACGCCCACAGAAAGCCGACGCCCAAGACCATTCCAGGCATCATCCAGGGCAGCCAGGCCAGCACGTCGATCAGACGTCGCCCACGCCAGCGCGTGCGGACCGTGACGTAGGCGACGATCCCACCGAGTGTCATGGTGGCCGACGCGCCCATCACGCCGAGCAGCATGGTATTGCTGAAGGCGCGCCAGAACTCCTTGTTCTGCCAAACCGCGACATAGTGCTCCAACGTGAGCATGTCCCATTCGTAAAAGCCGAAGAACTTGAAGAACGATCCGATCAGCAATTGCCCGACCGGCAATACCACGGTGATGACGAAAAACAGGATGCAGAACCCGAAGGTCGCCCAGCGCCACCGCCCGAGCTTCATTACGTTTGGGGCGTAAGCCTTGCCGGTCACGGTCGCAAAGCTACGGCCGTGCAAAACGCGCCATTGCCACACTACGAATAGAAACATGAATGCCATGATCGCGAAGCTCAGCGCTGTCGCATACTGATAGGCCGGCGTCGCCCGGTGATTGATGGCATTGTAGATTTCGGTGGTAATGACCGTAATGCCGGCCGGAAGCCCGAAAAACAGCGGCGACTCGAACGATTCGATGCCGCGCATCAGGCTCAGCACAAAAGACGAGACGATTGCCGGCAGCATCAGGATGAGGGTGACGCGGCGGAACGTGTGCCAGCGTGACGCGCCGCACATCCGGCTCGATTCCTCGAGCGTTGGGTCCATGGCCCGGAACGCGTCGACAATGAACAAGAACAGGAACGGCGTTGAATACTGCATCATGTGCCAGACGACGCCGCCATATGAATAAACGTTGATCGGGGAAGTCGTGGAGCCGGTGAGCCACTTCCAGACCAGATTGAGCACGCCGACCTGAGGATTACCCAGCATGCCCCAGGCCATGGCGGTGAGGATCGGCGGAATGAAGAAAGGCAAAGTCACCAGCACTTCGAGTGTGCCGCGCGCCGGCGTATCGGTGCGCGCCAGGATGAATGCAAGCGCGACGGCGAGCAGGATCGAGGGGATCGTCTTCGCGAACGAAATACCAATTGTGTTGGCAAGCACCAGAAAATTACTGGTGGTGAAGATCTGGGCATAACCGTCGAGATTGAGCACCCCGGGCATGCCGGGCGGAGTCGAGTGCAGGCTGCCATAGAGCAGCATCGCGAGCGGATAGACGGTCAGAAACGAGAGCAGCGCGATCAGCAGCAGGACGCCGATCCTGCGCCCGATCGCAAAATTTGCGAGATGATTGAGGAACAGGGTCTTGCGATCGAGAGCGGACGCCGCGACCCGCTTCAGGGCGGAGTTGCGGCCGACGTCGACGCTCGAAACGACCGCCATCGCCTACATCTCGACAACGATGTAATTCTCTTCCACCGCCACTTGGAAAGTCTCGACCACGTAGGGCCCCTTCAGGAGCTCGCTGCCGGGTTCCACCGAAACCGCGTACTGGCGCACGTAGGTATTGTCGGGATCGCAGTAGGATTGCCCGGTGCGCACGTCGAACTCCCAGCCATGCCAGGGGCACTTGAGCAACTCACCCTGACGGGTGAGCCGATAGTGGCCGGGCTCATCGGAGAGCGCGAGGCCGACGAGCGTGCCGCGACAGAGCGAGGCTCCTTCGTGGGGGCACTTGTTGGCTAGCGCGAAATATTCGCCTTTGACGTTGAACAGCCCGATCTCGCGCCCCTTGACCGTGACAAGCTTGCTTGAGCCGGGGGCGATTTCTCCGACGCTCGCGACGACGTGCCGGCTCATGGTCACTCCAGCCCGTAGAGCGCCTTGGCGTTGCCGGAAAACAGCTTGGTGCGCTCGGGCTCATTGAGCCGCGCGAGGCGCGACGTCTGTTCGAGGTTCGGTTCCCGGACAGCGATGTTCATGCGTCGACCTTTCCAAACCCTCGATTTTGCGCGCCTTTAGCGGCGCGAGCGCGGTTGGCGCATAGTACTCGGCTCAAACGGGATTTCAACGCGAGGAATGCGCGCCTCGCATACACGGTGGTGATGGCCGGCATCGGCCGCGCATAGCGCGGCGCGCGACCGGGCCGTCAGGCTTCTACTTCTTGGCCCGCGGCGGATGAGCGCGCACCACATCTTCATTGATGTCGGTGCCCCAGCCCGGGCGCGTCGGCACCACGATCTGGCCATCCTCGATTTGCGGCGGGTGGGTGACCAGATCGTTACGCCACGGAACCTCGTCCACGTCGTATTCCATGATGCGATAGTTGGGAATCGATGCGCAGAAGTGGGCGCTGATCATGCTGGCCAAATGGCCGGCGAAATTGTGTGGAGCGCAATCCACCTCGAACGCATCGGCCAGCGAGGCGGCGCGGACGGATTCCCACAGCCCGTTCCATTGCACGTCCACGATCGCGACATCGCATGCATAGCGCTCGAGGTAAGGCCGGAACGCCGCGAGCCCGTGAATCGTCTCGAGCGACGCGATCGGGGTCGAGGTCGAGCGTCGCACTGTTGCCAACGCCTCCGGATCGTGGATGTCGCATTCGAGCCAGGTGAGCTTGAGGTCCTCCACGGCCTTGGCGATGCGGATGAAGCCTTCGGTGCGTTGGCTAAAGTTGAGGTCGAGCATCAGTCCCATGTCGTCGCCGGCGCCGGCCCGAAACGCCGCCAACACGTCGTGAATGCTGCGGATCATCTTCGCATCGGGATGGCGGCTCAGGAAATTCGGCATCATCCGAAAGCCCGGCATGAACGGCGGATCGCTCGGCCGCAGCGGCAGCGGATTGGTCTTGAGCGCCTTGAACCCGCGTGCCTTCACTTCGGCGCCCAGTTCCTTGATGTCATCGAGCGTTCGCAGCGGCTTGAGCCCAAGTTCCTGTTCGAAATAGTCGCGCCGCCAGACCCGAAAGCTCGCGCAGTGCGACCAGTACAGGTTGACGCGGTCGCGGAACGGCCCGCCAAACAGCGCGCACACGGGCACGCCAAGCGCTTTGGCCTTGACGTCGAGGCATGCGTTCTCGATTGCCGCGATCGCTTCGTGATTGACGCCGCCGATCGACATGCGGGTGATGGCTCGCAGCGAGACGGCGATCTTGCCCACCTCTCGCGGATCCATACCGACCGCGATGTCGGCAAATCGGTGGATGAGATCGGAGGTCGCGTTCGTGGCACCGAAGTCCTCGTTGTATTCGGACCAGCCGACCAGCCCCTCGTCGGTGGAGAGTTTCAGAAAGGAGAAATTGCGCCAGCCACCGTCGGCCTTGAGGGTTTCGATTCTGGTGATACGCATGCCGAACTAGTTCCTGAACCGCGTCACAGGGTGACGATGTTGGTGAGTGCATCGCCGCGCATGAAGCGCCTGAGATTGTCTTCCGCGATGGCGGCCATGCGTTGCGTGCCGATCCGCCCGCATGCGCCGGCAAAATGCGGCGAGATGATCAGGTTGGGTGCACCCCAAAGTGGATGATCCTTCGGCAGCGGCTCCGGGTCGGTCACATCAAGCCCGGCGCCCGCGATGACGCCGCTCGTCAATGCCTCGATCAGGGCGAAGCTATCGACGATCGACCCGCGTGCGATATTGACCAGAAAGGCGCCGCGCTTGCAGGCGTTGAGGGTTCGTGTTCCGAACAGGCCCTGCGTGGTCGGATCGAGCGGGACCGCGACCATCACGGCGTCGGCGCGCGGCAGGATGTCGAGCAGTTTCTCGATGGGGACTGCCTCGTCGGCGAGCGCGTGCGGTGATCCCGACCGCGTCACGGCGATGATGCGAGCACCGAACGTGCGCAACAGCCGCGCGATCTCGCGGCCGATGTGCCCGAAACCTATCACCGCCACTGTCGACTGATCCGGAATGACCGCGCGCGCACTGATCGAGCGGTCCCAGATGCGACTGCCTTGATTGGCCATGAATGTCGGCACCAGACGCTGCAGCGCGAGCAGCAGCATGACGGCGTGGGTCGCCACCGGCGCGGCCAGCGCGTCGCCCATGTTGGTAACCGTCACGCCGTCCGGCACGCCGAACTGTTTGGCGCTGTCGTAGCCGGCGGTAAGCAGCTGCAGCCATTTCGGGCGCGGCGACGAGGCGCGAACGGCGGCGGCCACCTTTTCGGTGTAAAGAAAGTCCGTGAGGAACAGCGCGTCCGCGTCCGGCACGGCGGCGACGATCGCCTGTTCACCCTCTACAACCTTCAGGTTGTCGCCGAGAACGGGCGACAGGCTGGCGATGAAGTCGGCCTTGGCAAGGGTCGCGGACAGAACGGCACGCATGGGAGGCCGAAGACGAGGGACGGGGAGGGGCAGAAATCGCAGCCTTTATAGGGCCCCACAAGGTAATGCGAAAGCCGGGCGGCCGTTTGCGGCGCGATAGCCGCTATGCGCGGAAATCTTATACCCTGGGAGCTCAATCGCCGTGCGCATGGGCTAAATTTGGCCACGCGGTCCGTGCAAGAGGGACGGCGCGAACCGAGGGGGAAGCTTGATGAGAACCTTTGTGGCCGTAATTGTCTTCGCGCTGGCGACGGGACCTGCTCTCGCCCAATTCGGCGGTATCAATCTGTTGCCCGAAGGCAAGGCAAAAACGCCGGAGGAAATCCAGCGCGGAGAGGCGATCGATAACGCGTACAATTCGGCGATCAAGAAGGTGCCGGATCAGAAGAAGGCGACGAACGACCCTTGGGCGGACGTGCGCGGCGCGAGCCCGCCGCCGACTGCGCAAAAGCCGGCGCGCTCCAGCGCGAGCAGCAAATCGAATTAGACCGCGCTTTCAGGCCTGCTGGCGAGACGCTAGCGTCTTGCTGTGGTTACGGCCGGGCTTCGAGCAAACCTGAATGTAGTTGTAGTTCGGTCGAGCTCGTTTATTCAAGGCGCTCGCTTCACCGGGTTCGCGGTCAACCAGGTCTCGACATAGTCGAGAAAGCCCATCGTGTTATTGAACACCGGCTTGCCGGTCGCGCGCTGGATAGCGGCGAGGTACGGGTAATTGATCGTGCTGCCGCCGAGAAACAGAATGCCGTCGGCGGTTGGATGGAGCTTACTCGCGGCTTCCCCGGTTGCGGCGAAAACCGAACTTTCGTCAGCCGTTCTACCGGCGCGCGTCGCGATCACGAGTTGCGGTCCAACAATGCCTTCGACCGCGAAGCCGGCGGCCTCGAGGTAGTCGGTCAGTGCGGCGTCATCGAGCCCGTTGAGCCGATGCGCAACGGCCAGCTTGTGTACACCGGCGCGCCGCATCACTTGCACGGTCGCCTCCATGTCGGTGGTCACTGGCACGCCGAGCTTTCGGCTCGCCTCTTCGAGGCGGGTCAGCAGAGCCGGACGGGCGTAGGCAAACGACAGGACGCTGCCGCCGACGACGACTATTTCCACGCCGCGGTTCTTGATGCCGGCGAGCGCATGATCGAGCTCGCCGAGTGCCGCGCGCGCCGAGGCTGTATCGTAGCCACGCAACTGCAGCGACTGTTCGATCAACATCACGCGGCTCCGGAACGTGCCGTAGAACATGTAGGGGACGGTGTCGCTGATCGGCAGCGGCGATACAAAACCGACGCGCCGCTGTGGCGGGGGGAACGCCTCCAATCGCGCGAGCGCGCCCCCGAGAGGTGGCGCGCTTTTCTGAGCCATTACCCGATCCAGGCAGCCATGCGCGCACAGGATGGCAAGTCCGAGCGCGACCACAGGCCGAAACATGAGGTTCCTCCCATCATGTCACCCCGCATCAGCAAAGTGCGGGGCCACGAGCGCGCTCGAAGCTTCGCCGTTACGGCCAACCAGGACCGGGGCGCCAACCAGGATGGCGCGTCCGTTCGTTTCGATCGTTGCCTGAACGGTGACGACCGTGCCGGGTGCGATCGCACGCGTGTCGTCGAGCATCGTTCCGACCAGAGGTTCGAGCGGCGTCGTAGTGCGACAGCCCTCGATCAGGAAAGCGGCGAAGCCTTCCAACGAGTCGATGCGCGGCAACGGCGCGACCGCCGCGGCGAAACGCGTCACCGCACTGGCGATATCGCGCGCCACCATAGCATCGCGCCCGAACGTGCGCACCATGCGGACCCAGGTGCCCTTGTAGGCAAGCGATATCCTTGCGGCAAACGCGTCACGCAGGGCTGCGGTTCCTTCCAGCCGGATCAGCCGGCGGCTCGCTGCGATATCGGGCGCGATCGCGACGTAGACATCTTCGGCGCCAAGCCGCCGGGCTTCGCCGTCGATCATGGCGACCAGGTGGGCGGCGTCGATTTCGCTCGCTGCCGCATTCGCAAGCGCCGCATGCGCGATCGTCGCGGCTTTGAACGCGAACGCGAGCTCGGTTGGATCGGCAGGCGCGCGCGCCCGTTCGAGCAGCGGACCCCCGTCGATCACCTCCGCAGCGCTGGCCCGGATCCCGTCGACGACGCTGCCGGGGACGCTGTCGATGTCCGCGATTGCGACCACGGCATCCGATGTCTTCTCAGCAATAAGGCGGCCGGTTTCGGCTCCGAGCTTGGTCGTGTTGGCAACTGCCTCGATATGAGCGTTGCGCATAATCCAGTCGCGCACCCGCGCGGTCATCCCGGCAACCAGCATTGGACGCCCAACGCGTGGAAGCAACATCACGCACTGATTCCAATAGGGAATAAAACCGGTCAGCCACGCGACGCCGGATTCGCGCGCGGGGTTGGTGTAGACGGCCAGAATATCAATGCCGGCCGCTGCCATCGCGGCCTGCACCTTGGCCACGCGGGCATCGAGCGCACTCTCGGGCAGCTCCGCCTTCGACCACGAAATCAAGCCACGTCGCATTGCAAACCTCTCACGCACCTGATGTGCGTCATGCCGGCATCTCAAAAAGCTGCGCCGGCGTCCGCGTCAGTCTTTCGCAACCGGTCTCGGTGACGACGACGACGTCGCCGAGCACCATGTAGCCCGCCTCAGGGTGATAGGTGTTCGGATGCACGATGATGGTCATCCCGGGCCGCAGCACGATGTCGACATCCTCGAGCAGCGACGGCTTTACATCGGTGCTCAAGCCCAGTCCGTGGCCGCGCACCCGCGTGTATTTGCTGGTCGTGTATTCGCCAAGCCCGTGGCGGCGGAATACATCGTTCTCGGCGCGCGCGACGTCGGCCGCCGTCACCCCCGGCTTCACGGCCGCGATACCGGCCTCCATGGCTTCGTGCCAGATTGCGAACGCCTGCTTCTGTACCGGGGTTGCCTTGCCAAGGACCAGGGTGCGGCAGATCTGCGCGAGGTAGCCTTCGATCGCCGGCGTCAGCTCGGTGGTCACAAGATCGCCCGGCTTGAGCGTGCGCTCCGATGGCGGTGCCATTCCGCGAACGTCTGCATTCCCGGAGCCGATGATCATGAAGTTGTCCGGTGAACCCTTGCGACGCAGGAACGCCTCGACGTCGGCGACGACCTCGTACTGCTTGCGGCCGGGTCGCGCCGCGCTCCGGAAGAATTCGTAACCCTCGTCAGCGAGCGCAACGGCGCGCCGCATGACCGCAATTTCGTTCGGCGCCTTCTCCATCAGCAGTCGGTCAAGCAACCCGGTGCCGTCCTCGAGCCGGAAGCTCCGCTCGCTCGCGGTCAGCCAGGCTGGAAGCAGTGCGCGCGGCGCGGCCACGATGCGCTGATTGGAAATCGCTTCGAGCTCGCGACCGACTGCTTGCGCAAGGTTGCGTACGAGCCTGGTATCGATCCCGCCAGCCTCCCCCTGCGCGCGTTCAGCTTCGGCCGCATTTTCGACGAACAGGCGGCAGCGACCATCGGCGGTCAGGACGGCTATGCCGTCGGCCTCCAGAATGCCGAAATCCGACACGTAACGCAGATAGGCTTCCTGCCAAGACGTACCGTAGACGACGATGGCCTCCAGGCCGTCGCGACGCATTTCCGCGAGCAGCCGCTCGCGCCGTTCCTGTGCAAGCATGACGATTATCTTCTCCCCAACCGGCTCGCGTCGCGAACCCACACCCTATGGCCTGATCACGTCCATGTCGCCATGGTCATAGAGCCGGGCGACGTCGGCCTGCCTGCGCTCACGGATCCCGCGACTGTTGAGCGAACCCTTGTCAGTGATCTCGCCGGCATCGAGGGAAGGTGGCTCGCTCAGAACGAACGCCCGCGCTATCACGCGCGAGGAACCCGTGATGCCATCGTTCATGCGAACAAGCGCGTCTCTGACCGCCGCCCGATAGGCTGGCATCGATCGCGCGCCCGGCCGGCGGAAAGATCAACAAGCCGAGATCGTCGCGATCCGGCGCTGCCACGACCACGTCGAACACCAGCGTGCCGAGCGCCTGGCGCGCCCGTGCCCAGATTTCGGCGGCGTGCACGCGGGTGCCTGATGATAGCTTGAAGTCCTCGGCGACGCGCCCGTTGAAGCGAAAGCCGCGACTGGCATCGGCCTCATCCACGAACGTCACGGCGTCGCCGGTGATGAAATAGCCTTCGTCGTCGAACGCCTGTTTGGTCAACTCGGGCGCGCGCCAGTAGCCGGGCGTGACGTTGGGGCCGCGTACCCGGATCTCGAGCTTGCCGCCGTTTGGCACGAGCTTGACCTCTTGGCCCGGCAGAGGTGGGCCGATGTTTCCGATCTCGGCATCGTGCCGGTTGAGGATGAGTGAACCCGGCGCAGTCTCGGTCAGACCCCAGCCGCTGATCATGCTCGGCGGATCGTGCGGCCGCTCGCGCTGGGCGAGTTCGGCGAGGCCGTGCCAGAGATGTTCGGGGAGCGTTGCGGCGGCGTAGAACATGGCGTCGAGGTCGGCGAAGAAACGCTTGCGCAACTCGTTGTCCTGCGCAAGCGCCGGCAGCAACAGCTCAAAACCCTTCGGCACGTTGAGGTACATGGTCGACGACACTTCGCGCAGATTGCGCAGCGAGCGTTCGAATTCGGCCGGTGTCGGCTTGCCGTCGTCGATGTGGAGCGTGCCGCCCGACCGCAGCACCTGTCCGATGTTGTGGTTGCCGCCGAACACGTGGCTCCACGGCAGCCAGTCGACCAAGACCGGCGGGCGTTTGACGATGAACGGCCAGATCTGCTCGAACATCGTCATGTTGGAGTTGAGCATCCGGTGCGTGATCGTTACGCCTTTCGGCGTTCCGGTCGAGCCGGAGGTAAACAAGAATTTGGCGACCGTGTCGGGGCCGATTTTGGCCGCCGCTTCCGCCAAGGTCGCGGGCGAGCCGCCGCTGAGAAGTTCCGAGAACGGAATAGCACCCCGCACGTCGGACGAGGGGGCGCCGACGACAATCTCGCGCCCACGCATTTCCGGAATCGTGAGCGCACGCGCAAACCGCGCGTCCGTCGCATACACGAGGCCTGGGTCGAGCAAATTGATGATGTAGCGCAACTTGCCGAGATCTTGGCTGATCAGCGAATAAGCGACCGAGATCGGCGCGAACGGCACGCCCGCGTTCATGGCGGCCAATGCCAGCAACTGGTGCTCGATCGCGTTGCCGGAGAGGATCAGAACGGGGCGTTGTGGGCCGAGATCACGCTGCGCCAGCGCTTGCGCGACCAGTTGAACCTGTTCGGCGGTTTCGGCGTAGCTGATGGACACCCAGCCGTCGTAGCCGGGACGCCGTTCGGCCAGAAACGTGCGCGCCGGACATTCCTTGCTCCAGTGCGACAAATGATCGTGGAACCGGTCTGGATAAGGCCGCAGCCGCTCTTTCGCGAGCAGCCGGATCACGCCGTCAGGGTCGCAACGCATATCGACCGTGACGTCGCGGAAGCGGGCGTGCACACTGCCCGCACGGCGGTCGTCGAGCGTCTGGATACTCACAGGCGTTTCCCGTTAGCGTGTTGATTTCCTGTGAAGAATTGTAGCCCGCGTGGAGCGTAGCGCAATGCGAATAGGAACCCGGCCTGCGCCGCGCTCCGCTTCGGCCGCAACGCTACAATGCCCGGCGCGGCCCAAGCTTGACATCGGGACACCGGGGTGGTCGCTCTATGGTCCCACCAGACGCATCCCCGGAAACGCTCGGCAGCAGTGGACAGTGCATGATCGTCGTCGCGATTGATATTGGCGGCACCTTCACGGATCTCATCGGATTCGACACCGAAGAGGGCCGCTTCGTCGAAGCCAAGAGCCTGACGACGCCGGCGCAGCTCACTCGCGGCATAACCGACTGCATTCGCAAAAGCGGCCTTAACGCAGCGGCGATTGATGAACTCATCCATGGCTCAACCATCGCCATCAACACCCTGATTGAGCGCAAAGGCGCGAAGACCGGGCTAATCGTCACCCGCGGCACCCGCGACGTCTACGCGATCGGTCGCGGCAACCGGCCGGAAGCCTATAATCTTCTGTTCCATAAGCATCGGCCGTTGGCCGAGCGGCATCTGATCCGCGAAGTCAACGAGCGGCTGTTTGCAACCGGCGAAGTGCATGAAAAGCTGCAGGCCGCAAGTGTCGAAGCGGCTTGCGCTACGCTGAAGACCGCCGGTGTCGAGGCGGTCGCGGTCTGCTTCCTGCATTCCTACGCGAACCCCGAGCACGAGCGCCAGGCTGGCGCGATGGTGCGGGCCGCGCTGCCGGATGCATATCTCTCGCTTTCCCACGAAATCCTGCGCGAATATCGCGAGTTCGAGCGCACCTCAACGACCGTGGTCAACGCCTACATCGGCCCCAAGGTCGGTGGCTACGTGAGGAGCCTGAAGGACGACCTCGGCAAGGTCGGTTTTCGCGGCGATCTCGCCATCATGCGCTCGAACGGCGGTGTGATGACGCCTGAAGTCGCGACCGACCGGCCGGTAGCCATGATGGAGTCCGGGCCGGTCGGCGGCATTATCGCCTCCGCACGCGTTGGGCACGCGCTCGGTTTTCCAAATGTGATCTCGTTCGATATGGGCGGCACGACCGCCAAGACGAGCCTTATTCGCGATGGCGAACCGACCATGGCACCGGGCTATTACGTGGGGGGCTATGCCAGCGGCCACCCGGTGATGTTGCCGATGATCGACGTGGTTGAAGTCGGTGCCGGCGGCGGCTCAATCGCCTGGATCGATGACATCGGTGCGCTCAAGGTCGGTCCCCAAAGCGCCGGCGCCGATCCCGGCCCGATCTGCTATCGCGGCGGCGGCACTGAGCCGACCATTACGGATGCCAACGTAGTGCTCGGGCGCCTCGACCCGGACAATTTCCTCGGCGGTCAGATGAAGCTCGACGCCGAGGCGGCGGCGCGCGGGATCAGGGAGAAGATCGCGGCGCCGCTCAAGATGGAGCTGACCGCGGCCGCGCAGGCGATCCTCGATATTTCGATCTCCACCATGTCACTCGCGGTACGCGAGGTCTCGGTCAAGAAGGGCTTCGATCCGCGCGATTTCGTGCTGGTGGCGGCAGGCGGCGCCGGCCCGCTCCATATCGCGGCGGTTGCGCGCGAGCTGCATGTACCGAAAATGATCATACCGTTGTTCCCGTCGCACTTTTCGGCGCTCGGCATGCTGCTTGCTGATGAGCGTCACGATTTCATCCGCACCCACTATGGCGATCTCGCCGGCATCGACTTTGCCGCACTGGTTCAAACCCACGCCGAGATGCTGCGCGAAGCAACAAGCGGGCTGCGCCACAAGGATAACGCCGAGCAGCAGATCCATCTCGACCTGCGCTATGTCGGCCAGGAGTTCACGCTGCAGGTGCCCGTTACGCTCGAGCAGCTTCAAGCTGCCGACCGGCGCGGTATCCGGCAGGCTTTCGACGCCATGTACGAACATCGCTATGCCCACCATTCGCCGGAGGAGCCGGTGGAGATGGTCAACGTCCGGCTCGCGGTCATCGGCAAGCGCCCGCGTCTGCGCTTCCCAACCCTCGGGGCGAGCAAGATGAGCGCCCCGGCGCGACAGCGACAGGTCTATCTGTCCAGTCCGACCAGTCCCATCGCCTGCCCGGTCTACGATCGCGCGGCACTCGGAGCGGGAACGCGCCTCGCAGGGCCGGCGCTGATCCAGGAGCACGGCACCACCACCGTGCTGTTCGAGCGCGATACCTGCGAGGTGGCACCCTCGGGCGAGTTGGTCATCACCGTTGGAGGCGCCGCATGAGCGTCAAACTCGATCCGGTCACTCTGGAAGTGATCCGCAACGCGTTGCCGGCAATCGCGAACGAGATGGCGGCTGACCTGCAACGCACCTCCTACAACATGATGATTTACGAAGTGCGCGACTATTGCACCGCGCTGCTCAACCCGAAGGGCGAGCTAATTTCGCAGAACGTCGGCGGGGTGTCGCACTTCGTCGCCGACCTCGGCGTCATCATCGTCGACGGTATGAAGCGTTACGGCGAGAAAGGCTTTCGGCCCGGCGACGTAATCATTACCAACCATCAGGCGGTCGCCGGTCAGCATCTCAATAACATCGTCATCTACACGCCCTATTTCTACAAGGGCGAATTGCTGATGTTCGCGATGGTGCGGGCGCACTGGATCGATGTCGGTGGCACGTCCACGGGCTTTGGTGCCGGCGCGACCGTCGCCGACCCGTGGCTCGAAGGCCTGCAGCTCGATCAGCTCAAGATCTATCGCGAGGGCGAGCTCGACGAGACGCTCTATCGCGTGATCAGGGACAACATCCGCTTTCCGGAATCCTCGCTCGGCGATCTGAAATCTCAGATGGCGGCTTGCCGTCTGGCAGCACGCCGGACCGACGAGCTGTTCGACAAATACGGCCGCGACACGATTTTGGCGGCGATCGATACCATCTTCGACGAAACCGAGCGCAAGTGCCGCAACGTCGTCGAGAAGCTCCCGGACGGTGTCTATGAGGCGGAAGCCGCCATGGATAATGACGGGGTCAAGCGCGACGAGCCGGTGCCGATCCACGC
The DNA here is from genome assembly GCA_963816775.1 of uncultured Alphaproteobacteria bacterium. Lineage (GTDB taxonomy): Bacteria > Pseudomonadota > Alphaproteobacteria > Rhizobiales > Xanthobacteraceae > JAFAXD01. The sequence goes on from CAWFLX010000034.1 coordinate 46,513, forward strand.
CAAGATCACGATCGCCGGCAGCGACATGACGATCGACCTCTCCAAATGCTCGCCCGAGCGCAAGGCTGGAATCAATTCGCGCACCTATGCGGGCGCGCGCGTTGCCTACAAGGCGCTGACCGGGCCGCTCGAACCGGTCAATGAGGGGTCGTTCCGGGCGCTCAAGGTCGTGATCCCCGAGGGCAACATCATGATGGCGCGGTTTCCAGCGCCGATGGCGGGCTGGAGCACAATCGTGCCGACGGTGGTCGACACGATCATTCACGCGCTGGCCCCCGCCATGCCGGATCGGGTACCGGCGGCGCATCACGGACTGCTCGGCGGCACAGTGGTGTTCTTCGGGGTGCATCCGAAGACAAACCGCCGCTTCGTGATCCAGAGCATCGAAGGTGGCGGATGGGGCGGCCGACCCCACGAGGACGGCGAGTCCGCCTCGGTGTCGGTCTGCCAAGGTGACGTTCGCAACGGACCGATCGAGTCGATCGAACTGAAGTGCCCGGTCCTGATCGAAGCGCGGGAGTTGCGTCGCGACTCCGCCGGCGCCGGTAAATATCGCGGAGGCGTCGGCCTTGATGTACGGGTCCGCAATCTGGTCGAGGGGCAGTGGAACTTCGAACAGACGCGGCGCTCGAAATGCCCTCCCTGGGGCCTGTGGGGTGGCAAGGCGGGCGAGTACAACGAATATCTGCTGCGGCAGCCGGGCGAAAATGATTTTGCCATCGGCTACGGCAACCGTCGCACCGTACCGATCAACTCGGAGGTGATCGTGCGCACCGGCGGCGGCGGCGGTTGGGGCGATCCGCTCGAGCGTGACCCGGAGGCCGTACGTGCCGATGTGGTTGCGGAGTTGGTCTCGCGTGAGGCTGCGCGCTCCGACTATGGGGTGGTGATCCGGGCCGACCTCACGCTCGATGCGCCGGCAACGCAGCGGCTGCGCGCGGAGATGCAGGCCGGGAGGGGGTAGGCTGCCGAAGGCGACGCGCGATGGCGCCACTTGAAGAACTCGCTGCCTTTGTCTCGCAAGGCGTCCGCGGCGGCGTGAATAAGCCGCTCCGCGCTGAGCTCGAACTGCATGTCGTCGACACGCTGGTGGCCTGGGTTGCAACGGCCGGTACGCAGGAGGCTCGCGCTCTTCGGCGATTTCAGAGCGACAATAAGCGAACACCCGCCGATCCCGCGCTTGATATCTTGATCAATTGCGCGCTCACCCGTTTGAGCGAGGTCGACGACATCCACCTGGCTTCCATGATCACGCCGGGCTCGATTGTCATTCCGGGCGCGCTGACCATCGCGGCCACTTTGGGGAGCGACCCTGCCGCCGTGCGCGAAGCAATTGTTGCCGGTTACGAGGCAATGATTCGACTCGGTCTCGCGCTCGACGGCCCCACGATCCTCTATCGCGGGATCTGGCCGAGCTACCTGGCTGCGCCGTTTGGAATCGCCGCTGCTGCTGCGCGGCTGATCGATTTATCTGCGGATCAGACCGCGCATGCATTGGCGCTCGCGCTCACGCTCGCGGCACCCGGCGTCGGTCACCACAACGCGCCAACCGGTTCGCGCTGGTTCGCCATCGGCGGTGCCGCGCGCAACGGCCTGCTGGCGGCACGAGCTGCACGCGCCGGGTTAACGTCGGATGTGAATATTCTTGACGGCGGCTTCTTCGGCACCGTGTTTGGTATCACCCCGAAGCCGGCGGCGCTGATCGAAAATCTCGGTGCGAGTCCCAAGCTGCAGGAAGTCTCGTTCAAGCCCTGGTGTGCGGCGCGCCAGACCATGGCGGCGACGCAGGCGCTACACGAGATCATCGACAGCGATGTTGTGGCCGCCGACATCACGGCAATCGAGGTGTCGGTTCCGCCGCCATTTCTCAAGATGGTTGATCATGGGATCGTCGGAGGCCGGATTGCCCGCTTGACCAGCCAGCCGTACCAGATGGCGATTGCGGCGGTGGCGCGGGATCTGGCGTACGACGTGGGGCAGATGGGCGACGTGCCCGCTGACGTTTTGCAATTGATGAACAAGATCACGGTTCGCCCGAACGAGGATTTGTTGGACGGATTTCCGCGCCAATGGGCTGCCGGCCTGCACGTTCGCACAACCAATAGCGAGCACCAGAGATTGATCAGGAATATCCCGGGTGATCCCGAGCGCCCCTTCGACGAGAGCGCAATCAAGACCAAGGCTTTCCGTCTGATCGGATCCACGGCCGACAACCTCGTTGGTCAGTGCCGGTCCATGTTCGAAGGGCGGACGACGCCCGAGCAACTCATCGACTTCGTCGATAGCTCGTGCGCAGCCGCGGGCGGCGACGCGCGCTGAAATCCACGAAGGCGGTATCTCGTTGCGACTGCGCCTACGGGTTCGGGCCGAAGGTAACCGGCTCTCACTCAACATGTGAACCGTGTCACTGCGAAGACGCGTGATTGGGAGTAGGTTTGCGGTGTTGCGCTCCGTAGTCACACCAAGGGGATGCACATGGCTAATCCAGGACAACCTACCATTTCTCCCGGCGCGACCGGCAATGCGGTCCGCCGGTTGCAGCGCGCGCTGCGGCGTACGCCTGATCTCGACCTTGTTGTTGATGGTCAATTCGGACCGAAGACCGAAGATGCGGTCAAGCAGTTCCAGCAAGGGGCCGGCCTCGTCATGGATGGCGTGGTTGGTCCGTTGACCTGGGCCGCGCTGCCCGATGGCGGCCCGATGCCGACGCTTGAGGAAGGCGCGAGCGGCAACGTCGTGAAGAGCCTGCAACAGGTCCTCGCCAACGGCGCACCGGGCGCGTGGAACACCGGCCCTGGCACGATCGATGGCGCGTTCGGCCCTCACACCAAAGCCTCGGTCGAAGCGTTCCAGGCGTGGGGCGGCGTGTCGTCGGACGGCGTTGTGGGCGACCAGACCTGGTCAGTCTCGCTGCACGCGGCAAGCGCCACGTTGGAGACGAAGGTCGGTCTCCAATTTGTTGTTGGTTAGCGTCTACGACATATCGCAGTTCGTGAGTTCGGCCGCGACACGGGACCCCGCGTCGCGGCGACGAGAACACACGAATCTTTCAGCCGCTAGGTCTTCGTCCCGGGGTCGCCGATCACGTGCGCCGCCACCAAGCGGTGCCAGATGAACAGCACCACCACCGCGCCGACAATGGCCGCGATAAATCCTGCGCCCTGGTCAGCTCGGTACCAGCCAATAGCCTGGCCGATCCACGTGGCAAGGAACGCCCCCACGATGCCGAGCACCGCCGTGAGGATGAAGCCCTGCGGGTTGTTGGGACCGGGCGAGAGCCAGCGCGCCACCAGGCCTGCAACAAACCCCACGATAATGATCCAGATGATGCTGCCGATCATGGCGGGCTCCTCCTTGCGGTTAGACCCAGCGCGAGGCTTCAGCGTCGGTCGGCATCCGCCCTTGCGGGGTGAGCTGGTCGACAAGCTCGGGTAATTGGTCGCTCAATCCCGACAGCAAATCAACCTTGGAGAGCCCGGCTTGTTCGGCAAGCGTGTTGACCTTGTCGGAGCCGAGCGCTTTCTCGAGGGCCGCCGGTGATATCTGTTTGTTTGGGCCGGTGCCGACCCAGGAGTTCGCGATCTCGCCGTGACCGCTCTGCTCCAGCTGTTTGAGGATATCGCCGAGGCCGCCGCTCAGTATGCTGCCGGCGGCGCCGCCCGCGAGGAGCCCGCCCAGACCGCCCTTGAGCACATCTGCGAGATTGCCGCCCGGCCCAGCGCCGAGACTGCCTCCCGGGGCTGCGGTTGGCCCCGCCGAGCGACCGGCAGAGGCCGGTTGCTGGCCGCCAAAGTGTTTGAGCGCCTTGTAGGCCAACAGTCCGATCAACGCCGTGGTAATCGGCGACATGCCGCCACTGCTGCCGCTTGGCGGCTGGCGCTGCCCGCGTGGGCCATTCTGCATGCCGTTGAGAACGTCCATCAAACCCATAGTCGCCTCCTAGGTGCGTTTGTCGGCGGAGGTCGTTGGCAGACCTTTGCTCGCCGAAAACGCGTAAGTCCCCTCGGCCCGAGGCTGAATTTATTGGGGTCGTGTGACAGCAACAAGGCGTTTGCAGCCCTTCCGAGGCCGACACTTCGCCTTGAACACGGCGGCCTGCCCGTCCCTGCCGAGGTTATCAAACAACTTGCCAGGGTGCCCTGCATGACTCGGAAGCGTCGCTCGCGTAGCATCGCTGCGCGAGCGCTGGGCCCGCGTCGGGAGTAGGCACATGCAACTTGGTCTTTTCGCATTCGCCGCGGCGTGTGCATTCGTGGGCGCGGCGCTCTACATCAACGTCGTGGAGCAGCCGGCCCAACTCATGCTCAACGCGCGCGCGATGGTACGCGAGTGGACGCCCAGCAACCGGCGTGGCTTCATCATGCTGTCCATGCTCGCAATCGCGTCGTCGATCCTTGCCTATACGGACTATGCGCGCACCGGTGACGTGCGATGGATCATCGGCGGGACGATCATGTTGGCGACCTGGGCTTACGCTTATTTCGTGATCGTGCCGGTGAACATCTGGCTCTTCGCACTTGAGCAAGGCGGGTCTGCCTTGACGCTGCGTGAGCTGATGCGCGATTGGGGTTTGTTGGAGTGGGGCCATACCGCGATCGGCCTGTGGGCCAGCGGCGTGTTCGCTTGGGCCCTCATCATGCCGGCCTGAGGAAGCCAAGCATCGATCAGGCTATTTTGGGTGTCGAGCGCATCAGTTGTTCCAGCCCGTCGTCGGTCGCCACCTTGGGCGCCCAACCCAGGCCTATAAGCGCTGCCGGATCGGCAACGAGCGAGCCTGTCACGAACTGCCAGCTATCGGCATGTCCGGCGGCTTCGAGGGCCATGCGCAGCAGCGCGGCCGGCACGGGGACGAGAGCCGGTCGGCGTCCGAGCCCCCGGCGCATGGCGGTGAGCATTTGCGAGAGCGTCAACGGTTGTGGGTCAGCGACAATCAAGGGCCGCCGCAGCCGCTCCGGCGTGGTCAAGACATGCGCCACCGCCGTCGCCAGATTGTCGAGCGACAGAAGCGAGCGTCGTGCCGTGAGGCCGCCCAACGGCAGCGGATAGGGCAGGCGCGCAAGGCGCATGAGCTGCGCCAGGTTGCCGGTCATGCCCGGGCCGTAAACCGTCACCAGCCGCAGCGCGACCCAATCCAGATTGAGGTCGGCGAGGCCGCGCTCAGCGGCGAGCTTTGCGCGGCCGTAAGCGTCGGTCGGCTCTGGCGTCATCGCCTCAGTCAGAACGTCAGGCGCCGTCGCACCGGATTGCGCCCGTATCGACGACAGGAAAACGAAGCGCCGCACGCCGGCGTGCTGGGCTGCGCGCGCCAGTCCGATCGTCGCCTCGGTGCCGAGCAGGCGGTGGTCATCCTCCGGCAGGCCGGACATGACGTGGGAGGGACCGGCCGTGTGAATGACCGCATCGACGTCGGCCAGCGCCGCCGACATATTCTGCGGCCGCGTGAGATCGCCGACGACCGCACTTGCGTAGTTCAGTGGTATGTTGGTAGGCCGGCGCAGCAAAACCCGCAGCCGAAAACCGCGCTTGCCAAGCTCGCGCAGCAGCTGTTGCCCGATAAATCCCGTGCCGCCGGTAAGGGCGACGAGCGGCTTGTTCATGCGACGCAAAGCCCTGCGAATAGACCGGCACCTATGCTACCACGGCTGCCATCGTGACGACCCCCGTCTTAGGGCGTTGACCGAGAAGAACCGCGAAGCCTGCATGTTGCAGGACAACGCGCCCCTGGCGCCCGACCTGAACGAAGAACCACATGCTGAAGTCCGACCAATCCCCGGCGTCGACCAATCACATTGTGGGCGTCCACACCTCTGAGGTGTTGCGCGCCCTGATCGACGAGGCGCCGCGGGACGAGTTCACCTTGCGCTGGCTGATCGGCAGCCTCCCGCACCGGTCGTTTGGCGCCATCTTGGTGTTCCTGGGCGTCATCGCCATGGTCCCTGTGGTCTCAATCCCTGCCGGTCTGCTGATCACGGTCCTCGCCGTGCAGATCGTCCTGGGCTACCGCACGCCGATCCTTCCTCGCGCCCTGATGAACCGTCCGCTCCCCTCGAGCTACCTTCGATCGCTGGAGCAACATGCAATCCCGTTCCTCACCCGGCTCGAGACCGCGGTGCGCCCCCGCTGGCCGACGTTTGTGCACGGCATGTTGAGAATAACCGGGGGCGTCATCCTCCTGCTGACCGTGATCCTGCTGACCTTTCCGCTGCCGCTGTCGAACATTCCCCCCGCCGCGATCATTACACTGATCGCATTGGCCGACACCGAGCAGGACGGGCTCGTGTTGTCGATCGCGCTCGTCGCGGCGCTTCTTCTGTTGGTACTTGCATTCGCGGCGGTCCTCGGGCTCGTCGATGGCGCGGAATGGCTTCTTAACTACATCTGATCGCGCCGCAGACCGGCGAACCTGATCTTCAAAAGGGTCGGTCAGAACGCCGCCGCCAGATCTTTCGCGCCTTGCAGCGTACTGCCCTTGTTCATGATCGAATTGGTCGCGGCCAGTAGCTTGGCAACGGTGTTGTTGCGAATAGCCACCGGGTTGCGCTCGTAGCCGTTGCGAAGAAAGAAGTTCGAGGTCGGGATCCGTTCGCGCATTTCCTCCGCGATGGTCACCATGTCGTAGCCGTTGCCGTCGCCGGTGAGGTTCATCATTTCGAGCTCCGCCGCCGTCAACGGCCTCCCGTAGCCCTTGCGGCGCGCGAAAATGACCGAGTCGAGCAGCTTCTGGGTCTGCAGCAGGGGCCCGACGTCGATGTCGAGATTCATCGCGTGCACCGCGAGCCCTTTCGCCGTAGTGCCGAGGCGTTCGTGCTCATTCCACTGGTCGGGGACGCTGCGACAGAACGTGGTCATGTCGCGCACGACTTCGATCTTTCTGATCAACGCCGTTCTCGCGGCGCCGGCAAGCCCGGCGAGCTTGTCCCTGAGCACGACGCCGAACCGCTCGCCCTGCTCGGCCATGATCTCGACGCTGTTGGTATTCAGCAACTGATTGTAGCCGAGTGCCGTCGATATCGCGTGCGCTCCCGGCCTATCCTCTTCGAGACCGGCCTGGGTATCGTATTTGCCGTTACCGCCGACCTCGAACGCGTAGATGCGAACTGCCTGCTCGCTCGTGAGCCCGGCCGCGCCGGCGACTTTGGCGTAGGCCCGTTTGAAGTCGATCTCGCTCGCGGGCCTGGTCGGCACGAACCGATATTCCTCGAGCGCATGCCGCAGAAAATCAGCCACAACGGGCAAGGGTGGTCGGGGTGGCAGGTGGTCGCGCTCTTCGGGCGGCGGAACCGGCCGTGCCGGGCCGCTGTAGAGCGGCGGCTGCGCCAGCACATAGTCTTCCGCTACGATCGTCTCACCGCTACGACGCTTGGCGTTGCGCATCTGGCGCTTCTGCCGGACCTGATCCCAATAGGGCGCCGAAACCTCTTCAAACGCTTGACGCGCCGCTTGGTAGGCGGCGAGCTTGCGAAGGTAGTCCGCCTTTGCGTCCGCGACGACGAGCGGCGCCGCCGCATCGCGCGCGGCAGTCGGTTCCGCGCCGGTCGTCGCCGTAAGCCCGGACAAAGCCGTTGCAACGAGAGCCGATCCCACCGCACCGAAATGCCTTGCCATCGAATTCCCTCAACGCGAATCAGCGCGCTCTAGCATTTGATTCTGCCACAAGCCGTGAAGGTGAGTGTCGCGGGCGGAGGCGGCAGTGTAGATTTTGATCATGCAGCATGTTCCGGTGATCATTGCGGGTGGCGGTCCGGTCGGCATGACGCTCGCACGCGATCTGGCGCGGCGCGGGATCCAAACCCTGCTCATCGAGCGCAATCCGACGACCACGCGCCATCCCAAAATGGACATCACGAACGCCCGCAGCATGGAGCTGTTTCGCCGGCTTGGGGTCGTTGATGCTTTGCGGGCGGTCGCGGTCCCGGAAGCCAACAACTTCGACGTATCTTGGATCACCGGCCTGTCCGGGCATGAACTTTATCGCTTCCGCTATCCGAGCGTGACGCAATGGCGTCAGCTGATCCGCGATAAAAACGACGGCAGCATGCCGGGTGAGGCGCCGATGCGCGTCTCCCAGGTCGAAATCGAACCGGTGCTGGCGCGCGCCGTTCAGGCCGAGCCCCTGGTCGACGCGCGGTGGAGCGTGGCGTTTGCAGATCTATCCCAGGATGCCGACGGCGTGACGGTGACGCTCCTCCCGAACGGCGGCGCTCCGGAGCGCGTGCGCTGCGATTATCTGGTCGGTTGCGACGGTGGCACCAGCGACGTGCGCCGCTGCCTCGGCATTGGGCTCCAGGGCCAAGCGTCGGTGCAGCAACGCTTCATGACCCATTTTCGGTCCGACGCCCGAGACGTACTCGCTCCGTGGGGCGTTGCCTGGCACTACCAGTCGCTGAAGGGCACCCTGATCGCGCAGAACGATCGCGATATCTGGACATTGCAGACGCGCTGGCCGGACGACGTCCCGCCGTCGGCGATCGACCCGGGCGCGCTGCTGCGCACCTTTGCGGGTCGCGATTTCGACTATGAGATCCTGGTTGCCAACAGTTGGACCTCGCACCTGCTGGTGGCACGGTCTTATCAGGACGGCCGCGTGTTTCTGGCCGGCGACGCCGCGCATCAATATATTCCGACCGGCGGCTACGGGATGAACACGGGCATCGGCGACGCCTGCGATCTCGGCTGGAAGCTCGCCGCCGTTTTGCACGGCTTTGCCTCGCCCGATCTGCTGGACTCCTACGAGATCGAGCGCCGGCCGGTCGGACTGCGCAACTGCGACGCCTCCGGACGCCACACCAAGGTGCGCGGCGCAATCGCGCAAGTGTTGCGCCAGGATCTGACCGCGCCGGGCCCCGCCGGCGACGCCGTGCGCGCCGAGGCCGGCAAGCAGATCGCCGCTCTTGGCAATGCGGAGAATGAGAGCTTCGGGATCGAACTTGGCTACGCCTACCCGGACTCGCCAATCGTGTGCGGCGAGCCAAACGCCGAAGTTCCAGGAACTGCGCTCGACTATGAACCGTCGACCGTTCCGGGCGTACGGCTCCCGAGTGTTGTTCTCAATGGCGCGACGCCGATCTACGACCGGCTCGGGCCATGGTTCACGCTGGTGTGCTGCGGCGTGCCGCCGAGCGCCTCGCTGCTGGCTGCGGCGGAGCGCCATCGCATGCCGCTGTCGGTGCTGCGTCTCGATGAACCCGAGCTTGAACGTGTTTACGGCCGCGGCCTCATCCTGGTGCGGCCCGATCAACACGTCGCGTGGCGCGGACGCGCGTGCGACGATACGCAGGCCGCCCACGCCATCGTGGCGCGCGCCTTGGGATGGCCGGGGTCCTGATCGCTTGGCTGCCTACGCCGCCGCCTTGCGGTTGGCCGCAAGCCGCGCATCGACGGTCGCCACCGTTTCATCGACGATCGGCGAGCGCATGCCCTTTTGCGCCCCAATCGTCTGTACCAGCCGGTCGGTCCGCTCGATATTGGGCGCACCGGCGAACAGTGCCCGCGCCGCCGACGAAGGCCGCGTCAGGCCTTGCGCGGCAGCGGCGTATTTCTCGAACGGCACGAGATCGTCGGGGTTGGCGCCGAGCGCAACAACGAGGTCGCGCACCCAGTTGTAGACCGTGCGCGACTTGTCGAGATCGGCATGGACCGCTTCCTTGATGGTGATCGCCGCGTCCTTGGTCACGCAGCGGTAATTGCCGGTCAGCAACATGGCCCACTTCGCGAGCGGCACGAAGATCGAGTCGTGTACCTTGAGCTTGACAGGGATGTCCATCGGACCGTTTCCAGCGTCATAGCGGACAGCTTCGATGTCCTGCTGCATCTGGCGCAGAATGCCGGTGTACTTGTCGGACTCGAAACGGGCGACCTTGAAATTGGTCGGCAACGTGACCAGCAACACGTTGGTCTTCTCCTCCGGAGGGCGAATCGCCTGCGGGTCGGGGCTGCAGAGCGTCAGCAATCCGGGCTCGAAGCCTTCCCATACGCTCGGATCGGTGTAGCAGGCACGCAACGGGTCGCTCGCCAGCCCCGGAATGCGTTTGAGATACGGAAGCGGCGGCATGTTCATGATCGACATGCACGGCACTTTTGCCTTGGCAACGGCCGCCAGCAGGTCGCGCACGCCCGGCGCCCGGTACTGCGGCTCCTGCATCGCCAGCGCCACGAGATCATAGTCGGCCGGATTGACGGCGGTCGGAACGTCGGCGGTGAGCTTGCCCGGCAGCTTGCGCGAGTCGATCTCGACGAGTTCGGACCTGCCTTTGATCGGCAACCGCACCCGGGTTCCTTCTTGATTGATCACCTCGGCCTCGGCCGGCAGGCACACGAGCTTGACCTTGTGTCCTGCGAACAGGAGCTTGGTCGCCAGCAGCGAGCCGTAAGAGGCACCCATGATCATGACGTTGTAGGTGGACGGCATTCGCGGTCTCCCGTGTGCTTGGATTGAGCCCGCAATGCTATGTCGGACCGGGCTTTCCCGCAATGTGCGTCGTGCCTACACCGGTCGGAAAATCGCTGCAGTGCGGCGACCATCGTTGCGTCCAAAAGCCTATGCGGTCGCTGCGGGGGCGCCATGATTGGCACTTGCGCAAACGATCCGATAAATTGCGCACGTCATCTTGGCCGGGCTTGTCCCGGCCTTCTTGCTCACAATGGAGCTTGGCGCCTCGCGATCGGAATCGCCGGATCAGGACGGTGGTGGCGCGGGACAGGAACGGCGGCGGAGACCCACGACATGGCTGATATCGTGTTCGGATTTGGAACGTCCCACGGACCCCTGCTGGCAACCCCGCCGCACGAATGGGATCTGCGCGCCAACGTGGACCGTAAGAACAAGGCGCTCGCGTTCGGAGCCGGAACGTTCGATTTCGCTCAACTCTACGACCTGCGCAAAGCCGATCATTTTGAACGGCAAAATACGTTGGAGGTTCGCAAGGAGCGCAACGACCGTTGCCAAAAACAGCTCGACGTGATCGCCGAGCGCGTCGCCAAGATCAATCCGGATGCGTTGGTAATTATCGGCGACGACCATCACGAATGGTTCCTCAACGACATTCAACCGGCTTTGTCGGTCTTCCACGGCAAGCAGGTGTTCAACCGGGCGCTGACCAAGGCTGAGGAGGACGAAAAGATCGCCAATGGCGGCGGCTATGCGATGAAGATCTATTATCCGCAGAAGGACGAGATCTATCCGTGCCCATCCGGTTTGGCCGCCCACATGGTGAACCACGCGGTGCAGAACGATTTCGACGTCGCTGCGTTGGGTGAACAGCCCCACGACGGCGGCGTGTTGCGCCAGCTCGGCCATTCCTACGGTTTCATCTATCGGCGCATCCTCAACAGCCGGCCGATCCCGCTGATCCCGGTTCTGGTCAACACCTACTATCCGCCCAACCAGCCGACTCCAAAACGATGTCTCGAGTTTGGGCGTGCGCTCGGCCGCGCCATCAAGTCGTGGAGCGGCAACGAACGGGTCGCGGTCGTGGCGTCCGGCGGCGTGAGCCACTTCGTGGTCGACGAGGCGTTCGACAAGCGCCTGCTGGGTGCCATGAAACAACGCGACTACAAGGTGCTGACAGAAGAGCCGGACATTCACTTCCGGTCCGGCACGTCGGAAACCAAGAACTGGCTCGTCGTCGCCGGTATTCTGGCCGAAACCAATCTCGACATGGAGCTGCTCGATTACGTTCCGTGCTATCGCTCGGAAGCCGGGACCGGCAGTGGGATGGCGTTTGCGACCTGGCAGTGAGCCGATTCAGATCAAGCTCGCGCCCAGGTTGACCGCCAGCGCCAGGACAGCAACGCTGAAGAAAAACGATATGACGCCGTGGGCAAGCACCAGGCGACGCAGCGGCGTTGCAGTCACCTGCACGTCCGAGACCTGAAACGTCATTCCAATCACAAATGAAAAATACATGAAGTCCCAGTAGGCGGGGTGCGTCTCCTTGGGGAACGCCAGGCCGCTACAGCGGTTGTCTGCACCGCGATAGCAACGGTGCGCGTAGTGGAACGCGAAGATCGTGTGGATCAGCGCCCAGGACAGCAGCGTCGTGCCGCCAGCAAGCACAAGCGCGAGCCTATCGCTTGCATTTGCTCGCGCCGCGCCGAGCTCGACCACGATAGCGGCGAGACTCGCGATCGCCGCCGCGACGGTCAGAACCAGAATCAGCAAGCCGCCTTCATCATATTGATCGGCACGCAGTTGTATGCGCTTGAGATCGAAGTCCTGCGCGAGCAAGAACGCGGCAGCCAGGTAGAAAACGGCGCCCACATCCCATCCGATCAGGAGCCGCGTCGACAAGCGCAAGCTGTGCGGCAACGCGAGCGCCACGATGACGCCCAGGACCGCGGCCACGCTCAGTCGCGGATGGTAGCGAATGATCCGGAGCGGCTTCAGATACGGGTGGGTGAGCATCGCAGCGCCGTGCCTTAATCCCCGATGTCGTCGCGCTCCCACGTAACGATGATCCGCACGACTTTGCCTAGCAGATTCGGGTGCGGCATCGGCGGGCCTTCGAGGTGAAGGATGTTGTCGCCTTCGAAGCGGAATTCGCGGATCTGTTCGGTGCCCACCCAGGATTGCTGCCATGCCGCTTCGACCTTCACGATGATGCGGCGGTCTTCGACCCGGTAACGGCCCGTATAGGCGATCATGCTGCGCAATGCCAACGCGCGCTCGTCGTCGTTCTGCGGAACTTTGCGGCCTTCGGCGGTCATCACGGCAATCCAGCGGCCGCGCGGCGTCGCCAGCTGATAGCCGATCGGATGGGCGCCGTAGACCGGCGATCGCTCCTTGGTCTCCTGATCCTCATACATGACCGTACGCAGTTTCCAGGTGCCGACGACCTTCCCGGCCACCGTTGTCAGAGGCGGACTTGGCATTCGAACTCCTCTCGCAATGCTTGCTAAAGCATGATCCCGAAAAGTGCACACCGGTTTTCGGAAGAGATCATGCTCAAGCAGAAGGCTAGAGCGAGACAATTATTCGAAGATAAATCATCCCGCTCTAGCCTACCCAGGCTTGACCGCCGGCGAAATCCATGCGCGACGGCTGTGCTGGCCTATTCGGTCTGCGACGCGCCCGCCGATGACGCCGACGTTTCGTCCGCGCTACCATCAGCTCGATGGCAACGGTCAAACGAGCCCGATTCAGGCCTGTCATTCGCGCCGCGATGGCGCTCCTCATTTTGATCCTGGCGCTGCCTTTCGTCCTCACGCTCCTCTACGCGATGCTTGCGCCGGTATCGACCGTCATGCTCTGGCGGTGGGCTAAAGGCGAGCATGTCGAGCGCATTTGGGTCCCGCTCGACCGTGTCGCGCCGGCACTCGTGGTTGCGGTCCTCGTCGCGGAGGATACGCGCTACTGCCGTCATCATGGGGTCGATTTCGAGAGCGTTGTTGAGATTATGGAGACCGAAGATTTGCGCGAGGCGCGCGGCGGTTCCAGCATCACACAACAAACCGCCAAGAACCTGTTCCTGTGGCCGTCGCGCAGCTTTTTTCGCAAGGCGTTGGAATTTCCGCTGGCGTTGTGGCTCGACCGCGTGCTCGGCAAACGGCGCGTGCTCGAAATCTATCTCAACATCGCGGAATGGGGTCCCAATGGCGAGTTCGGGATCGAGGCCGCTGCGCGCCGCGCATTCGGCAAGTCCGCCGCCGACCTCGACGCCCATGAAGCGGCGCTGCTTGCCGCGGTCCTGCCCAATCCGCACCGGCGCGACGCGCGTCAGCCGGGTGTCCGACTCGGCCGGCTTGCCGCCATATATCGATCGCGCGCGGCGACCTTTCGCGGCGTTGCGTCCTGCATCCTGCGTTAGCCTTGGGTCCCGGGTGCGACCGCCGAACCATCGCAAATCGATGATTCCAGGTGTTTTTTTGGACGTTGCGTCAGCGCCGATGTTGCTCTCCGCCCCGTCGGGGACGCCCCGCCAGCGTACTAGCCACACGGGCGGGCATCCTCTATAAGCGCCGCTTCCAGTTCAAAACATTTGGCGCACCGCGCCTTAAAGTCCGAGGACCGTCATGGCTGTTCCAAAACGAAAAACGTCGCCCGCAAAACGCGGCATGCGGCGCTCGCACGACGCGTTGAAAAAGCCGACCTACGTCGAAGACAAGGACTCCGGCGAATTGCGCCGGCCGCACCACATCGACCTGAAAACCGGCATGTATCGGGGCCGCCAAATCCTGAAGGTCAAGACCGAGGCCTGATGGCGCTGGAAGCGACGCCATGTTTCTGATCGGCATACCGCTGCTGGTAATTCCGTTTGCCGTCTACAACATGGTCGAGTTTCTGACGCCCGGCGCGACCGCGGGCGCCATGTGGACGCATCAGCTGTTGTCGGTGCAGATGATGTCGGGAGCGACCTGGACCTTGACGGTCGGGGAGCTTCTGTTGGCGCTCTCGTTGTTGATCCTGTTCATCGAACTCGTCAAGGCGAGCCGTATTTCGACGCGCTCGCTGATCGATCATCTGCTCTCCACGCTGCTTTTCATCGGCATGCTGGTGGAGTTTTTGCTGGTGAAGCAGGCCGCGACCGCGACGTTCTTCTTGCTGCTGGTGATTTCGTTCGTCGACGCGATCGGCGGCTACACCATCACCATGCGCGCCGCACAGCGCAACGTCCTGGTCGATCAGGTTGAGACCGTGCACCGGGCGTGATCAGGCGCCCGCTTTCCTACGGCTTCTTCTCGCCCTCGGTCAGCTGATCGATGCGCTTCTGCATGTCTTCCAGCTTGCGCTTCATCTCGTCGAGCTCGCCGCCGGGCGCCTTCTCCTTGCCCTTCTCGGCTTCGGCGGCCGCCTGACCCTCGCGGCGCGCGAACGGCACGAACATCGCGAACGCGCGCTCGAACATCTCCATATTCCGGCGCACCTGGTCTTCCATCGCGCCGAAGCCGACACCGCCGAACGCCTGCGCCATCTGTTCGCGGAACTTGCCTTGCTCGCGCGTAAACGAGTCGATCGACGTCTCCAAAAAGCGCGGGACCAAGGTTTGCATGCTGTCGCCGTAGAAGCGGATCAATTGGCGCAGGAACGTGATCGGCAACAGGTTCTGACCTTCCTTGTTCTCCTGCTCGAAAATGATCTGGGTGAGAACCGAGCGAGTAATGTCCTCGCCGGTCTTGGCGTCATAGACCGCGAAGTCCTCGCCTTTCTTGACCATGGCGGCGAGATCTTCGAGCGTCACGTATGTGCTGGTACCGGTATTATAGAGCCGGCGGTTAGCATACTTTTTGATGATGACCGGGTTGTCGGGTTTGTTCATCGCGATCGCGTCACAAAATGCCGGCGGGCCCCGGCGCAATAGGCTAGCACCACAAAATAAGCGGTTTCCCGGGCAGCGGCCACCTTTTTGTGCGGCGCGTCCGGGCGGCTGCCTCGGGCCGAGGCTTCCGGCGTTCATGTCCGGTGGCGGGGCGCTAGCTAGGTAGAAGCCACGATGGACATCCGCCAGCCCGACGCGCTATCGAGAACGGCAGAAATTGCTCGCACGTATCCGGCCGAATGACCGGCCAATGCTCAAAATCATCGCCGGCCAAGCCGGTTGCCGGCCCCATACAGGAGCTTTGTCATGGCAGACGACATCGTCATCGTTGGTGCGACACGCACGCCGGTCGGCTCGTTCAACGGAGCATTTGCGAACTTGCCGGCGCACGAACTTGGCCAGGTGGCGATCAAGGCGGCGCTCGAGCGTGCCGGCATCGAGGGCAAGCGCGTTTCGGAAGTGATCATGGGCCAGATCCTGTCGGCCGGTGAGGGGCAGAACCCCGCTCGCCAAGCGTCGATTGGCGCCGGCATCCCGGTCGAGAGCCCCGCATGGGGCGTTAATCAGTTGTGCGGATCGGGCCTGCGCGCCGTCGCGCTCGGGTACCAGGCAATCCTCAACGGCGATTCCGACATCGTCGTCGCCGGCGGGCAGGAGTCCATGAGCATGGCGCCGCATTGCGCACATCTGCGCGGCGGCGTGAAAATGGGCAACTTTGAGATGGTCGACACCATGATCAAAGACGGCCTGTGGGATGCTTTTAACGGCTATCACATGGGTAATACCGCGGAGAACGTCGCGCAGCGCTGGCAGATCACACGCGCGCAGCAGGATGAGTTCGCGGTCGGGTCGCAGAACAAGGCCGAGGCGGCCCAAAAGGCTGGCCAATTCAAAGATGAGATCACGCCCGTCACGGTCAAGACACGCAAGGGAGATGTCGTAGTGGCCGATGATGAATATCCGCGCCACGGCGCCACGCTCGACGCGATGAGCAAACTTAGACCGGCGTTTGCAAAGGATGGCACCGTCACCGCTGGCAACGCGTCGGGTATCAACGATGGTGCGGGGGCGGTCGTGCTGATGAAAGCCAGCGATGCCGCCAAGGAGGGCAAGCAGGTATTAGCGCGTATCGTGTCGTGGGCGCACGCCGGCGTCGATCCGGCGATCATGGGAAGTGGCCCGATTCCGGCGTCGCGCGCTGCGCTCAAGAAGGCCGGCTGGAAGATCGAGGATCTTGATCTCGTTGAAGCCAACGAGGCGTTCGCCGCACAGGCCTGCGCGGTCAACAAGGACCTTGGATGGGACACCGGCAAGGTCAACGTCAACGGCGGCGCGATCGCGCTCGGCCATCCCATCGGTGCCTCGGGAGCGCGCGTCCTGGTGACGCTTCTCTACGAGATGCAGAAACGAAATGCCAAGAAAGGCCTCGCCACTTTATGCATCGGTGGCGGCATGGGCATTGCCATGTGTTTGGAGCGCTAGCGATTAGCGCTCATGCGTGATGTCCCACCGCCCGGGTCGAACCCGGGCCGGCAGCGCGGCGCGTTCGTTGCCGGGCGTTAGACGTAGTCGAGATCTGCATGGTCGAGACATACTCGACCGCCGCCGATGGGGATGAGGTCAGGGAGGAAGCAGGATCATGCCACGCGTTGCAGTGGTGACGGGCGGTACTCGCGGTATTGGAGCGGCGGTCGCCAAAGTTCTCAAGGACGCCGGCTACATGGTGGCCGCTAACTACGCCGGCAACGATGCGGCGGCCGAGAAGTTCAAGGCCGATACCGGCATCCCCGTCTACAAATGGGACGTCGGGTCATACGAGGCCTGCGCCGAGGGTGTGAAAAAGGTGGTCGCCGATCTCGGTCACGTTGAAGTCCTTGTCAACAACGCCGGCATTACCCGCGACAGCACGCTTCACCGCATGAAGCCGGAGCAGTGGGCCGCCGTCATCAACACCAATCTCAATTCGCTGTTCAACATGTGCCGTCAGGTGATCGAGGGCATGCGCGAACGTAAGTTCGGGCGCATCATCAACATTTCATCAATCAACGGGCAGAAGGGCCAGATCGGCCAAACCAACTACTCGGCCGCCAAAGCCGGCGAGATCGGCTTCACTAAAGCGCTCGCGCTGGAAAATGCGCGCCTGGGCGTCACCGTCAACGCGATCGCCCCCGGCTATATCAACACCGAGATGGTGCAGGCGGTCCCCAAGGACGTGCTGGAGAAGATCATCGCGCAGATCCCGGCCGGCCGGTTGGGCGAACCCGACGACGTGGCGCGCTGCGTGCTGTTTCTCGCGGCCGACAGCGCCGACTTCATTACTGGCGCGACGCTCACGGTGAACGGCGCGCAGTATCTGGCGTGACAGAACGGCCTAATCGGGCGTCCAGTCCTTCGGCGCCATTTCGAACCCCGCCCACTCGAAGCCGGGCGCGACAGTGCACCCGACCAGGGTCCAATCGCCGAGAGTTTCGGCTGCCTGCCAGGCATGAAACGGCACGATTGCCTGCGGCCGCTGGCCGGCCGCGAGATCGGGTCCGAGCGTCACCGTATTTGTCGTTCCGCGCTCGGCGATCATGAGCCGCAGCGCAGCACCTGCGTGCCAGTGCCAACCCTCGACCGCATCGACGCGATGCCAGTGCGATCGTTCTCCGAGCGCGAGCAGGAAGTAGATCGCCGTCGATGCCGGGCGCTTGCCATCGATCAACTGTGTGTCGCGAAACGTTTGGCAAAAATGCCCACCCTCCGGATGCGGCTTCAGTCCGAGCAGCCGGATGATCTCGGCTGCCGTGAGTTGCTTTTCGGGTGACGTCGGCATGGGTCTGCGTCAGAACTTGTTCTTGCGTGCGCGCACTTCGGCAAAGACCTCAGCCGGCGGATGTCCGGACAGGCCGACCGCGGATGCAACCGCCGGGACATCGGCACGCAGAAACACGTTCTCTTTTTTCTCGGCCCCAAGCAGCGACGGGATCGTCGGCTTGTCCTGCGCCAAGAGCCGCGCAACCTCCTGTTCGCGCGCCGCCAGTTCTTTGTTGTTGGGCTCGACCGTCTTGGCGAAGCGGATATTGGCGGCAGTGTATTCGTGACCGCAATAGACCCGAGTGTCGTCGGGCAGCGCGCGCAGTTTCAAGAGCGACGCCCACATCATCTCCGGTGTTCCCTCGATTACGCGTCCGCAGCCGATCGAGAACAGGGTGTCGCCCACGAATGCGAGCTGATCGTCGGGGAGCCAATAGCTGATGTGTCCGGCGGTGTGGCCCGGCGTCTCCAGCACCCGTGCTTTGAGATTGCCGACCTTGACTTCATCGCCGTCCGCCACTTCGACGTCGACCGCCGGGATGCGTTTGGCTTCCGCCTTCGGCGCCGTAACCCGGCAGTGATGGCGCTCCTTCAATGCAACGATGCCGCCGGTATGATCGGCGTGATGATGCGTGACCAGGATGTCGCTCAGCCGCCAGCCCGTCGCCTTGAGGGCGGCTTCCACGGGCGCCGCTTCGGGGGCATCGATCGATGCCGTGGCGCCGGTCGACGGGTCGTGCACCAGCACGCCGTAATTGTCCTGCAGGCAGCGAAACAGACGCGTTTGAGCGGCCATGATCCTACTCCGTATCACTGGTGCGGTAGATTTGCGTTTCCTTAACAGCCCGAGTGTAGCGACGCTGTGCGCAAAATGCTCTAGCTTGGCTGCCATGTCGCTCGATGTTGTTGATCTGCGCAATTTCTACAGCGAGAAGCTCGGCGTTGTCGCGCGCCGGTTCGTAGGCCGCGGGATTCGCGCGCTCTGGCACGACACCACGGGCCAGCGCGTTCTCGGCATTGGCTATACCACGCCCTACCTTGGTTTGTTTCGCGAGGAAGCCGAGCGTTGCCTTGCGTTCATGCCCGCCAGCCAAGGCGTGGTGAAATGGCCCAGCGCAAAGCCCACCTTGGCGAGTCTCGTCGACCCGGCCGAATTGCCGTTACCCGATGCGTCGATCGACCGGGTCTTGCTGGTGCATGCATTGGAAATGTCGGAGGACGCTACCGCCTTACTGCGCGAGATCTGGCGGGTCCTTGACGCCGGTGGGCGGCTCCTCGCCGTCGTGCCGAATCGGCGCGGCTTGTGGGCTCGTATAGACACGACGCCGTTCGGGCACGGCCGCCCGTATTCGCGAGCACAGATTGTCGCGCTGTTGCGTGACGCGTGGTTCACACCGACGAGCTGGGGTGAGGCGCTTTATCTGCCGCCGATCTCGCGCGCCTGGTTTCTGCGTTCGGCTGTCGCCTGGGAGCGTACCGGTGCGACGATTTCAGCGCCGTTCAACGGCGTGCATCTCGTCGAAGCAACCAAGCAGGTCTATCGCGCCTTGCCGGTGCGGCGTACACGCGGGCAACTTGTCCCGGCGCTTAATCCCGCTCTGGTCCCCGCTCCGGGTGTGCCGGCGCGCTAGAGCATGATCCCGAAAACATGCTCCAACTCTAATGTGCGATCGTTTGTTATTCGCCTGGAGCCGCGTCGTCCGCGCCGTCGTGACCGCTCATCTCGGGCATCCCCTGCACGTCGTTGCGCGGTCCGCGGTGGCGACGTCGCCTGCGGTGCAACGGGAAGCGATCTCCGCCACCCTGGCGCTCCTGGTTGTCGTAGCCCCCGCCATTGCCCTGCTGGGGATGGTTTG
The DNA here is from genome assembly GCA_963816775.1 of uncultured Alphaproteobacteria bacterium. Lineage (GTDB taxonomy): Bacteria > Pseudomonadota > Alphaproteobacteria > Rhizobiales > Xanthobacteraceae > JAFAXD01. The sequence goes on from CAWFLX010000034.1 coordinate 66,419, forward strand.
AGTAGGCCGGCTGTCCTTGCTGACCGCCACCGGTGATGAACGACGGCAAACGATCGACATTGCCGTCATCCTGACCCGGGCCATTCTGCTGGGGTGCCCGCGGCTGCTGGTCACGCGGCGGATAGAACTGCGCATCGCGCGGCAGGTAGGGCTGCGGGTCGCGTGAACCGTAGGCGGGCTGCTCGTTCATCTGAGGCGCGCCGTCATCCTCGCCGTCTTCGAAGGCGTCGTCGCTGCGCGGATCGGGGTTGCCGCCTTCCGGTCGGTTGTTCTGATAGTACGGATTGTTCTGGCGGAATTGCTCCTGCGCGGCGGCAATGAGGCGAAAGTAGTGCTCAGCGTGCTGCTGGTAATTTTCCGCGGCGATCGGATCGCCGGACGCGTGCGCATCGCGGGCGAGCTGTTGATACTTTTCGGCTACGTGAGAAGCCGTCCCGCGGATCTTCACATCTGGGCCATTCAATTCGTAGACCCTTGTGAGCGGGTTATGCCCCTTGTTGCGGCTACGTCCTCGCATGCGTTTGTTTTGACCGTTTCTCATGGCTTCTATTCGCCACTCCCGAGTTGCAGCGACCGTGGTCGCCGATTGATTGAAAGATCCGCGCTCCGCGCGCCACGCGACAATAGCCGCTACGTCCTTGCCACATGCGCAAGGAAAGTCACTGCGGCCCTCGAGTTATCGAGCCCCCAATTCTTGCTGCGCTAACCGCAATAAGCCCACTACCCGCGGTCTTACCGCTCGTTCCGCCTTTCATCACGCGCCACGCCGCGTCCAAGAACGACGGCTGGCACTCCCCGATGAAGTATCTCGACCTGCGTTTAGCGAACCGAGTGCCTTGTCACTGAGGTGCGGATGTCGTTTCGTCCTCCGCGCCACCTGCCTCGCCGAGCCATGCTCCGGGCCATCTGTGGGGCGCACCGATCCTCGGTCGATTCCGTGCCTGGAACCTAATGGTTTCGCGTCGATAATCCAAGCGATTTTTTGGATAGCCATAATGTTCTACCGCATGGGTTGCCTATAGGCCACAACGGCTCGTGGCAGGCCCGCGAGGTCGAATTTAGGCTCTTGTGGGGCCAGCCCGCCCCTGGCCAACAGGCCGGCGACAGGGGCGGCTTGGTTAACCCCGACCTCGAGCACGATGGCGCCCCCAGGCGCCAAGACCCGCGGCGCGTCGGCAGCGATTGCCCGGTAGGCTGCGAGGCCATCCACGCCACCATCGAGTGCGAGGCGAGGTTCGCGCCTCACTTCGGGCGAGAGCAGCGCGAATTCGTGCGTCGCGATATAGGGCGGATTGGAGACGATCAGATCGAACCGGCCTGCGATCGCGCCGGTGAAGTTGCCGCATAAAAATTGGACGCGATCAGCCAATCCGAGCGCACGGGCATTCTCGCGCGCGATCGCAAGCGCCGCCGGGCTGATGTCGATGCCGATGCCGGATGCTTTCGGCAGTTCCGACAGCAGCGCCAGCAGCAGGCAACCCGTGCCGGTGCCGATGTCTGCAATATGCAGTGCGCGTGAGCGCGAACCGCTGGCGTCGATCGCACCAAGCGCTGCCTCGACCACCGTTTCGGTGTCCGGCCTCGGCACCAAAGTCGCGTTGCTCACCCGCAGCGGCAGGCCCCAGAATTCCTTGCAGCCGATGATCGCGGCCACGCTTTCACGCGCCAGCCGCCGCTCGGCGAGAGCCGCGATCTGCTGCGCCTCGCGCGCCAAGAGCTCGCGCTCGGCCGCGGCGGCAAGGCCGGCCTGATCGAGCCGCAACGCATGACCCACCAGCACGCGCGCATCGAGTTCGGGGGATTCAAGCCCGGCATCCCGAAACGCGGCGGCGAGCGCGCGCCGGGCGCTGCCGATCGAAGTGGTCCGCGTGGGCGCCGGCGCTTCCATCAGTGGGCCCCGTCCTGCGCTGCCAACAGCGCCGCCTGGTGCTCGGTGACGAGCGCGTCGACGATCTCGTCCAGTGCTTCGCCTTCGATCACCTGAGGCAATTTGTAGAGCGTCAAGTTGATGCGATGATCGGTGACGCGCCCCTGCGGAAAGTTGTAGGTGCGAATGCGTTCTGAGCGATCGCCCGATCCTACCTGGCCGCGCCGCTCCGCCGCACGCGCGGCGTCCTGGCGCTGGCGCTCGGCGTCGTAGAGCTTGGCGCGCAGGTGCGCCATCGCCTTGGCGCGATTACGGTGTTGCGACCGTTCCTCCTGGACCACCACGACGATCCCGCTGGGAATGTGGGTCACCCGCACCGCCGACTCGGTCTTGTTGACGTGCTGGCCGCCTGCGCCGCCAGCCCGCATGGTATCGATCCTCAGGTCGGCGTCGTTGATGGCGATATCGACCTCCTCTACCTCCGGCAGCACCGCCACGGTCGCGGCCGAGGTGTGAATGCGGCCGGAGCCTTCGGTTTCCGGCACCCGCTGCACGCGATGCACGCCGGATTCGAACTTCAGCTTCGAGAATGCGCCCCGGCCACGGATCTCCAAGACGATTTCCTTGAATCCGCCCATGGCTCCTTCGCTCGCCGAAATCACTTCGCTCTTCCAGCCGTGCTCGTTGGCATAGCGCTCGTACATGCGGAACAGATCGCCTGCGAAGATTGCGGCTTCGTCGCCTCCCGTGCCGGCGCGAATTTCGAGGATCACGTTGCGATCATCCATCGCGTCTTTGGGCAACAGTGCGGTGCGGATTTCCTGTTCGAGCGCCGCGCGCTTGGCTTCCAGCGCCGGCTTTTCGGCGCATGGCGATGGCCCGCATTTCGGGATCGGTCGCCGCGTCTTCGATCAGGCCGTCGAGATCGGTGAGTTCGGCAGCGACCCCGCGATAGGCCTTCACGCGATCCGCCACCGGACTGAGCTCGGCGAATTCGCGTGAGAGCCTGACGTAGGCTTCGGGCGCCAGAGCCTGCGACAACTCGGCTTCGATCGCCGCGTGGCGCGCGAGCAGGGCGTCGAGCTTGGCTTCAGGGAGCATGGTCGGGGTCCAAGATTCTGATTTTGCTAGGTAGAAGACCAGGCTCGCGAGGGCAAGGCGGCGCGGGCGATCCGATGCGTAAGTCAATGACGGTAGGCGAATAATCGAGTTGCCAAAACCCGCCATGATGCTTTTTGTCATCTAAGTAATCATTTTCAGCGCATCGCGCAGGGCCACTTCACCGTCCGGCGGCTCGAACGCCGCTAAGGGCCCGAGCTCATACGCCGGCAGTACGAGGCTGCGCTGGTCCGACCGGTGCAAACCGAGCGCTGATTGGCTCGGCCCCGGCGGCGCGGTCTAGAGCGTCAAGCCTTCGGCCTCGGCAAATTGCGTGAGGCGCTCGCGGATCGAAACCCCGGGCACCGGTTTCTCGACCAGCGGGCGCAGCATGTCGGCTGCCTTGCGAACGTTGAGGTCGAGCATCATCGCCTTCACGGGTCCGACCGCCGACGGCGAAAGCGACAACGAACGATAGCCGATTGCAACGAGCGCGAGCGCGCCGATCGGTTTCGAGGCAAGCTCGCCGCACAGCGTGACGGCCTTGCCGTGCTCGCGGCCCTTATCGGAGATCTCCTTGAGAGCGACCAGCACCGGCCGCGAAAGCGGGTCAAAACGGTCCGCCACGCGCGCGTTGCCGCGGTCGACCGCGTACAGGAACTGGAACAGATCGTTGGAGCCGACCGAGAGGAAATCCACGCGATCGAGCAGCTCGTCGAGCTGGTAGAGCAGCGCCGGCACCTCGACCATGGTCCCCACCTCGACCCGGTCCGGGAGCTTGTGGCCGTGGCGGCGCAAGTGCGTAAGCTCGCGCTCGACCAGCGCCTTCGCCTCGTCGAACTCGGCAACCGCCGCCACCATCGGGAACATAATCTTGAGTTCGCGCCCGGCGGCGGCCCGCAGCAGCGCGCGCACCTGGCTGCGCAGTAGGCCGGGCCGGTCCAATCCGAGCCGGATCGCGCGCCAGCCCAGCGCCGGGTTTTCTTCCTCGACGTTACGCATATAGGGCAGGACTTTGTCGCCGCCGATATCGAGCGTGCGGAACACCACCGGCTTGCCGCCCGCCGCGTCGAGCACGGAACGATAGAGCGACTGCTGCTCACTGACCCGCGGCATCGACGCGGCGACCATGAATTGCAGTTCGGTGCGAAAGAGCCCGATGCCGGCCGCACCGGTCTCCGCGATGTGCGGCAGGTCGACCACGAGGCCGGCGTTGAGCATCAGCGTCACCGCCTGACCGTCCTTGCTGACACAGGGGCGATCGCGCAACGCCAGGTACTGCTGCTGACGGCGCGCCCGCAGGCGCACACGTTCCACGTAGGCGGCTTCCATGTCGGCCGACGGGCGCAGGTGCGCGTCGCCGGTGGTGCCGTCGACGATGATGGCATCGCCCGGATCGACAACGCCGGTCGCATTATCGATCTCGCCGACGGCCGGGATGCCGATCGCCCGCGCCACGATCGCGACGTGCGAGTTCGGTCCGCCTTCCTCCAACACGAGGCCGCGCAGCTTCTTGCGGTCGTAGTCGAGCAGCGCGGCCGGTCCCATGGAACGGGCGACGATGATGGCGTTGTCAGGCAGGCTTTCGCGCGCCGGAGCGTGTTCCTGGCCGGTGAGTTGGCGCATCAGGCGATGCGCGAGGTCCTCGAGGTCGTGCAGGCGCTCGCGCAGGTAAGGATCGGTCTGGCGCAGCATGCGGGCGCGGGTGTCGGATTGCACCCGCTCGACTGCGGCCTCGGCGGTTAGCCCGGTCAGCACCGCCTCTTCCAGCCGATGCGTCCAGCCGCGGTCGTAGGCGAACATGCGATAGGCTTCGAGCACCTCGCGATGCTCGCCACCCTCGGCCACCTCGCCGCGCTCCAGCATGGTGTCGAGGTCGGCCCGCAACTTGGTGAGCGCGGCGTCGAGCCGGGTTCGCTCTTTGGGAACGTCGTCGGCGATCACATTGGTGACCACAACGCGGGGCTCGTGCAGCACGACGTGGCCAAGCGCGATGCCGTCGTTGAGCACGATACCGGAGAGATGCAGCGGCCGGCGGGCTGCCGGTTCCGCTCCGGGTGGCGCCAGCGCGGAGAGCTCGCCCGAAGCGATCATTTCCGCCAGCACCATGGCGGTGGTCTGCAGTGCCTCGACTTCCTCTTCCGAATAAGTCCGGCGCGCCCAATTCTGCACCACCAGTACGCCGAGCGTATTGCCGGCGCGCAGCACCGGGACGCCCAGGAACGAATGGTAGATTTCTTCGCCGGTTTCCGGCCGGTAGGCGAAGGCCGGGTGGGTATGGGCCTCCGACAGGTTGACCGGGCTCGCTTCGCTCGCGACCAGACCGACCAGGCCCTCGTCGGTTCGCATCACGGTCTGGTGGACGGCTTCGCGTTTGAGGCCTTCCGTGGCGTAGAGCTCGAGCGTCCCGTCGACGCGCAGCACGTAGACGGAGCAGACCTCGGCCACCATGTTGGCGGCGATCAACACCACCACTTTGTCGAGGCGTTCCTGCGCGCTGACCGGCTCCGCCATCACCTCGCGAAGCCGACGCAACAATACGCGCGGACCGCCGAGTGCGCCTCGCATCAGGTCCTGCCGAGTCCCCGACCGGGGGATCGCCCCCGTTCGGCACAAAGCTTGAGAAAACGCGCGCGGGAACCCGGCCCGCGGCGATCATCCATAATGGCTATAGCGAACCGTGCCCAAGCGCCGCAAGGCACACGCATGCTGCGGCGCGGTGCAGCTTTTTTGCGCAGCACGGGACACGGTGCCAGCCCGTACCAAGGGCAATGTCGGCCGCCTAAGCCTTGTCCAGTCCGTAGAGCGAATGGAGCGTGCGCACAGCGAGTTCGGTAAAGGCACCGTCGATCAGCAGCGAAAACTTGATCTCCGAGGTCGTGATGGCGCGGATATTGATTCGCCGGTCGGCCAGCGCTTGGAACGCTTTTGCGGCGACGCCGGCGTGGCTGCGCATGCCGATCCCGATCACCGAGACCTTGGTGACGTCGGTCGCACCGTCGATGCGCTCATAGCCGATGTTCGGCCTTGCCTTGGCGAGCGTGTCCTTGGCGCGCTCGAAGTCGGCCGCCGGCACCGTGAAAGTGAGGTCGGTGGTGGCGCCGTCCGACGAGACGTTCTGCACGATCATGTCGACATTGATGTTGGCCTCGGCGAGCGGGCCGAAGATCGCGGCGGCGACACCGGGCTTGTCCTCGACCCGGCGAACCGAGATCTGCGCCTCATCCTTGGAGAACGCGATGCCGGTGACGACCTGTTGCTCCATGATCTCTCCTTCATCGCAAATCAGCGTTCCCGGCGGCATCCCATGCGGGTCGACGTCTTCCGGCTTGTCGAAACTCGAACGCACGAAGATGCGCACATTGTGCACCATGCCGAGCTCGACGGAACGCACCTGCAGTACCTTTGCGCCCTGGGAGGCGAGTTCCAGCATCTCCTCGAACGCGATCTTGTCGAGCCGCTGCGCCCCTGGCACCACGCGCGGATCGCTGGTGTAGACCCCGTCGACGTCGGTGTAGATATCGCAGCGCTCGGCCGCGATGGCGGCCGCGACCGCGACCGCGGAGGTATCGGAACCGCCGCGGCCGAGTGTGGTGATGCGGCCGCTGTCCTTATGCATGCCCTGGAAGCCGGTGATGACCGCGACTTCCTTACGGTCCTTGAAGCGGGTAATCAGTTCCGCCCCGTTGACGTCGAGAATGCGCGCGGTTGCGTGCGCGTCGGTGGTGTAGATCGGCAATTGCCAACCCTGCCACGACCGGGCGTTGACGCCCATGGATTCGAGCGTGATCGCCAGCAGGCCGGCGGTGACCTGCTCGCCGGACGCCACCACGGCGTCGTATTCACGCGCGTCGTGCAGCATGGCCGCTTCCCGGCACCACTCGACCAGCCGGTTGGTTGCCCCCGCCATTGCGGAGGTGACGACCGCGACCTCATGGCCAGCGTCGACCTCGCGCTTGACGTGGCGCGCAACGTTGCGGATGTGCTCGATGTCGGCGACCGAGGTTCCGCCGAATTTCATCACAAGGCGGGCCATAGCGGGGATTGTGGCGCTCCGGCAAACGGGGCGTATCCATAGCGGCGGGTTTGGGGGTTCGCAACTCGACCCGGGGGAGGCCGTTAGGCCTACCTCGCAGGACTGGTGCTGTTTGCGGGCAAGGTGGGCTAGATTTGGAAAGCCGGTCCGGAGCAACGCTATTGTTTTGGGATGACCGGGGCCGCTTGCTGGAACTCTGGGGTTAGGAATGCCACCCGCCACCACGGTCGACGATGACGAGGTCGCGCGCTTCTCGGCGCTGGCGGATGAGTGGTGGGATCCGCGTGGCAAGATGGCGCCGCTGCACAAGCTCAATCCAGTGCGGCTTCGCTATATCCGCGACATGGTGTGCCGCCATTTTGCGCGCAACGCCAAGGCGCTTGATTGTCTGTCGGGACTACGCCTGCTCGATATCGGGTGCGGCGCCGGCATTCTCTCGGAGCCGCTCGCGCGCATTGGTGGTCAGGTTGTGGCGGTCGACCCGTCAGCGGCGAATATCGCCGCCGCCAAGCTGCACGCGAAGGAGAACGAGGTTGCGGTCGACTACCGGACCGGCACCGCCGAGGCGCTTGCCGATGCGGGCGAAAGCTTTGATGTCGTGCTCGCCATGGAGGTGGTCGAGCACGTCGCCGACGTAAACCTGTTCGTGCGCCGCTGCGCCGATATGGTGCGGCCGGGGGGCTTGATGGTCGTCGCCACCATCAACCGGACGCTGAAGAGTTTTGCGCTGGCGATTATCGGTGCCGAATACGTGCTGGGCTGGCTGCCGCGCGGCACGCATCGCTGGGACAAGCTGGTCACGCCGAACGAACTCGAGATCGCGCTGGAGCTCGCGGGACTGCGGCTGATCGACAAGCGCGGCGTGATCTATGACCTGTTCGGTGATTGCTGGCGGCTCGCGCACGACACCGACGTCAACTACATGCTGACAGCCAAGCGCCCGGAAGCCTCATAGATCATGTTGGTATTCCCCGGCCTTTGGGCCATCTTCACCGTGGTTGCGGCGGCGGCGCAGACCGTGCGCAACGCAACGCAGCGCGCACTCACCCAAAAGCTCGGCACGGTCGGCGCGACCCATGTGCGGTTTCTGTTCGGGTTGCCGTTCGCACTCGTGTTCCTCGCCGGGGTGACGATCGCGCTTGGCCGCGGTTTGCCCCGTCCCGAGCCGATTTACTGGGCTTGGGTGCTGGACGGCGCGGGCATGCAGTTCGCCGCGACCGCGCTAATGCTCATCGCCATGGGCGAGCGCTCGTTCGTCGTGACTATCGCCTACATCAAGACCGAGCCGATCACGGTCGCGCTGTTCGGGTTGATCCTGCTTGGCGATTCGGTGACCATGCCGATGGCAATCGCCATCGTGACGGCGACCACCGGAGTGATCCTCATGTCGGTCAAGCCGGGCGCGATGGCGGGCGGCCTCAAACCGACCTTGGTGGGGTTGGGATCGGGCGCTCTCTTCGGTCTTTCGGCGATCGGATTTCGCGGAGCCATCCTCAGCCTGCACGACCCAAGTTTCGTGATGGCGGCAACATTCACACTCGTGGTTGGTCTCACGCTGCAGACGATGGTTTTGACGCTCTACCTCTACTTGCGCGCCCGCCACGTGCTGTTTGCGATTTTCCGCGTCTGGCAGCCGTCGCTGTTCGCGGGCCTTATGGGCGCGCTCGCCTCGCAGTTTTGGTACCTCGCATTCGCGATCGCCACCGCCGCGAGCGTGCGCACGCTCGCGCTGGTCGAGGTTCTGTTCGCGCAGGCAATTTCGCGGTTTGTGTTCAAACAGCCGACCAGCGCGCGCGAGGCTGCCGGGATTGTGCTGATCGTGGCAGGGGTCGTGTTGTTGATCTGGGCTTACTAGTTCCGATCTTCCGGCAGCACCGGAAGCGGATGAAACTCGATCCCTTCTTCATGCAGAGCCTCCGCCTCGTCCGGCGAGGCCTCGCCATAGATCGAACGATGTTCGATCTCGCCGTAATGCATCTTGCGTGCCTCTTCGGGAAAGCGGGCGCCGACGTGTTCGGCGTTTTGCGTCAGGTGATCGCGCAATGCCTTGAGCTTTTGACGAAACTCGCGTTCCTGCGGCGAGATCATAGCGACCGGGGCCTTCGGCTCGGGCGCGGCCGGCGCGGGCGTCGGCGCGGCTTCTTCCGGCGCGGGAGCCCGGGCCTTGTCGGTGCGCGCCAGGCGCGGTGCCATGATGGCTTTCTCGACCTTTGCGGTGCCGCAGACCGGGCAGGTCACGAGCTTGCGCTTGATCTGCTTGTCGTAGGCGCTGGAGCTCGCAAACCAGCTCTCGAAGTCGTGGCCGCGCTCGCAGTGAAGCGAATAATGGATCATGACAACTTGACCACGTGGAGATGGGACAACTCGGCGATCGGCTCGACCATCTCGAAACGACGACCATGTTGCAGCGATGGAATGCGCGCGCGCACGATTGCGACTTGTGACGGATCGACGTCCGCGAGGATCACGCCCGGTTCGGTGCCGCCTTCGGCCAACACACGACCCCACGGATCGATTGCGATTGAGTGGCCGAACGTGTCGCGGCCGTCTTCGTGCCGGCCGCCCTGGGCGGCGGCGAAGACGAACGATCCGGTCTCTATGGCGCGCGCCCGGGTTAGCACATGCCAATGCGCCTCGCCGGTCTGCTGCGTGAACGCCGACGGGATCGTGATGAACGACGCACCGGCCTCAGCCAATGCGCGATAGAGCGCCGGAAAGCGCAGATCGTAGCAGATCGTCAGCCCAACTCGGCCCCAGGGAATGTCCACCGCCACGGCGATTTCGCCAGGCCGGTAGCTGCCGGACTCGCGGTAGCTCTCGCCGCCCGCGAGGTCGACATCAAACATGTGGATCTTGTCGTAGCGCGCGGCGATCTCGCCCTTTGGGTCGATCAGGAACGAGCGGTTGACGGCCTTTTGCGGCAAGACTTCGATGGCGAGCGAGCCGACGTGAACCCAGATGCCGAGCCGGCGCGCGAGGTCGCGAAAGGCGGCAAGCGAGCGATCCTTCTCTTCGGGCGCGAGCGCGGCGAACAGGTCTTCGCGCTTGCGCTCGAGAATGTTGGTCATCTCCGGGGTGAGCACATACTCCGCGCCGCCGGTCTTTGCCTCCTTGATCAGTTTCGTCGCCGCATCGACATTCTGCGCGGGCGTGCGCCCTGAGCGCATCTGCACGAGACCAACGCGGAAACCGGGAGCCTGCGCGGTCATCGGGTCACCTCAGCCTCAGCCAGCAGCGGGTCGAGTTTGCCAGCCTCGTCCAGACTATAGAGATCGTCAAAGCCGCCGACATGGGTTTTGCCGATGAAAATCTGCGGCACCGTCCGACCACCGTGCGCGCGTTCAACCATTTCGGCGCGCCGGGCGGCATCGCCCATCACGTTGATTTCCGTAAAGGTAACCCCCTTGCGGCTCAGCAAGTCCTTGGCCGCAAGGCAGTAGGGGCAGAACGGGGTCGTATAGATCTCGACGGCGGACATTTGTCGTCTTGGAATCAGGTCCGTTTGGTCAGTCTTGCTGTACTATATGGCGCTGCGGTGCGCCTGGACAACCCTGGCGAATACCAGCGCGTCGACATTGGCGGCTCCAGCCCGGAGCAAAATTCGTGCGCAAATATCGAGGGTTGCGCCGGATGTCAGGACGTCGTCCACGAGCACCAGCCGCCGGCCGTGTACCTCCAGGCGGCGATTGGTGGGGACCCTGAATGCACCCTGCACGTTGACAGCACGTTCGGCCTGGGTCAGCCCGACCTGCTGGGGGGTGGCACGTACGCGGCGAAGCACGTGGTGCGCAACCGGTACACCACTCAGCAGCGAGATGGTCTTGGCCAAGGTTGCGGCCTGATTGAATCGTCGCATCCAAAGCCTGCGCCAGTGCAACGGCACCGGAATCAGGGCATCCGCCTCCGTCAGCAGTTCATGCCCCGCCTGTGCCATCCAACGCCCCATGGCAGGCGCAAGATCGAGACGGTCGCCGTATTTAAACGCTTGCACCATGGTGCGGGCGGTGTCGTCGTAACGGACCGCGGCGCGCGCGCGGTTATAGGTCGGCGGGTCGGCGATCGCCTCCATGGACAGAATGCCGGGGCCCGGATCGTAGGCGAACGGGATTCCCAGGCGCTCGCAATAGGGTCGTGCGATGAACGACAGTTTGGACCAACACTGCGCACATAGCCCGCCTTGGTCCGCCACCGGTTCGCGGCAGGTCGGGCAGAGCGGTGGCAGGCCGAGATTGAGAACATGACGCGCGCCGGCGCGCAGCCGCGCTCGCCACGAAAGCGATGACGACTGTCTCGCTACTGTCGCCGCGTCGATCATCGGGCTACCGTAGCGTTCGCTGCCATGAGGCTCAATCTCTGTCGGTGAGAGAGGCTAAGTAGAGCCGATGTCCGGCGCACCGATGATTTTCGACCGCGCGCTCATCCGCGCTCGCCAAGACCGGGCGCGTCGGCTCGGGCCGGTGACGTTCCTGCTCGAACGCGTGACGCAAGATCTCGCTGAACGGCTCGGCGCCGTCGTGCGGCACTTTGAGGTGGCGGTCGATCTCGGCACACCCACCGCCGACCTGCGCCGCGCACTCGCCAACAATCCGGCCATCGGTCTGCTGATCGCGGCATCATCGAATGCGCAGAGCGCCGGTCTTGCACTCGTCGCCAACGACGAAGCGCTGCCCTTCGCCGACGCGAGCCTCGATCTCGTGGTATCGGCACTGGCGTTGCAGACCGTCAACGACTTGCCGGGGACGCTGGTGCAGATCCGGCGGGCGCTAAAGCCGGATGGGCTGCTGTTGGCGGCGCTCCTTGGGGGCGACACGCTGCGCGAGCTGCGCCAAAGCTTTGCCGCGGCCGAGTCGGAGATCGAAGGCGGGGTTTCGCCGCGCGTTGCTCCGTTTGCGGACGTACGCGAGATCGGAGCGCTGCTGCAGCGTGCCGGGTTTGCGCTTCCGGTGACCGACGTCGATCGTGTCACGGTGCGGTATGCCTCGGTGCTCGCCCTGATGCACGACCTGCGCCGGATGGGGGCAACCAACGTGCTGACTGAACGTCGGCGCACACCGTTGCGGCGTGCGACGCTTGCGAGAATGGCAGAAATCTATCAGCGGAATTTTTCTGATCCGGATGGCAGGCTGCGCGCGACCTTTGACATCGTCTGGCTTTCGGGCTGGGCACCGGATGCGAGCCAGCAACAGCCGTTGCGGCCGGGCTCGGCCCGCACTCGGCTCGCCGATGCGCTCGGCGTGAACGAACAGCCAGCGGGGGAGAAGGCAGGACGTTGAGCGGTTGTCGCGCTCGCCTACAGCAGCGTCATCAGATGCGAGATCAGCGGCAAGTCCGCCGGCGGCATCGGAAATTCCTTGAGTTGGTTCGGCCTGACCCATTTCAGCGCCTGGCCTTCGAGCGCGGTGGGTGTTCCTTCCCAGCGCCGGCAAACGAACAGCGGCATCAACAGGTGAAAGTCCGGATAGGTGTGGCTTGCGAATGTGAGCGGCGCCAAGCATGGCTCGCTGACGATGATCCCAAGCTCTTCTTTGAGTTCGCGGATGAGCGTGTCCTCCGGACGCTCGCCCGCTTCGATTTTGCCGCCGGGGAATTCCCACAATCCGGCCATCGAACGTCCAGCCGGACGCTGCGCGATCAGGACGCGGCCGTCCGCGTCGACGAGCGCACAGGCGGCGACCGGAACAAGCCGGATCGATCCCGTTCGCGCGGCCGCGCCGTGCTCGGCGTCGCTCACGAACGGTAATCGCCGTTGATCGCCACATACTCCTTGGTGAGATCGCAGGTGAGCATTCGGTCGCGCCCTTTGCCCAATCCAAGCGCGACCTTGAGCGTGATCTCCGGCCGCTTCATCACTGCGGAAACCGCGGCTTCGTCGTAGCCGGGATCGCGCGCTCCGCGGTGTGCCACGCGAATGCCGCCGAACCAGATCGCGAGCTTGTCGCGATCGGCCGGCTCACCGGCCTTGCCGACCGCCATCACCACACGGCCCCAGTTGGCGTCTTCGCCCGCGATCGCGGTTTTCACCAGCGGCGAGTTGGCGATCGAGCGCGCGATCTTGCGGGCCGACGGCTTCGACACCGCGCCCTCGACGATCACTTCCACGAGCTTGCGCGCACCTTCGCCATCGCGCGCGATCTGTTCGGAAAGACTGGCGAGCACACCATGGAACGCCTTGGCGAACGCACGCAGGCGAGGGTCGCCGGCGCGCGCGATGCGGGGTGCACCGCGGGCAGCCGCTGTGCCGGTCGCGAACGCGAGCAGCGTATCGGACGTGGAAGTATCACCATCGACCGTCACCGCATTGAACGTGTCCGCGACGCTCTCCTTGAGCAGGCCTTGCAACGCCGACGCGGTGAGCGGTGCGTCGGTGAACACGAAGGCCAGCATGGTCGCCATGTCGGGGGCGATCATGCCGGCGCCCTTGGCGATACCGTTGATGGTCACGGTGGCCTTGCCGAGCTTGGCGCTGGCGGTCGCGACTTTTGGAAACGTGTCCGTCGTCATGATCGCTTTGGCGGCGCTGAGCCAAATGTCGGCGCGGGCGTTGTGGACGAGTTCGTCCATCACCCCGGCGAATTTGTTGGCCTGCAAGGGTTCGCCGATCACGCCAGTTGATGCGAGCAGCACCTCGTTCTCCCGGCAGCCGATCGCCCTGATTGCAAGCTTGGCGGTGAGTTCTGTGGCGGCGCGGCCACTCTTGCCCGTGAACGCGTTGGCGTTGCCGGAATTGACGATGAGGGCGCGCGCCTTGCCCGACTTGAGCTTGGCACGGCACCAGTCGACCGGCGCGGACGGGCACTTCGAACGGGTCAGCACGCCGCCCGTCGTCGTGCCGGGCTCGAGCAGCACCATCAGCACGTCGGTGCGATTGGCGTATTTGATGCCGGCCGCCGCGGTCGCGAGCCTGACGCCGTCGATGGTCGGGAGGTCGGGAACGCGGGTCGGGGCGAGGGGAGAGATCGAGCCGGTCATGTCTTTTAAGCCTTTACGCCGTTGTTTGCCGGATTTGTCCCATCCGTGTGTGTTGGCGCGGTGACATTAGCCCACCATCCGGCGGAGTGTGAGCGGTCCGCCGATAGGATCATGCACTGAATTGATTCATTGGCGTGCGCCGGTCGGGCGCGCGCCTGGGGCAAGCCCGGGCGAACCGCGTGCCGCGAAGAAGCGTTACTTCCCGACCGGCGCCGCTGGCGCTGGTACGCTCGCTGCCGGCGGAGGAACTGCGGGCGCGGGGGTTCCTGGCTTGGTGTCCAGGCGTTCGATCTTGGCTTGCGTGCGCAGCTTGTTCACGAGCTCGGCTTGGGATTGCTGGATGACGACGGTCGCCAGCTGATCCTTGACCTGGTCAAAGCTCGGCAGCTGCTTCTTGCGCTTGTCCTCAACCTTGATGATGTGCCAGCCGAACGCTGTTTTCACCGGGTCGGAGATCTTGCCTTTGTCGAGCTTGAACGCGGCATCTGCGAACTCGGGCACCATCTGATCTTTGGTGAAGTACCCGAGATCGCCGCCATCGGCCGCGGCCGGATCCTTCGACTTCTGCTTGGCGAGCTCGGCGAAGTCGGCGCCTTTCTTCAGCTCCGCCGCGATGGCCTTGGCCTGGTCTTCGTTCTCGACCAGGATATGGCGCGCGCGAACCTCCTGCTCGTCTCCCATCTGTTTGACGGCGTCGTCATAGACCTTGTGCATGGCCTGTTCGCTCACGTCCTTCTGAGCGACCTGACGCAACATCAGCCCGGCCAGAAGTTTCTGACGCATGGCGGCGAAACGGCGCTTGAAGTCGTCGCTCCCGCTCAAACCCTGCTCCTCGGCGGCGCGACTGAGGAGGATCATGTCGATCAGATGGGTAACGAGATAGTTGCGGCGCGCGTCTGGTGAAGCGTCTTGCGGCAAGCTCGCACCGATCTCCTCCTCGGCGAGCGCGAGGTCGCTGGCGCGGATTTCGACGCCGTCGACCTTGGCGACGACGGGGTCCGCTGCGGGCGGCGGCGTTTGGGCCGAGGCGGCCGACGCGCACACCGCGAGCGCCGCGGCCAACAACACACGGCGCCACGGGCCGGCTGCAAGAACTTGGTACGACATGATGCGTTCCTCGCGCGTCGCGCGGTTTTGATCGGCGGATCGGTCGGCTGACCTGGGCAGACACTCGCCCAAACAGGCCCCTATGGCAACGAAACAATGGCGCCATAACAGCCGCAAACGACGGCATGATTGCGGCACGCGCCGATTGACAAGGGTTGGACCCCCCCCTATGTGTCGGCCAAACTCGCCGGTCCGCCCCGCCGGACGATCGGTCGCGCCCTGCAGCAGCCCAAAATGCGCGTTAGGATGGGGAACTGGGGTCGGTCGTTCATCCGTCGGGCCTGCGCGAGTATCACGTGAGTTGCGAGTTCGTGCAGCCCGCCTGGATTGGGGGCCGAGCTCGGTGCAATAGGACGGGCTCGGGCAGACGCCGAGTTCCGGCGAGAAAGGATCCCGGCATGTTCCGCGCCGCCGTGCGAAAGCTGTTTGGTTCGGCCAACGACCGCCGCGTTCGCAGTTATCAGCCGCGCGTGAATGCGATCAACGCTCTTGAAAAAGAGCTTGAGCAACTGAGCGACGACGAGTTGCGGGCGCGCACTGTCGAGTTCCGCAAGCAGGTCGCGGAAGGTACCTCACTCGACGACTTGCTGGTCCCGGCGTTCGCGACGGTTCGGGAAGCCGGTAAACGCACGCTCGGACAACGCCATTTCGATGTGCAGTTGGTCGGCGGCATGGTCCTGCATCAGGGCAGAATCGCCGAAATGCGTACCGGAGAGGGTAAGACGCTGGTGGCGACCTTGCCGGTCTATCTCAACGCGCTCACCAGTCGCGGCGTCCACGTCGTTACCGTCAACGACTATCTGGCCAAGCGCGACGCCGAATGGATGGGGCAGATCTACAAATTCTTGGGTCTGACCGTCGGCGTTATCGTGCACGGCCTCGACGATGAGCAACGCAAGCAGGCCTACGACTGCGACGTCACCTACGGAACCAATAACGAACTCGGCTTCGACTACCTGCGCGACAACATGAAGTACCGCCTGGAGGACATGGTCCAGCGCGGCCACATCTATGCAATCGTGGACGAAGTGGACTCGATCCTCGTCGACGAGGCGCGCACCCCGCTGATCATTTCGGGCCCGCTTGACGATCGCTCGGACTTCTACAACACCATCGACGCGTTCATCCCCAAGCTCGACAAGACCGATTTCGACGTCGACGAGAAACAGCGCACCGTCACCCTGACGGAAGTCGGCATGGAGCGAATGGAAACGCTGTTGCGCGAGGCCGGGCTGCTCAAGGCCGACTCGCTTTACGACGTCGAAAACGTCTCGACCGTCCACCATGTCAATCAGGCGCTGCGCGCGCACAAGCTGTTTCTGCGCGACAAGGACTACATCGTGCGCAACGGCGAGGTCGTCATCATCGACGAGTTTACCGGCCGCATGATGCCGGGGCGGCGTTACTCGGAAGGCCTGCACCAGGCGCTGGAGGCGAAAGAGCACCAGCCGGTGCAGCCCGAAAACCAGACGCTCGCCTCGATCACGTTTCAGAACTACTTCCGCATGTATGAGAAGCTCGCCGGCATGACCGGCACAGCCCTGACAGAAGCGGACGAGTTCATGGATATCTACAACCTCGAGGTCATCGAGGTGCCGACTAACATGCCGATGGTCCGCCTCGACGACGATGATGAGGTCTACCGCACGGCAACGGAGAAGTACCGCGCAATCCTCACCTTGATCGATGACTGCAGGACACGCGGGCAGCCGGTGCTGGTTGGCACGACGTCGATCGAGAAGTCGGAAAGTCTTGCCGAGTTGCTGCGCAAGCAGGGCTGGGAGCAACACGACTTTTCTGATCCGAACGCATTCGCCGTGCTGTACACAGGCGACGAGCAGGCCAAAGTGTTTGCCATTTTGAATGCCCGCTACCACGAGCAGGAAGCCTATATCGTCGCGCAAGCCGGCGTGCCGGGCGCGATCACGATTGCGACCAACATGGCGGGCCGTGGCACCGATATTCAGCTCGGCGGCAACGTCGACATGCGCGTCCGCCAGGAGCTGCAGGACGTGCCGGAGGGCCCGGAGCGCGAGCGGCGCATCGCCGAGATCAAAGAGCAGGTTTCCCGCCTCAAACAAAAAGCACTCGAGGCCGGTGGCCTCTATGTTCTGGGCACCGAGCGCCATGAAAGCCGGCGTATCGACAATCAGCTGCGCGGCCGCTCCGGCCGTCAAGGCGACCCAGGCCATTCCAAGTTCTTCCTCTCCCTCGAAGACGACCTGATGCGCATCTTCGGGTCGGACAAGCTCGACGGCATGTTGCAGCGGCTCGGGCTCAAGGAGGACGAGGCAATCGTCCATTCCTGGATCAACAAGGCGGTCGAGAAGGCGCAGCAGAAGGTCGAGGCACGCAACTTCGACATCCGCAAGAACCTGCTCAAGTTCGACAACGTCATGAACGATCAGCGCAAGGTCATCTTCGATCAGCGCGTCGAGCTGATGCGGGACGAAACCGTCGCCGAAACCGTGACCGACATGCGCCATGAGGTCATCGACGAACTCCTGCGCAAGCACGTTCCCGAGAATGCCTATCCGGAGCAATGGGACACCGCCGGGCTCAAGGAAGAGCTCAAGCGCGTGCTCGGTCTCGACCTGCCGGTGGACGAATGGGCGAAGGAAGAAGGCATCGCCGACGAAGAGATGCTGACCCGCATCGAGCGGCGCGCCGACGAACATATGGCGGCTAAGGTCGCGCAATGGGGCAGCGACGTCATCCGCTACGTCGAGAAGTCGATCCTGCTGCAGTCGCTCGATCACCTCTGGCGGGAGCATCTGGTGATGCTCGAGCACTTGCGTCAGGTCATCGGCTTGCGCGGCTACGGCCAGCGCGATCCGCTCAATGAGTACAAGTCGGAATCGTTCAACCTGTTCGAAGCCATGGTGGTAAGCCTGCGCGAAGCCGTGACCTCGCAGCTCATGCGGGTCGAAATTGTGCAGAGCCCGCCGCCGCCGGAAGCAACTGAACTCCCTTTCATGCAGGCCCACCACATCGATCCGTCGACCGGAGAGGACGAACTGGCGATGGCTGATGCGTCGCTGGTCCCTGCGATGGCCGGCAACGGAACGAGCCGGGCTCCGCAACGCAATCCGAACGATCCGACGAGCTGGGGCAAGGTTGGACGCAACGAAGCTTGCCCGTGCGGATCAGGCAAGAAATACAAACATTGTCACGGCAGATACGCCTGAGGCGGCACCGTTATGTAGAAAACGCCGGGCTTGCCCGGCGTTTTCATTACGGCAATCCGCGGTCGTTGGCGCGCGGCGCGCTTCTTACCTGCTAAATCCGGAGGTCGACCAGCGGCTCTCGAACGAGTTCGATTGAGCCGGAGCCTGCGCGGGCGTGCTTGCGTTGCCGCCATCGGACTGCGTCGATGGGGCTTCGGCCATCTGCTGCGGCTTGGGTTTACTGTCAGCGGCCACCTGCTGCGGCTTCGGCTTCGCAGCTTGCGCCACCGCCGTCGGCGGCGCCTGCTTGGGCTTGGCCTTAGGCGCCGGCGCCGCTGCGACGCGGGTCTCTGTTTGTGCAGGTTGCGCGGGTTGCGGATTGAACGCGCGCGAGACTGATGCGGTCAGGCGATTCCATGCGCTCTCGGTCGGTTCGGCAGATCCCAACTCGTTCATCGGCGAGGCCGCTGCACGCATCGGCGCGGCGGCTCCGCTGTCGTCCGTGCCTGGTTCGCGCGGAGGGTTGACGTTGTTGCCCATGTCGCCTGGCTGTGCGCCCGCGACCTTGGTGTGGTTCGAGTATGAATCCCACGGATTATTGGGCCTCAACCGCGCCAAGAACACCGAATGCATGCCGCCATCGCTGCCGGTGCGCACGGCCACGGTCGGCACGCCGCGCTGGACGTGTTCTGCCATTTTGCGCTCGTCCTCGGCCTGCTTCTCCTTGACGGCGGCGGCGATCTCTTTGGGCATCTGATACGCAGGGCAAGCGGCCCGCGGGCTGAAGTTAATCGGCGCGCCACCAGGGGACACCGCGTCGAACACATAGTGTTTGTCGCAGACGTCGACCTTGGGCTCTTGGCGCGTGACTTCGAAGACGTCGTTCCCCTGCTTGATCATGCGCCAGAATGCCATGTTCGGGCTGTTGCGGTGCTTAGCCATGTTCACCGGGGTCATCCGGAACGGGTAAGCCTGCACCTGGAACGCCTTCTGTCCGCCGAAGAACGAGTCGCGGCCGAGCGCAAAGATTTCGCCGATCTGTTCGTCGGTCATGGCGTAGCAGCCGGCCGACGAGCAGTCGCCATGCACCATCAGGAATGCGCCGCTGCGATCGTTCGCTTTGTCGTAGGCATTGGGGAAGCCGAGATTGAACGACAGGTAGTAATTCGAGTTCGGATTCATCTGCGCCGGGGTGATCGTGTAGAAGCCCTCGGGCGCCTGGCGATCCCCGGCCTTGACCTTGGGACCGAGCTCTCCCGACCAGCGGCAGATCGGATAGGTTTTCAGGTGTGCGTATTTGCCGTCGGCGTCCTGCTTCCAGACTTCGAGTTCCGATTCCTCTTTGAAGATCCGGACCAGGATCGGCGAGTCTTTCGGCATATTCTTGTGCTCGAGCTCCCCGACCATGTCGGGAGAGAGCGGCCGAACAGCTTTGGCAGGAAGGGTGACGTTGTCGGTATCGCAACCAGCCAACGCGATCGCGCTAGCAAGCGCTGCCGACGCGAGCAGAGCGCGTACAATACGACGTTGCAAGATATCCCCCAATATCCCCGATCCGTGATCGGACCCCATCAAATCGTTAACCAGGAGATGTGGTCTAACCAAGGCGAACGAGACGAACGAGACCTTCATCACGGCCGTAGTGAACGGACCGTAAACCCGCACCAACCAGCTGGATTTCATAGTTAATTTTGAAAGTCCCGGGACCCCGGGTGTTGCACAAAAGCCGCGGTCAACGACTAACCGAGCACGCGTCCGATGCTCAGGAATTTGTCACGCCGGTTGCGGCGGATGGTGTCGCGATCAAGCCCCTTGAGTTCGGCAAATATCCGCTCGATCGCGGTGCCGGTCGAAGCAATTGCGACGCCAGGGTCGCGATGCGCGCCGCCGGTCGGCTCGCGCACGATCTCATCGATGATGCCGAGCCGCATCATGTCGTCGGCCGTGATTTTCATGTTGGTGGCCGCGTCCTGAGCTCGCGCCGTGTCGCGCCACAGGATCGATGCGGCGCCCTCCGGGGAGATCACGCTGTAAATCGCGTGTTCGAGCATGAGCACCCGGTTGGCGGTCGCCAGTGCAATGGCTCCGCCCGAGCCGCCTTCGCCCACGATGACGGCGACGTTCGGCACGCCCAGGTTAAGGCTCGTCTCGGTCGAACGGGCGATCGCTTCGGCTTGGCCGCGCTCTTCGGCGCCGATGCCCGGATAGGCGCCGGCGGTGTCCACGAGTGCGATGACCGGAATGTCGAAGCGGTCTGCCATGTCCATCAGGCGCGCCGCCTTGCGATAGCCTTCCGGCCGCGCCATGCCGAAATTGTGCTTGAGCCGGCCTTCGGTGTTCGACCCCTTTTCGTGACCGATGACGCAGACACTTTCGCCGCGAAAACGACCGAACCCGCCAACGATTGCTTCATCGTCGCCGAATTTGCGATCGCCGGAGAACGGCGTGAAGTCGGCGATCAGTCCCGCCACGAAGTCGAGACAATGCGGGCGTTGCGGATGGCGGGCGACCTGTGTTTTTTCCCAAGGACTGAGATTGGCGTAGAGTTCCTCGAGCGCGCCCGCCGCCTTGGCTTCCAGGCGGGAGATCTCCTCGCCAATCGCGACGGTGTTGCCGGCGTCCGAGAACGCCCGCAGTTCCTCAACTTTGGCCTCGAGCTCGGCCACCGCTTTTTCGAAATCGAGATAAGTACGCATCGGCGGGACACTAGCAAATTAATGATTTGGGTGGGTTTTTTGGAGTTGATGGTCCGGTGGCGCGGCGATGCCCTTGCTTCTGCGTACCGCCAGATCAATGCGGGTCGGCGAGCGGATGGAGGTCGCGCACCAGGCTCTTGAGCCGTTCTTCGAGCACGTGGGTATAGATCTGGGTCGTCGAAATGTCGGCATGCCCGAGCAGGGTCTGCACGACCCGCAGGTCGGCGCCGTTCTGCAAAAGGTGGCTCGCAAACGCGTGGCGCAAGACGTGCGGGCTCACGCGCGCCGGCGGTACGCCCGCGCTAACGGCCAATTCCTTGAGCTCCCGTGCCGCGTGCTGGCGGGTCAGATGTCCGCTCTCCCCGAACGACGGAAACAGCCACTTCGCGGCCCCGCGCTCATCGCCGAGCGCCGCCAAGTACGTCCGCATCGCCTCGTGCGCGGCCGTGTTGAGCGGCACCAGCCGCTCGCGGTTGCCCTTGCCGCGGACCACCAGCATGCGCCGGTCTTGGCGTGCCGCCGATGCCGGAAGCGCGATGAGCTCGGACACGCGCAGCCCGCTTGCGTAAAGCACCTCCAGGAGACAGACCAGTCGCAAGGCGCGCAGGCGCCGGATCGGCACGCCGTCCTCGTTGGCGCGCGCGTGCGCGCACGTGAGCAGTTGATCGACTTCCGCGACCGAAAGAATTTTGGGCAACGCGCGGCCGCGGCGCGGGCCCTCGATGACGGCCGCCGGATCTTCAGCGCGATGGCCTTCCGCATAGAGAAACCGATACAACTGGCGAAGTGCCGACAGCCGGCGGGCGACCGAGGGAATCTTCAAGCCGCGCTTGGCGAGGGCGCCAAGGTAGCCGCGCAACTCGTCCGTGGTGGCGTTAGCGATTGCGCTTCCGTTGGTGGCGAGATGCGCCGAGAGGTCGCCGAGGTCATGCGCGTAGGCTGCGAGTGTGTTCTTGCCCGCACCGCGCTCAGCGGCCAGCATATCGAGGAAGAGCGCGATCAGGCGTTCGTCCGAGTTGTTGCCACGCCGCGGCATCGCCTAGTGTCCCGATTCTGATGCGAGCGTGCGGCAAAGTTGTAGGAACTTCAAATCCACCACACTAGTGCTGCTTATAGAAACGATCGGGGGGAACCGTGACCGTGATCTCGCGCGAACTGGGATTAACGAAGGTGGCAAGGGCGAAGACCACGCCGTAGCCGAGCCCGCCGATGATGCCGATCACGAGGAGAAATCGGAGAAGGCTGGGCATGCGACGACTCAGGTTCTCCGCAAGCGTCCGGCGGTCGGTGAGGCCATCTTCCCGGCGGAAACATGCTCAAAATCAAGTGGTTAGAAGTGCGGTCCCGGAGCACCCCGGGGCCCGTGCGAGCGAATAGGCCCACGTTCGTGCCAGCCTGGCAAGAGGGTCGAAAGGGCGTTGTACCGCCAACCGCTTTGTGTGACGTTGGCCGCCATGTCTGAAGCCGCCGTTCAAAGCGCCTCGGCCTCCAATGCAGGCGCGATCGTTGCGAAATTGGGCCGGCGATCCATCGTTCTGGTTGGCATGATGGGCGCCGGCAAGTCCTCGATCGGTCGCAGGCTGGCGGCCGAACTGGGCCTTCCGTTCGTCGACGCCGACACGGAGATCGAAACCGCCGCGGGCATGACGATCCCCGAAATCTTCGAAGCGCATGGCGAGCCCTATTTTCGCTCGGGCGAAGCCCGCGTGATTGCCCGGCTGCTCGATGGTGGACCGCAGGTGTTGGCAAGCGGCGGGGGCGCGTTCATCAACCCGCAGACCCGCGCGTTGATCCGCGAGCGCAGCGTGTCGGTCTGGCTCAAGGCCGACGTCGAGGTGCTGCTGCGGCGGATCAGGCGCCGCTCGGATCGCCCGCTGCTCAAGACCGATGATCCGGAGCAGGTGTTGCGGCGCCTAGTCGATGAGCGTTACCCGGTTTACGCCGAGGCCGACGTCACCATTTACTCGCAAGATGTCGCACATGAAGCGATCGTTGCCGACATCCTGACAGCGCTCGCGGCTCGTCTCCACACCACGTAAGGCATCTCGTGCAGAAGATGCGGCCCGAGAGGACACCATGACTGCCCCCGTGCGCACGACCGAGACCATGGTCAAGGTGGAGCTTGGCGATCGCGCCTATGACATCGCCATTGGACGCGGGCTGTTGGCGTCGCTCGGCGCCCGGGTCGGCGCGCTCAAGCCGGGTGCCAAGGCGGCAATCGTCACCGACGAGACGGTGGCCAAGCACTACCTGGCTCCTGCGATTTCGGCACTGGCCGCTTCGGACATCGCCGCAACCCCCATCGTCGTGCCGCCGGGTGAGGCCTCGAAATGCTTTGCGATCCTGGAGCGCGTGTGCGACGCGTTGCTCGCCGCCAAGATCGAGCGCGGCGACGTTGTGATTGCGCTCGGCGGTGGAGTGGTCGGCGACCTCGCAGGCTTTGCGGCGGCAGTGATCCGCCGCGGCATAGACTACGTGCAGGTGCCGACGACGTTGCTGGCGCAGGTCGATTCGTCGGTCGGCGGGAAGACCGCGATCGATTCCCGCTACGGGAAGAACCTGATTGGCGCCTTTTATCAGCCGATCTTGGTCGTAGCCGACACGGCATTGCTGGACACCCTCAGCGTGCGTGAATTCCGAGCCGGGTACGCGGAAGTCGCCAAGTATGGATTGCTCGGTGACGCCGGCTTCTTCACGTGGCTCGAGGCGAGTTGGAAGGATGTGTTCGCCGGCGGCGCTGCGCGCGAGCACGCGATTGCCACCAGCTGCCGTATGAAAGCTGAGATTGTCGGCCGCGACGAACGTGAGAGCGGCGAGCGCGCGCTCCTCAATCTGGGTCACACCTTTGGTCACGCGTTCGAGGCTGGGGCCGGCTTCTCCGACCGTCTGTTGCACGGCGAAGCGATCGCGATCGGAATGTCGATGGCGCTTGCGTTCTCGGCCCGGCAACGGCTGATTTCTTCGGCGGACGCCGATCGCGCGCGGCGCCATCTTGTCGACGTGGGCCTGCCGACGCGTGCGTCGGACGTGACGGGCGGCGTGCCGGACCTCGACAGCCTCATGGACCTCATCGCCCAGGACAAGAAAGTCAAACGCGGCCGGCTGACCTTCATTTTGACGCGCGCGATCGGACAGGCGTTTGTCGCCAACGACGTCGACGCCGCGGAGGTGCGCGCGTTTCTTGCCGAGCAGCTCGCCTAGTGCCGCCGATTTGAAGTTCCTACAGCGATGGCCGCAAACTCGTCAGGAACTTCAAATCGAAAAGCGGCACTGGAATCATATAATTGCTAGTGCCCCTTTGCTTCCGAAGTTCGTGCTAGAGGTCGCCGCGGTGTATCACGAACTTCGGATGCGGGGCACTAGAGCATGATCCCGAAAAAGTGGACACCGGTTTTCGGAAAAGACCATGCTCCAAGAACTGGCTGAGCGCGTTCGATGACGACCGTCGATCTCATCATCGCTTTCACAGTCGTCCTGTGCTTGCTGATCTCCTTTCTGTTTTCCGGAAGCGAGACGGCGCTGACCGCATCCTCGCGCGCCGCCATGCTTCGGCTGGAAAAGCAGGGCAACGCGGATGCGGTGATCGTCAATCGCCTGCTCGCGGAGCGCGAGCAGATGATTGGTGCCCTGCTGATAGGCACCAACGTTGCCAACATCGCCGGTTCAACGCTCGCCACCGGCCTGTTTCTCGAATGGTTCGGCGACATCGGCGTGGTCTACGCCACCGTTGTGATGACGGTGTTGGTCGTCGTGTTCTGCGAAATCCTGCCGAAGACCGTTGCGATCAACGCACCTGATCGTATTTCGTTGCTGGTGGCGCGCCCGATGGAGAGCGTCGTCAAGCTGCTCGGGCCAATTCTCTACGCCATCGGCAGGTTGGTGCGATGGATTCTGGCGCGAACCGGGTTCGCGCTCGGAGAGACCGCGCCGCTGTTGCCGGCGCACGAGGAATTGCGCGGCGCGGTCGACCTTCTCCATCGCGAGGGCAGCGTGGAGAAACACGACCGCGACATGCTCGGCGGTCTGCTCGACCTGCGCGATCTCACCGTTGGCGATGTCATGATCCATCGCACCGAGATGATCACGTTCAATGTCGAAGACCCGCCGCAGGAAATCATCGACACCGTGATCGAGAAAGTCTCACGCGTCCCGCTTTGGCGTGACAGCCCGGAGAATATCATCGGTGTCGTGCATGCACGCGATATCCTGCGCGCCCTGCAGGCTGAGCACGGCGACGCCTCCAAGATCGATCTCGCCGCGATTGCGCGCCCGCCTTGGTTCGTCCCCGATCTGCGGCTGCTGTCGGAGCAACTGGCGGCGTTCCGGCGGCGCAAGAGTCCTTTTGCATTGGTGGTCGACGAGTACGGCGAGGTGATGGGCCTCGTCACGCTCGAGGATATTCTCGAGGAAATCGTCGGAGACATTTCCGACGAACACGAAGTGGTGCTGTCGGGCGTACGGCCGCAGCCCGATGGTTCGGTCAATGTCGACGGCGCAGTCCCGATCAGGGATCTCAACCGCGCGCTGGACTGGCACTTGCCCGATGCCGAGGCCACGACGATCGCCGGATTGGTCATCCACGAAGCGCGCTCGATCCCCGAAGCCGGCCAGAATTTCACGTTTCACGGGTTTCGCTTCAACGTGCTGCGTAAGAGCCGCAACCGCATTACGGCCTTGCGAATCACGCCCCTCGCGCGCAAGCCAGCGCACAAGGTCCTTTGAAGTTCAAAGTGTCACGATTGCGTGAGTCCGGCCCGAAAGAACGTGGATTGGACTGGTTGGGGACCGTGCCATAATTAGATATAATGAAACATAACGGGATTTCGTCCCACCCGAATACGCGTTCGAGAGGCGCGCGGCAACGAAAGCCAGTCCATGCAGCGACGGCCCCCTGTCAACAACGTTCCAATTGAACTTCTCCGCGCGATCGTTGCGATCGTAGACCTTGGTAGCTTCACCAAGGCGGCTCAAGCGCTCAACCTCACCCAGCCCGCGATCAGTGCCCAGATGAAGCGGCTGCAACAGCTCGTCGGGGCTGAGGTGTTCAGCAAGTCCGGCTCAGGCTTGGTGCCGACGGCACGAGGCGAGCTGGTGGTAAAATATGCCCGTCGCATCCTGGCGATGAACGACCAGATCCTGTCGCTGGGTGGGGGCCAAACTCACGCGCAATCTCTCCGCGTTGGACTCCCGTTGCTGTTTACACGCGCCGTCTTGGGCGACGTCATGAAGATCGGGTCGGATGAGGATGGCGAACCAGAGATCCAGATTTTTTGCGACAGCTCCGAGGAACTGCGCAGGCGCCTCGCCGCCGGGTATCTTGACGTTGCGTTCATCATCAACCCGCAAGAGGCGCCCCCGCAGGTGGTGACGGAATGGACGGAGCCATGGGTGTGGGTTTGCGCGGCTGACTTCGTGCTCAAGCAGGGCGCCAAGATTCCGTTGATCGTCACGCCAACCGATCGCTACACGATCGAGGTGGTCGAGAGAATCAACCGGCCCTACGTGATCCGGTTCATGGCGCCGTCACTCGGGGCGCGGGTTGAAGCAATGCGCGCCGGCCTGGGCTTCATGAGCATTGCCGAGCGTCTGATGACCGAGCACATGAAAATCGTAGGCAGCAACGTCCTGCCGCCGTTTCCCGAAACGCTTGCCGGGATCTATGTCCGCGAAGGGCTCGAACTCGGCAGTCTCGGCAGGTTCATCGAAGCGTTTGTGGCGGCCTGCAAGCCGCCAAGCCTCGAGCGCCCGTCCTTTGGATTGCGTCTGCGGACAGGGTCGGTCGCACAGAGCGTATAGGCGCGTGGTCCTAGGCGCGCCGCTCGCCGGGCGCAGCCGCGTGAATTGCCAGGGCGTGCACGCCCCCGTCGAGTTCGCGGGCAAGCGTCTGGTTGATCAAGCGGTGACGTTCGAGCCGGGACTTCCCTTTGAAGGCCTGTGCCACAATATCGATGCGGAAATGCGTCTCTCCGCCCGGCCGATGGCCGGCGTGCCCACGGTGCTGGTCGGACTCATCGACAACGCTTAGGCTCTCGGGCGCGAACGCCCGGTTCAGCTTATCCGCGATTGTATCGGCGACACGCATCGCGAGGCCTTAACCGTTTCGATGCGGGATCGTCAACGACCGGCACCCCGGCAACTCGAAGCAGCACCGCGGTTCGAACAAATCCGATTTTGTCAATCTTGCACGGACGCCGCGGAACTCCGCATAATGGCCGGTCATGAAGTTCAATTCGCCCCTTTACGATCGGATCCGCGTCAAGCCGGATCAGGACCGGCGGCGTCGCGCCGCATCGCCGGCGTGCGAGTGGACCGGCTGTGCCAACCCGGCCACCCATCGCGCGCCGAAGGGGCGCGGACACGAGCACGAATATTGGCGCTTCTGCCTCGATCACGTGCGCGAGTACAATCATTCGTACAATTTTTTCGCTGGAATGAGCGAAGAGGCGGTGGCGCGTTATCAAAAGGATGCCGTCACCGGTCACCGGCCGACCTGGAAGATGGGAACCGGTGGGCGTCGCTCACGGGCCGATCAGGTGTCGGGCTTCGACGCCGGTGACCCGTTTGGCGTGTTCCAGGAATTTGGCGCGGGGCCGCGCGGTCATGCCGAACAGCCGCGCGTCGAGACACGTTCCGTCCACAATGCGGCGCGCAAGGCTCTGCACGCGCTCAATCTCGAAGAGGATGCGACGCGCCCCCAGATCAAGGCCCGCTTCAAGCTGCTGGTGAAGCGACACCATCCCGACGCCAATGGCGGGAGCACCGCTTCCGAAGACAAGCTGCGGGAGATTATCGAGGCGTATAATTACTTGAAATCAGCCGGATTTTGCTGACGGCACGGCGCAGATGGCCGGGCCAGCATGCAATGCCGGCCAGGCTACCTGCCTTGACCGCGACCTGGGTCAGAGCCATTTCAGGAACCTGCGGCAGAGCACACCCATGTGGCCACGGGGCCGCCTTGCGAGCGCTGCAAAGCTGGGTTGCCAGTGCCCCAAGACGGTCGCAACCGACTGAGAATGACGGAGTTTTTCTAACATCCGGCCTGCTTCCGCAGCGCCGCGTGGTTCTGCTAAGTTGGCAGCGAGTTCCGATCGCTCCGGTAACCCAATTCGCGCCTCGGAAGGTTCCGAGGTTGTGGAGGACTTATGACGACTGCAACTGAGGCCGTCGCTGGCGTGCCCGACATGAAGGTGTCGATCCGGCAGGTATTTGGCATCGATAGCGATTTGGAGGTTCCGGCCTATTCGGAGGCCGACGAGCACGTCCCGGACATCGATTCCGACTACCGCTTCGACCGGGCCACCACGCTTGCCATCCTGGCCGGCTTCGCCCGCAACCGCCGCGTCATCGTCACCGGCTACCACGGCACCGGAAAATCCACCCACATCGAGCAGGTGGCCGCGCGACTGAACTGGCCGTGCGTGCGGGTCAATCTCGACAGCCACATCAGCCGCATCGACCTGATCGGCAAGGACGCGATCGTGATCCGCGACAACCAGCAGGTCACCGAATTCCGCGAAGGAATCCTGCCGTGGGCCCTGCAGCACAACATCGCGATCTGCTTTGACGAATACGACGCCGGACGTCCCGACGTCATGTTCGTTATACAGCGCGTGTTGGAGGCGTCCGGCAAACTGACGTTGCTCGACCAGAACAAAGTGATCCGTCCGCATCCGGCATTTCGGCTCTTTGCGACCGCCAACACGGTCGGGCTCGGGGACACGACCGGCCTCTACCATGGCACGCAACAGATCAACCAGGGCCAGATGGACCGCTGGTCGATCGTGACCACGCTCAACTACCTGCCGCATGACAACGAAGTTGAGATCGTGCTGGCCAAGGCGAAGCATTACCGTACCGACCAGGGCCGCGACACCGTCAACAAGATGGTGCGGGTCGCCGACCTCACCCGCAACGCTTTCATGAACGGCGACTTGTCGACCGTCATGAGCCCGCGCACGGTGATCACCTGGGCGGAGAACGCCGAGATCTTCAAGGACCTCGGCTTCGCGTTT
The DNA here is from genome assembly GCA_963816775.1 of uncultured Alphaproteobacteria bacterium. Lineage (GTDB taxonomy): Bacteria > Pseudomonadota > Alphaproteobacteria > Rhizobiales > Xanthobacteraceae > JAFAXD01. The sequence continues at coordinate 95,371 of CAWFLX010000034.1, forward strand.
CGGGTGACGTTCGTGAACAAGTGCGACGAGCTCGAACGGCCGATCGTCGCCGAGTTCTATCAACGCTGCTTCGGACAGGAACTGCCGGAAAGCTCGGTCAACGTGGCGCTCAGCTGATGGTCTGCTCTTCCGAGCGAGACTAGCGGCTGCTCGAATCGCAGTATGTCGTCCAACATCAAACCGAAAACTCCGGCCAAGGAAGCCCCGACCGAGCCGTTTAAGCGTGCCGTCACCGGCTGCCTGCGCGCGATCGCGCGGCATCCCGAAATCGAGGTGGGCTTTGCGGCCGAGCGGCCGGGACTCGTCGGCGGCAAGGCGCGGTTGCCTGAGCCGCCGCGCCGGCTGTCGCCCGAGGATGCAGCGATCGTGCGCGGGCATGCCAATTCCATCGCGCTGCGGCTCGCCTGTCACGATGCGGCAGTCCACCGCAAGCTGATGCCGGGCGGCCAACAGGCGCGCGCGGTGTTCGAGGCGGTCGAGCAGGCCCGCGTCGAAGCCATCGGCGCGCGCCGCATGCACGGGGTCGCCCAAAACCTCACCGCCATGCTCGACGACAAATTCCACCGCGGCAAGTTCGACGAGGTCACCGATCGCGCCGATGCGCCGCTCGAAGAGGCGATCGCCCTGATGGTGCGCGAACGTCTCACCGGTGTGGCGCCGCCGCCGGCCGCCAAGCGGCTGGTCGACCTTTGGCGTCCGTTCATCGAGGAACGCGCCGGCCGTGAGCTCGATCGGCTGGAACGTCTGGTTGAGAACCAGCGGCGATTTGGCGATGTCGTCCACGATTTGCTGGATTCGCTCGACATGGGCGACGAGCGCTCGCGTGAGGAGGACGACAGCGAGGAGGACGATGGCGAGAACGGCGCCGAGGACGAGCAGGGCCAGGAAGGCGAGGCGGCGGAATCGGAAGATTCCGAGCGCATGAGCGTCGAAGACGCGAAAGCGTCCGCGGAGGACCGGCCGGACAGCGCAGAAGATGCGGCCGACGCCCCGGCGACCGACATGCCAGACGATGCCGACATGGGCGAGGACGAGAACTCGGCGGAGCCGTGGCGGCCGCGTCATCACGGCATCAACGAGCTGCGCGGACCTGACTACAAGCCGTTCACCCCGCGCTTCGATGAGATCGTCGGCGCCGAGGATCTGTGCGACCCGGAGGAACTCGATCGCCTGCGCGGCTATCTCGACAAGCAGCTCGCGCACCTGCAAGGCGTGGTGTCGCGGCTTGCCAATCGGCTGCAGCGTCGCCTGATGGCGCAACAGAACCGGTCGTGGGAGTTTGACCTCGAGGAAGGCGTGCTCGACCCGGCGCGGCTGGCGCGCGTGATCGTCGACCCGCTGCACCCGCTCTCTTTCAAATGGGAGAAGGACACCAACTTCCGCGACACGGTGGTGGCGCTGCTGCTCGACAATTCCGGCTCCATGCGCGGCCGGCCGATCACCGTCGCTGCGACCTGTGCCGATATTCTGGCGCGCACGCTCGAACGCTGCGGCGTCAAGGTCGAAATCCTGGGCTTCACCACACGCGCCTGGAAGGGCGGTCAATCGCGCGAGGCCTGGCTCGCCGCCGGCAAGCCTCCCAATCCCGGGCGCCTGAACGATCTGCGTCACATCATCTACAAGTCGGCCGACGCGCCTTGGCGCCGCGCGCGCAAAAATCTCGGATTGATGATGCGCGAGGGATTGCTCAAGGAGAACATCGACGGCGAAGCGCTCGATTGGGCGCACAAGCGCCTGCTCGGACGCTCCGAGCAGCGCAAGATCCTGATGATGATCTCGGACGGTGCGCCGGTCGACGACTCGACGCTGTCGGTCAACCCCGGCAATTATCTCGAGCGGCACCTGCGCTGGGTGATCGAGGAGGTCGAGCAGCGCTCGCCGGTTGAATTGATCGCAATCGGGATCGGTCACGATGTCACCCGTTACTATCGTCGCGCCGTCACCATCGTCGACGCCGAAGAGCTGGGCGGTGCGATGACCGAGAAGCTCGCCGAGCTGTTCGACGAAAAGGCACCGATCCCGCGCCGCATGCCGATCCGCAGGTTGCACGCGTGAGCGCGACCGCGCGCGGCATACTGTCAGCGGCGATCGTTGTCTTCGTCAGCATCCTCGTCTCGTCGGCGTCGCCGCAGCCTGCGCCGCGCGCCCCCGATGGGCCGATCCACATTACGATCAATGCCCAAGAGATCGAGGCGTTCGAGCCGGGCAATCCGAGCCGCATCCGGTTCGGACCGCTCGAATTTCGCGGCGGCTTGGAGCTCTCCTCATCCTATCGCGAGTTCGGCGGGGTTTCGGCGTTGCGGCTGTTTCCCGACGGCGAGCATTTCATTTCACTCACCGACAAGGGCCGCTGGCTGCGCGGACGCATCGCGTATCAGCGCGGGCGACCGGTCGCGATCGAAGACGTCGAGATGGCGCCGATCCTCGGACCCGACGGCCGGCCGCTGGCGGCGCGCGGATGGTACGACACCGAGTCGATCGCGATCGACGGCGGCACGCTTTACGTCGGCATTGAACGGGTCAACCGCATCGTGCGTTTCGATTACGGGCGGCAGGGATTGCTCGCGCGCGGGCAGCCGATTCCGCTCCCCCCTGGCATTGCGAGCCTTCCCAACAACAAGGGACTCGAGTGCCTGGAGTTCGTTCCGACGCCGATGCCCGGCGCGGGCACGCTGATCGCGATCTCGGAACGCGGTCTCGACAGCGCGGGAAATATCCGGGGATTCCTGATTGGCGGGCCCAACCCGGGCGAGTTCAGCGTCGTGCGTCACGATGATTTCGACGTCAGCGACTGTGCGATTCTGCCGGACGGCGCGCTTGCGCTGTTGGAGCGTCGCTTCACCTGGACGACCGGCGTCGCGATCCGCATCCGGCGCGTGCCGCTGACCGAATTTGTGCCGGGCGCTGCCGTCGATGGCGATCGCATCTTGTCGGCCGACATGGGATATCAGATCGATAATCTGGAAGGCTTGAGCATCAACCGCGCCAGCAACGGCGACTTGATGCTCACGATGGTCTCAGACGACAACTTTTCGCGTCTGCAGCGAACCATCCTTCTGCAGTTTACGCTGACCGGCGAATAGGACGACCGGGAGGGATCGCAAGGACTGCGCTATTGCGCGGCGGCGGCTCGCTTCTTGGCGACCTGCCGTTTGAGCTCGAGCGCCTTGGCCGAAAGCTCGTCGTCCTTTGCCTTGAGCAAATAGGCGTCGAGACCGCCGCGGTGGTCGACCGACTTGATCGCGTTGGCGGAGACCCGCAGCCTCACCGAACGTCCAAGCGCGTCAGATATCATCGTGACGTTGAACAAGTTGGGCAGAAACCGGCGCTTGGTTTTGATGTTGGAGTGACTGACGCGGTGGCCCACAAGCGGCCCCTTGCCCGTCAATTCGCACCGCCGCGACATTGGCAAACCTCTTTCAAAAATGCCCTCACCCGCACGCACGGGGATCACAAGATCATCGGGATTTCCTGGAGCGCGGACGTATAGTGGCCGGGCGTGTCAGCGTCAAGGACGAGACACGGGCCCGATCGCACATGCGAGGCGGGTCCGGCGTTGAAATAGGCCCCAAAATCAGCATGTGGCGGGACTCATGAAGGGTCTCGCGCGGGCGCATCCGACATCACAAATTCGACTTATTCGCCACCGAGAGAGGCCGCATGGCGTCCACTCGCATTGCGATCCTGATTGCGGCGCTTGCGCTGGTGCCAGGTAGCGCCGGTGCCCAGGCGAGGCTCGACGCGCGCTACATCGTCACGCTCGCGGGGGTGACGATCGGCAAAGGCGCCTGGCTCATCGACATCGGCGAGGATCAATACAGCGCGGCTGCGAGCGGCGCGACCACCGGGCTGCTGCGCGTGTTCGCATCCGGGGAAGGCACCACCGCAGTGCGCGGCGCCGTCGTCGGCGGCCGCTTCGCGCCGGCGAACTACGCGGCCAGTCTTACCCAGGACAAAGACTCCGACGAGTTGCGCATCGCGTTCGCCGGCGGCAACGTCAAGAATTTCTCGATCATGCCCCCGCCGCCACCGCCGTCCCCGCAGAGAATTCCGGTCACTGAGGTGCACCTGCGCGCGGTTACCGATCCAATGACGGCGTCGCTCGTGCGCATTCCCGGCAATGGGGATCCGGTGAATCCGGCTGCCTGTCACCGTAGCGCGGCGATATTCGACGGCCGCATACGCTACGAACTGACGCTGGCCTATAAACGGATGGAACGGGTGAAGCTCGATCGGAGCTACGAAGGTCCCGTCGTCGTCTGCGCGATCTATTTCAAGCCGATCGCGGGCTATCTTCCCGAGCGCGTGGCCATCAAGTATCTGGCCGCCCAGCGCGACATGGAAGTGTGGCTGGCGCCGATCGCCGGCACCCGCGTTCTGGTGCCGTATAGGTTCAGCATTCCGACACCGCTCGGTACGGGCGTTATGCAGGCGACGCAGTTCAACGCAACCCCGCAGCAGCGGATAACCCCGACCAGGCTTGGCCAGTGAGGGTTCGCCCATCGTCGGCACCGCAGCTTCGGACCACTGACGCAATAGAGAATTCCGGATTGCGTGCCTTGACTCTGAGAGAAGTTGGTGGATTCGGGCGGATCGCCGATTGTACTTCGGCCGCCGGCGCGTGGGGATCGTTTGGATACTGCATCTGGTGGCAGGCAGTAATCCGCTGCACGACATCTCGCAGTGAACGAACAGCGACGGGTGCGAGTCAGCGATTCGGGCGCGATTCGTTCGAGACTCGTTCTAGCAAGCGAACGGTCGGCGACCGAATCGAACACCCGCGAGGCCGATTTGTCGCCGCGGCGTAATATGATTGCTCCATGGTGGCAAAGACATACGAACGCCGGAACCGGGACGCGCGTGCCGCAACGAGGGAAATTCCCCGTGGGCTACGGAAGGTCCTGGTCTTGCGGGCCGCTTCGGGCTAACGACGTCGGACGTCGTCCGGGCAGGCGCGCTTGCGATAACGCCCTGGTGGTCGGCATCGTCGCAGGACTGCGGCCCGGGCCCATGTTAAGGATTGATCATGCTGTCATGGCTCGCGCAGCCTGAGTGTTCACCCCATGTTGTGGCTCGCATTGCGCAACGCGCAAGCTGTCGCCGTGAACGAAGCCGGACAAGCGGCAGGTCCGCGATTCGGCCGCGATTCGTTCGAGGCTCGTTCGGAGGGTTAATTCGCGTCTGATGTCGGCCACCCGAAATCCGACATCGTGACTTACGACAGCGCCGCAAGGCCGGGATCATGCCTGCGGCGGCGCCAAGGAACTTGATGACAATCTCCTTCTCAACCCAGGCCAGGGACGCCCGCGCTCGCGGCGCTGGCGTGACCGCCGTGCTGGGGCCCACCAACACCGGCAAGACCCATCTCGCGATCGAACGCATGCTGGCGCACAGCTCCGGCCTCATCGGCCTCCCGCTGCGCCTGCTTGCACGCGAGGTCTACAACAAGTGCGTCGAGCGGGTCGGCAGCGAGGCGGTCGCGCTCGTCACCGGCGAAGAGAAGATCAAGCCGGTCAATCCGCGCTTTTGGGTCGCGACCGTCGAGGCGATGCCGCGCGACCTTGATGTCGCGTTCCTGGCGGTCGACGAAATCCAGCTGGCAGCCGATCTCGAACGCGGCCACGTGTTCACCGACCGCATCCTCAACCGGCGCGGCCGGGAGGAGACGTTGATCCTGGGCGCCGCAACGATGCGGCCGATGGTGGACAAGCTGCTTCCCGGCGCCAACGTGCTGAGTCGCCCGCGGCTCTCGACCCTGAGCTTCGCGGGCGACAAGAAGATCACGCGGCTGCCGCGCCGCAGCGCGATTGTCGCGTTTTCGACCGAGGAGGTCTACGCGATTGCCGAGCTGATCCGCCGCCAGCGCGGCGGAGCCGCGGTGGTGCTCGGAGCGCTGTCGCCGCGCACCCGCAATGCGCAGGTTGCGCTCTATCAGTCGGGCGACGTTGACTATCTGGTTGCGACCGACGCGATCGGGATGGGCCTCAACCTCGACGTCGATCACGTGGCGTTTGCGTCCGATCGAAAATTCGACGGCTATCAGTACCGCAAGCTCAATCCGATCGAGTTTGCGCAAATCGCCGGGCGCGCCGGCCGCGCGACTCGCGATGGCACGTTCGGCAGCACCGGGCGCTGTCCGCCGCTCGAGCAGGATCTGGTTCAGGCGCTCGAAGCCCACGCATTCGATCCGGTGCGCGTCTTGCAATGGCGCAGCAGCGAGCTCGATTTCTCCTCGCTGGGCGCTTTGTCGGCCTCGCTGACCACGAGCCCGACGCAGGCGGGACTGACGCGCGCGCCGGTCGCTGAAGATATTCTTGTTCTCGAGCACGCCGCTCGCGACGAAGAGGTTCGCGCGGCCGCAACGACGCGCGCGGCGATCGAACGTCTGTGGGACGTCTGTCAGGTTCCCGACTACCGCAAGATCTCGCCGGCGGCGCATGCCGAACTGGTCACGACCCTCTATGGTTTTCTGATGCGGGACGGTAACATTCCCGACGACTGGTTTTCTCTCCAGATCGCGCAAGCCGACCGGACCGATGGGGGCATCGATACGCTGTCGACGCGCATCGCGCATATCAGGACCTGGACGTTTGCTGCGAACCGCCCCGATTGGCTCAAGGATCCGGAGCACTGGCAGGGCGTTGCCCGCGCGGTGGAAGATAGGCTATCCGACGCCCTGCATGACCGCTTGGCGGAGCGGTTCGTCGATCGCCGCACCAGCGTGCTGATGCGGCGGCTCAAAGAGAACACGATGCTCGAAACCGAGATCAGCAAGACCGGCGACGTCATCGTCGAAGGGCATGTCATCGGACGACTGGAAGGGTTTCGCTTCGCAGCCGATGCATCGGCGGGCGGATCGGAGGCGAAGGCGTTGTCCGGCGCGGCCCAGAAGGCGTTGGCGGGGGAGATCGAGGGGCGCGCTACCCGGTTGTCGCACGCACCGGATTCGCAATTCGTGCTCACCTCCGATGGGACTATCCGCTGGGTCGGTGATGCGGTCGCCAAGCTCACCGCCGGGGACAACGCGCTGCGACCGCGAGTGCGCATCCTGGCCGACGAGCACCTGACCGGCGCGTCGCAGGAAGCGGTGCAGACCCGCCTCGACCTTTGGGCGCACACCCATATCGAGCGGGTACTGGCGCCGCTGTTCGTGCTGGGCGCGGCGGAAGACATCACCGGCTTGGCGCGCGGCATCGCCTATCAGATCGTCGAAGCGCTCGGGGTGCTCGAGCGCGGCAAGGTTGCCGAGGACGTGAAGGGCCTTGATCAGGAGGCGCGCGCAACGCTGCGCAAGCACGGGGTGCGGTTCGGGGCCTACCATATCTACGTGCCGGGACTGCTCAAGCCGGCACCGCGGTCGCTGGCAGCGCAACTATGGGCGCTCAAGTACGGTGGACCCGACCTCAAGGGGCTCGATGAGCTGCAGCGGCTCGCGGCGAGCGGGCGCACGTCGTTTCCGGTCGACAAGGAAACCAACAAACAGCTCTATCGGACCATCGGATACCGCGTGTGCGGCGAGCGCGCCGTGCGGGTCGATATTCTGGAGCGGCTGGCCGATTTGATTCGTCCGGCGTTGGCCTGGCGCGAAGGCGTCAGCCAAAAGCCGCAAGGGGCCTTTGACGGACGTGGTTTCATCGTCACTCAAGCAATGACGTCACTCACTGGTTCATCGGGCGAGGATTTCGCTTCGGTCCTGCGTGCTCTCGGGTACCGACTTGATCGGCGTCCGAAACCAATCGAGACCGCGAGCGAGCCTGCGACGAGCACCGAAACCTCCGACAAGCCCGTGGCCGCACCTGAAGCGGCCGAGGCGACGCAGGACAGCCCGCAGCAAGACGAGGTTGCGTTGGTCACGGACGCGCCGGTGATCGCGCAAGACGCAGCGGTTGTTTCCGCAGAAACGCTGCCTAATCCCGCCGATGCGGCGCTGGCGCCGCTGACGCCGGCCGAAGACGAAGCTCCGCCGCCATCGGAGAACGAAATCGCGTCGCACGGATCAGACACGCAGACTACGGCCACGACGTCCGATGATCTGTCGGGCTCCACGGTCGCCGCGAATGAGCCCGAGGCCGCCGCAACCGAGTCCTCGGCGGTTTCGCCATCGACCGCGGAGGCAGCCGTAGAACAGCAGTTCATCGACGTATGGCGTCCTGGCCGATCCGAAGAGCGCCGACCGCGGCGGCATCATCGGCCGGCCCGCGAGAAGAAGCCCGCGGATGCACCGGTGTCGGCGCCGGCAGCCGAACAAGCCGCGCCCGCGTCCGATGCGGCGGCTCCGACCGTGCGCGAGGAACCGCGCCGCCATCGCGATGATCGGCGCAAGGAGCGAGAGGCATCGGACCGGCCGGGTGCGCGCGACGGCAAACGTCCGGAGCGCCGGGAACGGACCGACCGTCACGAGCGCCCCGATCGTCAGGACCGCCGCCGCGATCGGCGCGGCGATGACCGCCCGCCGCGGACATGGGAAGCGGGTCGGGAACGGCGCGGCAAGGAGCCAGACCCGGATTCGCCGTTCGCCAAGCTCGCCGCGCTGAAGGCACAACTGGAAGCGGACGCGAAGGATCGGCGTTGATCCAAAACACCCCCGATGATGTCCCGTCCGGGACCGCGGTCTCGGAGGACCATCAGCGTATCGACAAGTGGTTGTGGCACGCACGGGTGGTGCGCACGCGCACCGATGCGGCCGCCCTGGCGGCGTCAGGACGAGTCAGGCGCAACGGGGTTCGGGTCGATGCGGCGAGCCGGGCCGTGAAACCCGGCGACGTGCTCACGATCGCGCTCGATCGCGGCGTGCGGCTGTTGCAAATCCTGCGGCTTGCGCAGCGGCGCGGCAGTGCCGAGGCCGGGCGCATGCTCTACGAAGAGATGGGTCCTATGGCGGCGCAGGCCCGGGCCTCGGAGCAGCCGCAACGAGGGGTCATGCCCAGGGAGGGGCGGTAACGCCGCAGGCGGCCTCCTTCCCTTGCACCAAATGCGCCCATACGTTAGAGCGAAGCCCGTTTGAACGAACCTTGCATCCGCACACAAATGGTTTGATTTTGCGAGTGTTCTGGGTCGCGCCTCAGGGCTGCATCCCGGGACACGTGATTGGCCACCCGAAATGGTCGTATTGCGACGGCCGGAGCCTTCCTAATGACTTACGTCGTCAATGAAAGCTGCATCAAGTGCAAGTACATGGATTGTGTCGAGGTGTGTCCGGTCGATTGCTTCTACGAGGGTGAAAACATGCTCGTCATCCATCCCGACGAGTGCATCGATTGCGGGGTGTGCGAGCCCGAGTGCCCGGTGGAAGCGATCAAGCCCGATACCGAACCAGGCCTTGAGCAGTGGCTTGAGATCAACGCGGACTATGCGAAGACTTGGCCCAATATTACCGTCAAAAAAGATCCCCCCGCGGACGCCAAGGAATTCGAAGGGGTCGCCGACAAGTTCAAGAAATTTTTTTCCAAGGAGCCGGGCAACGGCGACTGAAAGTGTCGAACGTTAACTAATTGTCATAGTTGCCCTGCGTGAATTTGTTGTTCGTGATGAATTCTTGCACTGCAACGCATTGAATTCGGCCGAAAATGTGCTATATTGGTGACATATGAACGAAAATCACAAACACCTCCGAACGGCTCCCTCCGGGGAGCATATTTTTTTCGGAGTTGATGAGGAAACCGTCTAACTAGGGGCGTGCATGTTGCACGCGAGTAACAGTGGCAGGCAAGACGCGTCATAGTTCCAAGAAGAGCAGCAAGACGAGAAAACTGTCCTCGGCATCGCGCCGGAGGGCTCCGAATGCCTCCCGCGGCGCCAGTCGGCGAGGGGCTTCCGTGGCAAAGCCGACCGGCCATAGGCCGGTAGGCCAAGGAGTTGCGCAGGGAATGACGGTTAAAAAGACGACCCAGCGGCAGGGGTTCAAGACCAACGAATTCATCGTTTATCCGGCTCACGGGGTCGGCCAGATCATGTCGATCGAGGAGCAGGAGGTTGCGGGCCTGAAGCTTGAGTTGTTCGTGATCAATTTCGTCAAGGATAAGATGACGTTGCGGGTACCGACGATGAAAGTCGCGGCCGTCGGCATGCGCAAGCTGGCCGAGGAGCCGATGGTCCGGCGCGCGCTTGAAACCCTCAAGGGGCGTGCGCGGATCAAGCGGACCATGTGGTCGCGCCGGGCCCAGGAATACGAAGCCAAGATCAATTCGGGCAATATCGTCGCGATTTCCGAGGTTGTTCGCGATCTGTACCGCTCCGACACGCAACCGGAGCAGTCCTATAGCGAGCGCCAGCTCTACGAGGCGGCGCTTGATCGGCTCTCGCGTGAGATCTCGGCGGTTCAGCGCATTACCGAGACCGAAGCCATCAAGGAAATCGAGGCGGCCCTTGCCAAAGGTCCGCGCCGCGGTGGTCCGAAGGCCGACGAGATGGTCGAGGAAGAGGCAGCCTGACCGGCTGGCGCAGATTGAAATTCGAAGGCCCGGCGAATGCCGGGCCTTTTGTTTTCCCAGTGGTCGTTTGTTTTCTGGTGTTTCTGGGCCGCGTGGGCGCACGCGTCATTCGGCCACGATCTTGACCTGCTCTCCCGGTTTCAAACCTTCCGAGGCGCCAAGTCCGTTGATCATCCGAAAGCGGTCGATCGGGTGGTCGAGACGCGCCATGCGGCGCTGGCCAAGCGACTCGACGGTTTCGCCCGGCCGAACGGCGAGAACCCTGAGCCGCAGCGGTCTGGTTGCTTCGATCTCAGACAGGCTCAGGCGCCGGATCGAATCGACCGAAGCTCGAAATGTTTGGTCGGTCGCCGGCGTCATGCTCTTGGCGGCGTAAATAAAGCGATAGACATCGCTGCCGACGCGCAGCGCATAAAGGCGGAACGACCATTGCTCGTTTTTGGCGGTCGCGGTGGTGGCGGGAAAGCCGCCGATGGTGAGATCCTGCACCGATGCCGGGTCGACGTTGTCCATCCAGCCTGACGTCAGATAAGCGCCGAGTGTCTGCTCGGCGGGCACGCTGACGACGTCAAAGCGCATGGCCTGGGTGGCGCCTTCCTTGACCGCGAGGACGGACTGCGCCGAGTTATCGATGGTGAAGTCCTCCGGCACCAGGAACGTAAAGCCGAGCCGCGGATACGTGAACCGCCGCCCGCGCGTAAACCCATCGGCCGGATCGTCGCCAAAGACGAGACCGTCGACGGCCGCGAGGTAGGCCGCCTTGTCGCGTTCGCCGGCGCCGGGCGCCGAGTATTGGCGTGCATTGACCTGGGCATTCTTGATGCGCTCGGGCGTCGCCGGATGGGTCGACATGAAATCGACCGACTGCGCATCCGGACTATTGGCACCGGCATTGAGCTCCGCGTTGCGGCCCATCGCGGTCAGGAACCGTGCGGCGCCGTACGGGTCGAAGCCTGCGCGCGCCGCGATGCCGACGCCGATGCCGTCGGCCTCGAGTTCCTGGGCCCGCGAAAAGCTCGCCAGCGCGATCTTGGATTTGGCGAGCGCGAGCGCGCCGACCGACGGGTCGCTCAGGACGTCGCTCACCACGCGGCTCGCGATCAAAGCCTGTTGTGCCTGATCCTGGCGCATTGACGCGTGATCCGCGATGACATGCGCCATTTCGTGCGACATCACCGAAGCGAGTTCCGACGTGTCGCTCGCCAGCGCGACCAGGCCGCGGGTGACGTAGAGTTGCCCGGTTGGCAGCGCAAACGCATTGATGGCGGATGAATTAAGCACGGTGACTTTGTATTTGAGGTCCGGCCGCTCCGACGCGGCGACCAACCGGTCGACCGTCTTGTTCAACAGCGCCGTCAATCGCGCGTCGTTGTAAGCGCCCCCGTACGCGGCCAAGATGCGCCGATGCCCGCGCTCGACCGGGTTGTCGCTTTCGGCCTGATTGGTGGAGCCCGGCAGGACCATCGCATGGTCGGTTTGCACGAGGCTGGAACAGCCCGCGAGCGCCAGCGCAACCGCGACTGCGCCGAGTCCCCGCAACCTGCGCTTGCCGTGCTCGCAATTCATTGCTGGTCAACGGTCCGCGATTTCGATTTGCCCAGGCGCGACGGCCTCAATCCAGGGCCCGCCGCGCTCTTCGATTACACCTCGTACTCTCACGCGCCGGCCCGCGAGCGACTTCGGAACAAGTCCGCTCTCGGCAAAAGAACGCTCATTTCGTTTCGATATGGTAACGGTGAAGTCCTCGCTCCACCGGCGACCGAAGTTGACATAGATCGTACCGCCGCTCTCGCGCACAGACACAACCTTGCCCTCGACGATTGTAAAGCGTCCGAGCGCAGCCAGCACGGCGGTCGGGTTGTCGGCTTCCTTGGCTGCATAATTCGGATCGCCCCATAGTCCAAGCCTGCTCGCCCGCGCCCGCCGCTCGGCCGCGATCAGGTCGCCGACACAGTTTTGGTTGCCCGCATATGGCGAAACAAAGGCCTGACCGGCCGCGACCAAATCGACTTCAATCGACTGCCATGTCTCGTTGCGCGCCAAATAGGCACGCGCCAGCACCCGGCCATGGCGGTCGGAGCCCAGCGGGGCCAGCGCGATATCATTTCCGGCGACCAGTCGCGCGAACGCGACGTCGGTCGCACGCGCGCTTTCGGCCCCACTTTGCGGGCAGGGAGGCTTTGCCGAGGCAGTCGGCGGCACCTCGATCGTCGCCAGTCGCACCGTTCGCCCATCGGCCAGGACCAGGGTGCGGCCATCCGTCACCCTGGCCACTGGGCCTGCCGAGGCCGGGTCCAAACGGCACTCTGCCGCCAGCGCAGCCGGAGCGAGCACCGTCAGGACGGCACCAAATGCGCTGGCGCGGACGGAAACTGATCGCATCTAGCGTCCTGATTTCGACGTTCGCCTTGCAGTCTGCTCGACGCGAACTTCGGATTCGAAAGGACACTAGCAACTCTATGATTCTAGTACCCGTTTGAACCCGAAGTTCGCACTGAGACTCGCCGCACAGTATGTGCGAACTTCGGGTTCGGGGCACTAGCCCGAAATTAAGTTTGCCGGTTTGGTCGAGCCGCTTTATCACGACGTAACGAAACGACTGGGAGGATACCATGCGCACATACGGCGCATCGATGATCGCGGCTGTGGTTTTGTGCGGTGCCACCGCGCACGCGGAGATCGCCAACGACAAAGTCAAAATCGGTGTGCTCACCGATCTGTCGGGCATTTACGAGGCCGGCACCGGCAACGGATCGGTCGAGGCCGTGAAAATGGCGGCCGAAGAGTTCGGCGGCAAGATCAACGGCAAACCGATCGAGATCCTGGCGGGTGATCACCAGAACAAGGCCGATCTCGGCGCTTCGATTGCCAATCGCTGGTACGATGTCGACAAGGTCGACGCGATTGTCGATCTGGTCAATTCCGCGGTGGCGTTCGCGGTGCTCGATATCGCCAAGCAGAAGAACAAGGCAATTCTTCTCGCCGGCGCCGGCTCCGCCGATTTCACCGGCAAGGCCTGCGCGCCCGACAACAGCGTGCACTGGGTCTACAATTCCTACGAGCTCGGCGCCGCGATCGGCGCGGCGGTGTCGCAACTCGGCAAGAAATGGTTCTTGTTCAATGCCGATTACGCGTTCGGCGCGGCCATGGAGCAAGGCGTGCGGCGCGCGCTCGAAGCGCAGGGCGCGACCGTGGTCGGTAGTGTGAAGCACCCACTCGGAACCACCGATTTTTCGTCCTACATTCTGCAAGCCAAGGCCGCCAATCCGGATGTAATCGCGCTCAACAGCGGCGGCGACGACACCAACAACGCCATCAAGGCGGCGCGCGAGTTCGGGAGCAACGCCAAGCTGGTCGGGTTCGGCGTCGATCTGCCGTCCGGCATCAAGGCCATGGGGCTCGATACCGCGCAGGGCGTTTGGTACGTGACGCCCTGGGTCCAGCGCAGCGATGCCGATACCAAAGCCTGGGTCGACAAGTTCATCGCGCGCCGAAAAGTCCCGCCGGGCTCGTTCCAGGTCGGCGCCTACTCGGCGGCGAAGAGCTACCTCAAGGCGGTCGAAGCCACCAATTCGACCGACCCGAAAGTCGTGATCGGAAAGATGCGCGAGCAGCCGGTGCGGGACGTGTTCACGCAGGACGGCTATCTGCGCCCTGACGGCCGAATGGTGCACAGCGTCGCGCTCATGCAGATCAAGACGCCGGCCGAATCCAAGGGCGAGTGGGATCTGACCAAGGTGATCGGTACGCTTCCCGGCGACAAGGTGTTCCGTCCGCTTGCGGACGGGGGCTGTCCGGCGCTGGCAAGCAAATAACTAGTCCCGCCATGACGGCCGTCACGCCGCGCGCAGGTTCGCACGACGTGACGCTGCGCATGGAGAACTTGACCAAGGAGTTCCGCGGCTTCACGGCCGTGCGCAATCTCAGCCTCGATGTTCATCGCGGCACGATCCACGCGCTGATCGGCCCGAATGGTGCCGGCAAAACCACCGTCTTCAACCTCGCGACCAAGTTCCTCAGTCCCACCAGCGGTCGCGTGTTCTTCAAGGGTATCGACATCACCCGGATGGCGCCGGCCGAGGTGGCGCGGCTCGGAATGGTGCGTTCGTTCCAGATCTCCGCGGTGTTCGCCAACCTGACGGTGCTGGAGAACGTGCGCATCGCGTTGCAGCGGTTCCGCAAGGACGGCTTCTTCTTCTGGCGTTCGGAGCGTGCGCTCGATGAATTGAACGAGCGGGCGAGGGCGCTCCTCAACGAGGTCGGGCTCGAGGTGTTTGCCGAGCGCAAGGCGATCGAGCTTTCCTACGGCCGCCGGCGCGCGTTGGAGATCGCGACGACGCTCGCGCTCGACCCGGAGTTGTTGCTGCTCGACGAGCCAATGTCCGGACTGGGACAGGAGGACATCGGCCGTATCGCGGATTTGATCAGAAAGAGCGCGGCCGCCCGCACCGTCCTGATGGTCGAGCACAACCTGTCCGTCGTGGCGGATCTTTCGGACCGTATCACCGTGCTGGCGCGCGGCGAGGTCCTGGCCGATGGGCCCTACGCCGAAGTATCGCGCAATCCGGCGGTGGTCGAGGCCTATCTGGGGTCGGATCATGACTGACAAGCCCGGTCCCGATCACGCATGTCTTGCAATCGAGGGCCTGCACGGGCTTTACGGCGATTCCCACGTGCTGCAGGGCGTCTCGCTCGACGTGGCAAAAGGCGAGGTGGTCACCATCATCGGCCGCAACGGCGCCGGAAAGACCACGACGCTGCGCGCCATCATGGGCCTGCTCGACAAGCGTTCCGGCTCGATCAACGTTTGGGGCCGGCAAGTGATTGCGGAGCCGCCCGAACGCATCGCCAAGCTGGGCGTGGCCTACGTGCCGGAAGAGCGCGGCATCTATGCGAGCCTCGACGTGACGGAGAATCTGCTGCTGCCGCCCTCCGTCGGCCCCGGCGGCATGCCGCTCGACGAAATCTTCCGGCTGTTTCCCAATCTGCGCGAGCGCCGGCGCAGCCAGGGGACGCGGCTTTCGGGCGGCGAGCAGCAGATGCTGGCAATCGCGCGCGTGCTGCGCACCGGCGCTCGCCTGTTTCTGCTCGACGAGCCGACCGAGGGTCTCGCGCCGGTGATCGTGCAGCAGATCCGCGGCGCGATCGATCTGATGCGCCAGGAAGGCCACACGATCCTGCTGGTCGAGCAGAACTTCCGCTTCGCGCAGCGCCTGGCCGATCGGCACTACGTCATGGAGCGCGGTCGCATCGTCGATATGATCGCGCGCGCCGACGTCGCGAGCCAGGCCGCCCGCATCCAGACCTATTTGGGAATCTGAGCATGTTCCGGAAAAGTGGTCACCGGTTTTCCGATCAGAACATGCTCAAACAAAGCATGTTCCGGAAAAGTGGTCACCGGTTTTCCGATCAGAACATGCTCAGACACAGGACCTGAGCATGTCGTTCCAGATCCTGAGCGGACAATTGCTGGTGGGGCTGATCAACGGCTCATTCTACGCGCTCCTCAGCCTCGGCTTTGCGGTGATCTTCGGTCTGCTCGGCATCATCAACGTCGCCCAGGGCACGTTCTACATGTTGGGCGCGTTCGGCTCCTGGATGCTGCTCAACTATGCCGGGGTCGGCTACTGGCCGGCGCTCATTCTGTCGCCGGCGATCGCAGCCGTCGTCGGCATGGCGCTCGAGAAAACGTTGATCGCGCGCGTCTACAAGCTCGATCACATCTACGGGCTTCTGCTCACCTACGGCCTGATGATGTTCATCCAGGGCATTTTCGTGTACTGGTTCGCGACCGCCGGCCGCCCCTATCCGGTGCCGCTCGATTTGCGCGGCGGCTTCGACCTCGGCTTTCTGTTTCTGCCGAAATACCGCGCCTGGGTGGTGCTGGCCTCGTTCGTGTTCTGTTTCGGAACCTGGTTTGCGATCGAAAAGACATCGCTCGGGCGCACATTGCGCGCAGCCACTGAAAATCCGCAGTTGACGCGCGCGTTCGGCATCAACGTGCCGGCGTTGCTGACGTTCGGCTTCGGCGCCGGCGTCGCGCTCGCGGGCTTTGCCGGCGTGCTGGCGGCGCCGATCTACTCGGTCAGCCCGCTGATGGGGGGCGAGCTCGTCATCACCGTGTTCGCGGTGGTGGTGGTGGGCGGCATGGGGTCGATCCTGGGCTCGATCGTCACCGGCCTGTCGCTCGGCGTGATCGAGGGCCTGACCAAGGTGTTCTATCCGCCCGGCGCCAACATGGTGATTTTCGTCATCATGTTCGTCGTGCTGCTGATCAAGCCGGCCGGCTTGTTCGGGCGCGAGCGATAGTCATGGCGACGACATCCGCAGGCCCCGTGCGATCGCAGACAGGCATTGACGCCTCGCTGTCCGGCAAGCTGCGTGTGCCGCCGATCGTCGCCTACGCGGTGGGGCTCGCGGTCCTCGCGGTCGCACCGTTTCTCGCCTATCCGCTGTTCCTGGCAAAGATCCTGTGCTTTTGCTTGTTCGCCTGCGCGTTCAACCTGCTCGGGTCGGTTGGTCTCCTGTCGTTCGGCCACGCGGCTTTCTTCGGGGCCAGCGCCTACGTGGCAGGCCACGCCCTCAAGGTGTGGGGGCTTCCGTTCGAACTCGCCGCACTGATCGGCACCGCCGCTGCGACGGTCCTGGGGGTGGTGTTTGGCTTTGTGGCGATCCGCCGCCAGGGCCTCTACTTCGCGATGATCACGCTGGCGCTGGCCCAGATGATCTATTTTCTGGCGCTGCAAGTTCCGTTCACGCATGCCGAGGACGGCCTCACCGGCGTTCCGCGCGGGCGTATCCTCGGACTGTTCGATCTCAACAACCTCTATGTGCTCTACTATACGACTGCCGTCATCTTCCTCGCCGGCTATCTCCTGATCTACCGCATCACGCATTCCACCTTCGGACAGATCCTCAAGGCGATCCGCGAGAAGGAGCCGCGCGCAATCTCGCTTGGCTATCGGGTCAACGACTACAAGCTCGTCGTGTTCGTGCTCTCGGCGGCGCTGGCCGGCCTTGCCGGTGCAACCAAGACCATGGTGGTGCAGCTCGCCTCGCTCACCGACGTGCACTGGAGCACGTCGGGCGACGTCATTCTGATGACGCTGCTGGGCGGCTCCGGCACCATGTTGGGCCCAGCGGTAGGCGCAGTTCTGGTCGAGATGCTGCAATTCTATCTCGCCGATTCCGGCCTGCCGATCCAGGCGGTGATCGGTGCGATCTTCATCGTTTGCATCCTGTTGTTCCGGCGCGGCATCGTGGGCGAGATCAGCCAGATGCTTGGGCCAAAGCGCGACACGTCGGCCTCGTGAGGGGCGTCCAGGTCTTCATCCTTGCGGCGTTTTGTCTGTTGTTCCGATCAGAAAGAACGTCTGCGTCGTTCCGATGCCCTTGATCTCGGTCGGCCCGCGCTCCTCGAACAGGAATACGTCCTTGGTGAGATCGCGAAACGCTTCACTGACCTGAATGCGCCGTGGCAAGCCGTGCGACTCCATGCGTGATGCCGTATTCACCGCGTCGCCCCAGACGTCGAAGGTAAAGCGCGTATCGCCGATCACGCCGGCGGTCACTGCTCCGCAATGAATGCCAACGCGCAGCGAAAGGCGTTGCCCGTGCAACGACCGGCTGCAATCCATCGTTTCCATCATGGCGAGAGCGAAGCGCCCGAGCGCACATGCGCCGGCGCGGGCATCGCCGCCACGGCCCGCAATCGCCATGTAGCAGTCGCCGATGGTCTTGATCTTTTCGACGCCATGTTGCTCGCACAGCGTATCGAACGCGCGCACGAGGTCGTCGAGATAGTCGACGACCTGCTCGGGCGGCAGCGCGTGCGCCACCGCCGTGAATCCCACCATATCGGCGAACAGGATGCTGAGATTGCCGATGCGGTCGGCGATACGCGTTTCGGTTCCGGATTTAAGCCGTTCCGCGACTGACGACGGCATCATCGCCGACAGCAGCGCTTCCGAGCGGGCGTACTGGTTCTCGAGCTCGGCCTCGGCCCGGTGCAGCGCGGTCAGCGCATAGAACACCATCAGGGCGTTGATCACGATTGTGTTGACCATGGCCTGGCTGAACAGCGTCGCCCGCAGGTCGTGGTCGTCCGGCAAGATAAGCCCGTCCGTGGGAGCGAAGTTGAGTGTGATCAAGAGCGCGGCGGCAGCGGCGATGAAGAATGCAAGAAACGACTTCCAGTTCTCGACGCCGAAGAACAGCAGTATCGCCCCTGCGAGCGTGAAATAGATTTCCAAGCCGCTCGAGGTCCCGAGCATCCACACCACGAAGGTGTTGCCGGCGATGATCAGAATGAGCAGCACCATCGCCGCCGTGTTCTGGCCGAAGCGATGCAGCAGCGGGGTCAGCAGCGCCGCGACCGTCATGGCGGCGTTGTAGAGGTGGATAATCAGAAGGCCGTCGAAGTTATGATAGGAATTGATGATCAGGTGCGAAATCGTGTTCCCGGCGGTCGCAAACGCCGCCACGTTGGTAATGCGCTGGCGCCGCGCTATCCGCGGGTCCTGAGTGACGATCCCGACCGACGTCACCCGTTCCAACCATCCGGGCAATCGGATGCTTGGCTTGCGTTCGCGGACCAGATCGCGCAATCGCGTCATGCGGCCCAACTTGAGGACAGTTCCGGCAAAGGCCCGCCCGCACGTGCCGCGGACGAGACGCTGGCTTTCCCTGGAACATGTGACAAACAAAATCTAAAGCGCGTCTCCGGCTCATTCAATCGGAACGCGCTTCCGGCGCAAGTGCGCGGGGTCACGCACCGCCGACCCTTGGTGCAATGTGACGGCCGGCCGCCCTATGGCCGCAGATACACGTAGCCTTGGGCCTGAAGTTCGGCGATGCGCACGACGCCGCCGCGATCAGCCGCCACGAAGCCCGGCAGCAGATCCTTCAGGGTGATGTCCTGGGCTCGCATCGTATTACCGCATGCGCTCAGCTGCAGCCCGGCTTTGGAGAATTGCTCGGTCCGTCGCGCGGTGTCAGGGCTGGCGGACGCCGTGTGAAAGGCCTTGAGGGCAGGACCGTGCACGACGAGTGCGATGGCGACGTGCTCGGGACCGCCTACGCCGTCGAAATGGTTCTTGATGTTGCCGAGAACGAAGCTGACCTTGTCGAAGTCGCACAGATGGTAGACCACCTTCGCCTGGTCGGGCGTTTCCGGGTTTGCGCGTGCGGTCTTGGTCGCGGCGGCAACCAGCGCGCCCGCGGCCGCGAATGCGGCGGTGATGATGTTGCGTCGATGCATGACCACTCCTTCGGTAACTCTACTTGTGCCGGATGGCTGCCAGTTCCGCGGGAGGCCTCCCGGGCCGTTTCGTTAGTCGCCCGAGACCTGACTGCCGTTCATTTTAAGGATAGCATATCGTTCAGCTTCTCAACGGCCACACGCGACATCACCCGACGCATCTATTGGCTCGTGTCGCTGGGGGTGCGACCTACATCAACCAAAGGCCTCGTGTTAGCGTCGCGCCGGCGACAGACACAGAGCGTTGCGGGGGCAGGGGCGGCAAATGCTGATGGTTGACCCAGGCATCAAGGCGGGCTTTGCGCGCTTCCAGACACGTTGGCGCGACCCGCTGCTCACCACGCTCACGATCATGCTGGGGATCATGCTGTTCGTGCTGGCGCCTCTCCATGCCGCCGGGGTCGTCAAATCGGAAAATTTCGGACTCGCTTTGATTTTGATCTGCACGGCTGCCTTGTTCGTGGTGTCGGGCAATCCGCTGACGATTGTTGCGGTTCTGGTCGCAGTCGGCTTTGCCGCCGTCGCCGCGGTCCTGCGCCTTCGGCATTCGCCTCTCGATCTCTATTTCGACGCCACCGCGTGGGCCATTCTCGGCGTCTCCGTCGGGTGGGCGGTCGCGCGTGCGGTCTTCGGCCCAGGCGACGTCAACTATCACCGCATCATGGGCGCCATCTTGCTCTATCTCACCATCGGCGCGACGTTCGTTGCCCTCTATACGTTCGTTGGACTGAGCGTTCCCGGCGCATTTTCGGGGATCCCGATGGATGACAGCCCGGCGCTTCCGAGCAACTTCATCTACTTCAGTTTCGTGACCCTCACCTCGACGGGCTATGGCGAAATCGTGCCGGTGCATCCGTTTGCGCGCAGCCTTTGCAACATCGAAGGCATCATCGGCCAGCTCTATCCTGCGACGCTCCTGGCCCGGCTGGTGTCGCTCGCGGTCGCGAACCGGCAGGTCTAACAGTGAGTCTGCAACGACCAACGCTTCTTGTCCTGCTGCCGGCGTTGCTGGTCGGGTCGCTGGCCGATCGGAGCATCCTCGCGCAGACGCAAACCGAAGCGTCCGCGGCGCTCGAGACCGAAATCCCCGGGGTCGCGGCCTTCACGCGTCCGCCCGCGAGCTTCAACCCGCTGACGGCGACCGATGCCGAGCTTGATCGATACGGCTTTCCGCCGCGACCAAGCCGGGACCTGGGGGCGGACGTGCTGGCGCGCTGGGAACGGCGCGTCATGAGCCAGACCCGCATCGTTCCGCAGCTCAAACAGACCAACACCTTCCATGCGCCGGTCCGAAGCATCAAACAGATCAAGGCGAGCGGCGGCACGATCGAAGCGAACAGCGAAAACTGGAGCGGCTATGCGATCGTCGATCCGAGCAACCCGTTCGCCAAGCCGGGATCGCAGGTCGAGGCGCAGTACATCGTGCCCAAGCCGGTCTCCGGCTGCGAGTCCGGATCCGAAACATACAGCTCCGCCAATTGGGTCGGGATCGACGGCGCGTTCTCCAACGATGTGCTGCAGGCCGGAACCGAAACCGATTTGGACTGCGCCGCCGGCGCCAGCTACTACGCGTGGATCGAATGGTATCCGAATTCCGAGATCCGGGTGACCAACCTCGCGGTCTCGCCCGGCGACCTGATGTCGGTTTCCGCCTTTATTGCGGCGGACGCGAGCAAGCATCTCTCAATCGAGAACCTGACCACGCGAAAATCAGTCTCGCTCGCGATGACGCCGCCGCGCGGGACCGAACTGGTGGGGAATTCGATCGAATGGATCGTGGAACGCCCGACCATCAACAATGCCGCGCTATCGAAACTGACAAACTATCTGCTCAACCCGTGGACCGATATCGGCGGCATGACTTGGCCCAGCCGGCCGGGCGCGCCGGTCGCTTATCTGCCGAACGCGGCGCCGGCGGCGGCGACGATCTACCGGCTCTGGATGAGCGACGGAACGAACCAGCTGAGCGGCGTGCAGCTCTTCAGCGTCGACGGTGCGATACCGAAGGCCGCCCCTTCGCTCTGGTTCTTCGCCACCACCCCCTATTGAGCGCAACGCGTCACGGCGCTTGGACGGCCGCGCCGCAGAACGATCCGGCATGGCAGACGCATAGCGCGCGATCAGCAAAAGTGGGTACCGGTTTTGCGTTCGATCGCGCGCCAATAAATTGATTTAGCGCAGGATCTTGTCGGCGAACCGCTCACACTTCGCCGATCATGCGCTAACGAGAACGGGCTGCCTTTTGGGGCAGCCCGTTTCGGCAACACTGGGTAAAGGGGGGACCCCGACGCCAGTTGGGTGGGGTGGGGGGGCTGGCGTCGGGGCCGGGGCGGGTCACCCCGCATTACGCGAGGTAGCCCGTGGGGTCTCAGGCAAGTCGAGTTTGACGAACCTGCGGGGTGGCTGGCGTCGCAGGTTCCATTTTGCGCACTGGCGTGATCTGGCGAACGTTGAGGCGGTCACCCTTGAGGGCCCGCTCTGGCGCCGGCGTCGTCACAGCAATCTCCGCGCCGGGCGCGAACGAGATGGCGACAACCTCGGCAGAAAGAACCACAGCCGCTATAGCGATGATGATCTTCAACATGAACGCCTCACCACACCCCAGTTCTTGCTTAATCGGAGGTTAAATTGGGTGAGGCTCTGAGCCCAGTTGTACATGGGTGGTTAACGCGACCACGTTGGAATGAGCGCTGTTCACCCTGCGGCTAGGTCGTATTGTGCTTAGGTATAGGTTTGCCGGTGCTGCACTGCGAAATAGGCGTCTAAACCAGCCGTTTCCGACCAGCGGAGCTGCGGTTGCCGAGTCGCGGCGAAGGCAGGCGGACGGGTCGGCCACCTCGCCGACGGAGGTACTGCCTTAAGGATCGCGGGAGTTAGGTGTCCCCGGTCGTCATGATGGTGAAGCCCGGGGCCGAATAGGTATCGGCCCCGACCGGCTTGTCGGTAATCACCATGGTGGTTCCGGGGCGCAGCAGGGCCGCGAGACGGTGGGCGGTCGCTTCCGGGACGTCCACACGCCGGATCGTTGCGGCATACAGCAGAGCCGAAGCTTGCGCCGCCCCGGCATCGTCCTGACCGAGATCGGTGACGGCATCGGCGCTGAGATCGACCGCCATCCACTTGAGTTTGGCGGGATCGTCGGACGGCCCGGTCAAGTTGAAGACGTGGGTGCCGAACGGCAGATCGGGTTGCTGCAGGGTCACCTTGTCTTCGAACGCCGGCACGCCGTTGACGAACACGACGATGCGCTTCTCTTTCGTGGAAATGATCGCTGACACGCTCTTAACGTCCGCACCCGACGCTTGCTGCGTCTGCGCATTGGCCTTGGCCTGCTGGACCGCCTGTTTTGCCATCTCCTCGGTGTGCTGCGAGATCAGCAGACCGGAATGCAGGACATCGGCCGGAACCGAGTTGCGATCGCCGATGATCACCGTGGTGCCGAGGTGGGTGACTCCATAAAGCTCTTGGGCGAAGGCGCGCGGCAGCCGCACGCACCCATGCGAGGCCGGATAGCCCGGCAGGTTGCCGGCGTGGAGAGCGACACCGCCCCAGGTGACACGCTCCATGTAGGGCATCGGCGCGTCGTCATAGAGCGAGGAATGGTGATCCACGTCCTTCTGGAGAATGACGAAGGTCCCGGTCGGGGTGGCGTGCCCGGGGCGCCCGGTGGAACAGGTGGACACCGCGATGCGCACGCCATTGCGATAGACGGTCACGAGTTGGTCCGGGATCGACACAACGATGACGACCGGGCCGTCCGGCGCGCGATCGGGTTGCCAGATGAACTGGCCGGGCTTGAGCTTCTTCGGGTCGACCGGGGTGTCGGGGGCGGCTGTCAGCGCGGGCGATAACAAGGCCAACGGCGCGATTCCAACGCCAAAGACGAAAATGCGCCGGCTGAGGGCATCAGTTCCGGCGCGCAACGGCCAACCGCGATGACGGTTCGTCATGACCCCCCGCAAATCACCTGCGTCAAAAGATTGAGCCTTTTGGCCCAACGGAACCTAGTGTCCCGATTCCGAAGTTCGCTTTATCTTGCGGCACCCTCTGTAGCGAACTTCGGAATCAAAGGGACACTAGTAGATATATGATTCTAGTGTGGTTTTGGATTTGAAGTTCCTATGACGAGACTGCCGCAAGAATGATAGGAACTTCAAATCCACCACACTAGGAGGCAAGCGCCCGAAAAGCGCCCAATTGGGCCTCGCCGAAGAGGGAGAGTGCCGAATTTCGGCTATCAATTACCGCCCAAATCCACTAGATGAGCGCTCTCACCATGGCTGGGGGAAAATTGCATGTCGAAATCGCGTCTCGTTTTTGCGGCCTTTCTCGTAACGACTGGCTTGTTGGCGTCGGCGATGGCCCAAGTGCCTGCGCCACCGCCTCCGTCCGCCAAGGTCGGCATGTTGAACTGCAACATGAGCGCCGGCGTCGGAATGATCGTCGGCGGGCGCCAGAACCTTGCCTGTCAGTTTGTGCCAAGCGTGCCTCGTTACGCGCCCGACTCCTACGTGGGCGAAATCACGACGCTCGGTCTCGACGTCGGGGTGCAGAGCGGCGGCAAAATGGCGTGGGCCGTGCTCATGCCCACTGAAGGTCCGCAGCGCGGCGCGCTCTCCGGCGAATATGTCGGGGCGAGCGGACAGGTGGCCGTCGGCGTCGGGGTTGGCGGCAACGTTCTGGTCGGCGGCTCGAACCGCTCGGTGACGTTGCAGCCGTTCTCGGTCGAAGGTGACACCGGCATCAACCTCGCGGTCGGCGTGTCCGGCATGGTGCTGCGCCCCGCGCAATAAGAACGGGCCGCAACTCGCGTCCTTGTACGGGCACCGCAGCCGCTCAATTCATCGAGGCCTGGCCCTTCAGTCGGGCCAGCGCGGTCTTGGCTTCTTCGTGCGCCGGGTTGAATTCGAGCACACGCTGGAAATCGAGCATCGCGGGCTCGCGTCGTCCCAGCGTTTCCTGCAGGTGGCCGCGCTCGAGCAGCAACGCAACGGTGTGTTGCTGGTCGAGCTGGAGCGCGAACGACAGGTCGGCGACGGCCGCATCGGGTGATCCGCGGTGCACCTGCGCGTGCGCGCGCAGCCGGTAGATCGATCCGATCAGGCTCGCCGCCCCGGTCTCGCGGTAGTTCATCCGCAGCGCGTCGGCCAGCAGCGGATCCTTCCAATAGGCGTCGATCATCGCGGTCAAATCGTAGATTTCGCGATCATATTGCTGTTTTTTGCCGGATAGCGCGGCGCGGTTGCGATGCGCGTAGAAGAGATCGAGCGGCGGCATGCGCGCCGGGTCGGCCTCCGCCAGCTGGATCGCTTTGCCGAGGTCCGCAAGCGCCGCATCCTCGTCGCCCTTGTAGAGTTGCGCCATGCCGCGTGCCCGGATGGCGACCGCATTGCGCGGATCGAGCCGGATCCCCTCGTTGAGGTCGGCGATCGCCCGGTCAGTCTCCCCGAGCTGGAACATCGCTTGCCCGCGGCTGACATAGGCCTCCGCGTAAAGCGGATCGGCACGGATCGCCGCCGTCAGGTCACGTGCCGCGCGATCGAGATTGCCGTTCTTGATCGATTGCCTGGCGCCCTCGGTGAGGCTGCGGGCGTTGCTGCCCGTGCTTGCTCCGTCTGCCGTTGCGTCCGGGGGGGAGCTCGCTTGGCCGAGGCCGATCGCTCGCTGCGCGGCATTGAAGGCCCGGTAGGCGGAAAGCCAATGGGGAATCGCCGAACGGTGTTGAGGGCTTGCTTCGATGTGCTCGCTGTCGGCGGCCGCACAGGCGGCGAGATCGGTCGCGGCCAACATCGGATCGCACCCAAGCGGCCGATTGCCGGCCGCTCGCACCGTGCCGGTGGACTCGATCTGGGTGGCGGGGCCGGCATCGGCCACCTCGGGGGCACTTGCGGTCGACGCGCCTGCCGCCGCAACCGCCGGTCGCTCGGGCGAGACGATGCCGGGGCGACCCCCGACAAGCCAATACGCGGTCACGGCGCCTACCGCGAGGATCGCGAGCCCGGCCGGCACCAACACGCGGATCAGCCGGTTCGGCGGCCGGTCGGCGCTTGCACTGTTGTCGGTATCTTGCGGTGGCGTCCATGCGGCGTTCGCTTCCGCCGCCTGCGCCTCGCCTTCGACCCGCCTGATGGCCGCTTCCAGCGCGCGTTGCTCCAGCGCGATCTGATCTCGGGTGAGTTTCGGTCGCGATGATCGCAGATTGCCGAGCAGCACGCGGCTCGCGTGCTTGTAGACCCGCTGGCGCGCCTGCGTGGAACTCTGGCTCAGTCCGGCGATCGCGCCGGCGACCGCCGGATAGTAATCCGTGGTTCCGGTCGCCTCGCCCGTAACGGGCGTTGTTGCGCTCAATACCGACGCACGCTCGGCCATTGCCGGTTGCAGCCCCCCATCTGGAACTGCCTAATTTATCACGAAATTCGACGTCCGTAGGGCAGCCGTGCGGCTAACTCGCCGGCGCAATTCGGGAGGCGCGCGCCTGCAGGGCGCGAATCCGCTCCACCAGGTTGCCGCCGCGCTCGCCTTCGTTCGGGGCGGCGCTGGCGCCGGCGCGACGCGCGCCGGGCGCGGGCGCCTGGATCTGATCTGTTTGCCCGGCCAGAATGGTCTCGATCGGCGAACCGGGCCCTTCCAACACCATGGTGAGATGCGCGACCTCGGTGGCGATGTCGTTGATGCGCTCCCGCAACAGCGCATTCTCCACCCGCTCGGTGGCCCAGGTCGCTTCGGCCTCCCGCTTCATCGAGGCGACTTCCTGATGCAGCTTGCTGCGCTCGTCGCGCGCGCGCACCAGTTCGCCCTCGAGCAAAGCCTTCTCGCCGCGCAGGCCGCTCGCGGCTTCGGCATGCCGGCGTTCCAGCGCGCCGATCTCTGCGCGCCAGTCGCCTTCGGCCCTGCGCGCGCTCTCGAGCTCACGGTGCAGTTGGCTGATCTCGTAGTCTCGTTCGACCAAAAGCCGGCCCTGCTCGCCCAGCCGCGTCTCGACATCCTGTAGCCGCCGGTTGAGCGCCTCGGCTTCTGCCGTCTGCGCGAACAGCGCGCGCTCGAGCTCCATTGCATGGGCGCCCAGCGTTTCGACCTTGCCGCGCTCGGCGTCGAGTTGCTGCGCGGCCGCGACCACATCCTTGCGCTCTTGTTCCAATCGATCCGAGGTTTCGTTGAGTTCCCGTTCGAAGCGCTCGACCTGGGTTTTGAGCGTGTCCACCTGCGAGCGCAGCGAAACGATTTCGACGCGTTGACCGTCGGACAAGAACGTGCGCTCGCCGAGCTCGGAGGTGAGCTTGAGCAGCGAGGCCTCCTTGTCGGAGAGCGTGCGCGAGGCGTCGTGCAACGCCTGGGCCCTGGCGCCGACTTCTTCTTCGGTCGTGCGGGCGAGATCGCGCAACGATTTCTCGCGCGCTTCGAGCGCAAAGATCGCGCTGGATTTGTCGGCAAGCTCGCTCTTGAGCCGGTTGATCGCCTCGGTCTTCTTGCCGAGTTCCGCGAGCTGGCTCGTGGTGCGTGCCTTGAGCTGGTCGACGCTGATCTCGAGCCGTCGCGTCGACATCGCAAACTCGGCCCGCAACTGGTCCTTGTCGGCCTGGATCTCCGCCATGGACAGCGGCGTTGCAGCTTCGAGGCGGCGGATGGTGAGGCGGACGGCGCGATTATGGACGAGCGGGATGAGCACAAGCCCGACCAGGCCTGCGAACAGGAAGCCGATCGCAAAATACATGATCGGTTCGACCATCATACCCTCCGGTACCGGCTGCAAGACAATGCCACGACCACCCGCGGATCGCCAGTGTTCCCTGGCGGCGAAGGCGGTCAACGCAATGGATCAACAAACCGAAAAGGCGGCCGGGAGAAGCCTAGTGCCGCCGATTTGAAGTTCCTGCATCACCTGCCGCAAGCTCGTTCAGGAACTTCAAATCGATAAGCGGCACTAGAATCATATACTTGCTAGTGCCCCTTTGTTTCCGAAGTTCGTGTCAGGGGGTGCCGCGATGTATCACGAACTTCGGAAACGGGGCACTAGAACGGGTTCCAGGTCGGTTGCGGGGTGAACTTGAGGTAGCCGATGTTGGCTCCAAGCCGCAGGCCCAAACCTGAGCGGATTGGTACCACCACGATCTCGTTGGCCGTGAGCGCGGTCATGCCGAGCCCGCCGATGAAATAGGCGGAGCCGTCGATGCCGGCGAAACGCTGATAGATTGCCCGGGTCGCCGGCAGCTTGTAGATGAGCATCATGGTACGCGCGCCTTCGCCGCCGAAGTCCCAGCCGACCGAAGGGCCTTGCCAGAAGACCTTCAAGTCTCCGGCATTTTTCGTATAGAGCATGCCCTCGCCATAGCGCAGGCCGCCGAAGAACGCCCCGCCGCCCTCTTCGCCGAGCACGTAGCCGTTGGGCAGTCCCCATTGGCTGACGGCCTTCTCCACGATGGTGGCGAGGCCGCGCGATACGCCGCCAAAAAAGCGGTGCCCGGCATCGACGATCTCGTTCGGCGAGAACTCCTGCGCCTGCGGTTGGCCCGGCGGCGGAGCGGGCGGATAGGGTTGCGCCGGTTGCGCAGCGGGCGGGTAGGGTTGCGCCGGCTGCGGCGTGGCCTGGGCCCAGGCCGGCGCGGATAAGGCCAGCGCCAGTCCGCAGAGTGTTGATGCTACGGCGATTGTGCGCGTCGACGCGCGGATGAAGGCCCCTAGCCTCATGGGTTCATAAGCCCCTGTTAACCATGGTTGGCTGCGACTATGACGCGTTTCGGTTAACCGGATGTTGCAGATCCGATCGCGTCGCCAACAAGCATTCCGGGCAACTGTGGCCGCTGCGGGGCGAGAAGCGCCGGCAGGTCGCTTTGACGCGCGTTCCTTCGGTGAAATGGTAGCCAGTTGGTATAGACGCGCTATAAGCGGTCGGCCATTGGGCGGATTTGACGTTGCTACCGCCGTTGCGGCAAGCCTTTCGCAGAAACGTGCCTTTGATTCCCTGGAGACTGTCCGAATGGTAACCACGCTTGCGGGTCTCGACCTTGCTGCGCTGCTTTGTTCCCGGGTCTGTCACGACCTCATCAGCCCGACCGGCGCCATCGTCAACGGCCTCGAAGTGCTGGAAGAGTCCAAGGACGAAGAGACCCGCGAGTTCGCGCTGGCACTCATCAAGAAGAGCGCGAGCCAGGCCACGGCCAGGCTGCAGTTCTGCCGGTTGGCGTTCGGGGCGGCCGGTTCCGCCGGCGCCGAGATCAATCTCGGCGACGCCGAAACCGTCGCGCGCGGCTTCATCGAGGACGACAAGATCAAGCTGACCTGGAACTTGCCGCGCGCGCTTGCCCCGAAGAACCGGGTCAAGCTCCTTCTCAACCTGCTGATCGTCGCAACCCAGGCGATTCCGCGCGGCGGCATGCTGGTGGCCGACGGCGATGCGGCCCGCGGCTTCCGGATCCTCGCCAGCGGAATGAACGCCCGCGTGCCGCAGCCGGCCGAACGGCTGTTGGCAGGCGACGGTGCCGATACGGTCGATGCGCACGCGATCCAGCCCTATTATGCCGCGCTGCTTGCCAAGGATTGCGGGTTGCGGGTGACGATCGCGAGTGACGGCGACGCGATCGTCGTTTCGGCGGGGTGAACACGGCGCCGCACGCGAGCGCGACAGCTCCAATAATAAAAAAACCCGCCCACGAGGGGCGGGATCAAGGATTCTGGAGGCTGGAGAAATTGAGTTTTCGACTGCCGCGCTCAGGCTGAGATGCGCGACTCGTCCTCGAACGGCTCGCGCAGCACATAGCCGCGGCCCCAGACCGTTTCGACGAAATTCTTGCCGTTGGAGGCGTTGGAGAGCTTCTTGCGCAGCTTGCAGATGAACACGTCGATGATCTTGAGCTCGGGCTCGTCCATGCCGCCGTAGAGATGATTGAGGAACATCTCCTTGGTCAGCGTCGTGCCCTTGCGCAGGCTCAGGAGCTCCAGCATCTGATATTCCTTGCCGGTCAGATGCACCCGCTGGCCGCTCACTTCGACGGTCTTGGTGTCGAGGTTGACCACCAGTTCGCCGGTCTGGATCACCGACTGGGCGTGGCCCTTGGAGCGGCGGACGATGGCGTGGATGCGGGCGACGAGCTCGTCCTTGTGGAACGGCTTGGTCAGGTAGTCGTCGGCGCCGATCCCGAGACCCTTGACCTTGTCTTCCGTGCCGGCCAGCCCGGACAGGATCAGGATCGGGGTTTTCACCTTGGCGACGCGCAGCGTGCGGAGCACCTCGAAGCCGGACATGTCTGGCAGGTTGAGATCGAGCAGAATGATGTCGTGATCGTAGAGCTTTCCGAGATCAACACCTTCTTCGCCCATGTCGGTCGTATAGACGTTGAAGCTTTCCGACTTCAGCATCAATTCGATCGACCGCGCCGTGGAGGCGTCGTCCTCAATCAACAAAACGCGCATGCCAAACCCCCTTGTCCCCGCATCGGGCCAGGTCGGCGGGCCATGATGGGCCGCCAAGGAATACGCCTCAGGACAAACTGATTCGGAACGCTACCGACGATGGTTAACAAAACCGGATTCCCGTGCGCAAGATCACGAGGAACGACGCGCGGGCTCCAAAACGTCACCCGAAATCGCGTTGATCGTCGACTTGCGCTCGTACATCACTTTAAGAGACGAGAATAAGCGATCCCCACCGACAGCTGCGCATCCGCTTCAGTTTCGTCCGTCGGACATGGTGTTTCCACCGATCCTGCGGGCGATGCGCTCATGATTAACGATACGGGTAAACACGGAGTTAAACGGTGAAGACTTGGTTGCCGTTAACCATCCATAAAATGATGCATGCGAGCAACACTTGATAAAAATCGTCACGCCGCGGGCGATTGCGGGGGCGCGGGCGCGGATTGACGTCGGTCTGGAAACTGAAAACTAACAGTGTGACGGCAGAATTGCGTCCAAACACGGTCATCATTTGAATCACACACGCGGCTGGCGGCAACGATTTGTTGGTTTGCAGCAAGAGTATCGGGGTGCGGGGAGTACGAGTGATGAAGTCGCATGAGGCACACATTCGCCTGAAGACGTTTCAGGTTGATGATAAGCGTCGCAAAGTGCAGCAGATCGAAACCATGATCGCCGAATTCGAGCGCATGGCCAACGATCTCGATCGGGAAATCCGCGTCGAGCAGGATCGCAGCGGGATTCACGACCCCGCGCACTACGCCTATCCGACCTACGCCAAGGCCGCGCTGGCGCGCCGCGACAATCTCAAGCATTCCGCCGACGAGCTGCGCGCCCAGCTGGCGGACGCCAAGGCCGCGTTGCAGGAGGCCTGCGACGAACGCCGCAAGGTTGAGCTGCTCGGCGAGCGTGAGCGCGCCGCGCAAGACACCCGCAGCCAGGCCGATCTCGACACGCTCGGTATTCTGCGCGCGCGGGCGGCGCTCGCTTGATCCGTTAACCTACGGTCGGGCCGAGCGGCGGCGGCGGATTGGCCGGCGCCCGGTGCAGGAACGTCAGCGACACATAGGCGCCGATCCACGAGCCGACGGCGGCAAACAGCACGTAGAGCCAGTTGTTGGTGTAGCTGATCACGGCGAAGGACGAGAGCAGATACCAGATGCTGCTCCAGGTCGCCGCCGGCAGGCGCCGGCGCGCCACGACGGCCGACGTGAACGCCACGTAGACGGCATCCGTCAAGGCAGTGGCGAGCACGACGCCGACCGCGACCAACGGGTCGATCTGAACAGTCCACATGCTGGGTGATCCTCGGGATGAAGCGGGCGCGACGTGCGCGGCCCGCGCAGGGTAGCGCATGGCGGCATCGCGTAATACGTTGCCACGCTAGTGCGGTGGATTTGAAGTTCCTATCATTCTTGCGGCAGTCTCGTCATAGGAACTTCAAATCCAAAAACCACACTAGAATTATATATTTGCTAGTGTCCCTTTGATTCCGAAGTTCGCTACAGAGGGTGCCGCGGGATAAAGCGAACTTCGGAATCGGGACACTAGTTGCCGATCGCACGCGGTCGAGACGTGCTCCGGCAAGCCGCAGTGGGGAACGACCGCGGGAGGAACGCCGATGCGCATCGCCCGGATTGGCGCTTTGATCGCGCTGACGCTGGCATTGCCAGCTGCGGCGGACGAGTTTCCGGCGCGACAGATCACCCTGATTGCCCCATGGCCGCCGGGCGGGGCGATCGATGCGCTCTGCCGCGCACTGGCGCCGGGCCTTGGCGATGGCCTGGGCAAGCCGATCGTCGTTGAAAATCGACCGGGCGCGGGTTCCATGATCGGAACCGCGGCCGGCGCCAAGGCCGCTCCCGACGGGTATACCCTGGTGATGGCAGGCAGCGGGTCGCTCGCGATCAGCGCCACGCTCTACAAGAAGCTCCCCTACGATCCGGCACACGACTTCGCCCCGATCGCGTTGATCGCCAGGATTCCGTTCGTGCTGGTGGTCAACCCATCCGTGCCGGCGCAATCGGTTCGTGAGCTCATCGCCTACGGCAAGGCCAACCCCGGCAAGCTGTCCTACGGCTCCGGCGGCCCCGGGTCGCCGCACCATCTCTATGCCGAGATGCTCAAGAGCCTGACCGGCCTCGACATGGCGCACGTTCCCTACAAAGGGAGCGCGCCGGCATTGACCGACGTCGTCGCCGGCCACATCCCGCTGATGTTTTCCGACACCGTGCCGTCATTGCCGCTGATCCGCGACGGCAAGGTCCGCGCGCTCGGAGTGTCGTCGGCGGCGCGCTTGCCCTCGGCGCCGGACATTCCGCCGATCGCCGAAGCCGGCATCCCCGGTTTCGACGCCGCCGGTTGGGGCATGATCGTAGCGCCGGCGGGAACGCCGGACGACATCGTGCGCCGGCTCAACCGCGAGCTGATGAGCGTGCTCACGTCATCCGAGGTTCAACAACAAATCATCCGCCTCGGCATGGTGCCGGCGGCGCCGGCTTCGCCGGCGGGGCTGCAGGCCTATATCGACGCCGAGATGGTGCGTTGGGGGAAGGTCGTGCGCCAGGCGGGGCTCGCGGAAACCGAGTAGCGTCGCTGTCGGACCATCGCTATGGCTCGCGCCCGATAAAGACCGCGCGCCGCTCCGCTTGGCGGAGCGACGCGCAGTGGTGCGACCCGACCTGCGTTAGTCGCAGACGCGTCGGGTGGTGTAGATCGCGCGCCCGTTCGGGGTGATGGTGCGCTCCTGGATCACCCGGCAATCTCCCGCATAGGCATAGCGATCGCCGCGCCAGTAAGGATCATGCCAGCCGTAGGCCGGTCCGACGCCAACGCCGAAAGGACCAACCTGCACCCCGACACCACCCGGGTCGGCGCCCGCGTAAAACTGTGCGGAGGCTGGGACAGCCGCAACTGTCAAGGTGGCGGCCGCCGCCGCGGCGAGAAGCAGCTGTTTCATGGTACTCTCCTTTTCTGCTCTTCCACTGCAGCGGGCTAACGTGTCAGGGCGCGGGCCGTTCGGCCCTCCGCCTATTAATTAAATTATTGGAACCATTTCACAATTCGACGCAGGCGCGCGCCGGCGCACGGCCGCAACCCGAGCTTTGGAGCGCCGCGGCCGAATCCTAAATGCCGGTGGAAGATGCCGAAGCGCGCTACGCGGCGCCTTCGACGATGCGGATGTCGCGCTCGGCCGCATTGCCGAGCGCTTTGAGCGCGGCCTTGTAGCCGTCGCTGTCATGCGCCGCGACCGCGCTGGCCACGCTGTCGAACTCGATGATCACGGTGCGCTGGTTGAGGCCGGCTTCGTACACTTTGGAAGGCGTGCCGCGCACGAGGAAGCGCCCGCCGCCCGCCTGGATCGCCGGCGCGGCGAGCTTGGCGTACTCGGCCAGGGCGTCTGGATTTGAAATGTTGCGATAGGTCGTGACCCAGTAGGCCTTGGCCATCGATGTTCCTCCGGCTGCTATGGTGTTCCGATTGGGCCTGCGAGCTTAGCGCATGCCACCGCGCGAGGCGACGCCGGCGCATCACCCCCGCGGCAACGCAGCCCGTCGCTACCCGCACGGCGCCGCGACTGCCTTCCCGCCGCGCCGGCTCACTCGACGTACGGGCCGGGCGGGGATCATAATCGAGCCGATGACAGCCCGGGTGTGGGGCGGGGCCGGATGTCCATGCGCACGGCGGCGGAACTCGTGGGGTTGCTCAGGGCCGTCGCCGGCAGCGATCAGGCCGCGTTCGAGGCGCTCTACGCCGCCACCCGCGCGAAACTCTACGGCGTGGTGTTGCGTATCTTGCGCAGGGCGGATCTCGCGGATGAGGTGATGCAGGAGGCCTATCTTAAGATCTGGAACAGCGCCGGACAGTTCGACCCCGCCTTGGCGAGCCCGATCACCTGGATGGTTGCGATTGCACGCAATCGCGCGATCGACGTCGCGCGCAGGAAACGTGATGTTTCGGTCGAGGAGGCCCCGGAGGTGCTCGAGCGCGCGGCCGATATCCCCGACCCCCTGGCGGGGCGCGAGCGCAGCGAAGAGCTTCGCCGCCTGCTCGAATGTCTTGGCCGGCTCGACCCGGACCAGCGCCAGCTGATGCTGCTCGCCTATTACAACGGCCTGTCGCGCGAGCAGCTGGCGGCGCGCTTGGGCCGACCGGTCAACACCATCAAGACCTGGCTGCGGCGCAGCATCCTCGCCGTCCGGGAGTGTCTCGGCTCATGACCAGCGACGACGATCGCGACGTGCTCGCCGCCGAATATGTGCTCGGCACGCTCGATGCTGCCGAGCGCGCGCAGGCGGAGGCGCTTGTTCGCGCCGACGCGAGTTTCGCCACGCTGGTGCGCGGCTGGGAGCACCGGCTCAATGAGTTGCATGCGGGCGTCGAGCCGGTCGAGCCGCCGCCGCAGCTGTTCGAGCGGATCCGCCAGCGGCTGGCCGGTGCACAACCGGGCGGAGCCGCCCAGGTCATAGAACTCGGCGAGATGCGCCGCCGCGTCGCGCGCTGGCGCAATTTTGGGACCGCCATGGCGGCGCTCGCAGCCGTGCTGGTTGCGCTTCTGGTCACCTCGGTCCTGCGTCCCGATCTCGTGCCAGGACGCTTGCGGCCCGCCGCTGAGGTCGCGCAAGCGCCTGCCGCCGGCCGGCTGGTTGCGGTGCTGCAGCAGGATGCGGCATCGCCGGCGTTCATCCTCACCGTCGACGTCGACAAGCGCACCATGACGGTGCGCCGGGTCGCGGCGCAGGAGCCGGCCGGGAAGAGTTACGAACTGTGGTTGGTGTCCAAGCAATTTCCCAAGCCGCGCTCGCTCGGCCTCGTCGGTGCGCAGGAGTTCACGACCGGCACCGCGCTCGCGGCCTATCAGCCTGAAACGATCAGCGACGCGACTTACGCGATTTCGCTCGAGCCGGAGGGTGGTTCGCCGACCGGGGAGCCGACCGGGGCGGTGCTGTGGGGCGGCAAGTTGATCGAGACGTTGCCTGCGGCGCGGCCATGAGGCGCTGCGCATGATCCCGAAAAAGCCTGCCCCGCACGCGATGCGGGGTGGTCACCGGCTTCCTGCCTGCGCGAAGCGCAGGCTTTGATCCGTCGTCTGGATTGGTGCTTCGGCGGGCGAAGGCAGGTCGGACAAGATCATGCGCCGAGGGCAAGCGAAACCGATCCCGGTTTCGCGCGCAAAAAGCGCGAACGTCAGCGGATCGCCGTCGTGCCGGTGTGGCTGTAGGCGACCGGCTTGCCGGCCTTGACCACCGGAATGGTGGTCTGCGTCTGCGCCCGCGCGGGCGTGCCTTCATCGGGCACGGCGCGCGCGCTGATGCCGACAACCATCACACCAACGGACGCGATCAACGACAGCACTACGATCTTGAGGTGCGTCATCTGATCGGCGGTTCTTAACGATGCATTGCTCATGGAACTCTCCGTCCCCACTTAGACGGCGGTAGCAACAAACTGGTTCACGTTGCCCCAATGATATCGCGGGCAGGCCGGACGACGCGTGACAACAACATCCAACCGCCCGGCCATAACCTATCAATGTAGAAGTTTGAAATTAGTTTCCCAGGGGGATTCACGGACGCTTGATAAGGTGTGATCGGCGCCGCAATCAGGACAAAAATGTAAACAGGGTTAATGGCTGGTAAATGCGAAAGCCGCGAATCCGATCAAACAATGCGCACGGTAGAATCAACAACAACTAGATTTGGTGTTTAACTATTTGTTGACCTTAATCGCAAAGGCCGCGCGTTCGCGCGGCCGTCATCGAATTGATGTAGTCGGCCAGGCCGGCCGCTCAACCAACCCGCAGCTCGCCGGGATCGCGCTGGCCGGGATCGATGCCCATGGCGTTGGCGAAGTCGTTCCACACGTCGCTCGGCTGCCCCGCTTGCCACGGAAACCGCTTGGCCCGCCGGCTGTAGTAGGGGTCCTTCTGCCATTGTTCGCGCGGGATCGAATCGGTGAACGTCTTCGGGGTCGCAATCGGCAGTTTCACCAGCTTGGCGACCTCCGGATCGCGGATGATGCCCTTGGGATCGCGGCCCTGCGCCACCGCTTCCATGTCTTCGAAGAAGCGATTGCGGATCATCGCGACGCCGCGGTCGCTCGAGCCGAGCAGTTCCTTGCTGCGATCCGCGATCGTGCCCTGGCCGACCCAGGCGATGACGTCCTGGTTGATGATGTGGCTCGAGATCCAGCGGCCCTTTTCATTCTTGATCGGCCCGTACCAGGTCGGGATCCGGTTCTGCACGTAGGGTTCGCTTTCGGTCGGCACGCGGGTGAAGAACCAGCAGATATTGAGCGTGTTCTCGTCATCGACCGGGATGCGCCATTCGAAATGCGAGCCGAGATAGAATCCGTTCGGCCACAGCGTGACGCGACCGACCGTCCAAAGCGGATCCTGCTCGGTCGCGCCCTCGCGGATGCGCCGGTACTGAAAGCCGTACTCGAACTCGTCGAAGCCGAGCTTGAGATGGCGTGCCGCGTACGGGCCGGTCTCGCCGCGCTGGCGCATGCCCCAGTTGTCGTGCATCCACTCGAAGTGCACCGGATCGATCGAGTTTTCCTGGCACTGGAACCAGTTGCACGGCACCTCGCAGGCGACGATCTCCTTGAAGCCGTTGCTCCAGGTGAACGGGTCCCAAACCGGCAGCTCGGGTGCAGGCTCCGGGCCCATGTAGGTCCACAACAGGCCGGCAAGCTCGCGCACCGGATAGGCTGGGCTCGTGCATTTCTTGCGCAGCGGTGAGGCCGGGTTGAACGTGTCCTCGAACGGCTGTTCGACGCAGCCGCCGTGCTCGTCCATCAGCCAGCCGTGGTAGTTGCAGCGGATGCCGGCCTTCTCGACAAAGCCGTACGACAGGTCGGCGCGCCGGTGCGGACAATGCCGGTCGAGCAATCCGTAGCGGCCGCTCAGGTCCTGGTAGAGCACGAGGTCTTCGCCCATCAGACGGATCGGCTTGATCGGGTTGTCGGCGAGTTCGCTGGCGCCGGCGATCGGGTGCCAGTAGCGCCGCAGCAGTTCGCCCATCGGCGTGCCGCGCCCGACTCGCGTCAGCATCTCGTTCCTGGCCTTGTCCATGAGCCGACCTCCAACCTGTTCTCGCCGCGCCGTACGCTGCGCGGCGTTGTCGCATGCGACCAAATATCCGAACAAGACGGCGCCCCGCAAGCGCGCGTGCGCTCGATATGCGCTGCAAGCAGTCCAGCATTCTCAGTGAGTTAATGCGCTTCGATGCTGCAACGCAATCTTACCGGCGGTTAATGGTTACGCAAATTTAAGTTGCCGCTCTGCGATTGCGGATTTGTACTGCGATCTACAACTTTCATGTCGAGAGAGGGGACCGCTGTCATGTGGAAGAAGCTGTTGGTGCTTTCGACAACCGCCGTGCTCGTCGGCTCCGCCGCGTACGCTGAACAACGCTCCGACGGACGCACGGGCGATGTGTCGTACCGTTTCCAAAGGCCAAGCCTGGAAGATCTCGGCGCGTTCACCGACGCGCGCGTCGCGGCGCTCAAGGCCGGGCTGCGGCTCACGCCCGAGCAGGACAAGAACTGGCCGGCGTTCGAGCAGGCCTACCGCAACCTCGCCAAGTTGCGCAGCGATCGGATGGCAGCGGCGGACAGCCGCACCTCGGGCGCGAACGACCAGAACATGGTCGACCGCCTGCAGCGCCGGGCCGAAAACATCAGCCAGTACGGCGCCGCGTTGACGGATTTGGCGAAGGCCGCAAAGCCGCTCTACGCGAGTCTCGACGACGCGCAGAAGCGCCGGTTTGCCACACTGTCGCGCTTCATGGCGCCGCATCGACATTTCGCCATGGGTTCGGATCGAATGGGTCCGCATGGAATGGGAATGATGGGTTCGCACGGAATGATGGGTCCGCATGGGATGGGTGAACGCGGCGGGCCAGGTTTTGGTCCCGGCCGTCAGGGCAGGGACGGCGACACAGACGAGTAGTACGGCGCCCGCGATCACCTCCACGCCCCCCACCCCCCGTGATCGCAGCGCCGTCGTGAGCCGCCGGGCCAGTCGCCCGGCGGTTTGCGTTGCTTAACTAACCACAAGTACCGACCTCATCCTGAGGAGCGAGCGAAGCGAGCGTCTCGAAGGATGGCCAAGTGAAGGGCTTTCCCCTTGGCCGTCCTTCGAGACGCGCGGTCTGGCGACCGCGCTCCTCAGGACGAGGCCCAAGCAGAGCGCGATTCCCGGCGATAGACAGCCCGCCACCGCTTTGGTAAACGACGCCGCCTCACATGGTGGTCCCGTGATCACGGCACGGGCGCATAGCTCAGTTGGTAGAGCAGCTGACTCTTAATCAGCGGGTCCAAGGTTCGAGTCCTTGTGCGCCCACCACACAACCCCTTCTCCCACAGGCATAACTTAAACGTCGGCCAGTTCGGACCTTACTTTGGGGCAACCAAAAGTAAGGAAAGAGCGGGGTCCTTGGCTGCTCCACTTGTGGGGCTGGGGACTTCGTCAATTTGAGTGGATGCAATCCAAACCGTGAAGGAGGACGGAGCGAATGGCAAAGGCAAAGAAAACCAAGAAGCGAAAGAAACAGAAGGCCGCAAAGGGTCACATCATGACGCCCGAGGTGCTCTTCGCGCTCATAGAAAGACTGAGTTAGCAGGGACGCAACATCGAATGGATAGAGGTGATCGACCCAATGGAGGACGCGGAATGAGCCCCATAGACTTAGCGAAGCAACCGGAAGATACGCTCATAGAGATGAAGAAGGACCTCAACGAGGTGATTGGTGATCTCATCGATATGCTCGGCAAGATCAAGGGACTGATCGAGGATGTGGATCGGGTCGAGGACGAGATCAATGCGCGAGGTTAACATGTACTACTCAATGACAAATAACAACAAGCTCCAAGGGTGGATGTGATGAACGAGACCAAGCTCATCGGCTCCGTCAAGGACAAGCAGAACGTCCCCGACGAGGCAAGGTTGTTTCTGCAAAGGCACAAAGCAGGTATCGCCACGTCGCAGGAGATCGTGGTCAACTTCGATTTCAACGTGAACTATCCAGACACGATGCGAGGCGCGCTCGACTGCCTGCGCAAGTACGTCGACGCATACGAGGCCATAAGGGCCTGCGAGGAATAACGACTGGCTGCCTAGCCTGAGGCAAGGAATACTAGAGCCCACCACCTGGAGGCTATCCTTCATCGGCGAGCGTGTGGCGTCGGTGTTTCAGAAAGTGCTCCTGCGGACCCCCAGGTGCCCGACCGCCTCGGACCTCCGGTCGGGGATGATTCATTCCGTACAAGGAGCATCAACCACACGCATCCACAACACCAAGTTGGTAACGCGTAGTCACCAGCGGCAGCGGTTCAGGCCTAGCCTTAGGATGACATTGGGGCGGCCCAGTGAAGGTTCGCCGAATGAACGCACCACCGCCAACACCTTACTGGAATGCCGTACGACGTGCTGCGCTTGCGCTCGTGCGGGATGTACACATCAGGGCGCGCATAATCGAGCTGCGGCGACTAGCGGAGCAAACTGCTCGCGATGGGCTGCCTGTGCCGGATGAGGATCCGTCTAAGCACGGTGATTGACAATGACAAATGAGGAAAATGGCGCGGTCTTAGCGACTGCACGAGAGACCCTCGAAGGTCACGTGGCGGAGGCCATCTTGGCCGAACGCGCATTTCTGATCGATGTGGTTGGCCAAGCTCGGCGAGCACGAGCTTCAAATATGCGAGGAGATTGAAAAGACGATCGAGGCTAAGCTCAAGCAGGCCATCGGCCCGCCTGGTCCGGCAGGCTGCCGTGGAGAGGCTGGCCCGATCGGGCCGCAGGGGGAGCCCGGTATTCCCGGCGCGCCGGGCGAGAAGGGCCCAGCTGGCAAGCTGCCGCTCGTCAGAGCCTATAAGCCCGAAGCAGTGCACTACGAGGGTGAAGTGGTAGTGCATCTCGGCGCGACCTGGCAGGCGCTGCGTGATACCGGGCGCGCACCTCCGCATGGCGATGACTGGATTTGCCTTGCCGCAGCCGGGATCGATGCGTCTACGCCGACCATCCGCAGGACTTACGACGCGGAAGCGCGCTATCGGCACTTGGACATTGTCGCGCAAGGTGGTTCGTCATTCATCGCGCGTAAGGATGAGCCCGGCGCTTGTCCGGGCCCGGGCTGGCAGCTCATCGCGAGCGCGGGGCGCCCAGGCCGCACGGGGCCGATAGGACGCACGGGGGAGCGCGGCCAGAAGGGCGACAAGGGCGATGCTGGCCCCGTTATCCTGGACTGGGAGATCGACCGCGGGAGCTATCACGCGGTACCAATCATGTCGGACGGCACGCTCGGGCCGCCGCTCGCGCTGCGCGCCCTGTTTGAGCAATTCCATCAGGAATCGCGAGGCTGAGGGTAAGCGGAACGCCAACGCGTACGAATTCGCACGGTTGAATTTTTTGCGGCTACCACAGCTGTCACCCGACCTCGCTAAAGTGCGGCATTTCGCAGAACGCTCTGCCTCGGAAATTTGCAGTCACTTGAGTTCGGCATCCTTCACAATAGGCCACCAGAGCTTCTGATCGCTTTCGATGAAACGCGCAAGTTCAGCAGTGTATATTGCTTGGAAGGGCGTGCTTCCGATTGTTTCGAAACGCGCACGGAAATCGGGATCTTCCAGGGCCTTACGTAGGTCCTCGCTCAGCTGCTGAACGATTGCCTGGGGTGTTCCCTTGGGTGCGAAGAGTGCCGCCCACCCGACCGCAGTAAGCCCTGGCAATGTTTCCGCCGCTGTGGGTATGTCTGGGGCTGTGGGCACTCGTGCAGGTGTCATGATCGCAAGCGCCTTGAGGTCGCCCGCGTCGATAGCGCTTTTGACAAGACCCGGCAGGCCCTCGATCACAGCATGACCGCGCCCGCCCATAATCTCCCTGATCGCCTCATTGGTGCCGCCGGTCGAAGGGACCACGGTCATCGGTGCCTGCGACAGGCTGACGAACATTCTGGCAGCCAAGTGAGGCAGCGAGCCGGCTGGGTTCGTGCCGATGATGAATTTATATGGGTGCCCCTTGGCCAGCGCAATCAGCTCGCTGAGCGTGTTGACGCCGAGCTTGGGCGACACTGCGAGCACCATACCCTCAGCGCCGGTTAGGCCGATTGGAATGAGGTCACGATTGACGTCGAAAGTTAGCTTGTCGTTCTGTGCCGGAAGGACGGTGAATGTAGATGCCACGGTATAAAGCAGCGTGTACCCATCGGGTAAGGCCGAGAGGACCGCTTGCGCCCCGATCACTCCACCGCCGCCCGGACGGTTCTCAACGATGACTTGCTGGCCCCACATCCTGGTGAGCTGTTCGGCGATGATGCGGGCCACGATGTCGGGAGTGGAGCCGACCGGAAGTGAAATTACGATCCTCACTGGCCGCGTCGGGTAGGATTGAGCCATTGCGATGCGCGAGACGGTTGGCAGCGCGGCAGCACCCGTCGCCAGTTGTAGGAATTGTCTACGGGGAAGTCCCATCATGTGCGCACACTCAGGATCAGCGGGTCACGCCGCATGAGTTGATGAAGGTTTGATACCCGTCGACGAACTCGCTTGTTCATCGTCGCCCCCGCTTTTGAGACAGCCAATCGTTGCTGTCGGTCATCGAAGACCTTCTAAACACGCGTGGAGGCCGGTGAAGGTCGGTTGAAACCAGTGTGTAAGGATGATCCTCCAGTCGGTACTTACCCGATCGACCATAGGCTCAGCGCAAGTGTGACCACTGTCAGAAGGGAGGTTCCTACTCCGAGCGCCACGAGCTGCCCAAAGGCAAACTCCGACCATTCGTCAGCGTCCATTATTGGGATTACGGCGCCTGAACAACAGCAAACGACGCCCTCCGCCGACACGGTTCTCTTTCCGATCATTAGGTCTGGATACGTCTGATCCATTGACCCTGCTTCCCGTTCGCTCATCGCGCCAGGGCCGTTCTTGAAATGCTCTCATGCTTCGGATGTCGGGGTGTGTGACCTAGGTCACAGGCGCCGGCTTGGGCGCCGCACCATCTCAATCCCGCTTACGGCAAGCGGATCACCTTCGGGCACACCGTGAAGCGCGCTGGAACCAAACTCAATGGCGCGAAGCAATCTTGTTGTAAGTGTGCGGTCACGGGCGGGACGCTCCGAGGCATGTCCTAAGCAGCTAAGGTGTGCTAGATTCGCGTTCCGACCAACGCTGTCCATCGGGCGACGACAGATGAGGCGGGGGGAGACAAAGGCTAAAAGCCTCAAGCGGGGCGGCCGGATACGTTCCGCCCCGACGAAGGTGAAAGCACGCGCCGGACGCAAAAATGCGTCGGCCGATACACTTGCAACGAAGCTTGCAGCAAAAACGCGCGAGTTGGACGAGGCGCTGCAACAGCAGGCGTCGACGGCTGAAGTTCTTAAAGTGATTTCCAGTTCGCCGGGCGATTTAGGCCCGGTGTTTAAATCCATACTAGCGAACGCGACGCGCATCTGCCGAGCGGGGTTTGGGATTCTTGGCCTTTTCGAGGAAGACGCATTTCGCGAAGTCGCATCGCATAACGTGCCGCCGGAGCTTATGGAGAAAATCGCAAGTACGTTGCGGAGCCTGGATTCGCTTAGGAAGGTGGCCGGTTACTAATCAAATCCGATATAAAACCGAACTTGTTGGGCTCGCGTTTATCTTGGGAAGGCAATGCTGTTAGATAGCATGCTGTCATCGTATCGACCGATAATTGCTTTCATGAAACCGGGTTTTTCGTCTGTCGCTTCCGTACGCAATTCAAGTGTTGCGCGTTGGTTGCTAAAAAACATATAGTCAGTAGATTTTTGGCAAACTAATTTGATATTTTAAAGCTTGACATTCGAGGAACTGACGGAGGCCAAATTGAAAATAACGACTGTCAATCAGGTTTTTCGTTGGAGTGAGCTTCCTACGATTGATCTGCTTTACGGCACTATGCGTCGGGCTGGCTTCCGAAGCGACGGCTGCATCCTAACATTCAATTGGGTTCAGCCAACGATGCCGCGATGGGAACCACACCACCACCCCTTCGATCAGATGACAATGACAATCAAAGGGCGCCACATGTTTGAGATCGAGGGTGAAGCAATCGAATGCAGTGCCGGTACGATTGCTCGCGTCGGGGCAAACGCGAAACACACCGGCTGGGGCCTGGGCAAAGAGGAGCCCATTCTTGTTATCGACATCTTTGCGCCACCGCGCGAGGACTATCTTTTCCTGGTGGAGTATCAGAAGGAATATCCATTGCCGGAAGGGCCAATTCACAACTACCCCCTGACACCGACCGCGCAACCGTTTATGGGTAAAGTCAAGGCAGACCCCAGTGGCGTGCTGTTTGCATGGGACAAGTTGCCCACTGCTGAGCTCGCCGACGGAGCGATAAAGCGGAGCGCCTTTCGTG
Organism: uncultured Alphaproteobacteria bacterium; assembly: GCA_963816775.1. Classification (GTDB taxonomy): domain Bacteria; phylum Pseudomonadota; class Alphaproteobacteria; order Rhizobiales; family Xanthobacteraceae; genus JAFAXD01. The sequence continues at coordinate 138,851 of CAWFLX010000034.1, forward strand.
GGGACCATTGCTTATTAACGTTCAACCGCATCAGTCCACGAATGAAACGCCTCGAAGCGCAATCGAATCCATTCGATCATATTGTGATGGTCGTGAGCGGCCGCATGATGCTCAGGATTGACGATGAGACGGTGGAATGCGGTCCAGAGACAATTGTGCGCGTTCCAGCTAATACGCCGCATACGAGATGGCCAATTGGCGATGACCCGGTAATAAATATCGATGTATTCGCACCCCCGCCTAAGGAGTACCTCGATCTGGTCAAGTATCAGAGGGAGTACGCATAATAGCTGATGGACCGCCGGCCCGGCGCCTTTTTTATTCAATGACCTCGCCAACGCCAACGAGAAAATTGGGGAAGGGCGAAAGTTTCATTTCTCGCGCCGTGCGAAGATTAACGACGAAGTCGAATTTCGAAGCGGCCTCGATCGGTAGGTCACCTGGGCGAGTACCACGAAGGATTTGATCTACATATCCAGCTGCCCGACGGAATGTATCGGGAATGTTAGGACCGTACGCGACAAGTCCGCCATCATCTGCGTATTCGCGTTCCGGATAGATCGCCGGCACGCGTGCTGCTGCTGAAAGGGCAATGATAGAAGCGCGATGGTGCCAAAACATCGCGCTCGGTAACACAATAAGAGCATCACTGCCGGCCAAGTCAGCGGGCCCGAGTGCATTTAGCCTCTCAGGGGTGCTCACGGAGAGCATCGTCAACGATACGTCCAGATTTTCAGCAGCCTTTTCGGTTGCCCGAAGCACTGGTGGCGTCACTACGCTGGTTGGGTCTAGCAAGACGCTCACTCTTTTTATCTCGGGAAAAGCTTGTTTCAGCAATTCCAACCGCTTACCGGCTAATTCATCGGATCGAATACTAAATCCCGAGAAATTGCCCCCTGGCCGAGCATAACTTGGGGCGAGGCCAGCAACCACCGGATCGCCTCCGGCCGCCTGTATGATTGGAATGCTTTGAGTGACGGTTAGCGCGGCGCGCGCAGCCGTTATCCCGTCTACGACGATGACATCGACCGGCACTTTCGCCAATTCCGCGGCAAGGCCAGGGAGCACATCCGTGTGTCCCTTGGCAAACCGAAAATCGAGGATGATTGATTTTCCCTCGATATAGCCACGCTCGCGAAGCTCGTCGCGGAAGGCACTGAAACTGGGCGTTTTATCGCTTTCAACAGGTGTCAAAACACCCACCCGAAATAGTACCGAACGCTGCTGTGCTGTCGCAGGCGTGGAATTGGTGAGGAACCACGCGATCGCGCTACCAAGAAGAGGCACAATCAGTCGATACCTTGGGGCCCGGACTATCATTGCTCATCCTCAAATCATCGAGAGCTCCCATACTACCACTTGAACCGTCGCAAAAGAACAAAATAGGCTCCGGAAAATTGCGCGAGCGGATGCTTGACTGCGCTCATCCGAACGGGGGCTCGCAACGATTTTGCGGCCAGCCATCCGGGATAATTCGCAAAATATGATATAGAATTGGTACAACGGCCAAGGAAATTCCTAAACTGTCCAACGTTTTGGAAACCAAGCAATGATGAATGGCTACAACGCTGAAACTGGCGGCAATTGGTCACGGTATTCAACAACATATGGCGGCCGGGCGTAATGTTGAGGCCCGGAGGACATGTGCCAAAGGCCTATGAATGTAGCGCGTAAACTCGTTAACGATCACGCTGGAAGTTTTCGATGGTCACACTGGTGACAAGCCGTTCGATGCAAAACGTCAAGCTCGGGAAAACTGGTCCGCTAGTGAGTAAGTTGGGGCTGGGCTGCATGGGAATGTCGCCGGGCATCTATGGATCGACCGACGACGAAGAGAGTATTGCAACGATCCGCGCGGCAATTGATTCCGGCATCACGCTGTTCGACACCGGCGACTTTTATGGCGTGGGTCATAACGAAATGCTGATGCGACGCGCCCTGGAGGGAGTGTCGCGCTCGAGCGTCCTTATTTCGGTGAAATTTGGAGCACTCCGTGATCCCGCGGGTGGCTGGGGCGGGAACGACGGGAGGCCCCAGGCAGCCAAGAATTTCCTTGCATACTCGCTACGGCGCCTTGGGACTGATTACATCGACGTATATCGTCCCGCTCGCGTTGACCCCAGCGTGCCGATTGAGGAGACGGTCGGGGCCATTGCGGACATGGTTCGCGCCGGGTACGTGCGGCATATCGGACTGTCAGAAGCGGGGCCCGACACGATTCGTCGCGCGCACGCAGTTTATCCGATTTCCGACCTGCAGATCGAATATTCTCTGATAAGTCGCGGCATCGAGACCGCGATCCTGCCTGTGGTGCGCGACCTTGGTATTTCAATCACTGCCTATGGGGTCCTCTCGCGGGGCTTGCTGAGCGGACATATACCGGACGCGAACGCCAAGGGTGATATCCGCGTCCTCCGGATGCCGCGATTCCAGAAAGGAAACGTCGAGCGCAACTTGCAGCGGGTAGAGACCCTGCGTCGCATCGGAAGCGAAATCGGCGCCACCCCAGCACAGCTGGCGATCGCTTGGGTCTGCTCGCGCGGAGCGGATATCGTGCCGGTGATCGGCGCCCGGCGCAAACAACAGCTCGAAGAGGCGCTCGCCGCGCTCAAGCTGGAGCTAGATGAAGAGGGTCTCAAACGTATTGATGCCGCCGTATCTCCAAATCTTACGGTTGGCGAACGCTACGATCCCACTCAGATGGCGCATCTTGACAGTGAGGCGACACGCTGAGCCGCCTTAATCTCAGCTTCTGTTCGTAATCAGATGCCAGTCGCCGAAGCGCACTTCGCGCAATCGAAATTCGGTTATTTTCTTCATGAGACGCTTAATCAGCGTCGGCCTCTGCGGGTATCGACTGGTGCCGGGGCGCCCTGGAAAACTCGAGATTGACCCGGAGGAGGAGGGTATCGTCTGGCGAATTTTCGAGCGGTACGTGACAGGTGAGACCACGCCCACTATTTACGCCAGTCTCAACACGGACCGTATTACAGAAAGGCACCTACAGAACAGAATTGCACCGCCGGTAGAAGAGCGCACGCGACAATGGTCAGCCCCGGAGCGGACCAAGTTTGGCCTCCGATCTCCTAGATCGCAACGTTGTCGCTACCGACTACCCTTCTGAAGCGGCGGCCAAAATGGCCACTGCAACGATCCTGATTGTGTTCACAAGCGGCCTCGACCGGTGCAAAACGGACTGGTGGCAAGTTTCAACCGACCCGGAGGCAACGCCATTGGCATCCACGTTTTTAGTACTGAACTCGGGGCGAAACGGCGAGAAGTTCTACGCGAACTCGTGCCCAACGCGCAGTTGATCGCATTCTTGGGTCAACCCAGGCGGGGTAATTGCGCCCCTTCAGTCCAGGGAATTCCGGGTGCGCGCAATCGAGCGGTCAGCGCATTCTGCTTCTGAACGCCCGGTTGGATAGTCAAGGTCCGAACTCCCGTGACAGCTCAAACTTGATCAACCTCCAAAACCGGCGGGTCACCGTTCGCGCACTCTGGTAAAGTACTCATCAATTGAATATGCTGTTGAACTTTCTAATCGGGGACACCTTCAATGCCCAGGAAAATCGTACGTGTGGTTACACCAACTAGTCCAACAGCCAGCAGCATCGCAGCATTTCAAGATCAACTCACGAGCCCCGACAAAGATGGTTGGGACAATTTGGACTACGATGTTTGCTCAGCCAACGACGATAACGCCAACCTGGAGACAGCAGCGATAAATGCCAGCTCGGCCGTTCCTGATGTGATACTCGCCGACGGGTCTTATGCTGCGGACCTACTCCAGAAATACGTTCAGGGGTCAACATGTAAAATCGTTATGGTAGGTGGTGTGGTGCCAGATCCAGTACCAGCGAATCTCACCGGGTTCTCAATAAACTCGAATATGATCGCATTATACCACCTCAACAAAATGCCCAAAGAAACAACGGTTTTGTACGATCCTAATAATGTCCCTTCGTGCAAAATATTTCAGAATGTAAAGGACGCCGCTAAGCCTAAATCTATAAATCTAACTGAGCTTAAAATAACCGATCCGGGCGACTTCAACGAGGACAACAAACCTGAGACAGAGGGTTTTATGCTGATCCCGAATGCGATGTTTTATTACTATTGCACAGAGATCGCAGGAATGGTGGATGACAACACTGACGTAAAATTGGTCTACTATCCAGAACGCGAGTATAAGGACGCTCACAAGAAGCACAAAAACAAAGCCAAAGTGCACGGCCACGCAATTCCGGAAATCTTTCGGGCCGCGGCAGACCTCGTGAGTGATATTTTGCACGATAAATATGCCATCGGGGAACTGCCGCCAATGTATGAGGGGCGAAAGTATAAAGATGATTGATATTGCTGATGATAGTTGAGGCAGGAATCTGGCGAGCGGCTTTTGGGGTCTGAGCAGCTCGCGTTTTCTGCCGACCCCAGACCCGAGGTTTGGCGAAGGGTAGAAGCGACACCCTTCTTTCGCTAAGTTTTTGACAT
>CAWFLX010000035.1:0-48686 GCA_963816775.1 uncultured Alphaproteobacteria bacterium
CCTGCGTAGCCGGCTCGCCCAGAAAGCGCCCCTCGGGGCCTTCTGGATGAGCCTCGGCTCGGCAACCGTGGTGGAGATCGCGGCCGGTGCCAAACCCGATGCGATCGTGATCGATGCCCAGCACGGCCTGTTCGACCGGCAGACGCTCGAGCACGCGGTCGGCGCGGCAAGCCGGCACGCCGGTGTGCTGGTTCGCACCGCAGAGAATACCGCGATGGCGATCAGCCAAGCGCTCGATAGCGGCGCCGAAGGCGTGGTCGTTCCGTTGATCGAGCTTGACCACCAGGCCGCCGATGCCGTGGCTGCCGCACGCTTTCCGCCGCAAGGCCACCGCTCGGCCGGCGGGGTGCGCCCGCTCAGCGGCGACTTTGCGCAGTATTGCGCGCAGGCCAACGCCCACACCGTCGTCGGGGTCATGATCGAGACCCAGCGCGGTGTGCGCAACGCCGCGGCCATCGCGCATACGCCGGGCGTCGATTTTGTCCTGATCGGCACCGGCGATCTTGCGATGTCGCTTGGTGTTGCGCCCGGCGATCCGCGCCACGAGCAGGCCTGCCGGACCGTGTTGGAGGCCTGCCGCGCCGCACATGTGCCGTGCGCGATATTTACCGGCCATGCCGAGGCCGCGATTGCGCGCCGCCGCGAAGGCTATAACCTTGTGGTCGTCGCCAACGACATCGACATCGTCGCGCGCGGATTTTCGTCCGCGATGAAGCGCTTCACGCAGGAAACCGCGTCGGGTGTTGCCGGCGCACAAGGGGGAGCCATGTCTGCTGATTTGTTGATGAATGTCGCCGCCTCCATCGCCAACGGCCGCATCAAGGTCATCGACCTGACCCAAACGCTTCGCCCGGCGACCCCGGTGATTGCGCTGCCGCCGCCGCTTGCCAACTCCAACCCGTTCCGCATCACAGAGATTTCGCACTATGACGATCGCGGCCCGGCCTGGTACTGGAACAATCTGTCGATGGGCGAGCATACCGGCACCCATTTCGACGCGCCGGTCCACTGGGTCACCGGCCAGCACAACCCTGACGGCTTCACCGATACCATCCCGGTTCGCCGCCTGATCGCGCCGGCCGTGGTCATCGATTGCAGCAAGGAGGCGGCGGCCAACGAGAAGTTCCTGCTCGAGCCGAGCCACATCCAGGCCTGGGAGGGCAAGCACGGGCGCATCCCGGACGGCGCCTGGGTACTGATGCGCACCGACTGGTCGAAGCGCGAGGACCCGGCCAAATTCCTCAACATGAAGGAGGACGGCCCGCACGTTCCGGGCCCGAGCGCGGCGGCGATGCATTGGCTGGTCGACAATCGCAACGTTAACGGCTGGGGCGTCGAGGCGGTCGGCACCGACGCCGGTCAGGCGTTCGCGTTCGAGCCAATGTACCCGGCCCACAACCTGATGCACGGGGCGAACAAGTTCGGGCTCGCGAGCCTCACCAACCTCGATCAGCTGCCGCCGACCGGTGCCGTGCTGATCACCACGCCGCTGAAGATCGAGAAGGGATCCGGCAGCCCGTTGCGGGTGCTGGCCCTGGTAGCCGCGTAGAGCGGCTCACCGACGCAGGTCGATTCGGTTACCGCGGTCATGCCCGCGCTTGTCAGGGCCCCATGCACTAGTGCGCGGGGTGCCCCCGTCGCGGGCGTCGACTTCTTTGCGATCTACTAACGAAGTGAACGCAGATAGAGCCGATGAATTGGGCCGTGCTTGTTAACCTTAAGTATAGGTTGAATTGGCGATCTGTTCACCAAGCCGGGGCACCGCAGCGAACTCCTTAACACTTTCTCAAAACGCTTGAGTTCCATCACATTTCTGTGCTCTCGCGGCCACATCCAAGCGCGTTGTTGTAGCGCGGATAATCGCGGTTTAGCCGGCAAAATCAGGCTCTTTCATACAACAAAAATCGCGTGTGGCTTTTAAGCACTAGTCCGGCGCCAGCCCTCACCTGTATTCGTAGACCATCGAGTCACCGTCAAAGGAGTCGGTCATGAAAACGCTCGTGCTTGCAACTATCGCGTCGTTCGCTGTGCTGGGCGTTGCCAGCGCGGCCGACATGTACGTTAAGGCCCCGCCTCCGGCGCCCGTCGTCGGCAAGGCGCCGATCGGCAAGGCTCCGATCGGTAAGGCGCCGCTCGGCAAGGGCCCCGTCGTTACTCGGGGTTAATGCCAGCGTCCAGGGGGCGGACCAGTTCTACTGGTTCGTAATGTGTTCGGAGCGCGCGGAGAAAACTCCGCGCGCTCGGGGGGCTTAAATTTTCGGGGGCAACATGGGGCTCGCGCCCAAAGGCGCGAGAACGGGGATTACGGTCATGCAAACATCACGGAACACGGTGGCAGGGGTCAGCCTTCTGGCTGGCATCGCCATTTGCTCGTTCGCCTCGTTCGCGGATGTGACCGCGGCGCGCGCGCAGGACAACAACGCGGCCATGCTGCCGCAGGTCAACGTCGTAGCGCCCCGTCCACAGGCGGCCGCGCACGCGCAAGGTGCCGCCCACCAGCAAGGCGGAGGCGCCGTCGTCTATTCATCTCAGCTTCCGCCCAATCAGCTGGTCAACGTTGGCGTGTTCAGGAACGTGCCGGCCGAGGCCGCAAAGCCGATCGGTCAGCCGGTGACGTCCACTGATTGCCGGATGAGCGCGCGTCCTGGTCACCCCTACTTCGTCGAATTCCGCGCGCGCACCGCGGCGAGCTACGGCCATGCCTTTGTGTTCTATGGCAAGCTCACCCCGGAGGGGCAGTTTGCGTGGGTCGAGGTCGCGGGCCTGCACCCGGCCGGCGACACCACCGCCTACATGCTGGGACACGTCATCCCCGTCGCTTCGGAGACCAATGCGAGCTGGGGCGATCTCGACGAGCAATTCATGACCGCGCGCTTCTGCGTGACGCTCTCCGAGCAGGAATTCTCCCGCATGGTCGGCTACATCAAGCAGCGGCAGGCGACCACGCCGATCTGGAACGCGATGACCCTCAACTGCACGGGCTTTACCGGCGACGTCGCGCGCTTCATTGGATTGAAGGCGCCGCTCAATCACGTGCAGATGCCTGAGGAGTACATCAACGAGATGCACCGGCTGAACAGCACGCCGGCGCAATATTCCGCCTATCAGGCCGAGATGCGCCGCGTGAACAGCATCCCGGTTCCGCCCTTGCCGGCTCAGCAGCGGGTCACGATCGCGGGTCCGGCTTCGGCCCGTGTCGCAACTCCGGCCGCGACCAGCCGTCCGCAGGCGGCGGCTCGCATGCCGGCCGCTGCACAGACGGTGGCAGCTGCTCCCCTGCCGCCCTCGTCTCCCTGGTGAGAATGCGGGCGACGGACTGAATTATTCGCCGCAGTCAGCTTCGATCATGGCCGGGATCACTCCCGGCCATGTTCGTTTTTAGGCCCAAATCCCGGACATGAACCGTCACGACCATTGTGCTAAAGGTCCCTCGCCAGCGGGTTTTCATGCTGCCACAGCAGACGGGGATGGGATGAAACTGGAGCAATTGCAGCGGCGCACGTTCATCACCCTGCTGGGCGCCGCCGGCGCGGCCGGGGCGCTCTCACGCGCCGGCTACGGCCAGCAGACCGGGAGACCCCTGGTCGGACTTCTCAGCAGCGGCCGCACCGACCAGGCCATCATCGCGGCGTTCAAACAGGGGCTTTCCGAAACGGGGCTCGCCGACGGCATCGGCGTCGATATCGAGTATCGCTGGGCCGACGATCAGTACGACCGGCTGCCGACGCTTGCCAACGAGCTCGTGACCCGCAAGGTATGGGTCATCGCCGCCATCGGCCTGGTTTCGGCGCTCGCCGCCAAGCCGGCCGTCACCAAGGTCCCGCTGGTTTTCGTGATCGCAGGCGATCCGATCAAGTTTGGCCTGGTTAACAATCTGGCGCAGCCGGGCGACAAGGCAACCGGCATCACGTTTTCGAGCAGCGAGATTACCAGCATGCAGTTCAACCTGCTCGGGCAGCTGGTGCCGAATCCGCCTGCCACGGGCTTGCTGATCAATCCCAACGATCCGAGTAACCCGCAGGATCTGGAGGGCGCACAGAACGCCCATCCGAACAAGCTCATCGTCGTCAAGGCGAGCCAGGAATCGGAGCTCGAAACGGCATTCGCGTCGCTGGCCGCGCAGGGAGCCACAACGCTCGTTGTTCCGCGCAATTCGTTCTTCATCGACCAGCGCCAAAAGCTGGTCGCCCTGGCGGCCCAGCACAAGCTGCCGACGATCTATCCGGCCCGCGAGTTTGCTGCGGCGGGCGGCTTAATGAGCTATGGCGCCAGTGTCGCCGAGGCCGGCCGGCAAGCCGGCATCTACTCGGGCTGGATCCTCAAAGGCACCCCGCCAATCCAGATGCCGGTCCAGCAAAACACCCAGACCGAGTTCGTGATCAATCTCGATACCGCGCAGGCGCTCGGTTTCACCGTGCCAGTGGCGCTGCTCGCGCGCGCCGACAGCGTGATTCAGACCCGGTAGGCGATTCCACAGGTCTTGAGCAGGCTAAGCGCGCGCTCTTTGCGCGCCACAACGCACCACGGCGGGTGCAACCGGGACCTCAGCCGGTGCGTTACAGCTTCAAATGCGGGGCTCCCCCGCAAAAGCTTTAAGCTTAAAGCACTGGCAAACCGCGGCCGGGAACCTATACTTGGCGCGGGTTTTACCGTTCGCGCGGCGCCGGTGCGCCCGAACGGGCACGCGAGACAGCGGAGCAGGCCATGGCGGAACGATCATTCAGCGAAGAAGTCCAGAAGCTCAAATTGGGAGCCGGCGCTGAATTCCGCGGGGAAGGCATTCTGGCGATCACCAAAGCCCTCTTGGAATCTGGCGTTTCCTATGTGGCCGGCTATCAGGGCGCGCCGATCTCGCACCTGATGGATGTGCTCAGCGACGCCAACGACATTCTCGAAGAGCTCGGTGTGCATTTCGAATCGAGCGCCAGCGAAGCGGCGGCGGCCGCGACGCTCGCGGCCTCGGTCAACTACCCGCTGCGCGGCGCAGTGACCTTCAAGGCGCCGGTCGGGACCAATGTAGCCTCTGATGCGCTGGCGAATCTTTCGTCCGGCGGTGTGACCGGCGGGGCGCTGATCATCGTCGGCGAGGACTACGGCGAAGGCTCCTCGATCATGCAGGAGCGCAGTCACGCCTACGCCATGAAGTCGCAAATCTGGCTTCTCGACCCGCGACCCAACCTGCCCTCGATCGTGAACGCGGTCGAAAAGGGCTTCGAGCTGTCGGAGGCGTCGAACACCCCGGTGATGCTGGAGGTGCGTATTCGCGCCTGCCATGTGCACGGCCGCTTCCCTGCCAAGGACAACGTGCGCCCGAGCTTCACGCTGCGCGACGCGCTGGAAAATCCACGCCGCCAGGTCGACCGCATCGTGCTCCCGCCGGCAAGCTATCTGCACGAGAAGGAAAAGATCGAAAAGCGCTGGCCGGCGGCGGTGAAGTTCGTCACCGACAACAAGCTCAACGAGTTCTTCGACGGCGATCTCACCGACATCGGGATCATCATGCAGGGCGGCATGTACAACACCACCCTGCGTGCGCTCGAGGTCATGGGACTGGCGGATGCGTTCGGCGCGAGTCGCGTCCCGCTCTACGTGCTCAACGTTACCTATCCGCTGATCGACCAGGAAATCGTGCGGTTTGCGCAGGGCAAGCGCGCGGTCCTGGTGGTCGAGGAAGGCCAGCCGGAGTTCATCGAGCAGGCGATCAACACCATCCTGCGGCGCGCCGACGTGCAGACCATCATTGAAGGCAAGAGCATGCTGCCGATGGCCGGAGAGTACACCGGCGGCGTGGTGCGCGACGGCCTGACGAAATTCGTTCGCGCCTACCGCGCCGACGTGCTGGCCGCCATGCCGCACCCGGCGCCATCGAACGAGGCGGCGACGCGGCTCGCGGCCGCGGCCAAGACAATCGAGCCGCACGTGCAGGGGCGACCGCCGTCGTTCTGCACCGGCTGCCCGGAACGGCCGATTTTTACTGCCATGAAGCTTGTCGAGCGCGAGCTCGGCCCGCGGCATGTGAGCTGCGACATCGGCTGCCACCTGTTTTCGATCCTGCCGCCATTCAATATCGGCGCCACCACCATGGGCTATGGCCTGGGCGGCGCGGGCGCGTCGGCGTTCAACATCAAAACCGACAAGCCTGCGATCGCGATCATCGGCGACGGCGGGTTCTGGCACAACGGCCTCGTCTCCAGCATCGGCAACGCCGTTTTCAACAAATCGAACAACGTCCACATCATCGTCGATAACGGCTATACGGCCGCCACCGGCGGGCAGGACATCTTGTCCTCGGCGGCGAACAACAAAATTCGCTCAACCAAGAACACGATTGAGAGGGCGGTGCGCGGCGTCGGTGTCAGCTGGGTGCGCACGCTGACCCACACCTACGACGTCGCCAAGATGCGCGACACCCTGCGCGAGGCGCTCACCACCTCGCACCAAGGCCCGAAGGTGATCGTCGCCCAGTCGGAATGCATGCTCAACAAGCAGCGCCGTGTACGCCCGCTGATGCAGAAGGCGATCAAGGACGGGCAACGCGTGGTGCGGGAACGCTTTGGCGTCGACCCCGACACCTGTACCGGGGATCATTCCTGCATCCGTCTGTCGGGCTGCCCGTCGCTGACGATTGCGCCGAATCCCGATCCGCTGCGCAGCGATCCGGTGACCCGGGTGATCAACTCGTGCGTGGGCTGCGGCCTGTGCGGCGAGGTCGCGCACGCCGCGGTGCTGTGCCCGTCGTTCTACCGGGCTTCCATCATCAACAATCCGACCGGGTGGGATCGCTTCAAGGCCCGCGTGCGCGACTCCGTAATCGGGTTCCTGCAGCAGCGACTGGCACGTCGGCAGTTGTTGCCGGCATAAGCCTGAGAAATCGGCGATGAACGCTCCGTTCGAGACCAAGACGCGGCCGATCACAATCGCGATCTTCGCCATGGGCGGCGAAGGCGGCGGCGTACTCGCCGATTGGCTCATCGACCTCGCGGAACACAACGGCTACATCGCGCAGCTCACCTCGGTGCCAGGCGTCGCGCAACGCACCGGCGCCACCAACTACTACCTCGAGATTTTCCGCAGGCCCGTCAACGGCGGGCGCGAGCCAGTGATGGCGCTGATTCCCATGCCGGGCGATATCGACGTTGTGATTGCATCGGAGCTGATGGAAGCTGGCCGCGCCATCCAACGCGGGCTGGTGACACCGGATCGAACCACGCTGATTGCGTCAACCAACCGGGTGTTCTCGATGACCGAGCGCACCGCCATGGCGGACGGCCGGGTCGACGAGACGGCGTTGTTCGAAGGCTGCCGCAGCGCCGCCAAATCGTTCTACGCCTTCGACATGGCGGCCCTCGCCGAAGCGTCCGGCAGCGTGATCAGCGCGGTGCTGTTCGGCGCACTCGCCGGCGCGCGGGCGTTGCCGTTCGAACGCCCGGCCTTTGAGGCGGCGATCCGGCGTGGCGGTGTCGGCATCCAGGCGAGCCTTACGGCCTTCACGGCCGGCTTCGAAGCCGCGCTGGCCGGCACGACCGCTCCGGTGCGCGCACCGGCACCATCGGCGGACGCGCGCCCTCCGGCCGAGAGCGCCGCGCTTGCCGACGCCATGCGCGAGGTTGAGCGCCAAATCCCACAAGCGGCGCACAAGATCGTCAGCACCGGGGTCGAGCGGGTCGCGGACTACCAGGACGTTGGCTACGCGCGGCTTTATCTGCAGCGCCTGGCGCCGATCGCCGCGCTCGAAAATGGACGCGACGGGCGGCTGCGCCTGCTGCAGGAGACCGCCCGCCAGCTCGCGCTCGGCATGGCCTATGAGGACACGATCCGCGTGGCCGAGCTGAAGATCCGGCCGTCGCGGTTTGCACGCGTGCGCGCCGAGGTGCGCGCCGCCGACGGGCAGATCATCGAGATCGCCGAATTCATGCATCCGCGCACCCAGGAAATTGCCGATACGCTTCCGGCTCCGCTCGGGCGTTTCATTTTGGGCAACGATCTCGTGCGCGGTCTGCTCGATCGCCTGACGCGCAAGGGCAAGACCGTCAAAACTACGTCGCTGCGCGGCTTCCTGCTGCTCTACGCCGTCGCCGCGCTCAAGCCGCTGCGCCCAAAGTCACTGCGCTACGGCGAAGAGCAAAAATCGCTTGAGGAGTGGCTCGAGACGCTCACCGCCACCGCGCACAAGAATTATGACCTCGCGATCGAAGTCGCGGCGGCCCGCAACCTGGTCAAGGGTTACGGCGACACGCACGAACGCGGGCGAGCGCGGTTTGCGGCTTTGATCAAGACACTCCCGCAGCTGATCGGCCGCCAGGACGGGGCTGCCAAGCTTGCGGCGCTCCGCAAGGCCGCCAACGCGGACGATTCCGGCGCCGCACTCGCGGCCGCGATTGCGGAATTGAACGCGTAGTCGTCGGCATTGCGTCAATGGCCGGGAGGGGCTCAGCCATGCTCACACTTTATTTCACTCCCGGCGCGTGCTCGCTCGCCGCGCACATCGTGTTGGAGGAGAGCGGCGAAGCCTATACGCCGCGCGAGGTCGACTTTGCTCATAACGAGCAACGCTCGGAAGCCTATCTCAAGATCAACCCGCAGGGCCGCGTGCCTGTCCTTGGGCTCGACAACGGCCAGCCGCTCGCGGAGAACACGGCGATCCTGCCCTACCTCGGCAAACGGTTCGGGCTGTGGCCGAGCGATCCGCTGACCGAAGCCAGAGCGCTCTCGCTGATCGGCTTCTTCGCCGCGAGCGTGCATCCGGCGCACGCCCACGTCAGCCGGCCGGAACGGTACGCGGCCGATGCCGCGGTGTTTCCGGCGCTCAAAACGCGCGGTCTGGAGACCTTTCACGGCTACCTCAAGCAAATCAACAACATGTTGGCCGGCAAGGACTGGTTTCTCGACCGATACTCCGTGATCGATCCCTATGGGCTCGTGTTCTACACTTGGGGAATCCGGCGCGAGCTCCCAATGCGCGATCTTAAGCACTACACCGCTTTCAAGGATCGCATGCAGCAGCGTCCTGCCGTCCGCCGCGTGCTCGAGCAGGAAAGAGTCCCCGTGTGACCAACGCCAATTCTTGGCGACCCGGTCCGGCGGACGGGACACGTTCAATGGCGGCGGCCGCTCGCCTGCAAGGCATCAGCAAGCAATTCGGCGCCACGCTCGCGCTCGACGGGGTCGATTTTGACGTTGGGGCCGGCGAAATTCACGCGGTTGTGGGCGAGAACGGCGCCGGCAAATCGACCCTCATTCGCATTCTCTCCGGCGTCCACCGGCCTGATCGCGGGCAGGTCATCGTGGGTGGCGTTGTGCGCCACTTCGCAAGCCCCCACGACGCGATCGCGGCCGGCATCGTCACCATCCCGCAGGAGCTGCGGCTGGTGCCCGCGCTGTCGATTGCCGAGAACATCGCGCTCGGCGATCTGCCGGTCCGTCGGTTCGGGCCGCTCGCGCTGCTCAATCGCAAGCGTATGGACGAAGAGGCCCGCGCCATCCTGGTGCAACTCGATTTTGCGCCCGACGTCAGCCGCCCGGTTGCCGACCTTTCGTTTGCCGAGCGCCAACTCGTCGCGATCGGCCGGGCGCTGCATCGGCAGTGCCGCATCTTCATTCTGGACGAACCCACCGCTGCGCTCGAACAGCACGAGATCGAACGGCTGTTTGCGGTGCTGGCACGGATCAAGGCGCGGGGCACGGCCATCGTCTACATCTCGCATGAGCTCGACGAGGTCGTGGCGATCGCGGACCGCTGCACGGTCCTGCGCGATGGCCGCTTGGTGGCGACGACGCGGCGCGGCGCCTTCTCGGTCGACGATCTCGTCAGCGCAATGACCGGCCGCTCGCACGAGACGGTTGACGCCACTCCGCCCATGGCCGGCGAGCCGTTGGTCGAGGCGGACCTGGGCGGCGCACATCCGATCAGGCTCCGCGCAGGTGAAACGATCGGTGTCGCCGGCCTGCTCGGCAGCGGCACCGACATCCTCATGCGGCGGCTGTTCGGCGTTGTCCGTAACGCCTCACCTATTTTGGTGGGATCGCAGTCGCGCCGGCTGCGCGGTCCGGCGGATGCGATTGCGGCAGGGATCGGTTTTGTGCCGGGAGAGCGCGCGCTCGGCCTGGTGCTCAATCAATCCGTGCGCGACAACATCCTGTTGGCAAGCCTTGATCGTCTGACCCGCGGTGCGCTCATCGACGGCGCCGCGGGCGGGCGTATCGTCGCCGAGCTCATGGACCTCCTCGACATCCGGCCGCGCCGGCCGGAGCTTCCGGTCAGCGCGCTCTCGGGTGGCAATCAGCAAAAGGTCATTCTGGCCAAATGGCTCGCGCGCCGGGTTCACGTGTTGCTGCTCGAAGAGCCGACGCAAGGCATCGATGTCGGCGCCAAGGCCCAGATCCATGGGCTGATCCGCGATTTCGTGCGTCGGGGCGGAGGCGCCCTGATCGCGTCAACCGACCTCGCCGAGCTCGGCCGCCTTTGTGACGCCGTTCTTGCGGTCCGACACGGCAGCATCGTCGCGCGGCTTGAACGCGCCGATGGTCTCGACGAACCAAAGTTACGGGCGGCGATCGGCGCGTGAAAACGACCTGGGCGATATCATCCGGATTGCGGGGGAAACTCGCCGGCCAAATCCCGCTCATTACCTTGATCGTGCTGTGCGCCGCGACCGCGCTGCTGACGCCGCGTTTTCTGTCGCCGCTCAACCTCACCAACATCCTGGTTCAATCATCAATCATGGCGGTGATCGCCATGGGGATGACATTCGTCATTGTCGGTGGCGGGTTCGACCTCTCGGTCGGGTCGTCCGCCGCGCTCGCGGGGTGCGTGGCCGCCATGGTGATGCTCGAGGCCGGGATCGCCGCCGGCGTGATCGCCGGCATTGTGGCGGGCGCCGCGGTCGGCCTCGCCAACGGTCTTGTGATTGCGTTTCTCAACGTCAATCCGTTCATCACGACGTTGGGCACGATGGTGCTGGTACGAGGCGTCGTATTCCTGATCACCGGCGGAGCGCCGGTGAGCGGCGACGCCGGCCTACCCAGTGCATTCGTCGCATTCGGATCGGCACGGCTCTTCGGCGTGCATTTGCTGGTCTGGGTCCCGGCGGTGCTGCTGGCCGTGCTGTCGTTCGCGATGCACCTCACCCCCTACGGGCGCCGCATCTACGCCACCGGCGGCGGACGGGAAGCGGCCTACCTCTCAGGCATCCCGGTGCGGCGCGTGATCGCCTCGACCTATATCTGGTGCGGGGCGCTCGCCGGCGTTGCGGGCGTCATGCTGGCCGCGCGCCTGCAATCGGGCCAGCCGACCGCCGGCGAATTCTACGAACTGACTGCGATCGCAGCCGTCGTCCTCGGCGGAGCGTCGCTGCACGGCGGCGAAGGAACGCTGGTCAAGTCGGTGATCGGCGTGTTCATCATGATTGTGCTCGGCAACGCGCTCAACCTGCTCAATGTCGATTCCTATTGGCAGCGTGTTGCGGTCGGCGTCGTGATCATTGCGGCCGCCGCCGCCGAGAGGCTACGCTCACGCAAATAAGGAGGACCAGGCCATGCTCAATGCACGCTTCGCCGCGCTCGCGACGCTCTTGCTCGCCGCCGCATCTCCGGCCGCCGCGCAAGCGCCGGCGCCGGCCGACAAGGTCACCATCGGGGTCTCGCTCGCACAGGACGACAATCCGTTCTACATCGCGATGCTGAAGGGAATTCGGGCACGCGCCCAAGAGCTCGGCTGGGACGTGGCGACGGTTTCCGCCAACGAGGACAAGCTCAAGCAGATCAACGGCGTACAGGATCTGGTGGCGCGCGGCGTCAAGGGCATCCTGATCTCGCCGATCGACGCAGTCGGCGTCAACGCCGCCTACGACGCGGCGGCGGCCGCCAAGGTTCCGATCGTCTCGGTCGCGCGCGGCTCGGTCTCGCCCAACCAGACGATCCACGTGGCCATGGACGAGAAGCAGATCGGCCGCGACATTGCGGAATGGACCGCCAAGAAACTCGGCGGCAAGGGTCAGGTCGCGATGCTGCTCGGCCCGAGCGGCGCCCCCACGTTCAAGAACTTGGCCGAGGGTTATACTGAAGTCATGGCCAAGTATCCCGACATCAAGATCGTGTTCAAATCCGACGGTCCGTTGACCCGCGAGCGCGGCGTCAAGCAGACCGAGGACGCGCTCGTCGCCAATCCGGATTTGGCCGCGGTCTATACCGCGAACGACGACGTCGCACTCGGCGCCATGCAGGCGGTGCTCGCCGCCAACCGCGCCGGCAAGACGATCGTCACCGGCATGAACGGCGTGCCGCCCGCCCTGCGTGCCGTGAAAGACGGAAACATGGCGATGACGGTCGAACTTAATCCGGTCGAATGGGGCCGGCTGGGCGTCGACGTGCTCGCGACCTATCTCAAGGGCGACAAGATCGAGCCGCGCGTGTTCATCAAGCACAACCTGATCGACAGCTCAAACGTCGACGCCAAGCTGCCGAAGACGTGAGGCCGCCTGAGGAGGTGGAGGCGATGGCCGAGCCCGGAACCGGCACGCACCCGGCACAAACGCCGTTCGTCGCCGAGCTTGAAGCCCACAACCTGCATCCGCTGTGGGATCGCTACCAGCGCATTACGCCGATCAAGCCGCAGCCCAAGGATGCGCCGTTTCATTGGCGCTGGCGCGACATCGAGCCGTTCTTGCATCGCTCCGTCGGCGAAGTGTCGATCAACGACATCGAGCGGCGCGCACTGATCATGGCGCATCCGGCGTTCGGCAGCGAGACCACCACGACCAGCACGCTGCTGGCGGCGTTCACGGTGCTCGAGCCGGGCGATCGCGCCCGCCCGCATCGCCACACCGGCGCTGCCATCCGGTTCGCCACGCGCGCGGACGGCGCCGCAACGATCGTCAACGGGCGGCGTTGCGACATGCAGGCCGGCGACCTCATCCTCACGCCGCCGATGTGCTGGCACGGACACATCAATGAAAGCGACCACCGCATCATCTGGTTCGACGCGGCCAACATGCCGCTGATCCGCGCCGTCGATGCGCATTTCTTCGAGCCCGGCGACCCGCGCAACAACGAATTCTGGCAAGTGGATTCCGGTGAAGAGGAGCTGTGGACGCAGGCCGGGTTGCGCGTCCAAGGCGCGACCAACGACACGGCGAGTTCGCCGAAATATCGCTATCCGGGCACGGCGACGCGGGCCATGCTGACGCACGCGCCGATCGGCGCCGACGGCGCCCGCACCATCCGCTACGTCAATCCCGCGACCGGCGGCGCGGTCATGCCGACGCTCGATTGTTACGCGGTGCGGCTCGGCAAGAGCCCGACGCGCAGCAAGCGCGCGACCTACAATGTGATCTGCCTCGTCGTCGCAGGCGCTGGCCGCTCCACCATCGGCGACAAGACGTTCGAATGGTCGCAGGACGACGTGTTCACGATCCCGCACTGGACCTTCGCCCGGCATCAGGCGATCGACGGCGATGCCGACCTGTTCCTGGTGTCCGACAAATCGGCGTTCGAACGCCTCGATCTGGTGCGCGAGGAGCTGCACTAGTGCCCCAAACCCGAAGTTCGCACACACGGTGTCGCGAGTCCGACTGCGAACTTCGGGTTCAAAGGGGCACTAGAATCATTATCTTTCTAGTGTCCTTTCGATTCCGAAGTTCGCGTCGAGCGTGCTGCCAGGTGTGGCGAACTTCGGAATCGGGACACTAGGGCAAATGGGCGTCACCGGCATCGGCGCGCCGCTGCGACGCATCGAGGACCCCCCGCTCCTGCGCGGCCAAGGTCGCTACGTGGCCGATGTCGACGTCGACGGCGCCCTGCACTGCGTACTGGTGCGCTCGCCGCATGCCCATGCGCGCATCAGACAAATCAACACCAGCGGCGCGCTCGCCCTGCCCGGCGTAGTCGCCGCGCTGACCGGCGCTGACATGGCAGCCGACGGAATAGGCCCGATGCGGCCGTTGTGGGCGATCCGCTCGGCCGACGGCTCGCCGATGGCCGAGCCGCCGCGCTTCGCGCTGGCGCGCGGCGCGGTGCGTCATGTCGGCGAGCCGATCTGCGCTGTGATCGCGGACAGCAACGCGCTCGCCCTCGACGCCGCCGAGCTGGTGCAAGTGGAGTTCGACCCCCTCCCCGCTGTCATCGACGCGCGTGCCGCAATGGCCGTGGGCGCGCAACAGCTGCACGACGTTGCCCCCGGCAATATCTGCTTTCGTTGGGCGCGCGGCGACGAGAATGCGGTGCGAGGCGCGTTTGCGTCAGCCGCGCACATTGTAAGTATCGAGCTCTTCAACAATCGTTTGATCGGCGGCGCGATCGAGCCGCGCGCTGCGCTTGCAATACCGGCAACCGGCAACGCCAAGCTCACGCTCCTGAGTTCGACCCAGATCCCGCACCACATCCGGCGCATGGTCGCCGAGCAGCTCGGCCTGCCGGAGAGCGCGATGCGCGTCATCGCCCCCGACGTCGGCGGCGGCTTCGGCTATAAGGGCAAGCTCTATCCGGAAGAATTGATCGTGGCTTTCGCAGCGCGCCGATTGCAGCGCCCGGTGCGTTGGGTCGCGACCCGAGCCGAGAGCTTCATCTCCGACAACCAAGGCCGCGACCATGCCACCAAGGCCGAGCTCGCGCTCGACGCGGACGGTCATTTTCTGGCGCTGCGCGTCAACACACTTGCCAATCTCGGCGCGTACGTCTCGACGTTCGGCGCGGCTATTCCAAGCGCGATCTACAGCGCGTTGCTGGCCGGCGTCTATCGCACGCCGGCGATCAGCGTCGAGAGCATCGGCGTGTTCACCAACACGATCCCAACCGATGCCTACCGCGGCGCCGGCCGGCCGGAGGCCTGCTACGTGCTGGAACGTCTCGCCGACCGTGCGGCCGACAAGCTCGGCCTCGACCGCGCCGAGATCCGCCGCCGCAACCTGATCCCGGCGAGCGCGATGCCGTACAAGACGCCGATCGGTCCAACTTATGACTCCGGCGATTTCCCCAGGCTGCTCGCGCGCGCGCTGGCGCTTGGCGACTATTCGAAATTCGAAGCGCGCCGCACAGCGGCCAAGAAAACCGGCCGGCTGCGCGGGTTCGGCATGGCGTGTTACGTCGAGTTGTCGGGCGTCGCCCCAACGCGTTTTGCCGGCGCGCTCGGCGCACGCGCGGGATTTTACGAAAGCGCTTCGCTTCGGGTCGAGCCCGACGGAGCGGTGCGCGCGGCGCTCGGCACCCACAGCCACGGCCAGGGCCACGCCACCTCGTTTGCGCAGATCCTGGCGACGCGGCTTGGCGTGCCGGTCGAGAAAATCACGATCACCGAGGGCGACACCGATCTCGTCCCGTACGGCACCGGCACATTCGGGTCGCGCTCGATCGCGGTCGGCGGTTGCGCGCTCGATCGCGCCGCCGGCAAGATCATCGCCAAGGGCAAGCTGATCGCGGGCCACCTGCTCGAAGCCGCACCGGATGACATCGCGTTCGCCGAGGGCGCGTTCACGATCGCGGGGACCGACCGCAGGCTTTCGTTCAGCGAGGTAGCGCGCGCCGCTTACATTCCGCACAACCTGCCGCTCGACAAGATCGAGCCTGGGCTGCAGGACACCGCGGTTTACGATCCGCCGAACTTTGCGTTCAGCAACGGCGCGCATGCGTGCGAGGTCGAGATCGATCCCGACACCGGGCAAATCGCGCTGATCGCCTACTGGGCCGTCGACGACATCGGCACCGTCATCAACCCGATGATCGTGGACGGCCAGGTGCACGGCGGCGTGGCGCAGGGCGCAGGACAAGCCCTGCTCGAGCGCTGCGCCTACGATGCCGCTGGCCAGCTGCTCTCCGGATCGTTCATGGACTACACGTTGCCGCGCGCCGACGATCTGCCGTTCCTGGTCACCGAGTGCGACGAAACCCAACCCTGCACCCACAATCCGTTGGGCGCCAAGGGCTGCGGCGAAGCCGGCGCGATCGCGGCGCCGGCCGCAATCGTCAGCGCCGCCCTCGATGCGCTGCACGACCTGGGCATTCGCGATCTCGACATGCCACTCACGCCCGAGCAAGTTTGGCGCCGGATCAGGGACGCCAATCCGATCTCTCCTGCGTGAGCCAATGGATTTCGCCGCGCGCTGTGACAGAATGGCGTCCAGCCTTTATCAATACTGCTGACGGACACGCTCGACATGTTCAAATCAAAGCTCGCCTGTCTAACGCTGCTGCTCACCACATTGGGAGGCGCCTCTGCCGTCGCAGACCCAGTGACCATCCGGGCCGCCTGGATCGCGCCGGCCACCAACTGGGCTTCCATTCTGCTGGAGAAAAAGGACCTCGCGACCCATCTGGGCACGTCCTATGTATTGCAGCCGGAGCGCTATGCCGGGACGCCGCAGATGGTGACGGCGCTCGCCAACAACGAGCTCGAGGTCGCGGACCTCGCCTACTCCACCCTGCCGATCGCAATCCAGAACGCGGGCCTAAGCGACCTGCGCATCATCGCGGACGAGCTTCAGGACGGCGTCGAGGGCTACTACTCGCAGGAATACATGGTGCTGACCGACGGCCCGATCAAAAAGATCGAGGACCTCAAAGGCAAGGTGGTGGCGACAGTCGCGGCGGGGTCCGCGGTCGACATCGCAATCCGCGCCATGCTGCGCCGGCATGGACTCGAGGACAAACGCGACTACGTGATGGTCGAGGCCCCGCTCTCGGCGATGCGGGCGATGCTCGCCGAGAAGAAGGTCGATCTCGCGCCGACCGTTCTGCCATTCGCGTTCGATCCCGAGCTGCGCAAGATCGCGCGCCCGCTGTTCGTCCAGCGCGACGTAACCGGCGTCACCCAACTGCTGATGTGGACCGCGCGCGCATCGTTCATCGACAAGAATCGCGCCGCCATGCTCGACTTCATGGAAGACACCGTGCGCATCGTGCGCTGGTTCCTCGATCCGGCAAACCACGCCGAGGCGGTCGCGATCACGGCGCGCGCCGCCAAGCAGCCGCCCGAACGCATGGACTGGGTCTTCACCAAGCGGGACTACTACCAGAGCCCATTGATGATGCCGGACCTCGCGGCGCTCAAGAAGAACGTCGAGCTTGCGCGCGAGCTCGGGTTCGTCAAAGGCTCACTCGAGGTCGAGAAGTTTGCCGACCTCAGCCTCATTCAGGAGGCGGCGAAGCGGCTGAAGATCGCGGGACAGTAACTGTTAGCGCCACAGCTCCTTGGAGGCGAGCCGCGCGCCGTGCGCGAGTGCTTCGAGCTTCGCCCACTGGATCGAGGGATGCACCCGGACCGTGTTCCAGTTCTGCGAGAAGCCGCAATCGGTCCCGGCGATGACGTTCTCGCGCCCGACCAGGCGCGCGAAATTCTTGATGCGCCAGGCGATCAGTTCCGGATGCTCGACCACGTTGGTCGAGTGCGCCACGAGGCCGGGGATGAGAACCTTGCCGTCCGGCAGCTTCACGTCCTGCCAGACCTGCCACTCATGCTCGTGACGCGGGTTGGCGGCTTCGAGGCTGTAAGCCTGCGCACGCACCCGCAGAATCAGATCAACAATGTCGCGTAGCGGCACGTCGGACGTGTGCGGTCCGTTCCAGCTGCCCCAGCATACGTGATAGCGGACTTTATCCTCAGGAATATCGCGTAGCGCGTAGTTGAGCATGTCGATATAGGCGGCGAATTCCTTGTGGATCTCCGCGCCGCTGCGTGTGATCAGCAAGCGGTCGTACTCGTGCGCAAGAAACGCATCGTCGAGCTGGATCAGAAACCCGGCATCGACGATCGCGCGGTATTCGGTTCGCAGCGCGTCGGCGATCGCGGCCAGATACGCGTCGTCGCTCGCGTAGTAGCGGTTGAGGCGCACGCCGCGCGCACTTTCGGGCGCGGCCACCGGGAGAAATGCCTCGACGACATTCACGCCCTTGAGCGCGGCGCGGAAGTTGGCGACGTCGCGTTTGATCTCCTGATCCTTGTAGCCAATCGGGCTTGTGCACTCCAACGCCCACGACGCCGTGGCAGGCGGAATCGCAAGCGCGGTGTCGGACGTGGCGAGCCGCCACTGATAGGTCTCGACCGGCCGATAGGCGGCGTAAAATTCCTCGAACCGCTTGGCATCGCGCCCGGCTGTGCGCGGGTTGATCGGTTCCGGATCGCCAGGGCGCGAGGTTCGCGGCTGCAGCCCGCTCAGGCGCGCCCCGACATAGCTGGTCCAGCCGAGCTTGCCGTACTCGCCGTCGCTCGGAATATCGACGCCGACCTCGGCCTGCTTGCGCACCACCTCGGCGACGCTCGCCCGCAGCGTTTCCTCGAACGCGGCCTCGTCGACCGGGCGCCCCAGTTCCTTGGCGGCCAGCAACTGGGCCAAGTCATCCGGGCGTACCAGGCTGCCCACATGAGTGACGAGAATTCGATCGGTGCTGCGTTTCACGTATCCTCCCGGCGAGAATATTTCCGCAGTGGTAATCGACTGATCGACTTGAAGGGATTGCCGCCAGCGGGTCAACCGCGCGGTGGCGAGGTGCGGCATTCCCGGACAGCATGGCGGCAAAGCCATCGCGCCAAACGCTATTTGCGCTATATGGTGGCGAATGGACGCCAGAACCGCAGAAACCCTTACGTATCCGTTTGCGACGCCACCCGCTCCGGGCGAGGTTATCGAGGTCGCGCCCGGCATTCTGTGGATTCGCATGCCGCTGCCGTTCCGGCTCAATCACGTCAATCTCTATCTGATCGATGACGGCGACGGCTGGGCGGTGTTCGACGCCGGAATCGGCAACGAGCGAACGCGCGAGATCTGGGAAGCACTCGCGAGCGGACCGCTGGCCGGGCGGCGACTGACGCGTGCAATCATCTCGCACTACCACCCCGATCATATCGGGCTCGCAGGCTGGCTCGCACAGCGCTTCGACGTGCCGTTGTTGATGAGCCAGACCAGCTATCTCGGTTGTCTGACGATCTCGCTCAGCCCGGGCGCACTGGACGCGCAGCCCTATCGCGATTTCTACCTGCGCAACGGCCTCGACGCGACGACGACCAACATCGTGGCTACTCAGGGCCATGGCTACCTCAAAATGGTCAACCGTCTCCCGCCGACGTTCAACCGCATCGTCGCCGGCGACAGCCTGCGCATCGGCGGGCGTACGTTCGAGGTCATGTCGGGCGATGGTCATGCGCCGGAGCAGATGATGCTCTATTGCCCGGCCGAGAAGTTGTTCCTCGCCGCCGACCAGGTGTTGGCGAAGATCTCCCCCAATGT
Organism: uncultured Alphaproteobacteria bacterium; assembly: GCA_963816775.1. GTDB lineage: Bacteria > Pseudomonadota > Alphaproteobacteria > Rhizobiales > Xanthobacteraceae > JAFAXD01. Next base: position 19,212 of record CAWFLX010000035.1, read on the forward strand.
CAGCGTCTGGGCCTATGATCCGTTTGGCGATCCGCTCGGCCTCTATCTGCGCTCGCTGCGGACATTGCGAACGCGCCTGCCGGCGGACGCGCTGGTGCTGCCCGGCCATCAACTGCCGTTTTACGGATTGCATGTCCGTTGCGACGAGCTCGCTAAGCACCACGAGGAACGCTGCCAGGCGATCGACGACGCCTGCCGCGCGGCCCCGCGCTCGCCCGCGGAGCTGGTGCCGGTGATCTTTCACCGTCCGCTCGATCCGCATCAGATGAGCTTCGCCTTCAGCGAAGTGCTCTCGCACGTGAACTACATGGTGCGCGAGGGCCGGCTGGTGTGGACCGAGCCGCTCAACGGGATTGCGCGCGTCGTCGCCGCGGCCTAGCGCGGGACGGTTTCCATTCGAGCTGACACAAGATCCAGACCCGGGCGACCAGCGGTCAATGATCATAACTAATTGATTTATTAACGCTTTTTACGTTTACGTGCTCGGCGGACTTGCCGAGCCGGTCGCGGTCGGGATGATGGAAAACAAGCACGACGATCACCGACGAGAACGCGAGTGCCGCCATCAACCAGAATGCGTCCACGAACGAGCCGAGCAGGTTCAGCACAAGCCCGGTGACATAGGGCGCCAGCACGCCGGAGATCGCGAAAGCAAGGTTCATGATCCCAAACGCGCTTGCCGCCCTGGCCGGGATGATATCGACGTTAACCGCGAAATAAACCGCGTTGGCGCCCATCGACGCAGCGACGGCGAGTGTAATGCACGCAATCGCGATCGTCAGATCATGGGTGAGCGCGACCGGGATCACCGCGAGCGCGGCGACGAGTTGCGTGCCGGCGATGAGATAACTGCGCGCGACGCGCAGGCGCCCAGTCTTGCGCAGCAGATTGTCCGACGCGCGACCGATCGCCCACAGAACCGCCGCCGCCGCGAGCCACGGCGACACCGTGAACAGGCCCACATCGGCGAGCTTCAGGCCAAAGTCGTGCTCCAGATAGCTCGGCAGCCAGGTCATGAAAAAGAACAGGAAATAGCCGTACACAAAATAGGCCCAATAATTGGCGAGCAGGGTTCGATTGGTGAGGAGGAAGCGGATATCCGCGACGCCTGACGGGGCGATCTTCTTGGCTATCGCTGGGTCGTCGCCTCCGGCGCGGATGTGATCGAGCTCGGCCGCATTGACGAAGCGCGACTGCGCCGGATCGTCACGGAAAAACCAGAGCCACAGCGGCACCCACACGATCGAGAGCGCGAACAGGAACAGAAACATCCCGCGCCAATCGAACCACCCCAGCAGCTGAGTCACGATAGGACCGCCGATTGCGAGCGCGAGCGGCACCGCGACCAGCGCGTTGCCGAGCGCGGTCGCCCGCTCACGCGGCGCCAGCCAGTGGCTGACCGCGCCAGTGAGCGCCGGAAAATTCGGCCCCTCGGAAATGCCGAGCAGAACCCGCGCCCCGTACAAGACCCCAAATCCAGTGGCGAGCCCGGTCGCGCCGATCGACAGGCTCCAGAGCACGGCCGCGATCGCGAGCACGCTGCGCGATCCGAAACGATCGACCACAAAGCCGCCGATGAGGGTTGTGATCGCGTAGCCGAGCCCGAAGGCGCCGAGAATGCCGCCCGCATCGCTCGGCGACAGGCCGAGGTCGCGCTCGATGTGCGGAATGGAATAGGAAATTGCGGCCCGGTCGATGTAGTTGACGATGCTGATCGCGAACAGGAGGAAGATCACAAACCAGCGGAACCGGGTGGGCCGCATTTGCAATCTCCAGGACACGGCCGTTCTACCTGGGCGCGCGGCGCACCGCGTAACCGTATTGCTCCGGCCAGGGCGCGTCGCCTGCGAGTTCCTCCTGCGCGATCAGGCCCCAATACGGATTACGCAGAAACGCGCGCCCGACGAACACGAGATCGGCATCGCCGCGCGCAATGACATCGTTGGCTTGCCGCGGTTCGGTGATGAGGCCGACTGCGCCGGTCATGATGTGCGCGTCGGCCCGGATGCGCCGCGCGAACGGCACCTGATAACCAGGACCAAGCACGACCTTCTGGCGCGGTGACGATCCCGAGGACGACACATCGATCAGATCAACGCCCGCAGCCTTAAGCTGGCGCGCGAGCGCGACCGACTGATCGAGGTCCCAGGCCGGTTCGCCTTCGATCCAGTCGGTTGCCGAAATGCGCACGAACAGGGGCTGCCGGTCCGGCGTCACGGCGCGAATGCGCTCGACCACGCGCAGCAGCAACCGCATGCGATTGTCGAGGCTGCCGCCGTAGTCGTCGCGGCGGTGATTGCTGATCGGCGACAGGAACTGATGCAGCAGATATCCGTGTGCCGCGTGCACCTCGATCACCTTAAAGCCGATGGCAACAGCCCGCTGCGCCGCAGCCTCGAAGGCGGCGACTACGCCATCGATGTCCGCGGAGCTGAGTTCAATCGGTGTCTGCGCCTTGTCGTCGAATGGAAGCGGGCTTGCACCGACAATCGGCCAAGCCCCCTCATTTGACGCGAGCGGCAGTGAGCCGCGCCACGGAGGCTGTTTGGACGCCTTGCGCCCGGCGTGGGCAAGTTGAATGCCGGGCACCGCGCAGCGCTGCTCAATGACCTGCACGATCCGTCGCAGCGGCTCCATATGGGCGTCGTGCCATAACCCGAGATCGCCGGGCGTGATGCGCCCCTCGCGCGCAACCGATGTCGCCTCGGTGAACACGAGCGCAGCGCCGCCGACCGCCCGCGATCCCAAGTGCACCAGGTGCCAATCGTCGGCCAGCCCCTCGAAGCTCGAATACTGGCACATGGGCGACAGCACGATGCGGCTGCGAAGCTTGACGCCGCGAATATCGATCGACGCCAGCAGACCCACCGTGGCTGGGACGACGGTTGCGGTTGACGCGGCGGAAACGTCGTTCATTCAGTCCTCATAGTTGTAGGCAGTTGGATTGAGGGTTGACCTAAACCAGCATCGCCCCGCCTTCGAGGTGAAGAACCGACCCGGTCGCAAACGGATTGGTCATCAGAAAAATGATGGCCTGACCGACATCCTGCGCGTGGCCAATGCGGCGCGCCGGCAAAGTCTCTGCAGTCTTCGCAAAAAGCGCATGACGATCGGCCGCCGGCATGCGGTCCCAAAGCGGCGTATCGATGATGCCGGGCGAGACCGTATTGACGCGCGTCGGCGCGAAGTCGAGCGCGAGACCGCGCGTGAGGCCGTCGATCGCGCCGTTGATCGCCCCCACGATCGCGGTGCCCGGTGCGGGTTTGGAACCGTACAAGCCTGAAACCAGCGTGAGCGAGCCGCCGGAGACAATCTTGGCCGCGCGCGCGATCCGGACATAAGTCCAGAACTTGCCGTTCATGGCCGCGAGCGCGTCCGCCATCGAGATATCCGCAATTCGGCCGCGGCCGCCCGCGCCCGTGGTCGCGACCACGTGATCCCAGGCTTTTCCGTCGGCAAAGAAGTCCGCGACCGACTTGTCGTCGGCGGCATCGACCGGCCGTCCCACGGCGCCGTGCCCGAGCAATTGCACGGCGAGCTCGAGCTTCGCCTCCGAACGGCCGGCGATCGTCACATGCGCGCCCGCTTGCGCCGCCAACTTCGCGGTCGCAAGCCCGATGCCCGAACTGCCACCCACGACCAGTACCTGTTGCCCATGCAGGGATATCATTGCGGCCCCCTTGTTGTTCCCGCCTGCCTACCATATCGGCGTGTCGGCGTGCGCGCGTGCAACCATAGACCGAACGCGCAGGTATGGCGTGGATTCTGCATACCGGATCGCAGCCCTGCGGTATCATCCGATCAGCCGGCACGCTGGAGACGCCACGATGCAAAGGATTCTGTACTGCGCGACCGTGCTTGCGGTGCTCGCTGGTGCGACGGCCGCGCCCGCGCAACAACCTTATCCGTCCCGCCCGATCACGCTGATCGTTCCTTATGCCGCCGGCGGTAGTGTCGACGTGGTCGCCCGCGTGGTTGCCAATGCGCTTGGCCAAAAGCTCAACCAGAACGTCGTCATCGAAAACGTGGCCGGTGCCGGCGGGGTCACCGGAACGCAGCGCGCCGCGCGCGCCGAGCCGGACGGCTACACGCTGCTGTTCTCGGTTGAGAGCACGATGGCGATCGCGAAGCTGGTGCAGCCGCACGTCGTCCAATACGACAGCCAAAAGGATTTCGCGCCCATCAGCCTGATCGGGACCTCGCCGCTGGTGCTGGTCGGCAAAAAGGACCTGCCCGCCAGCACCATTGCCGAACTCATGGTCCTGCTGCGCGCCAACCCGGGCAAGTACAGCTACGCAAGTTCCGGTGTCGGCACCTCGCTGCAAGTCGCAGGCGAGATGATCAACATAGAAGGCAAGGTGCAGATGGTGCACGTGCCTTACCGGGTCGGCTCCCAGATTGTCACCGACCTGATGGGCAACCAGATCGATCTCGCGGTGCTGCCGCTGGTGATGGCGCTGCCGAGTTACCGCAACGGCAACATCAAGATTTTCGGGATCACCGAACCCGAGCGCTCCTCGCTCGCGCCCGATCTCCCGTCGCTGGCCGAACAGCCGGAACTCAAGAACGTCAGCATGACGGTCTGGTACGGGCTGTTCGCACCCGCCAAGGTCGACCCGGCCATCATCGATCGGATCTATCATGCCCTCGCGGCGGCGCTGCGCGAGCCCGAGTTGCAGGCGAAGCTCGCCGACGTCAACCTTCGGGTGGTCGGAAGCTCACCAGCCGAGTTTGCGAAATTCCTGGCGGACGAGATCACCAAGTTCGCCGCCGTGGTGAAGGCAGCCAATATCAAGGCGGAGTAGCTTTTGTTTGAGCATGATCTTTTCCGAAAACCGGTGACCACTTTTCGGGATCATGCTCTAGGCGGAGGTTTCATGACCGAGGCATTCGACATGGCCGTGCGGCTGCGCGCGATCGCGGCGGCCCAAGGCAAGGAGCCGTTCGATCTTCTCATCGCCGGCGGGCGCGTGCTCGATGTCGCAACCCTGGAACTGCGCGAGGCCGATGTGGGCATCGTCGGCGCGATGATCGCGAGCGTTCATCCGCGCGGGGCCCTATCGGCGGCGCGCGAGACGTACGACGTGCATGATCGCATCGTCGCGCCGGGCTTCATCGACGCCCACGTTCATGTCGAATCCTCGCACATGCTGCCGCATCACTACGCCGCCGTGGTGGTGGCGCAGGGCACCACCACCATCTTCTGGGATCCGCACGAGCTCGCGAACGTGCTCGGCATCGCCGGCGTGCGCTACGCCATCGAAGCGGCCCGCGGCTTGCCGCTGCGCTTCATCGTGCAAGCATCATCCTGCGTGCCGGCGGCGCCCGGTCTTGAAGTCTCCGGCGCCGACTTCCAGGCCGCCGAGATTCGCGAACTCCTGTCATGGCCGGAGATCGCGGGCCTTGCCGAGGTGATGGACATGCGCGCCGTAATCGACGCGCATCCGCGCATGGTCGGGATCCTGAGCGAGGCGTTGGCGTCGGGAAAGATCATCGAGGGCCATGCGCGCGGCCTCACCGGAGCGGCACTGCAGGCCTATCTCGCAGCGGGCGTGAGCGCCGACCACGAGATCACCTCGGGCGCCGATGCACTGGAAAAGCTGCGCGCCGGCCTCACCGTCGAAATTCGCGGCTCACACGACTACCTGCTTCCCGATGTCGTCGCCGCCATCAACACGCTGCCGGTCGTTCCGATCAGTTTGACGATCTGCACCGACGACGTGTTTCCCGACGATCTGGTCGCCCGCGGTGGCGTGGTCGACGTGTTGCGGCGTCTGATCCGCTACGGCCTCGACCCGATGCAGGCGATCCGCTGCGCCACAATCAACAGCGCAATCCGCCTGCGGCGGGAGGATCTCGGCCAGATCGCGGCGGGGCGGCGCGCCGACCTCGTCACGCTCGCTGATCTGCGGGAGGTCGTGGTCGACCGCGTCTATGCCAACGGACGGCATGTCGCGACGGGCGGACAGATGCTCGAAGCGCTCGAGCCCTCCTCCCCGCCGCCGGCCGCGGACACCATGCAGATTGCGCCGCTCACGCGCGACGATTTCCGAGTGCGGGTCCCCGGCGTCCGTGACGGCCGCGTGCGGGTGCGCACCATCAAGGGCGCGCGCTTCAATTCATGGAGCGAGCGTGCCGTCGAAGTCCGCGCCGGCTTCGCCGTGCTGCCGGACGACGTCAGTGCGATGACCGTCATCCATCGCCACGGCCGCTCGAACGCGGGCCCCCAGACAGCGATCATCGAAGGCTGGGATCGTTGGGGCGGCGCCTACGCCAGCACCTATTCGCACGATTCCCACAATCTCGTGGTGTTCGGTCACGACGCGGGCGAGATGCTGCTGGCCGCCAACACCGTGATCGAGATGGGCGGTGGCATCGCGGTGGTGAAGGACGCAGCTGTGACCGCCAAGATCGCCTATCCGGTTGCCGGCATGCTTTCGCTCAAGAGCCCGGCCGAGGTTGCGCGCGAGCACAAGGCGGTGGTGGACGCGGCCGGCGAGGTGTGCGCGTGGCAGCCGCCCTACCGCACCTTCAAGGCGCTTGGCGGCCAGAGCCTTGCCTGCAACCCCGGGCCGCATTTGACCGACCTCGGCATGACCGACGGCGGTAGCAAGGACATTCGCGAGTTGCTCGTGGAGAGTTTGTAGGGTGGGTTAGCGCCGAAGGCGCGTAACCCACCAGCGGCGGTGCAAGAAACGAGTCAGCCGGCGGGTTACGCCCGCTTCGCGGGCTAACCTACCCTACAAAACATCGCCGCTCACTCGACCGCGACGTAGGGCTTCACCATCTTCTTGGGGTCGACGATGCGGTCAAACTCCTCCGCGCTCACCATCTTGAGCTCCAAGGCCGCCTCCTTGAGCGTCAGATCATGGTCTAGCGCATAGTGCGCGGTCTGCGAGGCCTTGTCGTAACCGATCACCGGGCTGAGCGCGGTCACCAGCATCAGCGAGCGATCGACATATCGTTTGATCTGCGCCAAGTTCGGTTCGGTCCCTTCGACCAGGAACTTGCGGAAGTTCACGCATCCGTCGGTCATGATCCTGATCGAGTTCATGATGTTGTCGATCATCAGCGGCTTGTAGACGTTCATTTCGAGATAGCCGCTCGCGCCGCCGAGCGATACTGCCAGGTCGTTCGCCATCACCTGCACGGCGATCATCGCCAGCGCCTCGGCCTGGGTCGGGTTGACCTTGCCGGGCATGATCGAGGACCCGGGCTCATTGGCCGGAATGTTGAGCTCGGCAAAGCCCGCGCGCGGCCCGCAGGACAGAAGCCGAATGTCGTTTGCGATCTTGTAGAGTGATACGGCAAGCGTCTTGCACGCCGCACTCAGGAACACCAGATCGTCGTGCGCGCCCTGCACGGCGAACTTGTTGGGCGCGGTCACGAACGGCAATCCCGTGAGCTTGGCGATCTCCGCCGCGACTTCGCGATCGAACCCGGGCTCGGCGTTGATGCCGGTGCCGACCGCGGTGCCGCCGAGCGCCAGGCGGTAGACGCCCTTGAGCGCCGCCTCAAGCCGCTCGACGTTATCGCTGAGCATCGCGACGTAACCGGAAAACTCCTGGCCCAGCGTGAGCGGCGTTGCATCCTGTAGATGGGTGCGGCCGATCTTGACGATGTCGGCCCAGGCCTGCGCCTTTTTGTCGAGGGCATCGCGCAGCGCTACGACCGCCGGTATCAGCCTTTGCTTGGCCCCGACGGCAGCCGCGATGTTCATCGCCGTCGGAAACGAGTCGTTCGAGGACTGCGACATGTTCACCGCGTCGTTGGGATGGACCGGTTTCTTGCTTCCGAGCGGTTCGCCGGCGATCTGCGCCGCGCGATTGGAGATCACCTCGTTCACATTCATGTTGAATTGGGTGCCGCTGCCGGTCATCCACACGTGCAGTGGAAAATTCTCGTGATGTTGGCCCGCCAGAATCTCGTCGCAGACGCGCACGATCAGGTGCTTTCTGGTCATCCGGGAGCCGGCCTGCCCTGTTGTTCACCAGCGCGGCGGCCTTTTTGATGATCGCGTAAGCCGGAATCAGTTCACGCGGGATCAGGTCTTTGCCGATGCTGAAATGCTCGAGTGAGCGCTGCGTTTGTGCACCCCACAGCTTGTCGCTCTCGACGTTGACCGCTCCCATGCTGTCGTGCTCGACGCGCGTCGTAGCCATCGCCTGTTACCCCTGCGATTATGTCGATCCGGATGGATAGCACCACCGCGCCTGAGCGCAGGTGACGATCATATCGGGAACGATGCCACCACATCGTCCCGACGCTGTCCAGACGGGCAGCTTGGTGAGCTCGCCGCTAATGTCCGGTCTGCGGCGGCGGGGGGGAGGATCAGGCCTGGCATCGGCGGCTGGCAGCCAACTCTGCTGCAAGACCGCTTTTGCCAACTCTTGATCGACGTGGGGCTGAATCAACTGCCGAAATGCAAAGTTGAGTTCTCCGAACTCGACCCTACAGCCACGCGAACGAGCTTCCGGCAAGTATCCGATTTTGACTAGATCACCGAACGTGTCTCGATCGGCGCCGAAGGCGAGGCACATGAGATTGAAGAAACGCTGGGCCGGTGCACCATGCACGCTGGAGAACGCGACCAGCCTGGATGTAACCTTCGGATTTTGAACGGCGTTCCTGTAGGTGTAGGCGGCCCCCACCATAAGCCTGCGCGCATCCTGTTTGCCAAACAGCAACATCACATAGGCGGCGAAATAATCCGCGGCATCTTCGGGGCGCCCGAACAGCGGGACGTTGAGAAAATCGAACATCGCGTGCCCCATCTCGTGGCCCACGACATAGAAGAATTGTCCGAGCATCGCGTCGGTTGGGGTTATGCCGGAGGGGGTGTCCTTGGGCATACGGGTCAGAATATCGGCGAGATACTCGTAGCAGATCGTCACTGTCGGCCGTTGGTACCATGCATTGGCCATGCCGCACTCGAAGGTCCGCATCGTCAGGTCATTCGACAACCGGAACGGGCTGAAAATCTCCTGCATTTTCTCGAGCGCGCGACGTTCCTTGAGCGCATCGTAAAGCCGTTGGTTCTCCGGACTTTTGGGTGGCACGTATTCGATGCGAATCCGGTTCGGTCGCGCCTCGTCGGCACCGGCCGGGATAGCCGCTAACGCGGTCACGGCGATAGAAACCGCGAGGCATGATGCGCCTAGCAGCGCCGAGCGGACCTGCGCGTATTGCGAGGCAGCCGAACAACGAGGTGATTTCATCGCGCCCTCCGATAAATGCGGTCAAATTCAGAATTCAGTGCCGGACGTTCTGCGCGGCACGCAGGACAAGGAATTCGGTTGGCGCCGGGCGGGATTAGATTACCAAAATCAAGTCAGGGACACATCGCGCTTGTGTTGAGCTTCGGCCATTCAGAGTGTACTCATTACCATCAGCGCTAAATCGTTAAGTGCGGTCCGCCCCGCGTCCGACAGCGGTCGGTCAATGCTGAAGGACAGGCGCGGGGCGTCGGCAGGTCTTTTTCGATGCTAGTGCCCCGAACCCGAAGTTCGCATGCCTATGCCGCGAGTCCGATTGCGAACTTCGGGTTCAACAGGGGCACTAGAATCATAGATTTGCTAGTGTCCTTTCGATTCCGAAGTTCGCGTAGAGCGTGCTGCAATGTATGGCGAACTTCGGAATCGGGACACTAGTATTGGGGTCGCTTTGTCACGTCATCCGCGATCAGTGCGTGATACGTCATTTGCGGATTTGACTCTCGACGCGACATCCATCTGGATGAGATCTTGCTTTTGCGCGGATACTCTCGCGACGCCGTTCACCGGCATACCTCCGTGCAGCCTATCCCGGTAGTCCAACTAACCGCAGCGTAGCCTTCATCGGCGTGCTTCGATAATCCCAGGTTGATAGCTTTGGCCGAGCTCGCTCGTCCCGAACTCCGCCCCAATAATTTCCACGAGGTCGGATACCCATGGCACAGACCAAGACCGCTACCACGCGTGATCCCATTCTCGTCGATCTTGCGCTACAGGGCGGAGGCTCACATGGAGCATTCACGTGGGGCGTGCTCGATCGTCTGCTCGAGGAGCCCTGGCTTGGAATCGACGGCATTTCCGGCACGTCGGCCGGCGCGATGAATGCCGCAGTGCTTGTCGATGGCCATGCCAAAGGTGGCGCCGAGGGCGCGCGGACTGCCTTGAGGAATTTCTGGCGCCGCGTCTCCGACGCGGCTCGCTTCAGCCCTTTCCGGCGCGGCCCGCTCGATGTGCTTCTCGGCCGCTGGACACTGGATTCTTCGCCGCTCTACGTCGCAATGGACCTCATGTCTCGCTTGTTATCGCCCTATGACGTGAATCCGATGGGAAAAAATCCATTGCGTGCAATTCTTGCCGAACTCGTGAATTTTGAGCGGCTGGCGCAAGCACCCATAAAGCTCTTCATCACCGCCACCAATGTACGGACTGGCCGCGGCCACGTGTTCAAGAACGATGCCATAACGCCGGACGTTCTGCTCGCCTCGGCCTGTCTTCCCACCATGTTCCAGGCCATAGAGATTGACGGCGAACCGTACTGGGACGGAGGCTATTCCGGCAATCCGACGATTACGCCGCTTATCCGGGAGTGCAAGTCGCGAGATACCATTCTCGTCCAGATCAACCCGGTTGAGCGCGGAGGATCGCCGCGCTCGGCCTCTGACATTCTCAACCGTCTGAATGAGGTTTCCTTCAACGCCGTCCTGCTGAAGGAACTGCGCATGATGGCCCTGCTGCGGCAAGTCGCCAATCCAGGCGACAGCGAAGGCGCACAATGGGCGGGCATGCGCATCCATCGCGTCGCGAGCGAGATGCTGACCGAGCTCGGCGCCTCCTCCAAGCTCAACGCGGAATGGGAATTCTTTTCCTTGCTGCACGATGAGGGGCGAAGATCCGCGCAAGTCTTTTTGGAGAACCACGCATCCGACCTCGGGCGCCGCTCCACTTTGGATCTCGATGTCTTGTTGGAACAGATCTAACGAATGGGACTTCTCGGCATTGTTGTCGCTCTCGGGCTGCTGATCTGGCTTGAAGCTCGACGTCGCTGTCGGCCGTTGGAGTTAAGCGGGGCGCCGATTCAAATAATATGGCGTCGAGTTGGCAGGAATCGGCATCGCCGACCCACGCGCAACTGCGACGGTTGGATCTCCATCCCAGAGGGATAGACATGTCCGATTTCAAGCCTGGCGCTTGACGGCCGGCGCCTAGGAGTGGCGTAGTTGTCGAGGATCAGATTCAGATCGAGGCGGCCATGGCCCCTTGCACTATCTATCCAAAAGCAAGACGCGGTTTAGCGCGGGCCGGATTGTTTTTGCCGGCGCTCGCCCTGTTGCTTGCGGGCTGTGAGCCAGATGCAAAGGTCAAGGCTCCCGAGGCGCGCCCGGTTCGGACGATCACAGTCGAGAAGGGTGACGTCGGCGAGTTGGTCGTACTGACCGGACAGGTCATGGCCGAAAACGAGGCGGCGCTCGCCTTTCGCATCGGCGGTCGCATTATCGAAAGATTGGCCAACGTTGGCGATCGCGTCGAGCCAGACCAGGTCCTGGCGAAACTCGACCCGCAAAACGAGTTGAACGCCCTGCGGTCGGCGCAGGCCGCTCTCTCCGCCGCGCAGGGGCAACTGGTGGAGGTGAGCAATAACTTCGAGCGCCAGAACTCCCTTTTGGAGAGAGGGTTCACGACCAAGGTGCTGTTCGATCAAGCGCAGCAGGCGTTGCGCACCGCGCAATCCCGGGTCGATGACGCTCAAGCACAATTGCACATCGCCAAGGACCGCGTGAGCTACACCCAGCTGAAGGCAAACGTTACAGGAGCAATCACCGCAAGGGGCGCCGAGTCGGGTGAAGTGGTGCAGCCCGGACAGATGATCTTTCAAGTTGCCCGGCAGGACGGGCGGGACGCGGTGTTCGACGTGCCGGCTCAGGTGATACGGTCGGCACCCCCTGATCCCAAGATCGTAGTGACGTTGACTGACGCTCCTTCCGTGACGGCGATGGGGCGCGTGCGGCAAGTCGATCCGCAGGCCGATCCCGTCACGCGAACATTCCGCGTGAAGGTGAGCCTCATCGATCCCCCAAGCGCGATGCTGCTTGGCGCGACGGTTTCGGGACGCATGCAACTGGAGTCCACCCCAGGCTTTTCGATTCCCGCCAGCGCCCTCACCAACATCAATGGCCAACCCGCGGTCTGGATCGTTGATCCCTCGAACTTGACGGTGTCGCTGCACAACGTGGAGGTGCAGCGCTTTGACCCCGGCACGGTCGTGATTTCGCAAGGACTGGAGGGCGGGGAGATTGTGGTGACTGCCGGCGTTCAGGCGCTCTATCCGGGTCGCAAGATCCGTCTGCTCGGATCGTCTTCGTGATCGGCCCCAATCTTTCCGAATGGGCGCTCAAACACCGCTCGTTCACCGTATTCCTAATGATCGTGGTGACGGTCGGCGGCCTCGCCTCCTATTTGCGGCTCGGCCGCAACGAGGATCCGGCTTTCACCTTCAGGACGATGATCGTGCAGGCCTCCTGGCCCGGCGCGACTCTCAATGACACGCTTTCGCAGGTGACCGAGCGGCTCGAGCGTAAACTGCAGGAAACCAAAGGCCTCGATTTCCTGCGCAGCTATACGAGCCCCGGCCTCACGACCATATTCGTCAATTTGAAAGGGGAGACCACGGCCGCTCAGGTTCCCGACATATGGTATCAGGTTCGCAAGAACATAGGCGACATTCGCCACACGCTGCCGGTCGCCGTCGTTGGTCCGGGCTTCAACGATGACTTTGGCGACACCTTTGGGTTGATCTACGGCTTTAGCGCCGACGGATTCACCCATCGCGAGCTTCGTGATTATGTGGAGGATATCCGCTCGCGATTGCTGCATGTTCCGGACGTGTCGAAGATCGAAATCATCGGCGCTCAGGATGAGCAGATCTTTGTCGAGTTTTCGACACAGCAACTCGCCGGGCTTGGAATTGATCGAGCGGCTTTGCTTGCCGCCCTCCAGGCACAAAACGCTGTCAGTCCATCCGGCTCCATACAGACCAGTGACGAGAAGCTTTGGCTCCGCGTATCCGGCGCATTCCGGTCCGAACAGGATATTCTCGCCGTTAATTTTCTGTCGAACGGGCGGCTGATCCGGCTGCGCGACATCGCCGAAGTTCGCCGCTCTTTTGCAGATCCCCCCCAGCCGATGTTCCGTGTCAACGGGCGTCCCGCCATCGGACTTGCCATCGCCATGCGCAATGGCGGCGACATTCTGGCTCTGGGCCGGAACGTGAGCCGGGAGATCAACGAAGCCATTGCCGATCTACCCCTCGGCATTGAGCCGACGCTTGTTTCGGATCAACCCGCTGTCGTCAGCACCGCCATCGGCGAGTTCATGACGTCGCTGTGGCAGGCAATCGCAATCATCATGGCGGTGAGTTTCGTTACGCTCGGCTTTCGAGCGGGCGCAATTGTTGCTCTTTCAATTCCGCTGACGCTCGCCATCGTATTCCCTATCATGGAAGCGCTTGCGATCGATCTCCAGCGCATTTCGCTCGGCGCCCTGATCATCGCTTTGGGCCTCCTAGTCGATGACGCCATGACCACTATCGACGTCATGACCTCGCGCCTGGCGCGAGGCGATAGCAAGGAGCAGGCCGCGACATTTGCGTATGACACGCTGGCCTTCCCGATGCTGACGGGCTCATTCGTCACGGCAGCGGGTTTTGTGCCGATCGGTTTTGCGCGGAGCGCGGCGGGCGAATATACGTTCTCGATCTTCGCCGTTGTGACCATCGCGCTGATCGTTTCCTGGTTCGTCGCCGTCCTCTTTGCGCCTTTGCTTGGTGTGGCCCTCCTCGCGAAGCCGAAGGCGGCGGTGTCGGACGAACCGGGAGCGGTGATGCGGACCTTCCGCGGGCTCCTTGTCGGCGCGATGAGGATGCGCTGGCTCACGATTGCGGCGACACTGGCTTGTTTTGTCGCTGCAATTCTGGCGCTGCCGTATGTGCCGCGACAATTTTTCCCGGCGTCCGACCGTCCTGAACTCGTCGTCGATCTCGCCTTACCGCAAAACGCCTCGATCTACGCTAGCGATCAGGCCGCCGCCAAACTCGATGCCATCCTCACGGGAAATCCCGATGTCGAGCGTTGGAGCACCTACGTTGGGCGTGGGGCCATCCGCTTCTACCTTCCGCTCGACGTCCAGTTGGCCAAGAACTCCTTTACCCAAGCCGTGGTCGTCGCCAAGAGCGTCGCAGCGCGCGAGCGGCTCCAAACGAGTCTGGAGAAGGCGCTGGCAGAGCAAATGCCCGGCGTCGTCGCCCGCGTGTCACCGCTGGAACTCGGCCCCCCTGTCGGATGGCCGGTGCAATACAGAGTCCAAGGCCCCGAGATTGCCCAGGTGCGATCGATCGCGCTGCGCCTTGCCGAAGTCCTGGGTGCCAACCCCCGTGTAAAAGAGGTCAATTTCGACTGGATCGAGCCAGCCCGCAAGGTTCGCATCAGCATCGATCAAGATCAGGCCCGGCTTTTGGGCCTGAGCTCCCAGACGCTTGCCGAAACTCTGAACGCCGTCATGACCGGGACGCCGATCACCCAAGTGCGCGACGATATCTATCTAGTCGACGTCATTGCGCGGGCGCAGGACGAACAGCGCATCTCGCTATCGACCCTGCGCGCTCTGCAGCTTCCGCTCCCGAACGGGCGCACGGTACCGCTGAGCCAGGTCGCGAGCTTCGATTTCGATCAGGAATATCCGTTGATCTGGCGGCGCCAGCGCGTTCCGACCTTGACCGTGCAAGCCGATGTCGCTTCCGGTTCGACGCCCGAAAGCGCGGTCCACGCGCTAGCCCCGGCAATCGCGAAGCTGAGTGAAAACCTTCCAAAAGGATATCGCATCGAAGTGGGCGGTACGGTCGAGGAAAGCGCACAATCGCAGGCCTCGGTCTTCGCGATGGTTCCCCTGATGCTCCTCCTCATGATCGTCTTCCTGATGGCTCAGTTGCACAGCTTCAGCCGCCTGTTTCTGGTTATGAGCGTCGTCCCAATGGGCCTCATTGGGATTGTTGTCGCGCTGCTCATCTTTGGCCAGCCGCTCGGCTTTGTCGCGATCCTCGGCATTCTGGCGTTGCTCGGCATGATCGCCCGCAATGCGGTGATTCTCATCGAGCAGATAGAGACCGAACGGGCGCAGGGGCTTCAAATTTGGGACGCGGTGGTCGGAGCGACCCTCTCCCGCTTCCGTCCGATCATGCTGACGGCGATTTCCACGGTTCTCGGATTTATTCCGATCGCCCCGACTGTGTTCTGGGGGCCAATGGCTTTCGCGATCATGGGTGGTTTGTTCGTGGCGACGGTACTCACTCTGATTGTTCTGCCCGCACTCTACGTCACATGGTTCCGCGTCAAGGAGCCTGCGCACGAAGGCGTTGCGGCCTGAGGGTGGTGTTCATCCGCCGCCTGCGTCGGTGCACGCCATCGGGGCGACCAACCAGTTTCCCGAAGTCCTGCTGCCCCACGCTCGCGGTCCATCGGCGGCGGCGTGGAACAAGGGATATCGCACCTAGGCGACTACTTCCTCAGAACGCGGCTCACCCGGGACGGCAACACGTTGCGGCTGCAGCAATCGCAGACGCCGGTCCAGCCCAATCGCCAATGTGTGTACATAGAAGCACGTCGTCGCGTCGTCGGTCGCGTTCATGACCGGGGACGGCGCCGAAACGATGGTCAGCCCGGCGCACTCCCCGACCCAGTCGACGTGACGATGTCCGTGCATCAGCACCGCGCGGCCGGCCAAGGATTTGAGGCCGCGGATGAACCAGCTTCCGTTGATCAACGCCGTGCCGATGCGCTCGGAAAGGGCTTTTGCCGCCCTGGGGTACTCGACGACATGATGATGCAGCGCGATCACCCAACATGCGCGGGGGTATTGCGCGCTCGCGACGTTGATCCCGCGGGCTTGTTCCGACGAGATCATGCCGAGCGCATTGGTGAATGAAAAATGCGTGTCGGCATTCGAGTTCAGCAGAATGATCCCGAGGCCGTCGTCGCGATCCGGCGGCAACACCATGGGAAAACTCGCAGCCCACAAATCAGTCAGCTCTTTGGTCAATGCCGGCTTTCCGGCGTCGGCAAACGCAGCAATCCTGGCCACATGTGGCGCCCACACGGTCGCCAGGTTGTCACCCAGTCGCCGGCTTGCTTGGTCTACGACGCGGACACGCTCACCCTGGATCGCGGCAAGCGCAGACAAGGTCCGCACCTTGCGCAGCCGTTTGTTGGGGCTGGTCGGCAAGTCGAGCCGCGCCGGGTTGGCCCGATCGACGATGTTGACGTCGTGATTGCCCGGAATCAGCAAAATAAGATTGCCGAGGATTGGGTGGTCCGCCACAGCATCGAAGAATTCAGCCCATTCGCTCGATCGTCCGGCGTCCGTCATATCCCCGGTGATCAAAATCAGATCGAGCGGCTCGTCCGCATGCCGTAGCTCCAGCTGTTCGAACACGCGCCGAACGCGCTGGTTGCCGCGCGCGCCCGACCGGCCGCTCTCGAGTTCGAAAACCGTACCGCTCGCCCACAATGTGGAGATCCGACAGGTGCGCGATACGCCAGCTGCGGCCTTCCCGAGGAGTTTCGTCGAACGCTTCAAGATTGCGCGGCGCACCCATGGCCGCGTCAGCAACCGCCCAGACCAGCGCGGCAACGGCCACATAGGCACTGACCAGGACGACGCTGTTGGCCAGGGCAACGATCGCCAACTTTTTCGGGGAGATCAAGATCGCGATGTCGCTCGTCAAATAAGCAGTCGGCCATGCCAGCAACAACACCAAAATCCCAATAGCGCAGATCACAAGCCCGGACACAATCGCAGTCGCCGCATGCAGCATCGCGCGCCGGCGGCTGGTCGCTTGCGGAGACACCTGGCGGCTGACGAGATGACGCAAAGCTTCCCGGCAAGCCGTGTAGCAGGGCTGTACAATGAGCGAATTGAGTGACCAGAAACTATGTTCGGCAATTAGAAAAACCCGGCGACCGCCGAACCAGCCGACAGCCGCCAGGACAGCAATAACGATCAACGACCAGACGCCGGCGAGCGACGATGTAAATTCGTCGAATACCTTGTTGAACCAGATCGAGGCGACAATCGGCGCGACCCCCAGCAACAAGGCCGGAAGGATCACCAGCGAAATCCAGGCCGTGGCCAATTTCGTTATGCTGATTTCCGCCAACAGAGAGCCGAGCAGCGAAAGCAGTGAGCGCCGCTTCGAGCTCGATGCGTCGTCCTCAATGTCGCCGCGACGAGGATCAATTGCCGGTTTCAAGCGTCGCCTCCGGACTCGCGCAACTTCGCAATCTCCGCTACCGCACACCTTGTTGCGACGCAAAAGCCGTCACGTTTCTCTATTTCAATCCGACCACACAGGCGCGAATTTGTATCACGAGCGACCCCGTTTGCTCGACACGTCTGCGACCGCGTCTTATAGTGTCTCATGTTTGCCCATAGAGGCATACCGCCATGCGCTGGATCTATCTGATAATCATTGGATTGTTTCTTGCTGCCATCATCATTTTCGCAGCGCAAAATTTTGAAAATGTCACTGTTTCCTTCCTCGGCTTCAGCGCGAGCGCGCCGCTAGCGTTTTTAGTCGGCATCATCTACGTTCTCGGTATGGCGACCGGCGGCAGTCTGTTGGCGCTGCTGCGTCGCTCGTTGCATGGGGCGAGACGCACGACGACACCTTAGGTCCCAATCGTTGTTTTGGTGTCCCCGGCCGCAGATCCGCCCCCCGAACGGGAGGGGCTGATGAATGGCTGAAACATCGACGGCCATACCCGCAGGCGACCAGCCCTCCTGGTACAGCATGACGGCAACCGAGGTCGTGCAGCGGCTCGCGACCGATGGCAAGAACGGGCTGAACGCAGCTGAAGGGTCGCGCCGGCTCCAGAAATATGGTCGCAATCAATTGCCGGAAGGCAAGAAGAGCGGACCGCTCGCGCGGTTCCTGTCGCAGTTCAACAACATCCTAGTCTACGTCCTGCTGGGCGCCGGTTTTACCAAGCTGATGCTCAATCTCTGGATCGATGCGGCAATCATCTTGGGGGTTGTGATCATCAACGGGCTGCTCGGCTTCATTCAGGAGGGAAAGGCCGAGAAGGCCCTGGATTCGATCCGCAACATGCTGTCGGCGGAAGCGCGCACAGTTCGCGACGGCGAAACACGCATGATTCCGGCGGACCAACTCGTGCCAGGTGACGTTGTCCTACTTGAATCGGGTGACAAAGTACCGGCAGACCTTCGGCTGACCGAAGTCAAGAATTTGCGCACCGAAGAAGCCGCCCTCACGGGGGAATCGGTGCCGACGGATAAGATCACCGAACCCGTGGCCTCCAACGCGACCGTCGGCGATCGCGAGAACATGGCGTTCTCAGGGACGATGGTCGTGTCCGGCCGTGCCACCGGCGTGGTGGTTGCGACAGGCGATGAAACGGAGCTGGGGCGAATCAACCAACTGCTCGCGAGCGTGAACGCGCTGGAGACCCCGCTGCTGCGCCAAATCAAGAAGTTCGGCTATGCGATCACAGCGGTGATCGGCGTGGTGAGCGTCTTGATCTTCGCCTATGGCAAGTGGGTGAAGGGCATGGACTTTGTAGAGCTCTTTCAGGCTGTCATCGGCATCGCCGTGTCGGTCATACCGGAGGGCCTGCCGGCAATCATCACGATCACACTGGCGATCGGCGTGCAGCGCATGGCACAGCGCAATGCCATCATTCGGCGGCTCCCGGCGGTCGAAACGCTCGGCTCGGTATCGCGCATCTGCTCCGACAAGACCGGCACGCTGACCCTGATGGAAATGATGGTGGTGTCGGCTGTGACCGCCGACGCTACGTACCAGGTCACCGGTGACGGCTACGCGACGGCCGGAGAGGTCAGCAAGGACGGCACACCTGCAGGTCAAGACCGCGTGCTCGAGCTGATGGGACGCGTTTCACTGCTGTGCAACGATGCCGAATTGCTTCAAGAGGATGGCGTCTGGAAGGTGGAGGGTGACCCGACCGAAGGGGCACTCTACCCCTTCGCTGCGAAACTCGGGATGAACCGGAAAACCGAGCAAGGCGCGCATCCGCGCGTTGATGCCATCCCGTTCGAATCCGAACACCGCTTCATGGCCACGTTGCACGCGGCTGGTGATAGCAAGCAGATTCTCCTCACCAAGGGAGCGCCCGAAGTCATTTTCGAGCACTGCAACCGCCAGCAAACCGCGAGCGAAGAAGCAAAGCCGCTTGATCGCGCGCATTTCATGGAGGCATCGGACAAACTCGCCGGCCAAGGCGAACGCGTGCTCGCATTGGCCTGGATCGAGAACCCCGACGTCAAGGCAGGCGGTCTCACCCCGGCAGACCTGCCGCGGAACCTGATCCTCCTCGGTCTCGTCGGTCTGCTCGACCCGCCGCGCAAAGAGGCCATCGAGGCCGTCAAGGAATGCCAGGATGGGGGGATCCGGGTCACAATGATCACCGGCGACCACAAGATCACTGCCGCCGCGATCGCCAAGCTGCTCGGCATCGGGGACGGAAAGACGGCGATCGCTGGTGCTGAGATTGAGAAGATGGATACCGCCACCCTGCAGGAGCGGGTCCGTGACGTTGACGTGTTCGCGCGCGCGAGCCCCGAACACAAGCTCCGTCTTGTGAAGGCAATCCAGGCGAACAATCAGATCGTCGCAATGACCGGAGACGGCGTGAACGATGCACCGGCTCTCAAGAAAGCCGATATCGGCGTCGCGATGGGCATCAAGGGTACCGAGGTCACCAAGGAAGCGGCCGAGATGATCCTCGTCGACGACAACTTCGCTTCCATCACAGCGGCGGTGAAAGAAGGGCGCACGGTCTACAACAATATCGAAAAGGCGATCTTGTTCATGCTGCCAACCAACGTCGCCCAGGCGCTGGTTATCGCCGTCGCCATCCTCTTCGGTTTCACTATGCCGATCACCGCACCGCAGGTCTTGTGGGTCAACATGGTGACATCTGTGGCTCTGGGCCTCGTGATATCCTTCGAACCGCACGAGCTTGATGTGATGCAGCGGTCACCACGCGCCGCCGACCGGCCAATTCTCACCCGATTCGGTCTTTGGCGCGTTGCTTTCGTCGGAGTAGCGCTGCTCGCCTTCACGCTGTGCGCCTTTTTCTGGATGAAATCACAGGGTGCCTCGGACCAACTCGCCCGCACTGCCGCCGTCAATGCGATCACGGTCGGCCAGGTGTTCTACCTGCTGAACAGCCGCTATCTTCTCGATTCTTCTCTCTCGCTCGGGGCCCACCTCGGAAACAAATACTTGCCGTACGGCATCGGCGCCGTCGTGCTCCTGCAGATGCTGTTCACTTATGCGCCGCCGCTGCAGCAGCTGTTCGATACGCAAGCGCTCCCGCTGCACGTGTGGCTATGGCTGATCTCGGGTGGCCTTCTATTCTTCCTCGTCGTCGAAGCAGAAAAGCTCGTCATCAGATCGACCGAGTCGCTCCGGCGCACAGTCTGCGCAGTCGAAGCTGGGACTTAAGTCCCCCACATCGCCAATCGAATTCAGGCACGCAACGTCAGGGAGACAGTTCATGGCCGCAAAGCGAGCCAGCGACGCCGGCAAATCGAAGCTCAAGCGCAAGGCCTATGAGCAAGAATTACGAAAGCTGCAGATTGAGCTCTGTCGGCTGCAGGACTGGGTCAAGCACAAGGGACTGCGGGTCATCATCGTTTTCGAGGGGCGCGACGCCGCCGGCAAGGGGGGCACAATCAAAGCCATCACCGACCGGGTAAGCCCGCGGGTATTTCGCGTTGTCGCGCTTCCGGCACCGTCGGGCCGGGAAAAGTCGCAAATGTACTTCCAGCGCTACATTCCGCATTTTCCCGCGGCCGGTGAGATCATCATCTTCGATCGCAGTTGGTACAACCGCGCTGGCGTCGAGTACGTCATGGGATTTTGCACCGAAGAGGAGCATCGGCAATTTCTAATCGTTTGTCCGGAGGTCGAGCTGTACATCGTTGATAGCGGCATCATGCTGATCAAGTTTTGGCTCGAGGTCGGAAAAGAAGAGCAGGAGCGCCGTTTTCTGGCTCGCATTCACGATCCGCTGCGGCAGTGGAAACTCAGCCCGATGGACATCGAATCGTACAAGCGATGGTACGAGTACTCGAAGGCCCGCGACGTGATGCTGAAGGCAACCCACACCAAGTTTGCGCCTTGGCACATTGTGAGATCGGACGACAAACGTCGTGCGCGGCTCAATTGCATTTCTCACATCCTGAAGACCATTGCGCCCGGCAAGTCACCGCGCTCACAAGTCAAGCTGCCCAAGCGCTCGACCAAAGGCGCATATGACGACCAAGCTCGCCTGAAACGATTTAGTTTCGTGAGCGAAAAATACTGACCGGTCCAAATAACGGACGTCGTCGCGCCGCGGGCCGTCAGCACGTCGCTCATCAGCTTTGGGTGTTCGCTCGCGAATGCCCGCAAATCGTAGACCGGGCCCAAAGCTTCCATTAGAACGGAATCGCAATCCGCCAGCCCAGTCCGATCGGAAACCCAGGCACGTGATAGTCAACGTGAACGACGCGGCCACGTCCGGTGCGCCTCCCCGCACGCATTCCGCGCTGACCCACGGCGAAGCGATGCTGATCGTGCTGTGCGTCATGCTCGCGACGCTGGTCGCGGCGCTCGATCAGACCATCGTATCGACCGCGCTGCCGACGATCGGTAGCGAACTCGGCGACCCCCGGCAGCTCACCTGGGTGGTGACCGCGTATCTGCTCGCCGCCACGGTGGTCACGCCGATCTACGGCAAGCTGAGCGATATTTACGGGCGCCGCATAACCCTGCTGGTCTCGATCGGCATCTTCATCACCGGATCGGCCGCATGCGCGCTGTCGCCGAGCATGTTGGTCTTGATCCTGGCTCGCACCTTCCAGGGGCTCGGCGGCGGCGGGCTGATCTCGCTGTCACTGACCATCATCGGCGATATCATCTCGCCCAAGGAGCGGCCGCGGTATCAGGCCTACATATCGGCGGTGTTCGTCACCGCCAGCCTCGCCGGACCGTTGCTCGGCGGCTTCATCGCCGAGCATCTGCACTGGTCGCTCATTTTCTGGATCAATCCACCGATCGGACTTGCTGCACTGCTGCCGATCTATTCGCTGCTGCGCAAGCTCCCGGTCAGCGGACAACGTCACCAGATCGACATCGCGGGCGCCGTGCTGCTGGTGATTGCGACGATCGCCCTGATGCTGGTGCTGAACTGGGGCGGTGTGACCTATCCATGGACATCGCTCCCGACCATCGGCCTCGTGGCCTTGTTTGTTATCTTCGCGGTGTTGTTCTTCGTGCGCCAACAGCGCGCCCCCGAACCGCTGCTCCCGATATCGGTGCTCGCCAACCAGGTGATCCTGACCGCGACGTTGGCTTGCGCGCTCGGCATTGGCACGTCCGTCGGGCTGATGATCTTTACGCCGATTTATTTCGAATCGGTACGCATGCTTACCCCCAGCATGTCCGGCGTAGCGCTGATTCCGCTGATGGTTGGAACGGCCATCGGCGCCGGCATCGCCGGCCGCACGATGGCAAGCGTTGCGCACTATAAAAGCCTGCCGATCATCGGGCTTGTGGTCGCAATCGGCGCCATGGGGGTGATGAGCTTCGATCCGCAGGGGCTGCCGCTGGCGGCGGTCGAGATTCTGCTTGCCCTGACCAGCATCGGGTTCGGCACGATCCTGCCGGTAACCACAATCTGCGTTCAAAACGCCGCTCCCGGCGAACAGCTCGGCACCGCGACTGGCGTGATGGTGTTCGCGCGTTCGCTCGCGGGCGCCGTTGCGGTTGCGATCTTCGGGGCAATCCTGTTTGGACAAATGCATGCGAGCGGCCACTTACAAGGCATTGCTGGGAGTGATTTTACCAAGAGCGGCGCGAATTTTCCGATGATCTTCCGCTGGATCTTTGGTGCTGCGGGCGTCGGATTCTTGGGCGCGCTCGGCGCGATTCTGGCGATGCATGAGCTCCCTCTGAAGGAGCAGGCCGCGGCCGAGAGGGCGATTTCCGGCTGAATCCAGCGCCGATTCCTCCACGATTTGAGCTCCAAACAAGTCCTTAACGCCCCCGGCTGTGGCAGATTAATCACATCCAAATACATTCGAGCGATGATGCCCCCCGCGGCAGCCATCGAGCCACGGTTCTGCCCTCATTGACTGTCGGATTGCGTCGGGTGGGGGTACAAACATGTCTTGCGTTAATATCTTGGAGTCTCCGAGCGTCGCGGTCGACGCAGAAAATCATCGTTACGGCGAGCGCGTCTGGTCCGGTCGGCGCCGGCTTGTTGCTCAGTCGCTCGCCGTCGTATTGACGGCGGCAGCGCTGGCTGCTTGCGCCCAGGCACCGATGGCCACCAATCAATCATCGTGGTCGGGCCAGCGCGTTGCCAGCGTCCACAAGCGGCATTCGCCGCTTGCCAGCAGGGATACGTCGCTTGATGCGTCGTCGGGCGTCGCGAGCTTCTATTCGAGCGGTTCAAGAACCGCGAGCGGCGAAGCGTTCAATCCAAACGAACTCACCGCCGCGCATCGTACGCTTCCATTCGGAACCAAACTGCGGGTTACCAACGTCGCCACCGGGCAATCGGTGACGGTTCGCGTCAATGATCGCGGCCCCTTTGTGCCGGGTCGCGTGGTTGACGTTTCGTCCTCCGCCGCCGAGTCGCTCGGAATGACTGGAAAGGGCGTCGCGAAAGTGAAACTCGACGTCGTGCAATAGCCTTGGGGGGGCCGGCCAGAGCGCTTTCCGATGGGGGGTCGGAGAGCGCTCTGGCTACGTTTTGCGCATGTCCTTTGGAAAACCGGTATCCTTTCCGGGACATGCGCTAACCTTGCGGCTCGATCTTGGCCAGGCGGACGTAGTCGCCCCACTCCTTGATCTGCTCGCGGAAGAAGGCCTGCCCCTGCTCCGGCGTGCTCACCCAGGGATCGCTGGCGATGCCGGCGAGGAACGCCCTTGTCTCCTCGGTCGCCACCACCTGGCCGAACCAGGCATTGAGCTGATCGACGATCGGCCGCGGCGTTGCGGCGGGCACCAGCGCGGCCCACCACGTGCGCACATCCATCGGATAACCGAGCTCGGTCATGGTCGGAAGATCTGGTGCACTTTGCATGCGCGTCGCCGCGCCGACGGCGAGAATGCGCATGCGGCCGGCCCGCGCCTGCGCCGTTGCCTGGATGTTGTCGGGAATGGCGTAATCGATGTTGCCGCCGTAGAGATCGTTGAGGAAATCGGCGCCGGTGCGATAGCCCACCTCGACTGACTGCAAGCCAGCCCTTTCCCTGTAAAGCGCACCCAACACTTTGGAGGTCGGATTCGCGATCGCGTAGCTCGCCTTGTCACCTTTGAGTTTCATCGCGGCCGTGAGCTCGGGGGCGGTCTTCCAAGGTGCGTCGGCGCGGACGCCGAGCATCATCGTCGCCTTGTTGATGGTCGCCGCAATCTGCAACGCTTTGCCGACGTCGACCGACGGGTTCTTGAAGATGTGCATGTTGGCCGCGACCCCGCTTGCGCCGGTGACGTAGATCACGTGCCCATCGGGCTTGGAGCGCGCCACATACTCGGTCGCGAGATTGCCGATCGCGCCGACCCTGTTCTCGACGATGATTGATCGGCCCATCAGCGGGCGCATCTTGTCGGAGAAATAGCGAACGATAATGTCGGCGCCACTGCCGGCCGCAAAGGCGCAGACGAAGTGTACGTCCTGTGTGGGGTAGGCTTGGGCCTGGGCGGCCTGAGGAGCGGTCGAAGCGACCGCGAGCAGGGCGACCGCTCCAACCAGATAGCGCGTGGACCGCATGCGTGCCCTCCGTTTGCTGCGTTTATTTCGGCAATCTTCCGCCGGCCGGACACGGAAAGCAACGGGCGCCGCAGTTGCCTCGCCGCGACCGCGCTGAACGGGCGTATAGCGCGCTCAAGAGCAGGTCGATGGCTCAGAACACCCGCCGTCGATCGGTGCAGCGCAGGTCCCATATTGGTAGCGCGCACTATTGGGATAGCTGCAGACGGTAACTCGTCACGGTTTGACATCGATTTATAATGTTGATATCAACCCTTATTCCACCGGAGGAGCCGATCGTGCAACTGAACCCCTATCTCAACTTTAACGGCGACTGCGAGACGGCATTCAAATTCTACGAACAGTGCCTCGGCGGAAAGATCACGATGATGTCGACATACGCCGGAACGCCGGCCGAGAGCCACGTACCGCCGGAATGGCGCGACAAGATCATTCACGCCCGTCTGGTCAGCGATGAGATTGTTCTGATGGGGAGCGATGCCCCACCCAACGGTCAGGGCGGCTACGAGCCGCCCAGGGGCTTTTCGGTGTCGCTGGGCGTCAACAAGCCGGCCGAGGCCGAGCGCGTCTTCGCGGCGCTTGCCGACAAAGGGACCGTGCGGATGCCGATGGGGAAGACGTTCTTTGCCGAACGCTTCGGGATGGTGGTCGATCGCTTCGCCATCCCGTGGATCGTGATCTGCGAGAAAGCGGCCTGACGCTAGCTATTCCGCGGCGATCGCCGGGGCCGCATCCGGATCGAGGCGGCGCAGCTTGGGCGCCACTTCCTGCATGAACAACTGCATCGAGCGCGCGCGCTTCTCGCGGGTCGCGTAGTCGCGCCCGGCGTGGAACATGAGCGTGCCGAAGCCGCCGACCTGATCGTAGAATTCGAGCACCCGCTTGGTGACGGTCTCCGGGCTGCCGATGAACAGGTTGTGGGTGTCGACCAGATAGTCGTAGGTGATGTCCTGCAAGGTGCCGCCGGGCGGAATGCGCTCGACTTGGTGGTGCGGCGTATTGACGATCTCCCACTTGATCACGCCGGTGTAGGACTTGCGCATGTCTTCGACCGCTTCCCTATCGGTCTCCGCCACGTAGATCACGCGGCAGGTGCGCAGATCGCGGCGACGGGGCTTGCGGCCGGCGGCAGTCTGCGCCTTGACCAACGTGTCGGCGAAGAGCCGCAGGCGCGGGATCGGAATGAAGTCGCCGGTTAGCACCATCAGCCCAAGCCGGCCGGCCAGCTCCACCGATCCGACCGTGTTGGCGGCCGCAATGCCGACCGGCGGATGCGGTTTCTGCACCGGCGGGCACTCGAGCATCATTTTCTTGCCCTTCCAGAACGGGCCGTCGTAGTCGACCGGCTCCTTGCTGTTCCAGAGCTTGAGCATCAGCTCGATCGATGGCTCCATGACGGCGCGCATCGAATTTGGATCGAGGCCACGCCACTCGAGCTTCTTGGGATAGAAGCCGGTGCCGATGCCGAGCATGTAGCGGCCGCCGGTGAGCTGGTCGGTGGTGTTGGCCTCGAGCGCGACCTGCAGCGGGTGATAGTAACCGAGCGGTCGCACGGCGGAGCCTAACCGGATGCGCTCGGTACGCCCGGCGGCCTTGCAGATGATGAGCTCCGCCGGACTTTGGTGCTCGGAAAACCAGATCTCGTGAAAGCCAAGCCGATCGGCGACCTCGGCCTCGAAAATATCTTCGTCCCAGGCCTCGCCGATCGGACGGTCGGGACGGCGATTGTTGGAAAAGAGGCCGAATTCCATGGGTAGTTTGTCCTCGCCTGAGTGTCCCGGTTCGCGAAATTGAACGCGTTCGGAAACCAGAGCTTTCTGCTTGTGCCGCAAGAGTAGGTGAATCGATCCGCATCCGGCAAGGCGGGCCGATCGTTGGCAGCCATGCCGTACGGGTGAGCCTACGGCCGCAACCCAACCTGATGTTCCAGCACAACCTCCTTCCCGGTCCGCGCCGACTGCAGCATCGCGAGACACACTTCGATGGTGGCGCGGCTCCAGGGACCGTCGTGCTGCGGCGGACGGTGATCGATCACCGCGGCGTAGAGCTCGTCGATGACTTCTGATCGCGGAACCGCCGGAGGCGCAAGCGGCTCCAGCCGAACGCCATTGTCGTCGTAGATAAGGACGCCGTCCGGAGTCGGCCGCAGGTCAGCACGGTCGCATGACGCAATCAGCAAGCCGAAATGCTGATGTTTTGGAGTTGCTCGCGAGGCGGCGGACGGCCCGCCGTAGTCGGCCCCGCCATAGCTACCCGCCGCCTTGAGGCTCGCTTCTTGCTCGGCGCTTGCAAGACCGGCAAGCCGCGCACGGGCGTGGCCGGAGCGGGCCTGGTCTTTGGGCTCACCGCCCTCCCCGATCCAGCCCATGAATTCATCGGAGTCGAAATGTCCGTATCCATTGTACGTGAGCGAGGCGAATGCGCCGCCGGCGAAGGTCACATGCGCCGCATAGGCGGCCGGCGCCGGCCGCGCCCGATCCCAGGCACCAACCGACGCGCGAACGGTCTGCGCAAGTCCTCCCGCGATCAGCCGCACCATGTCGACCTGGTGCGGGGCCTGGTTGACGAGCACACCCCCGGCGCTCGGATCGAGCTCCTCCGGCCGGCGTGGACGATAGAGCCAGTCGGTGTAATTGAGCGCCTGGATCATGCGCAGTTCGCCGAACGCGCCGCTCGCGATCAGGTCGCGGGCGCGCCGGATCGGCGCGTCGAAACTGTGACTCGGTCCAACCATCAGCACCACGCCCGCGGCGCGCGCCGCGTCGATCATCGCGGTGCAGTCGGTGAGCGACAGGGCCATCGGCTTCTCGACCATGATGTGCTTGCCGTGCGCCGCGGCCAATTGCGCGTGCGCGGCGTGGAGTTCATGCGGCGTTGAGATATAGATCGCCTCGACGTTCGGATCACCGGCGAGCGCGTCCGCGCTCGGATGCGCCTTTGCCGCAAACTCGCGCGCGAAGCGCTCGCGCGCGTCCGCCCGCACGTCGGTACCGGCGACGATCTCGACCTTCGGATGATGCGCGAGCGTCGGCAACATCAGGCTGAACGCCCGCCCCAGCCCGATCACTCCAAGGTGCAGCCTACGCATCAAGCCACACGTCGGCGCACTTGGGTTTGCCGATCATCCCGAGAACGAAACCTTTGAGCCGAGGATGATGCACTGTGATGGCGGTGTTGAACACGATCGGTACCAGCAACGCGTTCTCGACCACAAAGCGCTGCAGTTTTGCGAACGCTGCCTTGCGCGCGGCCCGGTCCGTGGTCGCCATGGTGGCGTCAAGCAACTCGCGGTAGCCCGGAAGCTCGACGCCACCGGCGTTGAAATAGGCGTCCTTGCTGAACAGATTGTCGTACTCCTGGCTCGGGTCGGGGCGCGCGGCGATCTGCGCCATGCGGCCGGCGCCCTGCTTGGCGGGGCCGAAGAACATGGTTGAGCTCGCGCTGGCGGAGACCGGCGTGAGCTGCACGCGGATGCCGGAGCGGGCGAGTTGGGTGACGATCACCTCCTGCCGCTGCATCGAGATCTGGTCCGACCAGCCCAGCATCGGAATGTCGATGCCTTCGGGAAATCCGGCCTCGGCCAGGAGTTTACGGGCCATCGCCGGGTCGTGGCGATAGTACTGCGCGCTCGCCGGATCGCAGGCCCAATGCTCCTTCGGCAAAATCGCTGAGGTCGGCACATCGAGCCCGAGCGCGATAGCCTGGTTGAGCGCATCGCGATCGATGGCGTAGTTAAGCGCCTGGCGTATGCGCGTGTCGTTCAACGGCGGCCGCGCGTAGTTGAGATAGATGCCGACCATGCCGAGCGAATGGGTGAGTTGGGTGACGAGCTTGCTGCGATCTGCGACGTTTTTCTGCTGCGGCCCGAGCGAGGTCGCAAGGTCATTCTCGCCCGCGATCACCGAGCGCAACGCAGTCGCCGGCTCGTTCATGATCGCGATGTTGACGCCGTCGAGATAAGGCAGGCCGGGACGCCAGTAGCTGTCATTGCGCGTCGCCACGAAGCGGTCGTTGTTGCGCCAGCTCACGAGTTTCCACGGACCGGTGCCGACCGGATTCTGATCGACGTTGGGGCCGTTCTGCCTGACGTGCGTGGGCGAGACCATCATCCCGGCCCGGTCAGTGAGGACCGCCGGCAACGCCGCGTTCGGGCGGTCGAGCCGCAGGATCACGCGATATTTGCCGCCGACCTCGACCGCGCGTACGGTTGCGATATCGGCTTTGACGTTGGAACGCGGGTCGGTGCGGGCGCGGTCGAGGTTGAACTTGACCGCGTCTGCGTCGAACGGCGTGCCGTCGTGGAAGGCCGCGTTTTCCACGAGCTCCATCACGAAGGTCGTCGGATCCTCCAACCCGAACGTCCGGGCGAGGCCTGGCTTCGGGTCGAGCGTCATCGGATCGAAATCGAGGAGCGCGTCGAACACGACGTGCAGAAATGCGAACTCGGCGGCAGTTCGCCCCGTCACCGGGTCGAGGCTGCCGGGATTGGGCGGGTTGGCCCAGCGCAGGACGCCGCCGCGGCGCGGCTCAGATTGCGCCGCCGCCGCGCGCGGCAGCAGCGCGGCGCCGCCAAGCGCCGCGGCGCCTGTGAGCAAGTCCCTGCGGTGCATGCGGCCGGCGGATTGTGGGCT
>CAWFLX010000036.1:0-29445 GCA_963816775.1 uncultured Alphaproteobacteria bacterium
GCCTCGCGCTTTCCGGAACGCCGGCGAACGCGCACCCGCACGTCTGGGTCAAGGTCAACAGCGAACTCGTGTACGCCCCTGACGGCACCGTGACCGGCGTGCGCCATGTCTGGACGTTCGATGACATGTTCTCGACCTATGCCGTGCAAGGGATCGAGGCCAAGCAGAAAGGCGTTTTCACCCGCGAGCAACTGGCGCCGGTTGCCGAGGAAAACGTCTCCTCCATGAAGGAGCTCGAGTACTTCACATTCGCCAAAGCGGACGGCAAAAAGACCAAGTTCCGCGATCCGGTCGACTATTGGCTTGAATTCAAGGACGAGATGCTGACGTTGCATTTCTTCCTGCCGCTCGAGGCGCCCGCAAAAGCCGCGAACCTCAACCTCGAGGTTTTCGATCCGGAGTTTTTTATCGACTTCGAGTTGGCGGAGAGCGATCCGGTCAAGCTCGCGGGCGCGCCATCCGCTTGCAAGCTCGCCATCACCCGGCGGCCGGATCCTTCGGCACCGCTGCAAAGCCAGCGCCTGAGTGAGGCGACGTTCAAACAGCAAGCCAGTTACGGCGCGATGTACGCGAACAAGATCGCGGTCAGCTGTCCGTGACATCCCGCGGGAGCGGCGAACACGCACGTGCTGATTTCGACGGGTGGTATCGCGACCGGAGCACCGGCGCGCGCGCACCCGCACATCTGGGTGAGCCGCGCATGAATTCGAACCGCCAGGTTGGCGTCATTGGCCTCGGCTTGCTCGGCAGCGCCATCGCAGAGCGGCTGGTCGCGGCCGGGTTCCGGCCCAATGGGTTTGACATCGATCCGGCCACGCAGGCGGCGTTCGAGCGGCGCGGCGGCATTTTTGCGCAGTCGCTCGCCGAAATCGCGATGCGCTGCGATCCGCTCGTCCTTGCCGTCTACAACACCGAGCAAGTCGAAGCGGTCGTAGAATGCGGGATTCTACCCGCTGTCGGCGTGCGCTCAGACAAGACCGTGCTCTGTGCCTCGACCTGCGACCCGGATCATGTCGCCGCGCTCGCGCAACGCGTTGCGAGCCAGGGTTTGCACCTGTTGGAGATACCGATCTCGGGAACCAGTGAACAAGTCAGGAAAGGTGAAGGAGTTGGGTTACTCGGCGGCGCCCCCGAGAAGCTGCAGGAGGTGTCCGAGATCGTCGAAGCAATCACGCCCACGCATTTTCACGTGGGCGAGGTCGGCAACGGGGGCCGTGCCAAGCTCGCGATCAATCTCATCCTCGGGCTCAATCGCCTCGCGCTTGCCGAGGGCCTCGTTTTTGCCGAGCGCCTGGGGCTCGACGCGGACAGCTTTCTCGCGGTGGCGCGCAAATCCGCGTCCTACTCGCAGGTGATGGACACCAAGGGCGCCAAGATGGTGCGCGGCGAGTTCACGCCCGAAGGTCGAATTCGCCAAACCTTGAAGGACGTCAAACTGATGCTCGCGCAGGCCGGCACGCGTGGCCAGCAGCTCCCGCTCGCGACGTTGAACGAGGAGATTCTGGAAGCCTGCGTGCGCCAAGGAGAGGGCGACGACGACAACAGCGCCGTCATTCGCGAGATCCGGCGGCGACGCGACCCTGCGATCTAAAGATTTTTGGAGTTCCGATTCAAACGCTAGTGCCCCGGACCCGAAGGTCGCACACACTGTGCCGCGAGTTTGAAAGCGAACTTCGGGTTCAAAGGGGCACTAGAATCATAGATTGGCTAGTGTCCGTTCGATTCCGAAGTTCGCGTCGAGCGTGCTGCAACGTGTGGCGAACTTCGGAATCGGGACACTAGCGGACCCCACTAATCGGCGAAATCCTCCACCTGCAGTTCGATCGGCGTGCCGTGCGGCGTGCGTTCGGCAGCGTGATCCCAGGCATCGCGATAGCGGGCAAGCGTCTCCGGATCAGTGACGCCTTTCTGCGCCACCATCCGCTCGAGCGTCGCGAGCCAATGCCTGTAATAGGTCTCGCCGGTGTCGGGATCGCCGGCCGCCTGGGCGCGCTTGATCTCTTCGCCGAGCGCCGCCGCCCATTCGCTCCAGGTGAACAGACCGCGCGCCTGCAGCGTCACCGCCATCGCGAAAGCCTGCGCTTCCCACGGTTCGCGAAACACCGGCCCGTCGCGATCGCGCGGAATGCCGCGCACCGCATTCATGACGAGGCGGGTCGCCGCGGGCGTAACGCCGCTCATGCGGGCTCCAGGTAGGGCTCCCACGCTTCGACCGAAACCTTCAGGCTCGGGTCGCTGCCTTCTCCCCACAGGTCACGGCCATCGAACACGACGGTGTAGAGCCAGTGCGGATTCTCGCCTTCGCCGCGCACGACCGAGTCGGGGAACACGTGACAGCCGCGTACTGCCTCGACGGTGCCGACGTGTCCACGTACGTAACGCGGCAAGCGTGTGTGGGTCGGCGGGTTGATGTTGCGCGCGCGTACCCGGTCGCCGGGCTTGAAGCGAGCTCGCGCGGGCGCCGGCCGTTCGTAGGACCCGCGTGTGAGCAATGCTGTGACATCGGCCGGCTTGAGGTTCGACCCGAGCGGCTTGCCAGTGGTGCGCGCGTGGCCAGCCGCCATCTCCTCCTTGCTGGCAAGCCCATGCTTGAGCACCAGTTGCTCGAGCCCGCGGCCCCAGCGTTCGTAGTAGGAGCTCGCCAGATAGAGGTGCGCCGGCAGCATCTCCTGCTCAGCGCGCGACATGTCGATGTTCCAGAGCCCGATCGTGCGCATGACCATGCTCATCGCAAAGGTGCGCCCCTCCCAATCGGCGTGGAACACCGGCTCGTTCGGCTCCTCGCTGACTTTGCCGAAGCCGTGCATGCCCCCCATGTCGTGGACGCCATTCATCGCGGCTTGTCCGGATCGCGCGGCAGGCCGGTGCCGATCATGGCGTTGCGGGTGACGAGGTTTGCGAGCTTGTCCTCGCTCCAGCCTTCGGTCCCGGCGGGGCGCAGCGGCACCACGATGTAACGCGTCTCGGCGGTCGAGTCCCAGACCCGGATATCGGTCGACGCCGGCAGCTGGACGCCGAACTCGCGCAGCACGCCGCGCGGGTCGCTGACCGCGCGCGACCGATAGGGCGCCGATTTGTACCAGACCGGCGGCAGGCCGAGCATGTCCCACGGATAACAGGAGCAGAGCGTGCAGACGACCATGTTGTGTTGCTGTTCGGTGTTGGCGACCGCGATGATATGTTCGCTGACGCGCTCGAATAGCCCGGCGTCGCGGATCGCCGCGGTGCCGTCGGCGAGCAGCGCACGCTTGAACTCGGGATCGGCCCACGCCTTGGCGACGACGCGCGCGCCGCGGTGCGGGCCAACCTTGGTTTCGTAGGCTTCGATCAAGGCGTCGAGCGCGACCGGATCGATATAGCCCTTCTCGGTCAGGACTGTTTCAAGCGCGCGCACGCGCAGCTGCGCTTCCGACAGTTCGGAGCCGTGGTGTTGATCGTCGTCGTGGTCGTGTGTGGCCATGGCTCATTGTAGGCCTGAACGGGCGAGGTTCGGAAGGGCTTCGGCTTGGTATGCGGGTGGTTGGTCCGGGTACCTCTCACCGCGGCGTCATGGCCGGGCTTGTCCCGGCCATCCACGCCTTGTGTGTATCGAAACAGTAAGTACGTGGATGCCCGCGACAAGCGCGGGCATGACGGAGATTGGGGAAACGCCGGGTGTCAAAACCAATTAATCACCTCAGCGCCGCCACCAGCTCCTGCACATTGTGGCGCATCATGTTGATGTAGGTCGGCGCCGGGCCGTTCGGCTCGGTCAGCGCATCCGAGTAGAGCGTGCCGCCGACGCGCGCGCCGGACTTGCGCGCGATGCGCTCCAGGAGCCGCGGGTCGGTCACGTTCTCCAGAAACACCGCCGGAATTTTCTCCGCGCGGATCTGCGCGATGATGCGCGCGACATCGCGGGCCGATGCCTGCGCTTCGGTCGAGACCCCGTGCGGTGCGATAAACGCAATCCCATAGGCGGTGCCGAAGTAGCCGAAGGCATCATGAGTGGTGACGAGCTTGCGGCGGTCCGGCGGAATTTTCGCAATCTCCGCCGTGACCTCGGCGTCGAGCGCATCGACCCGGCTCAGATAGGCGGCCGCGTTGGCCTCGAAGGTGGATTTGTCGGCAGGGTCGACCGCGATCAGCGCGTCGCGAATGTTGGCGACATAGATCTTGGCGTTGGCGACCGACTGCCAGGCATGCGGATCGGGGTCATTGCCGAGCCGCAGTGGTGTGATGCCGTCGCTGGCGACGATCACCTTCGCGTTCTTCGCGGCGGCGCGCATGAAGCGCTCGGTCGACCCTTCGAGGCCAAGCCCATTGAGGATCACGAGCTTTGCGTCGGCGAGCTTCTTGGCATCCGCCGGCGACGGCACATAGCTGTGGGCGTCGCCGTTCGGACCGACCAGCGAGACGACCTCGACCCGATCCCCACCGACGTTGCGCGCAAAATCCGCAAGGATGGTGAAGCTCGTCGCGACGTTGACCTTGCCTTGCGCAAACGCGGGCGCAGCCACCATCGCGACCAGCGCCGCAACGAGCCACCGCATCATGCTTCAAGGTGCCGCTTGGGAAAGAGCTGCCGCAGCATGCCGCCGACGGGTCCGGCCAGCACCGAGCCGATGTAGAGCGCGCCCGCCACCAGAATGATCGCGGGACCAGCCGCAACGCCGGCATGGAACGAAAGCAGCAGCCCGACGTAGCCCGACAGCGCGCCGGTGAGCACCGCAACCAGAATCATGGCGGTGATATCGCGCGTCCAAAACCGCGCCGTGAAAGCGGGCAGCATCATCAGGCCGACGGCCAGCAAAGTGCCAAGCGCCTGGAACCCACCGACGAGGTTGAGCACAACGAGACCGAGGAACGCGATGTGCACCGGCGCGCCGGCGCGGCTGATCGAGCGCAGGAAACCCGGATCGACGCATTCGAGGACCAGCGGCCGCCAGATCAGCGCCAGGATCAGCAGCGAGAGCGTGCTGATCGCGGCGATCAGCACCAGGGATGCGGCATCGAGGCCGAGCACGTTGCCGAACAGAAAGTGCAGCAGGTCGATGTTGGTGCCGCGCGCCGACACGATGGTGACGCCGAGCGCGAGCGACACCAGAAAGAACGCGGCGAGCGAGGCGTCCTCCTTGAGTTCGGTGACCCGCGCGACGACGCCGGCGAGCAGGGCCACCAGCAGGCCGGCGATCAAGCCGCCGACGCTCATGGCGAAAAGATTGAGCCCTGCGACCAGGAATCCGACCGCGGCGCCGGGCAGGATCGCATGCGCCATGGCGTCGCCCATCAGGCTCATCCGCCGCAGCATGAGGGTGACGCCGATCGGCGCGGCGCCAAGCGCCAGCGCCAGCGTGGCGACCAGTGCACGCCGCATGAAATCGAACTCAAGGAACGGCGCGATCAGGATGTCGTAGGGCATGTTATGCGGCGTCGACCCGGCATTCGTGCGCGTCCGCGTCGAACGCCTCGCACATGTGGCGCGCCTTTGCGAGATTGTCCGGCGTCAGCACATCGGCAGTTAGTCCCCACGCCACCGGGGCCCGCGCCAGCAGCAGCGCCTCGGGAAAGTTGGCGCGCACGAGCTCGAGATCATGCAGGGCGGCGACGACCGTCCGTTTCTCGCCGTGCCAGCGCTGCACCAGCGCGCACAAATCCGCGACCGTCTTGGCATCGACCGCGTTGAACGGCTCGTCGAGCACGATCAAACGCGCATCCTGCAGCAACAACCGCGCGAACAGCACGCGCTGCATCTGCCCGCCCGACAGGGTTCCGATCGGCCGGTCCTCGAACCCGGTAAGCCCGACGGCTTCGATCGCGTGGTGGATCTGCGCGCGCCCCTTGCCGCCGACGCCGCCGAAGAGCCCGGTCAAACGCCACAGCCCCATGGCGATCATGTCGTAGACATTGATCGGAAAGCTGCGGTCGATGTCGGCGACCTGCGGCAGGTAGGCGATGTCGCGGCGCTTGAGCCCGTTGAGCTCGATGCGGCCCGCAAGCGGCGCCAGCAATCCGACGATGCCTTTGAACAAGGTCGATTTGCCGGCCCCGTTCGGGCCGACGACGGC
This sequence comes from uncultured Alphaproteobacteria bacterium, assembly GCA_963816775.1. Lineage (GTDB taxonomy): Bacteria > Pseudomonadota > Alphaproteobacteria > Rhizobiales > Xanthobacteraceae > JAFAXD01. The sequence continues at coordinate 6,048 of CAWFLX010000036.1, forward strand.
TATCAGGGCGCCCGCGTCGATGCCGCCATTGAGATGATGGACCGCCGGGTGCCGATCATAGCCGAGCGTCAGATCGCGGAACTGCAGCTGTGCGTTCATGATTGACTCAGTGCCCACCAAACCGCGGCCCACAGCACGAGCACCGCAACCGCCGCGATTGCGATGCGCTCGATGACCGACATGCGCAACAGCGAGGGAGAGATGCGCCCTTCCGGATGCGCGTCGCCGGGATTGTGATGATGGTGGGTCATATGTCTGAACCTGGTGTGGTGGATTTGAAGTTCCTACTACTTTGGCCACACGCTCGCATAGGAACTTCAAATCCAAAACCACACCAGAATGATAAACTTGCTAGTGTCCCTTCGATTCCGAAGTTCGCATCAGAGCATGCCGCAAGGTATTGCGAACTTCGGAATCGGGACACTAGGTGAAATGTTATAATATAACATTTCGGTTTCGGCGACAATTTTATGACGGCAATGCGCGTCGCGCCGGCGATGCGGCCGATCGATCGCCCCTCCCCTTGCGCACGCGCGACGCAAAGCCTGAAATCAGGTGACCATGCCGGCTAGTGCGGTGGATTTGAAGTTCCTATTACATTGCCGCAAGCTCTCGTAGGAACTTCAAATCCAAAACCGCACTAGAATCATAAATTTGCTAGTGCCCTTTCGATTCCGAAGTTCGCAACGAGCCTCGCCGCCATGCATGACGAACTTCGGAATCGGGGCACTAGATCGCGCAAACCCTCGTGCGTCATTCGTTGCGGCTGCGTCGACGATCTCGACGATCTGTGCGAGCTCGAGCGGCAGGTGTTCGCGGACGACAACATGTCGCGCCGCAGCTTGCGGCATTTTCTGGTCGCGGCGAGCGCCGAGGTCGTAGTGGCTGAGCACGACGGCCGCATCGCCGGCTGCGCGGTCGTGCTGTTTCGTCCCAACAGCCTGATCGCGCGCCTCTATTCGATCGCGGTTGCTCCGCGCAGCGCAGGCCGCGGGCTCGGCCCCGCGCTGCTGATCGCGGCCGAACGCGCCGCGCTGGCGAAGCGACGCCAAACGCTGCGCCTGGAGGTGCACGTACGCAATCACCGCGCGATCGCGCGCTACCGCAAGGCCGGCTATCAGCTGTGCGGCCGGCTCTTGCGGTATTACCCGGACCGGGGCGACGCGTTGCGGTTTGAGAAGCGGTTGGCGAGGTCGAAGGTGGGCGCAAAATCGTAGGATGGGTCGAGCGGAGCGAGACCCATCTCTTGCACGGGCGAATATCGTGATGGGTATCGCTTCGCTCCACCCATCCTACGGTCGAATTATTCAGACCTCTATTCGATCGGCGTGACCGCGAAGCTGCGCCGGGGCTCACCGCGCTGCGCCATGTCCCACATCGTCTGGTAAGCGGACTCCAGATGGCGCCGGAAGCGCCGGGTGTCGAACAGCGGACAGCTGGAGCGAGCGTTATGCAGTTTCAGGCGTATGCGCGACAGCGCATCGGGCGACCGGGCCAGCCACAACGCCCGGCGTTCATACTCGTCGAGATTGGTCGTGATCAATTCGCCAAGGCCGGCGGCTCGCAACGTGCTCGCGGCCACTCGGCTGGCAAATGTCTCGTCCCGGCAGGTCAAGAGCGGCAGCCCGGCCCAGAGCGCATCGCTCGCGGTGACGTGGGCGTTGAACGGCAAGGTGTCGAGAAAGAGATCGGCCAGCCGATGGCGCGCAAGGTGCTCGGCGGGCGATACGCGTTTCGCGAAGACGAGCCGCGCCGGATCGATGCCACGCGCCGCGGCTTCACGCCGCAGGTTCCGCTCGGCGACGGCGTTGTCACGCAACAGCCACAGCACGCTGCCGTCGACCTGCCCGAGCAGTCGCATCCAGCGCTCGAACACCGGGGCGGTGATCTTGTAGTTGTTGTTGAAGCAGCAGAACACGAAGCCATTGTCGGGCAGCCCGGCGGCGCGTCGATCCAACGGGATCGACGGGATGACGCGCCTCGAGTTGGTGACGAGATAGCAGTCCGGCAATTGCGCGATTTTCTCGGTGAAGTTTGCTGCTTCGCTCAATGGCGTAACCACCGGGTCGCCGATCACATAATCGATGAACGGCGCCCCCATCGTTCCGGCATGGCCGAGCCAGCTGACCTGCAACGGCGCCGGCCGGTGCGCCAGGATGCCAAGCCGGGCATCGCGGCTGTGGCCGGTCAGATCGACCGCGATGTCGATATCAAGATCGCGGATGAACTCCGCGGCCTGCCGATCGCTCACGCTCTCCAGATCGTGAAACTGATCGAACGAGGCGACGAGCCGCCGGCGCAGCTCGCTGCCGTCGTCGGGATTTAGCGAAAGCCCGATCACGGTGAAGCGCGCGCGATCGTGCCGCTCGATCAGCTCAGCGATCAGGCTCGCGCCCGCATGCGCGATGAACTGCGCGGAAAGATAACCGATGCGCAGCGCGCCGCGCTCCCGCCGTGCGCCGCGATGCATCGGCTTGCGCTCGATCGGCACCGCCTGCGTGACCGCGAGCTCGGCACCGGCGCGCTGGAGCGCGGGGTCGGCGCTGTACGCCAGCAACCGAAAAGGCGCGATGATCGAGGTCCCACGCGCGATGCGACCTGGAAGCTCGTCAGCATAGCGGGCGGTGCGCTCCCAATCGCAGATGGTCAGCGCGCAGTCGGCCGCGCCCGCGAAGGCGTGCGGATCGTCCGGATTGCGCGCCAGCACCTGCTCATAGCTGGCGATTGCCTCCTCGTAGCGGCCCAGCCGATCGAGCACAGCGCCGCGGCTGTTGAGCGCCTGCGCTGATCCCGGATCGAGCGCGAGCGCGCGATCAAAACTGGCCAGCGCGTCATCGAAGCGCCCAAGCTCGAACAAGTTCAGCCCGCGATTGCTCCAGGCTTCCCGATGATTGGGGTCGATCGCCAGCGCCCGGTCGCAAGCCGTAAGCGCGTCGTCGTGGCGGCGCAGCCGGTGCAACGTCGCGGCGCGATTGTTGATCGCGCCGGCATAGTTCGGGATGATGGTCAGCGCCTGGTCGTAGCTCACCAGGGCTTCGTCGAGTCGATCGAGCCGATGCAACGCCAAGCCGCGATTGTTGAGCGCCTGCGCAAAGCCGGGATTGGTCGCGAGCGCGCGGTCGTAGTCGGCGAGCGCATCGGCGTGGCGTCCGAGCGCATGCAGGGCGGTTCCCCGATTGTTGAGCGCGTCCGCGGTATCGGGGGCGATCGCCAGCGCCCGTTCGCAGCTCACGATCGCGTCCGGGTAGCGGCCCTGCAAGTAGAGGACGTGGCCGCGGTTCGACCACACCTGCGCCGACGTGTTGTTGCGGCTCGTTGCCTTGTCGAGCAAGTTCAACGCCTCGGCGAGCCGCCCCTGACGACCACGCAGCACGCCGAGCAGGTGGAGCGCGTCGAAATGATCGGGGACCGCCTTCAAAATCGCGGTGCTGATCGCTTCGACCTCATCGAAGCGCCCCTGCGCGTAGGCACGCGCCGCGCGTGCGATCGCTTCCGGCAGTGACAGTTCCTGGCGCGCGTGCGGCACAACCGACCCTAGCGAACGAGATAGCGCCACTATAGCAAAGCGACCTGTCCGGTCGCCGCCATGTCGCCCGCTCCCGCATACCAGCAGGCCCCGGCCGCGCTTGCGGCCCGGTTGACAATCGTCTCAGATGTCCCCTGATACGCACCCCCGGGTGCGTCGGGAAACGCTTGGATCATCAACCTCAAGGCCAATCATGGCGAAAAAAACCAGCCGCGCTTCGTCGCCGCGCGTGAATGACGATATCGGCGAAGAGCTGCGGCTCAAGATGTATCGCATGCAGGTTGAGATCCGCGAGGCCGAGCAGCGCGCGTTTGATCTCTTTTTGCAGAACCTGGTCAAAGGCACGAGCCACCTCTCGCTCGGCCAGGAGGCGATCGCGGTCGGTTTCGCGGCCGCGATGCGCCCCGGCGATCTGAGCTTCTGCACCTATCGCGGGCACGCCCACACGCTGGCGCGCGGGGTGCCGGTCGAGAAGGTGCTGGGTGAACTGATGCAGCGCGACAACGGATTAATGCGCGGCAAGGGCGGATCGATGCACCTTACCTCGACCGAGCATGGCGTGATGGGCTCCTACGCGATCATCGGCGCCCACCTGCCGATCGCCTGCGGGGCCGCGCTGCGTGCGCAATATAAAGGTCACAGCGACGTGTCGGTCTGCTTCTTCGGCGACGGCACCACCAACATCGGAGCGTTTCACGAGGCGCTGAATTTTGCCGTAGTGTGGAAGCTGCCGGTCGTGTTCGTGTGCGAGAACAACCTCTACATGGAATACACGCCGATCGGCGACGTCACCGCGGTCGAACATCCGGCCGCCGATCGCGCAGCCGCGTATGGGCTCGACCGCATCATCATCGACGGCAACGACGCCGATATCGTCTACCGGACCGCCAACGCCGCCTACGAGCGCGCCCGTGGAGGCCGCGGCCCATCCCTGATCGAGTGCATGACCTATCGTCATAGTGGGCATTCCCGCGCCGACCCCGCCAAGTACCGGCCGGACGGCGAACTCGATCGCTGGAAACAGCATGATCCGATCAAGCTCTACCGCGAACGCCTCAAACAGTTCGGCATCGCCGAGGCGGCAATCGCGAAGATCGAGGCCGACACGATGCGGATGATCGATGAGGCGACCGCGGCCTGCAAGGCGGCGCCGCCGCCGTCAATGGACATCATCTCCACCGACGTCTACGCCGACGGGGGGTTCGCATGGCGGAACTGACCTACCGCGACGCAGTCGCGCGCGGCATCGCGCAGGAAATGGCGCGCGATCCCGACGTGATCTTCTTCGGCGAGGACGTCGCCAAGCCCGGCGGCGTGTTCAAGGCGACGGTCGGGCTCTACGAGCAGTTCGGTCCCAAGCGCGTGCGCGACACGCCGATCTCCGAACAGGCGATCATGGGCGCCGCGATGGGCGCGGCGATGACCGGGCTCAAGCCGATCGCCGAAATCATGTTCTCGGATTTCTTCGCGGTCTGCTTCGATTACATCGCCAACGAGTTTCCCAAGAGCCGCTATATGTCGAACGGCCAGCTCAAATGCCCGCTGGTCATTCGCACCGGCAACGGCGCCGGCTCGCGCTTCGGCGCACAGCATTCCCAGAGCGTCGAGAACTGGTGCATGATGATCCCCGGCCTCAAGGTGGTGGCGCCCTCCAACCCGCGCGACGTGATCGGGCTGATGGCAGCAGCGGTGCGCGACCCCGACCCGGTGATCTTCTTCGAGCACAAATCGCTCTACCCCGTTAAGGGCGAGGTGCCGGACGGCGAGATCGTCGACAGCCTCGGCACCGCTGCGATCGCGCGGCCCGGCAAGGATGCGACCATCCTGGCGCTCGCCCTGATGGTGCCGCGCGCGCTCGAGGCGGCGCAGCGGCTCAAAGCGGAACATGGCATCGATTGCGAGGTTATCGACGTGCGTTCGCTGGTACCGCTCGACACGCAAACGATCCTCGGCTCGGTCGGCCGCACCCACCGGGTGTTTACCGTCGAGGAAAATCCGCGCTTGTGCGGCTGGGGCGCCGAGATCGTCTCGATCATCGCCGATGAGTCATTCTACGATCTCGACGGCCCGCCGGTGCGGATCACGACCCCACACATCCCGCTGCCGGCCGCCGATATCCTGGAAGACGCCGTCCTTCCGACCGTGGACCGCATCGCGGAGACCGTGCGGCGATCGCTGCAATCGTGAGGAATGAATGAACCAATCTCAGACCTCATCCTGAGGAGCCCGAGCGAAGCGAGGGCGTCTCGAAGGATGGCCAAAAGTGAGGGCGTTCACTGTTGCCATCCTTCGAGACGCTCGGCCTGCGGCCTCGCTCCTCAGGATGAGGTCCGAAATGGTTCGAAGCCCGCGAACGTGAGCGGGAAATAGGAGGACAGAGCCATGTACGACAATCTGCTCGCCAATGTTCCGACCGATCTCTACATCGGCGGCAAGTGGCGCAAATCCTCCGACAACCAGCGCTTTGACGTGATCGATCCGGCAACCGAGAAACCGATTGCGTCGGTCGCCAGCGCGAGCGTCGAGGACGCCAAGGCGGCCGTCGACGCCGCCAGCGCCGCGATGGAAGGCTGGGCCGCCAAGAAACCGCGCGAGCGCGCCGAAGTGCTGCGCAAGGCGTTCGAGCTGATCATCCGCGACACCGAACGCTTCGCCAAGCTGATGACGATCGAGAACGGCAAGGCGCTCACCAACTCGCGCGCCGAGGTCGCCTACGCGGCCGAGTTCTTCCGCTGGTACGCCGAAGAGGCCGTGCGCAATATCGGCGAAGTCTCGCGCGCGCCCGCCTCCGGCGCCCGCATCTTCGTGCAGCATAAACCCGCCGGCGTCGCGGTGCTGGTGACGCCGTGGAATTTTCCCGCCGCCATGGCGACCCGCAAGATTGGACCGGCGCTCGCCGCCGGCTGCGCTGTCGTGCTCAAGCCTGCGTCCGAGACGCCGCTTACCATGCTGGCCTTGATGCCGGTGATGGAGGAAGCCGGCGTGCCAGCCGGCGTCATCAACGTCCTGCCCTCGCGCCGGTCCGGGCCGGTGGTCGACGCGATGCTGAAAGATCCGCGCGTGCGTGTCGTTTCGTTCACCGGCTCGACCGAGGTCGGGCGCAAGCTCCTGCATGCAGCCGCCGATAACGTGGTCAAGCCGGCGATGGAGCTTGGCGGTAATGCGCCGTTCATCGTGTTCGATGATGCGGACGTCGACGCGGCGATCGACGGCGCCATGATCGCCAAGATGCGCAACATGGGCGAAGCCTGCACCGCCGCGAACCGGTTCTACGTGCATGAAAAGGTGCACGACGAATTCGCCAAGAAACTCACCGCCCGCATGCAGGCGCTCAAGCTCGGCAACGGCCTCGATGACGGGGTGATGCTCGGCCCGCTGGTCAATGCCGACACCCGCGACAAGGTCAAGGCGCTGGTCGAAGATGCGGTCGGCAAAGGCGCCTCGGTCCTCACCGGCGGCAAGGCACCCACAGGGCCCGGATATTTCTATCCCGCAACCGTGCTTGACAAGGTGCCGGACAGCGCCAAGTTGCTGCGCGAGGAAATCTTCGGGCCGGTCGCGGCGCTGCAGACGTTCAGCTCCGAGGACGAGGTGGTCAAGCGCGCGAACGACACCGAGTACGGCCTCGTGGCCTACGTTTACACGCGCGATCTCTCGCGCGGCATGCGCGTCTCCGAGCGGCTCGACTTCGGCATGATCGGGCTCAACCGCGGCCTCGTCTCCGACCCAGCCGCGCCGTTCGGCGGCACGAAACAAAGCGGCATCGGACGCGAAGGCGCGCACGAGGGGTTGATGGAGTTCATGGAGACGCAGTACGTGTCGTTGACGTGGTGAAACAAATTTTGTTCGCGCGCAGGGGGCCGCGCCGATGGACATCTTGATGCCGCAGCTCGGCGAGACCGTCGCCGAGGGCAAGATCACGAAATGGTTCAAGGCCGCCGGCGACGCGGTGAAGCCGGGCGACAATCTGTTCGAGATCGAGACCGATAAGACCTCGATGGAAGTGCCGGCGACGTCAACCGGCGTGCTCACCGAAATTCGCGTACGCGAAGGCGACGTCGTGCCGGTCGGCGCCGTGGTGGCGATCATCTCGGGCGCCGCGACCGCGGAAACGGGCCCCACCCCCGCCCGCGTGACACCGTCGACCGCACCTGCTCCCGTGACTGCGCCGGTCGCCTCGCGCGCCGCGCCGCAGCAGCCGGTCAAGCTTGATCCATTTCACGAGGTCCGCACGCCCGAGCGTAATTTTGGTCCGGCGAAACTTCCGGGCGGCACACGCGTGACGCCGTTGGCGCGCCGGCTCGCAGCTGAGGCCGGCATCGACCTTGGCAAGCTGTCGCCCTCGGGCCCGCGCGGCCGCATCGTCGCGCGCGACGTTGAGGCGCTAGCCGCAAAAGCTCCGCCGGCCGCCGGCGTACCGAGCTTGAAGCCCGCCGGCGACTCGGCGCGCGTGATCGCGCTTTATGAGCCCGGCAGCTTTGAAGAAGTGCCGCTCGAGAACATGCGGCGCATCATTGCCGCTCGGCTGATTGAAGCAAAACAAACGATCCCGCACTTCTATCTGACCGCCGACGTGACGATCGAGCGGCTGCTCGAAGTTCGCGAAGAGACCAACGCGATCGCGCCCAAGAATTCCGACGGACAGCCGTCATACCGGCTTTCGGTAAACGACTTCGTGGTGAAGGCGCTGGCGTTGGCCTTGCTCCGCGTGCCGGCCGCCAACGCGGTGTGGGCGCAAGACCGCATTCTGCGCTTCCGCAATGCCGACATCGGCGTCGCAGTTGCAATCGACGGCGGGCTGATCACGCCGGTGATCCGCAAAGCCGACACCAAGAGCATCCTGGTGATCTCGGCCGAGATGAAGGACCTCGCCGAACGGGCGCGCGCTCGTCGCCTCAAACCGCATGAGTTCCAGGGCGGGGCCAGCGCCGTTTCCAATCTCGGCATGTATGGGGTGCGCGAGTTTGCGGCAATCATCAACCCGCCACATGCGACCATCCTGGCGGTGGGCGCCGGCGAACGCCGGCCGATCGAGACGGAGGATGGGTTTCGGTTCGTCAGCCGGATGACCGTCACGCTATCGTGCGATCACCGGGTGGTCGACGGCGCGCTCGGGGCCGAGCTTCTGGCGGCCTTCAAATCATTGATCGAGCATCCGGTCGGTTTATTGATGTAGTATTGGTGGCACGGGAGCGTCCTGTGATGCGGGAATTTCTGCGTCTTGCCGTGGTCTGTGGAGCAGCATTGGGGCCGGTTGAGGCCCTCGCGCAGAGCGACACCGAGAAGGCCATGGCCGGGGCTTGGGAGATTTCAAACGCCGAGCACGACAAGGCCTGCCCGCTCACGTTCAAGGCCGAGACGACGCCGGGCGGGCTCAAGCTCGAGTTTGATCGCGCCGCATGCGGGGCCAACTTTCCGCCGCTCAAGGAGGCTAGCGCCTGGAGCCTCGTCGGCGACAACATTGTGCGGATCCTCGGCGCCAAGGGCAAACTGCTCTACGAATTCACCGAAGTCGAAGGCGGCACCTACAAGTCGCTGCGGCCCGGCCAGCCGCTGACGTTCCTGCAGAGCGCGGCCGCGCTCGGACCGCCGCCGGCGACCGCCGAACAGATGACCGGAGACTGGAGCGTGGTTCGCGGCGCGAGCGCGCCGATCTGCACGTTGACGCTGGCGATGACCGCGACCGCCGCCAGCAAGGACGAGTTCGCGCTCAAGGTGCAGCCGGGCTGCGACGCGGTCGTGGTCGGCTTCGGACCGGTATCCTGGCACATGGAGAATGGTGAGCTGGTGTTGAAATCGGCGCGTGGCCCGACCTGGCGCTTTGAGGAAAACGACGGCACCTGGGAACGCGTGCCGGAAGGCACCGACCCGATCATGCTGGTGCGGCCGTAATCGCCCAGCGGCACTTCTTCGCCACCACAAGAAACTTCCGGCCGGCGCGCGCCGCGCCAGCCGAAGGAATTGTAGGTCAGCGCGTGCGTGATGACGCGACGTGAACAAACCGCGCCGCCGCAACGCGTGCGGTGACGTCGACGCTTATGCCGTGGCGCGTTTGCCGGCAATGGGCTGACCGGAAACAAGCTCCGCAAGATGCTCGAAGCTCGTCTCCCAACCGATGCAGGCCCCCGTGCACGGCTCGCGCGCGACGAATCCTTCGTGCCGCAGCGTGATGCGGGTCCCGCCATCGAGCGCCTCGAGCAGATAGGTCACGATCAAGCGCTGTCCGGGTGCGCCGGCGCGCTGCCACGTGTGTACGAGTTTGCGCGGCGGGTCGACCTCGAGGAATTCACCCTCGAGCACGTACGGTTGTCCGTGCGCATGGCCCGACGCGCGCCACCGCCCGCCGACGCGCACGTCGCCGCTCCATTTCTTGGTGTCAAAGACGCCAGGCCTCACCCACCAATCGACGATTTCCTTTGTGGTGAGTGCGTGGAACACGCGCTCCGGTGGGGCAGCGATTTCGACGCTGGCCAGGATGCGGCCTTCGGCGAGATCGGCGACGGCGCGCGCACGACTGCTCTCGACGTTGCTCATTTTCCCTCTAGGTTACGCTTCAACCGGGCCAAGCTCGTCTGCCAGAACGCCCGGTAGCCTTCGATCCAGCCCGCGACGCTTTGCAGCGGCAGCGGGTCGAACGCATACACGCGCTCGCGCCCGATGCGCGTGTCGGTGACCAGGCGCGCCTGCCGAAGCACGCGAAGATGCTTGGAGATGGCAGGGCGACTCTGGCGAAAGTCGGCGGCGAGCGCACCGGCATTGGCCGGTCCGGCGCGCAGGCGATCGAGGATCGCGCGGCGCGTGGGATCGGCAATGGCGCGGAATACGTCGTCTGAGGCTTGGGCGCGGTGCATGATATGTAACCAATTGATTACGTATCATGGACAGCACTGCGAGTCTAGCCTAAAGTCCGTTGGCCGCACAGCGTGCAGTCAGCCATAGGAATGAGGAGGCGCGGCAATGGCGTATGACGAAGCTCTGGCAGAGCGCATTCGGACCGCGCTGGGGAAGTCGCGCGAGGTGGCCGAAAAAAGAATCGTCGGCGGCGGTCTTGGCTTTATGCGCGACGGGAAGATGTTCGTCGGCGTGATGAAGGACGATCTGTTAGTGCGCGTCGAGCCGGAACGTCGCGCCGCGTTATTGAAACAAACCGGTGTGCGCTCGCTACGTCTCGGCGGGAAACCGACGGCGGCCTACGTCCTGATTGATCCTGCGGCTATCGGTGGACGCGCGGCGCTGCGAACGTGGATCGAGCTCGCGGCAACTTCCGTCACCACAACGTCGCAACGAGGCGCCAAGGCCAAGCGCCGAAAGGGTACGATCGCGGCCGCCGAACCCGATCCACGCATCGCCAAGGTGGTCGAGGTATTCCGCGCCGATCCAAAGCTGCGCGCCGTCGCCGAGACGTTCGATGCAAGCAGCGCCTCCAGGCAACCGCGGAAGTTCGGATCAAACGGGCTCAAGGTGGACGGCAAGCTGTTTGCGCTGTTCACGCAGGGAACGCTGGTCGTGAAACTCCCCAAGGAGCGTGTCGCTGCCCTCGTCGCAAAGGGCGATGGCAAACCGTTCGACCCGGGTCACGGGCGGCTGATGAAGGAATGGCTGACAGTCGTGAGTCCGAAGCTCTCGTGGAGCGCGCTGGCGAAGGAGGCGCATGCTTTTGTGGCGACCGCATAACGCTGATGGCAGGTCCGCGCGCAAGCGGCCCGTGCGCGGGCTCGCACCTTTGCTCAACAGCTACAGCCAGCGGCGCACACGCGCCTTGTAGTCGCGGTAGGCGTCGCCGAAACGCCGCTCGAGATAGGCCTCCTCGCGCGCGACCACGCCGTAGCGCATCGTGATGGCGAGAAGCAGCAGAAGGATCAGGATCCACGGGCTGCGCACGACTATGCCGATGCCACCGTAAATGAGAAACATGCCGAGATAGATGGGATTGCGGCTCCAACCGTGAATTCCGGTCGTAACCAGCGCTCGGGTGGGCCTGGTCCCCTGAACTGGGGTCGCGGCGCTGGAGAAGTTGCGAATGCCGGCGGCAAAGACTCCAATACCGATGAAGATCAGGGAGCCGGCAACGCCGGCGCTGATCCAGTGGGCCAGACCGATCCTCGAAATCGGGAACGGCAAGGGCAATAAGTGATCCGAGACGAAGCCGAGCAGAAGAGCGACGAGAAACAGGAAGGGTGGCCGCGCAATGGCGCGTGCGGTTTCGCTGTCACCACCTTGTTGGCTGATAGAACTCATCCGGGTTCCTCCTTCTTGCCAAGCAATGCGTCGAAGGCCAGGATCTGCGCCAGAATGACACCTACATTGTCATTTTAGACATTGACAACAAAGGTGTCAATATGGCTGTGCTTACAACGACGGAGCGGAAAGCGATGGCGACGGCGCAACTGAGGAACGCAGCGAGCCGGGTCGCCAGCCGCAAGGGCGAGGCGATCGCGGATCTGATGCTTGAGGTCGCGCAGTTCTTCTTTCGCCTGCGCGCGCTTGGTCAGAAGACGGGGCTCATCACCAGCTGGGGCGCTGGCGCGTTCGGCTTCATGCGCAGTTTGGCACTGATCGGTCCCCTCACCGTGCCGCAGATCGCCCAGATGCGGCCGACCAGCCGCCAGCGCATGCAGCGGCTGGCGGACGAGCTTGCGGCTGACGGGCTAGTTGAGTTTATCGACAATCCGAGGCATCGGCGATCGAAGCTGGTGCGCCTGACCCGCAAGGGTAATGCGCGCTATCGCGAGTTAAGCGCCCGGTTGCTGGAAATTGCCTGTACAATGGGAGCTGATTTAAGCGAGGCAGACATCCGCAAAACCATTGAGACGGTGCGGCGGCTGAGCGATGAGGCGAAGGACGCCGGCTAAATCAACTTCAGCGCGCGAAAGCTCGCGTGCCCGTCTTTGCCGATGATCAGGTGATCATGCACCGCGATGCCGAGCGGAGACGCAATCTCGATGATCGTCTGCGTCATCTCGATGTCGGCTGCCGAAGGGGTCGGATCGCCGGACGGATGATTGTGCACCAGAATGATCGCAGTCGCCGATAGTTCAAGCGCACGCTTGATCACCTCGCGCGGATAGACCGGCGTATGATCGACGGTGCCGACCTGCTGGCGCTCGTCGGCGATCAAGCGGTTGCGCTTGTCGAGAAACAGAATGCGAAACTGATATAACAAATTGTAATAGCGACATAAATTGCTTGATTGTCGCGCACGTGTCGCGCGCGTGCCGGCCGAATCGGGTATTCGCAACTTTCGGAATTGGGAACAAGTGGCCTGCTAGGCGTGCACTCATAAATCGAGCTTGCCGAGCTCGGCTTACCGAATGTCCGCTTTTCCTCCGATAGCGGCCGAACAGCGTACACGCTGGGAGGTCCGCTTTGTGCCATAAGCAGACTTATGCACCGCAGCAAACAGCAGCATTATTCAATCACCTCATCGGCGCGTGCAAGCAGCGCGGGCGGTACGTTGAGGCCGAGAGCCTTAGCTGTCTTGAGGTTGATCACAAGCTCGTATTTGGTTGGGGCTTGCACTGGCAGGTTGGCCGGCCGTTCCCCCCTGAGGATCCTATCGATATAGCCAGCAGCTCGCCGATACTGGTCAATCTGATCAGGCCCATAGGAGATCAGGCCACCGTCGCTCACCATGTAACGATAGGGATAGACAGCCGGTAGCTTGTGCTCGCCCGCAAGCCTGATAATCAGGTTTCGATTTCCCGAAACCGTCGCACTTGGTGACACGACCAATCCGCCATTCAAACTCTTTGACATGGCGACGACGGCGCGCTCAATCTGGCTCGCGTCGCGGGTATCGATCGGACGCAGCTCTATGGCGAACGATGGTGCTGCAGCCTGGAGAGCGCCAAACTCAGCGTTGCCGGCAGGGTTGGCAGGGTCACGGATTAGAAGCTCAGCGTGCGAAGATCGAGATGCAGGTCGTCTTCGTGCTTGAGAAGGCCCGCAATCTCATTCTCGTGGCCGGCCGGAATGAGCTTGGGAGTCGGGAATTTCTGTTCGAGATACTGGATGATGTCGTTACTCTCGATGTGCACGGCACCGTCGTGAACTAACACCGGCACCAGCCCGCGCGGGTTGATGCCGAGGAACCACGGCAGGAAGTTCTCATTGGCAAAAAGGTCAACGAGGTGGGATTCCCACTTGATGCCCTTTAGGTTGAGGAAGATGCGGAGCTTCTGTGAGCACGACGAGCCCATGAAGTGCAAGACGTGGACGCCCTTCCAATCGAGCACCTCGCGGGTCTTGATGTCGCTGTCGACGAGTTGAACCATGTGTTCTTTCCCTTGAAATTGGAACGCAGATTGCTGGCGGCGTGCGAATACTTGGAGACGATTGTTGTCCGCTTTGGCTCCGATAGCGGACCTGCAGACGTCTTGGGAGGTCCGCTTTGTGCCATGAGTTGACTCACGCACCGCAGCAAACGGCATGTTTATTCGATCACTCTGGCAACCCAGCCTTACGCAGGCCGTCTTCAAACCGGGCAAGGTCTTGCGGCCGACGAAGAGCGATCCAATCTTTGAGATTAGACAGCCGCAAACCCGGATCAATCAGGTGCAAGCGCGCCAGTGCATTATGTGCTTCAGCGAACCGTCCCGCCAGCGCATGACTTGCCGCCGCGAAGAGCGGACCGGTGGCGTAGTGGGACCTCTCCTCTCGGCCTTTTCCGCCCATGACGATCCCTCGTCGTAGCGCCCGGCGAAAAAATGTGCGGCTGCCGTCGCACCGTAGATCACATAATTCCTCGGATCGAACGGGCTCAGGCGCATGGCATGTTTGAGGCGTTCGAGCCCCCAGTTCCGGCTCGCCGAGCCTGACGCTGATCCAGCCGCTGCCCATCCAGGCCGCTGCCAGATTAGGATTGAGCGTGCGCGCGCGATCCATCAGGGTGGCGCCCCTGTCGAGGTCACCGATGAAGTTGGCCATCGCAAACCCGGCGCCACACAGCGCAACCGCGTCATCCTTGCCAAATTTTGCGGACCCTTCAGCAAGTCGTGTGGCGTCGGCGGCGTCTTGCGCGAAATCGCTGATCCACCCGAGTGCCCTCAGCGGCACATAGCACCAAGCCGCCATGCCATAGGGCGCTGCGAATTCAGGATCGCGCTCGATGGCCTTGTGGAAAAGGCGCTGCGCTTCGAGGAGTTGCTCCCTGTTATTATAATGGCGAAAACACGCGACCCCACGCAGGTAAAGATCATAGGCATCCAAGCTTTCAGTCGGTTTGCGCTTGATGCGCTCGATTTCGGCGTCTTCGAGCTTCGGCGCGATGGCTCCCACGACGTTTGTGGTTACCTGGTCTTGCAAGTCAAAAACATCTTCAAGCGCACCGTCGAAGCGATCGGCCCACAGGTGTGCACCAGTCGCAGCGTCAATGAGCTGTCCGGTGATGCGCACACGATTGCCTGATTTGCGGATGCTACCTTCGAGTACGTAGCGGACGCCAAGTTCGCGGCCGACCTGCTTCACATCAATGGCGCGGCCCTTGTAAACAAAGGTCGAATTGCGGGCTATGACGAATAGCTGCCGGAAGCGCGACAACGCAGTAATGATATCTTCCACAATGCCGTCCGCGAAGTATTCCTGCTCCGGGTCGCCGCTCATGTTCTGGAACGGCAGCACGGCGATTGAGGGCTTATCGGGCAGCGCAAGCGCCGAAGCCTTTTCTGACGCTGCTGGCCCGCTTTGCGTCGCAGATCTCCGCTTGGGCGGCGACGCCGACCTCAAGCGAATAAACGCGGATCGGGTCGGGAATGTTCTTCAGCTGAGTCGCGCCGAGATCGTTGACAGCCACGCTAAGCCGCGCTTTCACCTGCCGAAAGGCGTCTTCAGAAAGACAGATGCCGCCGGGCTTCGCGATGCCTTCCAATCGCGCAGCGATGTTAACGCCATCACCCATCAGGTCGCCGTCGCTCTCCTCGACAATGTCACCGAGATGTATGCCGATGCGAAAGTCGATGCGCCGCTCAGACGGTAAGCCCGCGTTGCGCTCGACCATGCCGTTTTGCACCTCGATGGCGCAGCGTACCGCGTCGACAACGCTGCGGAACTCGACCAGAGCTCCGTCACCGGTGCGCTTCACGATACGCCCGTGATGCACCGCGATCGTGGGATCGATCAGATCGCTCCGGAGCGCCCGCAACCGCGCTAACGTGCGATCTTCATCCGCCCCCGTGAGCCGGCTGTATCCGACCACGTCAGCAGCCAAAATCGCCGCAATCTTCCGGCTCTCAGGCATGTGTGCCCCCTGCCCAATCGAGACTAGCACAAAGGCCCGTCGGGAGCCGCCCACGCCGACGCCAAAAGCCCTATGGGGCCGATGTCCGAGATGGGTCAAAAGCGGAAAAGCTCACACCGAGCAAATATTGTCCGCTTTTACCCCGTTAGCGGACAATTGAGCGGACATGCCATGTCGGCTTTGTGCCACAAGCAGACTCATGCACCGCAGCGAACGGTCTCTCCATTCGATCGCTTCGTCGATTCGACCGAGCAGCGGGAACTGGTGACTCACTCGGTTTTGGTTCTATTGGACCCACAGAAATGCCCGCCCAGCACCGCACTGGCTTGATTATGCGGGGCGCGTGTCCCCCGGGTGACACCCACGATATGAGTAACGCTCACGCCGCCTTCATCGGCCGTTGCGATAGTCGGCTCACAAATGGGGCCGCCAAGGACGAGAGCAAACCCGAATGCCGCCCTGAAGTAGCGCCGCGCGACCAGGCAGCGGCCCAAAGCCAGTTCTCGATCCGCCAACACGTGGAAACGCACTTCCTGCTGCGGTATGTATCCTGAGCTATTTCACCAGGCCGATGACATAACTGCGGCCGGAGCAGCGCTATGCCGAATCCTCTCACCGACGTCTGGCAATTTCTTATCGCTGCCACACCGGACCACTACGAACTCGGCCAGTGGCGCTATCTTTTCGGGGCGGTGTTTGCAGCACTCCTGATCGCGAGCTGCGTGATCGCCTGGCGCAACTGGTCGCGCGATCCGGAACAGCGCACGGGCCGACATTTGGGCACCTGGTTCGTCCGAACGCTGGTCGGATGCATGTGGTTTCAAGGGATGTTGTGGAAGCTTCCACTGCCGGCGTCGCCTGGCTTGCAGTACTGGACCGAGCAGATGGCGACGCGCGCAGCATTCGATATTCACCGCGATCTGGTTCGCGAGGTGCTGCTTCCGCATCTCAGCATTTTTGGTCCTTTCGTATTTCTCGCCGAGCTCGCGTTTGCGACCTCGATGCTGCTTGGAATCGGAGTCCGGCTCGCCGGCGTCGCCGCCATGCTGTTTGTCGCGAATTTGTGGCTTGGTATCTACCGGCCGGGCGACCCTGCAGAATGGCCATGGTCGTATGTTTTCTTGATGATGCTGATGTTCCTTTTTGTTCTCTATGCGGCCGGCCGAAGCCTTGGTCTCGATGCAATCTTGCGCCGCGACGTCGCGAGCGTGCGCGAGTCCAAAGGCCTGCTCGGCCGCTTGCTCAATTTCGTGAGCTGATCGACTTCCAATGTTATGACGGCTGCCGTTCTCGACGCAGCGTCAGAGCGAGCCGAATGAAGGTCGCCGCGATCGACCACGCGGCAACAAGGCCGGCAACAATATTGCCGGATACCTTCGACGTACCTCCGGCGCGCCGGCGTTGACCAACGGGAATCTCCAGAGACGGCAGGCCGGCTGCACAAACGCGCATGAGCATTTCCAAATTCCAGCCATAGGTCAGCTCGCACATGCCGAGCCTCGACAAAGCGTCACGGCGAATAGCGCGAAACGGTGACATGTCGGTAAAGCGCACCCCGTAGACGATACGCAACAGCAATCCGGCGACATGGCCCGCCACGATTTGCTGCGCCGAAAGGCTGCCCATCTCCCGGTTGCCATGCATGCGCGTGCCGTGAACGAACGCCGTCTGACCGATAGCGATCGGCTCGACGAGGCGGGGGATCAGGTCCGGCCGATCGCTTCCGTCGCCATCGAGGAAGACCAGAATTTCGGCATCCGAACGCACGGCTGCAATCCCCCCCTGGATCGCGCGGCCGTAGCCCCGTTGCATTTCACAGACGACCGTTGCGCCAGCTGCAGTCGCATGCTCGGCTGTATGATCGCTCGAGCCTCCGTCGACGACGATGACCTCATCAACGCCCTGAGCCAGGACGGCAGCGACCACGGCTGCTATGGCCTCTTCCTCGTTCAGGCAGGGAATCACCGCGGAAACAACGACGGCGCGGCCAACCGAGGTTATTTTCACGGCCGCACGCCCGTCACAAGCTCCAGCGCAGCCCGCAACCCGCGCAAGCCGCTCGCGGTCGATCTGATAACAAGGCCTTGCGAAACTCGCGATAGGCCGGACCGTTCCAAATTTCCCGCATGGTCTGCTGGGTGGCGTCGCCGAGCGTGTAGTGGTCGTAACCGTGCTGCGAAAACGGAGCGATGCAGCAAGGCAATGCACGCCCGTTGGCCGTGATGTACATCAGGGACCACGGTCGGCGGCACAGCGACCACGGCGAATTCCCCTCTGAATTTCTCAAACTCATGCCCGGTTCGGAGGCCGCACCGGAGGCGCTGAATACAACCCCGAGCGCATGTGCCAAGCGCTCGGCTTCCTTCAGATATTGCGCCTCCTCGCCTGACATCTGTTCAAACAGGGTCTGGTCCGGTTGCGCCTTCCCGATCGCCGCTTCGTTGAAGTAGACCAGCCGTTGCAGATAGACCTCCTTGACCCCGACTTCGGCGGCGACTCGCACGAAATCCGGAAGCTGCGACACGGTTTCTTTCAGCCCCGTAAGCCACGCGGAAACGCGCGGCTTGCTATGACCTTCGCGTTCCTGCAACGCGCGGAATGCGCGTACATTCTTCAAAATTCGGTTGAAGTAATTTTTGCCGCGGATTTCCTGAAAGCTCCTGGCATTGGATGCGTCGAGCGAAACGCGCAATTCGTCCAGTCCGGCGTCGATCAATGCACGGCCGCTGCGTTCGCCAAGAACGGTCCCGTTGGTGTTGAACAGCGTGTAGACGCCACGGTCCACCAGATAGCGGACCATTCTGGGCAACGCTTTGACCAGCATTGGTTCCCCGACGCCATGCAGGACAACGCGTGCCAGGTCCGGAACCTGATCGACGATCGATGTAAACAGCTTCCAGCTCATATCGGCCGGCGGCTCGAGCTCCTCGTAGGTGCGTGGGCAGGTGGTGCACAGAAGATTGCAGCGGTTGGTCACCTCCAGATAGAGGCAAACCGGCGGCCGCTCGGCGACCGGATCGCGCGCCTCTACCGCCTCGTAATAGCGGCGCGGATCGATCCTTCTGGCGGGGGAACTATCGGGCCGGGTCACTGCTTTCCGCTCCATTGGTCCATACGTTGGACCTGTGCCGCCAAATCGACCAGAGCCAGGCAGCCGCTATTGCGCCGTAAAGCGCTGTCTTGCGCGCAAAGAGCGGAACGTATTCACCGAAATCGACCTCTTCCTGCAACAGCAGGGCGCCGATCGAGGCCGCCCACAGCGTACCGCCGCCCTGCAGCGCCACAAATGGCATGAGCGCCAGAAAATACCAGGGGTAGCGCGGCGACAACAGCAGCAGGAAAACCAGCAAGAGCCTGCACGTATCGGCAAGAATGGTATGTTCCGTCCGGGTTGGCTGGAACGCCGTGCGCAAGGCGAGAATCGCCAATATGAGTCCCGCCAGCGCAAGGTAGATGGTTGCGTCCGCGTGATGGGCGCCGAACACCAGACGCCACACGTTCAAGGGCCAGTTGACGCCACCGTCTTGAATGCCTTCTTCTTTGAGGTAGCCTCCCAGAAATCCAAACACGCCCGTTCCGACCGACAAATAAGGCGCGTAACAGGCTGCTGCGATCGCGACCGCAAGCGCCGGCGCGCGCCAATCCCAGGGACGCCAGCAGGCCGGAAGCGCAAGAATTGCAAACGGCTTCGCCAGAGCGGCCAGCGAAATCGCAGCGACCCCTCGCAAAGTCATGCGGCGGATCACAAGCCATAGCCCTGTCATCATCAACGCAATCATCAGCGCGTCGATGTGGCCGCTGTTGGCAATTTCCCACATTGGCAATGGATGCCAGAGATAGGCGACCGTCCGCGTGAGCGGGCGACCCGTCTGCCGCAGCAGCATCCAGATCATGGCGACCGTGACGGCCTCACAGGCGAGGAAGGCCAGCCGCATCGTTGTGACGGTCTCGCCGAGACGGGTCACGACGAAAAAGAACATCTGTGCGACCGGCGGGTAGACCGTGACCGCAGAGTCCGCGCGGTTGATATGGGGGTAGATGGCCGCATCCCGCAGGGAGGCCAGCGCGGACGCATCCGGCACGTAGCGATAAGGATTGATGCCCGCCGCCTGCACCCGACCGTCCCAGACATACCGATAGATGTCGGTCGACAGCAGCGGTTCCAAGGTGAGCAGAAAACAACGAAGCCCAACAGCAAGAACGACAATCAACCACAAGATACGGGTGGAGGAAGCCCGCTCGGCGACGCTGGTCGCTGCGAGCGCAAGACATCCTGCCGGGATCGTCAGTGCGATATAGCCGTTGTCGCCCCAGGTTTTGAACGCAACCGGTGTCAGAAACGTCAGAACGGCAATCGCCGCGCCGAGCGCGATGAGCCGTATGAACGCCACGCGATCGCTTCCCGCCGGCGTCATCACTTGGTCTTATCCAACCGGGCAAGAAACGCCCGTGTCGCCGTTGCACGTCCGCCTCCGCGAAACCGTTCGGCGCCTCCGGCCAATTCAGCTTTGAGCCAACCCAGCGTTTCAGCGTCGTCGATGTCGTACCATTCGGGCAATTCAGTCACTGAAAGGCCGATTTCCGCCGCCCGCTGCCGCGTGCTTTCTGCGACGGTGTCGGTGCCCCACGCAATGTTCGTAAAGAGATGTCGATGCGGACGCTTCAATCCGATCAGAAAGTAACCGCCGTCGGCTGCGGGGCCGAGCACCACGCGGTCACCGTGCTGGCGCAAACTTGCAATTGCGCTGCCGAGGAACGATGGCGGGAGCGTGGGACTGTCGCCGTTGACCAGCAGAACACAGTCGTGTCCCATCGCCAGGAGACCTTCTGCCGCGCAAGACAGAACCATGCCCAAGTCGTCCCCGACCTGGAGCATCAGGTCAAATCCAGGCGGAAACAGTTCGCGCAGCGCCAATTCCGCTCCGGCCGGGGCG
Organism: uncultured Alphaproteobacteria bacterium; assembly: GCA_963816775.1. Taxonomy (GTDB): domain Bacteria; phylum Pseudomonadota; class Alphaproteobacteria; order Rhizobiales; family Xanthobacteraceae; genus JAFAXD01. The sequence continues at coordinate 26,743 of CAWFLX010000036.1, forward strand.
TAGATTCCGTAGCCGTGACGTCCAACCTCGGTGGGCACTTCCTCGATCGCGGTGGCCACATCGCGCACAAAGCAGGCCGATAGATCTGCAGCAGCAGTCGCGCCGATCGCCGCAGCGAGACGCGTCTTGGTACGCCCCGGCCGTGGCGCCTTGCACATGACGCCGATTGCCGCCGTCAACGTTGTCATAAGGAAAGTCGAGTGCTAAGCCGGCGCGCCGCCAACGAAATGACGGTCAGCGCGTCCTTGCTGCCGTCGGCTTCGCCCTTTTCGAAATCCCCGTGGACCAGGCCCATCTGATTGGTGACATGCGCAAAGCATAGCACAGGCCGGTTGCGCGCCGTCGCGAAGGCATAGAGCGCCGCCGCTTCCATCTCGACGGCGAGCAGTTTGTTCTCACGCATCGCATCAATGGCGCGCTGCGTTTCACGAAATGGCGCGTCAGTCGTCCAGGTGGGTCCGGTGAGCACCGGAACAGGGAAACGGTCGAACGCACCTTGCAGCGCATCGAGCAGCCAGCCGTCGACTTGGGAATACGTGGACCGCGGCATGTAATGGTAGCTGGTGCCCTCGTCACGCAGGGCGCGATCGATGGCAATAAAATACGGCGGCGAATGCACCGGCAGGATTTGCCCCGACGACGTCATGCTGATCAGCAGTTTGCAGCCCGATGCAAACATCTGCTCGGCAATCAGCACCGCGAAGGACGCGCCGACCGCGCAGCCGACGATGCCAAAGTTGATGCCATCGAGGGCAAACGAATAAAGCTGTGTATGATAGCAGGCCCACGCAGAGTTGAGTTGCGCACGCCCGCTCGCCAAGAGGCTGCGCACGATGTCGCCGTCGGGATCAAGCACGCAAATGGCCGGGATGTCGGCGGCGGCAATTTTCTTTTGTCGGCGCGCCTCTCGCAGCAGGCTTTCAGGAGAAAAGGCCGACGGTGCTGAATATTCTTTCTGAGCAAGGATCGGCGGATCAATGTCTTCGTTGATGGTCCCTGATCCTGTCACCTTTGTGTCACCCTTCGTTAAGCGCTCACGAAAATCTGATAGGTCCGGCGGTATGTCCGCGCAGAAGCGCGATCAGGAAGATACTAAAACCGGCATCCGACGCTCCTGTGAACACAACCTTGTTACTGCAGTCCCGCCAGCTTAACCGTATCCTCGACTGAGGTCGCCAACGGGGGGTCGCGCCCAAGCATCCTTCCGCGCCCCTTCTGAATCCCCGGTTCGTCAATCCGACTGACCAGCACCATCGATCGAGTGGAAAAATTCATCATGCCGACAACGAGCCAGCACCCCGAGACTATTGTGTTGCACGCGGGATACCGTTCAGACCCGGCAACGACCGCCGTGGCAGTTCCGATTTATCAGACGACATCCTATCAGTTCAACTCGACGGAGCATGCGGGAAATCTGTTCGCTCTGAAAGAACTGGGCAACATCTATACCCGCATCATGAATCCGACGCAGGCCGTTCTCGAAGAGCGCGTCGCCGCTTTGGAAGGTGGCGTCGCTGCGCTCGCGGTCGCGTCCGGGCAAGCGGCCTCGCTCTTTGCGGTCCAGAACATCTGTCACGCCGGCGACAACTTCGTCTGCTCGACCGATATCTATGGGGGCACCTGGAATTTGTTCGCCAACACGTTGCGCACCATGGGAATCGAATGCCGTTTCGTGGATCCCGCGGACCCCGAAAATTTTCGCCGCGCGACCGACGCCAAGACCCGCTGCTACTACGGCGAGACGCTGCCCAATCCCAAGCTCACCGTGTTTCCGATCGCGGAAGTTGCGAAAATCGGACGCGACCTTGGCGTACCACTGATCATGGACAACACCGCCTGCCCGGTGCTGTGCCGGCCACTCAAGCACGGCGCCGCGATCGTGGTGCATTCAACCACGAAGTACATCGGCGGCCACGGCACCTCCATCGGCGGCATCGTCGTCGACGGCGGAAACTTCGACTGGGAGCAGCACGCCGACCGCTTCCCGATGCTCAACAAACCCGATCCGAGCTACCACGGTGCGGTGTGGACCCAGGCCGTGAAGCCGCTGGGTCCGATCGCCTTCATCATCAAGGCGCGGGTCACCTTGCTGCGCGACATCGGCGCCGCGATGTCGCCGTTCAACGCATTCCTGTTCATTCAAGGTCTGGAAACTGTCGCGCTGCGGATGCGCCAACATTGCAGCAATGCCGAGGCGGTGGCGCACTACCTTGCCAAGCATCCCAAGGTGGCCAAGGTGATCTTTCCCGGGCTGATGACCGGGGAGAGCAAACGCCGAGCCGACGCCTACCTGAAGGGTGGCTACGGCGCAATGGTTGGGTTCGAGTTGACGAGCGGGCGCGACGCCGGGCGTAAGTTCATCGACAAGCTGCAGATGCTCTATCACGTCGCCAACATTGGCGATGCGCGATCGCTTGCCATCCATCCGGCAACGACCACGCATTCGCAACTCTCGCCCGAGGAGCAGCTCCAGACCGGCGTCACGCAAGGCTATGTGCGGTTATCGATCGGCATCGAGCATTGCGACGACATCGTCGCTGACATCGATCAGGCATTGTCGAGTTTATAGACGACACCAAGCCGCAATGCCGGGACACGGCAGCGCCCGCGACACAATCGATGTCCGCTTCGGGTCAAAAGGCGAAGAACTCGCATTGAGCATATGTTGTCCGCTTATCCCCCGTTAGCGACCAAATAGCGGAC
>CAWFLX010000037.1:0-10000 GCA_963816775.1 uncultured Alphaproteobacteria bacterium
GCCGAATCCGCACCCGAACCCCTCAAAGCGCAAGCGTAAACGCCGCGTCCATGTGATCCACCTGCGCGCGCTTGCCGGTGGGAATGGCCAGGGCGTCGAGCGTGAAGTTGCGGTTGACGTGCCGCGGTTCGTATACGTCGGCAAGGACGAGTTCGAGAACCCATGGCATCTCGCCTTATGGGTCCCGAGCGACCCCGAAGGTCCGACCGTTCTCATGAACCGCGACTCCCCCATCCTCTTGGAAGCGATCAAATACCATCAGGCGCAGTATCCAGATGTGTACGCGCAGGAGGTCGAGGACATCGTGCGAACCACGTACGGTGAGGTCGCAGTGTGCAAGATCGCGCACTCCCAGAAGCTCGCGAAGCATGTCAATGAGCAGGAGTTGGACGAAATCTATCGCTCCGAAGCATCGCTCACCATTGCGCTCATGGGCCTCCTCGCGGAGGAGAGTCTGATAGCGCAGCGACTCGGCAAGCTCGGGAGGAAGAAGACCGCGGCTTAGCGAGACAGGAGCAGCTGCGTCGGCGTCATGGCTTGGATGCCGCAGTTATTGCCGAGGCAATCCCGCCGGTACGACGCCGGCGGCACCTGTCAACAGGTGAGGGTGCCAGTCGCGCGAAAGCCCGAATCACCGGTACAATCATCTCTTGAAGCGAAAAGGGCACCGCGCCAACGGTGCCCTTCGATTTCGCTGTACCGAGACCACGGTTGTGGTCTGGTCCCTCCTGAAACATCGTCCATTTAAGTGGATTCGAGGGGCCTGTCTATCGCGCCGTGGTCGCAGGATGAAGAGTTGCGACCCATGTTTCTGCTTGCTTGTCGGGGCGCCAAGTTGACCGTTGCGCTGCCCCCCGCCGTGAAATGAGCGACGACTCCTCCCCGTCGCGTGATCGTCTCACCGCGGCCGGAGCCACTATTCCGGTCATCGCGCGCCTTGCGCATGAAATCTCCAAGCCGAAGGACTGGCAATCGTTTCAACGGAATTGTGTTCTGCTGTTTCAGGCTGAACTCGGAGATCCGAACGCGCAGGAATATGGACGTAGTGGCCAGCGCCAGCGCGGAATCGATGTTCTGGGCAAGCGCAACAATGATCCCGACCATTATGTCGGCGTGCAATGCCGGCGCATCGCTAACCCGCTGAAGAAAGCGGCGATCCTCCAAGAGAGCCGCGCCGCACTAGAGATTAAGGCGAACCTGAAGGAAATAATCTTTGCTACGACGGCGCCCAACGACACCGGCGCGACGGACGCGGCCGTTGAGGTTGAAGCGGAACTGCGCGCCGAAGGGCACGACATTAGGGTGGCTGTATATGGGTGGGATACACTCCAGACTAAGATCGCCGTTCACCCAGTTGCTTATGCCGCCTTTTGTCCGTCGATCGTGGCAACATCGGCTCCGCAGGCGCCGACACCGGTCCCCGAGTCTATCTCGGACTTCGCGTCACGAGTGGCCGTCGAGGTCGTTGCTCAGTTTCGCAAGACCGGCGTTGCTCCTCCCCCTGGCGAGGCCGAGGCCTCCGGCTCGAACGCCGAAGACCCTGCCCTGCACGCGCAAATCGACACGTATCGCGATCTCTTTGCAAAAGACCAAGAGCCGCTTCTCGCTGAAAAAGGTTTGCTGGCTCTTGAAAGTGAGCGGCTCTTAGACAGGCCGTGGGCTCGCTTTCGCATCGAAACGAATCTCGGCTCCATCGCGCTCCGCCTTGGGCGCGAAGCCGAGGCAGCCGCGCGTTACGAGGCAGCCTATGAAGTGCGACGCGATGATCCAAAGGCGGTCGCCAATCTCGCGCTCGCGCGCGTTATTCAGGGTCGATTGAACGAAGCGATAAAGCTCGCTCAGGAGGCACTCGACGCTACTCCTCGCGCTGATCACGCAGTGGGATATCTCCTACAGGCCGCTGCCCGGTCGCATTGGCAAGGCGATCCCGAGAGCCTGATTCCGCCTGATCTTGCCGGCAGCGAGCACGCGGATGTCGGTTTAGCAGAGTTTCTACGGCTGCGGGGAACCCCCGGGTGGGCAGAGCGCGTCCTGGATTTAAGCCGTCGCCATCCAACAGCAGAAGCATTCAAGCTGATCCATGCGCAAGCGGTTCTTGCGGTCGTCGCAGAAGCGAACGCGTTTCTCGCGGGTGGCAAAGTGTCGGTGTCCGCCGACGAACTAAGAAGCGCTGCCGAAGACATGAAGCGCATAGCAGAGCGCTGTCTGGATTTCGGCTACGCAGATGATCAAAGCCTCTTCGCGTTTATCAATAACGCCGCTGCACTCCTCCGTCAGTCTGGCCAACTCACCGAGTGTGAAGCGTTGCTCACACGCGGACTGTCAAGAACAAATGAGCCAGTACTTCGGCGGGCGCTTGCAGTGGTGCAGGGTATCGGGGGACGACGGACTGATGCCCTTGCAACTTTGGCTACTGCTGACGATCCGGAAAGCCAGCTGTTGCGCGCGGAGTTTGTCGCGGCTGACGATCCCGCCGCGGGGCTCCGACTGGCCCTCGCAATCGACGCCACGACTTTAGATGCACTTCCGGCTCGCCTGCGGTGGCACCTAATCGGCGACCTTGCGCTTAGGAATGGAGACGCAGCAAGCCTGAAGAAAGCCGTCGCGGGTCTTCGATCGCTTAACCCCGCAGATGTTTCTGCGACTTTATTTGAGATCGACGGAGAACGAAAGGCGGGAGCCAGTCAAGACGTTGTTCGGGACCGACTCCGCGCATTGGCTGCGAGCTTAGCAACCGATGCTGATATGGTCGCTCGCTATCTCGTGGCCGAAGCACTGCGCGCCGAAGAGCTGCACGAGGAGGCATCTTTGCTCCTCGAAGGCCACGTCGACATCTCGCGTAGGAGCCCTGCTACGCGATCGTATATCTACAGCTTAGCTGCCGCGCGTCGTGATGACGCGTTGCTGTGTGCGCTTGCTGCCGCTTCTCCGGCGGTCCGCAATGATCCTGAAATCCTGGCTGTATCAGCGGCGCACGCATGGAACGTCGGCGATCTCGCGGGATCGGCTCGGGCGGCGGACGCGCTCCTGCGACAGCAGCCTGATCACCCATGGGCGCGACTACTCAAGATCGAAATCCTAATTCGTCAGGATCGTTCCGCTGATTTGCTGGCTGAGCTCGACAAACCGATTGAAAATCTTGCCTGGAGACAGGTTCAGCATCAATTTCGCATCGCTTCGCTCCTCGGTCACTTTGGCTACGCCGAGCGCGCGGCTGCGCTCGCTTACCGCTTGTTTTTGGAGCATCGCGACGAGTCACAGGCGTGGATGACACTCTCGTTGTTAGTTCTGGACCAAGGGCGAGGTGACTCTGACGCTCGCCGGCCCTGGGACGTGACAACGATTGGTCGGGACGTCGCGGTTAACCTCCACTTCGATGATGGCGAGGAGGCATTTTTCGTCGTCGAAGCAGACGCCCACCTACGCAAACTCGATGAGGAGTCTTGGGAAGCTGAACATCCACTTGTGCAAGCGGTCATGGGTTTGACGCAGAACGCCCGTTTCGTCGGACCGGACGGCCGCGCGGGACAGATCACCCTAGTGAGGCACAAGTACGTGGCACGGCTTCACTACGTGATGGAACACCACGAAGAGCGCTTCCCTGCTGTCATCGGCTTCCACAAGGTGCCCATAAACGTCAAGCAGCCGGGCGGGCTCGACGAGCTGATGGCTAGTATCAAAGCCAAACGCGAATGGGTCGAGCAAGAGGAAGAGCAGTATCGCGAGGGGCCTTGGCCGCTGGGTGCCCTTGCACATCGCGTTGGCGTCGACGTGATCGAGGCGGCAGGCGGCCTCGCTGCGAACGGCACCCCGCTCAAAGTGGCTGCGGGTAATGAGGCTGAACGCAAGATAGCGGTGCAGGCCATCCTCGAGAATGCGGGAAAGGGCTGCGTTCTCGATCTCCTGGCGTTCTGGACTGGGTGGCGCTTAAAAGCGTTGGACGCAATCACCGCAACATGTGGACGCATTCACTTACCCCAGAGCGTGATCGACGACCTTCGCGTTCGGCGACTCCGCTTCGAGGATTCGGGAAGAGACACGTTTCGCGTTGCACGATATGAGGGCGGAAAACTTGTCATTACTGAGGTCGCTCCGAATGTAATCGCGGAGTTGCGCGACGACGTGGAACAAGCAGTCTCCTGGGCGCAGGCTAAAGCCACCATCTGCCCGATGGTCGCACGCGAAGACCTGCCAGCGGCGCTTCGCGAACATCTTCGCATCGGAGGACATGTATTCGATAGCCTCGTGCTCGCCATCCAGACCGAGCTCCTGCTCGTCACCGATGACCTGCCAACCCGCGAATTTAACCGTTTGGTCGGGCACGGCCGCGGAGCCTGGCTGCACCAAGTGTTTAGCGTGGCAGCGAATAGGCGCAACATTGACCTTGACACGTACGTTCGCTGGTCGGCTGCGCTGGTCGACGCTGGCCACAACTATCTCGGGATGCCTGGTTGGGTCTTGGCTCGCGCAGCGCTACTAGACGCAGGCGCTGGTGAGGCGCCAGGTCATCTCTTCAAGACTTTGATCAAAGTCATCGGCGGGCGCAATGCCGAACCCCTATCGCACGTCAGCGCTTGCAACGAATGCCTACGCCATCTGTGGCTGGACACCGGGACCTTGACCTACCGACAACCAGCGACCGGCTTGTTGCTATCTCGGCTTATAGATGAGCGGTTCAAAGACTACGTCGAGATACTTCGGTCTCTCCTTTGGGAGGCACGCAATCTACCGGACCTCGTGAGTTACATCCACGACTTTGCACGTGGTCACTTCATTCTAGATGCGCTGATGCGTTAATGCGCCCCGTTCGATTGCACCTCGATACGTCCGACTATGCCGCCATGTATCTCGCGCCGCCAGGCTCGATGCCTGACCGCGTGCGCAGCGAGCTAAAAGAAATGGCGCAAACTGGTCGAATTGAGATCGGCCTCTCCTACCACGTCGTATTTGAGTTGTTGCAAAAGGCCGAGCCGAAGTTCCGTGAAGACCGCCTCGCACGCGCCCGGCTGCTCACAGAACTTTGCGGCCGGAATGCGTTTCCATATCCCACGGACCTGGGTCAAGGATACCGGTTTTCGTCTGATGGGTTGTGGGTTCCGCGTGTCGACCTCGAAGAAACTGAAATAGAGCGAGTACTCGAGGAACTCCTACAAGGTATCGCACGCTACCCCGGATTAGATCGTCACGAACGACGGGTTTTATCGAAACGAAAGTATTTTACCGCTTGGGTCCGCAACAATCCAGAAAGGGCGAAACAGTTGGCCCGTGAACTATGGCCACTCCAATTCGCGCGAGCGCTTGCAGAGAGCGGAGATTTGAACCGCTACATTCTGGGTGATTTGACTAGGAGCGAAGTCAACAACAAACTTTGGTTCTACATTACCGATCCCGTGAATTTTTACGAAATCTGGTTTGAGGAATATGGGCGAGATGACCCGATCGCCGATCGACGAGAGAAGATGGCGAACAAATTCGTACAGATGCTCAACGAACTCCGAGCGATGGCGAACCAGACGTTGGAGCTCCGAGCGGAGATAACCGACGCACTGGCGGCTACCGGCAATGAAGCTCTGACGCAATCGGAGCGCGACAAGCTCGTAAAGGTACGGGCAGATCTCAAGAGTTTTCGCGCAGAGCTGTTCTCACCGCGGGAGTTGGATGCACGAGCTCCTAATTGGAAACGGCTCTTCGGCAGTGAATCAGCTCTCGTTGCGGCTCAAATATTTTATGCGCTCTATCGCGAAACTCGGTCGATCAAACCATCTGATGGTATTGATTTCGTGCATGCGGTATACCTGCCGCACACTGATCTTTGGCGAGGTGACAAAGCGTTCGCCGACTTGCTCGTCAAACATCGGGTGGATTTTAGTGAACGGGTCGTTCCTACGCTTGGGGAACTGCTGGGCAGGATCGAAGCTGAGATTGCAAAGATGGGAACGAGCTCTTGATCGCGGCCCGTGCGGCCCTTCAGACATTTATTGTTGCGAGCGTGGTCGGTCCTAGCGGCCCAACAAGGCCTCTAGCTTACCATGCCAACCATATGCGGCCTCATATAAGTCTTTGCGATACGCATCCAGCACTACGAGGTTGATGAGGCTCCATTCCTTAAGATGATGCTCACCTTTAATGCTTTCCGGGTATCGAAAGGTGTTACCGTTTGAGTCTACCTCCATGATGCATTTCACAACGGTGTCCATCAATTCGATTTCTGAGTCAGTCGCCTTCAAACCCGACAATTTTATAAGATTCTCAGCGGTTTTCCAATTGTCTGCAAGCGAATGCTCGACTTTGAATGATTTTCGAGACTTCGTTGCCTTAGCTAAGTCGGTGATTAGGTATTTGATGTAAAGCTCAATGGCATGACGGAAGTTCAGACAAATCGGATAGACTAGCGTATCGATAATGATACGCGGTTTATCTTGCTTGGCTGGAGCCATCGCTCCTTCCAATAACACGCGCGTAGCCTCGAAATATCCGTGCGCGTAGTCGAAGAGATCGTAGGGACCCCCATTATTGCCTACACAAGCCTTGTACCGCGAGTACTCGCGATAGCCTCTAAAAAGAACGTTCTCCTTGAACGAGCGCTTTCCAAGTCGGAGGTGCGGGAATATCTTGCCAGGCATGGCAGAACCTCGGTGAATAGCGCCTGCGGATTGTTCCACAACAACATTGCATCTCCGTCTCCGCAATCATTTTGCGCTTGGTAAGGCCCTAAATCGTCGGGTCGTTTGCGATGGAACAGTTACTCAGCGTCCTTTTTCTTTTTGTTTGCGGCCTGATACTCCTTCGCGGCTTCTTGCAGCCGCCCTATTAAGTCACTCACATCGTTGACTTGGGACGTCGCGACCTTCTTCCTGATTAATTGGAGAAATGGATCGTTGATCTTTTTTAGCTCTTTTTGCCACTGCTTAATTGAAGCGCGGCTTACCCCGTATGCGGCGGCTACTTTGGCGATTGCCGCTCCGGCCTGGTATCCATTTGCACGCAGTAAATCGACGAATCCGAGGGCTGTTATTCTAGATTTTTTTGCCGGGTAGGGCTTCAGGCCTTTTGCTTTGGTTTTGCTGGGGGCAAATATGGATTGTGCTTCCCCATAATCGAGGGCCACGAGTCCCTCAACTGCTTGCTCAAGTAGTGGCTGAAGTACCGCTGCTTCTGAACACTTTCTGTTCGGCAGGGCCGCTCATCGGTCATCTCCGCCGTTTCCTGACGCGCGGGGCGTGCGGGCAACTGTCGCGAGGCCATCGAACGCCATGGTTGGTCGTGCGTACATGCTTATTCAGATCGCGCGTTAAGTGGCGCAACGACAGATAGACCCGGGTATCAACAGTTGCTGGAGGGCATACGCGCAAGGCGGTTTGTTGTAATTGTCTCAGAGGCACTCGATCGCCTATCACGTGACCAAGCCGATATCGCAAATCTATATAAGCACCTTGTGTTCAGAGCATCCGGCTTGTGACTTTAGCTGATGGTGAGATTACGGAGCTGCATATCGGGCTTAAGGGGACGATGAACGCTCTTTTCCTCAAGGACCTGGCTCAGAAAACGAGACGGGGGTTGAGGGGCCGTATCGAAATCGGCCGCTCCGGTGGTGGGCTATGCTATGGCTATGATGTAGTCCGCGACCGAAGGTCAGGACAAATTGGCGAGGCCGGACATCGTCAAATCAACACAGAGGAAGCCAACGTCGTCCGACGAATTTTTCATTCTTTCGCCATCGGCCGGTCGCCGCGGCGGATTGCCTCCGAGCTAAACAGCGAAGGTATACCGGCGCCAGGCGGGGCTGGTTGGGGGACCTCCACTGTAAATGGAAACCGAGCGCGCGGAACCGGCATTCTCAACAATGAGCTCTATATCGGGCGGCTGGTCTGGAATCGTCTCAAGTACTCAAAGGACCCGATCACCGGCAAACGCGCGTCGCGACTCAATCCGGAGGCCGATTGGGTCATCCACGAGGTGCCCGCGCTCCGAATAGTGGATCAGGACCTGTGGGAGCGAGTTAAGCTCCGCCAATCGGAGGTTAGCCGAGAAACGCGCCCCGATCGCGCCGAGCGTCCCTTCTGGGCCAAGACAAGGCCAAGGTATCTGCTATCCGGCGTTTTGCGCTGCGGATCGTGCGGTGGCGCGTACACGAAGGTCAATGCACGCCTATTTGGCTGCGCTACTGCCCGCAACAAAGGGAGCTGCAGCAACCGCACGAATATTCGACAAGAGCATATCGAAACGATCGTGCTGAACGGGCTTAAGCACCGATTGATGCAGCCTGACCTCTTTAGGGTGTTCGCCGACGAATTCGCCAGAGAGCTCAATCGCATTAAAGCCTCTGCTGATAATCGGGCCCAGGAGGCAAAAGCCGAGTTGACCGGGATCGAGCGCCGGCTCAGGAGAATCGTCGATGCCATCGCCGATGGCGCCTCGGGCAGGACGCTTAAGGAAGAGCTTACGAGACTGGAGACGCGGCAAGATGAGCTGAATATCCAACTCACAAGGCCAGCATCCGGCCGTGTTCTGGTCCATCCGCGCCTTGCCGACGCCTATCGTCGTAAAGTCTCGGAACTGGGCCAAGCATTACAAGACGAACCGACGCGCGAAAGCGCGATGGAGCTCATCCGATCGCTCATCGAAGCGGTTGTATTGTACCCCGAGGACAACCGGCTCCGAGTGGAGATACGCGGGGAGCTAGCGGCGATCCTTGCCCTGAGCGCTGGCAAACAAAAGCCCGGCCAAGACGACCGGGCTTCTGCCGAGCAAATTAAGATGGTTGCGGGGAGAGGATTTGAACCTCTGACCTTCAGGTTATGAGCCTGACGAGCTACCGGGCTGCTCCACCCCGCGATAAACTGCAACGCGGGCTTGGCCTCGCGCGGCCGTTATGTAGCAATCGCCGACCGGAATGGAAAGAGCGGCCTGTCATCTTTTTGTCACGGCGCATGACAATCACATCGCATGTCCAACCCATGAGTGCGGAGCCGGAACTCGACCCGCATCAGCCGATCGGGCCATCCCTGGTCGCGATCGCGCGCGCCATGCTGGCGCAAGCCGCACACGAGACGCAGGCCGAATCGGACGCCGTTGTCGTGCACGGGGTGCGCACCGCGATGAAGCGCTGGCGCGCGTTCCTGCGATTGCTTGAGCCTTTTCTGGATGCGGACGCAACGCGCCTGCGCGTCGAGGCGCGCGATCTCGCGCGTGGACTCGCCGGCGCCCGCGACGCGCAATCCGCGCTCGACGCAATCGCCGACCTCGGCGAGGACTATGCGCCTTTTTCCGAGAAATCGCTGGCCACGATCAACGAACGCATCAACGCGATGCGTACCAGCGCCGAAAGCGCAACGCTCACAGAAGGCACCCGCGAACGGCTCGCAGCCGCATTTGCACTCACCCTCGACACTGTCGATCGCTGGGCGCTCGATCATGTCAAGTTCGCGGACGTCGCCGAAAGTCTGACCGAGGGCTACCGTCGCGCCCAGGAGTCGGTGCCGCACGATTGGACCAGCGCCGAAATCGAGGCGCTGCACCGGCTGCGCCAGCGCGTCATCATCCATCGCTATCAGATGGAACTGGTCACCCCGCTGTGGCCGCGTCTTGGCCGGGTGTGGACGCAGGAAGCCCAGCGCCTGCGCGATCGTCTGGGCCGCCACCACGACCTTGCGACGCTCGCCAATCTGGCGGCGCCGCATCAGCCGCTCGCGCGTTGGCGCTCGCGACTTGCCCCCGCAATCGCCGCCCGACAAGCCGATCATATCGAAGCGGCGATGCGACAGGCCGGACGCTTGTTCGCCGAGAAACCGAAGGCGTTCTGCCGGCGGCTGGAAGCGCTTTGGGTCGCAAGCGGCGCGTGAGCGCGCATTAACGATGCGCGACCTGCATCACTGCGGCTCGATCTTCGACAGTTTGTAGGCCTCGGCCCAGCGCGGAATGTCTTCTTTGAGGTAGGCAACGAGCGACGCTGGCGTGCCGGGAAAAGGTTCCGATGGCACGGCGGTCGCAAAGAACTGCC
>CAWFLX010000037.1:17500-103706 GCA_963816775.1 uncultured Alphaproteobacteria bacterium
AACGTCGACCGCCGAAGTCTCGTCCGGCCGCTCCTCTGCCAAAGACTAGCTTTGGCGCAAGGACGCGGCCCGCAAGGACTCCGCCGTCCACGTTTCTCTTTCTTCCGATTCACTTGTCAAACAGCCCGGGGCCGAACAGTGTCCCCTACCCTCTGGACTCCAGAGAGCGTCGAAGCCGCCCGCTGCCGACCTAAGCCGGAAGCTTTGCCACCGAATATTCAGTGAGGAGCTTCGGAGGCGCGCCATCGCGCCGAGCGGCGGCGCGCCAACCGGGGCTATATGCGCCGGGTGCACTTTCTTGTCAACCGCTGGCCCGGTAAATTTTCGAGCGGAGCTCGATTTCCACAGGGCCATCACGCACATCGTAACGAAGCATTAAGCCTCGATCCGCCGCGACAGTTGCACTGCAATATGTGGGGTTTGCAGCCTTGTTTTGCAAGGCGTTGGGGGTCCCACAACGGCCACAATTTTCCGTCGTCCTAGCGGTAAGTGCGAGTGCGTTGCTACCGGCGAGCAGCCGCCCGTGCCAGCGAAAAAATCGTTGGCCGCGGGGGGAGATGAAGGGGTCATCTACTGCTTCAGGGTAGCACGGCATCGTGCCTTCGACCGTCACGCGGCCTGAGGGCATCGAGGCACCGGATTTGGGGCAAACCGGCACCAGTCTCCAGCGGCTGGTGAAGCACGACGGGTGGGGGACTAAAACTTGGAACACGGCAGGCTTCGTGGCGCATTCGGATGGAATGCCACGACGGAACTCGGCGACGAAGCGCCGCTGTCTGTTGACGGCGATGCTCCAACCGTCGATCGCCGGCGCGTGTCGGTGCAATGGTTCAGTGGAACAATCCTGACCGGTCTTTGCGGCGCGGCCCTGATGGGCGGCGCCGTTTTCGCGGCGCTGGATGGCGAAGCCAATTTTGCCAGCATGCCGGAGCGACTGGAAATGGCGCTGCGCGGTTCGCTCGGCGGATTTGGCGAGCGCATCGTCGCCGCCATTCGCAAAGCCGACCGGCTGCCGACGCCCGCAGAGTTGAACACCAGCCGCAACGTGATCAGGGTGACGACCACTTCCCGCGTGGGCGACCGCGAGGTTCTGCGCGTGCGGCCCTATACCCGCGTCGTCTCCAACCTTTCGCTCAGCGTCACCGATCTGTCCGCCAATATTCCGCAATTCAATCCGCAGAAAATGCTGGGCGATGTCGGTGCACCGGCAGCCGCCGACGCGGCTGCAGCGGAGCCCGACGCCGAAGTGTCCTTTGTTACGCGCGATCTCGTTGCGCTGCTGCCACGCGTTCGCATCGCCGCAGTGGTGTCACCCGAGGAGGCAGCTGCTGTCGTGCGGTCGGTCACCAATTTCACCGGCGTCGACGCGACGCGCTATACGGTCGCTGGTTTGCCGGGCAATGGTCGATTGGCATACGCCGCAACGGGCGAGGGCAAGGGGCTCGATCTCTACGCAGGATTCGAGATGCGCATCGTGCCGGAGAACGTCACGATGCTGGCCAAGACGGCGGCCCAGGCCAGCGCGGTAGCAAACGAGAAGCTGATCACCGTCAAGAAAGGTGATACGGCGACGACGATTTTGCGCGACATCGGCGCGACGCCAGGCGACATCAAGGCGATCGCCGCCGTGCTCGGGCCGCGCGCCAAGGACGGTGGCCTCAAGGAAGGACAAAAACTGCGCGTGCTGATCTCGCCGGCGGGCGGACGGCCCCAACCGGTGCGCGTCATTGTGGTCGGCGACTCCGGGATCGAGGCGGTCGTCGCGCTGTCAGATCTCGGCAAGTACGTACCGGTCGACGTCCAGAGCGCCGAAGCTCCGACTGCTGCGGTGGACGATCCCGACGAAGAGGACGATGGCAGTGGCGTGCGGCTCTACCAGAGCATCTACGAGAGCGCGCTGCGCAGCCAGATTCCGCGGCCGGTGATCGCAGACTTGGTCCGCATCTACTCCTACGACGTCGACTTCCAGCGCAAAACTCAACCGGGCGATTCGTTTGAAGTGCTCTACGTGGGCGAAGATGAAAATCCCGCGAGCGACAGCAAAGCCGATGTGCTCTACGCGTCGCTCACAGTTGGCGGGGAAGTGAGAAAATTCTACCGCTATCAGACCGGTGACGACGGCCTCGTCGACTATTACGACGAGTCCGGCAAAAGCGCGCGCAAGTTCCTGGTGCGCAAGCCCGTATCGAACGCCATCATGCGGTCCGGATTTGGCGCCCGCAATCATCCGATTCTCGGCTACACCAAGATGCACACCGGTGTGGACTGGGCGGCTCCCATGGGCACGCCGATTTTCGCGTCCGGCACCGGCACGGTTGAGAAGGCTGGTTGGGAAGGCGGCTACGGCAAGTACATCCGCATCAAACACAACAACGGATATGAGACCGCATACGGCCACATGACGGCGTTCGCCCGCGGCATGCAGCCCGGTACCCGCGTGCGGCAGGGGCAAGTCATCGGCTTCGTCGGCTCAACCGGCCTTTCGACCGGCGCCCACGTGCACTACGAAATCCTCGTCAATGGCCGCTTCGTCGATCCAATGCGCATCAAGCTGCCGCGCGGGCGTGCGCTTGAAAGCGGGGTGCTCGCAAATTTCGACCGGGAGCGCGAGCGGATCGACAGCATCATGGCGCAGCGGCCCGGTATGTCCGCTCCCCGCGTGGCGGCGACAACCCGCTAGGGCGGGATAACGTTTTCGAGTTCTAAGCCGCTTCCGCCACCAGCTTGCCGTTGAATGAGAGGCCCTGCTTGCCCGCAGACACTCGCACCGTCTCGCCATCCTTGATGGTGCCGGCGAGAATCATCTCCGCCATCGGATCCTGCAAATATTTCTGGATCGCGCGCTTGAGCGGGCGCGCCCCGTAGGCCGGGTCGTACCCTTTTTCGGCAAGCCAGTCCCGCGCCGATGAGTCGAGCACAAGCTTGATCTTGCGATCGTCCAGGAGCTTCTGCAGCCGTGCGATCTGGATCTCGACGATGCGGCCCATCTGCGCGCGCTTGAGCCGGTGGAACAGGATGATCTCGTCGATGCGGTTGAGAAACTCGGGCCGGAACGCCGCACGCACCACCGCCATCACCTGATCGCGCACCGCGTCCGAGTCCTGGCCTTCGGGCTGGTTCACCAGGAACTCAGCACCGAGGTTCGAGGTCATGACGATCAACGTGTTGCGGAAATCGACCGTGCGCCCCTGGCCGTCGGTAAGCCGGCCGTCGTCGAGCACCTGCAACAGGACGTTGAACACGTCCGGGTGCGCCTTCTCGATCTCGTCGAACAACACGACCTGGTAGGGACGCCGCCGTACCGCCTCGGTGAGTGCACCGCCTTCCTCATAGCCGACGTAGCCCGGCGGCGCGCCGATCAACCGCGCCACCGAGTGCTTTTCCATGTATTCCGACATGTCGATGCGGATGAGCGCGGTTTCGTCGTCGAACAGGAATTCGGCGAGCGCTTTGGTGAGCTCGGTCTTGCCGACGCCGGTCGGCCCCAGGAACATGAATGATCCGATCGGCCGATGCGGATCCTGCAAGCCGGCGCGGGCACGCCGCACCGCGGTCGAGACCGCCTTCACGGCTTCTTCCTGGCCGATGACGCGTTTGCTGAGGCTCTCCTCCATGCGAAGGAGCTTGTCGCGCTCGCCTTCGAGCATCTTGTCGACTGGAACACCGGTCCAGCGCGACACCACCTGGGCCACGTGGTCGGCGGTGACCGACTTCCTCCACCATGGCACCCTTGCCTTCGGCCTCCTCGACTTCCTTGAGCTTGCTTCTCAAGCTCCGGAATGCGGCCATAGGCGAGTTCACCGGCCTTCTGGTACTCACCGCGACGCTGCGCATTGGCGAGTTCCACGCGCAAGCTGATCGAGTTCGGTCTTGAGTTTCTGCGCCTCGGAAAGCTTGTCCTTTTCGCTCTTCCAGCGATTGGTCAGCTCGGCCGACGTTTGCTCGAGCTGGGCGAACTCCTTGTCGAGCTTCTTGAGCCGATCCTTCGAAGCCGCGGATCGGTTTCCTTCTTGAGTGCTTCCTGCTCGGTCTTGAGCCCGACGATTTCGCGATCGATCGCATCAAGCGCCTCGGGCTTGGTGGAAATTTGCATCTTGAGGCGGGCCGCGGCCTCGTCGATCAGGTCGATCGCCTTGTCGGGCAGGAAACGGTCGGTGATGTAGCGATGCGATAGGGTCGCGGCGGCAACCAACGCCGAGTCGGTGATGCGCACGCCGTGATGCGCTTCATATTTCTCCTTCAGTCCGCGCAGGATCGAGATCGTGTCTTCGACGGTCGGCTCGCTGACGTAGACCGGCTGGAAACGGCGCGCCAAGTGCCGCGTCCTTCTCGACGTGCTTCTTGTATTCGTCGAGCGTGGTCGCGCCGATGCAGTGCAATTCGCCGCGCGCCAGCGCCGGCTTGAGCAGGTTCGACGCATCCATCGCGCCGTCGGCCTTGCCGGCACCGACCAGGGTATGCATCTCGTCGATGAACAGGATGATGCCGCCGTCGGATGACGTCACTTCCTGAAGAACGGCCTTGAGCCGCTCTTCGAACTCGCCGCGATACTTGGCGCCGGCGATCAGCGAGCCCATGTCGAGCGCGAGCAGCTTCTTGTCTTGCAGGCTTTCCGGCACGTCGCCGTTGACGATGCGCTGGGCCAAACCCTCGACGATCGCGGTCTTGCCGACCCCGGGCTCGCCGATCAGAACCGGGTTGTTCTTGGTGCGGCGCGAGAGCACCTGGATGGTGCGACGAATCTCTTCATCACGACCGATCACCGGATCGATCTTGCCCTCGCGGGCAGCCTGAGTGAGGTCGCGCGCATATTTCTTGAGCGCGTCATAGGCGTTCTCGGCCGACGCACTATCGGCGGTGCGGCCCTTGCGCAGCGCCTCGATCGCGGCGTTGAGGTTCTGCGGCGTTACCCCCGCGCTCGCAAGGATCTTGCCGGCTTCGGTATCTTTTTCCACCGCCAGCGCCAGCAACAGGCGCTCGACCGTCACAAAGCTGTCGCCCGCCTTGTCGGCCATTTTTTCGGCGGCCGTAAAGACCCGGCTCAGGCCCGCATCGAGGTAAAGCTGACCCGCGCCCCCGCCTTGGACCTTCGGCCGCTTGCGTAGCGCGTCCTCGACCGCCTTTAAGGCGGCCCGCGAGTTGCCGCCGGAACGGTCGATCAGACCAGCTGCAAGCCCTTCCGGATCGTCGAGCAGGACTTTGAGAAGATGCTCGGTGGTGAATTGCTGATGACCCTCATTCAAGGCCAGGGTCTGGGCAGATTGGATAAAACCGCGAGCGCGGTCGGTATATTTTTCGATATTCATCCGGAACTCCTCAGCCTGCCCCGTCCGCCCAGGCGGCACGGCCGGTGCATCGTCTTGGGAAATTGTCGCCTCGCCCTTGATGTCCATCAAGGCCCGGCCGGAATTGCCCCGGCCGGCAAGCCACATGTGGGAAATCGATCGCGCACGCGGAAGGGGTCGACGCACCAAATCGCCCCACCCCTCGGCGGACTTGCGCCCGTTCGGCCGATCGCCCAAGACAGGGATCAGGGGTACGGGCAATGACCGCCGCCGCGCAGATCCAAGGCATCTATCGCTATCCGGTCAAAGGACTGTCAGCAGAACAGCTCGCTTCGGTTGTGCTCGCCACCGGCCAGACACTGCCGGCGGACCGCGCCTACGCGATCGAAAACGGACCTTCGGGCTTCGACCCATCGGCACCTGCGTATTTCCCCAAGCAGCGGTTCCTCATGCTGATGAGGAATGAGCGGCTCGCCACGCTGTCCACGCGGTTTGATGACACGACCGATACCCTGACGGTTCACGCCGGCGACCGCGAGTCCGTGCAGGGCGATTTACGTACCGTTGCGGGTCGGGCCGCCATCGAGGCGTTCTTTGCCCGGTTTTGCGCCGCAGATCTGCGCGGGCCACCGAAAGTCCTGCACGCCTCCGGCCACAGCTTCTCCGATGTGGCTCGCAAGGTCGTATCGATCATAAACCTCGCGTCGGTTGCTGAAGTTGCGCAGGCAGTCGGAGCCCCGGTCGACCCGCTGCGGTTCCGCGGCAATGTCTATGTCGAAGGCTGGCCGGCGTGGCGGGAGTTCGAACTGCTCGACCAGGAGCTCGCGGTCGGGCCGACGGTGAAGTTGCGGATCGTCAAGCGCATCGTGCGCTGTGCCGCAACCAACGTCGACCCGCGCACCGGGAACCGCGACTTGGCGATTCCGGAAACCCTGTTGCGCCGCTTTGGCCACGGCGATTGCGGGGTCTATGCGGAAGTCGTCGCAGGCGGAGCGATCGCGCGTGGCGACCGCGTCATCCCGGTGAGCAATTGATCAGATCAAAGCCGCGCTACTGCGGAAGCCGAGTCGAGTATTGGCCGCTGGCCTGACGCTTGCCGGCCTTTGGCGGGGGCTCGACCGGCGTAAACATCTGCTTGCTGTAGCCGGTGTAGCGGACGAGGCCATTCTTGGTCGAAACGAGATCGCCCGGCTCCAGGGTCGGGTCGTCTTCGATCTTCATGGTTGCCATGCCGAAGGAGTCGCGCCCGTTGCAAGTGCAGGCCGGCACGATCTTTTCGCGATACGCGAAGGCGTTCGGCAACCGCGCATACGGCGTCCCGTCGACCGCGGTTGCGTACGCGATTTCAGTGCCGAACAGGACCTTGGTCTTGGCCGCCGGGCACAGGCTTTGGCAAACCTGCGTGGACTGTTCGACGATGCTGCGCTGCAGCGGGAAGTAGCGCCCATCGCAAAGGCGGACGCAATAGGCGACGTACTGGCCGCCTCCGGAAACGGACGGGTTGACGTTAATGGTGGCGTTGGGGGGCCCGAAGAATGGGAACGGAAGCCCGGATTGCGGTGCCGGCGCCGAAGCACGCTGTGGCTGTCCGCCCATACCCCCGCCAAACAGGAAATCCAGAATACCCGCGGACGCGGGCGCGACGGCAGCAAGGACGCTCATAGCCGCCGCCAGCGCCACTACGGCGCCCCAGCTGCGATCAGCACGGATTCTTGAGCCAAGGTACGGCACTGTCAGTCGCCCCGCGGACTCCTTTGGTAACCCGAGCGCCGGTGACCCGACTAGTGAATGGCGGCAACACTCGGCTAGAAAATGCGGGGCATGGTTGCAAACCAGCGCCGGAGCTGACCTGAGACACCGCAATGAGGGGGTCGTCGGCACCGCCTGCAGCGGCCTGGCGCGTTGCGGATCGAGCCAGACAAGATCGATAGCCCTGCGGGCTTTCACGCTCTTTAGTCCTGTCTATACTCCGGGCCGCCAAATCATCATGGGGAGGAATTCGTGAGCACGCGCTTCATCAATCCGCCGACGATATCCAAGCCGCCCGGCTATACCCACGTGGTCGAAGCCACAACGCCGGGCCGCATCGTTTATGTTGCGGGCCAACTCGGCCTTGATACCGCCGGCAACGTGGCGGGAGCGCCCGGCGACTTCCGAGCCCAGGCCAAGCAGACGTTTGAGAACCTCAAACATGCGCTGGCGGCGGTCGGAGCGACCTTCGCCGACGTGGTCAAACTCAACAACTATCTCACCGACCTCGGTCATTTGCCGATCTTTCGCGAGGTGCGCGACAGTTACCTCAACACACAACATCCGCCCGCAAGCACGACCATCCAGATCTCCAAGCTGGCGCGCGAGGGCGCGCTGCTGGAGACCGAAGCGGTTGCGATCCTGCCGGCCAAGGCGGCGCGCGCGACCCGCACGCGTCGCGCCGCGCGCCCGGCGCGATCCCCGGCCCGCTCATCTCGCGGCAAGGTGGCGCCCCGCAAGCGCAAGTGAGTGCATTTGCGCATCCTGCATGCGGTGCTGAGCGAAGGCTTCTACGGGAGCGAGCGCTACTGCGGTGAACTGGCGCGCGAGCAGGCGCGCCGCGGGCATGACGTTGCAGTCGTTACGCTCGGCAACGCCTCGGACTGCACGCGGGCGCTGCGCGCCTTGGCCGCGCAAGCGCCAACACACGGGCGGCCTGGGATGCGACTGACCGCGATCCCGACAATGCTGCCCGCATTCCTGCACCGCCCCTTCGCGCAGGTCTTCATCCGCCGATTTCGGCCGCAGATCGTGCACACACACTTGGACCCGGCGACGCGCCGGTTTGGTAGCGCCGCCCGACACGCCGGGATTGCGCACGTTGCAACCCTGCACCTTAACTTCAGCGCGCCCGAGTACGGCGCCTGCGACGGATTGATCTGCATCGCCGACTGGCAGCGCAAAACGCTGCCTGCGGATTTCGCCGGATTGGTCGCGGTTGTTCGAAACTGGTTGCCCGCCGCGGTGGCGGATGCGCTCCACGCAGTCACGGCCGACACGGTCGCGGATTTGCGCCAGGCCTGGGGCGCAGATGACCAGAGCTTTGTGTTCGGCAGCGTGGGCCGCTTGGTGCCGGAGAAAGGCATGGACGCGTTGCTCCGCGCCTTCCGCCGTGCATTCTCGCACGGCGGCGAGCCCGTCCGCCTGGTCATCGTCGGTGACGGGCCGCAATGGGACCGGCTGCGCGCCCTGGCGTCAGCGGACCCCCGGATCGTCCTCGCCGGCCCGCAATACCATGTTGCGCCATTCTACCGCGCGTTCGACGCCTACGTGAGCGCGGCACGCTTCGAGCCCTTTGGAATTGCGATCCTCGAAGCCATGGCGGCAGGCTGTCCGCTTGTCCTCACGCGCAGCCAGGGACCACGCGAGTTCGTCACGGACCCGCGTACCCGATGGATCGACGATGCGTCGGATGCGGCGCTCGCTGAGGCGCTCGTGGAGGCACACGCGGAAGGATGCCGACGCTTCACGTATGAGCTCAGTCCTTTCTCGTCCGCGCGCGCGGTGACTGAAATCGAGCAATTCTATAGGAGTGTCATCGCGAACAAGGCTCGTGGGATGCCTTGAGGCATCCCCGCGATAGCCGTACTGATCGGTTGTGAACCGAGCAGTCGTTGAGCACGCCGGGAGCCACGTGATGGTCGACCTATCGCAACTGAACCCCGGGCGCACCGGATCCGCCGAGCTATTGGTCGGAGTCGAGCACAGTGCGCCGAGCATCGGCAGTGGACTGGTGCCAGTCTTGGGAACCCCGGTCATGATCAACCTGATCGAGGCGGCGGCGCTCGCCGCGGTTGAGCGACTCCTGCCACCTGGCCATCAGAGTCTCGGAATCCACCTCGATGTTCGCCACTTCGCCGCGACCCCGATCGGAATGCGCGTGCGGGCGACCGCCGAGTTGACTGCGGTTGACGGCCGCACACTGTCGTTCCGGGTGGAAGCGCGCGACGACTTGGAACCGATCGGCGACGGCACGCATCAGCGTGTGGTCGTCAACGTTGCGCGCTTCGATCAACGCGTGCAGCGAAAGCTTACGACTGTGCGCTAGGGTCACGGAATCAAGAGAGCAATTGCTCATCGTCGCAATGGGGACACGGCTTGGACGCGTCAGCCTCGATTGAAATCGCGAAGCACACACTGGTTTCGGGCGGACTTGTGCTCGCCATAGGAACGCTGACGGGCCTATTGGCTCAGAAGGTCAAAATTCCCGACGTCGCGCTGTTCCTGGTCGTCGGCATGCTGATTGGACCCGCCGTATTTGGGGTGATCAACATCGGGGCTGATTCCGCGCTGAATCAAACCATTCTCCTGTTCGGCGCCAGTTACATTCTTTTCGACGGCGGCGCGTCGCTGCGGCTCGAAATCTTGAGGCAGGTTTGGATTACGATCGTGGTGATCGCCACGGTCGGCGTCGTGATCACTGCCGCCATCACCGGGATTGCCGCTTATTTCGTTCTCGGCGTTCCATTGATCGTGGCGTTGCTGCTGGGTGCGACCCTTTCCTCGACCGATCCGGCAACGCTGGTTCCCATATTTCGACAAATCCGCATTCGCGACCGCGTCGCACAAACCGTAATGAGCGAATCGGCGTTCAACGACGCGATGGGGGCGATCATCACCTTCGCCGTGCTGGCCGTGGCGATGGGAACCGGCGAATTCTCATTGACGGCATCGCTATTCGATCTGCTCAAACAATCGGTCGTCGGCATCCTCGCCGGTGTCGCGCTCGGATATGCGGCCGCTCTGCTCATTGCACACGAGCGATGGTCTTTCCTCGAGGAGTATGCGCCGGTGGTCACGCTGGTGGCGGTGCTGGGCGCCTATTTTGCCGCCGACGGCCTGCAGGCCAGCGGGTTTATGGCGGTCTTCGTCTTCGGCATCGTGCTCGGCAACAAAGATAGCTTCGGCTTCAAGATGGAAGAAGGAGAGCAAAGAAAGCTCGAAGAATTTGTCTCGACCACCGCATTCATCATGCGGCTCTTCATCTTCATCCTACTGGGCGCACAGGTCGATTTCGGTCTGATCAGCCAGCACCTGATAGGCGGCGTTGTCGTGACCATCATCCTCATGCTGATCGCCCGTCCGGCAACAGTTTTCCTATGCGCGCTGCCGGATCGGCGCGCGCGGTGGACCTTCAACGAGATGCTGTTCATGTGCTGGACGCGCGAGACCGGCGTCATTCCGGCCGCGATTGCCGGCCTGCTGGTCGGCATGAAGGCGCCCGGCGCGCAGCTGATCGCATCGATCACCTTCATCGCCATACTCATGACGATCCTGATCCAGGCGCCGACAACGCAATGGTTGGGCGGCAAGCTCGGACTTCTGGAAAAAAAATAGCGGCGTCGGTCGGGACGAAGCTCGCCATGGGTCTCAGCTGGCAAGCAACTCACGCCCCGTGCGTTAATGCGCCTCGTCCCAGTTGTGCGCCGCGCGCGCATCGACGTGCAGCGGCACCGCGAGCGCGACCGCCGGCAGCGGGGCCTCCTCCATCACCCTCTTGACCACCGGCAGCGTTTTCTCGACCTCGCCGTCCGGCACCTCGAAGATCAATTCGTCATGCACCTGCAGCAGCATCTGAGCGTTCAGCTTGTGCTTCTGCAGCGCGCCATCCATCCGGATCATGGCGCGGCGAATGATATCGGCGGCGGTGCCCTGCAGGCGCGCATTGATCGCCGCGCGCTCGTTGAAGGCGCGGATCGACGGATTGCTGTTGACGATGTCGGGGTAGTGGCACTTGCGGCCGAACAAGGTAAGCACATAGCCGTGCTGTTTGCAGAACGCTTTGGTCTCGTCCATGTAGGCGCGGATGCCCGGGAAGCGTTCAAAGTACTTCCTGATATAGGCGCCGGCCTCTTCGCGTGCGATACCAAGCTGATTGGCTAGCCCAAACGCCGAGATGCCGTAGATGATCCCGAAATTGATCGCCTTAGCGCGTCGGCGCACGTCGGATGGCATGTCCTTGACCGGAACCCCGAACATTTCCGACGCCGTCATGGCGTGGATGTCGAGCCCGTCCCGGAACGCCTGCTTGAGCGCGGGAATATCCGCGATCTCGGCAAGGAGCCGCAACTCGATCTGCGAGTAGTCGGCTGACACGAGCTTGGTGCCGGGGTCGGCGATGAAGGCGCGCCGTGATCTTGCGGCCTTCTTCGGTGCGGATTGGAATGTTCTGCAGATTGGGCTCGGATGACGACAGCCGCCCGGTGGTAGTCGACGCCAGCGCGTAGGAGGTGTGCACCCGGTGGGTGGTGGGATTGACGAAGCCGGGAAGTGCGTCGGTATAGGTCGATTTGAGTTTGGTGATCTGGCGCCAATCCAGAATGCGCTGCGGAAGTTCGTGACCCGCCTCTGCGAGTTCGTCGAGCACGGACGCCGACGTTGACCAAGCACCGGTTTTGGTTTTCTTGCCACCCTCCAGGCCGAGCTTGCCGAACAGGAAATCCGAGACCTGCTTGGTACTGCCGGGGTTGAGGGGGCCGCCCGCAAGCTTTTTGATCTCCGCTTCGAGCGCGCCGGCGCGCTGGGCAAACTCACCCGACATGCGCGAGAGGACCTGCGGGTCGATTGCGATGCCACGTCGCTCCATGCGGCCGAGAACGGCAAGCAGCGGCCGCTCAAGGGTTTCGTAGACCGACGTCATACCTTCCGCGACCAGCCGCGGCTTCAGCAGATGCCACAGCCGCAGCGTTACGTCGGCGTCCTCGGCCGCGTACTCGGCGGCTTTGGCAATGTCGACCGCTTCGAAGGTGATGCGTGATTTACCGAGCTTGGTGACTTCGTTGTAATCGATCGTCGTGTGATCGAAGTAGCGGTTGGAGAGCGGGTCGAGCCCGTGATCCGAGCGCCCGGCGTCGAGCACGTAGGACATCAGCATGGTGTCGTCGTACGGCCCAAGCTCCGCACCGCGCAGCCCAAAAATCTGCCAATCGAATTTGAGGTTCTGCCCGATCTTGAGAACGCCGCGATCCTCGAGCAGCGGCTTGAGCGCACCGATCGCCTCCGACTTCGGAATCTGATCGGGCGCCAAGTTGCCGGCGAACAGGCTTCCCTTCTCGCCCCCGACCCGATGGGCGAGCGGCACGTAGCAGGCTTCGTTGGGTGCGACCGCAAGCGAGAAACCGCAGAGCGTGGCCTGCATCGGGTCGAGCGTCGTGGTCTCGGTATCGATCGCGACCAGGCCGAGCTCCCGCGCGCGCGCAACCCATTCGTTGAGCCGCGGAACGTCGCGCACGATCTCGTAGCGCCCGCGGTCGACCTTGTCCCGACGCGCCGCCTGCGTACATGCCTCGACCAGAGCTTGCGGCGTTTGCGAGAAGTCGCCCGCTTTAGACGCCGCAGCTCCAGCGCCGGCCACGTTGCCGCGATTCATACGTCCCCCGCGCAGCGGTAAGCTGGTCGCGGCACGCGGCTCGACGGGAGCGTCCTCGTGCGCAGGCTCTTCTGAGACGGCAGACGCCGTTTCGGTGTCGCGTCGCAGCGGGATTGCGCCGGCTTTCACGCTTGCATCCGACTCGATTTGCGAAGCGTCGATCCCGCACGCCTCGGCGACGCGGCGGACCAGCGTCGTGAACTCCATCGCCTTGAGAAACGAAACCAACCGCGTGTAGTCCGGCTCGTGCACCGCGAGATCGGCCAGCGGCACCTCGAGCTTGATGCGATCGTCGAGGGTGACCAGCTGTTTCGACAGCCGCGCCTTGTCGGCATTGTCGATCAGCGCTTGGCGGCGCTTGTCCTGCTTGATCTCGGAGGCGCGCAGCAGCAGCGTTTCGAGGTCGCCATACTCGCTGATCAGTTGAGCCGCGGTCTTGGGCCCAATACCGGGCACGCCGGGGACGTTGTCGGTGGAATCGCCGATCAACGCTTGCACCTCGATCACTTTGTTGGGCGGCACGCCAAACTTTTCGACTACCTCGGGAATGCCGATGTGGCGATCCTTCATGGTGTCGTACATGACGACACCATCGCCGACGAGCTGCATCAGGTCCTTGTCCGAGGCAACGATGGTAACGGTCGCGCCGGCCGCGCGAGCCTCGCGAACGTAAGTCGCGATCAGATCGTCCGCCTCGTAGCCCAGCATCTCGATGCTCGGCAGGTCGAAGGCCCGTACCGCGTCTCGGATCAGCGGGAACTGCGGACGCAAGTCGTCGGGCGGGTCCGGCCGGTGTGCCTTGTAATCCGGATAGAGCTCGGTTCGGAAGGTTTTCTCGGATTTGTCGAACACCACTGCGAGATGGGTCGGCCGCTCTTCCGGCTTCATCTCCGCGAGGATCCGCCAGAGCATAATGCAGAACATGCGCACTGCGCCGGTCGGCAGCCCGTCCGACCGGCGGTTGTACTTCGCGTCCTGGTTCATCGACTGCCAATAGGCGCGGAAAATGTAGGACGAGCCGTCGACCAAAAAGACGTGATCGCCCTTCTTCGGCTTGGCTGGCTTGGCGGCTTTGGGCATGGCCCTCATTTAGGCACGGGCAGCCGCAAAGTCACGATGGCAGATCACGCAATCCCCATCCCGTCTCGCCTTCGCAGGGCGCCTCTGCTAAGAGCCGGGCGCGGGATTTCCATGTGGTTGCATGGTCCGCGGAAAATCGGCGTCTACCCGGCTCGCGGCCGGGATGCGTCGTACCGGAAACATGCACCGTAACCAGGGGTGCGTATGCGGGTTGCAATGATCGGGACGGGTTACGTCGGCCTCGTCTCGGGCGCGTGCTTTGCGGATTTCGGTCATCACGTCACTTGCGTCGACATGGATGCCGCCAAGATCGCCGCCCTGCAGCGCAACGAAATCCCGATCTATGAACCGGGCCTCGATCGCATGGTCGAGACCAATGCACGCCAGGGCCGGCTCGAATTCACTACCGACCTTAAAAAGCCAGTGATCGAGGCGGACGCCGTTTTCATCGCGGTCGGTACCCCATCGCGGCGCGGCGATGGCCATGCCGACCTCTCTTACGTTCACGCCGCCGCGCGCGAGATCGCCGGCGCGCTCGCAGGCTTTACCGTGGTGGTGACCAAGTCAACGGTTCCGGTCGGCACCAGCGACGATGTCGAACGCATCATTCAGGAAGCACGCCCCGACGCCGAGTTCGCAGTGGTATCGAACCCGGAGTTCCTGCGCGAGGGCGCGGCCATCCAGGATTTCAAGCACCCCGACCGGATCGTGATCGGAACCGACGATCCGCGCGCGCGCCAAGTCATGGCCGAGCTCTATCGGCCGCTCTATCTCAATCAGGCGCCTATCCTCTACACCGGCCGGCGCACGGCCGAGCTCATCAAGTATGCGGCGAACGCCTTCCTGGCGACCAAGATCACCTTCATCAACGAGATCGCCGACCTGTGCGAGCGACTCGGCGCCGACGTGCAGGAAGTGGCGCGCGGTATCGGCCTCGACAACCGGATCGGATCGAAGTTTCTGCACGCCGGACCCGGTTTCGGCGGCTCCTGCCTGCCCAAGGATATCCTCGCCCTGGTCAAGACCGCGCAGGACCAGGCGACGCCGCTGCGCGTGGTGGAAACCGTCGCGGCCGTCAACGACGCGCGCAAGCGGGCCATGGCCCGCAAGGTCGCGGCCGCGGTCGGCAACCTACGCGGCAAGACGATCGCGATCCTTGGCCTCACCTTCAAACCGAACACCGACGACATGCGCGAGGCGCCCTCGGTTCCGCTGGTCACCGCGCTGCAGGACTTCGGCGCGCGGGTGCGCGCCTATGACCCGGTCGGCGTCGAACAAGCACGTGGCGTGCTTACGGACGTTACGTTTTGTGATGGACCGTATTCGTGCGCCGACGGTGCCGACGCGGTCGTTATCGTGACCGAATGGGAGCAGTTCCGCGCGCTTGACCTCGACCGGCTCAAGGCCGTGATGGCCTCCCCCGTCGTGGTCGATTTGCGCAACATCTACCGAGCCGAAGAGATGGTCGGACGCGGCTTCATCTATGAAAGCGTGGGCCGTTCGGCGATCAAGAACTGACGAAACGCTTCAACGAACGCACTGGAGGAAACGTCATGGCGGAACAGGCCCGGCCGCAGGTGATTGCGATCGAAGAACACTTTTGGGACCCGGAACTGGTCAAGCAATTCAAGGGCGGCGACGTGATCCGCGCGCCGGAATTGGAAAAGCGTCTCTACGACCTCGGTGAGCTTCGTATCAAGGAAATGGACGAGGCCGGCATCGACATCCAGGTGCTTTCGCATGGAGCACCAGGCGGGCAGAAACTTCCCGACGCCATCGCACTCGAGATCTCGCGTGCCGTCAACGACCGCCTGCACGCCGCGGTCAAGCAACATCCGGCGCGCTTCGCGGGCTTTGCCATGGTTCCAACCAACGACGCCGCCAAGGGCGCGGACGAGCTCGAGCGCTGCGTCACCAAGCTCGGCTTCAAGGGAGCCATGTTGCACGGTCTCGCCAACGGCGTGTTTCTCGACGACAAACGGTTCTGGCCGATTTACGAGCGTGCGCAGGCGCTCGACGTACCGATCTACTTCCATCCCGCCGCGCCGCATCCGGCGGTGATCGAGGCCTACTACAAGGAATACGTCCAAAGCGTCCCGACCATTTTGAGTGCCGGGTGGGGGTTCACGGTCGAAACCGCGACCACCGCGCTTCGCCTCGTTCTAAGCGGTGTGTTTCAGCAGTATCCCAAGCTGAAGGTCATCCTTGGTCACCTGGGCGAGGGCATTCCGTTCCTGATGGCGCGCATGGACGAAGCGCTGTCGCGTCAGGCCAAGGTCGATTTCCGCGCCACCTTCTCGAGCCACTTCAGCGTGACCACCAGCGGTTTCTTCTCCAATCCGGCGCTTTTGTGCTGCGTGCAGGAACTCGGCATCGACCGCGTCCTGTTCTCGGTCGACTGGCCGTTCGTAAAGAACACGACGGCGACCGACTGGGTCAAGACAGTTCCGCTATGCCAGGAAGACAAGGTCAAGCTGTTGAGCGGCAACGCCAGGCGATTGCTGAAGATGTGAGACGGCAGGCGGCTATTTCGCCACTGTCTTATCCTGCTCCAGGATTTGCGCGATCGCCTTGATACGGTTGCGCGCATAGTTGGGCAGCCCGGAGCTGATCGAGTTGCCGGTGTTGAACGTGCTGTTGCCCGAGAGCACCTGCGCCGGCACCAGGTTGCGGAGCACCGGAACGCGTTCGTATTCCTTCTTCTTTCTCCAGGATCTCGCTCTCGACCGCCAGCGTCGCGAACGCCGTCACTACGGTTTGGCCGGCGGCGGTCGGATGTTTCTGCACGATCGCGACGAACTTGCCGAACTGCATGATCTGATTGACGTAGAAAATGTTCTGCTCGAGCACGCCGACAATCGGCGTGTCGAGCCCGGTCAGCTTCTGAAAGCTCGCTTCGTCGACTTCGGCCGGGGTGAGCACGCGCAGCTCGCTTTGAAAGTCGATATAATCGGCCACCTTCTTCTCGCTGTCGCGCAGCTGATTGAGCAGCATGATCCCGATCGGAAGCTTGCCTTCGAACTTGTAGCGCGACGTAAGACAGATCGTGGTCGGCGAGCTTGCGCACCACGGCCGGTCCGGATTGCGATTGTACGCGAACTGCGGTTCCTTCTGCGGCAGCGCGTCCGCGGCCGGGAGAAGCTTCGAGGCGATGGCCGGATCGAGCTTCTCGATGAACGGCAACGTGGCGTAACGCGCCAGATCGATCGTAGGCTTGTCCACGAGGAAGCGCGCCTCGGCGACGTACATGTGCAGCCTGGACTTGCGGATCCGGCTCACGCCGCCCGACGTGCTTTTGAGCGTGGGTTCCTCGTAGGATGGGTAAAGGCTGAGCAACTGCTTCTGCAACGGCCGCGCCCGCGTCCAATCGGCGAACTTCATCAAGCCGCCGGTGCTCGGATCGACCAGCGGATCGCTGCGGTGATCGCTGAAGGCAATGACGCCGGGTTTGAGCTTGCCGATCGGCAGATCCGTGACCGAGGGAACGTCTTCGAGACGAAACTCCTGCGCGTACGCAGCCGTCGCAAAACCCGCGATGGCTATCAAGGCAAGAACGAGCCGCATCGAGAATTCCAATGTTCAGATCGACCGAGTGTGTCGGAACGCATCAGTTGTATTGACGACGGCTAAAGAAATAATCCGGATCGACGCGGCGCGGCCGGGGTGCCGGCTGCTGCTGGTCATACCATTGTTGGTTTCCGAACAGACCGAACAGCGCCGGCGGTCCCGGCGGCGGACGTGGCGGCTGCACGTAGCCGGGCGGATAATAACCCTGCCGGCCGTAACCGGGCCGGCCATAGTAATCCTGCTGGTAGCCGTACTCGCGCGGCGGATAACCGCCGTCGCGGCCGTAGTAGTAGCCGCCCTCCCCGTCATAACCACCGCCCTGCTCGTAGCGATAGGACTTTGCTTCCACGCGCGACACCAGATCGTACTGGGTATCGATCTGGCTGCCGCCGGAGTTGAGGCGCATGTATTCGGTGAACGCATTCGCCGTCTGCGAGGGGAGCGGATCGCCTGTGTAATAATTGATCGGGGCGGAGACAAGTTGACGGCGCGCTTGCGACGAGGGCTGCGCCAGCGCGGTTCGCGGCGCGTAGGATTGCCACACCGCCTGCATCACCGGCTCGAAGATCGGGACTGCGACCTTGCCGCCGGTCGCGCCGCGCCCGAGCGTACGCCGCTTGCCGTCGGCGTTGTCATACCCGACCCAAACCGCGACCGTGACTTCGTTGGAGAAACCGACGAACAGCGCGTCGTTTTCGTCGTCGCTGGTGCCGGTCTTGCCGGCGACATAGGGGGCGAGTTGCTTGATGGCATTGGCCGTGCCGCGCGCGACGACGCCCTGCAACATTGATTTCAATTGGTAGAACGCGGCTCGGTCGCCCGACGCGAGCCAAGTCGTTGCGCCGTTGTTGCGGTAGATGGTGCGTCCGTTCTGCTCAACCGATTCAATCATATGCGGCTGTGGGCGGGCTCCCTCGTTGGCGACCGCGGCATAGAACGCCGCCAGATCGACCAGCCGCACCGGCTGCGCCCCCAGCACGAACGGGTAGTAGCGAACACACTCCTTGTACAGCTGGGCTTCGACCGCGAGATCACATACCCGCTGCAGACTTTCGGGTGCGGAGCTTTCGATGCCACCCTCGAGCAGATTGGCGGTGACGAGGTTTTTGGAGTTTTCGAGCGCGCGCCGCAGCGTGATCACGCCGGCGCTGCCGCCGCCGTAGTTCTTGGGCGTCCAGTAGTCTTTGTTCTGTGCATAGGGGTCGGTAATGATGCTCGGATAGTTCAGGACGCTGCCGCCGATCGGGGGCAGCGTGATTTGCTGATCGCGCACCATGGTGTTGGGCTGCAGGCCTTTGCGCAGCGCCGCCAGGTAGGTGAACGGCTTGAAGGTCGAGCCCGGTTGACGCTGGGCCTGAGTTGCACGGTTAAGCTGACTGAGCGGATACGAGAAGCCCCCGGCGACCGCCAGAATGGCGCCGGTGGTGTTGTCGAGGACGATGATCGCCCCCTGCACCTCCGGCCGTATGCGTAGCTCGGCCCGCACGTTTTTGCCCTGGCCGACGCGCACGTAAACCACGTCGTAGGCGGCGAGGCCCTTGCGCACTGTTCCCCCGATCGCGAGCGGGAGCACGCGCCCGTCCGCGAGGCCTACACGGATGCCCTCGCCCTTGCGGCCGGGCACCACGATCGCCGGAGTCCAGTGCACGTCATAGAGCGGGAGCCGGGTCGTCTCGAGCGCCCGCTGCCACGCCGGCGGGCCCGGCTGGCGCTCGGCCTCGATGCGCTTGACGGTCTCGGCAAGATTTGTTTCCCGACCCTGGAAACGCGCGCGACCGGTCGTCGCTTCATAGCGCGCGAGCCCATCCTGCAAGGCGGTCTCGGCAGCGCGCTGCAGATCAGGCCGAATGGTCGAGTGGATCGTGTAGGTTTCCGGTGCCTGCCCTTCGAGCCCGAGCGATTTGGCTTCACGCGGAATCTGATCCACGAAATAGAATCCGCTGTCACGGCGTACCGGCGCATAGGCGACGAGCGTCAGCAGCTCGGTCTCGGCGCGCTTGGTGTCTGCGGCAGTGATCACACCATCGGCCTGCATGCGCCCGAGCACGTACATCAAGCGTTCGCGAGCGCGGTCGGGGTGGCGTTCCGGATTGAAAAAGTTCGGGCCTTTGGCGAGACCGGCGAGCATCGCGCCCTGCGCCAGCGTTAGATCCTTGGCGGGCTTGCCAAAGAAGCTGCGGGCCGCAAGCTCGATGCCCCACGCGCCGCGGCCCAGATAGATCGTATTGAGATAGAGCTCGAGGATGTCGTCTTTGCTCAGCAGGCTCTCGAGCCGCGATGCAACGATCATCTCGCGCATCTTGCGTTCATAGGTGACGTCGTCGCCGACCACCAGATTCTTCGCGACCTGCTGGGTGATGGTCGAGCCGCCCTGCGGCCGGCCTGGCTCCGCCAAATTGGTGATAAAAGCGCGAATGATCCCGCGCTCGTCGATACCCTTGTGCTGATAGAATCGTTTGTCTTCGGCGGTAACGAACGCTTTCTGAACTTGGTCGGGAATGTTGCGCAGCGAGACCCATAAATGGCGGTGGTCGGGATAGACCTCGGCATAGCGTTCGTTCTTGCCGTCAAGGATGATGTAGCCGCCGGCAAGCCGCAGGTTCTTCAACTTCGCGTCGGGCGGCAAATCGGTCATCGCATTGTTGTAGAACGCGATCACCTCGCCGGCATCGAACGGCGAATTCTCGACCTTTTCATTCTTGCAGAACTGGCGATAGGCAACATTCAGATCGGCAAAATTGATGCCCTTGAACGCCTGGATGTCGCCGGCAACCGCCTTCGGATCCTCCATCGCGGTCGTGATCAGACTGTCGAGATTGATGTCCTCGATGTCGAATGCCTTACGCATGTGCGCGCAGCCGTCGCGCAAGAGTTGCACGACGGCGTCACGGTCGGCGACCGGA
This sequence comes from uncultured Alphaproteobacteria bacterium, assembly GCA_963816775.1. Classification (GTDB taxonomy): domain Bacteria; phylum Pseudomonadota; class Alphaproteobacteria; order Rhizobiales; family Xanthobacteraceae; genus JAFAXD01. The sequence goes on from CAWFLX010000037.1 coordinate 37,735, forward strand.
TCGAAATGGGTCTTGATCGCGTCAGGCTTGGTGGTGACCTGACTGAGCGTGAGCGCTGTTGCGAAGATCTTGATGAGGACCGCGTTCATCGCGAATGTGCAAGCCCCGGAAACCCGGCCCTCTCAATGGCGTGACAAAACGGCTTTTTCACGAAGCCGCCGTCGCCGACGTATCATTATTGCCCGAATATCAAGCATTTATGACTCTTCGGGACGCCTACCCGACGGGCGTAAGCAATTTCCGCTCGCCGATCCAGCCCGCGATGTTGTCGATCATCAGCTGACCCATGGCGATGCGGGTTTCGAGCCCGGCGCTACCGTGGTGCGGCTGCACGATCACGTTGGGCAGAGCCAGCAGGTCGGTCGACACGTGCGGCTCGTTCTCGAACACGTCGAGCGCCGCATATCCAAGCCGCCCGTCCCGCAGGGCGGCAACCAGCGCCTGTTCGTCGACGACCGACCCGCGTGCCATGTTGACGAGCGTGCCGTTCGACCCGAGCGCCTCGATCACGTCGCGCCCAATCAGGTGGCGGGTATCGGGTCCGCCCTTGCAGGCGACCATAAGGAAGTCGCTTTGCCGGGCCAGTTCGACCACGTCGGCCACGTACTCATAGGGCACGTCCGGCTTTCGCCGCGGACCGTAATAAAGCACGCGCATGTTGAACGCCGCACCCCGGTCGGCAATCGGGCGACCGATGGCGCCAAGCCCGACTACGCCCATGGTCTTCTTGCCGACGCTGCGGCCAAGCGAAATCTGTGCCTGTGGCCAGCGTCCTTCACGAATGAATCGATCCGCGTAGATGATCTGGCGGGCCGACGCGATCATCAGCCCGATCGCGAGATCCGCGACCTCGACCGCCACCAGGCCGGGCGTGTTGCTCAGCGGAATGCTGCGCTCCTTGAGCGCGGCCCGATCAACTAGGTCGATGCCGACCCCGAACAAGGCCACGACTTCGAGCTTTGGCAGCATGGCGAGCAGCGCCCGATTGATACCCTGGTTGGCCTCGCTGCCAAGGGCCAGGATCTGGCGCGCAGTCGTGCATCGAGCCCGTCGACGGCATGGCCGATGCGCGGAAAGTGATGCACGCTGAAGCGACGCTCCAGCTCCGCCATGGTGGCGTCGGGGAACGTACCGAGGGTCAGGACTTGAGGCTTGGACAAAGTCAATTGAGCTCGAAGATCTGCTTGGGCGTCTGGTGCAAGCACGCGCCGGGGCCCTGGTCGCCGATAAGGTAATTGTCGCAGATCACCGCGAAGATCGAGTTGGTCGCGTAGCCGGGGTGGACAGCGAAGTTCATATCCTTCTCGATCGCCATGGTTTCGTCCGCCCGCACCAGCGGCCGCTCGACCAGGTCGTAGCCCTGCCCGTGACAATAGAGGCGCAGCTCTGCCGGCAGACCGCGCTTGCGCATGAATGCATCGTGGGCATCGGCGATCGCCTTGCAGGACGCGCCGGGCTTCATCAGCGCCAAAGTCGCCGCCTGAGCCTCCCTCATGGCTTCGAACCCGTCCGCGAGTTCATTGCTGGCTTTGCCGAGCACCACCGTGCGCCCAATCTCGCAATAGAACCCACCGGGTCCGCTATTCTCGATCAACAGGCTGAAATGCTCGCCGGCTTTGAGCGTGCGGCCTTGCACGTTGCGATCCGCGAAGCCAGCGCGCTCCCCGAGCGGCGCCGAATTGGCGAGAAACAGACCCTGCTCGCTGCCGAGCAGCCGGCCCTCGTACTGGGTGAGCGCGGTGATTTCGGTGTCGCGCATTCCGGGCTTCACCTGCCTGAGCACGCGCGCAAAAATCTCGTCCTGCATGAGCGCCGCTTTGCGCACCAGGGCGATTTCCTCCGGGCTCTTGATGGCCTTGATGCGATCGACGAAATCGGAGGCATCGACGAATTTGGCCTGGCCGGCCAGTTCATTCTCGATGCGCCGCACGAAGGCGTACGGCATGTGGCCGCCGGCGAGCGTGCCGATCGTGCGATAGCCGCGCCGCTTGAGCTCGCGCGCGACGATCTCGCCCTGATAGTCGTCCGTAAAGGCGATCGAGGTGAAGGCGTTAGTGGTAAAAAGCTCACCGACGCCGCGGTTCGCCTTATCCTTGCCGTCGAGCCGGCGGCTTTCCCCGCGGGGTCCCATCTCGACGACCGCCATCAGGTCTGCCGCCGGAAAGATCACGCTTCTTGGATAGCCGTTATAGGCCGGCACATCGGTGAACCATTTGACGTAGCCGCCGAGCCAGTCGTTGGTGTTTTGCATGACCAGCGCGTCGATGCCGCGCTCGCGCATCCCTGCCCGCACCGCGCTCCAGCGCCGCTCTAGCTCCTGGTCGGAGATTGGATTGACGATGCGCTCAGTCATTTTTGGCTCCGTGTCGTTCGCCGCAAGCTATCATATCGCGGCGTGCTTGCGGCGAATGCGCGTCATGTTCTCGCCGCGACGTTCTCCATGTCGGCGACCCTTCCGGCCAGGAAGCGTTCCAGGTTGCGACAGACCTGATCGGCCGAATCCTCCACGTAGCGGTCGTAGTAGCCGCCGAAATGCGGGGTGATGATGACATTCGGCATGCGCCAGAACGGATGATCGATCGGTAGCGGCTCCTGGTCGAACACGTCGAGCGCGGCGCCTGCGAGCTTCTTGGCTTCGATCGCCCGCACCAGCGCAGCGTCATCGAGAACCCCGCCGCGCGCGACGTTGATCAGATAGCCGGTCGGCTTCATGGCGGCGAGGACGCGATCACCGACGATATGGCGGGTGTCGGGCTCGAGCGGAAGCAGCAGCACCAGATAATCGACGTCGCGTACCACGCGCTCTAGTTCGTTGCGCGACACCACGCGGTCGAAGCCGACGACCGGCCGTGGCGACCGGGAAATTCCGACGACCGTCATGCCCATCGCCTGGCAGCGCGGCGCCAGCGCCTGCGCGATCGACCCGACCCCGAGGATGCCGACGGTCTTGCGGTCGAGCAGCCGCATCCGCCATTTGTCCCACGCGCGCAGATCCTGCGCCCGGACTGAACGCGGAAGGTCGCGGCTGAGCGCTAGCATCGATGCCAGCGCAGCTTCGGCGACTGGCGGTCCATGGATGCCCTTGGTGGACGTGATCAGCACGTCGCGGCCAAGAGTCTCCTGGTCCGCAATCCCATCGACTCCGGTTCCAAACGCGTGCACCCATTTGAGCCGCGGCGCATGGGCGAAGATCCCGCGTGGCAACCGCACCCCGAACGACATCAGGATCTCGGCCCGTCCGATCTGGGCCGCCAGTTCGTCGAGCGTGCCGACCGTTTGCACGCTCAGCCCCGGAAAGCGTGGCACGATGATACGCTCATAGAGGAAGCGCTCACTCTCATCCCAAGGCAGGAAGATCAGAACGTGCACGGGTTCCCGGGGTCGTTCCGCGCCGCTCACGGTTTGACCGCCGCAACGGCGCGACGCCGGTCCGTCGGAGCAGGCGGCGCCGGCACGAACCGGCCGAACTCGTCGGCCACGACGCTAGCCAAAATCTCGAGATAAGCCGCGTAGGACGCGCTGTCCGGCTTGATGAAGCCGACCTCCGGTTGTTCGTTCGCGGCGAGGCGACGCAGGAAGACCGGTGCTGCGACCGGCGTATACATGGTTCCCTTCGGGTTGCTCAGCGTCGTGATGAGGCCGCGGCTGATACCCTCGCCGTCGGGCAGCGACAACAGCACGGTACGCAGATTGCCGAGGTGAGTGCTGACCAGATTGAGAAACGGCGTCCCAAACGGGATGTAGACCGTGCCTTTCTGCGCGTATTTGGCATCCCGACGCGACAATTCCTCGAAACGCAGGCTGCGCGTCGCCCCGTCCCAGGCGATCCGGATCAGATAGGCGTTAAGGTTTGTCGCGTCGGTGAACAGCGGGCGCACGCACAGATAATCGCCCTGCAGATAGTCGACGGCTTGAAGCGTGTATCCCCCGATCTGGCTCGGGGCTTGATCGTCTTCGGCGTGCCTAGGCGTGAGCGCGATGTTCAAAATCGCTTCGATCTTGGTCAGGGTACGTTCCGAGAATTCGCCCTGAAACAGCTTGTCGATCGTCGATTTCGACAGGTAGTCACGAATCAGGTCTTTGCGGGCGAGCCCGTGGGCGTCGAGATGATGCTGAATTGCCGCGGCGATCGCCAAACGCTGGCTCTTAGTTTGCAATGACCCTTGATCTTCCGACACGAACCCGCCTCGCGATCACGTAGCAAAGACTAACATTTTTTCGCAAATTTTGGCGAGGCCCGGCCGCGAGAGCCGATCCGCCTCCAAAGATTGACAGCGCATCGAATTCTTTATCGTCGCGCCCCTGTGCACAAAAAAATATCTCTCGATTCAAAGAGCGCACAACCGCCTGAGCAGCTGAATCCTACCGGCCCTTCGACGCCAACGACGAGGCCCGACCGTGAGCGCGCCAATAGCCATCGACGAAACCTTGATCCGGGCGGTCGCGCGGGGCGATCGCTCCGCCATGCAAACCTTGTTTACCCGCCACCGGGTGAAGGTTTTCCGTTTTGTACTGCGCCTGGTGCGCAACCAGGCGACCGCTGAAGACCTGACCGCCGACGTGTTTCTGGACGTCTGGCGCAACGCCAGCCGGTTCGAGGGGCGCTCCGCCGCTGCGACCTGGATCCTGGCGATTGCGCGGTTCAAGGCGCTGTCGGCGCTGCGACGCTCCCGGGAGCGCACGCTCGAAGAGACCACTCTTGAGCGCCTCGTCGACCATTCCGAGGGCCCCGAGGCGGTGCTGGCGAACAAACACCGGGGCGACGTCCTGCGCGCGTGCCTGGCCCGACTGTCACTCGATCACCGCGAGGTCATCGATCTCGTGTACTATCACGAGAAATCGCTCGACGAGGTGGCGAAGATCGTCAACGTCCCGGTGAACACCGTGAAAACGCGGATGTTTCACGCGCGCCGGCGGATCGCCCAGCAGCTCGAGGATGCCGGACTCGCACGGGAGTTCCTCTGACGCGCCTTACGAGACCCCCGGCAGGACGGTTGGCAGCGACGCGCCCGGAATTTCCACTCGCCGCAACATTTAACCAACGAGTTGCACCGTCCGGTAAGGCGTCGTTCACCTTCTTGGGCGAAAACCAGACTACGGGTTTGGGACCGCTTGGCGACAAAGCCATCGCCGGAGAAGGAACAGCAATGCGTAGGGTTGTGGTGTGTGGTGTTGGCGTCGTCGCCCTCGTGAGCCTCGGTATTTTCGCGACTTTCATGCCCGGCAGCCATAGCGAGCCCGGCCGCCGTAGCGAGCCATCGAATGTCGCCGCCGGTCACGCCGCCCTCCTACCCCCGCCACCCGCCGCACCGCAAGCGGTAGCCGCGCTCGCAGCCGCCGGCCGCGCCCAGCTGGGGACGCCTGCGGACAATGGCGCGATCAAGGCTCCATCGCCACCGGCACCGAAAGTTGTTGCGGGGCCGCCCTGTCAGACGCCAGGGGCGCTCGGGGTCGCCCGCGTCGTGGAGATCGACACTACCGGCGGCCCGGGCTTCGGATTCCAACATTTCAAGGCCTATGACTTTCTCAATCCCGGCGAGGTCGTCCTGACGTTCGATGACGGCCCGTGGCCGATCAACACCCCGGCGGTGCTGGCCGCGCTCGCGGCCCAATGCACCAAGGCGACGTTCTTCTCGATCGGCAAGCACGCAGTCTGGCATCCGGAGATCCTCAAGCAGGTCGCAGCCGCAGGTCACACGATCGGTTCACACACCTGGTCGCACGTCGATTTGGTCAAGAAATCGCCGGCCGACGCCAAGGACGAGATCGAAAAGGGCATCAGCGCGGTGCGCGCCGCGCTCGGTGCACCTTATGCGCCGTTCTTCCGGTTTCCCGAACTGCGTCACCCGCCGGAGATGATGACCTATCTGGAGGGGCGCAATATCGCGATGTTCTCGACCGACCTCGACTCGTTCGACTTCAAGATCAAGAACCCGGATCAGATCGTTGCGTCGGTGATGACCAAGCTCAAGAAGGACGGCAAGGGCATCATCTTGATGCACGATTTCCAGCGCGCTACCGCGCAGGCGCTGCCCGAGCTGCTGAGCGAACTCAAGACCAACGGCTACAAGGTGGTGCAGCTCACCGCCAAGACGTCGATTGAGACGCTGCCCGAGTACGACGCGATGATGTCGCAGGAAATCAAGGGCGGGACCGCGAATGCGCGTCCGACCGCGAGCGTCGTACGCACGGTGAGCGAGGGCAACTGATCGGCCTACGGGGACGGCCGCACCGCGCGGGCCAGCGCCTAACTGGTGAGATCCAAAATCGCCTGCGCGAACTTGCGCGGCGCCTCCTGCGGCACGTTGTGCCCGACGTTATCGAGCAACCGGCGTTCGTAGCGCTGGGTGAAATGGCGCTCGTGGCCCTCCGAGGCGCGCGCCGGTATGACGCCGTCAACAGCACCGTGGAGCACGATGACTGGGACGCCGATCTTGGGCAGCGCCGCAAGCTGCGCTTCACTCGCAGCGTAGCGAGGGTCGCTCGGCGCGGCGCCCAAGCGATGACGGTAGGAGTGGACTGCCACGTCGACAAAATCGGGGTTGTCGAACGAGGCGGCACTGCGCGCGTAGGTCGCCTCGTCGAAAGCCCACGTCGGCGACCATAGCTGCCAGAGCAATCGGCAGAGCGAAACGCGGTTGGCGGCGAGCCCGGCGCGGCCACGCTCGGTATTGAAGTAATATTGGTACCAGAAGCGTCGCTCCTGTTCCGGATCGGCAGGCTTTGCGGCGTTTGCGATATCCTGAATCAGATACCCGCAGCAGGAGACGAGCGCACGCACGCGCTTGGGCCATAGCGCGCAGACGATGCACGCCGCTCGGGCACCCCAGTCGAATCCGGCCAGCACCGCGTTTTGAAGGTCTAGCGCATCGAGCAAGTCGAGGGTGTCGTGCGCGAATGCCGCCTGTTGCCCGGACCGCAGCGTCGCAGGTTCTAGAAAACGCGTGCCGCCATAGCCGCGCACATACGGAACAACCGTTCGCATGCCGGCAGTGTTGAGAATTGTAACGACGTCGTCAAAGCTGCGCGGATCGTAGGGAAACCCGTGCAAAAGCACGACAGCCGGTCCGTCCGGCGGCCCGCTTGTCTCGTAGGCAATCTCGAGGACCGGCGTTCGAACATGCCCCAGTTGTGCCATGGCGTTTCCCCGCAACGCCGCCTCAAGCTCGGCTGCACCAGTCTTCACTATTCACATGCAAGCGAAACCTGCGCAACGGCTGAGCGGCCCCACCCGTTGCCGAGTGTGCGCACCGCCCGATAGAATGCGCCAACGACCGCAGGCGGAGGAACCAATGGCGAGGATCGTCCGCACCGCAGCAGTCTTCATCGTCACCGGTCTCTCTTCCATTCTCGCGCAGACCGCCAGCTCTCCCTCCCAACAAGGCAACCCCATGACCAACGTTTCGCCCGACGCCCTCAAAGACCTCGCTCCGACCGGCAAGCTGCGGGCTGCAATCAATCTCGGCAACATGGTGCTGGCGCAGAAGGATCAGGCGACCGGGCAGCCGAAGGGCATCACCCCCGACCTGGCGCGTGAACTCGGCCGACGGCTCGGCGTTCCGGTCGAACTCGTGCCGTTCGACGCTGCCGGCAAAGTATTCGAGGCCGTCAAAACCGGATCTCTCGACGTGCTGTTCCTGGCGATCGAGCCGGTGCGCGCAAACGAGATCGCGTTCACCGCGCCCTACGTCATCATCGAAGGCGTCTACATGGTGCCCAAGGACTCGAAGATCACCAGCGTCGCCGAGGTTGATCGCGATGGCGTGCGGATCGGGGTCAGTAAGAATTCGGCCTACGATCTCTATCTGACGCGTACGCTCAAGCACGCCACCTTGATGCGCGGAGACGACGGCATTGCGCTCTTCGTCAAGGAGAAGCTCGATGCCGCGGGCGGCGTCAAACAGCCGCTGGTGGCATACGCCAAAACCAACCCCAACGTGAAAATCCTGGACGGGCGCTTCATGGAGATCCGGCAGGCAATGGGCACACCCAAGGGCCGCGGCGAAGCGGGTGCGCGCTATCTTGGGACGTTCATCGAGGAGATGAAGGCCAGCGGCTTCGTTGCCGATGCGCTCAAGCGCAGCAACCAGCCCGACGCTGCCGTGGCACCGCCGGCAACTTAAATTGCGTGCTACAATCAATCGCCTGCCGAGGGAGGAATCGATGAACACAGCCACTCTGGAGCCGAAGACGGCGGTCGCCGATCAGCACTCGCACGTCGTACGGCCAGCCGAGATGGAATGGCAAAAAACGCGCTTCCCGGGCTGCGAGGCGAAGACCTTGCTGCTCGACCGTAAAACCGGGCTTGTCACCGCCCTGATGCGGTTTGCGCCCGGCGCCGTGCTGCCGGACCACGAGCATGTGCAGATCGAGCAGACCTGGGTGATCGAGGGCAAGCTCGTCGACAAGGAAGGGCCTGCCGCGGGCCTCGAAGTGGGCCCTGGCGAATTTGTGTGGCGCGAGGTCGGCAGCCGCCACGTGGCCTGGTGCCCGGAGGGCGGCCTCATGCTGGCGATCTTCCAGGTGCCGAACAAGTTCTTCGATCGCGACGGGCGCGTGACCGATATGGGCGGCAACGACTGGGCTAGCCTCTGGGGCCATACCAGCAAAGGCTAGTTTTACTGATCCTGTTGCATGCCGAATTCGCGGATGGTCGCAGCGACGTCGTCCACCGTTTGCGTGAGCACGCCGGCAAGTTCTGCCGGCGACGACGCGATCGGAAGCGATCCGGCCTTCTCGATCAGCGCCTGATATTCCGGCGTCGCAACGATCGCGACAATGTTGCGGTTCAGCAGCTCAATGATCGGCGGCGGAGTTCCAGCCCGCGCGCAAACCCCGAGCCAGCCATACCGCACGAAATCGATCCCCTTTTCGCGCAAGGTCGGAATTTCAGGCGCGACATCGAGTCGTTGCGGACTGGAGACCGCCAGAATCTTCAGTTGGCGGCTCTCATACTGCGGCAGCACCGCGAGCGTCGGCGCCACATAGAAATGCACAATGCCGGAGATCAGATCCTGCATTACCTGCGGGCCGCCCCGGTAGGGGATGCGGTTCATGGACATGCCCGTGAGGCGCTCGAGCTGACGCGCCATGATCTCCTGGGCGGATCCGCTGCCGATTGAGATGTAGCCGACTTCGCCCGGATGCGCCTTGGCATAGGCGACGAACTGTTCAAAGGTCGCCGCCGGAATCGCGTTCGACAGTGCCAGCCCGTAATAGTATTTCGCGACCAGCGATATCGGTGCGATGTCGCGCAAGGCATATTGCGGATTGCGGTAGAGCACGGTGTTGATCGACTCGAAGTGCGTGCACAGCAGGAGCGTGTAGCCATCGCTCGGCTGTGACAGCACATCGCGCGTCGCCAGCATGCCGCCCGCGCCGGGCTTGTTCTCAACCACGACATTCTGGCCAAGCCGCGCCCCGAGCTTCTCGGCAACAAAGCGCGCCGGAATGTCGGTCGGCCCGCCTGCCCCGAACCCGACCACCAGCCGGATCGGCCGGGTCGGAAACGGATCGGCGGCATGCGACACGCTCGCCGCCGCAAGCAAAGCGGCGATGAGACCGCCGCATAAGCTCAACCAAAAAGCCCACCTGGACGGCACGCAATCTCCCCTACTTCGAACATCACGCGCCGATGAAGCGATCTTGACTCGCCATCTCGGCGTCCTTTTTCCTTGCTACGCACCATCGACGTTAGCAGACTACACTTGCCTGGCGCAGCAGCGATGGAGGATCAGGTGAGACTGTTTCTAGTAATCGTGGCAGCCACGCTGCTGGCGAGCGCGGCCCATGCTCAAGGCCTGACTGGGGCGGGAAAACGCGGGCAGAACGAGCAGGCAGTCGACCAGCAACGGCAGAAACAGAAGGCCGCCGAAGCCGAGAAAGCCTATAAGGCCGGCCTCAATAAGATTCCGGAGGCTACCAAACCGGATCCGTGGGCGGACATGCGCGGCGCCGAACCCGGCAAGAGCAACACCAAGTCGAAATAGAAACCAAAGCCTGGACTAAATCCTGACGGCCGACGCCTCAGCGTCCGGCCGCATAGCCCTGCATGCCCCGCGGATTCGCGGCCGCGCGTCGCCGCGGGCCAGCCCTCGACGCCGCGGTAAGGCGCCCCTCGGACCAGGCTGGGCCAACTTCGACGTCGTGTCCGCGCGCGCGCAACGCCTTGATCGTCGCCTCGGTCAGGCGGCTTTCGACCACCAGCACACCCGGACGCGCGGTACGCGGCCAGAATGAAATTGGGAAATGTTCCGAGTGCCAGGCCGGGGCGTCGATCAATTCCTGCAGGTTGAGACCCGCGTGAACGTGGCGCAGAAAGAATTGCGCCGTCCACTGATCTTGCTGGTCGCCGCCCGGGGTCCCCCAAGCAAGGTAGGGTTCACCGTCGCGCAAGGCCATAGTGGGCGTCAGCGTCGTGCGCGGACGCTTGCCGGGCGCGAGCGATGCCGGGTGACCTTCTTCGAGCCAGAACATTTGCGCGCGCGTGCCGAGGCAGAAGCCGAGCTCGGGGATCACTGGCGAAGACTGCAGCCAGCCACCGGAGGGCGTTGACGAGACCATGTTGCCGGCGCGATCGATGATATCGAAGTGCACGGTATCGCCGACGACCTCGCCGAGGCGACCGACGGTTGGCTCGCCGGCGCCCGCAGCCAACGTCGATGTTGCAGCCCGGCGCACGGCGACGTTGACGCCGAATCCCGGGATCGTGCCGGGGCGCAGTTCGAACGAGGCGCGTTCGGTTATTAGCTTGCGGCGCTGCGCGTTGTAGGAATCCGACAGCAGGATCTCGATCGGCACCTCGACGAACTTCGGATCGCCGTAGAAGGCCTCGCGATCCGCAAAGGCGAGTTTTGCGCATTCGACCTGCAGATGAATGAAATCGGCGCCTGCCGGATCGAGCCCGTCGAGATCGAAACCCTTCAGCAACGCGAGTTGCTGCAACATCACCGGCCCCTGGCTCCAAACGCCTGCCTTGCAAACCGTGTAGCGTCCGTAGTCGTAGGTCAGCGGCGCCTCGATGCTCGGCTGCCAGGCCGCCATGTCGGCGCCGGTGAGGACGCCGCGATGCGGTTCACCAGACACATCCATCACCGCCTGCGTACGGCAGAACCGGTCGATCGCGTCCGCCACAAAGCCCCGCGACCAAACCGCCCGGGCACGCTCGATCTGCGCCACGCGATCACGACCGGCGCCCTCCGCCTCCGCCAGGATCCGCGCGTAGGTCCGCGCAAGCGTTGTGTTCGCGAACATGGCGCCGGGCGCGGGCACAGCGCCGCCCGGGAGATAAACCGCGGCCGACGTCGGCCAACAGGTTCGGAACAGGTCGGCGACGGATGCGATGGTCGCGCTGGCGCGTTCCGCCAGCGGGTGGCCGTTATGGGCATATTCGATCGCAGGCGTGAGCACGTCGGCGAGCCGAAGCGTGCCGTAGTCACGCAGCAACAGCATCCAGGTCTCGAACGTGCCCGGGACGCAGGCCGCCAACAGCCCGGTGCCCGGTACCATGTCGAGACCGAGGGCGCGGTAATGCGCGATGGTGGCGGCGGCCGGCGCGACGCCCTGGCCGCAGATCACCTCGGGTCGGCCGCGCCGCACATCGAAGACGAGAACCGGCACGTCGCCGCCCGGCCCGTTGAGATGCGGCTCCACGACCTGCAGCGTGAACGCGGTCGCGATCGCGGCGTCGAACGCATTGCCGCCTTTCTCGAGGGTCGCCATACCGACTGCGGTCGCAATCCAATGGGTGGATGTGACCACGCCGAACGTGCCTTCGATCTCGGGGCGGGTGGTAAATGGGTTGGGATTGATGTTGGACATGGCAGCAAACAATGATCAGATGTCGCTTACTAGCGTCCCGATTCCGAAGCTCGCTGTACCTTGCAACGCGTCCGCGCGCGAGCTTCGGAATCGAAAGGACACTAGCAGACTTACCATCCTAGTGCGGTTTTGGATTTGAAGTTCCTAACACGAGATTGCCGCAAGGATTATAGGAACTTCAAATCCACCGCACTAGGGGCAACACCCTAACGGAGAGGCATGATGCTGACGCTCAGCGTTGCATTCCACGTGGTCGCGGCAGTCATTTGGGTCGGCGGCATGTTCTTCGCGCTCATTGTGCTGCGACCGAGCACCGGCCCGCTTGATCCGCCGGTTCGCTTGGCGCTCTGGCAGCGCGTTTTCTCGCGGTTCTTTCCCTGGGTCTGGGCGGCAGTCGTGGTTCTGCTGGTGAGCGGGTTTGCGATGGTGATCTGGGGGTTCGGCGGGTTCAGCCGAATCGGGACTTACGTGCACATCATGATGGGAGTCGGGATCCTGATGATGCTGATCTACGGACACCTCTATTTCGTGCCGTGGCAACGCTTCCGCCGCGCGGTCGGCGCCGCGGAGTGGCCGACGGCCGCAACGCACATCGACCAGATTCGATTGTTGGTAACCATCAACCTGATCCTCGGGCTGATCACGGTGGTCGTAGGCGCCGCTGGGCGCTATTACGGCTAGTGCCCCGCTTCAAATCGGCGGCACCAGGTGGACTATCGGAGGATCGTTGATGCTGGCCGTTTATACGCCGCGGGGCAGCGCTCTCGTGCGCAAGCAGGTCGAAGCTGACATTGCGCTTCCGGAGAACGCGCTGTGGATCGATCTCGAACTGCCGACCCCCAGCGAGGACAAGGCGGTCGAAGACGCACTCGGCATCTCGGTTCCCACGCTGCGGGAAATGCAGGAGATCGAAATCACCAGCCGGCTCTACGTCGAGAACGGCGCCCGTTACATGACCGCGACGCTAATGGCTCATCAGGACACGGAGGTACCGACCACCACGCCGGTCACCTTCATTCTCGCCGGCCATCGCCTGATCACCGTTCGCTATGACGAACCGCGCCCGTTCGTCATCGTCAATCATCGACTCGAGCGCGCGTGTCCCGTGAACGCGACCGGCGAAACCATCATGATGGACATTCTCGACGCCGTGATCGACCGCCTCGCCGACGTTCTCGAGCATATGGGCAATGACGTCGAACAGGTTTCGCGCGATATTTTCGACCCCAAGGCACCGGCCGGCGACTTTAACAACTACAGCCGCATCCTGCATACGATCGGCAAGAAAGGCGACGTCACATCAAAAGTGCGCGAGAGCCTTGTCTCGATCGGCCGCGTTCTACTCTACCTCGCCAACGAAGCCGACAGCATGAAGTGGGCGAAGGACCAGCGCGCGATTCTCAAGGGTATGCAGCGCGACGTGCAGTCGCTTTCCGATCATGCCACCTATATTTCGACCAAGATCCAGTTCCTGCTCGATGCCATGCTCGGCATGGTGAGCCTGCAACAGAACAACATCATCAAGATCTTTTCGGTGGCGGCGGTGGTATTCATGCCCCCGACCCTGCTGGCGTCGATCTACGGCATGAACTTCAAGCACATGCCGGAGCTCGATTGGACCTACGGCTATCCGATCGGACTTGTTCTCATGTTGATTGCCGCCATTCTCCCCTACCTGTTCTTCAAGTGGAAAAAATGGCTCTAAGCATAACAGCGTCCGCCCTCCAACGGATCAAGGCGCCTTGCCATGTTTAAAAAGCCGTTGATTGTCGCGGTCGTTTGCGCGCTGGTCGGTATGGGGGCGCACGCGGGTGCCGCCTGTCTCGACGTGCGACAATCGCAGCCCCTGACGTTTAAAGGTTCTTTGAGTCGTCCGGTCTTTCCCGGGCCGCCCAATTACGAGGACGTCAAAAAGGGCGACAAACCCGAGCGCGCCTACATCATCAAACTGGATGCCCCGATCTGCGCAACCGGCGACGAGTTCCTCGACAGCAGCCAGACCTTCGACACGGTTCAGCTCTTGGTCGACAATTCAGCCAATGACAGCCGTGCGCTCAACGCAAGCTTGACTCAACTCATCGGCAAACGCGTTGAGGTCACCGGCAAATCGGGATTCGGCGCCCAGACCGGGCATCACCATGCGCCGCTGTTGGTGACCCTCGTCAAGATTGCGGCCGAGGGCACCAGTCGTTGAGGGCCAAGGCCACGTTCTGTGGCCCGTGCGCGAGCAAGCTGAGCCACGGAACGTTTGGGTGCCTATGTCGTTGCGGGTAGTGAGCTGACACTCGGATCATCACATGAGCAAGATCATCAAGCTTCATCGGCGTGCCACCAAGCGAGCCGTCGCGCTCCCAACGCCCAAGCCCAACCGACCGTCCAGGTCGGACGCGGAGGACGCGGTGCGCACTCTCATTCGCTGGGCTGGCGACGATCCGGATCGCGAAGGACTGCGCGGAACGCCTGCCCGCGCCGTGCGCGCCTACGAAGAATGGTTTGCCGGATATGACGAGGATCCGCGCGATTATTTGAAGCGCACGTTCGAGGAGGTCGCGGGCTATGACGAGATCGTGCTGCTCCGCGACATCCGCTTCGAATCCTACTGCGAGCATCATCTGGCTCCCATCATCGGCCGCGCGCATATCGGCTACCTCCCGCATACACGCGTAGTCGGAATTTCGAAGCTTGCGCGGCTGGTCGATGTCTATGCCAAACGGCTGCAGATCCAGGAACGCATGACTGCCGAGATCGCCGGCTGCATCAATAGCGTGCTCAAGCCGCTCGGCGTCGCCGTTGTCCTCGAAGCGACCCATCAGTGCATGACCACCCGGGGCGTGCACAAATCGGGGGTCACCATGGTGACCAGCCGGATGCTGGGCGTGTTCCGGAGCCGGCCCGAGACACGACAAGAATTCCTGGCAGCGCTCAACATGAGAGAGCGTATTGGCAGCATCGCCAACTGAGATTCAAGGCTGTCCATCGCGCACGCTACGCTTGCGGAACAATGATGCCGCCCATCGAGTTGTTCGCCACACAGGCGGGCGAGCAGAGGTCAGGCATGGCACGCAAATATTCTCGCGGCGCATCGAAGGACGTCGAAAGCGCAATGCGCCGACGCAAAAAAGGGACGCTCAAGAGCGGCAAGGGTGGTCGCGGCGGCAAGGTCAAGAGCCGCAAGCAAGCGATCGCCATCGGTCTGTCCGAGGCACGCAAGAAGGGCAAGAAGGTCCCGAAAAAGCGCGCGTCGAAGGTAAGCGCGCCCGGAAGCCCTACGGCTTGGCGACCAGCATCCGCCGCAGCACATCGTTGTGCTTGATGAGATGATGGCGCATTGCGCCGAGCACGTGAATCACGACGAGTGCAGCGAGCAGATACGCCAAAATCTTGTGCAGAGTCCTCGAATAATCCGTGCATCGCACGATCCTGGCTTTGGTAGATCGTCGGCAGCGCGAGGCCGAGCAAATCGCGGGTGAGCGGATTGCGAAATGTGCCGGCGAGCGCCCATCCGGTGAGCGCGCAGGCGAACATCAGGACATAGAGCGCGATGTGCCCGGCCATGGCCGCGTAACGCTCCCACGCCGCGCCCGGCAGACTGGGCACCGGATTGATCCAGCGCCACAGCAGCCGCACGATCAAGCAGCGCGAGAAAATCATAGCCGAGCGCCGCGTGCAGGCCGTAGTTCGCAAGCCTGTCAGGGCGTGGCGCGAGATGGGTCATCCACCAGCCGTGAACCAAGAGAACGATGATAAGCGCGGCGCCGAGCCAGTGCAGCGCGATCGAGGGCCAGCCCCACGCTGTTGTTGAGTTGCGGATCATCCCAGGAACGCCGTTGCCACGTGCCGATCAATCAACCCTGATTCCGGCCGAATTGGACAAATCGGTCCACGCTGCGGCGTTTCTGCTGAGGGCTGCGCCGGTGACCGCTTCATGAGGGCGCGTGTCTGCATCTAATCCGGCGCAATGCCGATCTCCCTGATTACTTCGCCCCACGCCTTGTATTGCGCCTGCATATAGGCGGCAACTTCGGCAAGGCTGCCGGCGCCGTGCGTGTAGAACCCGATTTCGCGCAGGCGCGCCACCACGGTCGGATCATCGAGCACCAGCGCGAGTTCGCGGTTCATGCGCCTAAGGATCTCGCTCGGCGTCCCGGCCGGCGCCACCACCGCCATCCAGCCGCTGAAATCAAACCCAGGGAACGTGTCGGCGACCGGCGGAATCTGCTCAAAGCCTGGCGCGCGTTCCTTGGTGGTGATTGCGAGCGGCCGGAGCGCGCCGCTTGCGATCAGCGGCGCCGCCGACGGGATTGCCAGAATCACGAGCTGCACGCGTCCGGCGACCGCGTCCTGAATCCCCTGGGGCATGGTCGCGTAGGGTATCTGGGCGATCTCGGTTCCGGCGCGCTTGTTGAGCCAGGCAGCGATCAGGCCGGAGAAATTCTTCGGACCGTCGGTCGCGAACGCGAGCTTGCCCGGCTCGGCCTTGGCATAGGCAACGAGCTCGGCGAGCGATTTCGCCGGCACGGCCGGATTGGCGAGCACAAGGAACACACCGTCGGCAATCTTGCCGACCGGCACGAAATCGCGCACCGGGTCGTAGGGCAGCGATTTGAACGTGTAGGGGTTGGTGACGAGCGCCGCCGCGGTCGCCCAAAAGAACGTGTAGCCGTCAGGCGCAGCCCGCGCGGCCGCCTGCGCGCCGATGACGTTGCCGCCACCCGGGCGATTCTCGACCACGATTTGTTGTCCGAGCGCGCGACCGACGCGTTCGGTGACGATTCGGCACAAGATATCGGGCGTGCCGCCGGCGGCCTGCGAGACAATGAAGCGAATTGGATGGTCCGGCCAGGTCTGCGCCGTCACCGGTTCGCTTAAGCTGATGATAAGCGCGAGCAGGATTGCGACGCGCGCGGTGATGGTCATGAAGAGCTGTCGATCATGCGTTGTGGCTCGACCAGCCTGCTTCGCGATTACTCCGCCGCAGTGCGCGCCCCGTGGCCGAACCGGCGTTCGATATAGTCGATGACCAGCTGCTTGAAGTCAGCCGCCAGCGTTGGCCCCCGCAGGGTCGCGGCCTTCTTGCCGTCGACAAACACAGGCGCGGTCGGTTGCTCGCCGGTTCCGGGGAGCGAGATGCCGATATCGGCGTGCTTGCTCTCGCCGGGCCCGTTCACGATGCAGCCCATCACCGCGACGTTGAGGCCTTCGACCCCGGGATAGCGGGTTTTCCAGCCCGGCATTTCATCGCGAATGAAATCCTGGATCTCGCGCGCCAGTTCCTGGAACGTGGTCGACGTGGTGCGGCCGCAGCCCGGACAGGCCGCGACCAGCGGCACGAACACGCGAAAACCCATGGTCTGCAGCAGTTCCTGCGCGACCTTCACCTCGAGTGTGCGATCGCCGTTCGGCTCCGGGGTGAGCGACACCCGGATGGTGTCGCCGATGCCCTGCTGCAGCAGGATGCCCATGGCGGCCGAGGAGGCGACGATGCCCTTCGATCCCATGCCGGCCTCGGTGAGGCCGAGATGGATCGCAAAGTCGGAACGCGCCGCGAGATCCTGATAGACCGCGATCAGATCCTGCACCGCCGACACCTTGGCGGAGAGAATGATCTTGTGGCGCGGCAGGCCGATCTGCTCGGCGCGCTCAGCCGAGAGCAGTGCCGACTGCACCATGGCCTCGCGCGTTACTGCCCGCGCTTCGCGCGGGTTGGCGGCGCGCGCATTCTCGTCCATGAGGCGGGTGAGCAGTTCCTGATCGAGCGAGCCCCAATTGGCGCCGATGCGCACCGGCTTGTCGTGACGGATTGCCATCTCGATGATGGCGGAGAACTGGCGATCCTTCTTGTCCTTGAAGCCGACGTTGCCGGGATTGATCCGGTATTTGTCGAGCGCCTCGGCGCAGGCCGGGTGATCGGCGAGAAGCTTGTGACCGATGTAATGGAAGTCGCCCACGATCGGCACATTGACGCCCATCCGGCCGAGGCGATCCTTGATGTGCGGCACCGCGGCGGCAGCCTCGTCGCGATCGACGGTGATGCGCACGAGCTCGGAGCCGGCACGGGCGAGCGCCGCCACCTGCCGGGCGGTTCCCTCCACGTCGGCGGTATCGGTGTTGGTCATCGACTGGACGACGATCGGGCCGCCGCCGCCGACGCGCACACCTCCGACGTTCACCGCTACGGTCTTGTGGCGCCCCTTGGGGGCAGCGTGATCCGACATGCTCAATCCTCTGGCAGGCCTATGTAACGTCCGCGTGGCGGGTTGACCAGAACACGATCCGCTATACACCCATTCCTGGGAATCAAGTCACAATCCTCGCCTGATTCTCTCATCTCGGCCTGTTAACCAAGGCGAGACCGACGAGCACCAGAACCACCGCCGCGCCGAATGCCAGGGTGAACGGCTCATCCAGCAAAAGGCAGCCGGCTGCGACGCCGAACAGCGGGGTCAGGAAGGTGAAAGCCGAAACGCGCGTCGCAGAGAATCGCTGGATGAACCAGAACCAGAATGGAAATGTGATTCCAACGACCAGCACCTGGTAGGTGAGCCACGACAACGCGACCGCGCCTGGCATCACGGTGACGTGCTCGCAGGCGAACGCCGCGACCGCCAGGATCGGCACCGAGACGGCGAGTTGATAGACGAGCGTCTTTTCCGGGGAAATGTGACTAAGCCTGGTTGCCTTGATGAGAAGCGTGGTTGCGCCCCAGGACGCTCCGGCACCGATCAGCAGAGAAGTCGCCAATGAGGGTCCGCGAATCAAGGCTCGGCTGCGGCACGCCGATCGCGAGCGCAAGCCCGACAAAGCACAGCACCAGCCCAAACCATTGCGCAGGCCCAAGCCGCTCTCCCGGCAATACCAGCGGCGCGCCCAGCGCGACGAAGAAGGGCGCCGTGTAGAGGAAAAGCGACGCGCGGCTCGCGCTGGTGAATTGCAGGCCTGCAAACACCAGCAGGAACTCGACGGCGAACAAAACGCCAGCAGCTATGCCCGCCGCTAGGGTCCCGTCGCGTTGCGTCAGTCTGATCCCGCGCAGCCAAACCCAGGCCAGCGCAATGACAAGGCCGCCACCGGTGCGGACAAGCGCCTGGGTGAACGGTGGCACCTCGGGCAGCGCGAACTTGATCGCGACTTGGTTGAGCCCCCAGGAGAGACACAGGAGCGAAATAAGCGCGCTGGCACCGGCGTCGAGCGGGCGCGAGTGCGAGCGCAGGCTAGTGCCCCGCTTCCGAAGTTCGTCATACACTGCGGCACCCTCTGGTACGAACTTCGGAAGCAAAGGGGCACTAGCAAGAATATGATTCTAGTGCCGCTTTTCGATTTGAAGTTCCTAAACGAGCTTGCCGCCATCGCTGCGGGAACTTCAAATCGGCGGCACTAGGCTAGCTGGATGTCTTCGCCGTGCGGCCGCGGCAGTGCGCGCACAGACCAGTGATCTCGACAACTGACATTTTCGGAGTGAAGCCTGCACTGCGCGCCGCCGTGGTGAGCGATTGGCCAACCGCGGCTCCGGGGGCCTCGCCGACCGCACCGCAACCTTCGCAGATCAGGAACGCGACCAGCGCGCCAGTGCGGTGGTTGTTGACGCAGGCGAGAAAGGCGTTGCGGCTCGCGATGCGATGGACGAGACCGAGCGCGATCAGGAATTCGAGCGCCCGATAGACGGTAATAGGTGCGGGACGCGGACCGCCGACGGCGTCGATGATGTCGTAAGCGCCAAGCGGCTTATGGCTCGCGGCCAGCGCTTCCAGCACCTTGCGGCGGATCGGCGTGAGCCGTTGCGCGCCCGCCGCGCAAACCTTCTCGGCGTGGGCGATCGTTTCGGCGGCGCAACGGGCGTGGTTGTGACGCGGATCGAGAAACACGCTGGGCATGGGCGCAATTTAGAGCATGTCCCGCAAAAAGTGGGAACCGGTTTTGCGAAAAGGACCTGTTCAAACAAAATGATAGGGCTTGCCGCGGTTTCAAGTGCGGCGGGGTCATGGTTCCGAAACATGTCCGTCTTAAAAACCCGTTGCACCGCAGCAAAGCCGGAGGCATGGTCCGGCCGCAAGACGCCCCGCCCGGACGTTGGGCCAAATTCAGGATCCAAGTCATGCTCAAAGGAAAAACCGCGGTCGTCACCGGCTCAACCTCCGGCATCGGCCTCGGCATCGCCCGCGTCTTCGCGCAGGACGGCGCCAATGTGGTGATCAACGGTTTCGGCGACAAAGCCGCCATCGAGAAGGAACGGGCCAGCATTGAAAAGGACTTCGGCGTCAAGGCGACTTATTCCGCGGCCGACATGACCAAGCCGGCCGAGATCGCCGACATGATCAAGACGGCCGAGAAGACCTTCGGCGCGGTCGACGTCCTGGTCAACAATGCCGGCATCCAGCACGTCGATCCGATCGAAAACTTTCCGATCGAGAAATGGGATCAGATCATCGCGATCAATCTCTCGTCCGCGTTCCACGCGTGCCGCGCGGCGGTCCCCGGCATGAAGGCCCGCAAATGGGGCCGCATCATCAACACCGCATCGGCGCATTCGCTGGTGGCTTCGCCGTTCAAGGTTGCCTACGTGTCGGCCAAGCACGGCATCGCCGGCCTCACCAAGACGGTCGCGCTCGAGGTTGCAACGTTCGGCATCACCTGCAATTGCATCAGCCCGGGATACGTCTGGACGCCGCTCGTCGAACACCAGATCCCGGACACCATGAAGGCGCGCCACATGACGGCGGAGCAGGTCAAGCGCGACGTACTGCTGGCCGCGCAGCCCACCAAGGAGTTCGTCACCGTCGATCAGGTCGCGGCGCTCGCGCTCTTCCTCACCAGCGATGCCGCCTGCAACATCACGGGCTCCAATTACTCGATCGACGGCGGCTGGACCGCGGAGTGAGCGGGCGGCGATCGCACCGCGCGGCTTTATGGCGACCGCAGGCTGGTTGTCGAACCTGATCCCGGGCCGGACAGGAACGACCATCAAGAAGATCAACCTCGCGCTGCAGGGCGGGGGCGCGCACGGCGCTTTCACGTGGGGCGTGCTCGACCACCTGCTGGCGGACGGGCGGCTGGCGATCGAGGGCATTTCGGGCGCTTCGGCCGGCGCCATGAACGCCATCATGCTGGCGGACGGTCTGGCGCGTGGCGGGCCGCAAGAGGCGCAAAAGCGGCTCGCCGAGTTCTGGCGCGCAGCGAGTTTGGGCGGGAATTTGCCGCCACTCCAGCGTGCCGTCGTCGACCGCATGCTGTCGTTTCTGCCGATTGAAGGCACGCCGGTGCAAGCCTGGCTCGATGCGCTCTCACAGCTGTATTCGCCCTACGACGTCAATCCGCTCAACATCAATCCGCTGCGCGACCTGATCGAACGGTTCGTCGATTTCGAGGCCGTGCGCAACTGCGAAGCCTTGCAGCTCTTCGTTACGGCCACCAACGTCTATACCGGCCGCCTGCACGTGTTTTCGCGCAAAAAAATTTCGGCCCAGGCGATCATGGCGTCGGCCTGCCTGCCGAACCTGTTTCGCGCAGTCGAGATCGACGGCGTGCCGTACTGGGACGGCGGTTATCTCGGTAACCCGGTGATCTTCCCATTCTTCCGAACGACCGACACCGAGGACGTCCTGGTGGTGCAGATCAACCCACTGGTGCGGCACTCGGTCCCAACGTCGGCTCAGGAAATCATGAACCGCGTGAACGAAATCACGTTCAATTCCTCGTTGCTCGACGAATTTCGCGCCATCGAGTTTGTCGGCCGCCTGATCGATCAGCGTCGGCTGCCACGCGGCAGAGGTCCCGGCCAATATCGACGCATCAACGTGCACCGCATCGTGCTCGACAGTGAAGGCAAAGCCTTTACAGCGGCCAGCAAGCTCTCCAACGACTACGAGTTCTTTGAGATGCTCCGCGATAACGGGCGGCGCGCCGCGCGCCAATTCCTGGACGAGCATTTCGACCACATCGGCGTGAAGAGCACGGTCGACCTTCGTACCGAAGTACCGGCTGTGGTGGAGTAACGAGTTTTCCACGGCGCCTGTGGACCGGGTGCAGCGGCCACCCAATCGCGATACGCTAACCCCATGACGGGGCCCCTGATGACAGCGGAGGTCGGATCGACCGCGCTCGAGATTGTCGTCGCCGACATCACCACGCTTCCGGTCGACGCCGTGGTGAATGCGGCCAACCGCTCGCTGTTGGGCGGTGGCGGGGTCGACGGCGCGATTCACCGCGCCGCAGGGCCAAAGCTGCTCGAGGAATGCAGAACGCTGGGCGGATGCGATACCGGCGGCGCCAAGATCACGGGCGGATACGCGCTGCCTGCCAAGCATGTGATCCACGCGGTTGGCCCGGTATGGAACGGCGGACGCGCCGGCGAGGAAGACCTGCTGGCATCCTGCTACCGAAGCGCGGTCGCGCTCGCCCACCGGCATGAGCTGGCATCGCTTGCCTTCCCGGCGATTTCGACCGGCATTTATCGCTTCCCACCCGACATTGCGGCGCGCATCGCAGTCGGCACCGTGGTGTCGGAGATTTCCGCCGCGTCGACGTCGCTCCGCCGCGTGGTGTTCTGCTGCTTCGCCAAGACATCGGCCGAACATCACATCGCAGTGTTTGGCGAACTCGGGCTGGGATGAGTTGACTCAGCCCTTCGGCTCGGCGTCGAGCCGCACGATCCAGCCCTCAAGGCCCGGTTTTGCAGCCGGATATCGCTTAAGCACGATCGGGTCATGTCCGGGCACGACGTGCTTCGGCGAGGCTGCAAGCTTGCGCAGCCGGCCATAGCCCTCGAGTGTCTCGGCGACGTTGTAAACGGTCGGGAAAACCCGGCCGCCATCGAGATGGGCATAGAGGTGCGCAGCGTCGGCCGCGACCACGACCGGGCCGAGCCGGGTCTCGACCCGTACGCTTTGCAGTCCCTTGGTGTGACCGCCGATATGGTGAACGCTCACGCCCGGTGCGATTAGATCGTCGCCGTCGTGGAACTCGACTCTCCCGGCAAACACCTTGCGCACCATCGCGACCACATAGTCGGGTTCGAACGAGTTTCTGATCGCATGATGGCACATGGCGCGCCCGGTCGCGTATTCCATCTCGCGATCCTGCAGGTGGTAACGCGCGCGTGGGAACAGGTCATAGTTGCCGCTGTGATCGTAATGCAGATGGCTGACGATGATGGTCTCGACACTCGCGGGATCGACCCCGATCGCGGCGAGACCTTCCGCCACCGGCTTTACGGTTTGGCGGCCGCGGCGTGCGCCGACCGTTTCGTCGAACCCGGTATCAACCAGGATCGTGCGCGCTTCGCCGACGATCGCCCACACAAAATAGTCGAGCGGCATCTCGGCATCGTGCGGATCGCCGCCGAGAAAATTCTCCGACGCCTTGCGCGGATGGTGACCGTAGCGAATGGCATAGATTTCGTAGGTGCCGGTCATTCTACTTTGCCCGCACCTCGACACCGGTACGGCGCTCGAGCGGTTGCACGATGGTGGTGAGGTCGGCATCCGCACCAATTTCGTCACAGGCGAGTTGCAGGAGACGCATTACCGCCTGTGCCACCTCCATGGGCACGCCAAGCGCGCTCGCTTCCGACAGACAGAGCTTCACGTCCTTGATCATCAGGGCGTTGGTAAACCCGAGATCGAACGTACCGGGAAGTATGATCTTGGGGAACTTGTGCTCGGTCGCGGTATTACGCCCAGTGCCCGCATTGATGACGTCGAGCATGACGCGCGGGTCGAGCCCGGCCTTCACGCCCATCACCATCGCCTCCGACGTGGCCGCCATTGCGGTGGCCGAGAGGAAGTTGTTGGCGAGCTTCATGGTCTGCCCGTCACCCGAGTGCTCGCCGATAAAGAACACCTTGCCGAACACCGCCAGCACCGGCTCGACAAGAGCGACATCCGCCCGCGGCCCTGACGCCATAACCGCCAGCGTGCCCTTGGCAGCGCCGCCGACGCCCCCGCTAACAGGACTGTCGATCTGCACGATGTTGCGGGCGCCGAGCGCCGCAAAAATGCGCTTCGCCATGACCGAGCCGGTGGTCGAGGTGTCGATAAAGCGGCGCACGCGCCGGCCTTCGATCACGCCGCGCGGCCCGGTCGCAACCGCGTGCACGACGTCAGGCGTCGGCAGGCTGGCGATCACGGTTTCGACTTCGTCGGCGACATCGGCAGGCGAAGCCGCAGCCTTGGTGCCGAGCCGCGTGAGGCGTTCAACCGCCTCCGGCCGCGTGTCAGTCACGGTCAACCGGTGACCCGCCTCGACGAGGCGGCGGGCCATGTGAAACCCCATGTTGCCAAGACCGATGAAACCGATGTCCATAGGCCTGCTCCCCGACGTTCACGCCTTCTTGTCCAACTCGGCGAACACCTCGCGTGCGGTTCGAAACGAATCGACAGCCGCCGGAGCCCCGCCGTAAATCATCACCTGCAGGAAAATCTCGCTGATCTCTTCCCGTGTTACGCCGTTGCGCAGCGCCCCGCGGATATGGGCGCGCAGCTCGTGCGGCCGGTTGAGCACGCTGATCATCGCCAGATTGAGCATGCTGCGGGTCTTGCGCGGCAGGCCTTCGCGGCCCCAGACGGCGCCCCAGCAATATTCGTTGAGCATGTCCTGCAGCGGTCGATTGAAGTCATCGGCGCTCTTGAGTGCCGCATCGACATACTCATCGCCGAGCACCGCCCGCCGAACCGCCATACCCTTGTCGTAAATCGCCTTGTCCATCTTGGTATTCTCCTTGGCGCGGAACCATTCTCTTGCTATCCGCAATCGCGCACGCGCGCACCCGGATTATGGGGGCTGGCGAACGGGTCAAGCCTTGGAGGGATCGGATGGGACGGTTCGTACGCGTAGTGCTCCTCGTACTGGCGACGCTGGTGCCGGTTGGCGCATCCGCCGGGCCGCCCGAGGATGTCGCGGCGGCCCTTGAGCGCTGGGCATCGGCATTCAACGCCAACGACGTCGAGTCCTTGCTCAAGCTCTACACGCCGGATGCAGTTCTGGTCGGCACCACGGGGTCGACCCTGATCGAAGGCCAAGACGGCATCCGCAAGTATTTTTCCCGCCTTGAGAAAAGCGGCGACAAGGTCTCGATCGGAATCCGCAAGGTCGTCGTGCTGGACGATAATGTCGCCTACGTCACAGGTTTCAACGAATTCACCGCCACCCGCAACGGCGAAACCCGGAAGTCTCCGACCGGCTTCACCGTGGTCTTGGTCAAGCACGGGAATGAATGGCTAATCGCGCATCAACATTCGTCCCGGCGCTCGACGCCGACCCAGGGCGGCTGATCGAGTGTCACGCTTCCGACGCCTGTATCCCTTTGCGGCAGGCACACCAGGCGCATTCCGACCAAAACCGCCGCGCATGGCTCGAAGCGGGAATCCGCTGGACTGATTGTAAGCTTACTTATTATATATCGACCTTAGTGGTTTGGGCGCTGCGAGGGTCAATGCCAAATTTCTCGACGGAGCGAGATCTTGCGTTCCTGCTGAGCGATACCGCCCGGCTGTTGCGAACCTGCGCCGACCAGGAAGCGCGCCGCTTCGGCATGACGCGCGCGCAGTGGGCGGTGTTGTTCCGTCTGCAGCGGAACGAAGGGCTCAAGCAGTCCGAACTTGCGGACCTCCTTGAGGTCCAGCCGATTACGCTGACTCGACTGATCGACCGGTTGTGCGAGAACGGCCTCATCGAGCGTCGCAGCGATCCTACCGATCGTCGCGCCAAGCGGCTCTTCCTCACTCCGGCGGCCAAACCGGTCTTGGAGCGGCTCACCGCGGTGAGCGAGAAAATGATGGCGCGCGTCCTTGCGGGCCTCGATCGACCGGCGCGCGAGGCAGCGGTCGCCTCCCTCACCACCATCAAGAACAACCTGCGTCAGCTGATCCAGCAACGGGTGGACAGTGATTTGCCGGAACGCGGGCCGCTGGAACGACGCTATGGCTGATCCCGCGCTGCGGACCCCGGATCCGGTCCTGAAGGTTGTTCCGCGCCCGGGGGCGGAGCGACGCAAGGTGTCGCTCGTCGGCGTTTTCAAGCAATATCGCCGGGTCATTCTGCTGTGCGTGCTGCCATTGCTGGCAGGGGCGATCGCGCTCACCGTATACCTGATGGGCGGGCGCTATATCTCGACCGACAACGCCTATGTGGGAGCCCAAAAGGTTCTGATCACGCCCGACGTCGCCGGCAAGATCAACCGGATCGACGTGATCGAGGGTCAGCATGTCGAACCGGGCGACCTGCTGTTCGAAATCGATCCGGTTCCATTTCAGCTCGCGGTGACCCAGGCCGAGAGCCGGCTCGCCATGGTTCGCACCGATTTTGACAACCTCAAGACCAACCTGAAATCGCTTACGCAGTTGATCCAACTCGCGCGCCAGACCGTGGAGCTGAAAGAGAGCGACGTCGAGCGCAAGAGCAAGCTCCTTGCTTCCCACATGGGTTCCGCGCTGGACGCCGACACCGCTATGGTGACGCTCGCCGCCGCCCGGACACAGGTCGAACTGCTCGCCCAGCAGGAAGCAAGAATCCGCAACCAGCTACTGGGCGACGCTAACCTGCCGATCGAAAAATACCCGGCCTATCAGCAGGCCAAGGCCGCGCTCGATCAGGCTAAACGCGATCTCGAGCACACCGTCCTGCATGCCCCGATTTCGGGCCGCGCCACCCAGGTCGACAGCATCCAGCTCGGCCGTTACGTGACCGCAGGCACGCCGGTGTTCAGCGTCGTGGACGACCAGCGCCCATGGGTCGACGCCAATCCGAAGGAAACCGACATCACTTATCTGCAGCTCGGCCAGAAAGCGTGGATCCACGTCGACACGTTCCCGGGCCATGTGTTCCACGGCACCGTGATCGCGGTCAGTGCCGGCACCGGCGCACAATTCGCGATCCTTCCGCCGCAGAACGCCAGCGGCAACTGGGTCAAGGTCGTCCAGCGCGTTCCGACACGGATCGCGTTTGATTCAGGCCAGAACCTGTCCAAGCTGCGCTCGGGCATGAGCGCCACGGTCGATATCGACACCCGGCGGCAACGCAACCTCGGATCGCTGTTCGGCCGCGACGTCAGCATCGCGGTGGACAGCGATCCATGACCGCCACGCGCCCGCCCGCGCCCAAGCGCGGACTGCAGCGCGCGATGCTGACCATCTGCGCCATGACGGCGACCATCATGCAGGCGCTCGACACCACGGTCGCCAACGTGGCGTTGCCGTACATGCAGGGAAGCCTGTCGGCCTCGCTCGACCAGGTCAATTGGATCCTCACGTCCTACATCGTTGCCTCGGCGATCCTGACGGCGCCGGTCGGCTGGCTCGCCGGCCGCTTCGGACGCAAAGCGCTGTTCGTGGTCTGCACCGCCGGCTTCACGTTCGCGTCGCTGCTGTGCGGGCTCGCCCAGTCGATCGAGCAGATGGTGATGTTTCGCCTGCTGCAGGGCATGTTCGGGGCGGGCCTGATCCCGCTGTCGCAGGCGGTGATGCTCGATTCCTATTCGCTCGAGGAACGCGGCCAGGCCATGGCGATCTGGGGCATGGGGATCATGCTCGGACCGATCATGGGTCCGACCTTAGGCGGCTGGCTGACCGAAACCTACAACTGGCGCTGGGTGTTTCTGATCAACATGCCGATCGGCATCGTCACGGTGGTGGGCTTGCTGTTCTTCATGGACGAAGCCGAGTCGCGGCGTGAAATGCGCTTCGATTGGTTCGGGTTCATCGCGCTGGCGATCGGCATCGGGTCGTTGCAGCTGATGGTCGATCGCGGCCAGCAGCTCGGCTGGTTCGATTCGACCGAGATCGTGATCGAGCTCGTGGTCGCGCTGGTCGGGTTCTACTATTTCTTCGCCCACTCGCTCACGACATCCGAACCGTTCGTGCGGTTCGAGCTGTTCCGGGACCGCAACTTCGTCGGCGGCTGCCTGTTCATGGTGATTCTCGGCATGACCGTGTTCGCCACCATGACACTGTCAGCGCTGTTCCTGCAGATCGTACTCGGCTATCCGGTGATGTCGGCGGGCCTGATGCTGGCGGCGCGCGGGGTCGGCACCATGGCGGGGATGTTGGCGGTGGGGAAACTGTTGAAGATCATCGAGGCTCGCACTCTCATCTTCGTCGGCATGATCCTCACCGCGGCGACCATGTACGAGCTTGTCTATTTCACCAACATGACCCCGGCCTCCACCATCGTGTCGGTCACCGTCGTACAGGGGCTGGGGCTCGGGCTCGTGTTCGTGCCCCTGAGCACGGCGGCGTTTGCCACGCTGCCGGCGAACCTGAGAACCGACGGCACCTCGATCCTTACATTGGTGCGCAACATCGGCTCCTCGGTCGGCATTCCGGTCGTGGTCGCGACGCTAGTGAACTCGACCAGTGTCATGCATGCTCAGCTCGCCGAATACATCACCCCGTTCAATGCCGCCCTGCAGGTCCCGGACGTTCAGGCGGTGATCGATCCGGCCACCGATACCGGGCGCGCGTTGATCGACAACATGCTGACCCAGCAGGCGACCATCATCGCCTTCGGGAATGCCTTCAAGTTATTGATGATCCTGGCGGTGGTCTCGATGCCGTTTCTGCTGGTGATCGGCAAATCGGGAGTGCGACGATCCAGCAAGCCCGCGGAAGCCGCGGCGATGGACTAACCAGGAATCAGGTTGTCAGGCGTTAGGTCTCTTCCTGACCCTGATCCCTGATTGCTAACTCCTGTCACCCCCACACTTCCTGCGCGACTTCGACGATACGTCCTAGTTTCGCCCACTGCTCATCCTCGGTCAGGATGTTGCCCTCCTCGGTCGAGGCAAAACCGCACTGGCCGCTCAGGCAAAGCTGGTCGAGATCGGCGTATTTGGCCGCCTCGTCGATCCGACGCTTGAGTGCATCCTTGCCTTCGAGCTTGCCGGTTTTGGTAGTGACGATGCCGAGCACGACGTGCTTGCCCTTGGGCAGCAACCGCAACGGTTCGAACGTGCCGGCACGCTCGTCGTCATATTCCATGAAGTAGCCGTGCACGTTGATCTTGTTGAACAGGATCTCCTGTACCGCGTCGTAGCCGCCGGCCCCCATGAAGGTCGATTTGTAGTTGCCGCGGCACAGATGCATGGTGATGGTCATGTCGGGCGGGATGTCCGACATCGCCGCGTTGATCATATCGCCGTAAGCTTCACCAAGCTTTTCCGGATCGTCGCCACGGTCCCGCATCTGGTCGCGATAGTGCGGATCACACAGCATCGCGATGAAGACTTCGTCGAGCTGTAGGTAGCGGCAACCGGCGTCGGCGAACGCGCGCACGCCCGTGCGATAGGCCTTGCCGAGATCTTCAAACAGCATCTCGAGCCTGGGGTACGCCAGCTCGCTGATCGGGTTGCGCACCGGCCGGCCGTACATCGCGGACGGCGCCGGTATCGTCATCTTGGGAGTCCGTTTGGTGTGCGTCTTGACGAATTTGAAATGCTCGAGCATCGGATGCGCCGAGAAGCCGAGCTTGCCGGTGACGCGGACGCCCTCAGCCCGCGTGGTAACGCCCGAGAATGCGATGCCGGTGTCGAGCAAGTAGCGCTCGGCGCCGTCGAGCCCCCACAGGAAATCGAGGTGCCACCACGACCGCCGGAACTCTCCGTCGGTGATCGCCTCGAGGCCTACCTCCTCCTGCTTCTTGATGACGCGCGCGATCTCGTGGTCTTCCACGGCCTTGAGCCCGGAGGCGGCAATCTCGCCTTTGGCGAATTTCTCGCGCGCATCCTTCAGTGCAGGTGGGCGCAACAGACTGCCGACGTGATCGGCGCGAAACGGCGGCTTTGTTCTATGCACTGCATTTCCTCCCTTGCGGCCGTTTTTTCTGGCTCTCCTCCGATCGTGGGGGGAGAGCGCGGGCGGCTTCGGTTAAGGAGATTCGCCTTCCGTCACTTTCCCCATATCTCATCGGTGAGTTCGACGATCTCCCGCATCTTCGCCCATCGACCACGCGGGCTCCCACGCGGACGCAGCAACCCTGCGCAGCAAACACCACCAAATGAAGATCAGGCGTGTGCCCGGCGTTGCGGATCGACGATCTGCTCCAGGCGACCGAGCACCTTCATGGCGGGCAGCACTTGCGCCAAGCTTGAATTCGGCTCGCGCTTCGCCTTGATGGCGGCGATGAACTCGCGGTCCTCGAGCTCGATGCCGTCCATCGACACGTCGACCTTCGTCAGGTCGATCGGGTTCTTCTTCCCATCGACCAGGTCGTCGTAATAAGCGTTGTAGGTGCCGTTGTCGCAAATGTAGCGAAAGAACGAGCCGATCGGGCCGTCGTTGTTGAACGACAGCGACAGATTGCAGATCGCCCCCGACGGGGTCTTCATCACGATGCCCATGTCCATCGCGATGCCGAGCTGCGGATGGACCGGGCCCTGCACGGCGTAGCAATCCGACACAGTCTCGCCGGCCTGATATTGGAACAAGTCCACGGTGTGGGCAGCGTGGTGCCAGAGCAGGTGGTCGGTCCAACTGCGCGGCTTGCCGGCTGCGTTCATGTTGGTACGACGGAAGAAATAAGTCTGCACATCCATCTGCAGGACTTTGAGCTCGCCCTTCGTGATCTTATTGTGGACCCATTGATGGCTGGGATTGAACCGGCGCACGTGGCCCGCCATGGCGGTAACGCCGGTTTCTTTCGCAATCGCCACCAGCCGCTCGGAGTCCGCCACGCTGTCCGCGACCGGAATTTCGATCAACACATGCTTGCCGGCGCGCATGACTTGCTCACCTTGGCGAAAGTGCATCTGCGTCGGGGTCGTCAAGATCACGGCATCGGCGCGCTTGATGCCCTCGCCGAGGTCGCCGGTGAAATGCGGAATGCCGTATTTCTTGGCGACTTCCGCGGTCGCATCCTGGTTGCCGCCGACCAGCGACGTCACCTCAACGTCTGGGATGCGCTTGAGCGCATCCAAATGCTTCTGACCAAAGGCACCTTGGCCAGCGACGCAAATTTTCATCATCAACCCCTGCGTACGTCGAGTTTTGCGCGCGACGCCGCGTGCTTGAGCTTTCCGGCATGCTTGCCGTGCTTACCGGCGCCCTTGCGCCTGTTTTCGAGGATGATGTGCCCGACGGCCGTGTTGGAAGCCGGCACCGTATAGAAGCGGTAGACCTCATCGATCTTGTCGTCGAGAGCGCCGCGCATGATCAGCCACATCACCATCTCAATGCCCTCGGCACCGGCCTCGCGCATGTATTCCAGATGCGGGATGCGGGCGAGCTTCTTGGGATCCTTGGTGAGGTTGTCGAGGAACGCCTTGTCGAACTTGCTGTTGATCAGGCCGGCGCGCGGGCCCGAGATCTGATGCGACATGCCGCCGGTGCCGAAGACCACGACCCGAAGATCTTCCGGGTAGGATTCAACCGCCTTGCGGATGGCGCGGCCGAGCATGAAGCAGCGGTGACCGGTGGGCGGCGGATACATCACCACATTGACGGCGAGCGGAACGACCGGGCACGGCCACTTTTGCGGCGATCCGAACAACAGATTCATCGGAACGGTCAGGCCGTGATCGACCTCCATCTTATTGACGATGGTGAGGTCGAATTCGTCGAGAATGACCGACTGGGCGATGTGCGAGGCAAGCGCCGGGTGCCCTTTCACGACCGGCACCGGCCGCGGACCCCAGCCTTCGTCGGCGGGCGGAAATTCCGCCGCACAGCCGAGCGCAAAAGTCGGAATGACTTCCATGGAAAACGCCGAGGCATGGTCGTTGTAGACCACGATGGCGACATCGGGTTTGGTCTCGGCCATCCACTGTTTGGATTTTTCAAAGCCGCTGAATACCCGCTTCCAGTACGGCTCTTCGGTCTTCTTGTTGTCGATCGCCGCGCCGATCGCCGGCACGTGCGATGACGCAACGCCTGCGATGATCCTAGCCACGTTTAGACCCCGCTTTCTTGCCTGATTTGGACTTCGACTTGGATTTCTTCGATTTCTTCTCGGCCTTGGAGGCTTTGGCTTTGAGCTTGCCCTTACCGGATTTGCCCGGCTGATCGAGCCCCGACTTGCTGCGATTGCCTTCGACCGAGCGCCCGCCCCCGAGCATCATCTTGGCGTATTCGTCCTGGGTCGAACCGGTCATGATCGCAGCGATGTGCTGGAACGAGTGGCCGTCGGTCGCGCCCAGCTTGGCGGTGAAGTAGATGTTGCCGCCGAGCTCGAGCATGCGGTTGTATTGCCGGTTGAGGATGGCGTCGCGCTGCTCCGGAGTCAGCGGAAACCGATCCAGGTACTTGCCTTCGTCGGCTTTGAATGCCCTGCGATTCTCGTCCTTCATCAGCGACATGCAGAACATGTTGAGATGATAGCCCTCTTTGGCCCGCTCGGCATCGAATACGAAAGTGCCGGGAATATCGTCGTAGACTTGTTGCGTGCGTGCCATGGGCTTCTCCACTCGGACCTTTGGTCACTTGAATACAAAGCGCGGCGCCCGTTTGCAACGTGCGCGCCTAGTGTCCCGATTCCGAAGTTCGCCACACCTTGCAGCGCGCTCGACGCGAACTTCGGAATCGAAAGGACACTAGCAACTCTATGATTCTAGTGCCCCTTTTGAACCCGAAGTTCGCACTCGGACTCGCGGCACAATGTGTGCGAACTTCGGGTTCGGGGCACTAGCGGCCTCATGCCCAATAAAGTCGCATCGGGTTGTCGA
This sequence comes from uncultured Alphaproteobacteria bacterium, assembly GCA_963816775.1. Taxonomy (GTDB): domain Bacteria; phylum Pseudomonadota; class Alphaproteobacteria; order Rhizobiales; family Xanthobacteraceae; genus JAFAXD01. The sequence goes on from CAWFLX010000037.1 coordinate 70,199, forward strand.
TCAAAAGCTTCTTCTGCAGCGCCGGGGTGGGCGCGATGATCGGGATACGGTCGACCAGGACACCGTCGTTGGGCGCTTGCTTCTTCATGTTGGGATGCGGCCAATCGGTGCCCCACAGAACCCGGTCGGGGAACCGCTCCACCAGCATTTGGGCGAAGGGGGCGACGTCATCATAGGGTGGGCCGGCGAGGCTCATACGCTCCGGGCAGGTCACTTTGACCCAGAAATTCTCATGCTCGGCCATCAGCCGGTGGAAGCGCTGGTTCTCCGGGTGGTCGACACCCTTAGCCACGTCGGGCGTGCCCATGTGATCGACCACGACCGTCGTCGGTAGCGCGGTGAAGAACGCCTCGAGGTCGGGCAGATCCGGCATCTCGAAATAGACCACGATATGCCAGCCGAGCGGCGCAACTCGTGCGGCGATCCGTTCGAGCACGTCGCGCGGCGTAAAATCGACGAGGCGGCGGACGAAATTGAAGCGCACACCCTTCACGCCGGCGCGATCCATCGCCTTAAGCTCAGCGTCGGTTACCTCTTCGCCGACGAAGGCCACGCCCTTGGCCCTGTTGTTGGAGGCCTCGAGCGCGTCGACCATCGCCCGGTTGTCCTTGCTGTGGCAGCTCGCCTGCACGATCACGTTCTTGTCGAAGCCGAGAAAATCGCGCAACGCAAAAAGCTTCTCCTTCGGGGCGTCGCAGGGCGTGTATTTGCGCTCGGGCGCGTATGGAAACTTGGCCTCCGGCCCGAACACGTGACAGTGCGCGTCGACCGCGCCGGCGAGAGGCTTGTAGTGCGGCTTTGACGGATTGGGATGAAACGGAATGTAACCGGCACTCATCGGCACGAGGGTCGTCTCCTATGATCAGCGTGTAGCCCGCGTGGAGCGGCTGGGATGCGCACCTAGACGCGCTCCAACGCGAGCGAAACCCCCTGCCCTACGCCGACGCACATGGTGGCGAGCCCACGCTTGCCTTTGATCACGTCGAGCTGGTGCGCCGCGGTGAGCGCCAGCCGCGTCCCCGACATGCCGAGCGGATGGCCGAGCGCGATCGCACCGCCGTTCGGATTGACGTGATCGGCGTCATCGGCAACGCCAAGCTGGCGCAGACAGGCCAGCGCCTGGGACGCGAACGCCTCGTTGAGCTCGATCACGTCGAAGTCGCCGATCCGGATACCAAGTCGGGCCATCAGCTTCTGGGTCGACGGCACTGGGCCGATGCCCATGATGCGTGGCGGCACCCCTGCCGACGCCATCCCGAGGATGCGTGCGCGCGGGGTCAGCCCATGACGCTTGGCGGCCTCCTCCGAGGCGATGGTCATCGCGGCGGCCCCATCGTTCACGCCGGACGCGTTGCCGGCCGTCACCGTGCCAGGCGTACGGAACGGTGTTTTGAGCTTTTGCAACGCCTCAAGCGTCGTGTCCGGGCGCGGATGCTCATCCTTGTCGACCACGATCGGGCCGGCCTTGCCGCCCGGCGCTTCTACCGCCACGATCTCGGCCGCGAAATAGCCGGAGGCCATCGCCTTGCCGGCGCGCTGCTGGGACCGGTACGCGAACGCGTCCTGGTCCTTGCGACCCACCTGAAACTCCTCGGCCACGTTCTCGCCAGTCTCCGGCATCTGATCGACGCCGTACTGGGCCTTCATCAGCGGGTTGATGAAACGCCAGCCGATGGTGGTGTCGAAGGTCTCGTTGCTGCGGGAAAAAGCCTCAGTCGCCTTGCCCGTGACGAACGGCGCCCGCGTCATCAATTCCACCCCGCCGGCGATTGCGAGGTCGATCTCGCCGGCCTTGATCGCCTGGGCGGCGGCGCCGACCGCGTTGAGGCCGGACGCGCACAGACGGTTGATGGTCAGTCCCGGGATACTGTCAGGCAGACCCGCGAGCAGCAGCGCCATGCGCGCGATGTTGCGATTGTCTTCGCCGGCTTGATTGGCGCAGCCGAAGAACACTTCGTCGACCTGCGACCAGTCAACCTTCGGATTGCGCTTCATCAGAGCCTTGATCGGGACGGCCGCGAGATCATCGGTGCGGACCTTGGCGAGCGCACCCGCATATCGGCCGATCGGCGTGCGGACCGCGTCACAGATAAAGGCTTCACGCATGAGAACTCCTTACGCTTGGTCGCCGTGCGCGCGCTTGGTGCGGGCCTGGAGCTCGCGTAGCGCCGCAAGTTCGTCGGCGCGCGGCTCCGGCGTCTCGGCGACCGCGTTGGCGTAGCGCACTCGCCAACCGGTATTGGCGTCGATCTGGTCGCGGGTGATGCCCGGATGAATCGAGGTCACGGTCATTTCCTTGCTCTGCGGATCCGGTTCGAAGACGCAGAGGTCGGTGATCAGTCGGGTCGGCCCCTTGGTGGATACGCCGAGCTTCTCGCGGTAGCCGCCGCCATCGCCGTGCCCGAGCGAGGTGAAGAAGTCGAGCTTCTCCACAAAGCCGCGTTTGCCCTGATTCATGATGATGAAGATCTCGCCGCACGAGGTCGCGATTTCGGGCGCGCCACCGCCGCCCGGCAGCCGCACCTTGGGCTTGTCGTAGGGGCCGACTACCGTGGTGTTGAGGTTGGCGTATTTGTCGATCTGGGCGCCGCCGAGAAACCCGATGGTGATGCGTCCGCCTTGCAACCAATAGCGGAACATCTCCGGCACGCTCACGGTCGTGAGCGCTGTCTCGCACAGTTCGCCGTCGCCGATTGAGAGCGGCAAAATGCTGGGCTTGGTCGCGATCGTGCCGGACTCGTAAATAAGCGTAATGTCGGGCGCATGGGTCAGCCGCGCCAGATTGCAAGCGGCCGACGGCTGGCCGATGCCGACAAAGCAGACGTCGCTCGACTTGAGCGCGCGCGCAGCGGCGACCGTCATCATTTCGTTTGGACTGTAGCTCGCCATCGCCGTCTCATGCCGCTGCTAGTCGCTGTCGTTGAGCGGCGAACACCTCGGGACCTTTGTCGAGCACGTTTGCTTGCATCCAGGCGAGAAAGCTGTCGCGATCGCGCGCAATCGCGTCCCAAGCCTTATAGTAGGCATTGTCGCGCATGTAGTAGCCGTGCGCATAGGAGGGATGCGCACCTCCCGGTACGAGCGCGATCGCGGTGACGGTCCAGGCCGGCAGGATGGTGGCGTTGAGCGAGCGCGGGGTGAACTCGTCCACGATCTCCTCCACGGTCACAAGCGAACGCTTGGCCGCGAGCACCGCGTGCTTCTGCACGCCAACGATCCCCTCCAGGAACACGTTGCCGGCGCGGTCCGCCTTCTGGGCGTGGATCACCGCCACGTCTGGCCGGATGGAAGGGATCGCGGCGAGCTGTTCGCCGGTGAACGGACAAGTCACGCGCCTGATGTTGGGATTGACCTTCGGCAAGTCGACCCCGATGTAGCCGCGGAAGATCGCGCACGGTAGCCCGGCAGCTCCAGCCTCATAGCCGTTGGCCATGGCGGCGTGTGAGTGCTCTTCGATTGCGAGCGGGTGCGGCCAGCCGTTCTCGACCGCGTCGCGCATGCGATGCAGCGAGCCGACCCCCGGATTGCCGCCCCAGGAAAACATCAGGCTGTCCGCGCAGCCCATGCCGATGAGCTGGTCGTAGATGATATCCGGCGTCATGCGGATCAGATTGAGGTGCTTGCGCCGCTGGCGGATCACCTCGTGGCCGGCCGCGTGCGGGATCAGATGGGTGAATCCTTCCATCGCGACGGTATCGCCGTCGCGAATGGTGGCTTCCACGGCCTCGGCGAGGGACAGAACCTGCGACATCGGCGTTTCCAGACCCTCCGCTGTTAGTTGCGCGGCATCATAGGGAATGACCGCGATATCTCAATCATTTTGGCGCGCGTATCTATTGCGGGCGGCGGCCGAAAAACGCGTCATCCAGCAGCGCACGGATGCTGTCGCGGTCGATCCGACGCGGATTGAAATAGGGCGCCGTGGTCGCGAGCGCGGCTGCTCGATCGAGTTCAGTTTCCTTCATGCCGATGTCCTTGAGCGCCAACGGAGCTCCGAGATTTTGCATCAGGTCATAGATTCCCTGCGCGGCGCGCGGCGCCGCAAGCGCCCGTTCCACCCGCCGCATCGCGTCGGGTGCGGCTGCCGCGTTGTAGGCAAGCGCGTGCGGCAGCACGACGGTGTGCGTCTCGGCGTGCGGCAAGTTCCAGGTGCCGCCGAGCACGTGGCAAAGCTTGTGGTGCAACGCCATGCCGACCGCACCCAGGACCGTGCCGCACAACCATGCCCCGTAGAGGCAGTCGCTGCGGGCGTCGAGATCCTGCGGACGTTTCACGATCGTGGGCAGGCCCTGCGCGAGTGCACGGATCCCGTCCTCAGCCATGAGGTTCATGATCGGGTTCGCATCCTCGGCATAGAGCCCCTCAGCCGCGTGTGCGATTGCGTTGAAGCCGCTCGTAACCGACAGGCCAATCGGAAGGCCAACCGTGAGTGTCGGGTCGTAGATCACAGTCTTCGGCAGGACCGCACGGTCGCGGCCGGTTTTCTTGAGACCCCCTTCGGTGAGGCCGTAGATCGGCGTCATCTCGGATCCCGCGTAGGTGGTCGGAATCGCGAGGATCGGCAGCGCGGACTCGAGCGCGATCGCCTTGCCGAGCCCCGTGGTCGAGCCGCCGCCGACCGCAACCGCGCAGTCCGCGCCCAGGCGCTTTGCTTCGGCGCGTGCTTCACGCGCGATTTCGATCGGCACATGCATGACGGCGCGCGGAAATATTCCGGCACAGCGCGCGCCGAGACGGCGCGCGACGTCTTCGGCCTGCGCCTTCTGTTCGGGGGTAGACAGGACCAGTGCACGCTTGGCGCCCAGGAGCTCGATTTCGCGCGGCAATAGATCGAGGGCACCGACTCCGAACACGACCCGCCCTGGCAGTTGATTATAGGTGAACGATCGCATCGACGGCTCCATGCCCAACATCACCCCGACCTGGGCAGCTTGACCCAATGGGGGAGAGATGCCATCCAAAATGCCTGTTCTCAACGACCGAGTGAACGAGCAATGCCAGGTTCAACCTCGGGTTCCAGCACGTTACCATCCTCGTTGCACGCCGAAACGCGCGGCGACATCGCGATCCTGCGGCTCAACCGGGCCGAGAAGCGCAACGCGCTCAATGACGAGACCGTGCTCGGCATCGAGACGTTCTTCAACCACCTGCCCGAAGGCGTGAAGGCGGTGGTGCTGCACGGGGACGGCGATCATTTCTCGGCCGGCCTCGACCTCTCCAACCTGCGCTCGCACAGCATTGAAGAGGCCGTTCGCCACTCGAGCCTCTGGCACCGCGTGTTCGACAAGATCGAGTTCGGTGAGGTGCCGGTTGTCGCAGTGATGCACGGCGCGGTGGTCGGCGGCGGCCTCGAGCTTGCGGCCGCGGCCCACGTGCGGGTGGCGGAACGCAAGACCTATTATGCGCTCCCCGAAGGCACGCGCGGCATCTTTGTGGGCGGCGGTGGCTCAGTGCGCATACCGCGGCTGATCGGCATTTCGCGCATGATCGACATGATGCTGACCGGGCATGTGCTTACCGACCAAGAGGGCCAGGCACTCAGCCTCTCTCATTATTTGGTTGAGCCGGGCGAGGGTCTCGCCAAGGGGATTGAGCTCGCGACCCGGATCGCCAGCAATGCGTTCCTGACGAACTTCGCCGTCATGCACGCACTGCCGCGCATTGCCGAACAGGATCGCGCCTCGGGCTACGTCATGGAAGGGCTGATGGCCGCGATCGCAGGCGGCGGCGAAGAAGCGAAGGCGCGCGTCAAAGCATTCCTGGAAAAACGCGGCCCGAAAGTCGCGCGCGGCTGACCCGATGCAGTCGGCGCGCCATCGCGATGTGGATATGGCGCCCGCGCGGCCGCTGCGGCTCGGCCCGCGCGATTTCACCCTCGATCGCAAGAGCGACGGCACGATCTACATCCGCTCGCCGCATAAGCTCGATCCCTATCCGGATAAGCTCACCGAGCGCCTGGTGCATTGGGCCTCGCGCACCCCTGACCGGGTGTACATGGCGGACCGCGTCGACAGCGGCTGGCGCGCGACCACCTACGCCGACACGCTCACGCGCATCCAAACGATCGCGGCGGCGCTGCTCACCCGCGATCTTTCGGCGGAGCGACCCATTGTCATCCTGTCCGGCAACGACCTCGAGCATCAGTGGCTCTCCCTGGCGGCAATGCATGTCGGGATCCCCTATGCGCCGGTGTCGCCGGCCTATTCACTGATCTCGCGCGACTTCGCGAACCTGAAATACATCTTCAAGCTGCTCACGCCCGGCCTGGTATTCGTCAACGACGCCGCACCGTTTGCACGCGCGATCGAAGCTATTGTTCCGCCCGACGTCGAGCTGGTGGTGGTGCGCAATCCGCCGGCCAGTCGCGCAGCAACGATGTTTGAGGAATTCGCGGACGCTACTCCAGGCGCCGCGGTCGACGCCGCCCACGCGCGCGTCGGCCCCGATACCATTGCGAAATTCCTGTTCACGTCCGGCTCGACCGGCCATCCCAAGGGCGTCATCAACACCCAGCGCATGCTGTGCAGCAACCAGGCGATGATCCTGTCGGCGTTGCGCTACTTCGAGGACGAGCCGCCGATCGTGCTCGACTGGGCGCCGTGGCACCACACCGCCGGCGGCAATCACGACGTCTATCTGGTGCTCTACAACGGCGGCTCGTTCTACGTGGATGATGGCAAGCCGATGCCGGGCGCGATCGAGGCGACGGTGCGCAACCTGCACGACGTCTCGCCGACCTGGTATTTCAATGTGCCCAAGGGTTTTGAGGCGCTGCTCCCCTATCTCCAGCGCGATGCCGGTTTGCGGCAATCCTTCTTCCGAAATCTCAAAGTGCTGTGGTACGCGGCGGCCGGCGTGTCCCAGTACGTCAGCGACGAGTACGAGCGCATGGCGCTCGAAACGGTTGGCCGGCCGATTCCCTTCCTCACCGGCCTCGGCTCGACCGAAACCGCGCCGTTCGCGATCGGCCGTACCTGGCCGGCCGGACGCGCCGCCAATATCGGGCTGCCGGGCCCCGGACTTGAGCTCAAGCTCGTTCCGAGCGGCGGCAAGCTCGAAGCGCGCCTGCGCGGGCCTAACATCACGCCCGGTTACTGGCGCGAGCCCGACCTCACCGCCAAGGCTTACGACGAGGAGGGTTACTACAGGCTCGGCGACGCGCTCACATTTGAAGATCCGGCAGATCCCGGCAAGGGTCTGGTGTTCGACGGTCGCATCGCCGAGGATTTCAAGCTCGCGACCGGCACCTGGGTTGCGACCGGCCGGTTGCGCGCACGCATGATCGACGCGTTCGCGCCCTATGTGCGCGACGCGGTGCTGACAGGTCCCGACCGCGACGACCTCGGGGCGCTGATCTTTCCCGATCCAGTCGCGTGCCGCGCGCTTGCGCCCGACGCCACCGGTGACGCCGCTGCGCTTGTGGCCGACCCGCGGGTGCGCGCGGAATTTCAGAAACGCCTCGATGCCTTGGCCAAAGAGGCGACCGGCTCCTCCAATCGCGTGGTGCGCGCCATGCTGATGGCGGAACCTCCTTCGCTCGACACCGGCGAGGCGACCGACAAAGGCTCGATCAATCAGCGCAACGTGCTCAAGAACCGCGCCGCATTGGTGCAGGAACTCTACGACCAGCCGCCGTCGCGGCGTGTCATCACCATTACTCAACCGAAAGCTTGATCATGAATCCAAAAGGACATGCCGCCCTCATCACCGGCGGAGGCTCCGGGCTCGGCGCCGCCACCGCCGAGGCGCTCGCCGCCGCCGGCGCCAAGGTCGCGATTCTCGATCTCAATATGGATGCCGCGAAGAATGTCGCCGCCAAGACCGGCGGCCTCGCCATCCGCTGCGACGTGAGCCACGCCGACGCGACACAGGCCGCCATCAAAGAGGCGCATGACAAGCACGGCCCCGCGCGTATCGTCGTCAACTGCGCCGGCATCGGCGAAGCCAAGCGCATCGTCGGGCGCGAAGGTCCGATGCCGCTCGCCGAGTTCGAACGCACCATCCGCATTAATCTGATTGGCACGTTCAACACCATGCGGCTTGCAGCGGCAGACATGCAGGGCCTGCCGGCGCTCGAGGCTGGCGAACGCGGCATCATCGTTATGACCGCGTCGGTAGCCGCATTCGAAGGCCAGATCGGACAGGCTGCTTATTCGGCGTCCAAGGGCGGCATCGTGGCGCTCGTGCTGCCGGCGGCGCGCGAACTCGCGCAGTTTGGCATTCGCGTCAACGCCATCGCGCCGGGAATCTTCCGCACCCCGATGCTGGGAGCGCTGCGCGAGGATTTTCAGAAAAGCCTCGCCGAGTCGGTGCCGTTCCCCAAGCTGCTGGGCGATCCCTGCGAGTACGCGGCGCTCGCCATGCATATGGTCGAGAACCGCTACCTCAACGGCGAGACCGTGCGGCTCGACGGCGCGCTGCGCATGGCGCCGCGCTAACGATGCTGACCAATTCCCGCCGCGTGACGATCGAGTGGCAGCACTGCGATCCCGCCGGCATCGTGTTCTACCCGCGCTACTTCGCGATGTTCGACACATCGACCACGATGCTGTTCGAAAAGGCGCTGGGCATGACCAAATACCAGCTGCTCAAGAAATATGACTTCCTCGGCTATCCGATGGTCGATACCCACACGCGATTCATGCTGCCGACGCGGTTCGGCGACGAGGTCGAGATCAAGACCACCCTGATCGAGGTCAAGCACTCGAGCTTCACGGTCGAGCATCGCATTCTCAAGGGCGGCGAACTCGCTGTCGAAGGCCGCGATACCAGGGTGTGGGTCGTGCACGATCCCGATGATCCGGAGAAATTCAAGGCCAAACCGATACCGCCCGAGGTGATTGCGCGGCTCACTGCGTGAGGCGCGCTGCCGCGATGGACACCGGACGGCTGACCCGCTAACAACCCTGCGCCAGCCACAACAACCGGACCACGGAGACCCCATGCGGCTCGACGCCTACACGCATTTCATTCCAAAGCCGTTCGTCGACAAGATGTCGGAGGTCGCCGGCGACCATAAGGACATCGGCAAGCGCATGCGTGCCGTGCCGGCGATCTATGACCTCGACGTGCGCAAGAAGGTGGTCGACGGGTTTCCCGATTACGCGCAAATCCTGTCCTACCCGATGCCGCCGCTCGAGCATTTCGCCAAGCCCGATCAGCTCGAAGGCCTGTGCAAGATCATCAACGACGGCTTTGCCGACCTGTGCGCCAAGGAGAAGGACCGCTTCCGCGGCTGGGTCGCGCAGGCATCGCTCGCGGCGCCCGACGCCAGCGTGCGCGAGGTCGAACGCGCCATCAAGAACGGCGCGCTCGGCGTGCAGATCTACACCAATGTCGGCGGCAAGCCGCTCGACCGGCCCGAATACGAGCAGTTTTTTGCGACCATGAACCGGCTCGGCAAGCCGATCTGGATTCATCCCTCACGCACCGCCGAACACCCGGACTATTTCGACGAGAAGAAGTCGCTCTATGAGATCTGGTGGGCGTTCGGCTGGTCGTATGAAACCGCCGCCGCGATGGCGCGGCTCGTGTTCTCCAAAACGATGGACAAGTACCCCAACCTGAAGATCATCCTGCATCACTTCGGCGGCATCATCCCGATGCTGGAAGGCCGCATCGGGCCGGGCTGGGATCAGATCGGGGCGCGCACCTCCGACGCGGACTATCAGGCCCTCAAGGCCAGCCTCAAGAAACGCCCGCTCGATTATTTCCAGAAGGACGTGTGGGTCGATTCAGCCGCGTTCGGCGGCCGCGGCGCAACCTTGTGCGGGCTTGAATTCTATCCGCACGAGCACGTGCTGTTTGCGTCCGACTGCCCGTTCGATCCGGAAAAAGGCCCGGGCTACATCCGCGAGACCATCAAGATCCTCGACTCGCTCGGGCTTCCGAAGGAAAAGCTCAACGACATCTACTACAAGAACTTCGAGAAGCTCACCGGCCACACCTTCGTCAAGTGAGCGGGCGCGACCCGGTTGTCGTCGCGGGCGCCGGTCCGACCGGGCTGATGTGCGCGCTCGCACTCGGCAAGCAGGGCATCCCGGTGATCCTGTGCGAAGCCGAGCCGGCGCTCACCGTCGATCTGCGAGCGGGCTCGTTTCATCCGCCGACGCTCGAGATGATGGCGCCCTACGGCATCACGCAGCGGATGCATGAGACCGGCATTCCGGTGCGGCACTGGCAGATCCGCGACCGCACCGGAGAGTTCATCGCCGAGTTCGATCTCGGCCTCCTCGCCGATGTCACGGCCTATCCTTATCGGCTACATCTCGAGCAGCACCGGCTCACCCCGATCCAGCTCGATATCCTGCGCCGGGACACCCGCGTGGACGTTCGGTTTTCGCACCGGGTCACCGGGTTCGCGCAGCACGCCGACGGCGTTACCGTGACGGTCGACGCCAATGGTAAGCCCCAAACGATTGCGGCGTCGTGGCTGATCGGGGCCGATGGCGGGCGCAGCATCGTGCGCAAGCTGTTGGGCGTCGGATTTGAAGGCTTCACTTGGCCGGAGAATTTCCTGGTGGTGAGCACGCCGCATGATCTCGGCGAATACGGCTATCCCTACATGGCCTACGTGTCGGATCCGCTCGAATGGGCGGCGGTGTTCCGGATGCCGCACGACGGCCCGCCCGGCATTTGGCGTCTCGCCTTTCCGGTGGCCGAGACCATGAGCGAAGACGAAGCGCTCGGCGAGGAGAGCGTCGAGCGCCGTATGCAGGGCTTTCTGCCGCGCCCGGGCCGCTGGCAGATCATCTACAAGAGCATCTATCGCGTGCACCAGCGCGTCGCCGACACGTTCCGGATCGGCCACGTGCTGCTCGGTGGCGACGCCGCGCACCTCAACAATCCGCTCGGCGGCTTTGGTCTCAACAGCGGCATTCATGACGCGATCAATCTTTGCGAAAAGCTCGGCCGGGTGTGGCGCGGCGAAGCACCGGACGACGTGCTCGACGTCTATTCGCGCCAGCGCCGTGCCGTCACGGTCGAACAGGTGCAGGAAATGTCGATCCGCAACAAGCGCACGCTGGAGGAGGCCGATCCAGCTGTCCAGCGCGAGCGGCTCACGCAACTCATCCACGTCGCGCGCAACCCCGAGCTCGCGCGCCGGCATGTCTATGCTTCCTCGATGCTGCTGGGGCTGGAGCGCGCGAAGCAGATTGGGTGAACTCAGGGCCGCTTTTCCACACCCAATGAAACCACCGGCGCGATCTGCTAGCGTCGCGCGCCATGGAAGCATCTCGTTCCGCTCCGCCTGAGCCCGGCGCGTCGGCCGACAACGGCCGCATCACGCCGATGATGGAGCAGTACGTCGAGATCAAGGCTGCCAATCCGGATTGCCTGTTGTTCTACCGGATGGGCGATTTCTATGAGCTCTTTTTCAACGACGCCGAGGTTGCGAGCCGCGCGCTCGGGATTGTGCTCACCAAGCGCGGCAAGCACCTGGGCAAGGACATCCCGATGTGCGGCGTGCCGATCGAGCGCGCCGACGAGTACCTGCACAAGCTGATCGCGCACGGCCACCGGGTCGCGGTGTGCGAGCAGCTCGAGGACCCGGCCGAGGCCAAGAAGCGCGGGGCCAAAAGCGTGGTGCGGCGCGACGTGGTGCGCCTCGTGACCCCCGGCACGCTTACCGAAGACTCGCTCCTCGACGCCAAGCGCAACAACTATCTCCTCGCGATCGCTCGCGCCCGCGCGTCGGTCGGCGGAGGGAGCCGGTTCGGGCTGGCCTTCCTCGACATGTCGACCGGCGAGTTTCGTCTCACCGAGTGCGACAATATCGCGGCCGAGCTCGCCAGGCTCGAGCCGGGCGAGATCATCGTATCCGATGCGCTCTACGACGATCCCGAGTTCGCTCCGCTGTTGCGCGCCCTGCCGGTTTCGCCGGTCGGACGCGACGTATTCGACGGCGCGACCGCGGAGCGGCGGCTTGCAGCGTTCTTCGCGGTCGCGACCACGCAGGCGTTTGGCGCGCTGTCGCGGTTAGAGCTCGCCGCCGCCGCGGCCTGCGTCACCTACGTGGAGCGCACGCAGTTCGGCAAGCGTCCGCCGCTGTCGCCGCCGGTGCGCGAAGCCGCGGGCGCGACCCTCGCGATCGACGCGGCGACCCGCGCGAACCTCGAACTGATGCGCACGCTCGCGGGCGAACAGCGCGGCTCGGTTCTGGCCGCGATCGACCGCACCGTGACGGCGGCCGGCTTCCGGCTCCTGTCCGCGCGGCTTGCCGCGCCGCTTACCGACCCGGCCGCGATCGCGCGCCGGCTGGACGCGATCGACACGATGCTGGCCGCCGCGCCGTTGCGCAGCGAACTGCGCTCGCGCCTCGCCGCCGCACCTGATCTGGCCCGCGCGCTCGCGCGGTTGGCGCTCGGGCGCGGCGGACCGCGCGATCTCGCCGCGATCCGCGAGGGGCTCCTGGCCGCCAAGGAACTCGCCGGCCGGCTGGGTGACCTCGAGGCGCTCCCGGAGGAACTCGGCGAAGCCGCTGCCGCCTTGCGCCGCCCGGATCCGTCGATAGCGGGTGAGCTTGCCAACGCGCTCGCCGACGAGCTTCCGGCGTTTCGCCGCGACGGCGGCTTCGTTCGCGCCGGTTACGATCAGGCACTCGATGAGACCCGGGCGCTGCGCGATGAGTCGCGCCGGGTCGTGGCCGCGCTGCAGGCGCGCTACGCGGACGAAACCCAAGTCCGCGCGCTCAAGATCCGGCACAACAACGTGCTCGGCTATTTCGTCGAGGTGACCGCGCAGCACGGCGATCGCCTGATGGCGGCGCCGCTCAACCAAAGCTTCATCCACCGCCAGACCCTGGCCGGCCAGGTGCGCTTCACCACGACCGAACTGGGCGAGCTTGAAGCCAAGATTGCAAGCGCGGCCGACCGGGCGCTCGGGATCGAGCTCGAGATCTTCGATGCGCTCACTGCGCGCGTCACGGCGATCGCCGAGGATATCAAGGCCGCCGCCCAGGCGCTCGCAACCCTTGACGTCGCGGCTGCGCTCGCAATGCTCGCGGCCGAGCAGCGCTACGTGCGGCCGCAGGTCGATCGTAGCCTCGCGTTCGCGATTGACGGCGGACGCCATCCGGTGGTCGAGCAGGCACTGGCGGCGCCGTTCGTCGCCAACGATTGCGATCTCTCCCCACCTGCCGACGAGACCGCCGGGCGCATTTATCTGGTCACCGGCCCCAACATGGCCGGCAAGTCGACTTATCTACGCCAGAACGCACTCATCGCCGTGCTCGCCCAGATGGGCAGTTTCGTGCCGGCACGCTCGGCGCGGATCGGTGTGCTCGATCGGCTGTTCTCACGCGTCGGCGCCGCCGACGATCTCGCGCGCGGGCGCTCGACCTTCATGGTCGAGATGGTGGAGACCGCAGCGATTCTCAATCAGGCCAGCGGGCGCTCGCTCGTGATCCTCGACGAGATCGGGCGCGGCACCGCAACTTTCGATGGGCTGTCGATCGCCTGGGCGACGGTCGAGCACCTGAATGAGACCAATCGCTGCCGCACCCTGTTCGCAACTCACTTCCACGAGCTCACGGCGCTTGCCAGCAAGCTCGATCGCCTCACCAACGTGACGGTGCGGGTCAAGGAATGGCAGGGCGACGTGGTGTTCCTGCACGAGGTGGTAGCGGGCGCCGCCGACCGCTCCTACGGGATCGCGGTTGCCAAGCTCGCCGGCCTGCCGGCGGCGGTGATCGAGCGCGCCAAGCTCATCCTGGCCGAGCTCGAAGCGGAGGATCGCACCTCACATGCGCGTCGGCTGATTGATGACCTGCCGCTGTTCGCCGCGTCCGCACGCCCAAGCCCGGGTCCGCCCACCCTGGATGAGGCCGGCAACCTCGTGATCGCCGCGCTGGCGGCGCTCAATCCGGATGAGATGTCGCCCCGCCAGGCGATCGAGGCGCTCTACGCGCTCAAGGCCAAGGCGGCCGAACAGAAATGACGTGCAAGGCACGATGCTCGCCCCATGCATGAGACGCATAGTGTGAGCGGGAAATCTTCCGTAGATGCCATATCGATTGTCCGTAGATGCCATATCGAAGCCGGCCGATGGCATTTACGCGCTGCGAGTCATGCGTTCTTGTATTGCTCGAGCCCCAGGGTTACGCCCGCGCCATTGTCACCTCGACCGGCGGGCCGCTTTTGATGGTCTGGTAGACCACGCAATAGCGCTCGGTCAGCTTGAGAAGCTGATCAAGTTTCTCCTGCGGCTCGTCGGTGTCGACGTCGAAGCGCAACCGGATCTGCGCAAAGCCGACCGGCGCATCCTTGGCAACGCCCAGCGTTCCACGGAAATCGAGATCGCCTTCGGCGGAGACGTGGCCTGACTTGAGCTTGATGTCCAGCGCGGTCGCCACCGCCTTGAGCGTGACGCCCGCGCAGGCAACGAGCGCTTCCAGCAGCATGTCGCCGGAGCAAAGCTCCAGCCCGGAGCCGCCGGTCGCCGGATGCAGGCCCGCGACCGCGAGCGCGCGGCCAGTTTCGACCTTGCACGCGATGTGGCTGTCGTCGATCGCGCCATTGGCCTTGAGCGTAATGAAGGCAGCCTTGGGATCTTGTTTGTAGCGGTCCTTGATCGGCGCCTGCATGGCGCGCAACGCAACGGCATCCATTCGAAAAAACTCCTGAGTTCGTAGGATGGGTGGAGCGAAGCGATACCCATCATATGGCCATCAACCGCGATGGGTTTCGCTGACGCTCAACCCATCCTACCGCGCCGTCAACTAATTCGGCATCAGCACCAGCCGGCCCACCACCTTGCCGGCCTTGAGGTCGTCGAGCGCACCGCCTGCGGCCGCGAGCGGACGTTTGCTGATCGGCACGCTCGGCAGGCCGGTGCGCTGCACGAGCGCGACCAGCTCCTTGAGTTCGGACAGGCTCCCCACATAGGACCCCTGAATGGTCATCGCTCTGAGCGGAATGGTGGGCGTCGAGATTGTGACATTACCGCCGAACAGACCAACCACGATCAGCTTGCCGCCCTTGATCAGGCAATCAGTGCCGATCTTCACGGTCGAGGAGGCGCCGACCAGATCGATCACCGACCAGGCGCCGCCGTTGGTGAGCTTGATGATCTCCTTGTGCGCGTCGAGCACGGCGCCGTCGATGGTTGCGATGGCGCCCGCCGCTTTGGCGGCGTCGCGTTTTGCCTGATCGATGTCGACCACGATTGCGCCAACCCCGCCCATCGCCTTGAGCAAGGCGAGCGCCATCAGGCCGAGTCCGCCGGCCCCGATGATCACGACCGGCTCCTGCGCCAGCATCGGTCCAAGTTTTTTGAGCGCTCCGTAAGTGGTCACGCCCGAGCACGCGAGCGGCGCGGCCCGCTCCGGCGGCATGTCGCCGATCTCGAGCAGATAGCGCGGGTGCGGCACCAGCAGATGATCCGAATAGCCGCCGTTGCGGTAAACGCCGAGCGAGCGCGGCGCCATGCAGAGCTGCTCTTCGTTCTCCTTGCACACTTTGCATTCGCCGCAGCCGATCCATGGGAAGACCAGACGGCGATCGCCAAGCTTCACGCCCATGGCTTGCGGCCCGAACGCGACGACCTCGCCGACGTTCTCGTGACCCATGGTGAGCGGCAGTTTGATGCCCCGATCGGTGAGCTGGATTTTGCGCCCGCCGCCCATGTCGTAGTAGCCGTCCCAGATGTGGATATCGCTATGGCAGACGCCGGCGGCGAGCACCTTCAGCAGCACTTCGGTACCGCTCGGCGTGGGGGTCGGCCGTTCCATCCGCTGCAGCGGGGCACCGCATTTGCACACATCGAAACTGATCATCGGTGTTCGCTCCCAACCACTCTGCGAAAAACCGTAGCAGCTAGGCGGCAAACCTACCACCAGCGCGCTGCGCCCTCATCCGCCAGGGTCTGACCGTCGTCGACGCTCGCGCGTCGGTCGAGCGAGCGATCGAGCGCGGTCATCACACGCCGCTTGGCGAAATCGAAGGCCGCCGACTGGCGGTCGCGCGGACGCGGCAGGTCGGTCACGATCTCCTCCTGCAGCCGGCCGGGGCGCGGGCGCATTACAATCACCCGGTCGGCGAGCACGATTGCCTCATCGACGTCGTGGGTGACGACCAGCAACGTCGGCTTGCCGTCAGCCCACAGATCGAGCAGGTGATCCTGCAGGTCGACGCGCGTGAATGCATCGAGCGCCGAGAACGGCTCGTCGAGCAGCAGCACCTCGGGCCGCGTCACCAGGGCGCGCGCGAGCGCGACCCGCTGCGCCTGTCCGCCGGAGAGTTCGCGCGGCCACACGGTCGCCTTGTCGGTGAGGCCGACCCGGTCGAGTTGCGCCGTGACACGGGCGTTGCGTTCCTCGCGCGGCCGGCTTTCGAGACCGAAGCCGACGTTGCCGGCGACGCTGAGCCACGGCAGCAGCCGCGGCTCCTGAAACACAATGCCGATCTTCTCATGCGGCGATGTGATGGTATCGCCGTCGAGCACGACCGCGCCCTCGCTCGGCGCGTCGAGCCCACTTGCGAGGCGCAGCAACGTCGATTTGCCGCAGCCCGAGCCGCCGACGACGACCACGATCTCGCCGGGCGCGACCGCGAGCGTCAGCGCGTCGAGCGCGTGTACCCCGTTCGGATAGGTTTTGCTGACGCGGTTGATCTCGAGCATTCATGATTCCTGATGGCTGCTGCCGTAGACGTCCTGCCAGCGCAACAGCGGCGCGGTGGCGGTCACGACCAGCCAGTCGGTTGCTTTGCCGAGGATCGCAAACGCAACGATCGCGGCGACGATCTGCGCCGGCTTGCCGAGTTGTTGACCATCGACCAGCAGGAAGCCGAGCCCTTGCGACGCACCGAGAAACTCGGCGGCGACCACGAACATCCAACCGAGCCCGAGCCCGGCGCGTAACGAGATCACGTAGGCTGGCAACACCGCCGGCAGCAGGATGCGACGGATCATCGCCAATCCTGACAGGCGAAACACGCGCCCAACCTCGACGATCTTGCGATCGACCGAGACCACCGCCCCCATCACCCCGAGATAGACCGGAAAGAATACGCCGACCGCGATCAGGATCACCTTGGAGGCCTCGAAGATGCCGAACCAGAGAATGAACAGCGGCACCCACGCGATCGAGGGAATCGACCGCAAGGCCTGCAGGGTCGGATCGACCAGCCGATGCAGCAGGCCCGAGTAACCGGCAAGCGCGCCCAGGGCGGTGCCGGCGGCAACGCCGCACGCAAAGCCGGCGGCCACCCGCCACAGCGTCGTGATGGCATGGGCCTGCAGTTCCCCGGTGCGTGCCAAATCGACGAACGTGTTGAAGATCACCGACGGCGGCGGGACCAGGCGCCCGTTCGACCACCCCAAGCGCACGGCAATTTCCCAGACGACCGCGAGGCCGACCGGGAGCAAGAGGCTCAGCGCGGGGCGTACCCAGCGGGCGGCGGACCTGCTCTTGGGCGCAGCCGCCTGCGCGGGAGTGGTTTCGATCGACGCCGTCATAAGGGAAAGAGACATGGCGCGCAGGCGAAATGCAATGACTGACGTGCCCCGAGCGCATCGCAGCAATCGTAGGATGGGTCGAGCTCTTCCGAGACCCATCGACGACGTTTCAAGTCGCAAAGCCGACGATGGGTTTCGCTAGCGCTCAACCCATCCTACGCGCGTCAGTTCGTCACCGTCACATAGCGATCGTCGATCAGATCATCGACCGCCTTCTTCACGTCGACGCTCGGGCCGATCACGCCGGCTTTCTGCAACGCGAGACCGGCCTGCAGGATCGACTCGCGCTGGGCCGGTCCAACCCGATTGTGGGTAAGCTCGGTGCGCTCGTTCAGCTGCTTCTCGACGACCGGCGCCGGCAGCTTGGTGACGTTGATGAAGATCTGCTTGAGCTCGTCGGGATGCGCGAGCGCATATTTGCGGGCTTCCTCGTAGGCCGCGATCACGCGGCGCACGACATCCGGATATTGCTGCGCAAATTCCTCGCGCACGTTGAGGATGCCCCAGGTATTGGCGGCAGCGTTACGATAGAACAAGCGCGCGCCTTCCTGTACTTCGTGCTGTGCCATCATCGGATCGAGACCTGCCCAGGCGTCGACATCGCCGCGGATGAGCGCGGTGCCGCCATCGGCGTGCTGCTGCACCAGGACCGGAACGATGTCCTTGTCGCTCAGCCCGTTGGCCTGCAGGGCGCGCACCAAGAAAATGTGCGGGTCGGTGCCGCGCACCATGGCCACCCGTTTGCCCTTGAGATCCGCAACGGTCTTGATCGCACTGTCCTTGGTGGCAACGAGCGCGGTCCATTCCGGCCGCGAATAGACATAGACCGACTTGATCGGATTGCCGTTGATCTTGGCAACGAGCGCCGCCGAGCCGGCCGTCGATCCAAAATCGATCGAGCCGGCGTTGAGAAATTGCAGGGCGTTCGAGGACGAGTTGGTCTGGACCCAACGGATCGTGGTGCCGTCCTTGGCGAATTCCTTCTCAAGGAAGCCTTTATCCTTCAGCAGCATCGACACCGGGTTGTAGGTCGCCCAGTCGATGCGTATCTCTTTTGGTGCGTCGGCGGCGATTGCTGCAGGTGCGAAGCCCGCAATTGCGCACATGATCGCGAAAAAACGCCGGGAAAAAGCCATGACGGGATCCTGCTCAATTTGGTTGTCGGATGTGATGGAGGCGGGATTTTTGTTGCGCGGTCAATGAAATAAAATGAGCGATTCGTCGCTAGCCGTTGGAAGGTTCTTTCAAGATGCGGCGCCACCTTAAGCAGAAACCTGTTGCACGTGCGCGCAAGGCCGATGACACCACGGCCGCAGTCGGATATTCCGGGTTGCCATGCTGACGCCTCCCGACCAATCGACGCGCAAGCCGCTGTTCGACGCCGACGCGATCGCGGCCGAGCTCGAAGAGTTGGTGCCGCATTACGAAGGGCAGAAGGAGCTGCGGATCGCGGTCGCCATGCGACTCAAGCGCGCGCTGGCGGACGCGCGCAAGGCGGCGGAAGCAAACCTGCTCAAGGACCGGCTTGGCCTGCGCTGCGCCGCCGACCTGTGCCTCGTTCAGGACCAGATCATCCGCGTCCTGTTCCAGTTCGCGACCAAACATCTCTACGCGGCGGAAAGCCGTTCGGAAGCGGAGCGCATGGCGGTCGTGGCAACCGGCGGCTACGGGCGCGGCCTGATGGCTCCCGGCTCCGACATCGATCTCCTGTTTGTTCTGCCCTACAAACAAACCGCGTGGGGCGAGTCGATCGCGGAGGCGATCCTCTATTGCTTGTGGGATATGGGGCTCAAGGTCGGGCACGCGACGCGATCGGTCGATGAGTGCATCCGCCAGGCCAAGGCCGACATGACGATCCGCACCGCGATCCTCGAGGCCCGCTATCTGCTGGGCGATCGCGGCCTTTATGACGAGCTGGTCACGCGCTTCGACAAGCAGATCGCGCAGGGTACGGCGCGCGAATTCGTGACCGCCAAACTCGCTGAACGCGACGACCGTCACAAGCGCGCGGGAATGTCGCGCTATCTGGTCGAGCCCAACGTCAAGGACGGCAAGGGCGGCTTGCGCGACCTGCACACGCTGTTCTGGATCGCCAAGTACGTCTATCGGGTGCGCGAACCACAGGAGCTGGTCGAGCGCCACGTGTTCGACCAGCGCGAGTTCCAGATCTTTCAGCGCTGCGAGAACTTCCTCTGGGCGGTTCGCTGCAACATGCACTTCGTGGCCAGCCGCGCCGAGGAGCGGTTGTCGTTCGATATCCAGCGCGACATCGCGGTGCGGCTCGGCTATAGCGCGCGCCCCGGCCTGCAGGACGTCGAACGCTTCATGAAGCACTACTTCTTGATCGCCAAGGACGTTGGCGATCTTACCGCCATCCTATGCGCGGAACTCGAGAGCCGGCAGGCGATGCCGGTGCCGGTGCTCAACCGCATGGTCGCCAAGCTGCGCCCGCGCCCGCGCGCCCAGCAGCTGCCGGGCAACGCCTTCTTCGACGATTACAATCGCATCAACATCATTTCCGACAAGGTATTCGAGCGCGATCCGGTCAATTTGATCCGCATCTTTCACATCGCGCTCAAGCACAAGCTCGCGTTCCACCCGGACGCGATGCGAGCGGCGGCGCGCTCGCTGCGGTTGGTCGACAAGTCGGTACGGGAAGACGAGGAAGCTAATCGCCTGTTTCTGGAAATCCTGACGGCGCGCGAAGACGCCGAGGTCGTGCTGCGGCGCATGAATGAGGTCGGCGTACTGGGCGCGTTCATCCCCGACTTCGGCCGCGTCGTGTCGATGATGCAATTCAACATGTATCATCATTACACGGTCGACGAGCATCTGCTGCGTTGCGTCGGCGTGCTGGCCGAGATCGAAGCCGGCACCAATCCGGAATACGGACTTGCCAACGACCTTATGCGCAGCATTCAGCCGCGTCATCGCGAAGTGCTCTACGTCGCGCTGTTTCTGCATGACATTGCCAAGGGCCGGGTCGAAGACCATTCAATCGCCGGTGCACGCATCGCGCGACGGCTCGGACCGCGCTTCGGGCTCGCGCCGAGCGAAACCGAAACCGTGGCATGGCTGATCGAAAACCATCTGGTGATGTCTACGATCGCGCAATCGCGCGATTTGTCCGACCGGAAGACCGTGGAGAATTTCTCGCCCGTCGTGCAATCGCTCGAGCGCATGAAGCTTCTGACCATTCTGACCACAGCCGACATCCGCGCGGTTGGCCCGGGCGTCTGGAACAGCTGGAAGGCGCAGCTCATCCGCGCGCTCTACTATGAGACTGAGCCCGCGCTGACCGGCGGCTTTTCCGAAGTCGATCGCGCCCGCCGCGTTGCGCTCGCGCAAGTCGAGTTTCGCGCCGAGCTCAAGGATTGGCCCCCGCCAGAACTCGACCGCTATATCTCACGGCACTACTCGGCCTATTGGCTCAAGGTCGACCTGCCGGCGAAGCTCGAGCACGCGCGCTTCGTGCGCTCGGCCGAGGCGGCGGGCAAGAAGCTCGCGACCTCGGTCGGCTTCGATACGGCGCGCGGCGTCACGGTGCTGACCGTGCTCGCGCCCGACCACCCTTGGCTGCTATCGGTCATCGCCGGTGCCTGCGCCATGACCGGTGCCAACATTGTCGACGCCCAGATCTACACCACGACCGACGGCCTCGCGCTCGACACGATCGCGGTGTCGCGTGAGTTCGATCTCGACGCCGACGAGGGCCGCCGCGCCATTCGGATCGCCGACGCGATCGAAAAAGCACTGACCGGGGACTTCAAGCTGCCCGAAGTGGTGGCCAAGCGCGTCCCTGCGAAGGCCCGCATCAAGGCATTCGCACTCGAGCCGGAGATTTCGATCAACAATCAGTGGTCGAACCGCTACACCGTGGTCGAAGTGAGCGGGCTCGATCGGCCAGGGCTCCTTTACGACCTCACCACAACGCTTTCCAAGCTCAATCTCAACATCGCCTCCGCGCACGTCGCCACGTTCGGCGAGCGGGTGGTCGACGTGTTTTATGTGACCGATCTCCTGGGCGCGAAAATCTCTTCGCCGACGCGCCATGCCGCGGTCAAAAGCGCGCTCATTCGGGCGTTCGTGCCGGCAAAGGAGAATGCTCTGCCGCGCGACGCGGCGGAGTGAAGGCACCGCTCCTACAACTAGCGTTGTGGCCAGTGCGGAAGCGGGCTTTCGACCGAACGGTAGTCATCCCCGCCGCACTTATCGATGACCACGGCGGCACGCGCCGCGACCACCTCATTATTTCGGAAAAATACCGCGTATTTCGCGGTCTGACCGGGTGCGTCGCTCCTGACACAAACCATCCAGTCGCCCGGTTGTGGCCCCGATGCTTCACGGACCGCCGACACTTGCGGATTGCCGGGCAGCTTCGTCTTCCGAAACTCCTCGAAGGCGGCGACATTGAGTGACGACAGTTCAGGGGCTGCGGTTCTTTGGAGGGGCACAAACTCGGTCCCGCTAATTCCCGTGCATGCGGTGAGGCCCGTACACAAAACTGCCGCCGCCCATACGCGCATGTGACCGAGACTCGGTTTCGCCCCGCCAGCGCATCGAGCCTGGCACGCGCTGTGAGAGCCTAGATTTGAGAGGATTGTAAGGCTCGGCTGTGGGCGCAGCTAGGCGACGGAAATGCCCGGCGCGCCTGGGAAACCCTAACGCATTGATTGAATAGTAAAAAATGAACGGGCTCTTAACCACGCCTTGTGAAAAGAAGGGCCAATTCCAATGGCTTATCGTGTCTAGGCCAATTTAATGCCCCACTGAATCCATTAGGGGATTACCGCGAGTGTCTAGGCGGCTAACCCAGCCTAGACCGTTGCCATCATAAATTATAATTAACGATACTATTGACGCGTACAACGAATTTAGCCATAATGGGTGCTTCGGACGTGCCGCCGACACAGGCACCTCGGAAGACACCGTCGAAACAGGTTCATGTGGCGTGACAGCGCAGGCCAGCGACACGGGTGCCACCGCCGCAGCCCAGCGAAACGGGGTCATTTTTAGCCACGTTGCCTAAGCGCGCTGGCGCGTCCCTAACCCGGCCGCACCCGCACTCCAAATGGAGTGACCATGACTCTGCTGACGCCTGATGAGGTGGCACAAAAACTACAAGTGCACCGGAACACGCTTGCCAACTGGCGCTCGAAGGGCGTGGGGCCAACGTACACCCGTATTGGTGGCGCCATCCGTTACACAGACGAGGCCGTCTTGGCTTACGTCTCGGCCAGGCTTTTCCTCCCCCCGGAGCAGATGCGAGGAGTTTAGACAAATGAACAAACGACATTTCCCGACAGGCCATTCTAGCCGCCCTCCGAAGGAAGGCAGCTACAGGATCGACCACACAAGTCAGTTGATGGTCAGCGGCCTTCAACGCGACGACGGCGCACAGTTTCACGAGGAGTTGCCGCCAGACGCGGACGACAAAGCATATTCACCGAGACGCGGAAAATATTGAGGAGCAACCAATGCCAAAAGGAAATTCCCCCGACCCCTTCCAGCACGGCGGCATCAATTGGGATGGCTATTCGGTCTCTGACCGTTCACGCGGTATCAGCGAAAGCAATGATGGCGCAGACCCGGCTGACAGCTGGGGCCCGGACGACGCTTGTTATGTTGACCACATCGACAAGAAGGTCGAATCGACGCCCCGACAAAGAGAGCAAATACAACAGCGAGAAGACCGTGGTCGATGAGCCGCTGCGTGCCTCGGTAGCACGCGTGAAGCGTACCTCTGCCCAGGCCTATGAGCCGGACGATTGGTACAAGGGCCCGAAAGCAGGGTTAGCCAACATGAGCAACAAACCGGATATCTTTGCAGACCCAGACGCCTGGGAATCCGACCTCGTTCGGCGCCTTAGCGGCGCGATGGCTGCCGGTGCTGATCGGGCGCAGGCAGTCGCGGAAGGACGAGCTCAGGACGCCATCGGCGACACGGAATCTGAAATCTTTTGGGACTCATTTCCGGACAGTCGCGCTGCACCCCACGCTTATGTCAACAACAGCGACGGCGACGACATCATCGCAGAGATGAGTCAGATGGAAGGGCTCGACGGTGAGCCGTTGAGCGATGCAGGAATTGATGGCGTCGACTATGCAGGGCGACGATGCCGTTGACGGCTATATCGGCGACCGACCTCTTGAACATCAGCACGAGTTGAGCGTTGACAATGAAAATGCCGTGCTGCGCGAACAGTTGGCCCTATCAGAACGGGCGCGTCAGGAGACGATCAATCGCTACGACCCACAGCGACAGGACGAGCACGAGTTGAACCGGGCGCAGTTCCTGGAACAAAACGGGCTGTTCGCCATGGACAACCAGAAGGCGGATGCCCTGTTTGCGCAGGTAACCGCACTACAGCAAAGCAACCAGCAACTCCAGAACCAGCGCGGCAATGAGAGCCTCAACGAGGCTCACGCCAAGTACGGCCACGACTTTGAAGCGGCTTATACGTCTCTCCAGCAAGCAGATCCGCGCAGCCCACTAACGCAGGCGCTTTACGACCACGTCAGAAACTCACCTGACCCCGGCGAGGCAATTATGCAGCTTCACGGAAACGATCTCGTGGCGTCGTTGGGAACTGGTCGCTATGTGGAGCCGCCGTTCGCCAGGACGCGAAATTCCCCGTGGGCCGGTTCGTGTTGATCGTGTTGCGCGCGACGAGGACGATTTCGACAGTGGCTATGGCCACCAACAAGTCGAAGAGGACGTTTTTAATTCAGCGATGAAAGACAAGCCGACACGCGGGTACGTAAATCGTGGTCGCGGTTGGGAAAGGGAGTAAGACAGTGGCCAGACCAGTTTGACGAGCTAAACCCTGATCCCGATGACGGCGAGCCGGTTGATTACGATCCGTTTCCTGAGGACTCGTCTTGACGAGGCGCATACAGGCGCTTGAGCAAGCTGGCCCGAATGGCGCTTCAGCAATATGGACAAGTTCACGGCCACGATGAACCGACATGGCAAAAGTCCTGGATGCGCTCACGCAGGCCATTAATGGGAGACGGGAAGTGGTCCGAGACGAAAGCGGGAAGATTATCAGCAACAAAGGTTGTTCATTGAGGTAGACGAAAATGGCCGACACTAAAGCCTATCCTTATAATCCAGTAAGTGTCCAGCAGGCGCACCAGGGGCAGGAGTCCGACCAGGCAAAGCCGCCCCCGTTGGCGATACACGCTTTGTTTTCGATCCCAGGCATGACGATCCGCCCACCCTTGGGTATGCGCCAGGGTTTTTAGATATGCACGGTAATGTCCTGGTGGCACCCCGCGATGTTGTTCCGGAACATCCACAATGTGAACGAGTGTTTCAAGCGGGCGACGTTGTTCACCTGACAGAGCAGGACTCACAGTTACTGCGATGGATGGAAGCTCACAGAAAGTTTCGCCGTGCCCGTCATTCAGACACTAGCGAGGGACTGATGGCTCTAGCTGAACACGCATACAACGCCAGCTCGTCCCTGTATCCGGACGATACGCCGAATGAGTTCCTGTATCAGTTTGAGCGCGACAGTCTGAATCCGGACTCGGCTGCCAGCGATGCGGCCGTGTTCGCATACGCGATTGGCCAGGAGGCTGTACGGCAGACGTTTACAAGCGAAGATCGCGAGGACGCTAAGGCGTTTCTTGCCGAAGCCTTCGAGGCCGCCGGTATGACCGGCAAGATCACCAACGGCACCGAACCATCAATATTGCCGCTGCAGACTACCGAGTATGCAGTCGGTTCTGATTTTGACGAGTGGAGTGTCTTTGAAGGAGTGTGGAAATGAGGAACAAGGATTTATCCACACATGGAAGCCCGGACAGTCGGGCAATCCGAAGGGCCGTCCAGTTGGTAGCCGCAACCTGCTCGGTGAGAAGTTCGTTCACACACTGTACGCAGCATTTCCTGGAGCACGGGCCAAAGGCGATTGAGCGTGTCTACAACTCCAGGCCCGATGTCTATCTCAAAGTGATTGCTTCAACCTTGCCGAGGGAGATGCATTTGAAAAATGCCTCGGCCTATGATGGTTTAACCGATGACAAGCTTGACGAAGTTATTGACCGAGTCCGAGCCGTCCTCCTTGCTAGCACTCCAACAGAGTCTAGAGAGGGAAAAGCAACGCCGGTCAGCAAAAACGAGCTTAATTAGCTTCACTGAATTTACGTACCCGCGTTATGAGACGGCGACGATCCACCGGCAGATTGCGGAACAGCTGGAGCGGGTCGAGCGCGGTGAAATCGACAGGCTGATGCTGTTGGTGCCTCCACGGCATGGCAAGAGCGAATTAGCTTCGCGTCGGTTCCCGGCTTGGTATCTCGGCAAGCACCCTGAGAAGCAATTCATTTCAGCCAGCGCGTCGGCCACTCTTGCTGAGGATTTTGGACGGGACGTTCGTAATCTGATTGCCAGCCAGGAATACGCGCAGGTATTCGAGACGCGCCTCGCGGAGGACTCGCAGGCGAGGGGCCGGTGGATGACCTCGAAGAAGGCAGTCTACTACGCCTGTGGTGTTGGCTCGGCACTGATGGGACGTGGCGCCCACGTGTTCTTGATTGATGATCCGTTTGGCAGCATGGCGGAAGCGCGTAGCGAGAGCAATCGCAAGGAGGTTTGGAATTGGTTCACAGGAACTTTTTACAACCGATTGGAAAAGGGCGGTGCGATAGTTATGATCAATCACAGAATGCACCACGCCGACCTGAGTGGAATGCTGCTCGACCAGCAGGCTGCCGGCGGGGATCGGTGGGAGGTTGTCGAGCTGAAGGCGCTAAATGACGCTGGCGAAGCGCTGTGGCCAGAGAAGTTCGACGAAGACGCCTTGGACCGTATCAAGCGCAACACATCGGCGCAGGATTGGTCAGCGCTCTACCAGCAGGAGCCCACGCCGGATGAAGGGGGATACTTCAAAGAAGCTTGGCTGCGGCCAGTGCTTGGTGAGTTACCGCCGCATATGAACTACTACGGCGCGTCTGATTTGGCCGTTACGGCAGATGGGGGTGACTACACGTGCCACGGGATTATCGGCATCGACACCAGAAACCGCATGTTCCTGGTCGACCTGTGGCGCAAGCAAGCCTCTTCGGGAGAGTGGGTCGAGTCCTATTGCGATCTCATCCTGAAATGGAAGCCGCATTTCTGGGCCCAGGAGAAGACCTCGATCATTTCGGGTGTGGGCCCGTTCCTGGCGCAGCGTGCTGGCGAACGTAAGGCCTGGACAGCCACCGAGATGTTCCCGACTCGGGGCGACAAGGGAGTGCGGTGCCAATCAATCAGAGGGCGAATGGAATTATCGCGGCCTCTATGTGCCGGCTGATGCTTCATGGCTGCCGGACCTGCGGATTGAACTGACGCAGTTCCCGCACGGCGCCCACGATGACCAGTGCGACATGCTGGGGCTTGCCGGCCAGCTACTCGACAAGGTGGTCAAGGCCCGCAAGCCACTGCCCGATCCCGACGAGAAGGCTTTTGAGGACTACCGGACCATACCGCGACCAGCAACCCCAGCTTTATGACGATCGTGTTTTTGCTGTTCAACGATTCGGATAAGATCCGATGTTCAAGTTGTTCAAGGAAAGCTCTTCCACCTGCACCGATGCGGATCGGCAGCTAGAAGCGGCCATCAATGCACGCTTAGAACGTGGCAGCGTCAGCATGTACTCGATGCCTAAGCGGTTTCGGCATGTGCTTTAGCTGGAAGGGCCGCAACCACCTGGTCGAGCAGGATCAGCCGTTCGACGCTGACGAGGTTGTGGCCAAGGCCGAGGATTGGGCTAGCCGGCTGGAGAATTCAGGGCTGCCGCCAGGCTGGAGTTGCACTCCATGAGCAAATGGAGCTTTTCAGTAGGAACGATGGCCCCGGCGCCCTCGGCGGATGGCGGCTTCATTCAGGGTGGCTGGATGGCACTCGGTGGCGCTACCGCTACGCAATACATCAAGATCCCGGGGCTTTTTTTAACGGGCGCGTCGAATTTCGGCACGACCAATATCTTAGTGTTGGCCCGCGACATGAGCGTCGGCGGTACGCCATTCCCCCTTCTAACTCCAGCCACGACATATCGACGTGCGACCGAATTGGAAAGAACAGCGGCCGGGAGAGAGTCTAACGGGCAAAGTGTGGCGAGAAGGCGTGCTGGTCTCATTGATCTCAATCTTCGTCCTTATCGGCCTCCCTTGACGCCGCCGGTGGCAGAGTATCGCGGGGGTGCTCCAAAAGCCAAACAACTTGGCGTGCTGCCCAGCGAAAGGTATTCGGAATGTTGTGACCGTGAACAATTACGCGATCTTTGTGGTTTCTATGCTCGTTTTTGTACTCGCGCTCCGGATAGATCGCCGGCACATTCGCATCATCCACGATCTTAGCGATAGTGCTGCGATTGTTCCAAAACATCCCGTTGGGAATCAGCATGAAACTGCCTACGACATTACCCCGGAGGTTGGTAACCAACTCATCGGGACGCTTGGCGTCGATCACGGTCATGCCTACTCCTCCATCGGGCAGAGCCGCTCGTAAGGCCGGGATTGGGTCCTCCACTGCTGTGTTCGTGGAATCATGCAGAACGGTTACGTTCGTTGGTTGCGGACGTACCGCAAGCAGCTTCACCAGCTGCGCCAAACACATGTCATGCACCCTAAGATGAAAACCTGAGAGGCTGGGGTGGTCAGCAGCAGGGACCGCGGTGCCACCAACTGCTTGAACGATTCTCATGGCAGGTTTTTTGCCATAGACCACCCCTAAGGCGGCCGTTCCGTCGGCAACGATCAAAGCGAGGTTTGCGATTGCTAACAAATCGTCCGCACGCGGGTCTAGATTGGCGTTGTCACCATCGGCAAAACCGTAATCGAGGTAGATGTCTCGCCCCACGACATAGCCAAGACGACGAAGCTCCCGTCGGAACGCGTCGAACGCGTCCGTATCCTCGGTTGCGGCCGGCGTGAGAATACCTACGTGGTTAAGAGCTGGCTTTGCCATTTAAAACTCCCGTATTTGTCCGCGTCCCGTCGATTTTATCCGTATTTCACGTGGTCCGTGTGATCCCAATCACGCTAAATGCTTTCCGCAGAAGTCAGAAGGCCATCGCCCCTCCGGACGGCCACCTGATCCTGCACCGCCGCTACACCGCCGCGACAGCTCGTAGCACTTAACGGGATACCGGGAACCCTGTCACCCCCTGATGGCCTCTTTCTCTCTCTTCTTATTATCTACCCACCCTACCCACCCTACCCACCCTTGAAGTAATATCAATGACTTATCGGGTGGGTGGACGGTGGGCCGGGTGGGTGGACGGGTTTTGCGAGCTATGCGCCGGGATCGGTCAATTGTCGCCGATCCGGGACGACTGAAACGGCCAGCCTCAGCATCTAGTGTGGGTAGAGTTGTGGGTAGAGAGCCGCAAAGCCAATAAATGCTAACGATATCAATGCAGGTTGGCGGACAGTGTATCCGCCGCTCCGTCAAATAAGCCCGTTCGAGGCCGCCGCAGGCGCATGACTACTGGCTCAGGAATTGATTTATCGAGGCTTCGAAATCAGCCAGCCTCCGATGGCTCCGAAGCAGCTTTCCGCGCAGCCTCGGCAGCCTCATCCCGTCTCTGCTGCCGCGCCCCCCGGCACACCTCCGCAACGCATGCGACAATGATTGAGACGACGACGGCCGGTATGAGGGTGTCGCGAAGACTTAGGCCGATAAGCTCGGATAGCGCTATCACCACGAGAGCCGTTGAAGCCATCAACCACAAAGCCCTCAACCTCATGTCATCCTCCCATAGGCTATTTTTTGTCGTAGGTTTCCCGCACAAAGAGTGAAAACTGCCAAGCTGGATGTGAAGCTTGGCAGTTGTAAGCGCGGACCTTACATGGTCCTGCTATTTTTTGTAGCCGACATAGTAGACGCCAATTGCCTCGCCTGAGCTCGCTTTGATCGGCTCGTAACCTGTGGTGTAAGGCACGCCCAGGATCGGAACGTCTCCGTAGTAAGCTTTGGCCTGCTTGATGGCTTCAAGCGCCGGGCCGGCCAAAACGGTACCAGTCGCGCGTCCGCTGCCGTCGGGCTTTGGCACGCTCGTCGCGACGGCGTCAAACCCCATTGGATTCAATGGCGCATCCGCGGCGCTCCGCGGATTGGCGCGCTCAGAGCGTTTTTAGGAAGGGGTTTTTGTAAATCCTTCGGCAGCCCGTTTGACCACACAAACGCGAAGCCGATGGCGACCAGCCACCACCCCAGAGGGGGTGTCTCCGCATTGACATCCCCGAACAGCCAAATCGCTAGAACGAAGACACACAGCCAAATGAAGCGTTTCATCTTGGCGCTCCTGCGAACCCACCAGCAGAAAGTGTTCAACTAACGCCCGCTCGGCCTCGGTGCTCGGCATCTCTGCGGAGAATGTCCTTAAGCGCACGATGACCGTGGCAGTAGGCCCCGATAACGAACAGCCAGCCTCCCCACGGCCAAGCAACGCAGAACGCCGTGAAGGTTAGGTAAGCGATCCAAATGATCCGACGAGCCATTTTAGCCCCCTGCGGGACTAGCGCTTTCCCTTTAGCGCCAGCTCGACTAGCCGGCGGATAGCCTCGGGGCGTGACAGCTTGTCGTCCTGGGTCTTGATCCACTTATCGAGCAGGCCAAGCGGTGCAGGCTGTAGCCTAACCATTATAGGCGTGCCCTTGCCGGTTGGCCGAGGGCCGCGCTTCTTCTGTGATACCACAGTTTGACGGGGCATGGAAACCGTGATATCACAGAAAGGTCGGGCCGCCAAGGTGCTGAACACACCGAGACGGCCCTAACCAAACCCACGGGAGTTATCCATGGATAAGGCTGCGCACGACTGTACATCTTCGCCTACCCCACCCAAAGCCTCACCATACGCGATCCTAGCCCCGTTCTCGGGCTTGGAGGCCGACGTTCACGGCCTCGAAAGCATGGCGTTCCTGGCCATTACGGCCTTCGAACACATGATCGAATTCCGTCCCCGTACCGGCAACGCCGGAAGAGGGCTCGGCGCTCTGGGCCGCCATTCACCTGCACGAGATGGTCAAGCAGTTTCAGGAAAACTATGTGGCAGCCATTACCGAGGCCGCCAAGGCTGCCGAAGGCGACCGGGTGCGATCATGAACCCCCGCATGGTCTTCCCATTCATCGAGTTGGCTATCGCCATTGCGCTCGTTGCCGGCACGTTCGCGTTGATGAAGTGGTGGCTATGACCCGCGCCATTCACACCCTAGCCGAGGCGGTGTCCCTCATTCTGTTCCTCAGCACGTTGCTGATCCTGTCCCGGCTATGGGCCGGCTAATCAACAAAGCCCCGTCTTCATGGCGGGGTTCTCTGTTTGTTGATTTACGTTCGCGTGAGCAGTTTGGCGCTACTTGTCACTCGCGGTCACTCCTGACCACCCCTGCACACTAGAGCTAGATTAATGGCCGGGTTCCGCCGCAGTTCGCACCTTGACGGCTCTAATAGAAGCAGCAGAGCGTGAAATCTGGAAATCGTGAGCATCGAATCACCAGGAGAAGCCGCCATGCATGATGTCCGTGACCGCCCCTTCGTAAGCTTCAGTAGCAGGCTTGATATTCCAACCACCGAGCTTCGCCGTCGTTTGGAGCGAGAGATGGGGTTGGGTACTTCCCGGCTAATCACCGAGGCGCTGCATGCGCTCGAACAGCAGCTTGGCGGCAACAAGGAAACCACCAAAGCATAATTCAAATAGAAAAACCCGGCCGATCTTTGAGGGGGCGGCCGGGTTCAAAGGAACTTAAAGGTGAGCATTAACGTAAAGCTTTTCGCGAACAATTTCAACAACAATGATTCGAATCCCCAACGCGATTCCAATTATTGTCGCAGGCGCCGCGAGTGGTGGCGAGCCAATAAGGCCAAACTCGGAACCGACTGGAACAGCATTAATCAACTCCAGGTCGAGGTCGCCAGCTTCCTGGCCGACGTTAAACGTCGGGGGGCAGCATGAGCGCAAGCGTTTTCAAGACACTTAATTACGACGAAGAGATCAGCACTTTCGACGCTGCTCGCGAACAAGCAGACCGCGAGCGGGACGAGAAGCGCGCCGTCAAAGAGAAGGCCAAGCCCAACGGCATACCTCCAACGGCTGACACCGACTTGGCCGAGATGAATGCCAACTACGCGGTCGTCAAGTTTGGCGGCAAGACGCGCGTCATGTCTTTTGAAGAGAGCCCAGCGGTCAGGGGCTGCAAGATACCGGTATTCAGCACTGTCCAAGACTTTTGCGCCTTTCACCTGAAGCGTAAAAAGAAAATCGAAACCGACAAGGGGACCAAACTCGTCGGGATCGGGCGCTGGTGGATTAATCATGACGACCGCCAACAGTACGCCGGCGTCGTCTACGCGCCCGGTGAGAACCCCCCGAACGTCTACAACCTATGGACTGGTTTTGCCTGCGAGCCCGTTAGGGGCGGCTGCGGCCTGTATCTCGCACACCTAAGAGAGAACGTGTGCGGTGGAGATGATCATCTCTACGCGTACTTGCTCAATTGGATGGCCTACGCCGTTCAATTCCCGGGCCGAGCCGGTGAGGTGGCCGTAGTTCTTCGAGGCCGCGAGGGTACAGGAAAGGGTGTTGCCGCCACGCAATTTGGCCTCCTGTACGGGGTACACTTCCGGCATGTATCCGATGCGAAGCACCTCACGGGCTCGTTCAATGCCCACTTGCAGCAATGCTCGGCGCTGTTCGCGGACGAGGCATTCTTTGCCGGTGATCGCTCGCACGAGAGCAAGCTCAAGGCCCTCATCACCGAGAAGACCCTTCTAATCGAGCCGAAGGGTGTTGATCCATTCTCCGCACGCAACTGCATCCATCTGATTATGTCGAGCAATGCCGACTGGGTGGTCCCCGCCGGGGCTGACGCGCGACGGTTCTTCGTGCTCGATGTGGCCGCCCATCGGATGCAGGACACCGAGTATTTCGGCGACCTAGTTCGAGAGATGGATAACGGCGGACGAAAGGCACTGCTCGATCTGCTACTCGAGCGCGATCTCTGCGAGTTCGACGTTCGTAGGGTGCCACAGACCGAGGCCCTGCTCGATCAGAAGGCGCGCAGTCGTCGCGGTCCCGATCTGCTGATCGAAATTATCGCCCAAGACGGCGTGCTCCCCGCAGGACACCAGACCCTAGCGAAAGTAGCCATCACAACCGTCGATGCCGAGGGCAAGGGGTTCCATGCTGCGGCGCGTAACCTCGTTCCCGATCTCAAGCACATATCCCAGCCCGTTCTGGTCAGACAGTTGAAGAAGGACTGGGGCTGCGACACCTGGGAAAGCCACGGCCGCTGCGGCATCAAATTCCCCGACCTCGCCGATCTAAGGGCTCTCTTCGATAAGAAGTACGGGGCCCAGGAATGGCCCGAGCGCACCGATTGGGCCCTCGCATGACCTCACCCACCCACCCACCCACCCATCACCCTCCGGCTAACCTCTTGAAATCATTGGCCTGGTGGGCCGGGTGGGCGGGGAGGGCAGTTTTTCGGCATATCGCTGGGTAAAAAACGATGAGGCGCCGTCACCCCGAGCAGACGCTCCAGAAGGCACTGGCCGATCACCTGCGCACCAGGGCGGCGGCCGGCACTTACTGGTTTCATCCTGCCAATGGTGGGGCTCGGACGGCAATCGAGGGCGCGATCCTCAAGGCGTGCGGCGTCCGGGCCGGGACGCCTGACCTGATCCTGATCCGGGCGGCAAGACCTACGGCCGGACAAGGCAACAACGGCCGCGTCAGTCCGGCCCAGGCACTGGCGCACCAGGAAATGCGCGCAGCAGGGGCCGAGGTCGCGGTGGCGACCGGGATCGATGAGGCAATCAAGCAGCTAGAGGTTTGGCAACTCTTGCGGGGTCGCGTGACGTGACCGCGCGGTTATCCGATATTCGCCCCGTCCCGCGGCGCGGCCTAAGTCGCGATGAGGCCGCAATGTATGTGGGCATATCGGTCGGCCTATTTGACCGCATGTTGATCGATGGTCGGATGCCGCCACCGCGTCGGATCGACGGTCGCAAGGTCTGGGATATCCGGTCGCTCGATGTTGCCTTTGACCGGCTGCCGA
>CAWFLX010000038.1:0-118669 GCA_963816775.1 uncultured Alphaproteobacteria bacterium
TGTTCGCGGGCTTCGGACTTGGCGCGGTGGGGCTCAATGGGCTCAACGCCCAGGGCAAGCCGCCGGGAGCTTACGTTGTCGTTGACATCAGCGAGATAACTGATCCGGAACTCTTCAAGCAAATAGGCCAAAAAGCTGGACCAGCGGCCGCTTTGCCGGGGCACTACATTGTCCGCACCGACAACGTCATTGCGCTCTCTGGTACCGCCCCCAAGCGGTTCGTCGTCATCGCCTTCGATAGCATCGAGAAAGCAAAAGCCTTTGACGCTTCGCCAGCCCAGCAGGAGGTGAACGCACTTGGCGCTAAATCGATGAAATTACGCAGTTTCATTGTCGAGGGCATGTGAAGCTGCCCTATCGTCGCCGACTTCCACGGGCCGCGAAGCTTTCATTTCGGGCCGCCTCAGTCGGCGGCCCCGCCGCAACGGTCACATGACATCGCCGACCTTGTCGATGTCCAACTCTGTTTGCGGATTGGGCAGTCTGTAAACACCTGTCGTGACGCGATCGACCTCGCCCTCGTAGTACATCTTAGAGAGCAACATTTTGATATTCGGTTTTCGCCCGCCAACGGCTGCTGTGATTTCGTCCACGCTCATCGGTCTGCCAGCCTTGGCCAATGCCGCGATGATAGCTGCACGTTCGGGTGATGCCGGGATTCGCCAGCTTGCGACCAAGGTTCAGCCATCTACAATGATCGTCCTGCTTAACGGAAATTGAAAACTCTTCAAGATCGCGACCTCGCCCATAAATAAACTTGCCTAGTGCGTCTTTGGCGAGAACAAGGATCGTATCGGCTGCACCACCAAGTCCGAGGGTGCCACTTATTGTGTCGATGAAATATTCTTCCGCACTCTGCTTGCGCTGATGAAGGGACACGACAATGGACAGTTGTGCCTCGGTCGAGAGTGCCTGCAATGCAACTAGTGCCGCATAGTCGGCGGTGTATTGTGTCGTTTTCTGAATATTCGCATGCGCCCGAACACGTTCCAGAATATCTACTATGATCAACCGTGGCTTGCGCACCTTGCCTATCCATTCGCGCATCCAATCCAAGCCACCGTCGGTCAGCAGCGGCCATCGCGTTGCATATTGCAGGCGCGCTGGCCATTGCTCCTTTGTGCTCCGAGCAATGTTGTTACCCGTCGCTGGCAGCCGACGGTCGCTGTCTTCAAGAAAGAGCGCGAGCACGTCCCCTTCTTCGCATTCCTTACCCAAAAACTCGCCTCCGGTGGCTACCGCAATGGCTGTGCTGAGCAGCCACCACGATTTGCCTATCTTCGGTCGGCCACCGAGCAGCGTCGTTCCTTCCGGCAGATAGTCCGGCACTATCCATCGCAGCGGATCGAACGTCTTCGTTTGCAGGTCGGCGGCATTCTTAAGCACATCGCCGAGTTGTGCTTTCACCGGTGATGTTGGTTTCCAATCCGGCCTTGCCTCAGCCAACTCCAACAATTTTTCCTTGGTGCCACCCGAATCCTTCCAATCCACAATGTCGCCCTTGGGCTTTAGTTCGGGGAGCGGCAACACGCGAATACGACTGGCGACGCCGGATGCAGCTTGCGCATGTCCTGCACATGCTTGCGGCCAGGATCATCGTTGTCGGGTAGTAGGACTACGTCTTCCCCACGCAAAAACTCGGTATATTCAGGCTCCCATTTGCCTGCACCCATGGGATTGCAGGTTGCCCGCAAGCCCCAAGCCAGTATCAGGTCAACGTGCTTCTCGCCCTCTGCGAGAAACACCGGACCTTGACCACGACTAGCTATCAATTCCGGCAGCCGATAGAGAACGCGGCGCACGCCTTGTATGTCGTTTATCCACTTATCGCTGCCATTGGGTCGTCGCTGATAGAACCGCTTGGTGACGGTGCGACAAACTTGGAATAACAACTTGCCTGCCTCGTCGCAGTAAGGGAAGGTCGCGACGATAGTAGTGTCTTGGATTAGGTGTTGCTCCCGTAACCAATCGATAGGGTTGGCATGCCCTTGGTGTTTGATAAGGTCTAGGACACCGCCGCCTTCCTTGGTTTCAAAATCGTAAAATGTTCCCTTTTTCAAATCGACTGCGAGCGAACCTTTGGTGCCGTATCGCACTT
Source organism: uncultured Alphaproteobacteria bacterium (assembly GCA_963816775.1). GTDB lineage: Bacteria > Pseudomonadota > Alphaproteobacteria > Rhizobiales > Xanthobacteraceae > JAFAXD01. The sequence goes on from CAWFLX010000038.1 coordinate 2,099, forward strand.
CGTGCTTGTTAGATAGTTTCTTGTTAGGCTCGCCGAGCAGAATACTGGCGACCGTTGGCATGAGGTGGGCAAAGTCAATGTTCATGGGCACCACCTGCCATCAACAACAACAGGTTGGCCAACGGGCTTGCAAAATTGGTGGGGTTGTTTATACTGGCGGGTGTACAGCTTGCCCACTAGTTGACGACCTGCTAACCGCGTCCCTGCCCACAACGGGGGCGCGACTTGGTGTTTGGGACATGACTTACATCAAATCCTTTCTCCTTTAGCTACCTGTAGTGACCCCTATTTACGCGGAGGGGCGCCCGAGGAACCGCTGCGTTCGCGGAACCGACAGGCGCCCTTCTAACTAACTAACTAGCCTACCAGGTTTGCCACATATGTAAAGTGCGTGGGCATTTTCTTGTTGTTGTTGATCCGATCAGATCAAACTATCAATTTCCTATTTCACAACTCGTAAGTGCTTCTTGTTCTTTTTCTGCTTCGCCTGCTGCCTCTCGGGGAACCTCCTTTTGCGACCTATCTGCTTCAGACGATGACGGCCTTTGGCTACTGATCTGTTGCCCGCTCATGATGTTGCGCTTCCCTTGCCCTTGCCGTTCTCGAACCATTCGCGCAAGTGGCTCGCGTTGCTGTCCTTCACGTCGTGTTCACCACTGCCGTGCCACAGCGTGATGCTTGGCTCGCAGCGGCCATCCTTGCGAAGCGTGACCGGCACCGCGCGATCGTCAGCCAATTCGATTTGTAAATTCACGGCGTGGTCGTCCTTGATGCACGAGCACGCGCGCAGTGACCTCCCGCGTGCTGCGCGACCAGGTCAAATGGTCGTCGTCGTAGCTGATGGCGCACGTTCGTCGGCAATGCGGGTTTCCGTAGGGTGCGTCCTCGCGCAACCGCAGGCGCACGTCCGGTCCAGGGGTCCAGGGATATACGTGCTTACCGTGCCACCACGCTCTCCGCTCCTGCACATTGAGCGCAAGCACGCGCGCAACAGCACCGTCGCCGTACAGCGCGTCAAGCGCTGGAGTGATTTGCTGGAGGCGTTCTGCATTCGCTGCCAACACGAAGTTCATTGCATCGTTGCCCGCCGCGCACATCAACACGGTGTCCAGGAACACGTCCTCGAACCACTTCTTCGGCACTACGTTGGCGCGGCAGGGGTGTCATGTTGTCGGTCATATGGTGTTCTCCTTCGGTTGGATGTTTGACGCGGTTGCACACTCAGGCGTTCGTTGGGTCGTTGCTGTTGTAGACAGTGCGCGTGCCCCGAGGCAGACGCGGCGGACGGTTGGCCATCCACGACAGCACTTCGTGTTCCAACCAATAAATTCGACTGGCGCGTTCGCTGCTGTTGAGTTCGCGCGCGGGTGGAAAGCGACCTTCCCGTATCCAGCCGAACAGGGTTCCGTAGGAGACGCGGAGCATCTTCAGCACTTCGTCGCGCGATAGAAATCTGAGCACCGGCGGCCCTTGGCTCAGGTGTGCCGCATGCAAGCGCTCTGGCGCTTCACTGGGTGCGTCAGCCGTGGGCGCGGGTGCGCGCGGCGTTACGTTTGGAGGGCGCGAGGCGTGGCTGCGCTTAACCGCAGCGTCATCCGGAGCAGGTTCTGCCCGCGCGAGCTTTTTTCTCTGCGAGTTTTGAGACTTGCGTGTCTTACGCTTGCCAAGCGAAACAGACATGTTCGTCACCCTGTTGGCCGGGGTGACGTAAAACAAAAAGGCCGTCACCCTGGCTCGATTGAGCCTCGGGCGACAGCCTGCACTCCCTATTTACTGGAATGTCCTGCTGGCGCAGTACCGGTGTGAGCGGTCCCTTTAGTGCAGGGTATTATATTTTAGCGTGGGCCTTTTGCAAGCCGCACCCTAAGCGCCAAATTTTGCTGCAATAATGTTGTCACCACCCTTGCCGGTAGCGAGCAGCAGGATGCGCGCCGCGCATGCTTCCATGATTTGCTTGTTCTCGTCGGCGTAGTCGTAAATGTCGTAGACGTCAGCGATGCCACCCTCTTTATGGTTTTGAATTCTATTCATTGCATCGCGACCGAACTTCAGCGCGGTAATGGTGGTGCCGTGGGTTCGCCTGAGGTCGTGCGGAGTGGCATTAGGCAATTTCAGTTCCGCGCAGATGGCTTTCATAGCCTTGCTGAGCGTGCCGCGATGGCAGCTGAACACTCTGCCGACACTGCCGAGCTCCTCCAGCAAGTCTTGCGCCACTGTCGGCAGCCATATGCGATGCGTCTTGCCGTTCTTGGTCCCGGGCCAACGCAGCTGCGGCAGAGGCTGACCCGGCAGCGTCCACCAACCGTCGGATATATGTTCGATGCGCATGGCGCAGACTTCGCCCGGACGCTGACCGGTGAGTAGTATCAACTTCAACGCGGTACCTGCTACCAGTCCTGCGTCGTCGAACGCGCGCCACACCTTGGCTATTTCCGCGTCGGTCAGCACGCGCTCGCGGCTCTGGGTCGCGTTGCGGGCGACATGGCTGCACGGATTAAGCTTGATGTCGCCGACGTCTTCCTTGATTGCCCACGTGAATATCGCGCTGGCGGCGGCGAGTGTTTGATTGGCAACAGTAAGGCTGGCACAGCGAGCCATCATTGCCTTGACGTCAGCCTTGCTTATCGTGGTGGCGGGCAGCTTGCCCCAGCGCGGCAGTAGATTGCGGGTGACCAGCGCCTCGGCCTGTTTCCAACTTTTGTTTTTCAGCTTGGCGTGCTCACCCACGTAGCGCGCGGCCAACTCTGCGAACGTGCCCGCGCTGCGACTGGCGCGCTTTTCGGCGGCGGGATCTTTGCCGGTAACTACCTCCAACAGTATGCGGGCGGCCAGCTTGCGCGCATCGGCGAGACTGATCACATCGGCATTGCCAATGGTGTACCAGCGCGGCCGACGCATGAACCGATAGACGACGACCCATGCCTTGTGTCCGGTGGGCTGCACCAACACGGCCAAGCCACGCTGATGGGCGTCCCATGCCGCATAGGCGCGGCGGGCGGGTTGCAGCCGCGCCACGGTGGCGGCGGTAAGCTTGTGGCGATTGGGGGCTTTTCGAGAGGTTTTCAACTAACGCTCCACTAACGAATTTGCGTTTGTGTAAAGCGGCATTTTACAGGGCAAAACGCGACTAAGCTATTGAAATTCCAGGCTAAAATGTAAACCGTTGCAAACCGCTAAAAACCAGTAAAACCGTGCTTGTCGTAACCACGCCTTAAATCGCTAGCCCTAAGCTCGCGGCGGCCCCGGATACCGGGATGCCAGGCGAGATGGGGCACGGGTTGGCACGGCGGAGCGCTTCGGCGCGCAAGGAGCCAGAGTTCGACATCGACGTCGCGCCCGCCGTCACGATTGATCCGGCCAAGGATCGCGCGGCCCGGCCGCCGGTCGAACGCGATGAGCGCAGTCCGGCCAAGGAAAAAACGCCGCGCCGCGGCAAGGCCAAGAGCGAAAACAAAGAGCCGGCCAAGCGCAAGCGCGGCAGCAGCAAGGTGCGCTTCACCTGGCGACGCACAATCTATTGGGGTTTTGTTCTCACGCTTTGGCTCGTGATCGCGGCCATCGGCACGCTGATCTGGGTCGGCATGCATCTGCCGCCGCTGCAATCGCTCGATATACCAAAGCGTCCGCCGTCGATTCAGATTCTCGGTCTCGATCAGAAACCGCTGGCGATCCGCGGGGAAGGCAACAGTTCGAGTGTCACGCTCAAGGAGATGCCGGCCTACCTGCCGAAAGCTTTCATCGCCATCGAGGACCGGCGCTTCTATCAGCATCATGGCGTCGACCCGTTCGGTCTCCTGCGCGCGACGGTCGCCAACGTCTTGCACCGCGGGGTGTCGCAGGGCGGATCAACCCTCACGCAACAACTCGCCAAGAACCTGTTTCTGACCCACGAGCGCACGTTCTCCCGCAAACTGCAGGAAGCCGTGCTGGCGCTGTGGCTCGAGCACAAGTTCGGCAAGGATCAGATTCTCGAGCTCTACCTCAACCGGGTCTATTTCGGCGCCGGCGCCTACGGCGTCGAAGCCGCATCGCAGCGCTACTACGGCAAGTCCGCGCGCCAGACGACCTTGGCGGAAGCCGCGATGCTCGCCGGTCTCGTCAAATCGCCGTCGCGGCTGGCGCCGAACCGCAACTTCGACGCCGCCCAGCGTCGCGCGCAGACCGTGCTCGCCGCCATGGTGGACGCCGGGTTCGTCAAGGATGACGCGGTCAAGCTCGCAGCGGCACGTCCGCCCGGCGTCGTCAAGCAGAGCGCCGGCGGCTCGGCCAACTATGTGGCTGATTTCGTGCTTGACGCGTTGGACGATCTGATCGGTCATCCCGAGGACGACATCGTGGTCGAGACCTCGATCGATCCGATCCTGCAGGCGGCGGCCGAAAAGGCGCTGGTCGAAGAACTCGCCGCCAAGGGCGACAAGTTCGGCGTCGAACAGGGCGCGTTGGTCGCGATCAGCCCCGACGGCGCGGTACGCGCGCTGGTTGGCGGCAAGAGCTATAACGAGAGCCAGTTCGACCGTGCGGTGTCGGCCAAACGCCAGCCGGGCTCGGCGTTCAAGCCATTCGTCTATCTGACAGCGCTCGAGCACGGGCTCACGCCCGACACCCTGCGCGAGGACAAGCCGATCGCGCTCAAGGGCTGGAAGCCCGAGAACTACAAGCACGAGTACTTCGGCCCGGTGACGCTGCGGCAGGCGCTGGCAAACTCGCTCAACACCGTCTCGGTTCGCCTCACGCTCGAGGTTGGTCCCGCCGCCGTCACCAAAACCGCCCACCGGCTCGGCATCGCTTCGAAGCTCGACCCCAACGCGTCAATCGCGCTCGGAACGTCGGAAGTATCGCCGCTCGAGCTGGTCGCGGCTTACGTACCGTTCGCGAACGGCGGATTAGCAATCACGCCGCACGTGGTCGAACGCGTGCGCGCCGGCAACCGTGCGCTCTACGTGCGCAAAGATCGACAGCTCGGCCGCGTCATCGATCCCACCTACGTGGCGATGATGGACTCGATGATGCGGGAGACGATCGCCGGCGGCACGGCACGCCGCGCCGACCTGCCGGGCTGGCTCGCCGCCGGCAAGACCGGCACGTCGCAGGATTTCCGCGATGCCTGGTTCATCGGGTTTACCGGCCACATGGTCACCGGCGTCTGGCTCGGCAACGACAATTCCTCACCGACCAAGAAACTCACCGGCGGCAGCCTGCCGGTCGATATCTGGAGCCGGTTTATGAAGGTCGCGCACCAACGCGTGCCGGTCGTGATGTTGCCGGGCGTCGGTTCTTCCGGCGGACTGTTCGGCTTGCCGGGCTTGAATGGATTCGACGGAGAAGGCGCGGGCGCAATGGCAGGCGCCATCCCGCGCCCGGCAGCCGGCATCGATCCGCGCGCGCAGATGAACCAACGCCGCGGGCTCGACGGGTGGCTGATCGACCAGTTTTTCAATCGCCGCTAAAGCGAGCTTTGCCCTTCCCGGTCCGCACCGGGCGCGTCGCAACCCACAAGATCAGCGCCCCGCCACCCGTGATCGCGATTCCGAGCGCCATCGGCCAGATGCTGGTGCCTACGAGCGCCCCGATCGTCGTTCCGACGATCGCGCCGGCGCATTGCTGCACGAAGCCGATCAGCGCCGACGCGGTCCCGGCGTCGTCCGGAAACGGCGTAAGCGCCGCGGCCACCAACTGCGATTGCATCAGGCCAAGTCCGAACAGATAAAGCGCCGCCGACGCGATCAGAGTGGCTTCCGAAAACAGCCCGGCGGCACCCAGCAACATCCCGATGGCAGCGGTCGCGCAGGCTGCAGCCCCCAACCCGGCGGTGCGGTCGAGTCCCCAACGCATCACCAAGCGTGTTGCGAGCGTTGAGCCCGCGATGAACCCCAAGCATGACGTCGCATAGGCGATTGCGTAGACGAGCGGCGAAAACCCGAACACGAACTGCAGCACGAACGGCGAGCCCGCAATCCATGCAAACAGGCCGCCGTAAGCGACTGCCCCGACCACGAGATTGGCGAGAAAAACCCGGTGGGTCGCCACGCGTCGATAGTTGCCCAGCAATCCCGCGAGCGACGGCGCGGTGCGCGCGTGGTGGGTCTCAGGAAGAAAGCGCCAGGCCAGGTATCCCGCCAATGCGCCCGCCGCGATCAGGAACCCAAAGCCCGCGCGCCACCCGAACGCTGTCTGCAAGATGCCGCCGGTCAACGGCGCGATGATCGGAGCAAACCCCATCAGCACGCCCATGGACGAAAGCTGGCGGCCGGCGCGCACGCCTTCGTACATGTCGCGCACCACCGCACGCACCGCCACGATCGAGCCCGAAACGCCGAGCGCCTGCAGGAAGCGCCCGGCGATCAGCATCGCAATCGAGGTCGAGAGGAGGCAGATCAGAGTCGCCGCGCAGTAGAGGACAAACGACAGGACGATAATCGGTTTGCGGCCAATGCGGTCCGAGATCGGCCCGTGCACGACCTGGCCGATCGCGAAGCCGACCAGATAGAGCGAGATCGTAAGCTGGACGTGCGCCGGCGGCGCCGCCAGTGCGGCCGCGATCGCCGGCATCGACGGCAAGTAGAGGTCAACGGACAGCGGACCGAAGCTCGTCAGGAACGCGAGCAGCGCAGTGAGCGCGAACGTATCCGGGCGAAGCATGAGACGGGGGATCGCAAGGGTTCGAGGCAGGATCGGACGGCGGACCCTTATAGGGGCAAGCCCGGGCTGGGCGAAATGCAATCAGCGGAAGCAGGGAATGCGTCCGTTCTGGCTAGCGGCTCGACCCGTACCGATGCAAATCGGCGCCGTGGGCGTCGAGCCAGGCCTTGGCGCGATCCATCTCCGGACAGATCCCGCGCACGATGCGCCAGAAGCGGGGCGCGTGGCTGAGTTCGAGGAGATGCGCGGCCTCGTGCGCAGCGAGGTAGTCGAGCACGTGCGGCGGCGCGAGAATCAGCCGCCAGGAGAACGACAGCGCGCCGGTCGCCGAGCACGAGCCCCACCGGCTCGACGTGTCGCGCACGCTGACGCGCGCAACCGCGGCACCGAGGGCGCGTGCATAACGACGGCTCGCGGCATCGAGGTCGCGCTTGGCCTCGCGTCTGAGGTAATCGGCGACCCGGCGTTGTACATGCGGCGCGTCACCGGCGACGCAGAGCAGCGCTTCTCCGTCCACGTCCTCCACCCAGACGGTTCCGCGCGCACCGGGTCGGTGAACGATGCGGTGCGGCCGCCCGCGCAGCGGCACGGTCGCGCCGTCCACGAACGGCGCCGGCGCCGGCAGCCGGCCCAGGCGGGTCGCGATCCACCCGCCGTTCTTCTGGGCGAATGCCTTGGCGTCGGCGAGCGAGCCGCGCAGCGGCATGGTGAGCAGGACTTCGCGGGTCGCGGCCTGAATGCGCAGGGTGTAGCGGCGGGCGCTGCGGTTGCGGCGCAGCCGGACCAGATAGGTGGCACGGTCGAATGCCACTTCAATGGTCGGGGGTTCGGGCGGACGGCGAAAGAGCGCGGGCGACATGGGCGGCATGTGCGCGTTCCGCCCGATCGCGGAACGCGGGGTTGCGAATCCGACTCAGAAAGCTGATTCGAGCGCCAGTATTACGGCGGGAGCGGAAGGCGCAAGAGGCCGCGCGTTAAACTCCGCGCGACCGTACGGTCTTGAGCTCGACCAGGTTGGTCGGCTTGCGGGCAGGTTTGCGCTCGCGCGCCACCGCATCGACGGGCTGATTGTTGGACAGCATGAAATCGGCAATGCGCGGCGCGATCTCGGCGCGGAAGCGCGAACCGTTGAACACGCCGTAGTGCCCGACCGCGGGCTGCAGCCAATGGGCCTTGCGCTCGGGCGGAATGTTGACGCACAGCCGATGCGCGGCCTCGGTCTGGCCGACGCCCGAAATGTCGTCGTGCTCGCCCTCGATCGTCAGGAGCGCCACCCGCCGGATCGCGGCCGGATCGACCGCGCGTCCGCGATGGGTCATCTGGCCTTTCGGCAAGGCGTGACGCACGAACACGGTGTCGACCGTCTGCAGGTAAAACTCGGCCGCGAGGTCCATCACCGCCAGGTATTCGTCATAGAATTCGCGATGCTTCTGGGCTGAATCGCCGTCATGCTTGACGAGGTGCATGAACAGGTTGCGATGGGCCTCGATGTGGCGATCGAGGTTCATGCTCATGAAGCCATGCAGCTGCAGGAAGCCGGGATACACATCGCGCATCATGCCGGGATGCGGGAACGGTACCTTGGTGATGACGTTGCGCCGGAACCATTCGATGCCGCGCTCTTCCGCGAGCGCATTGACACCGGTCGGGTTGATGCGGGTATCGATCGGGCCGCCCATCAGCACCATGGAGTTCGGCACGTAGGGATCGTCTGCCGCTTCCATGAGCGAGACTGCCGCCATCACCGGAACCGACGGCTGACAGACCGCGATCACGTGGGTGTTGCCACCGAGCGCGTGCAGGATCGACACCAGGTATTCGATGTAATCGTCGAGATCGAACGGGCCCTCGCTGACCGGCACGGTTCGGGCATCGGCCCATTCGGTGATGTAGACGTCATGATTGGAAAGGAATGCCTCGACGGTGCCGCGCAGGAGCGTCGGGTAGTGGCCCGACATGGGCGCGACAATCAGCACGCGGGGTTGCGGACGATGCGGCACATGTTCGAGCGCGCGCTCGAAGTGCAGCAACCGGCAGAACGGGCGCTGCCAGACCGGTGTGATGTGAACCGGGACGCGCTCACCGCCGACGGTGGTCGACGTAATTCCCCATTCGGGCCGCCCGTATCGGCGGGTGGAGCGCTCGAACAGCTCGGCGCCGGCCGCGAGCGACTTGCCCAGGGTGGTGTGCGACCACGGATTGACCGGATTTTTGAACATCAGCCGGGTGGCGTCGGCGAGCGCCCGCGCTGGGATTACCGCCGCCTGGCTCATCTCGTAGAACCAGTACATCGGCGCCGATAACGGAAACGCGCCGCCTGCAATGACGCCTGGTGCTTTGCCGAATTCCCCGATTGCCATTTCAGTCCCCGGTCATGGTTCTTGTTGCGTTGCAGCATCCTGTCGTCATTGTGTCACACAGTCAACATGACACCGCACGGACATGCACAGCCGTAGAAGTCTCCAACAACCGGGTTAAATATAGGTAGGACAACGCCTATTCGCTGCCTTGCAGCAGCGAACCGTGCCGGCGGGCCGCCTGCAGGTATTTGAGAAAGGCAAAAATCGCGAGCGCGATCAACGCGATATTGATGGCAAACGCCTGTACCATCAGGTCGCCCCGAAATACATGCGCGGTGAGCAAGGCTCGCATGCCTTCGAACACATAGGTCGGAGGCAGCATCCACGAGATCACCGCGAGCCACGGCGGCAACACCGACACCGGGTAGTACACGCAGGTCAGCGGCAGGAAGATGAACATGAGCGTCCAGGCCATGTTCTCAGCGCCGAGGCCGTGGCGCAGCAGGAGCCCGGCAATGAAAATGCCGAGCGCCCAGCTGGTCAGGATCAGGTTGAGAAAGAACGCCGCGAGGGCCAGTCCGAGCGCCCACAGATTGAATCCGAAAAATACGATCGCCAAGAGGCTGACCGGCACCATGCCGATCGATAGCCGGATGATGCTCATGATCATCAACGCGCTGATGAACTCCGCCGGCTTGAGCGGCGAGATCAGGAGGTTCGCGAGATTGCGCGAATACATTTCCTCCAAAAACGAGATCGAGAACCCGAGCTGCCCACGGAACAGAATGTCCCACAGCATGACGGCGCCGATGAACGTTTGTCCCACGCGCGCCGGCAGCCCTCCGAACTGACCGATGTAGGTCTGCAGGAATCCCCACATGAACATCTGCACGGTCGGCCAGTAGATGAGGTCGAACACCCGCGGCCAGGATGAGCGCAGCAGGTACCAGTAGCGCGCCACCATGGCGCCGACGCGCGCGAACGAGAACGCCGATGGATCGTGCAGGATATTTGCCGATCGGTCGCGAGCGGCTGGAATGCGAGCGGTGGTCACGGCACCGCTTCCCGCGCCGCCTCGCCGCGGCCGCGTGCCACGTCGAGAAAGACTTCTTCGAGATTGTTGCGGCCGTAACGCGCCAGCAGTCGCGCCGGCGTATCGTCATCCACGATCACGCCGCGCTTCATCATGATGACGCGGTCGCACAGCCGCTCGACCTCGCTCATGTTGTGGGAGGCGAGCAGCATCGTGGCGCGCCGTTCGGCGGTGTAGTGCTCGAGGTGGGTGCGCACCCAGTCGGCGGTGTCGGGATCGAGCGACGCCGTCGGCTCGTCCAGCAACAACACCTCCGGCGCGTTGATCAACGCCTTGGCGAGCGACACGCGGGTCTTCTGGCCGGCGGAGAGTTTGCCGGTCGGCCGATCGAGCAGCTCCGTCAGATCGAGTTCCTCAGCGAGTTCCGCGATGCGTGCGTCGCGCTCCGCAACCCCGTAGAGACGCGCGAACACGCTCAGATTCTGGCGGACGGTGAGCCGGTGCGGCATCTCCACATACGGGCTCTCGAAATTCATGCGGTGCAGAATGTGGTAGCGCTCGCGCGGCATGTCGTGGCCGAGGATGCGCACGCTCCCCGACGTCGGCGCGACCAGACCCATGATCATGGCGATGGTCGTGGTCTTGCCGGCCCCGTTCCCGCCCAGAAGACCGATGATCGAGCCGGGTTCGATTGCAAACGAGATCCCGTCAACCGCGATGCCACCCGGATAGTGCTTGACCAGGTTGGAAACGGCGATGGCGGGCTCGGTCGAAGGCATGGGCGGCGTTACTTGCTGCACTCGTTCGGGTCGCGCTGTCAGATGGTACGACAATCACGAGTGCACAATAACGCAATGCCTCAGCAAGTCATGCCGTAGCGGCCGCCCGGCGCCTCACGCCGCCGGCACCAGCGGAACCGCTTCGAGCGCCACCCCGGCATCGAGATCGGCGATCTGGCGATCGAGATCCGCGATCAGGACCTGCGCGAATGCGCCGAGATGCAGATAGAACACCGACATCGTCATCATATACTCGAAATTGCGAGGCTGGTGGCGCAGGCAATCGATAACGGTTGCCCAGAAGTGGCGACGCAGGTGCGGCCGCGTGATGTTCATGGCCCAGAACGTGCGCGCCAGCCCGCGTAATTCCTTGAGCACCGTCTTCCATACGATCGTGTCCGGCAGACGCGGACGATCGAGTACCCGAGCGAGATGGCGAACGCGGGCGAAAAACGCGGCGGGATCGTAGATCCTGATCAGGATCGCGCGGAAATCCGCCAGCACATCGCGGCGCGGCCGCAACGTGATGAAGTTCAGGCCGGCGCTGCATTGATCGCCGCCACCGGCCAGGAGCGGCAGCAGCCGGCCTTCGCGCTCGAGCCGGCGCGTGAGCTGGGTATTGGGCAGCGCGGTGAGCAGGCCGACCATGGCGACCGGAATGCTGGTTGCCTCGATGCAGTCGACCATGGCCTCGGCGACCGCGGATTTTTCGGTGTCGAAGCCGACGATGAAGCCGGCGATCACCATCATGCCGGCGGCATAGATCTTGTGCACGCTGTCGGCGAGGCTGCGCCGGGTGTTCTGTTTCTTCTGGGTCGAGATCAACGTTTCGGTGTCCGGGCTTTCGATGCCAATGAAGATCGCGAAGAAGTTCGCCTCCCGCAGCATCTCCAGCAATTCACGATCGTCGGCGAGATTCATCGAGGCTTCGGTCGAGAACTGGAACGGATAGTTGTGCGCCCTTTGCCACGCGCACAGCTCGGGCAGAAACCGCTTGAGCGCCTTCTTGTTGCCGATCAGGTTGTCGTCGACGAAGTCGACGTGGCCGCGATAGCCGGCGGCGCGCAGCGCGTCGAGCTCGGCCAGCATTTGGGCGTTGGTCTTGGCGCGCGGGACGCGGCCATAGAGCTCGATGATGTCACAGAACTCGCAATTGAACGGGCAGCCGCGCGAAAACTGCACGCCAACGTACAAATAATCCTCGAACTTGAGCAGATCAAAGCGCGGGATCGGGGTCTTGGTGACGTCGGCGGTAAACTTCGGCGCCTCGAATACGCCGCTCTTCGCGCCTGCCAGCCAGGCATTGATGAAATCCTCGATCACCCCTTCGACCTCGCCGAGCACCAGAAAATCGGCGCTGCGATAGTCGTCCGGGCTCGAGGTCGCAGCGGGCCCGCCGACCACCACGGTCTTGCCAGACGAATGAGCGAGATCGATCAGCGCGAGCGCGTCATCCTGCTGCGGCAGCATGCCGCCGGTCATCACCATGTCGGCCCAGTCGAAATCCGCCGCCGTTACGTCCTCGGAGTTGCGATTGACCAGCCGGACGTTCCAGTCCTTCGGCAGCATGGCTGCAAGCGTGATCATGCCGAGCGGCGGCGCTGGAGCGCGCGCACCCCACACCTCGCAGACCGGCGCCAGACTCCAAAACGAATTCGGATTGAAGCGCGGAAACACCATCAGCACGTTCGGAGTCCGCGCATTGCGAACCATCAGGGTCCACTCCAGGTAAAAACCGGGGAGGTGCCCCGGGAGAAACAGATCGTAGCGGCGAGCCAGAGCATCTGGCTCCAAGCTTCGGCACGAATGTCGGGACACAGCACCATCGGCGGTGCGCGCGAGTACAACGTCGCACATTATACCAATGCGTTCGACTTGCAATAATGCGCCCGGACTATTAGATTGCCGGATCGATATTTGGCCGGACTACTGGGCCGCTCCGCCTCGCACTGCCAGGCGCACGTTTCAGACTCTCTCCAAATTCGACGAACCGGATACCGGGCACAATTGCGTGCCCGTTCCGCATGTGCACCGTCAGTGAAAGGACGATCAATGGCTACGGGAACAGTAAAGTTCTATAACGGCAACAAAGGCTACGGCTTCATCGCGCCGGACGATGGCAGTAAGGACGTGTTCGTTCATGCCACCGCGCTCGAGCGCGCCGGCATCCATAGCTTGCGCGAGGGCCAGAAAGTAGATTTCGATGTGCAGACCGACGCTCGCTCCGGCAAGATCGCGGTCAGCCGTATTTCGGCGGAGTGAATTTACGTCTTCTAAAATCTCATTTTCGGGACGCGCGACCGCAAGTCGCGCGTCTCAGGCGATCACCAAACAGGTACGCAAGGTCGTCATCGATGCTATACTGGCCTGAGATTCTGGGTCGGCGGTGGGTCATGATCAATGCCGTATCCGGGACCGCCATCAACATGAGGCGCGCATGGCCAAAGAAGAACTGATCGAGCTTGAGGGCTTGGTGACCGAAATTCTGCCGGACACCCGCTTCCGTGTGCAGCTCGATAATGGACACGAGATCATCGCCTACGCGGCCGGCCGCATGAAGAAGAATCGGATCAAGACGCTGGCGGGAGATCGGGTCACGGTCGAGATGTCGCCCTACGATCTCGAGAAAGGACGCGTGATTTTCCGGCACAAGGATGAGCGGGCTGCTCCGCGCAGCGCCCCGGCGCGCCCCCAGTTCCGGCGACGTTGATAGACAACCGGCGCGCGCTCCGATCCGACGGTAACCTGCAAACACTCGGATCAGAAGGCGACCGGGTCGGGCACACAACAGTTAATTAGGACGCCGGAAGGAGGCGGACCCATGCGCATCTACATCTTCAAGTCCGACGCCAACAAGGAGCTGCGCGCGTTCGCCGGCAATTCGGCAGGCAGCAAGCTGCCGTCGCATTTTCGTCCCTGGCACGCGGTGGGCGTGATCACGCCCGAACGCGCGCCGCCGCACAATTTCGCCCGTCCCACCATCGAGAAGGCGATCAACGAGCAGGGCTTTCAGCTCTGGCGCATGAAGCCGAAGGCGGAATGATCGGAGCTGCGTCCCTCTCGATCATCAGTGCGTGGCTGCGTGCCGCGCACCTGCTGCGGCGGCCGCGGGAAGCGACGCCGCTTTGATTTGAACGACGAGCCTTTTCCCCGCCCCTGACCTTGAGCATGTTTGCCGCCTGCGGGCCGGCCCGACGGGTGCTTACCGTCCTGCTTGGGACGGTGGTGCGGCGAGCGTTGTTCCGCCACCGGCGGCGCCGCATGCGCGGACCGTGTCGGCGTCGTGCCGCGGGTGCTCGGGATCGCCATGCGGATCAGCCTTTCGATCGCCCGCAGATACGGCACTTCGTCGGCGCTGCAGTACGAGATCGCTATTCCGTCGGCGCCCGCGCGGGCTGTGCGGCCGATGCGGTGCACGTAGCTCTCGGGCTCGTTGGGCAGATCGAAGTTGATCACGTGGCTGATGCCATCGACATCGATGCCGCGCGCCGCGATATCGGTCGCAACCAGCGTACGCACGCTGCCGTCGCGAAACGCCGCAAGCGCCCGCTCGCGGTTATTCTGCGACTTGTTGCCGTGGATCGCGCTGGCCGCAACCCCGCCCTGGTGCAGGCCGCGCACGACCTTGTCGGCACCGTGTTTGGTGCGGGTGAACACCAGCACGCGATCGCAGGTTTCGCGGCGCAGAAAATCGATCAGGGTCGGGAGCTTGGCGCCGCGATCAAGATGCAGGATGCGTTGCTCGACACGCTCAACGGTACTGGCAACCGGCGTGACAGCGACGCGCGCCGGATCTTTCAGGAACTGCTTGGCAAGTTCCGCGATGGCCGCCGGCATGGTGGCAGAGAACAGCAGCGTCTGTCGCGCGGCCGGCAATTTGGCGACGACCCGGCGGATATCGGGGAGAAAGCCCATGTCGAGCATGCGGTCGGCTTCGTCGAGCACAAATATCTCGACGCGATCAAGCCGCACCGCGCCGGTTCTCACGAGGTCGACGAGACGGCCCGGCGTTGCGACCAGAATGTCGACCCCAGCGGCGAGACGGCGGACCTGGCCGCCGATCGAGACGCCGCCGATGGCAAGCGCCGTGTCTATCCGCAGGTGGCGCCCATAGGTGCGGAAGCTTTCCAGAATCTGCCCCGAAAGCTCGCGGGTCGGGCTGAGTACCAGCACGCGGCAGGTTTTCGGCTCGCGGCGAACCGGCGAGCCGGCGAGCCGATGCAGAATGGGAAGCGCGAAGGCCGCGGTCTTTCCGGTGCCCGTTTGCGCAATGCCGACCACGTCCCGGCGGGCAAGGACCAACGGAATGGTCTCACCTTGGATCGGTGTCGGGACAACGTAACGCTCGTCGGCGAGCGCGCGGGTGATCGGTGCGGCAAGGCCGAAATCAGAAAACGAGTTCAAAGTTTCAAATCCTTAATTGGCGACAGCCGGCAACGCCCGGATGGGCCGCCGTGTCGCGCGGGGTAAGACATCCCGCCTGAAATGGGTTGTCGTTTGCGTGGAGGTTTTTGCAGCCAAGCCCAGAAAACGTCACGTGGACGAAAAATGCGGCCTAACAGGCGGCTTGCAAGCGGCCGAAATGGCCGATGAGGTTATGTGGCAGATCGCTACGGTTTTTTCAAGGCGGCATTTTGCATGCGATCAATGCGACGCCGACACATTCTGTTTGGTCTCGCGCGATGCGCTGATGCCGGCTAACCCACTCGGCGCGACGAGACCACCGACAGCGACGGCCGATGCTGGTCGATGATAGTCGCGGAGACGAACGTATCGCCGACCTTGATGGCGTGCTCTTCGCCGCAATGCGGACACCGGATGCGAATGCCGACGGTGCGCAGGCGCGCCACCGAAAGCTCGTCCGTATAGATGCCCGTCGTAACGGTCCGGTCGCTCACCGGGCAGCGAAACGACAGGGCACCGAACTGCGGCTCGGGCCGCTCCTGCGACTGATCTGCGATCACGGAGTCGCCTTTTTTGGTTTTACTTGAGGTCGCGATTATGCACCCACGTACCACCCGCACGCTAAGCCGACTGCACCCCAAAATCCAGGGGATAGATGACGCAGCCGCCTGCACGCGCCTACACTTTTCCTTGAGTCGCTATGGCGCTCTATCGTTTTGTTTGAGCATGTCCTTTTCGCAAAACCGGTTCCCACTTTTGCCGGACATGCTCTATGCCGTTTCCATGGGCAAGCCGACGTAATTCTCAGCAACCACGGTCTGGGCGGCGTGCGAGCCGGCGATGTAGTCGAGTTCGGCGAGCTGAATTCGGCGCTCGAACGTGGAGTGAGCCGGAAACCGGTGCAGCAGCGTCGTCATGTAGGTCGAGTACCGGACCGTCTTCCACACCCGTCGCAGGCACGTATCGGAATAGCCCTCGAGCAGCCTATCGTCGCCGCGACGCAGGAACGCGGTGAGCGCGCGCGCTAGCACCCGCACGTCCGCGGCCGCGAGGTTGAGGCCTTTCGCGCCGGTCGGCGGCACGATATGGGCAGCGTCACCGGCCAAAAACAGCCGCCCGTGGCGCATCGGCGCGGCCACGAACGAGCGGACCGGCGTTACCCCCTTCTGGAAAATGCGGCCCTCGACGAGCTCATCGTGGTCGGCGTTGAGGCGGATGTGCAGTTCCTCCCAGATGCGCGCGTCCGGCCAGAGGGCGATGTCCTCGTCAACCGCGCACTGAACATAGAGGCGCGAGATGCGCGGGGAGCGGCGGCTCGCCAGCGCGAAGCCGCGGTCGTGGTTGGCGTAGGTCATGTCGGCGAGCGGCCGCGATTCCGAGAGGATGCCGAGCCAGCCGAACGGGAAGATGTGGTCGTGGACGGCGAGCGCGTCTTGCGGAACCGACGCGCGAGCGATGCCATGAAAACCGTCGCAACCGGCGACGACGTCGCATTCCAGCGCATGCTGTTCGCCCTTATGTCGAAAATTGATGACCGGACGGGCGGTGTCGATGCCGTCGATCGCAAGCGCCTCGGCTTCGAACAGCAGCGGACCTGCGGTCAGCCGCGCCGCGATCAAATCCTTCACGACCTCCTGCTGCCCGTAGATGTGCACCTCGCGTCCGCCGGCGAGTCCCGGCAGATCGAGATGGATCAGCTGACCCTCGAACCGGATGTCGAGATTGCGGTCGATCATGCTCTCGCGCATGAGCCGCTCGGCAACGCCAAGCTCATGCATCAGATCGACGGTCCCTTGCTCCAGCACGCCGGCGCGCACGCGGCCTTCGACGTAATCGCGGCTGCGCGCTTCCAACACAATGCAGTCGATCCCGTCGCGCGCGAGCAGAAGTGCCAGAAAGAGCCCCGCCGGCCCGGCGCCGATGATTCCGACCTGTGTACGCATGCGTCCCCGACCACCTGTGAGCTATGGTGCGATCTAACTACCCGTCATCTGGTCGGGAGAAAAGTCGATATCGAGCACGCGCCATTCTTTGTACTTGTCGGCGGGCAGGCTGTAGGGCGCGCATTGGCGCAGCGCCCGCATCACGCTTTGCATCAGCGGGAATCCGACCGTGGGATTAACCGCGTCCATCACGGCTGGATCCTGCGCGAGCGCACCTTGGCGCGTGAGTTCGACCCGGATGACCATCTTCATCCGCTGATTGGGAGCGATGCCGGGTGGCAGCGTCAGACATTTCTTCACCTGTGCCTTGAACTCCTTGACGCCTTCCGTGAACTTGCTCATGCGCGCGTCCGTCGTGCCGGACGTTTCCGCCTCCCCGATCGGCAGGCCCAACATCTCGGCCAGACGGTTCATATCCGGCGGCATCTCGCGCGGCCCGGTCTGGTGAGGATCGGGTGCGGGCGGCTGCGTGGCGGTCTGACTAGGTTGTGGCGGGTTCTGTTCGTTTGGGAACTGCTGCGGCGGTTGCGGCTTCTGCTCGGCTGGTTTCGTCATCGCGGCAGTAGGCGCCGGCTTGGCTTGCGCGGCCTTCGCTTCGGGAGGCTTCGCGTCCGGAGCTTTGGCTTCGCTGGGCATGCTTTCGGCCTTGGCGGCCTGCGTAGTCGACGGTTGGCCGACTTTGGGCTCGGGCTTGGCTTCCTTGGATTGCGTCGCGCTCGGGTCAGACTTGGGAGCGGCGCTGACGGCAGGCGCTTCGTTGGCCGGCACCAAGTCAACGGTCATGGTCTCGCCGTGCGAGGTCGGCCGCAAATCGCGGGCTGAGAATGTCACAAACAGCACGTGCGCAATGATCGACACGATCAAGGCAATGCGCATGATGTTCGCGGAGTTCTCCATTCGCGGGTTTTACCACTGGGAGGAGGCACAACACACCACCGTTGGAGTATAAGGGCTCGTCCGGTCCCGCCGTCCAAAAACAACCCAGGAAACCCCCATGAAGCTTCTTTCGTTTGTCCACGATGGCGGCGCGCACGTGGGCGCCGTGGTACCTGAAGGCATCGTCGATCTCACGGCTGCGCTGCAGGCGACCAACCCCGACCTGGGTGCCGCCGGCTCGCTCCTTGCCATTATCCAGTCCGGCATCGACATCGACCGCATCGGCGAAGCAAGCATCGCGTCCCTGCGCGGCACCGGAGCTCTCGCCCGCCATCTGGTACGCGATCCGAAACTCCTGCCTCCGGTCTTGCAGCCGCCCAAAATCCTCGCGCTTGCGCTCAACTATCAGGAACACATCGACGAGACCAACCTGTCCTTCTACAACGAGCCGATCGTGTTCGAAAAATACGCAAGCAACCTCGTGCCGCATGAGGGTGAGATCGAGCTGCCGCCGTTCCCGCAGAAGGTGGACGAGGAGCACGAGCTGGCCTTGGTGGTCGGCCGCGACTGCCGGCATATCCGCCCGCACCAGGCGCCCGACTACATCTTTGGCTACACGATCTGCAACGACGTCTCCGCGCGGGACCGGCAGCGCGAGCGTCTCAAGATGGGCCAGCCCTATTCCTACGCCAAGAATTTCGCGACCTTCTGCCCGATGGGCCCCTGGGTCGTGACCAAAAAAGAGCTCGGTGACCCTCGCAATCTCAGCATGGCGGTGCGCATCAACGGCAAGATTACGCGCACCGGCAATTCCAAACAGATGATCTTCGACCCGTTCGAAGTGCTGGCGTATTGCTCGGATTACACGCCGATGCAGGCCGGCGACATCATCTCGCTCGGCACCTTCGCGGGCGAGAAAGCGATCCACGCGGGCGATGTGGTTGAACTCGAGGTCGAGCGCATCGGCACGTTGCGCAACCGGGTGATAGCGTCGAAGGCGGCGTGGAACAATTTCGCGACCGGCCAGGCGACCGGCCCGCTGGTGAAGGAAGGTCGATGAAAAGCGTCAACGGCCTGCCGATCCGCCGCACGCTCGAGGACGTTTGCGATCCCCGTCATCTTGCGCTGTTGATCTATGACATGCAGGTCGGAATCGCGAACCAGCTCAAGGACGGCGCGGCCATTGTCGCCAAGGTCGGGCAGGTGTTGGCGGCCGCGCGGGCGGCCGGCGTGCGGACGTTCTTCACGCGTCACCTCTCGTTGCCCAAAGAACTGATGGGCGCGTTCCAATATCGCATGGCGATGGCCTGGCAGCGGGTGGATGATCCCTCCGACGTCAAGCCATGGTTCCTGCGCGATTCGCCCGGATTTGCCATCGTTCCGGAGCTCGCGCCACTGCCGAGCGAGGCCATATTCGACAAGCTCGCGATGTCGGCGTTCGAAGGCACACCGCTCAATTTCGCGATGCGCGACTGCGGCATCTCAGCGATCGCGATCGCCGGGATCGCGACCGAGATCGGCATCGAGCCGACCGCCCGCCACGCCGCTGACCTCGGTTTCATTCCGGTGATCATCGCCGACGCCTGCGGGGCCGGCCACCAGGGCGCGGCCGAGCGTTCGCTGGCGAGCCTCGCGTTCGCAGGCGATGCGCTGATTACGGACGTGGCGCAGTTTTGCAAACTCGTGGCAAGATCGCACAGCGGATAGACGACCTGGGGGAGCCAATGCCGATCGCCAATATCAACGACGTCAACATCAACTATCAGGTCCTTGGCGAGCACGGGCCGTGGATCGCGCTCTCGCCGGGCGGACGCCGCGAGATGGACAACGTGCGCTCGCTTGCGCAGCGCCTCGCGGATGCCGGATATCGGGTGCTGATTCACGATCGGCGCAATTGCGGCGCATCCGACGTCGCCTTCGATGGCAGCCAGCCCGAATACGAGATCTGGGCCGACGACCTCCACGCATTGCTTGCGCGCCTCGACGCGTTGCCGGCGGTGATCGGCGGCGGCTCGTCGGGATGCCGGCTCGCACTCCTGTTCGCGCTGAAATATCCGGATGCGGTGCGCGCGCTTTTGCTGTGGCGGATCACCGGCGGCCCGTTCGCGGCCAAACGGCTGGCGTATCAATATTACGACCAGTACATCGAGCTTGTGCACCAGGGCGGCATGCAGGCGGTCGCGGAGAGCGAACACTTCCGCGACCGCATCAAGGTAAACCCGAAAAACCGCGATCGCCTGTTGGCGCTCGATGCCAAAGCGTTCGTTGACGTGATGAGGCGCTGGCGTGCCTATTTCGCGGCGAGCGCCGACCTGCCGGTGATCGGCGCCACCGAACAGGAGCTCAATTCGATCAAGGTTCCGACCTGCATCATCCCGGGCAACGACAAGACCCATTCGCACGTCACCGGCAATGCCGCGCACCGCATGATCCGCGGCAGCGAGCTTCATGATCTGTGGCCGGGCGATCTCGACATCGACCTTTATCCGATCGAGGACTGGGCAACGCGCGAAGGTGAGCAGGCCGCGATTTTTTCCGATTTTCTCAAGCGCGCCCATATCGGCTGAGCGTGGTCGTTACCGCACCGGCTGAGATCACGCATGTCGACTGCTTATGTGTTCCCGCAGCTTGCAAGCATCTACGCAGCGCTCGCGCCTATCGTCGAGGCGCTGCTGCGGGTGACGGTCGCGCTCTGTCTGATACCGCACGGCCTGCGCACCTATTTCGGCATGTTCCCGAATACCGGCATGCCAATCAATTCATTGCCGATGCTGGTCGACGTCCTGGATCAGGGCGGCTATCGGCCGGGTCGGCTATGGGGGCCGGTGATCGTAGCAACGGAACTGATCGGTGGTCCGATGCTGGCACTCGGCTTGTTCACGCGGCTGGTATCGATCCCAGTGTTCATTCTGCTCGCGCTCTCGGTTTATGAGCATCGCAAGTTCGGCTGGTTCTGGAACACGCAGGGCGCCGAGTACCCGCTGATCTGGGCGATGGCCTCGCTCTATTTTCTGGTGAATGGCGGCGGCGTGATCTCGCTCGATCATCTGATCGGCTGGGAGTTCTAAGATCAGCGCGCGGGATGAGTTGAGCGCCGGCGAAACCCATCATCAAATCGAATGAACCGCATCACCAAGTCAGATGATGGGTGTCGCTGCGCCCCATCCAACGTTGACGCAATCCAGCCTTGCGCCAGCGGTAGGGTTGACCCATCCTCGTAACTCCTATCTGCTCCTAATCAATCAACTCGCCGGCGACGCTGGCGCGTCGCATTCACGCGCCGCCGGGCCCATGCTCAGTCCCAATCAAACGCGCGCCAGCGCACGCGATCCCGTGAACGTGCCGGATTCGCGCTATTCCTGGGTGCGCCTCGCCATCTGCACGCTGATCAGCACGATCGGCGGCGTCGGCATGTGGTCGTTCGTGGTGGCGCTCCCCGCGGTGCAGGCCGATTTTGGGATCGCGCGCGGCGAAGCTTCACTACCCTACACGTTGCTGATGATCGGCTTTGCGCTCGGGTCGATCGCGACCGGGCGGCTCGCCGATCGCTTCGGCATCAGGGTCACCCTCTTGTTCGGGGCCATTGCAGTCGGCCTCGGTTATCTCGGGGCCGGCGCCTCCTCGCAGCTGTGGCAGCTCACGGCGGCCTATGCGCTGCTGGGGCTCGGCACGTCGGCCGGCTTCGGTCCGCTGATCGCCGACATATCGCATTGGTTCGAACGCTGGCGCGGCATTGCGGTCGGCATCTGCTCGGCCGGCAACTACCTCGCCGGCGCGCTGTGGCCGCCGGTGATCAGCTATTTCATGGCCAACTCGGGTTGGCGCGCGACCCATATCGGCATCGGGATTTTCTGCATCGTCACGCTGCTGCCGCTCGCGTTGCTGCTGCGGCGAAAGATGCCGTTCGCGCACGCGGCCGGCGGCGCCCTGCAGCACGCCGGCAGCCTCGGCCTGTCGCCGACCGCGCTGCAGGTGTTGTTGTCGATCGCCGGCGTCGCCTGTTGTGTCGCCATGTCGATGCCGCAGGTCCATATCGTGGCCTACTGCGGCGACCTCGGTTACGGCGTGGCACGCGGCGCCGAGATGCTCTCGCTGATGATGGCATTCGGCATCGTCAGCCGCGTGGGCTCCGGCTTCATCGCCGACCGGGTCGGCGGACTGCGCACGCTGCTGCTCGGCTCGGCGCTGCAGGGCGTCGCGCTGGTTCTTTACGCGTTGTTCGACGGGCTTACGTCGCTCTACGTGATTTCCGCGCTGTTCGGTCTGTTCCAGGGCGGCATCGTGCCGAGCTACGCCATTATCGTGCGCGAGTATTTCTCGCCGCGCGAGGCGGCGACGCGGCTCGGCATCATCCTGATGGCGACGCTGTTCGGCATGGCGTTCGGCGGCTGGATGTCGGGATTGATCTTTGACCTGACCGGCTCCTATCGAGCGGCCTTCCTCAACGGTATCGCCTGGAACGCGCTCAACGTCGCAATCGCGCTCTGGCTCATTTCGCGGCCGCGGCGGCTGTCGATGGCGACCGCGTAGCGCGACACCTCCGTCCAAAACTGATAATCTCCGCCGCACTGGCACCAATCAACATCGCGACAATCGCGCTGTTCGCCTTAAGCAGGCAGAGATATTCGATCAGTCAGAGCGGGAGGGATCGACATGAACAAAACCGATGTCATCAGGGCGGTCTCCGAAAAAACCGGCATCGACGCGGGCACCTGCGAAAAGGTCATCAAGGCTTTTGAAGAGAAGGCCGGTGACGTCTTGGTCGCGAAATTCACCGGGACCAACCACGCTGGTTTGGTGGCGAGTATTTCGGGAAAAACCGGCATTTCGCCCGAGAATTGCGAGAAGGTGTTGACCTCTCTGCGAGAGGTCGTAGGTGGCGGAATCATGGATAAGATCAATCTGTTCTTCAAAAGCTTGTTGGCAAAACAATAGAGCCGCGACCGATCAGATCTTCAACAATTTGCGGGCGTTGCCCGAGAACACCTTTGCCTCATCGGCCGGCGCCAGTTTGAGCGAGCGGATGATCTCGACGCCGGCTTTCTTCAGCGGCTTGAGCGGCGGCGCATCGGTGCCGAAGACAAAGTGGTCGACGCCGACGGTCTCCATCGCGCAGCGCGCCGCCGGTACGTGGTAGCAGGTCGATTCGAGATACATCATCTTGAGGTAGTGGCTGGGCGGATGCCGGATCAGCATCGGCTCATACGGCCCGAGGAAATATGCCTCTTCCTGCAGATTGTACGCATAGTCCATGCGGCCGATCATTTCGCAGATGCCGCCGCCGAGGTGGCTCGCGACCAGCTTCAACGCCGGAAGCTTCTCGAAGATCCCGCGCACGATCAGCCGCGAGATCGCGAGCGCGCCGTCCATCGGGCGGCCGACGCTCGAGGCCAGCCGATAGATGTTGAGCCGCTCCTCGCCAAACCCGACCGAGGGCGGATGCATGAACACTGGGATATCAAGCTCGGTGGCGAGCTGGAAGAACGGCAACGCGTCATCGTCGTCCGGATAATGCCCCGGCAGGCTTGAGAGAATGATCACGCCCTTGGCGCCATCTTGCTTCACGGCGCGCTCGAGCTCCTTGAGGAACGGCTCACCGCCATACGGAACCGTGGTGGCGAGCGCGTAGATGTTGTCGTGCTTGTGCGCGAGCGAGGCCAGGTACTGATTGATCATGCGCACGGTCGCGAGCTGCTGGCCGGCGTCCATGTGACGCAGCTCATGCCCGGGATTGCTGATCACGGTGCGATCGACGCCGCCCTCCTTGGCGGCTTCCAGCACGTTCTCGATCGTCATCGGACACTTGCCGCGCCAGATCGGGGCGGCAGCCATCTCGGGGGGCATGACGTGGGTATGGAAGTCGATGATCATGAAAACCTCATTGGGCCGCGGCGGCCGGCCGCTTGGCAAACAGGTATCGCTCGAGCGTGAATGGCTCGCCTTCCGGCGCCGGGCCCGTCACCCGTGCGCCGGCGAGCGGCGTCGTCTCCTCGAACCAGCTGCGCGGCGGCGGCAGGCCCCACAGATTGTTGTTGCGCCCCGGCGTCACGTCGTAGCGCATGGGTTCGTCGTCAATATCGATGACCTGGGTCGCCGGCAGCAGAAGCTCGATCCGGTGCCCGTCGGGATCACGCAGATAAACATAGTAGGAGTGGCCATGCCCATGACGGCCGGGCCCGTGCTCCAAGCACTCGCCGAGCCCAATGTTGCCGGCGATATCGAGCGCGCGCACCGCGTGGTGCATTTCCTGAATGATGTAACCGAAGTGATGGAAGCGCGGGCCGGAGCGCTGCAGAAACACCATGTCGTGCGGGTTGTCCTTGCGGTGAAGGAAAATGCCGACCAGTTTGTCGCTGCCGGCGACACAGACATAATCCGACGTGCGAAAGCCGAGCTCGAGGTAGAACCGCGCCGCGGCGGCGACGTCCGGCACCAGCACCTGGTAGTGATCCATCCGCAGCGCGCATGCGCCCTTGTGGGTATGGGTCTTGGTCTGCGTGCGCACATGCGACGGCATGCGCGCGACAAGTTCGAGCGGAATTCCGGCCGCGTCGTCGACGTGCAGGGTGCGGCCCTGGACTGGCACCTCGACGAAGCGCGCCGGGACGCCCGCGCGTTCAAAATGGGCAGCGGCCTTCTCAAGGTCGATGTCGTCGAAGACCCGAAACCCTACCCGCTCGCAAGCCGGCTCGCTACGGGTCTTCTTCAGGGTGAGGCTGTGATGACAGCGTTCCTCGACGCCGTGCAGCCAAAGCGTCGAGGCGTCCTCGGCGCTGACTTTCAGACCGATCACCTCGGTGTAGAACGCCTTGCTGGCGGCCAAATCGCGCACCGTGAACACGAGATGGCTCGCGCGGGTGACGTCGAACGGCGGATTGAAATTGGTCTGCGGGTGGGCCAACGCAACCTCACGACTTGATCTGCACGCCGGTCTCGCGCACGACCTCGGCCCAGTTCTTGTAATCGTTGTCGAAGAATTGCAAGGTCTGTTCCGGCGACAACCGGCCTTGCTCATAAGCACCGTCCTCCATGCGCTTCCTGATGTCGGGCTTGTCCTGGCAGAGCAGGACCTCACGGTTGAGTGCCGCGATGATCGGCGCCGGCGTTCCGGCCGGTGCCAGCATGCTGGTCGAGACGAACAGCCCGTCAAATCCGTCGACCCCAAGCTCGCCGAACGACGGCACGTCGGGCATCACGCTCGCACGCCCCTGCCCGGTCACCGCCAACGCCCGCACCTTGCCGCTTTCGACGAGGCCGCGCGCATTGCCGACGGTGTCGAAGGTGAACTGCAGGTGGCCGGCCGCCGCCGCCAGCAATTGTTGCGTCGTTGCCTGATAGGGAACGTGCACGGCTTCGATGCCGGCGCGTCGCAACATCAGTGCCGTCACCAAGTGCCCGCCGGTGCCGATGCCGGGCGAGCCGTAGTTAAGCTGACCGGGCCGCGCCTTGGCGTAGTCGACGAATTCCTTATAGGTCTTCACCGGCAGGTCTGGATTGGCGACCAGCAGAAAGCGGAAGTTGAACAGCAGCGCGATCGGAACGAGATCGCGCTTGGTGTTGACCGGGGAGTTGGTGAACACCAGCGGTGCAAGAATGGTCACGCTGTTGGAGCCGACTAGGAGGGTGTGACCATCGGGCGGCGAGCGCACGACCGCCATCGCGCCGATCGCACCCGACGCGCCCGGCATGTTCTCCAGAAAGAATGGCTGTCCGAACACGCCCTTCATGTAGTCGGCATAGAGCCGGAAATTCTCGCTCGGCCCGCCGGCCCCTGTCGGGAAAATCACCCGGATCGGTCGATTGGGCCAGCCCTCGACGCCGCTCTGTGCAAATCCCCGCGTTGACGAACCCGCGGCCAACGCCGCGGTGCCGGCAATCAGCCGGCGTCGTGTGAGCATGGCGAGCCTCCCGGATCCTTTATCTCAGCCCCGGCTAGAAGCGGAGTCTTGCCTCCGTTCCGATACGGAGATGAACGGTTGAGCACCGTAGCCTGAATTGTCTCAGCAGAAGTCGGCGCCGGTCAAGGCAGCCCAGTCGGCGCGCTCAGTCGTCGAGCTCCGGATAGTGCCGAAACACACCTTTCTCATCGAACGGCATGCGCCGCGAGGAGGCGAGGTAGGCTGCGATGCGCGTGCGCGTGGCAACGGCGTCGTGCAGCGCGACGAGCCGCGGCAGATTTGGCTCGAGCCGTGCCATAGCGCGCGGAAACGCGTAGCGCAGGCCGGCGAGGAGCTGAAACATGGAAAGGTCCACATAGCTCAACGCCGCGCCGACCATGTGGCGGCCGCCGTTACGCGTGAGCAAGGTCTCGAAATAGGTGAGGAATTTTGGCACGCGCAGCTTCAGAAAGTTCTCGGTGTAGCGCTTGGCTTCGAATTTCTGCTCCTCGTAATAGAAGGCGGCACCGACCGGGTGATGGGTGTCATGAATTTCCTTGGCAAAGTCGGTGACCGAGAGCTGCAATTGGTGCGCCCATAGCCGCCCGGCCTCCTCGGCAGGCGCGAGCCCATGATGCGCGCCGAGGTACATCAGGATGTTGGCGGTGTGACCGATCACCAAGTCGCCGGCCTTGAGGAACGGCGGCGCGAACGGCGGCGTCTTCAAGTCGGTTGCGTTGATGAGCTTCAGGATCGCCGGGACGCCATAGCCGTCCGCATCCGGCAGGCGCCCGACATCGATGTAATCGGCCGCAGCCTCTTCAAGCGCGAGCCGCACGAATTCGCCGCGGCCCTGGTTGGACGGCCAGTAGTAGAGTTCGTAGCGCATCGGGTGTCTCCGCGATGTCGGTCTTCACGACGAGCCTACCCCTTGGCCAGCTCGCGCAACGCATCATGATCGGGCGAAAAGCCAAGGCCCGGTACCTGAGGCAATGTCAGCCATCCGGCCTCGGGCGTCGGCAGGTCCTTGTAGATCCGCCGGCAGAACTCGTTCGCCAGATAGTGATGTTCGATCAGGGTGCCGTTGGCGAGCCCGGCCTGCAGGTGCATGTTGTGGAAGGCCCAAGCGCCGCCGTTCGCGATTGGAACATTGAATGAAGCGGCGAGCCCGGCGATCTTGAGGCACTGGGTATAGCCGCCGGTGATCACCACGTTAGGCTGCACGTAGTCCACGGCCTCGTTCAACAGCAAATCGCGGAAGCGAAAGCTCAGCCCTTCGTTCTGCCCGCAGGCGAGCCGGACGCCGCCTTGCTTGCGCAACTGCGCCATCGAGAGCACGTCGTTCTGGGTGATCGGCTCCTCGAAGAACGAAATGTTGCACTCGCGGATCATCTCGACGAGGCGGAGCGCGTGGTAAAGGTCGAGGCTGCAATTGGCATCGATGAAAAGCTCAACGTCGGGCCCGACCGCCGCGCGCACGGCGCGCACCCGCGCCGCATCCTCGCGGATAAGATCGCTCAGCGGCTTGCTGTCGCGCCGGGCGAGCCCTTCGTGCGCAACCGTCATCTTCAGACGCGTAAAGCCATTCGCGACCCAGAACTTCGCCGCCTCGGCCAGCTCCTCGCGATCGAAGAAGTGAAACCCGAACGTGACATAGACCGGCACGCGCTCGCGTGCGCCGCCGAGCAGCCGCCATACCGGCTGGCCCAGCGCTTTGCCCTTGAGGTCCCAGAGCGCGACGTCGATTGCGGCGAGCGCATGCGCCCCGTAGCCAGTCTGGCCGCGCGGCAGCATGGTCCAATAAAGCTTGTCCCAGATCCGTTCATGCGCGAGCGGATCGTCGCCCACGATGGCGGGAGCCGCGACCTCATCGATGATATGTGCGATCACGCCTTCGTCGGTGATGGAGGTGAACCCGTGGCCGACGAGGCCGGCGTCGGTCTCGATCTCGACCAGGCAGCCCGACATGGCGGCCGGCCGCGACGCCCCCACGAGCGTGATGTTGAGCGGCACGTTGACCGGGGTGGCGGTGATTTTTGCGATTTTCATGAGCTGAATGCGCGGAGCACGTGGAGGGATCGCATCCTCGCGCGCGGCCGTGAGAATCGCAATGGTTCGAATCGTGGCGTCAGTTTTGAGCCGGCAGAGCAAGCGAATTGCCTGATCGCAACCTCTTGGCGGGTTCGTCAATTGCCATGGCGGACTGCAGAGTAATCAGGCTGCACCTTGAATCCGATGTCATGGCCGCGCCTCCCGGAACAAACCCATCTGCCGGATCAGCAATCCGAACCGCGGATGCACTACGTCGAGCGTGAAGCTGAAGCGCCCGTCAGCACATTCGGCGTGGGTCACCGTCAGCGCGCCGGGAGTGAGCCAGGTCGGCAGCCGGATGCGCAGCCCGAAGAATTCGACGAAGTAATCGCGGCTGCGAAAGACGAGCGCATCGTCCTTGACCTCCATGGTCAGCGTCATGCCGACGCCGTGGCCGACGTGCTCCTCGAGCCCGGTTGGACCGGCAAACCGCTTGGACGAGTGGACGATTTGCGGAAAGCGGCGGCGGCGCGCGTAGAGGCGGGTCCAGATCTGACCCCCGTTCGGCATGTCCTCCGTGACGCTCACGACGCTCGGCACGTGGGTGTCGCGACCGACCGGAAACGGCGAGCCGATCAAGCGGGCCGCATGCGCCAGCAGCCAACCCGCCATATTCGTGCGGGTCTCGAGAATTTCGCCGACGTAGACCGCGGTGTTGCCATCGGCGAGCCGTCGCGAGAACCGGCGCCGGATCTGGATCGGCAGCGTTGCCCAGTCGTCATCGGCGATGAGCGCCCGGAAGCGCAGATCGCCGAGGGTCTCGTCCGTACCGATTGCGGCTCGCGCGGCGACAGGGCTCGGTTTCATCGCTGCCCTCCGGTTTCAGGTCTTCTTCTTTCCGACCGGCAACAGGCTGAAAACCTTGGCGCCGAGTTGCACCAGCGTTGCGAGCTTCGTTCGCTCCACCGTGAGCATCTGGGCGTAGAAGCCGTCCATCATGTTGACGAAGTCGAGCATGGCTTTCAGCCGCGCCTGCGCGACCTCACCTACGCCCGGATCGCGCGCCGCGTTGGCCGTGCACGACTTCAATGCAGCCACCGCCGGATCGATCTCTCGCTCCTTGCGGCCGGCGGCGATGCGCATGAACATTTCCCACAGGGCGATCTCGGCCTCGAAGTGGTCGCGCCGGTCATTGCGGACCGGCACCCGCCGGATAAGGTTCCAAGCCTGTAGTTCCTTGATCGAGTTGGAGACGTTGGAGCGCGCCATCCCCAAGGTCTCTGCGATGTCGTCGGCGGTGAGCGGGCGGGCGCTGAGGTAGAGCAGCGCATGGATCTGGGCGACTGATCTGTTCACCCCCCAATGGCTGCCCATGTCGCCCCAGTGCAGGATGAACTGCTCGACGGGAGCCGGTAGCTTTGCTGCATATTCTGATATTTCTGTCATAACAGAAATATCAGACAAAAGAGACGCAGAGTCAAGGGGGGCCGCGACGCTGCCGCGCGGTTATTGATTGGCCGCCATTTGATTTGAGTGATTGCGTCGCGGCCGAGAAAATTCGCGCCGCGCTACGGCCCGGGCAAATTACCCGGTTCCCGGCCGCCGCTACTCCGCCGCTACACTCGCCGCGTGGGGGTGATGCGCGTCGGTTTCGACCCGGATCGCGTCCTCGCGCCGCTTGCGCGCCAGCGCGGCCTCGCCGCCGCTGGTGGCGTGATAGAGATCGAGCGCCTCGAACTCGTCGGCCTTCGGCGGCGTGATCGCAACGTCGGTGTAAGTCCAGCGGTCGGGCGCAGCCATCACCTCTTTGTAGGTCTTGCGCGCCCGCCAGTAGACCATCGCGTATTTGGATAGCTTGATCGCCGTCCCGATCCAGTAGCGCGGATAGAACACGAGCGGACTTTCGCGCCGGAAACTCGACCGCCGGTCACGCCGGTATTTCAGTCGCACGGCGCCGCCTTCGAGCGGGTGCACGCCCTCGAACAGGATCATGAGCAGGAACCACAGGATGGTGGTCAGCGTCGTGTTCGGTCGGCTGACCTTGCTGGCGGCGCAACGGCGCAGGATCGTGCGCAGGTGCTCGGGCGTGTAGTAGGCGAGCCAGGCAGCCCGGTAGGCCTCTTCCCACTCACGATCCGACATCTTCCCATGATGGGAAACCCGGTGGTTGAGGTCGTATTTGTTGAGATCGCCATCCATCCACACGCCCTGGCTCAAGAGCCGCTTGTGGTCTTCGGAGCCGGGCAATGGGGTGAGGAAAAAGAACTCCAGGATATCGATCGGCAGCTCGCGCTTGATGATCTCGATGTCGCGCAGGATCGATTCCTTGGTATCGGCCGGGAACCCAAGGATGTAGCCCGCATAAGTGATGGCGCCATGATCGCGCCACTTCTGCAACATCACCCGATAGTCGGTGATCTTGTTCTGGCGTTTCTTGGCGGCCAGCAGGTTGTCGGGGTTGATGTTCTCCAGCCCGATAAACACGCGGCGCACGCCGGCGCGGCTCGCCTTCTCAATGAAGTTCGGAATCTTGTGGCAGAGCGTGTCGACCTGGATGGTGAAGCCGATATTCATCTTCTCGCCCTCGCGCATTGCGATCAGGCGATCGAACAGCGGCTCCCATTGCCGGTTGCGGGCGAAATTGTCGTCGGTGATGAAGAAGCGCTTGATGCCCTGGGCGTAGTTCTCGCGCACGATGTTCTCGAGATCGTCCGCGCTACGGAACCGGCTTTTGCGGCCCTGCACATTGATGATGGTGCAGAACGAGCACTGGTAGGGGCAGCCGCGCCCGAGGTCGATGCTCGAGAGCGAGCCCGACGTACGGCTCACGTGCTGCACCGGCAAGATCGGCGCCGGCTCGCCCTCGAGTGAGGGCAGATCGTCCATATAGTTGTAGATTGGCTGCAGTTTGCCCGCATAGGCGTCGCGCAACACGCTATCGAGGCGGCTGTTCTCGGCCTCGCCGCAGAAGAACGAGATGCCCATCGCCTGGGCGTCGCGCATCTCTTTCGGCATCTCGGGCAGCATGGCGGTGCAGCCCGACACATGGAAGCCGCCGATGCTGACCGGGAAGCCGGCGGCAAGAAACGGCTGCGCCAGGTCGACGGCCCGGGCGAACTGATTCGACTGAACGCCCACGAGACCGATCAGGACGCGCCCACCCTCTTGGCGCACCATGCGGATGATCTTGTCGGGCCGCACCCGCCGGTTGGTTTCATCATAGGTGTGCAGGCGGATTTCGACCCCCTCGCCAAGCACTTGGCGCGCACGCGCATCCTCCGCTAACCCATTGAGGCAAGCGAGCGTATTGGATGGGATCGCCGAGCGCAGCCACTGAATTGGATAGCCGTCGTCGTCGTAATGGGTCGGCTTGATCATCACGAAGTGAAACAACGGCGCGGCGGCACTGGTCGCGCTCTCAATCCCCATCATGCTTCCTTTGCATCGGCTCGCCCCCAGGGTGGTAGGGAACCTAGCACCGATTGGCAACCCCAACCAGCTTGCACTTCCATGGGGTTACGGCTCAAATAGCCGGGAAGCGCCGGAGCCCTCGCGGGGCTCGCCATCATCATCAGGCCAGACCAGGGGGACGCCGTGGACGCAGTCGTCAGCAAATTTGGTATAGGGCAACCGGTCCGCCGGGTGGAGGATCAGCGTTTCCTCACCGGTCGTGGCCGCTACGTCGACGACATTGATTTGCCGCAGCAGGCGTTCGCGGTGCTGGTGATGTCGCCGCACGGCCATGCCCGTATCAAGCGCATCGACACCGCGGCGGCCAAGAAGGCCGACGGCGTGCTCGCCGTGCTCACCGCGAAAGACGTCGCCGACGAAAAGCTGGGCATGCTCATTCCGATCATGCCGGAGGATTTCGGCGCTCCCAAAGGCTATCGCGCGTCCCGCCCGTTGCTTGCGAGCGACAAGGTGCGCCACGTCGGCGACCGGGTCGCGCTGGTGGTGGCCGAGACCGAGGGGCAGGCCCGCAGCGCCGCCGAACTGGTCGAAGTTGACTACGAGCCGCTGCCTGCGGTCACCACCATCGAGGAGGCGACCAAGTCGGGCGCCACCACGGTGTGGGACGATAACCCGGGCAACATCGCCTTCGTCATGATGATGGGCAACAAGGACGCTGCCGACGCGGCGTTCGCCAAGGCCAAGCACGTCACGACGCTCAAGCTTACCAACAACCGCATCTCGGCCAACTCGATCGAGCCGCGCGCCGCGATCGGTGACTACGCGGCCGACAGCGACGGCTTCACGCTCTACACCACGTCACAGAATCCGCATGGCGTACGCTCGCAGCTGGCGGGCCAGATCTTCCGCATCCCGGAGACGAAGCTGCGCGTTGTGGCGCCGGACGTCGGTGGCGGGTTTGGCATGAAAGGCGGCCCCTATCCGGAAGACGCGCTGGTGTTGATGGCATCGCGCCGGATCGGCCGGCCGGTGAAATGGACATCGACCCGCGCCGAAGCCTTGCAGGGTGATGCGCACGGGCGCGATCAGGTCGTGACCGGCGAGCTTGCGTTCGATGAGAACAACAAGATCATCGGCATCCGCGCGCAATCCATGCACGCGGTCGGCTCGCACGTCACCGGCGCCGCCTTCGCGACCAGCATGTTCTCGGTCAAACTCCTGTCCGGCGTCTATGACGTTCCGGCAGGCGTCATCTTCGCCAAGGCCGTGCTCACCCACACATCGCCGATGGCGCCCTATCGCGGCGCCGGCCGGCCGGAAGCGACCTATCTGGTCGAACGGCTGATCGACAAAGCGGCGGCCGAGCTCAAGGTCGATCCGATCGAGCTGCGCCGCAAGAACTTCGTCCCGGCCACCAAGATGCCCTACACCAACACGTCAGGCGTGGTCTACGACAGCGGCGACTTTGCCAAGGTCACGGAGGAGTGTCTCAAGCTGGCCGATCACAAGGGATTTGCGCAACGCCGTAAGGAGTCCAAGAGCAACGGTAAGCTGCGCGGCTTCGGCCTCGCCTACTTCCTGGAAGAAGCCGCGATCTTCAACGAGCGCATGGATCTGCGCTTCGATCCGAGCGGCCAAGTCACGATCCTGGCCGGCACGCATTCACACGGCCAGGGCCATGCCACGGTGTATTCGCAGATGGTGGCGGAATGGCTCGGCGTGCCGTTTGAGAACATCCGCTTCATTCAGGGCGATACCAACGAGGTGCCAATCGGGCGCGGTACCTACGGCTCGCGCAGCATGATGGTCGGCGGCAACGCGCTGCGGCGCGCGGCCGACCAGATCGTCGAGAAGGCGAAGCCGATGGCGGCACGCATGCTGGAAGCCTCGGTCGGCGACATCGAGTTCAAGGACGGCAAGTTCGGCATTGTCGGCACCGACCGCGCGATCCCGCTCACCGATGTGGCCAAGGCGTTTTATGCGCCGATGTTCCTGCCGCCTCAGTTCGGCGTCGGCCTCGAGGCCGCGGGTACCTTCGCGGCCGAGCCGCCTTGCTATCCCAACGGGTGCCATACGTGCGAGGTCGAGGTCGATCCCGACACCGGCGTGGTCACGGTCGTGCGCTACACCGCGGTCGATGACGTCGGTCACGTGATGAACCACCTGCTGGCCGAGGGCCAGGTGCACGGCGGCGTCGGGCAGGGTCTTGGTCAGGCGCTGATGGAACAGATCGTCTACGACCCGGCCGGCCAGCTCCTCACCGGCAGCTTCCAGGACTACGCCATGCCGCGTGCCGACGATCTTCCCGACATTGCGGGCGATCTCGTCGAGGTACCGTCGACCACGAACCCGCTCGGTATCAAGGGTTGCGGCGAAGCGGGCGCGACCGGCGCGCCGCCCGCCATCATGGCGGCCCTGCTCGACGTGTTGCGGCCTTACGGGATCACAGAGTTCGACATGCCCGCTACGCCGGCCAAAGTATGGGCGGCGCTGCACAAGGCAGGCGCGAAGGCAGCTTGATGGCGCGGCGACTGGTTCACTTCGCGGCTGAGCCGGCGAGCGCCTTCACCAGCCGGTAGAGGAATTCCTTGCTGTCGTAGACTTGCTTGACACCGACGTGCTCGTTGCGGCCGTGCACGCCGCTGTTTGCGCCCTCGCTGAACAGGCCGGAGACCCCATAAGCCGGGATGCCCGCGTTGCGCAGCCAGCGGCTGTCGGTGTACCCGCCCGACATGATCGGGATCACCGGCACCCCCGGCCACATCTCGCCGGCGATACGTTCCACCGCCTGCATCACGTCGGGATTGATCGGCGACGGCGGGCTCTCGACCGCCTGGCCGAGCGGCGTCACCGCAACCTTCGGATCGTTGATGGCGCGGTTGAGCGCGGCCTCGACCTCGCCCGGCGGCTGGCCCGGCATCAGGCGGCAGTTGACGGTCGCGCGCGCCGTCTGCGGCAGTGCGTTCTCGGCTTCGCCGGCGTTGAGCATGGTTGCGACGCAGGTTGTGCGCAGGAGCGCGTTGTTGGTTGGACTACGCGTAAGCGCGGCGAGCGAACCGTCGTCGGTCTTGCCTGCCAGCAGCGCCGTGATCGCCGCGGCAACATCAGGCCGCTCGGCCGCCGCAACGCGTTCGAAATAGGCGCGCGTAACCGCATTCAGGCTGATCGGAAATTCGAACTGCGCGAGACGCGTAAGCGCCTGCGCAAGCCGGTAGATCGCGTTCTCCGGGCGCGGCGCCGCGCTGTGGCCGCCGGGGTCGGTCACCTCCAAGCGATAGCTCTGATAGACCTTCTCGGCCAGTTGAATGGACATCCGCACGGGCCGGCCGTCCCGCAGCGAGCCCCCGCCGCCCTCGTTGATGGCGAGTTCCGCGTCGATCAGCGCGCGATGATTTTGCAACAGCCAATGCGCGCCGTCGTGCGGGGAGTCGGACAGCTCCTCGTCGGCGGTCAACGCCACGATGATATCCCGGTCGGGACGAAACCCTTCCTTGACGTACTCGATCAGGTTGGCGACGAACGCCGCCGCCATCGCCTTGTCGTCGATCACCCCGCGCGCCCGAAACTCACCATCGACCTCCTGCAGCTTGAATGGATCGAACTCCCAATCTTCGCGCTTGGCCTCGACTACATCGATGTGCGCGATCAGAAGGATCGGACGGCGCGCACCAGTGCCGCGAAGGCGCGCCACCAGGTTGCCCTTACGTGGACCCGAGGAGAGCACCTGCGTGTCGGCGAGACCGGCGGCTCGCAAACGAGCCGCCATGGCCTCGGCGGCCTTGGTTGTGTCACCGATCGAGTCGGTCGTATTGATCTCTACCAGTTCCTGGTAGATCTCGCGAAACGCGCGCTGCTGTGGGGACAGTTCGGCGGCCTGACCGACAGTCGAAAGCAGAAGCAATGCGGCCGGTGCGACAAGCGACTTCAAGGCCACCATGAGCCAAGGTCCTCAGCGTTGCGGGCGGTTACTTCTTGTCAAGCATGAGCTGTCCGCGCGAGCGGATCAACGACGTGGCGCCTTCGGCGAGCAGTGCCAGCGCCCAGGGCAGCAACACCTCGACCTGGACGTGGTCGTCGGCGACCGTGATGGTGCCGGAGGTCTGCTGGGTCAGCACACTCGCCCGAAATGCCAGGCTGTCGCCGCTCCAGACCTCCTCTTGTACGTTCAGCACGTTCCCGAAATGGCTGCGCACGGACCCGAGGCCGGCTTCGAGCCGACGCCGCGCTTCCGCCTTGCCGAGGTGATGCGGGATTGAAACGATGACGGGTTTGGACATGGCTGGTTTGCTTTCTCCACCTACCAGAACGAAAAGGTAGGAAGCCTGTAGCGAATGCGCTAGCGTTTTCCGCCCTCATCGCCACGATCAGCACTTACCTCAGGGATTATACATGCAGGTTTTTGTCTTCGATCTCCTGCCTTACGGCGCTTATCTCGATGACCTCGAACACGGCAAGGCGCTACCCTACCCGCTAGGCAAAGATTATTTCGATCCTAAAATCGCGGTGAGGACCTACGCGGAGCATCTTGACGCTTGGGAGGAGCTTGACCGGCTCGGATACGACGGCGTCGGCTTCAATGAGCATCACACATCGCCCTATGGGTTGATGAACTCGCCCAACCTGATGGCAGCCGCAGCCGCGCAACGCACCAAGAAGCTTAAGTTGCTGATCTACGGCAACCTCATTCCGCTGCACAGTCCGCTGCGGCTTGCCGAAGAGCTCGCCATGCTCGACTGCCTGTCGAACGGCCGGCTGATCTCCGGAATCGCGCGCGGCATTCCGCGCGAGTATCAGGTGCACAACGTCCCGTTGTCGGAATCGCGCGCGCGTTTTGAGGAAGCTTACGAGATCATGGTGCGCGCTTGGACCGAGGATGTGTTCTCATACGACGGCAAGTTCTGGTCGTATAAGGACGTGGCCATGTGGCCGCGGCCCGTGCAGCAGCCGCACCCGCCGATCTGGACCCCGATCACCGGAAGTAAAGAGTTGATCGAATGGGCGGCCAAACACAACGTTCCGATCACGCCCGGCGAAAGCCGGGTGCATGGCCTGCAGCACGACATCATCCGTTACTACGCGAAGTGCCTGGCACAGAGCGGCCATCGCATTACGCCGAAGCACCTGAGCATCGCCGGCGCGGCCTATATCGCCGACAGCAAGGCACAGGCCGTCAAGGAGGCGGGCCCGTACTATCTCTACTTCAACCGCTCGCTGTTCAGCCACGGCAACGTGACCGAGACCAATATCCAACGGACCCTCGGCTACGTCAGTAATTCATCGCTTGATTACGTTAGCCCGGAGAATATGCGGGAAGCACAACGCCTGCGCGAGGATTTCCGCAACCTGACCATGGAAGACGTCGCACGCCGCGCTGAGACCATGCCCTGGGGCACGGCCGACGAAGTGCGCGACCGCATCATTGCGGCCGTCGATCGCACCGGCGCCGACGTCGTGCATCTGCGCATGAACACCGGCGCCATGCCGCATGACATGTTCATGAACCAGATCAGACTGTTCGCCGAGAAGGTGTTGCCCGCGCTGCAGGCGCATCAGGTCAAGGTGGTTCCGGCCGCCGCGGAAGTTACGGCCTAAGTCGCCCGCGACATTCTGGTCCAACGCCAGGCCCGCTTGCGTCCTCGTGCAGCACTGTGCGGGCCGCCTATATCCAATATAACGCTAGTGCCGCCGATTTGAAGTTCCTGCATCACCTGCCGCAAGCTTGTTCAGGAACTTCAAATCGATAAGCGGCACGCGCGCGACCGGCAAAAGTGGTCCCCGGTTTTGCGTCCGGTCGCGCGCTAACTATAGGTGGTGCATGATCTTTTCGGCGAACTGACGGCCACTTCGCCGGATCATGCGCGATCATATGCTTGCTAGTGCCCCTTTGTTTCCGAAGTTCGTTGTCAGAGTGTGCGGCGATGTATCACGAACTTCGGAAGCGGGACACTAGTGAATGCGGCGGAGGCGTTCATGGATGCTCAAATCGACGAAATCGGCGACGGTATTTTCCGGTTTTCACTTTACGTCCCGGAAATCGCCCCACCGGCGGGTTTCACGTTCAATCATTTCCTGATCAAGGGCGATGAACCGCTGCTGTTTCATTGCGGCAAGCGCAAAATGTTTGCATCGCTGGCGCCGGCCGTCGCCAAGGTGTTGCCGCTCGATGAGCTTCGGTGGATCGCCTTCGGGCATTTCGAGGCCGACGAATGTGGCGCCATGAACGAATGGCTGGCGGTCGCGCCGCGCGCCGAGCTGGCCCATGGCATGCTGGCCTGTCGCCTCTCGGTCGCCGACATGGCCGATCGGCCACCACGCATGCTGACCGACGGCGAGGTCGTGGATATCGGCGGGCGGCGCGTGCGCTACATCGATACCCCGCACGTGCCGCACGGCTGGGACGCGGGGGTGATCTTCGAGGAGACGACGCGCACGTTGTTTGCAGGCGATCTGTTTGCGCACTACGGGCGCGGCCCCGCGCTCACTCGATCGGAGATTGTCGGACCAGCGACCGCGTCAGACGACATCAATATGGCGACCGCGCTGGGGCCAACAACGGCACCGACCATCCGCCGTTTGGCAAGCCTCGAGCCGGCCATGCTCGCCGTCATGCACGGTTCCTCGTTCGAGGGCGATGGCGGAGCGCAATTGCGCGCGCTCGCTGACTTCTATGACGGCCGGTTGCGCGCGGCCATGAGCGCGGGATGACGGCGCTTCAACATCACCCTCGCCGCAGCGTCCGGCTCGACACGCTGGTGCGGCTGCGTTGGCTCGCGATCTTCGGCCAAATCGCCGCGTTGCTGGTGGTCACGGACGGGCTCGATTTTCAGTTGCCGTTCTGGCGGTGCCTCGCGGTGGTCGGCGCTTACGCGGCCTTCAATCTGTTCCTGCGTCTGCGCTTTCGCGGCAATGAACGGCTCGCGCCCGAACGTGCAGCCTGGCTCCTGGCGGTCGACATCGCCGAGCTCGCGATGCTGCTTGCGCTCACGGGAGGATTGGAAAATCCGTTTGCATTCCTGTTTCTCGGGCCGGTGCTGATCTCGGCCACGGCGCTGCCGCCGCGCATGACGCTGATGCTCGCCGCCTTCGCGGTCTCGTGCGCGACCGTGCTCGTGTTCGTACACTATCCGCTGCCGTGGTCGAGCGATGATCCTTTGGAATTGCCGCCGATTTACATGTTGGGCGTATGGCTCTCGATTCTGCTCGCGATCGGCTACATCTCAATCTACGCGTGGCAGATCACCGAGGAAGCGCGCCAGCTCGCCGACGCGCTGGTCGCCACCGAACTGGTGCTCGCGCGCGAGCAACATCTCTCGCAACTCGACGGCCTCGCTGCGGCCGCGGCGCACGAGCTCGGGACCCCATTGTCTACAATCGCACTGGTCAGCAAGGAGCTCGAACTGGCACTGGCCGGCACTTCCGAGCATGCGGACGATGCGCGCCTCCTGCGTGAGCAGGCTCAGCGCTGCCGCGAGATCCTCGCCAAGCTGACGGCGCTGCCGGCTCCCGGCGAGCCGTTCGAGCGCATGAAGCTTTCGGCACTGATCGAGGACGTGGTGTCGCCGCATCGCAATTTTGGGATCGCCATCGACGTGCATCAGACACAGGACGCGCACGACGAGCCGGTCGTGGCCCGCAATCCGGCGATCCTGTACGGTCTCGGCAACTTGCTGGAGAATGCGGTGGATTTCGCGCACGAGCGGGTCGACGTAACGGCGGCGTGGAGCGAGGACACCGTAACGGTGACGATCATCGACGACGGCCCCGGATTTCCGCCCGAAATCATCGGGC
The DNA here is from genome assembly GCA_963816775.1 of uncultured Alphaproteobacteria bacterium. GTDB lineage: Bacteria > Pseudomonadota > Alphaproteobacteria > Rhizobiales > Xanthobacteraceae > JAFAXD01. Next base: position 41,180 of record CAWFLX010000038.1, read on the forward strand.
GTATCGGGGAGCCTTACGTGAAAGGGCACCGGCCGCAGCGGATGCAGGCCGCGAGCCAAAGCGCCGGCCTCGGCCTCGGGTTTTTTATCGCCAAGACGCTACTCGATCGCTCGGGCGGCCAGCTGGCCATTGAAAATCGCGCTTTTCCGCAACGCGGCGCGGTCATTCGCGTGACTTGGCCGCGGGCAGACTTCGAGCGCCCATTGTCCGAAGCGGCTTGAAATACCGGACCCAATTCGAAAGCATTACCGTGGGGCGTCTTGATGCGGCCGTTTCCACGCATACCTATAATGCAGGAAGGTCTTGCTCGCGAAAGTTGCAATCTCCATGAATACACCGGCGCCGACGGCAGATCGATCTCTGCTGATCGTGGAAGATGACAAGTTGTTCCTGCAGCGGCTGGCCCGCGCAATGGAAACGCGCGGGTTTACGGTGCGTACCGCCGAGAGCGTGAGCGAAGGTCTGCATCAGGTCGAAGCGTCGGCGCCAGCTTACGCGGTTGTCGATATGCGGCTGGGCGACGGCAACGGGCTCGACGTGATCTCGGCGCTCAAGAAGCGCCGGCCCGAGGCGCGCGGGATTGTGCTGACCGGCTATGGCAACATCGTCACTGCGGTGACTGCGGTGAAGCTCGGCGCAGTGGACTATCTGTCCAAGCCCGCCGATGCGGATGAGGTTGCGGCCGCCTTGCTGGCGACCGCCGAAGGCAAGCCGGAACCGCCGGAAAACCCGATGTCGGCTGATCGGGTGCGCTGGGAGCACATCCAGCGAATCTATGAACTTTGCGGGCGCAACGTGTCGGAGACCGCGCGGCGGCTCAACATGCATCGACGCACGCTGCAACGCATCCTCGCCAAACGCGCGCCCAAATAATCCAAACTGCTGCGTCAGAATTCCGGCCGCGTCGCGCGCCCGTCGGCGGTGGGTTGCACCGTCACGTTCTGGCTCTTCTTCACGTCCGGCAAGGTCACGATCACGTCCACGCCTTCGAGGCGCACCTTGATCGGCTTGAGCCGGTAGCGCGGGTTGCCGTGGTGACGCCCGGTCCGGATGTCGAATTCAAATCCGTGCCAGGGACAGACCACATTGATCTTGGTCTTGGAGAATTCCAGACCCTTGCTGGTCCGATCGTCAGCGATCACTTCCTCGACCTTGGCGATGATCTTTCCCTGACAGGCCGGTCCGCCCATGTGAGGGCAAACGTTCTCATACGCGAAGAATTCGCCGCCGAGCTTGAATACACCGACCTCGACACCGTCCGATTCGATCAACTTGCGACCAGGGTCGGCGAACGTGGTGGCCGGCCCAACATTGATCTCACGCATGTATCTCTCCGGTGACTGCTTCTGAATGACGAACGTCGTGGCCGCTACGAACGCGGGCGTTGGAACCACATGGACAGGTCCCACAAATTAAGGCCGACCGCCCGAACCATGGCGGTGACCGACACAACCACATCGGTCGGCGTGAGCTTGTCGGCCGTGACAGGGCTCATCGAGCTGCCGTCGAGGTCGACCTTGGCAGCGTAGAGCCGAACCGCCGCCGTCAGCACGCGCTCAAGCTCCGCGTCCGCCACGAGGTTGAGGTCGCCGGAAGCGAGCGCACGCTCGGCCGCCGCGACGAACGTGTCACCGCACGACGCGGCCGCGCTGGTCTGGGCCGGCCGTGCTTCGATCTCGGCCATCGACGTGCTCAGGAGATGCCCGGCCGCGCAGCCAGCACGTCCTTCGCGTGCGGCCGCATCCGCTTGACCTCGAGGTTGAAGAGGCGGGCGGCGTTGAGGCCGAGGATACTGCGCTTGGCCTGCTCGGACAGGAACGGCAATGTCGTGATGGACGAGGGCGGATCGAAATCCCAGTGCGGCCAGTCCGACGCAAACAGGAGCTGGGTCTCGGCGTTGAACGCTTCCAGCGTACACTGCAGGATCTTCAGGTTGGAACGCTCGAGCGGCTGGGTCGTGTAGTACATGTCGCGCATGTACTCGCTCGGCAGCCGCTTGAGCGCCGGCGCCTCGCATGAGCGCATCATGTATTCGTGGTCGAGCCGCTGCATCAGGAACGGTATCCAGGCGCAGCCGCTTTCGACCCACAGCAGTTTCAGCTTGGGGAACCGCTCCGGCAGCCCGTTGATGATCCAGTTGGTCATATGAATGAGGCTGTAGTGCACGAACGAGAGCGAATGCATGGAGATGAAGCGATTGAGCTGAGCGAACGACGGGTCGCCCCAATTGAAGCCGGAATGCCATGCCAGCGGCTTGCCGGTTTCCTCTATTGCCGAATAGAGCCGCATATAGCGATTGTGGTGGATCGGCCGGTTGCGGGTCGAGGTCACCGTGAAGCCAATGATGTTGGGGTCGTCGGCGTAGCGCTCGACTTCTTCGAGACACGCTTCCGGGGTGTTGAACGGCAGGTACGCCAGCCCCTTGAGACGCGCGTCCTCGGGCAGGATGCACTCGGTTGCCCAACGATTGTAGGCCTTGGAGAGCGCGACCTCGATGTCTTCCTGCGGATGCATCCCGAGCAACAACATCGGGGTTGGAAACACGATCTGATAGTCGATCCCCATCGCATCCATGGCGCGGCGGGCCAACTCGGTGAAATGGTGGCAGCCCTTGGCATCGACCGGTTCCAGTAGTCCGGCCTGGTGGGGGATGCGGCCATGCAGCGGCTGGTACGTCATCCCGGGAACGGCGTTGAGCAATGCGGTGTTGCCCGCGCCGGGCCGCATGAACTGAGCCTCGCCCATCTGGCGAATGACGTCGTTGTCGACGCGCGCAATGATTTCCGGCCAGAACTGGGTCTCGGTCACGTGTGCGTCGATATCGACCAGAAAATAATCTTCGTAGCTTTCAGACTGCTTGGTCGCGTGCGAGAGGATGTCGCGGGTATCGGTTCTGATCGTGATCTCGTCGAGTTCACGAAAAGCCTTGGGCGATCGTTCCAGCATGGATGGCGTTTCCCGCATAGGCCGCCGTGCGATGGCACCGGCGTGTTGCGGCAACGTACACCTTCGCGCGATCAAGCGGCAAGGCGGCCAGCCGCAGATCTGGGCTCACTGTGACGCGGTTCGCAAGACCGTGTTGCGTACCAAATGGAGAAAGCCCCGGAGCAGAGCTCCGAGGCCTCCGGTCCGCCATCAAGCCACGCTGGAGGTCGCGGGTAAAGTCGCGGACTTAGTAGCCGTTGCCGTTGTACTCGCTGTCGTCCTTGAGGATCTCGCTGCGAACGTTCGGATCGGGATCCCGACCAAGATATTGGCCACCCTGGTTGACGGTGTCGTTCTGGAACACGCCCGGCGCCGGGCTGTATTGGAAGGTATGCGCCGCCCGCCGATGGCTCGGCTGGGCCGAGGCCGGAACGGCCATCAAAGCGGCACCAACAGCAGCCAGAAGCATCAGCTTGATCGTGGTTTTCATAATCAGGTCTCCATCAGGTCACGCCGCCCTCACATGCCCCACAGATGGCGAGCGGATAAGACCAAAAAAGGTCGCGTCTTCGCACATGCAAACACAACGACGTGAGGTCTTAAGGCACTCCGCGAATACCTGTTATACCAATTAGTTTCAGTAAGTTACGAGATTGTTACAAATGGCAATCGCGCCTGCACCAGAGCCGTCGTCGGCCCGATCTACCGCACTGCATTCAAATTCGGTTGAGTGTGAGCTCGCACACTTCACGGCACTCCGGGCAGGCTTGCATCAGAGCTCCGACGCATGCGGCCCGTGTGGGTCGGCCAATACCTGCAGCCGTCGTGCGGCCGCGCGTGCAAACAGCAACAGCATGGTCTTGCGGGTCGCGGGATGCATCCGATGTTCGGGCGGCTCACGCACAAGATCCGCGCCGAATTCGTCGGCAACGATCAGGCCGGTATCCTCAGGAAAAATCTGATGCGGCACGTCGGCGGCGGTCGCAAACAGCAACCGGTCGCAATGCATCCGATAGTCCTGCCATTTCTGATCCGCGCGGAAATCGGCAATCGATGATTTGATCTCGACGATCCAGATCTCGCCGTCGTCCGCAAGCGCCACCAGATCAGCGCGGCGCCCGGACGGTAGGGCGAGCTCGCTCACACAGGTGCGCCCAAGCGCCGTCAACAGGCGCTGACTGCCGCGTGCAACCGCGAGCGCCGTCACTGACTGGCGCCCGTCATAGAGTGGTGATTCGCCGAACTTCGACACGCGTTCAAGATGGCACGCCAGCGGAGAGGCGCAAGAGCGCGCCGCAGCTGCGCAAATACCGGTTCACTCCGCGGCCGCGGTTGCCCGTGTGATCGCGTTGTTGAGTTGCGGCATCACCTTCTCGGCCATCAGTTGCATCGAACGGCGTGCAAGAGCCGGGCTGCGCCAATCCTTCCCGGCATAGAGCAGCGTTCCGAAATGGCCGACCTGATCGCGAAATGCCAGCAACTCGTCGACAACCTTGCTGGGGGAACCGTGGATGATGAGCGAGTCGCAAATTCCGTCCAGCGTCACTTCGTCGTCAGGTTGATCGCGGTGTGTCTTGAACAGGTCCGCCCGCCCATTGCGAACCAGCTTGGTGAACAGTTGGTGATAGTAGTATCGGTAGGGGCTATCGGGGTCGGTCGCGTAGCGGCGCGCCGTTGCATCGTCGTCGGCGACAAAGATGCTCTTCGCGACGCGCCAATTAGCCGGATCGGCTGGGCGACCGGCGCGGGCGCAGCCCTCGACGTAGTTTGGCCAGTGGGACTTCACCCACGCCGGCATCAGGAAGTTGGCGGAGATCGGATCCCATCCCCGAGCTGCCGCCTCGGTCACGCCCTTGGAGAATGGCGCCACGACAGTCACTACGATCGGCGGATGCGGACGCTGCAGCGGTTTCGCCACGAACCCTTGGCCGATTCCCGGGATAAAGTGACGTTCAACCGAGACGTTCCAAAACTTGCCGGTCAGCCCATAAGGCGGGTCTCCCTGCCAGATCGCGAGCACCTGGTTGATCGCCTCGACGAACATGGCGTTGCGATCAGCATCGAGATTGCCGTAGGCCTCGGCATCGGACAGAAGCCCTCCGGGGCTGATTCCGAAAATAAACCGGCCGTCCAGCAGATGATCGAGCATGGCGATCTGGGATGCGACCGTCACCGGATGCGAGTTCGGCAAATTCACAGTGCCGGTACCGAGCTTGATGCGCCGGGTCGCGTCGACAAGGGTCGCCAGGAACATGGCGCACGACGTGATGTTCTCGGCGCGATCGGTTGCGTGCTCGCCGCAATAGGCCTCGCTGAAGCCGAGCTCATCGGCGAGGATGAAGGCCTCGCGATCTTCGGCGAGCGATTGGCGCCAATCCTTATCCAGCGGATGGATCGGCATCGTGAAGAAACCAAGCTTCATGTAACGCGCACCCCTGCTAGCCCTTGCCTAGTCCGGTCTCCGCATGCAATCCCGCGGCCGTTATGCCGGCGACGGCGCACGCCTCATCGTTGTCCGACGTATCGCCGGAGATCCCCACCGCCCCGACGGTATCGCCCTGCGCATTCTGAATCAGGACGCCGCCCGGCACGGCCATGACTCTGCCCTGGCTCACCATGCCCAGTGTCGTGATGAACATCGGGTTCTTCTGGGCGCGCTCAAACAGGCCGCGCGACCCGAAGCCCATGCCGAGCGCACCATAGGCTTTGCCGGAGGCAATTTCGAACCGCAAGATCGCCGATTTGTCCTCACGCTTGTAGGCAACGAGGTGCCCGCCGGCGTCGAGTACCGCGACCACGAGCGGCCGCAGGTTGAGATCCCGACCCTTTTTGAGCGCGACGTCCACGATGGTGCTGGCTTGCGCAAGCGTGATCGACATTGTTCCGCTCCCCGTTGCGGCCCACGATAGGCGATCTCATGGCGGCGAGAAAGGCCGCAACCGGAGGAAACAGAATGCGCAGCGGCAAGCAAACAGTCGGGATCGTCGGTCTCGGCATCATGGGGGGCGCCTTTGCCAGGAACCTTGTTGCATCGGGCTTCCGGGTCATTGGCTTCGACGTCGACCCGGCACGGCGGCGCGCCGCTCGCAAGGCCAGGGTCGAAATCGCGGCAGACGCCGCGGCGCTCGCCGCGCAAGCGCCGGTGATTATCACCAGCCTGCCGAATCCGGCGGCGCTCGCCGCCACGGCCTCCGCGATCACGGCCGCCAAGCTGCCGCGCCGGATCGTCATCGAAGCCAGCACGTTCACGCTCGCGGACAAGCTTGCCGCGGAAGCCGCGCTCACGCGCGCCGGACATGTGGCGCTCGATTGTCCCATCAGCGGTACCGGCGCCCAGGCCAAGGTCAAGGATCTGGTGATCTACGCGAGCGGCGATAGCCGCACGATCGCAAAGCTGCGGCCGGTGTTCCTTGGCTTTGCCCGGGCCGTTCACGATGTCGGCGCCTTCGGCGACGGCAGCCGCATGAAATACGTCGCCAACCTTCTGGTCGCGATCCACAACGTGGCGAGCGCCGAGGCCATGGTGCTCGGCATCAAGTCTGGCCTCGATCCTGCCCGCATCTTCGAGCTGGTAAAGTCGGGTGCCGGGAACTCGCGCGTATTCGAACTGCGTGCTCCCATGATGGTGCGGGATCGATATGACAGCGCCACCATGACGATCAAACTCTGGCAAAAGGATCTCGCGGTGATCGGCGAGCACGCAGCGGCGCTCGGCTGCCCGACGCCGCTCATGAGTGCGACCCTGCCGATCTATGCGGCGGCGCTGTCCACGGGTCACGCGGCCCACGACACCGCCGCAGTCTGTGCGGTGCTCGAGGACATGGCCGGCGTGAAGCGCAAACGGGCGTCGCGAGCGCGCTCGCGTTAGATCAGAGAAACTCCAGGGTTGCGGTGTCCGCTAGGACGGCCGCCGGTTCGCGGTAGCGCTCCGCCATGGCGCGTTCGCGCGGGCTTGCGTGTTGCGCCTGCATGGCAGCGCCGAGGTCGCGGGCGCGCGCAACGATGCGTCGCCCGACCGGCAGCCGGACGGATTCAAACGCATGGAGCGCCGGCCCGATGTCCGAGCCCGTGGCGAGGGCGTCCGCCAGCGCGACCGCATCCTGTGCCGCCTTGACGACGCCGGCCCCGACATGCGGACGAGCCACGAACGCGGCGTCGCCGATGAGAACAATCCGGCCCGCGCTCATGCGCGGCACCTCGATATCGTAGATCGGCTGCAGAAACGGCCGCTCCGCAAACGACATGACGTCCCGAAATTGAGGGGCCAGCAGCGTGTCGGCCGCTGCGTTGAGTTCCGCGATCACCGCACCAGCAACCAGCGGCGGTGGGATCGAAACCTCGTGATGTTGTCCGGAAATGTCCGTCAGAAGGCGCGCGAGCGTGGCCTCGTCAGCCGGCCGGTACCAGACGATGTTGTAGCGCCGGTTGCCGGGCCGCAGGTCATTGCCTGGACCAGCGACCGGATAGCCCAGCATCTGTTCGCCTGGCGGCAGGCAGAATCCCAAGGCGTCGAACAGATCGCGGTGCAGCGCTGGCGGAAACGAATGTTCAGGAGCGAGCGCACGCCATGCCACGTATCCGGCATAGCGTAGCGGTTGGTTCGCCAGTATCGCGGCGCGCACGTGGGAGCGCAGACCGTCGGCCCCGATCAGCAACTCGCCGGTGGCGGTACTCCGATCGGCGAAGTGCGCCGTCACCGCGCCACCATGCTGCTCCCATCGGGCGAACTCCAGACCACGCCGGTAGCAGATGTCCGGCAGCGCCGCGCGTAGCAGGGTAAACAACCGGTCCCAGGACGTCATGGTCTGACGCCGCGCGTGCTCCGCAACCAGACGCCCGTCCGGGCCGAACATGCGTCGAGCATCGATCGTGACGCCCAGTTCGCGGGTGTCGAGGCCCAGGAGCTCCAGAACTTCCAGGATCTGCGGATGCGTTGCGATGCCGGCGCCACGGCCGGACAGCTCTGACCGGGCGCGTTCGAACACCACGACATCGACGCCGCGCCGGCGCAGCAGCAGAGCCGCGAACAGCCCGGCGATCGACCCCCCGATGATGAGCGCTTTCATGCTTCGTCCCCAGGCCGCGTCCTATTGATGTTATCAGGACTAGCCAAGCCGCAAGCCTTCCTGCACACTGGCAAAAAATGCGGTCAGGCGCGCTCTTCGGCACGCGTCTGGCGGGGCCAGAGGGACGCACGTGTTTTCACCGGAGCTTGCCATCAATGCGCTGGTCGCCGGGCTTTTGCTCGGCGGTTTCTACGCAGCGGTGACGGTCGGCATCTCGATCTCGTTCGGCATTCTCGACATCGTCAATATTGCGCACCCGGCGTTCATTATCCTTGGGTCATACATCGCCTATCTGCTCAACATCGAGTTCGGCATCGATCCGATCATTGCGGCGGTCATCGCGCTGCCGGCTTTTTACGTCCTCGGCGCCGCAATCTATCAGGTCTATTACCTCGCATTCGAGAGGCGCGGGCGCGCGGCGCTGAGCGGCCTCGCCTTTTTCTTTGGCATCTTGTTCATCACCGAGGTTCTGCTGATCCTCGTGTTCGGGGTCGACTACCGGTACGTGCAGGCTAGCTACATCGACCAATCGTTCAATTTTGGCTTCATCAATCTGCCCAAGCGCATGCTGATCCCATGCCTGATCTCAATTTTGATGTTCATCGTCCTCCAGCTGTTCCTTTCGCGCACCTTCATGGGGCGTGCGATCATGGCGGTGGCGCAAGACCAGGAGGCGCTGCGCCTGATGGCGGCAAGCCCGATCCGCATCAAGCGCATCGCATTCGCGATCTCAATCGCGACCGCGTCGCTCGCCGGCGCGTTCCTGATCATCATCCAGCCGGTCGAGCCCTCGGTCGGACGCGAATATATCGGCCGCGTGTTTGCAATCTGCGTGCTGGGCGGGCTCGGCAGCCTTCCTGGCACCATCATCGCCGCCATGCTGCTCGGCGTCGCGGAAAGCTTCACCGCCACATTTTATGGGCCCTCGTGGGCACCTGCCGTCTCATTTGGAATTCTTCTCCTGACGCTGGCGTTCCGGCCCGCGGGTATTCTGGGACGCTGATGCGCTCGGGAGCGTTTTTTCTGATCGCGCTCGCCGTTGGCGCCCTGATCTTTGGTTGCGCGCGGGCGATCAACAACGACTATGTCTTCTTCGCCGGCTACACGGTGCTGCAGTTCGTTGTGCTGGCGACCGCTTGGAACATCCTCGGCGGCTACACCGGCTATGTGAACTTCGGCAGCGCGGCGTTCTTTGCGCTCGGCGCCTACTCGTCCGTGTTCTTCCACAAGCTCTACCCGATGCCGATCCCGGTGCTGATCGTTTTCGCAGCGGTGATCTCGGGTCTCGTCGGTCTCGGCATGGGCTACCTGACGTTGCGGCTGCGCGGGGCGTTCTTTGCCATCGCCACGCTGGCGCTGGCGGTGGTGCTGCAGACCCTGATCGTGAACTGGAACTATGTCGGCGGCTCGCGTGGAGCCTACGTCATTCGTCCGAGCACGGTCGCTTTTCTCGGCAACTACATCCAATACCTGTTCCTGATCATGCTGGCGCTGGCGGTGATCGCGCTCACCATCGCGCGCACTATCGAACACTCATCGCTTGGTTACGGTTTCGCGACCATCCGGGACGATGAGCTCGCGGCCGAAGCCTCCGGCGTCCCAACGCTCAAGCTCAAGCTGATCGCGACCACGCTGTCGGGCGCCCTGATGGGCATGGCAGGCGCGCCGTTCCCCTACTACATCGGCTATCTGCAACCGTCCTCGGCATTCGGCCTCGAATACGCCGTCAACTCAATCGCGATGCCGATCATCGGAGGCACCGCCAGCTGGGCGGGGCCATTGATCGGCGCCATCCTGCTCGGAACGCTGCAGCAATACGTGACGGTTACCATTTCGAGTTCGGTCAACGTCTTGATCGTCGGCGTGCTGCTGGTCGCGTTTGTCGTCGTTGCACCCAATGGGATCATGGGGCTCTTCCAATCCATCGCACGCAGGCTTCGCCATGACCGCAAATCTGCTTGACGTCCAGGGTCTTGGTAAGCGCTTCGGTGGCTTCGTCGCGCTCGATGGCATCGACTTGACCGTGGCGGTGGGTGAGCGCGTCGGCCTAATCGGACCGAACGGCTCGGGCAAATCCACCCTCGTCAACTGCCTTACCGGCACGCTCGGCAATTATACTGGTGCCGTTCGCTTCGACGGCCGCAATATCGCGGGCCTCAAGGCGCACCAGCGCGCGCGGCTCGGGATGGCGCGCAGTTTTCAGCTCCCGCGGCCGTTCACGAGCATGTCGGTCGCCGACAATCTACGTATTCCGCTGCTCTACGCTGTCAACGCGCGACCGGGTGCGCATCTTTCATTCGGCGAAATCAGCACGCGCTGCTCCGAACTGCTGGCGCTGGTGGGTCTCGTCGACAAGGCGCACCAGTTCCCGGGCGATCTCACCCAGGTCGAAATGCGCAAGCTCGAGCTTGCGCGGGCCATGGCGGCCGAGCCTAAGCTACTGATTGCCGACGAAGCGATGGCGGGACTGTCGCACTCGGAGGTCGAGGATATTGTGGCGCTGCTGATCCGGCTCAACGAGCGTGGCATCACCGTGATCCTGATCGAGCACATCATGCGGGCGGTGATGACGTTTTCCCAACGCCTGGTCGTGCTCGTGTCGGGCAAGAAGATCGCCGACGGCGCTCCCGACGAAGTGATCCGCGACAAGGAAGTGGAGCGCGCCTACCTTGGCCAATAGCATCACCATCGCGGGGATCAACGCCGCCTACGGGCATGTGCGCGTGCTCGAGGACGTGTCGCTGACCGTCGGCGGCGGCGAAACGGTGGTGCTGCTCGGGACCAACGGCAACGGCAAGTCGACCCTGATGAAGAGCATCATCGGGATAGTGCGTCCGACCGCGGGCAAAATCGAAGTCGAGATCGACGGCGAGCGCCACGACCTGATCGGGCGTTCCACCGAAGAGATCGTCGACCTCGGCATTGCGCTGGTACCGGAAGGGCGCCGGCTGTTTCCCCGGCTGACCGTGCACGAAAACCTTCTGCTTGGCGCGTTCCGCAAGAAGGCGCGCGCGCACATCAAGGAGAATCTCACCTTCTGTTTCGAATGCTTCCCGCGGCTGGCGGAGCGACGGGCGCAGCTTGCCGGGAGCATGAGCGGCGGTGAGCAGCAGATGTTGGCGCTGGCGCGCGCGCTGATGCTGGCGCCGCGCATTCTCTTGATCGACGAACCCTCGGTCGGGCTCGCGCCGGTGCTGGTCAGCCGCACCATCGACAAGATCAAGGAGCTCAAGGACCAATACAAACTTACGGTTCTCATGGCCGAGCAGAACTTCCCCCAGGCCTTGCGCATCGCCGACCGCGGCTACGTCATCGTGCACGGTAAGATCGCGTTCGAAGGCCGTTCTGCTGACGAGCTCAACAACAACGAATTGATCAGAAAATTTTACCTCGGCTTGTGATCCGCGGTGCGGAGCGGGCGCAGCAAGCGCTTTTGGGTTTCACCGGCTTGGCAGCGTTGTGTCACGCGGACCCAATCCCGCCGCCGCACCCATAGATGCCATATTCCTCCATAGATGCCATTGCCACGACGGATGCATCGTGAACCTCACACACCCCCGTCATTTGACCTAGCTAAAAGAAAAAGCGCCGCGCAAGTGGCGCGGCGCTCCGCCGAACCCGGCGTCGGCGTTGTTCTACATCTTGGCCTTTTCGTACGGGTAGATCACATTTCCGGTCTTGTAGTCGCTTGGCGTCAGGACGGTCTGATAGTCCATGCCCCGCCACGTCTCGAGCCCGGCGCCGGGCTTGATGTCGTGATACTGCACCTGCAGCATGCGGGACTTGTCCCATTCGCCGCCCTTGCCGAACTTCACGTCGCCCATGATGGTCTTGAACGTCGTCTTGCCGAGGTATTCGGCGAGCTTGTCGTCGTTGAGGCTCTTGGTTGCCTGGATCGCGTCGGCCAGGACCTGAATATAGGCATAGCCCCACCCACCGAGATAGTAACCGAGCGGGTCGACGCCTTCGGCGGCGGCGCGGGCCTGGTATTTTTTGAAGAACTCATCGGTGCCGGCGAACGTCAGCTTCTTGTCGGGAACCCAGGTTTCGTAGTTGACGATGCCGTTGAGCAGCGGGCCGAGCTGGTTTTTGAACGCCGTTGCCTGCAAGCCGACCATGGCGCCACCAATCATCTTCGGCTTGAACCCGACCTCGTTGACGGCCTTGACCATGCCCACCGAGTTGAGCGGGTAGGAACAGACCACGACGATGTCCGGATTGGCTGCCTGGAGCGCGCGCACGATCGGGGTGAAGTCGGTCGTCGAGGGCGGGTAGGTTTTGTCATAGACGATCTTGAAGCCGTACTTCTTGGCGTTCCCGCGCGCACCCTCGCACGCGTTGTTGGAGAATTCCGCGTCCGCCGCCACCAGCGCCGCGGTCTGCGGTTTCGGATTCTGCGCTGCGGCGACCTGAAAGAAGCCGTCCGTGAACGCCGCCTTGGTATCGGGTCCGGTCGGCAGGAATGCGAAGTATTTCGGATATTGAAAATCGTGGTTCACATCGAGCCCGAACAGCGTGATGAAGGTCTTGCCCTTCTGCATCACCACGGGCATCGCCGGCGCCATCATGTTGGTCGCATAGGGACCGAGAACGAGGTCGACCTTGTCGACGTCGAGGAGCTTCGTGTAGATGCCCGGCACGGTCGATGGATTTGATTGATCATCGTAATAGACGAGCTTGACGGGTCGCCCGAGCAGACCGCCTTTGGCGTTGGTCTCTTCCTCCCAAATCTTCATGCCGAGCAGCGCCTGCTTGCCGTTGGCAGCGAGCGGGCCGGTCAGCGCCATGCCGAACCCGATCTTGATCGGCTCGCCGGACTGCGCGGCCGCGCCGCTTGTCATCGCCGCCGCCGCTACGAGCGCGAGCAGGCAAGCTCCAATGCGTTTGAGCATTAAGGGTTCCTCCCAGTGTGATGTTCGTTGCGGCATCTTATGCGCAATCCGCGCCGGCACGCCAGAGCCAGCTACCGGCCGATTCAGGCCCTGGCAGCCCTTTCGGGCGTTTTGCCGCGGCCATCCTGGACAGGGCCAGGACCTTGGACGACACTGCCCGCGGGGCGACACTAGCCGCCGACACGAGATCGCCGGCGCAAGATGGCCAGAGGGAGGACGAGGTGAGCATTTTCAGCAGACGCAGTTTCGTGTTGGGCTCAGGGCCGCCGCTGCCCTATTGGCCGGCCGCTCCTTTGCGCAAGACGCCTACCCGACGCGTACGATCACCGTGATCAACCCGTTTCCGCCGGGCGGAGCATCCGATGTCGTGTCGCGTCCGCTGGTGGCGGCCATGGAACCGATCGTCAAGCAGCCGGTCATCATCGAGACCAAGGCCGGCGCGGCCGGCGCGATCGGCGCGCAATTTGCCGCCAACGCCAAACCGGACGGCTACACGTTGCTGTCGCACATCACGTCGATCTCCGGCTTTGCCGAGGTCGATCGGCTGTTCGGCCGCCAGCCAAAGTTCACCAACGCCGATTTCATTCCGCTTGCCCGCGTCGTCGCCGATCCGTGCGTGATCATCGTCAACGATCAGCAAAAGTGGACCTCGCTGAAGGATTTCATCGACGATGCCAAAGCTCATCCCAATCAGATCATCTACTCGTCGTCGGGCCTCTACGGCGCACTGCATATCCCGATGGCGTTGTTTGCGAAGGCGGCGGGCGACCTCAAGCTGCGCCATCTACCGACGGCCGGCGGCGGGCCCGCACTGACCGCGCTCCTCGGCAATAACTCGCAGGCTCTGGCCTCGTCGGTCTCCGCCTGCCTGTCGCAGATCAAAGCCGGCAAGGCGCGCGCACTGGCCTCGTTCGGAGGCGAGCGCTCGAAGGCACTGCCCGAGGTGCCGACCCTCAAAGAGCTCGGCTTCAATGTCGAGTATTACCTGTGGGTCGGCATGTTTGCCCCCAAGGGCACCCCTGACGCAGTTGTCAGCAAACTGCGCACTGTCCTCAGCGAGGCCGCGCATACCAACTCCTTCAAAGCCGCGCTGGTTAATCTTGGGCAGGACCTCGCCTATCTCGATCAGCCGGAATTCGCGAAGTTCTGGGACGCGGACGCCCAGCGCATTCAGGACGCCGTGCGCCAGATCGGCAAGGTTGAGGGATGATCGCAGGCGGTGCTGCGGAGTGCCGAGCGTGATCGTGCGCACGGATCACGTGGCGGGCGCGGCGGCGATCATTCTCGGTTTGCTGGTTTTTGCTCTCTCGGGCGATCTGCCGTTCGGCAGCCTGTCGTTTCCAGGCGCCGGCATGTGGCCCAAGCTGATCTGCGTTCTCATGATCGCGCTGGGCATCCTTCTGCTGGCGCGCGCGGGCGCCAGCGGCCCGGTCGCCGAAATCGATTGGAGTAATCTGCGGCACGCCGCGATCGTCACTGCCGCGACCGCGGCGGCGATCGCGCTCTACCCGACCCTGGGTTTCATCGTATCAATCGGTCTTCTGCTCGCCGGCCTAACCCTGCTCGAGCGCGGCAGACCGGTATTCGCCGCGATTTACGGGATCAGCATCAGCGTTGCGGTCTACGCGCTCTTTACGGTCTTGCTGAAGTCTCCGCTCGAACGCGGGCTAATTGGATTTTAGCGTGGAAGGAACCATCGACAGCCTGCTGCTTGGCTTCTCGGTCGCGTTCCGACCCGACGTCTTGTGGTACGCGTTCGTCGGCTGCCTTGTCGGCACGCTGGTCGGCGTGCTGCCGGGCATCGGCCCGCTCGCGGGAATCAGCATCTTGCTGCCGGCAACATTCGGGCTCGATGCCACCAAGGCCGTGATCATGCTGGCGGGGATCTATTACGGCTCGCAATACGGCGGCTCGACCACCTCGATCTTGATGCGGATACCGGGCGAAGCCTCCTCAGTCATGACCTGTATCGATGGCTACGCCATGGCCCAGAAGGGTCGCGCCGGCGCAGCGCTCAGTATCGCGGCGGTCGGCTCGTGGATCGCCGGCACGTTCGGCGTTGTGGTCCTGACCTTGATCGCACCGCCGCTCGCCGGATTTGCGCTGCGCTTCGGCCCCCCCGAATATACGGCCCTGCTGGTGCTCGGTCTGATCTTCCTGGCCTACATGTCGTCGACCGCACTGCCGCGCACCTTGTTGATGGCAGCCGTCGGCCTCCTGCTCGGGACGGTCGGTATCGACAACATGACGGGCCATTTTCGCTACGCGTTCGACATCCCGGAACTCGGCGACGGCATCGGCATCGTGCCGGTCGCGGTAGGGTTGTTCGGCCTGGGCGAGATCCTGTCGACCCCGAGCGCAACCGTGATCGGCAAGGTGATCGCGCCGAAACTGCGCGAGCTCCTCCCGAGCCGAACGGAATGGCGTCAATCGGCGATGCCGATCGCGCGCGGATCGGTGCTCGGGTTCCTGGTCGGGCTAACGCCGGGCTCCGCGCACATTATTTCAAGCTTTCTCTCCTACGCGGTGGAGCGGCGCCTCTCCAAGCATCCGGAGGAATTCGGCCACGGCGCTGTCGCTGGCGTCGCCGGACCGGAGTCCGCCAACAACGCCGCCTCGACCGGCGCGTTCGTGCCGATGCTAGCGCTCGGGTTGCCGACCGGACCGGTGACCGCGGTCTTGATGGCGGCACTCCTGATCCACGGCATTCCGCCCGGCCCGACGTTGGTCAACGATCACCCCGACTGTTCTGGGGCTTTGTCGCGTCCATGTATGTGGGCAACCTGATGCTGCTTGCGCTCAACCTGCCGCTGGTTGGCGTGTTCGTGAACGTCTTGCGGATCCCCTATGCCTATCTCTATCCGCTGGTCATCATGTTCTGCATCGTCGGCGTCTACGTGGTGAACAGCTCGATCGTCGACGTGTGGATCATGCTGGCGATGGGCGTGCTCGGCTATCTGTTGCGCAAGTTCGGTCTCGACCCGGCTCCCCTGGTCTTGGGTCTGGTGATCTCACCGATATTTGAGATGAGCCTGCGCCAATCGCTGATCATGTCGAACGGCAACTGGACGATCTTCTTCACCCGGCCGATCGCCCTCGTGCTGATGATCATCGGCGCTGGCTTGCTGGTGTGGTCGGCGCTCGCGTTCGTTCGTAAGCGGCGGGATTGGCGCAGCCAGCTCGCCGAGGTCGAAGCGAGCGAGTGAAGCTAGCGGCCCAGTAGAACAAGCTTCAGGCCGCGAGCCCACCCTTGGTTTCGACGAAGCGCGCAATCTCGGCGACGCCCTGGCCATCGCGCAAGTTCGTCATCACGAACGGGCGCGCCGCGCGCATGCGGCGGGCGTCGCGTTCCATCACCTCGAGCGAGGCCCCGACATAAGGCGCGAGATCGATCTTGTTGATGACCAGGAGATCGGAACGGGTGATGCCAGGCCCGCCCTTGGATGGAATCTTGTCGCCAGCCGCGACGTCAATCACATAGAGCGTGAGGTCAGCAAGTTCGGGCGAGAACGTGGCCGCCAGATTATCGCCGCCGGATTCGATCAGGATCAGATCGAGATTCGGAAATTTCCGACGCATGTCCGCGACCGCGGCGAGATTGATCGAGGCGTCCTCACGGATCGCGGTATGCGGGCATCCTCCGGTCTCAACCCCTGCAATGCGCTCCGGCGCGAGCGCGCCCGAGCGCACCAGGAATTCGGCATCCCACTTGGTGTAGATGTCGTTGGTGATGGCGGCGATCTCGTAGCGATGGCGCAGGTGCTTGCAGAGCGCGTCCATCAGCGCGGTCTTGCCGGAGCCGACCGGACCACCGACGCCGACGCGCAACGGGCCATGCGGGCTTTTCATCGTCAGCTCCTGAACAGCCGCGTGTATTGCGTCTCGTGCCGCATGCTGGCGATGTCGGCTCGAAATACGGCGGCGCCAACATCATCGAGCGGCGTTGCGAGCGCCCGCGTGGCGGTGTCCGCGATGACCGGCGCCAGTGCCGCCACGACGCGCTGCCCGTCGGTCTGCCCGAGCGGAACGAGCCGCACGCCGGCCGACACCAGATTGGCCGTCACGGCGTGCAGGTAGGCATGCAGCGCCGGCGCGACCGCAATACCGTGCCCTGCCGCCGCGACCGCAACCGCGACCGGATACGCGATAGAGTTTGGCCAAACGGAACGCAGCGTTTTGAGCGCTGTGCATGGCCACGCGGCGAGCGTCGTATCGATGAAGGCGCGGCCCTGGGCTGTTGTTTCGAGCTGGCGTTCGGCTGATGGCGCAAATGCAGACGCGAGCTCGGCCACCGTGCTTAACATATTATCGTCCTGCGCACGCACGGCCGCATGGGCATGCACGAAAAATACGCCGTCGCAGAAGCCGCCACCGCACGCGATGAGCGCGCGTAGCCAACCCTGAAGGGTGTCGGCGTCATTAATGTCGCCTGCCTCCACAGCCCATTCGAGCCCGCTCGAGTATGAGAACGCGCCAACCGGATAGGCTGGCGAAAGCCACGACATCAGGCGATAAAGCGCAGCCGGATCGCACGCCTGCGTGTCCCGAATTCTCTCCCTACCCGCCATGGTGATCGGCTCCTTGGTCGGACGGTGCGCCCGCCTCAGGATCAAACGGCGCGTCGACCGGCGTCAGCGCCGCTCCCATCTGGCGCAGCATGGCTTCGAGCACGTGGTCGCGGCGAATACGCAGCTTTTGCTCCGTCACTTGCAAGGCGGCGTGGCGATTGCCGATGTGCCAGGCGAATCGCATCAGATCGAACGCGCTGCTGGCGGCGATTTCGGTTAGTCCCTCGGCGATTCCCCGTACCGCCACGATAGACCCGTCGTCGAGCACAAGGCCGTCGCCGTCGCGCAGCGTCGCCGGGTTTTCGAGATCGAGCAGGAACGTCGTGCCCTTCTCTCCGGCGAGCACGATTCGCCGACGCTGGCGGTCGTTGGCATCGAGAACCACACAATCGATGGCTTCGACGGCGTTCCACGCACCGGCAGGCCTGATCTCGGTTCCGCGCCTCAACTGCGCCAACACTGCTCGAAGTCCCGCGCCGACGTCTTGCAATCTAGAACAAAAAGTACCGCTGTGCCATCGGCAGCACGTGAGCGGGCTCGCAGGTCAACAACTCGCCATCGGCGGTGACCTCATAGGTTTCGGGGTCGACCTTGATGTCCGGTGTCGCGTCGTTGTGGATCATGTTCTTCTTGGAAATCTTGCGGGTGCCTTGCACCGCCACGAGCTGTTTCTGAATGCCGAGCTTGCGGCCTATCCCCGCCGCGACCGCGGCCTTGGAGGCGAAGACGACCGACGATGCGGTGAGCGAGCGCCCGAACGCTGCAAACATCGGGCGATAGTGCACCGGCTGGGGCGTCGGGATCGACGCGTTGGGATCGCCCATGGGAGCGGCAACGATCGAACCGCCCTTGATGATCAGATCGGGCTTGACCCCGAAGAACGCCGGCGACCACAGCACCAGATCGGCGAGCTTGCCCTTCTCGACCGAGCCGATGATCTTCGAGACGCCGTGCGCGATCGCCGGGTTGATGGTGTATTTCGCGACGTAGCGCTTGACGCGGACGTTGTCGTTGTCGCCTTTTTCCTCGCGCAGGCGGCCGCGCTGCTTTTTCATTTTGTCAGCCGTCTGCCAGGTGCGGATGATCACCTCGCCCAGTCGCCCCATGGCCTGGCTGTCGGACGACATCATCGACAGCGCGCCGAGGTCGTGCAGGATATCTTCGGCGGCGATTGTTTCCTTGCGGATGCGGCTTTCGGCAAACGCCAGATCCTCGGCGATCATTGGATCGAGGTGATGGCACACCATCAGCATGTCGAGGTGTTCATCAATGGTGTTACGGGTGAACGGACGCGTCGGGTTGGTGGACGACGGCAGCACGTTTGCGAGACCGGCAACCTTGATGATGTCGGGCGCATGGCCGCCGCCGGCACCTTCGGTATGGAACGCGTGAATGGTGCGTCCCTTGAACGCCGCGATCGTGTCCTCGACGAAGCCGGATTCATTGAGCGTGTCGGTGTGGATCATCACCTGAATGTCGTGGTCGTCCGCGACCGACAGGCAGCAGTCAATCGCGGCCGGGGTCGTGCCCCAGTCTTCGTGCAGCTTGAGTGCGCAGGCGCCGGCCTTGACCATTTCCTCCAGCGCTGCCGGACGCGACGCATTGCCCTTGCCGGCGAAGCCCAGGTTCACAGGGAAGCCGTCAGCAGCCTGGATCATCCGCGCGATGTGCCAAGGACCTGGCGTGCAGGTGGTAGCGTTGGTGCCGGCCGCCGGTCCGGTGCCACCGCCCAGCATCGAGGTGACGCCTGACATCAGGGCTTCATCCACCTGCTGTGGGCAGATGAAATGGATGTGGGTGTCGAAGCCGCCGGCGGTGAGGATCTTGCCCTCGCCGGCGATCGCCTCCGTGCCGGGCCCGATGACGATGTTCACGTTCGGCTGGATGTCGGGATTGCCGGCCTTGCCGATAGCGAAGACCTTGCCATCCTTGATGCCTACGTCGGCCTTCACGATCCCCCAATGATCGAGGATGAGGGCATTGGTGATGACGGTGTCGACCGCGCCTTGCCGGTTGGTGAGTTGGCTTTGGCCCATGCCGTCGCGGATCACCTTGCCACCGCCGAATTTCACCTCCTCCCCGTAGGTGGTGAAATCCTTTTCGACCTCGATGATCAGATCGGTATCGGCAAGCCGCACCCGGTCGCCGGTCGTCGGACCGAACATCTCGGCGTAGAAGCTGCGCTGCATCGCGTGCGGCATGACCGACCTCAGAGCTTGCCCATGATGTCTTGCCGGAATCCGTAGACGGTACGCTTGCCGGCGAGCGCAACGAGGGTGACACTGCGCGTCTGGCCGGGCTCGAATCGCACCGCCGTGCCGGCCGGAATGTCGAGCCGCATGCCGCGCGCCTTCTTGCGATCGAACGAGAGCGCCGGATTGGTCTCAAAGAAATGATAGTGGGAGCCTACCTGGATCGGCCGGTCGCCGGTGTTGGCGACCCTCAACGTTACCAATTTGCGGCCCTTGTTGAGCTCGATCTCACCGTCCTTGATGAAGAACTCGCCGGGGATCATGTGAAACCTCGCGGGCTAACGGATCGGCTCGTGCACGGTGACGAGCTTGGTGCCATCCGGGAACGTGGCTTCGACCTGGATTTCTGGAATCATCTCGGCGATGCCGTCCATGACCTGCGCGCGGGTGAGCACGTGGGCGCCAGCCTCCATCAGGTCGGCGACGGTGCGGCCGTCGCGCGCCCCTTCCAGAATGAAATCGCTGATCAACGCAACCGACTCCGGATGATTGAGCTTCACGCCGCGCTCGAGCCGGCGGCGCGCCACCATGGCGGCCATGGCGATCAGCAGCTTGTCCTTTTCGCGCGGAGTGAGATGCATGACCCCCTCAGTTGAGCCAGAGCCGCGGCAGGCATCCGCCCAGTGCCGGCAGCAACAATGCAAGATCGCGCCGCAAGTCCTCGCCGCTGCGTGCGACCAACCGCGCCAGGGAAAAACCGTTCCAGGTGGAGATCCCGACCTCGCCGCAAAAATTGAGCGCGCGTGCGCGATCAATTGCGGCCATATCGGCCGGCATCGCCAGTACCGTTCCGACCGCACAGGCACCGGCCGCGACCGCCGCCTGCGCGAGTTGCGCTCCGATTGCCCCTTCGAGGCTCGCAGTGTCGGCAAAGACCAATTCGCCGGCGCGCCGAACGCGCCAACGGTCAACGAGGCGCCCCTGCGACACGACCTCACCCATTGCGGTCCGACCGAACACCAGCGCTTCTGCAACCAGCAGCCGCGCATCGGACGCCGCATCGATGTCGATGCTGCGCTTGAGCCGCGCGTTATCGAACAGGATCGTCTCCTGCGGCAGCCAGGCCAGCGCTGCGCCCCCACGGAGGCTGAGCTTGACGTCGATCGTCGCGTCGTCGTCGAGCGCCCGGTAGACCTTTTCGGCCGCCGCCGTGGTCACGGTAAGCTCCGCGCTCGCGCCGACCTTGACGTCGAAGGCGAAGCGATCGCCGCCTGCAACGCCGCCCGCCGTGTTGACAATCACCGCTTCCAGCGATGGCCCGCGGGGGAAGCGCGCCCGCAACGGACCGTCTTCGTAAAGACCAACACGGCGGCTGCGGCCTCCATCGTTTTCGACCGCCAACGCGATCCGACCGACCGCGCGATTGGCCGCGAAGGTTTTGCGCCGCTCGTCAACCGCCAACCCGACTGCCAAGGTCTGTTGCCCTAGATCGCCACCGCGCGTTTGAGCGCGCCTTCGTCCAAATCCGCACGGGTGGACGCATAGACGATCGCGCCCCTTTCCATGACTGCGAAATAGTCGCCGAGCTCGCTCGCAAAGTCGAGATACTGCTCGACCAGGACGATCGCCATCTCCCCGAGCCCGCGCAGGTAGGCGATGGCGCGGCCGATATCCTTGATAATCGAGGGCTGGATGCCCTCGGTCGGCTCGTCGAGCAAAAGCAACCGTGGCCGCATCACCAGCGCGCGTCCGATCGCGAGCTGCTGCTGCTGGCCACCCGAGAGATCACCGCCGCGGCGGCGCAGCATGTCGGCGAGCACCGGAAACAGCGAAAACACGTCCGGTGGAATCTCACGTTGCGCGCGCGGCAGTGGGGCGTAGCCGGTCTCCAGATTTTCCTCGACGGTGAGCAGCGGAAAGATCTCGCGCCCCTGCGGCACATAGGCGATCCCCCGGCGCGCACGCTCGACCGGCCGCAGATGCGTGATGTCGTGACCCTCGAACGTGATGCTGCCGGCGCTCACCGGGTGCTGACCGATCAGCGCGCGCAGCAGGCTCGTCTTCCCGACGCCGTTGCGGCCGAGCACGCAGGTCACCTTGCCGGTCTCGGCCTTGAGTGAAACGCCCCGCAGCGCTTGCGCCGCGCCGTAGTGAAGGTTGATCGCATTCACGTCGAGCATCATCAGCGTCCCAGATACACTTCGATCACGCGCTCGTTGTTCGAAACCTGGTCGATCGAGCCCTCGGCCAGAACCGAGCCTTCGTGCAGCACCGTCACCTTGACGCCGAGTTCGCGCACAAAGGCCATGTCGTGCTCAACCACGACGACGGTGCGGTCGCGGTTGATCTCCTTGAGGAGTTCCGCAGTCTGGCGCGTTTCTGCGTCGGTCATGCCGGCGACCGGCTCGTCGACCAGCATGAGTTTCGGTTCCTGCGCCAGCAGCATGCCGATTTCGAGCCATTGCTTCTGCCCGTGCGCCAGGCTACCGGCGACTCGATCACGCAGCGGCGCGAGCCGAATGGTCTGCAGCAGCTCGGCGAGACGGCGCTCCTCGGGCTCGCTGTCACGCCAAAGCAGCGTCGCGCGCGGGCGGCGATCCGCTTTCAGCGCGAGGCGCAGGTTGTCCTCAACCGTGTGCATCTCGAACACGGTGGGCTTTTGAAACTTGCGCCCAATGCCCAACTCGGCAATCTGCGCTTCATCGAGCCGCGTCAGATCATGACTGCCGTCGAACGTCACGTCGCCCTCGTCCGGGCGCGTTTTGCCCGTGACCACGTCCATCATGGTGGTCTTGCCGGCGCCGTTCGGTCCGATAATGGCGCGCATCTCGCCCGGCGCGACCACGAGCGACAAATTGTTGAGGGCCTTGAAGCCGTCGAACGATACGCTGATGCCGTCGAGATAGAGCATCGCGGGGGTCGTCCTGGGTTCGTCCATCGCTCCTACTCCGCCGGCCTTGCGGCCGGCTCCGCCTCGACAGCGGCCCGGTGCCGGCGTTCGGCCAGGAAGTGATTAATGGTGCCCACGATCCCGCGCGGCAGCAGCAGCGTGGTTCCGACGAAGAGGGCGCCGAGTAGAAACAGCCAATAGGGCGCAAGCGGGCCGCTGGTGAACGAGGTCTTGGCGTAGTTCACCACGAGAGCGCCGATGGCGGCGCCAATCAGTGTGCCACGACCGCCGACCGCGACCCAGATCACGGCTTCGATCGAGTTGCCGGGCGCAAACTCGCTCGGATTAATGATTCCGACTTGCGGAACGTAGAGCGCACCGGCGACCCCCGCCATGCAGGCCGACAGCACGAACACGAACAGCTTGTAGGATTCGACCCGATAGCCGAGAAAGCGCGTCCGCGCCTCGGCATCGCGAATTGCCACCAATACCATACCGTACTTCGAGCTGATGACGGCTCGGCAGATGAAGAAGCCGATCATCAGTGCAACGCACGAGATTGCGAACAGCGCTCCGCGTGTCGCCGCCGCCTGCACGTTGAAGCCGAGGATATCTTTGAAATCAGTCAACCCATTGTTGCCGCCGAACCCGAAATTGTTGCGGAAGAACCCAAGCATCAGCGCGAAGGTCATGGCCTGGGTGATGATCGAGAAGTAGACGCCGGTAACGCGGCTGCGGAAGGCGAACCAGCCGAACACGAATGCCAAGACGCCCGGGACCAGCACAACCATCAGCAGCGCGTATGGAAAGTAGTTGAAGAAGTACCAGTAGAACGGCAGCTCCTTCCAGTTCAGGAACACCATGAAATCCGGCAGGACCGGATTGGCGTAAACCCCGCGGCTGCCGATCTGGCGCATGAGGTACATGCCCATCGCGTAGCCGCCGAGCGCGAAGAAAGCGCCGTGACCGAGCGAGAGAATGCCGCAATAGCCCCAGATCAGATCGATGGAGAGCGCGAGCAGTGCGTAACAGATATATTTGCCCCACAGCGCAACCAGATAGGTCGGTATATGCCAGGCGGAGGTGGGCGGCACCGCGAGGTTGAGCAGCGGCACGATGACCGCGATCGCAGCCAGCACGATCAAAAACGTGGTCGATGCGCGATCGAGCGCGCGGATCAGAGGAGCGGGACGGAGCGCGTAGGTCACGCTTCGACCGCCCGGCCCTTGAGGGCAAACAGCCCGCGCGGACGCTTCTGAATGAACAGGATGATGAATACCAGGATGGCGATCTTACCGAGCACAGCGCCCGCATAGGGTTCGATAAACTTGTTGGCGATGCCAAGAGTGAACGCGGCCACCAGCGTTCCCCAGAGATTGCCGACGCCGCCGAACACCACCACCAGGAAACTGTCGATAATGTAGCCTTGGCCGAGATTGGGGCTGACGTTGTCGATCTGCGAGAGCGCGACGCCGGCGATGCCGGCGATCCCCGAGCCGAGTCCGAAGGTGAGCGCGTCGATGCGGGCGGTGCGAATGCCCATGGCAGCAGCCATGGCACGGTTTTGAGTGACGGCGCGCATCTCGAGGCCAAGGCGGGTGAACCGCAGCAGGCCGAGCAGCGCCACGAAAACGGCTAGCGTGAAGCAGATGATCCACAGCCTGTTGTAGGTGATCGTGATGCCGCCGAGCTCAAAGGCGCCGCTCATCCAGGATGGGGCACCGACGTCGCGGTTGGACGGGCCAAAGATCGTGCGCACCGCCTGCTGAATGATCAATGACAGGCCCCAGGTCGCGAGCAAGGTCTCGAGCGGCCGTCCATAGAGAAACCGGATGATGGACCGTTCGATGAGTACTCCGCAGATCCCTGCCACCAGAAAGGCCAACGGCACCGCGAACACGAGCGAATAGTCGAATAGCGCAGGGTTTTGCGCACGGATGACTTCCTGCACCACGAATGTCGTATAGGCGCCGAGCATCACCATCTCGCCGTGCGCCATGTTGATGACGCCCATCACACCGAACGTGATGGCGAGCCCGATCGCGGCGAGCAGAAGCACCGACCCGAGCGAAAGGCCGTACCACGCGTTCTGCACTGCGCTCCAGGCGGCGAGCCGGCTATCGACTGCGTTGATCGCGTCGGTCGCGGCGCGTTTGACCGGTTCCGGCGTCGCTTCCGGCAAACCGGCCAGTAGCCCGCGCGCTTCCTGGTCGCCGCGCTCGCGAATGACCGACACCGCGTCGAGCTTGTCGGCGGTCGATGCATCGGGAAGGTAGAGGATGACCGCGGCGCGCGCTTCGATGAGCGCGTGCTTGATCCTGGGATCGGTTTCCTTTGCGATCGCCGCATCGAGCGTCTTGAGGGCTGCAGCGTCGCGTGATTTGAACACCGCCTGCGCGGCGTCGAACCTTTTGCCGGGATCGGCGGAGAGCAGCGTCAGTCCGCCGATCGCCGCATCGATCGCACGGCGTAGCCGATTGTTGAGCCGCACGGCCTTCAGGCCGGCTGGCGCGGGTCCCGCCACAGGCCGGCCGCTCGAAGCGTCGAGGAGCGCGCCTGACGGTTGCCGGATGTAGACCTTCTTGTCGGCGGGATCAAACAGCAGGCGTCCGTCCTGCAAGGCTTCGATCACGCGCTCGGCTAACGGATTTCCGCTCGCCGCGACCGCGTTGATCGCCGTTTCGGTGTCGCCGAAGGAATCGTTGGCAAACCCCGCGAGCCCGGCGTCAAAGCCTTGGGCACGTGCCACACCGCCGGCAAACAGCAAGGCGAGGGCGATGACGAACGCTATCAAGCGATCGTGGAACAGGCGCATGTCCGCAATCCCGGCAGTTCGAAAGCGGGGCCGCCGATCATCCGGCGGCCCCTGAGTCGTGCGGCGTCAGCTACCGCACTTGTTGGTCTTGGTGTTGAAGTTGCCGCAATTGAGCTTGACCCAATCTGCGACCAGGTCCTTGGAGCCTTCGAGATAGGGCGACCATGCAGCGCCCGGGACCAGCCCTTCCGTCTTCCACACCACGTCGAACTGACCGTCGTCGCGGATCTCGCCGATGAACACCGGCTTGGTGATGTGATGGTTCGGAAGCATCTCCGACGTGCCGCCAGTCAGGTTCGGCGCCTTGGTACCGGGAAGCGCGGCGATCACCTTGTCGGGATCGGTCGTGCCGGCCTTCTCCACCGCCTTGACCCACATGGCGAAGCCGATCACGTGGGCTTCCATCGGGTCGTTGAAGGTTCGCTTCGGATTCTTGGTGAAGGCGTGCCACTTGTCGATATATTCCTTGTTGATCGGCGTATCGATCGACTGGAAGTAGTTCCAGGCAGCGAGATGACCGAGCAGCGGCTTGGTGTCGATGCCGGCGAGCTCTTCCTCGCCCACCGAGAACGCCACCACCGGGATGTCCTTGGCCTTGATGCCCTGGTTGCCGAGTTCCTTATAGAACGGCACGTTGGCGTCGCCGTTGATGGTCGAGACCACCGCGGTCTTCTTGCCAGCCGAGCCGAACTTCTTGATGTCGGCCACGATCGTCTGCCAGTCGGCATGCCCGAACGGCGTGTAGTTGATCATGATGTCGGCGTCCGCGACACCTTTCTGCTTGAGATAGGCTTCGAGGATCTTGTTGGTGGTGCGCGGATAGACGTAGTCGGTGCCGGCAAGCACCCAGCGCTTCACCTTCTCTTCCTTCATCAGGTAGTCGACGGCAGGGATTGCCTGCTGGTTGGGGGCGGCGCCCGTGTAGAACACGTTACGCTCGCTCTCTTCGCCTTCGTACTGAACCGGGTAGAACAGGATCGAGTCGAGCTCTTTGAACACCGGCAGCACGGACTTGCGCGACACCGAGGTCCAGCAGCCGAACACCGCGGCGACCTTGTCTTTGCTAATCAGTTCGCGCGCCTTCTCGGCGAATAGCGGCCAGTTGGAAGCGGGATCGACGACCACCGCTTCGAGCTTCTTGCCGAGCACGCCGCCCTTCTTGTTCTGCTCGTCGATGAGCATCAGCATCACGTCTTTAAGCGTGGTCTCGCTGATGGCCATGGTGCCGGACAGTGAATGCAAAATGCCGACTTTGATCGTGTCCTGGGCGCTGGCCGGGACGGCTGCAATGCCGAGGGCGAGACCGGCAGCGGCACCGAGCCATCGGCGGTGAGGCGGTCGAGCGACCGCACGCGCGAATATGTTCATTGGAGCTCCTCTGAAATTGACGCCAAGGAACGCGCTGACTGGCGTTTCCGTACCGGACGACCGCAAACTTCGTGCCAAGCCGCCGGGACCCATAACGCTTTGGTTCTGCAAACAGATTGGCGACAGCGCGGGCTTGCCCGGCGCCTTGATTATTGCGGACGCCGCATAAATGGGCGAAACGCCTACAATTTAATCCATGACCACGGCTCTCCGAGGCAAATGCCCCTTTTGTGGTCATGTGTGACGGTCATGCATACCGCTAGAGACTGTGTGTGGCCTCCCAAAACGCGATATCGTGCCGCCGGCGTTCGATCGTTCGCAAAAATGCAGACCGGAGGAAGCAATGGGGGCGGAGCTGCGCTGGCCGTCGTCGCCCGGCGCGATCGCGCAGATCCAGCGCGAGCGTAAGCGACGGTCCGTCGAACAGGCTCTTCGCGCACCATTCTTCCGCCAGCGCTTGGCGGGACTGCGCCTGGACCGGCTCGACGACCCGGATGAGTGGGCGAAAATTCCGCTGCTGACCAAGGATCAGTTGCGCGCAATTCCGGCCCAGCGGTTTCATGACGAGTTCTGCGTCGCGCCGCGTGCCGACGTGGTGGAATATTGGCGCTCTGGCGGCGTGACCGGGCGGCCGCTGTTCTACCCCCGTTCAGCGCGCGACATAGAAATGAGCATCATGTGCTTTCGGCGCGCGTTCGAGGTGATCGGCGCCACCCGCGATGACCTGGTGCATGTGTCGTTTCCACTCGGCATTCACCCCGTGGCACATCTCTACGCCCGCGCCGCCGAGGATCTCGGCATCGGTACGGTCTGGTGTGGCTCAGGCTCGAACACGCCTTCGCTGACCCAGCTCGAGCTTATTCGCGAACTGAAGCCGACGATCTGGGCCGGTATGGGCAGCTACGGCCTGCACCTCGCGAACCTGGCCGAAGCCAACGGCATCGATCTCGCGGCAAGCTCAGTTGAAAAGATCATCGTTGCGGCCGAGCCGCTCTCGCCGGCCAAGCGCCAGAAACTGGAGCGGTCGTGGGGAGCCGTCGTGTCCGACCAATTCGGCATGACCGAAGGCGCGCTCGTTTCGGTGCAGTCGCCAGGCCACGACGGCCTGCACGTATGGTCGGACCTGTTCTTCTGCGAGGTCGTCGACGAGGAAACGGGCGAGCCGGTCGCGGATGGCGAGGTCGGATCGCTGGTGATCACGGCGCTCGCCAACAACGAGGTCACGCCGTTCCTGCGCTGGAGCTCCGGCGATCTCATCAGCCTCACTTCGCAGGGTCACGGCGACGGTCCGTGGTCGATATTTCCGGTGATGCGTCACGCGCGCCGCACGGTCGGGTTCTTCAAGGTGCGCGGCGTCAATATCAATCACAACGAACTGGAAGACCTGATGTTCTACAATCAAGGGATCGCCGATTTCAAAGCCGAGGTGTATTGCGCGGACGGCGGGCTCGATTGCCTGCGCCTGCTGGTCGAGCCGCGGCGCGGGCTCGACCGCGACGGGGTTGGGCGTAGTATCGACACAAGCGTGCAGAAAACCTTCGAAGTAGCGCCCGAAATCGTGTTTCTCGAGCCCGGCACGCTCGGCAAGGAATTCGAAGCGAGTATCAAGGCGGCGCGTTTTGTCGACAAGCGCGGTTGAACCCGGCAGAGCGCGTCATGACCTCGAAGCAAATGCCGCCGTTCCGGGCCGAGCATGTCGGCAGCCTGCTGCGCCCGAACGAGCTCAAGACTGCGTTTCGCGATGCCGCACAGGGCCGGATCGACGCCAAGCAATTTGCCGAGATCCAAGATCGCTGCATCCGGGATGCAATTGCGATGCAGGAATCGGTCGGGCTTTCTTCGATCACCGACGGCGAATTTCGCCGCGGGTCCTGGTTCTACGGCTTCGTACAGGCGGTCGACGGGCTGACCACCAGGGATTCGATCTTCGACTTCCATGACGCGACGGGCGGCCGCGCCACCTTCCAGGCGCCGTACGTTGAGAGCAAGATCAAGCGAACGCGCGGCATTACCACCGATGAATTCGCCTTCGTGCGGGCAGCGACGTCACGCACCCCAAAGGTGACGATGCCGACGCCAAGCTGCATCCATTTCTTCCGCGGTAACGAGAGCGTCAGCCGCACAGCCTATCGGCATCTGGAGGATTTCTGGAACGACTTGTTTGCGGTCTATCGCGAGGAGATCGCGGCGCTCGCGGCGCTGGGATGCCGCTACGTCCAGCTCGACGAGGTGGCGATCGCCATGCTGTGCGACCCGAAGATCCAGGCCAGGGTCGCCGCCGCCGGCCTCGAGCCGGCGCGCCTATTGGAGACTTACATTTCCGCCATCAATCTCAGTGTGGCGGCGCGACCGCCCGGCATGACCATCGGGCTTCACTTGTGCAAGGGGAACTACAAGGGCCACTGGATGGCGGAAGGGAGCTATGACGCGGTCGCCGAACAATTGTTCGGCGAGACAGATGTCGACGCGTTCTTCCTCGAATACGAGAGCGAACGCGCGGGCGGCTTTGCACCTCTGCGCCACGTGCCGAACGACAAGACCGTGATCCTCGGCTTGATCAGCAGCAAGCGGCCCGAGCTCGAGCCGCTCGACCTGCTGCGACGTCGCGTGGATGAGGCGAGCCGGCACATTGCGCTCGACCGGCTCGGCGTCAGCCCGCAATGCGGCTTTGCGTCGAGCGTAGGTGGAAACCCCTTGAGCCTCGATGACGAGCGGCGCAAGCTCGCGCGCGTCGTTGAGCTCGCCGACGCGGTGTGGGGTTGAAGTCTTATTTGTAACATCCCGAGTAACCGATGCCGCCTCCCCTCTCTTTCAAGGCTTTGTCCAACCTGCGCGTGCTCGATCTCACGCGGGTGCGCGCCGGCCCGACCTGCGTGCGGATTTTCGCGGACTTCGGCGCTGACGTTCTCAAGATCGAGGCGCCGCCGGGCGTTGACCCCAATGAGGGGATGGGCGGGGACCGGCATGGTTTCGACATGCAGAACCTCCATCGCAACAAGCGCTCGCTCACGCTTAACCTGAAGGCGCCGGAAGGGCTCGCGATCTTCAAACGGCTGGTCGCCAACGCCGACATCGTGGTCGAGAACTACCGCCCCGATGTAAAGGCGCGGCTCGGGATCGGCTATGAGGCGCTGCGCGCCATCAACAAGCGTATCATCCTGGCGTCGATCTCCGGCTTCGGCGAAACCGGGCCGTACCGCACGCGCGCCGGCTTCGACCAGATCGCGCAGGGCATGGGCGGCCTGATGTGGGTAACCGGGCGCCCGGGCGATGGTCCGATGCGCGCGGGCGCGGCCATTGCCGATTCATCCGCCGGACTTTACGCCGCGATCGGCATTCTGGTCGCGCTCGCTGAGCGCGAGCGCTCCGGCGAAGGCCAGTGGGTCACAACCTCGCTGCTCGCGGCGCAGATCGCCATGATGGATTTCCAGGCCGCGCGCTACCTCGTTGATGGCGAAGTGCCGCCGCAGGCCGGCAACGATCACCCCTACGTCACGCCGACCGGTGCGTTCGAGACCGCCGACGGTTTCATCAACATCGGTCTGGGCGGCCCCAAGCAATGGAAGGTCTTCTGCAAGACGCTCGGCCGACCCGACCTCGCGGAGCATCCCGACTACGCGACCCAGAACCTGCGTTTCAAGCATCGCCCCGCGCTCAACGCCGAATTGGCGAAGGCGTTCAAGACCAGGACGTCGAAGGACTGGAGCGAGAGGCTCGAGGCGGTAGGCGTTCCGGCCGGTCCGATCTATCACATGGATGAAGTGTTCGCCGATCCGCAAGTCCAGCACCTTGGAATGGCGGCGCCCGTGCACCATCCCGAGCGCGGCGATATCCGCATCGTGGCCGAGCCGGTCGCACTGTCGCGCACGCCCGCCGATATCACCACGCCAATCGCCGAACTGGGCGAGCATACCGACGCGGTTCTGGCCGAACTCGGCTACGGGCCGGCCGAGATCGAGAAACTCCGCCAACAACACATCGTTTGAGGAGACGCATGAAAACCAGCAGTGAGCGGATACTCACTACCCACGTCGGCAGCCTGCCGCGACCGGACGACGCGGTTGCGCTGCTGTTGCGCAAGGATCGCGGCGAAGCCTACGACCAGGCCGAGTTTGATCGCGTGATGCGGCGCGCGGTGGCGGATATTGTGAAGCGTCAGGTCGAGATCGGGCTCGATGTCGTCAGCGACGGTGAGACCAGCAAGATCGGGTACGCGACCTACATCAAGGACCGGTTCAACGGGTTCGGCGGCGACTTTACCCCCAAACCGCATCTCGACCTCGCGGACCACCCGGAGTTCCGCAAACGCATGACCGCGTTTTTGGGATCGCAGACGTTCCGACGCCTGACCTGCATCGCGCCGGTCAGCATCAAGGACCGCAATGCGGCAAAGTTCGACGTTGAGAATTTTCGATCCGCCCTCGCTTCCTCGTCCGCGACCGAGGGTTTTCTCAATGCCGCCTCTCCGGGCGTGGTCTCGTCGTTTCAGCCCAATCGTTACTACCCAAGCCACGAAGCCTACATCGAGGCGCTGGTCGCCGTGCTGCAACCTGAATACGAGGCGATCGCAAACGCGGGCTTGCTGCTGCAGATCGACTGTCCCGATGTCGCTATGTCACGGCACACCGGATTCCAGGATCTGAGCGAGGCCGACTTCCTCAAGCGCGCCGCGTTCGATATCGAGGCGCTCAACCACGCGCTGGCGAACGTTCCAGCCAACCAAGTGCGCGTCCATGTTTGCTGGGGAAACTACGAGGGCCCGCACGATCACGACATCGCGCTCGAGAAGATTCTGCCGATCGTCCTGCGCGCCAAAGCGCAGGCAATTTCATTTGAAGCCGCCAACCCGCGCCATGAGCACGAATGGGTGGTGTGGCGCGATGCGAAACTTCCGGACGACAAGATCCTGATTCCGGGCGTGCTCAATTCGTCATCCAACTATGTGGAGCATCCCGAGCTGGTGGCACAGCGCATCGAGCGCTTCGCGGACGCGGTCGGTCGCGAGCGCGTGATCGCCGGCACCGATTGCGGTTTCGGCACGTTCGCGGCCTACAGCAAGGTGGATCCGGCGATCGCGTTCAAGAAGCTGCGCGCGCTCGCGCAGGGCGCGGCGATCGCGTCCAAGCGGCTGTGGAACTGAGGCATGGAACGCCAGCGCGGATGAGCGACGCCGACTACATCATCGTTGGAAGCGGCATCAATGCGTTGGTGTGCGCAGCGATGCTGGGCCGCAAGGGCCGCCGGGTTCTCGTGCTTGAGCGCAACGACCGGATCGGCGGCTGTATCCGCACCGAAGAGATCACCGCGCCCGGCTTCATCCACGACGTGATGGCGACCACGTTCGTACTGTTCATCACATCGCCAGGCTATGCGGTGCTCGGTCCTGAGCTGCAAAAACGCGGCGTGATATTCGCCGATTGCGACCTGCCGACCGGGGTTCTACTGCCGGACGGACGGCATGCCGTTCTCACCAAGAACCGCGCCCGCAATATCGCGGCGCTCGACGCGCTGACGGCGGGCGACGGTGCGAGCTTCGCGGGGCAGATGGACCGATTCGGCGCCAATGCCGGGCTGGTGTTTGGTCTTCTCGGCGGATCACTGTGGTCGCTTGCGACCGCGCGCCTCTTGCTGCGCGAGGGCTGGAAGCGCGGTCCACGCGCGCTCGTGGCTTTTTTTGGCGAGGCCTTAGCGACGGGGCGTGCGCATCTTGAGACTTCCTATCGCTCCGAGGTGACGCGCGCATTATTTGCACCCTGGCTGCTGCACACAGGTCTCGGCCCGGAAAGCGCCTACGGGGGCGCAATGGTCGACGTGATCGGCTTTGCCATCGAGGCGGCCGGTTCTCCGATCGTCAAAGGCGGCGCCAGCAAACTGTTGGCGGCATTCGAAGGTCTGATCGCCGATCAGGGGGGCCGCATTCGCACCAACGCCGACGCAGACGCCATCATCCTCGATCCGCAGGGGCGCGCGCGCGGCGTGCGGCTTGCGGACGGCAGCACGCTTACGGCCGAACACGGCGTGATCTGCTCAGTCGGTCCGGGACAGCTCTACGAGCGCCTGCTGCGCGAACAGCCGCTTCCGCCCGACGTCACCCGCGGCCTCGCGCGCTTTCGCTATGCCAAGGGCAATCTGCAGATCCATTATGCGCTCGCTGCGCCGCCGCGCTGGAAAGCGCCCGACCTCGCCGGCGTCGCGTTGCTGCACGTCACGCCTGGGCTCGATGGCGTGTCACGCGCCGCCAACGAGTGCGAGCGCGGCCTCCTCCCCGCGGTGCCGACGATCTGCGTCGGCCAACCGACCGCGCTCGATCCGAGCCGTGCCCCGCCCGGCAAGGCAATCTTGTGGCTGCAGCTCCCGGAAGCCCCGCGCGTGCTCAAAGGCGATGCGGCCGGCGAGATTGAAACGCCCGCCGACGGGCGCTGGAGCGAATCGGTGCGCGAGCGCTTCGCGGATCGCGTCGAGAATATCTTATCAGCGCATATCGATGGGCTGCGCGACAGCGTGCTGGCTCGTCGTGTCTATTCGCCGTCAGATCTTGAGGCAATGAACATCAACTTGGTCGGCGGCGATCCCTACGGCGGTTTCTGCGGCCTCGATCAGTTCTTTATTTGGCGCCCGTTCAAGACTTCGGTCAATCATCGCACGCACGTTGCCGGGCTCTATCACATCGGCGCCTCGACGCACCCGGGTCCCGGGCTTGGCGCCGGCTCCGGCTTTCAACTCGCGCAAAGCCTATCGTGAGCCTTAAGATATCGTGCGCGTTCGTCTCCATTGCGAACTCGACCAACCAGGAGCGAGGATCATGAACCATTCAAGCGTTCCGCGTCTAAGCGGCGCCATGTCCGCGGCGCTGCTCATCGCCATGAGTGTTGCTCGAGCCGACGGTATTCCGAGCATGGTCGGCGTTGATCACATCGGCATGACGGTGCCGAAGCTCCAGGACGGGATCGACTTTTTCACCAAGGTGCTTGGCTGCCAGTACGTCTATACGGCCGGCCCGTTTGCCGACCCCAAGGGCAAATGGATGGAGACCAATCTCGCAGTCGACGCCGGCGCGTCGACCACGCTTGCGATGGTGCGCTGTGGCCCGACCCAGAACATCGAGCTGTTCGAATACGACGCCAAAGACCAGGTCAAGACGCCGATGAAGAACAGCGACGTCGGCGGATTCCATCTCGCGTTTTACGTGACCGACCTCAAGCAGGCGGTGGATTACCTCAAAACCGTGCCGGGCGTGCAGGTGCTGGGCGATCCGACGCCGGTGAGCGGACAGCCGAACGGCGGCGAGACCTTCGTTTACTTCAAGACGCCGTGGGGCGCGAACATGGAACTGCTGACGTATCCAAGGGGGCTCGACTACGAGAAGACAACCGACAAGCGCCTCTTCGGGGTCATGAAGCAGTAGGCAAGTGGCAGCGCGCCTGCATAGAAACTCGGCGTGGCAAACCGCGCAGTCGCTCACACAATGAACTGGTAGCCGCCTGGGATTTTCTTTAAGCTTAAAACAATGCGTGGGCTGCGGCCTGTGGCCCTACGGCATATGACGCGCGGGACTCCGCTCGGATTTTCGCGCGAGCGATGATGCTTCAGCGAAGGGGGATTATGATGCCGAACGAAATCCTCACACCGACACGACGACAGACGCTCGCGCTCACCGCCGGCGGCCTGATTGCCAGCCTGATCGGCCCGCGCAGTGGCGCGTACGCCGCCGCCGGCGACACACTCACCATTGCCTACAACGTCAACCTGCCGTCCTTCGACCCGACGGTTGGGCCATCCGCGGTCAACCCCACAATCCAGGCTATCTACCGGTCGGTCTTTGACCAGTACATCGGCCAGAAGCCGAACCTCGCGTTTGAGCCTGGCTTGCTGACCGCCTGGGGCTGGAACGACGACAAAACCAAGATCTGGATGGATGTGCGGCCCGGCGTAACCTGGCACGACGGCTCCCCCTTCACCCCGGCCGACATCGTCTGGTCGTTCGAACGCGCCGGCAAGAAAGAGACCGGCAACCCGATCGAGTTCGTCTGGTCGACGCTCGGCAACTTCAAGGTCGATGGTCAACGCGTGACCGCCGACATGAAGCAGTTCGACCCGACCATCTTCAAATGGATGGCGTTCCTGACCGCCTATGTGCTGCCGAAGGATTACTTTGAGAAGGTCGGCGCGGAGGGCTTCGAAAAGAAGCCGATCGGCACCGGCCCCTACATGGTCGACGCCTACCAGGGCAATGCGTTCCTTCGACTCAAAGCCAATCCGAAATACTGGGGCGGCAAGCCGGCGTTCGAGACCGTGGTGTTCAAGTTCGTGACCGATGCGACCAGCCGCGTCGCCGAGCTCGAAAGCGGCTCCTCCGACCTGACGCTGGAAATCCCCTATGAGGAGTTCGATCGGCTGAAGGCGAAGCCGGGGCTGGTGGGGATCGCCACCCCGATCTCCGACATCGGAATGATCTTCATCAACAGCGACGGCAAGCTCGATAAGAATGTCCGGCTCGCCGCGCACCACGCGATCGACAAGCAGTCGATCGTCAAGCGCCTGTTGCGCGGCTACGGCGTGCCGATCGATACGCTCGAGGCGCCCGAATACGAGGCCTACGATCCGACCATCAAGGTGCCCTACAACCCGGACCAGGCCAGCAAGCTCCTGGCGGCCGCTGGCTTCTCGCCGCAGAAGCCGTTCAAGACCACGATCCAGACGACGCGCGGCTTCAAGCCGAAGGACTACGAAATGATCCAGGCGATCGTCGGAATGTGGCGCAAGGTCGGCATCGAAGCCGATATCGAGGTCTACGAGATCGCCAAGCACTTCGAGCTGCGAACCAGCCACAGGCTGGCGCCGCTGGCATTCTACAATTGGGGCAATGCTATCGCCGATCCGTCGACTTCGACCGGGCATGCCATGTTCGGCCCGTCGCCGCACTCGAGCTGGAAGAGCAAGGACCTCGACGCCATGATCGGGCCGCTGTGGGGCGAGAAGGACGAGGCCAAGCGCATCGCGG
Organism: uncultured Alphaproteobacteria bacterium; assembly: GCA_963816775.1. GTDB lineage: Bacteria > Pseudomonadota > Alphaproteobacteria > Rhizobiales > Xanthobacteraceae > JAFAXD01. Next base: position 76,897 of record CAWFLX010000038.1, read on the forward strand.
GCTACAAGGCGGTCGACCGCTATATCGCACAAGAGGGGTACGTGATCCCATTGCTGCAGTACGTTCAGCCCATCGTGTACAAGGCCGACCTGAAGGTGACGCCCAACGTCTCGGGCGCCATGCAACCCACCCTGGTCACCAAGAAAGGGTGACGGCAAGACGTGGGGCGAGCGGCCGCCAATGAGGCTCGACCGCAACTGTGATGATTGCGTCCGCAGTTTTCAGGCGTGTCGCCATGGCGATCGTGACGTTGTTCGGCGTCGCGGTCGTTGTGTTCCTGTTGCTGCGCGTCGCTCCCGGCGACCCGATCGCGATGATGATCGCGCCGGGTGCCAGCGCGCATGACATTGCCGAATTGCGCGCCCGTTACGGGCTCGACCAGCCGCTGCTCGTGCAGTTCGGCATCTGGCTCGACGGCATTTTGCACGGCAATTTCGGCATCTCGATCTCGCTGCGCCGGAATGTCTTGGAATTGCTGATCGAACGGCTGCCGGCGACGCTCGAGCTGGCGATCGTCGCCTGTGCGCTGGCGGTTTTGCTCGGCGGCGCGACCGCCATTACGGGCACGTTGATCCGGCGCAGCCGCGGCGAGGCGGTGATCGACGCCGTCAACGGCCTCGTGCTGGCGGTGCCCGACTTCGTGTGGGCGCTGGCTTTCGTTCTGGTGCTCGGCGTGCTGTGGCCGGTGTTGCCGCTGTCCGGCCGCAGCGACCCGAGTGTCGACGCGGCGCTCTCCACGCACTTCTATCTGTTCGAGAGTCTCGTCACTGGCCGCTTCGGCATCGCCCGCGACACCGCGGCGCACATGGTGATGCCGGCGCTCGCCCTCGCGCTGCCGCTCGCCGCCGTCATCATCCGTATCCTCAAGGAAGCGCTGAGCGAGGCTATGGTGCAGGACTACGTACTGGTCGCGCGTGTCAAGGGCATGACGGAACTCCGGCTCGTCGCTGGCGAGGCGCTGCGCAACGCGGTCGGGCCAACGCTGGCTCTGACCGGTGTTCAGTTCACGTTCCTGATCGGCGGCACGGTGATTATCGAGCGAATCTTCGCCTATCCCGGTATCGGCTCGATGGCGATCGACGCAGTGATCAATCGCGATCTTCCACTCATTCAGGGTCTCGTGCTCGTGTTCGGCGCGCTGTTCGTCCTGATCAATCTTGCGATCGATGCGAGCGTCGCAGCACTCAACCCGAAACTGCGCCATGGCTGAGGCGCTGCTCGATCACGATCCCCCCGCCGCGATCGCAAAATCCCAGCGCGATGGCCACAACCGCGCCCGCGCGTTGCTGCGAGAGCCTAAGGTCGTCTTAGCCGGCGGATTCATTCTATTTCTGATCTTTCTTGCGGTGTTTGCGCCAATGATCGCGCCGCGCGATCCACTGGAGCAGGATCTGCTCGCCGGGACGTTGCCGCCGGTGGGTTTCACCGGGGCAGAGCCCGGCTTTCTGCTTGGCACCGACGATCTCGGTCGTGATGTGCTGTCGCGCTTGATCTTCGGGACGCGCATCGCTCTGATCGTTGCGTTCTCGGCAGCGACGTTGGCCGCGCTGCTCGGTACTTTGCTTGGATTGTTTGCAGGCTATTTTCGCGGGGCAACCGATGCGGCCGTGTCGCGGCTGGTTGAGATCTGGATGGCGTTTCCGCCGGTGCTACTCTCGATCCTGGTCGTCGCGATCATGGGATCCGGAGTAGGTTCGGTGATCGCCGCCATCGCCATCATCGACTGGACCCGCTTTGCGCGCGTCGTGCGCGCCGAGACCATGGCCCAGGCGCAGGCGGATTACGTGGTCGCGGCGCGCGTGCTCGGCTTCGGGCGCATCGCGATTTTGTTCCGCGAAGTCCTGCCCAACGTAGCTCCGGTGCTGCTCGCGCTGCTCACGTTGGAGATGGGGATCGCGGTGATCGTCGAGGCCATTCTATCGTTCGTCGGCCTGTCGGTGTCCTCCGATACGCCGACTTGGGGCGGCATGATCGCGCAGGGACGGCAGATCATCCATCAAGCCTGGTGGGTGTTCGCCGCGCCGCTGGCTGCGCTGTTTGCCACCGTGTTGGCCTTCAATCAGGTGGGCGACGGCCTGCGCCGCGCGCTCGACCCGGTGATGCAACGATGACCGCGCCGCTTCTCGCGGTGTCGCATCTGAGCGCCGTGTCGAGCCGCGATGGCGAGGGGCCGATCCTGCGTGATGTCTCGTTGAGCGTTGCGCGCGGCGAGGTGCATGGGATTGTCGGGGAGAGCGGTGCCGGCAAGACAACGATCGTCAAGGCGATCCTCGGCATCTTGCCGCGCGGCATTTGCCTCACCCACGGCACGATCACACTCGAAGGACGCGATCTGCTCGCGCTCGATCAGAGTACGCGCCGACACGTGCTCGGCGCCGAGGTCGCGCTGATTCCCCAGGACCCGCTGACCGCGCTCAATCCGAGCCGGCGCATCGGGGCGCAGCTCACTGACGGGATGCGACTGTGGCGCGGCTTGTCCGCGAAGGCGGCCGATGAGCGCGCGCTCGATCTCCTGCGCGACGTGCAGATGCGCGAGCCGGCGCGCGTGATGCGCGCCTATCCGCATGAACTCTCCGGCGGCATGCGTCAGCGCGTGCTGATCGCGGCGGCTTTTGCGCTCGATCCCAAGCTGGTGATCGCCGATGAGCCAACGACGGCGCTCGACGTGACTGTGCAGAAGCAGATTTTGCGTTTGATCCGATCGCTGCAGGAGCAGCACGGGACCGGCGTGATCTTTGTGACCCACAACATCGGGGTCGTTGCACAGATCTGCGACCGCGCGACGTTGCTCTACATGGGCCGGGTGATGGAGGAGGGAACGACCGCCACCCTGCTGGAAACGCCGCGCCATCCCTACACCCGCGCGCTGATCGCGGCGTGCCCACGCTACGACCGGCCCGGCCAGGATCTCGAACCGATCCCGGCAGACGTGCTCGCGACCTGCCGTGCGGAGATTGCGTCCTTCGATCGCGTCGGGGCAGCCCATGGCTGAACCGCTGGTCGAAGCGCGCGGCGTCTTCGTGGCCTATGCGGCCCAGCGCAACCTCATCGGACGGCGCTTGCCGCCACGGCCGGTGCTGCACGGGGTCGACGTCACGATCGGCCGCGGCGAGACCGTCGGCATCGTCGGCGAATCCGGATCGGGCAAGACCACGCTCGGCCGCGCGCTGATCGGGCTCATTCGCCCGGCCGACGGCAGCATTCGGTTCGATGGACGCGAGATGATCGGTCTCACCGAAACGGCAATGCGCCCGCTGCGACGGCGCATGCAGATGATTTTCCAGGATCCAATGTCGTCGCTCAACCCGCGGCGCACGATCCGGTCAATCCTGTCGGATCCCCTGTTGCTGCACGCGATCGCTCCCGATCGGGCGAGCGCCGAGCGCCGGGTCCAAGCCGTCATGGACCGCGTGGGATTGCCGATGACGGTGCTCGGGCGCTATCCGCACGAATTGTCGGGCGGGCAGCGTCAGCGCGTCGGCATCGCGCGCGCGGTCGTGCTCAAGCCGGACTTCGTGCTCGCCGACGAGATCGTTTCCGGGCTCGACGTCTCGACCCAGGCGCAGGTGCTGAAACTTCTCGGCGAGCTCAAGCGCGAAATGAATCTCGCTATGGCCTTCATCAGCCATGACCTCTCGGTCGTGCGTGCGGTGTGCGATCGTGTTTATGTTTTGTCAGCGGGGCGCGTGGTCGAGCAAGGACCATGTGAGAGCGTCTTCAAAACGCCCGCGCACGCCTATACCCGCACCTTGATCGACGCGATCCCGCTGCCGGTTGTGGATGCGGACTGGCTGGCGCGGCAACCCGTGGCGTCGGTCTAGCGTTTGCGAGGCACGCTCCGCGGTTTTCAACGAGGACCCCATGTACGACGCGATCGTCATCGGAGCAGGACACAACGGCCTCGCGTCGGCGGTTCATCTCGCCGCCAAGGGCTGGAAAGTCGCGGTCGTCGAGCGCGCCGACGAGCCAGGCGGCGCGGTCAAGACCCGGGCCGTCACGCTGCCGGGATTTCAACATGATCTCTTTGCCATGAACCTTGGCCTGTTCGCGGGCTCGCCGTTCTTCGCCGCCTACAAGGACGGCCTCGTCAAGCACGGGCTTGAGTTTACCGGGGCTGACGATTGTTTCGCGAGCGCGTTCCCCGACGGCAGCTGGCTTGGGGTGAGCCGCGAGCTGAGCGCCACCACGCAACGCATCGCCGTGTTCTCCGCACTGGATGCCGAGCGCTGGCGCTCGATGGCTGGCGAATTCCCGCAGGACGCTGCGCACATTTTTCCGCTGCTCGGCGCCCCGATGCCGTCGTGGTTGGCGGCGCGCAGCCTGTGGAACAGCTATCGCGCCAAGGGCGGAGCGTGGTTTGGAGACTTGATCCGGCTGGTGCTGTCATCATCGCGTGAGTTTCTCGACACGCATTTCGAGGGCGAGAAGCTCAAGGCGATGATGGCGGCGTGGGGCATGCACCTCGATTTTTCGCCCGACGTGGCCGGCGGGGCGCTGTTTGCTTACCTGGAATCGATGGCGGAGCAGAGTTTCGGGATGGCAATCGGCAAAGGTGGTGCCGCAACCGTCATCAACGCGCTCACGTCCTACCTGAAAGAACTGGGCGGCGAGCTGCATCTCGGCCGGGCCGTCGAACGGATCGAACTCAACGGCGGCCGCGCGAGCGGCGTACGCCTCGCCGGCGGAGAGATGCTCACGACGCAGCGCGCGGTCATCGCCAATGTGCATCCGCGGCTCGTGTTCGGTCAGCTCCTTGCCCGGGACCCCAACCGCGCGGCGTTCGACACGCGGTCGCGCGCTTCCGGTCGGGGCCGAGCACAATGATGATTCATCTTGCGCTCTCCGATCTACCGGACTGGGCGGCGGGACCTGAACTCAAGCGCTTCGCCTATGTGCATCTGGCACCAAGCCTCGAAGCAATGTCGGTGACCTACACACAGGCGATGGCGGGGTTGCTGCCGCAGGAGCCTGTTCTGGTGGTGGGACAGCCGACCGCGATTGATCCCTCGCGCGCGCCGGACGGCAAGCACGTGCTGTGGGTGCAGGTGCGGGCGCTGCCGGCAACGATCCGCGGCGATGCCGCCGGCACCATCAAGGCGACACACTGGGATGACGCCAAGGAGAGCTATGCGGCGCGCGCGCTCGATTTGATCGAGCGCTATGCGCCCGGCCTGTCCGGCAAGATCCTGGGCCGCGCGGTGTTATCGCCACTCGATCTCGAGCGCGAGAATCCCAATCTGATCGGCGGCGACAGCACCTCGGGCAGTCATCACCTCGACCAGAACTTCCTGATGCGCCCTGTGTTCGGCTGGTCGCGTTACAAAACCCCGGTGCGCAACCTCTATCTGTGCGGTGCCTCGACGTGGCCCGGCGCCGGCGTCAACGCGGGATCAGGCTTCATGCTCGCCAAGATGCTGGCCGGCGATCCGTCGTGACATCGCGCTGGTCGCATGCGACAACAAACGAGTATGGGACATCATCGGGCGTGGAGAACATCATGGATCGGCGGTTTCGATTGTCAGTCGCGACGCTGATCGCGTCGATCACCCTCAGCGTGGCGGGGGCGGCGGCGGAGCCGATCACCTTGAAGTTCAGTCAGTTCCTTGGCCCGACCAGCTTCTTTCAGGTCGACGTGGTCGAACCATGGGCAAAAGAGCTCGAGGCCAAGACCAACGGACAGGTGAAGGTCGAGATATTCGACGGCACCTCGCCGGTCGGCAAAGTCACCGAGCAGGCCAAGAACGTGCAGGACGGCAAGGTCGACATTGCGCTCGGGTTGCGCGGCGCCGAAAGCGATCGCTTCCCGGGTTCGTCAGTGATCGAGCTGCCGTTTCTGGTACCGAGCGCGCTGCGCGGATCGCAGGCGCTGTGGGGACTCTACAAGGACGGGACGCTTGCCGACGAGTACAAGGACTACAAGGTTCTCGCGCTGTTCGTGCACAATCCTGGGCTGATCCACACCAAAGACAAGCGAGTGGTCAATCTAGCGGACCTCAAGGGCCTGCGGCTGCGCGTCGCCAACAACACGGTCGCTGCGGCCCTCAACTACGTCGGCGGCGAGCCGGTGGTGCTGCAAGTCAATGACGTCATGCCGGCCGTGAAGGACGGCAGGCTCGATGGCATCGTGACCAACTGGGGCAATCCACTCCAGGGCTTCAACGATTACATGAAGTTCCATACCGAGACGCAGTTCTACACGTCGGCGTTTTTCATCGTCATGAACAAGATGAAATACGACAGCCTTCCGCCCGACGTTCGCGCGGCGATCGATTCGATCTCCGGCGACGTCTGGGTCGCGAAGTTCGGGCCCTACTGGGACAAGTGGGACAAGCCGGTGCGCGAGGGCGCCAATGCGCCCGGGCACGAGGTGATCGTGCCGGATGCGGCGACGATGGCGCAATGGCGCGCCGGGCTCAAACCGGTGGCCGACAAATATCTCGACGATCTCGCCGCCAAGGGCTTTCCCAAGGCGCGCGCCGCCTACGACTCGCTCGCGGCGACGCTGAAGCAGTAGCGCGCGGCGATCGCGGCCTCACCGCAGGGACGAAGCCGGGGCGTCTTGCGATTTTAAGCTTTGCGGAACGTTCTCGGGCGAAGCTCCTCCCTGCTTCGCCTGCGGCAGGTCGGACAGTCGCGGCGGCGGCGCGTTGTCGGCCGGCACCCAGCTCTTGCTCAAGACTTCGTTCTTCAGATTTTGATCGACATGCGGCTCGATGAGCTTCTGGAACGCGAAATTGACCTCACCGTATTCGGTCTTGCAACCGGGCACGCGGGCTTTCGGCAGGTAGTCCACCAGAGCAGCGAACATCTCGCTGTCGGCCCCGTAGCCAACGCACAGGAGGTCGTAAAACCGCTGCATCGGGGCACCATGCACGTCGGCAAACGCGGTGACCGGAACCGTGACGGTTGGGCGCCCGACATAGTCTTTGTACATATAGGCGGCGCCCTCGATCAGCTTGCGCGCATCCTGCTTGCCGATGCGCAGCAATATGTAGGCTGCGAATTGGTCGGCAGCGTCCTCCGGTCGTCCGAAGATCGGCACATCCAGGAGATCGAAGACCGCATGCCCCATCTCGTGGGCTGCCGTGAACAAGAATTGCCCGAGTACGGCATCATAGGGTGTGATCCCATCGCGCGACGGCGCCTTCGGCGCCATGTCGATCACGTCGCGCAGATACTCGTAGCAGATGCTCACCGTGGGGCGCTGATACCAGGCATTCGAAATCCCGCATTCCGTTGTGCGCACCGTAATCTCGCTCGGCAACATGAGGGGGCTGAAAAGCTCCTGCACTTTCTCGAGCGCCTTCCGCTGCATCACCAGCTGATAATAGGGTTCGATCTCCGGGCTTTTGGGCGGCGCGTATTCGATGCGAATGCGCCTCGACTGAACGTCATCGTCGGCGATCGCCGGCGCGCCCGAGAGGGGAATGAGCGCGAGTCCACCCAAAGCCACATACGCCGCTGTCCAAGCGATTCGCGTCGGTCGAAACTCCGAAAAGCAGATCATCATGTCCGCACCATTTGAGCGACAACTTCTTTCAATGCGCCGCGGCGATTGTGTATCGATCGCCCAGGACGACAGCCTGTCACATCGCAAAGCCGAACGCGAGGCACAGGAAAAGGTCGGGCTTTTTGGTCGCAGTCAGGACGTCCGGGCGCCCCGACGTGGCGCGGCAGAATTGCCGGCCCGGGCGGTTAAGCGTGCGAAACGTAAGGACAAGCGGTCGGAGATGCCAACGCGCTGCAAAAGATGGCCAGCGGAGCATCGGACTTGTCGCCGCCGAGAAAAGTCTTCGGCGTGTGACAAGTACCACAATGCGCGGCGCCTTCGACGATGTAGGCGCCGCGATTCCACTCCGCCGATTTTTGCGGATTCGGCTGATAACGGCCCGGCGTAAAGTTCAACGCGTTCCAGAATAGCCAGCGACAAGCGGATGTTGAACGGAAACGGCAACTGGTTCACCTCAACGGCGTTGCTCACCGGGTTGACGGTTGCCAGATAGGCGCGGATCGAAAGCGCGTCATCGCGCGTCATTTTGGTGTAGGCCGGATAAGGCATGGCTGGGTAAAGCCGCTTGCCGCCGCGACCGCGACCGTCGTGCATCGCGGCGACGAATTCATCCTGGTCCAGTTCCCGATGCCGGTTCGCGGTCGGGCGTGATGTTGGGAGCGACAATTTGCCGAATGGTGTTTGCAATGCCAGTCAGCCGGCGTATGGCTGCCGCGGCGCCGTGTGACATGCCGACAGGGCGCACCGGCGAGACGCATGAAACGGGCACGGGTCTGCGACCGCAAGGTCGTACGGGTTTTTTTGCGGGCGTCGCGTTCTCAAGATATATTGCCGTCGCGCCTCGAAATTTCTGCGACCTGCCACGCCCGATTTGTTGTTCGTTTGAGACGTCCCTAGGACACCCAGCATGGACGCAGCGCTCAACTCAGTTCCCCTCATTGCGCTGATTTTGTTGGTCGACTTTGCTATTACCTTCTCCCATTCCTACCAAGAATGGAGGGGATTGGGGGCGCCGATCTGGCGCAATTTCGGCGCGATCGTTGGCGTCGATATTCCGGACCGGTGGGGTTTTCCGATCTTTACGGTCTTGTTGACTGTTTCTCTGTTTGCGATCGGCTTTGTTGGCATCATCGGCCCCCTGCGTTGGTCCGCTTTCGCCTTGGGGGCTCTGATCGGTGCGCGATTGTCCGACACACTGATCTCTCACGTACTGCTGTACGGCGTGGGTTATCGTCCGAATCCTGGACTCTCGTCCACGCCACTCTACGTTCTCGAGGCGCTGTTTATCGTCTGGGCTTTCCAGCCTCGTTTGGCTGCCAACCCAAGTTCTGCGAAGGCCGGGCTTGTCTTGGGAATCCTTGCCTTCGTGCTGGTGTTGCCGGGACTATGGCTCGTGCGACAGGCGATGCCTGCTTGGAAGCGATCACCCTGGCCGCGCTGGCAACCGATGCCGTCGTGGGCATCAAGGCAGGTCGAAGCGTCCTTTTGAAAACAAGGCGTCAGGCCGTCGCCGGCTTGAAAGTCATGGCGACGCCGTTGATGCAGTAGCGCAGGCCAGTTGGCTTCGGACCGTCCGGGAAGACGTGACCAAGATGGCCGCCGCACCGACTGCAATGTACCGCCGTGCGCACCATGCCAAACGAGCTATCCCTGGTGGTGCCGACCGCCTTGTCGAGCGGTGCCCAGAAACTCGGCCAACCGGTGCCGCTGTCGAACTTCGTCGACGACGAGAACAGGTCGAGATCGCAGCCCGCGCACCCGAAGTTGCCGCGGCGCTCCTCGTGCAGCAGCGGGCTGGTGAAGGGAGTCTCGGTGGCGGCCTGCCGGAGCACCGCGTACTGGTTGGGCGTCAGCCGCTTGTGCCACTCGTCTTCGCTATAGTTGACCGCGAATGTTTCGGCCGCCGACGGTCCGACCGTGCTCCACCGGATCGCGGCCAGCGCCAGCCCAGCGGCGCCGATTTCCAGGAAAACGCGTCTGGTCACCATGATGCCGTCTCCAGCTCGGATCAATCTTGGCAACTATCGCACGAGCCGGAATTGAGGGAAGCGCCATGTTGAAGCAGCCATCATGAGCATCACACGCATGTGATCTAGGTCCTGCTTCGGGCAATACTACGGGCGCGCGCTACGCTCCGGCCCAGACGGCGCATCTTGGTAGCCAAGACCGCGCCTAGCGGAGGCTGTCATATTGCGGCGTGCGTTCGTCAGCTAGCTTAAGGCGACGCGGAAGGTCCAGCCCAAGGGGGAGCAGATGAAAACAACGCCATCAATCATTCGAAATGCTGTGTGCGCAACGGCAATCTCATTGGTTTTCTCACTGACCGCGACCATAGCCGTCGCGCAGAAAATAGATCCCCGATGCCTCAAAATGAGGGACAAGCTTGGTTGTACGTGTGCCCTGCAGAATGGCGGCGCCATTGTAGACCGAGGCGGGCAGCCTGGATGGGTTTCGGTCCCGGGTAAGAGCACCACCAGAGGGGGCCAGACCAACCAAGCATTTACGCAATGCTTGATCCGTCATGGGCGAAGCTGATCCTCGACCGCCGGCACACCGGCGCATCGCCGAACTGATTCTTCCGAAACGCGATAACGGGCAGCTTTCTCTCGCGCGAACAGGGCGGCGGCGGAGATAATTGTGAGCATGTTCGAAATTCGCTAAGCTCGCCCACGCGAACGGCAGGAACGCGGACCAAACCGCGTCGCCGCGCAGGGAGGACCTCGGCATGAACCGCCTCTATCGGGCGAGCGCGCTCGCCATTCTGGCACTGTTGATTGGTGGCCTGCCGCTGCGCGCGGAGCCCCTGAAGATCCGAATCGGCTGGATTGCGGCGCCCGGGCAACTCGTGGCCTACATGTTTGCCAAGGAGGGGCTCGCCAGGCACCTTGGCACCTCCTACACCTTCGAACCGTTGCATTTTGCAGCGTCCCCGCTGCAGATCACGGCGCTTGCGAGCGGCGACCTCGAGATTGCGACGCTCGGCTTCTCATCGATCGCATTCGCGGTCCAAAACGCCGGCATCAACGACATCCGCGTCATCGCCGACGAGATCCAGGACGGCGCCGAAGGCCATTTCTCCACGCATTACGTGGTCCTCAAGGACTCGCCTATCCAGAGGGTCGAGGACTTGAAAGGAAAAATCGTGGCGACGAATGGCGTCGGCAGCGGCGTCGATATCCTGATGCGCAGCGTGCTGGCGAAGCATGGGCTCGTCGACCGCCGCGACTTCACGACGATCGAGGCGCAGTTTCCGAATATGCGGGCGGTGCTCTCCGATCACAAAGCCGATCTCGTGACCGCGACGTTGCCGTTCGCATTCGACCCGGAGATGGAGAAGATTTCTCGCACATTATTCTTTGGCCGCGAGGCGTTCGGTCCGGCCGACCTCTCGTTCTGGACGGCGCGCGCCGGCTTCATCGAAAAGCACCGCGCGGCGTTCCTGGATCTGCTCGAAGACTACGTTCGCGCCATCCGCTGGTACATGGACCCGGCCAATCACGACGAGGCGGTGGCGATCATCACCAAGACCATGAAGCTGCCACCCGCAATCTTCGAGCGCTGGGTGTTCACGCGCAACGACTGGTACCGCAACCTCGACGGCCTGCCCGACCTCGAAGCCCTGCAGAAGAACGTGAACGCGCAAAAGGAGCTCGGCTTCATCAAGGCCGATTTCGACGTGAAGAAAAGTGCTGACCTGAGCCTGGTCCGGGAGGCGGCCGCGCGGCTGCGCTGACCCGGGAACATAGGGACTACCTCTCGTGTGTCATGCCCCGCGAAAGTGGGGCACCCAGTAATCACCGTAAACTAGGTTTCGCGCGGACGGCACCCCACAGATCAATCAGTGATTACTGGGTCGCCCGCATTCGGGGCCCCATCGCGCAGGGCGCGATGGAAACCCCTCGCGGGCGATGACACCTGTGAGTTTGTCACAGTCCAATGGCGCTACGCCGCGGCTTTCGCTGTCGGCGCCGCGTCAGGCACGGCGCGGCATGCGAGCGCCGTCATCACCAGCGAGAAGCCCCACAACAGCAGGTTGATGCCGAACAGAAGTCCGAGCACCCATTCGGCCGTGCCAGGGAAGCCGCCCCAGATGATCAGAGCCAGGATCACGTTGGCAATGCCGGTGACCAGCATCCATACCCACGACCGCAGCACCTTGTGATGCCCGATCGCGGTGATGATCTGCACGATACCCTGCGCGCCGAAAAACGCGCCGACGGCAAGTGTGAGCGACAGAGTGCCGGAGAGCGGCCGCCAGATCAGGTAGATGCCGACCAGGATTGCAAGCACTGCCGTGATCAACGCCCACCAGAAGCCGGGCACGTGCCGCGCCGTGAACATGCCGGCAAACCCGACGATGCCGCTGAACAGAAACAGCCAGCCGGCGAACAAAGTCACCGCCAGCGTGGCGACCATCGGCTCACCGACCGCCAGGACACCGAGGATGATCATGATCACGCCCTGGATCAGAAACAGGACCCAGTGGCTGCGGATCGCTTCGCGGGCCTGCTGCCCGACGTCTTCCAATCGAGGATTAGAGGTTGTCATGGGATCCTCCCGACAATGACGAAATCCCGGCCCAGCTTACACCCTGGTTAAGCGATACGCTTTCACCACCTGTGCATGGCTCGGCCGTGGCCGCCGAATTGCGACCTGCCGGCAGGCTTAACGCTGTGCGGTGTTTTCGTCCGTCAGGAGGTCGCCGAACCGCACCCAGCGCTTGCCGTCCCACCGCATCAGCTGAAGTTGTTGGACCGGATAGTAGTCGGTCGGGCTGGTATTGACCTTGATCCCCGGCAGCATCATCGGAAGAACGAGATCGTGCAGGTTGGTTGCCTGGCGCATGATGTTATCGCGTGAGAGGTCATTTCCGGCCTGCTTGAGCACCTGCACCATGGTAGCGGCGTAGTTATAGCCGTTGACGAAATTCGGCCGGCGCATGTCCTCCCCGGGCAGGTATTTCGACATCCACGCCTTCCAATCCTTCAGGCCCGCGTCGTCAGCCCAGGCCGGGTCGCTTGGGTCCTTGCCGTAAGCGGACGACAAAAGCCCGACGCTCTTCTCGAGTCCGGCCGGTTCCAGCACCGTCGGCTCCGAGGTTGAGATGTTGGCCATGAAGAAGATCGGTTTCCAACCGAGATCATAGACCTTGCGGATCGCCTGCACGGCGAAATCCGGAATCGCGGCGGCGATGAGCGCGTCGCAACCGGTTGCTTTGAGCCGGACGATCTGCGGGTCAATGGTCTTGTCGATGACGTCGTAGGTCGCCTCCTTCACTGTCGCCGCATATTTGTCGCCCAGCACATCGCGGACGCCGGCCGGGTAGTCGCGACCGAAGTCATCGTCCTCATAGAGGATGCAGATCTTGGCGTTCGAATTTTGCGCCAGGATGTGGCGCGTGTAGGCGCGCGCACCAATCCGATAGCTCGGGCGAACGCCGCCGATGGTGTATGGCGTTTCCTTGTAGTTGCCCCAGCGGTAGGCACCGCTGCCGATGAAGAGCTGCGGAATTCCTCTCTGATTGAGATATTTTGCGACGGCCAGCTGGTTGGCCGTGCCGATCGAGCCGAAGATCAACGCGACCTGCTCCAGTTCGACCAGCTTGCGGGTCTCGTTGCCGGTGCGCCACGGCATATTGCCGTCGTCGACGCTGATCAGGTTGATTCGGCGGCCGTTGATGCCGCCCTGATCGTTGATCATCTTCATGTAGGCGACTTCGGCAACGCCGGGCGCCGAGAAACGCGCGGCCGGGCCCGTGTAGGGCATGGTCTGGCCGATCTTGATTTCGGTGTCGGTAACGCCGGGCGCATTTTGCGCCGCCACCGGCGCCGCGAGCGCGCAAGCGAGCAACCCGCTGAGCACTATCCGATGCACTTGATCTCCCCCGCAGTCTCAGTCGTCCGTCTTGGTCGCCGTCCCGTCCAGAGTAGCCCCAGTATCACGCATCCGGCTACCGGCCGCCACGCAAGGATCAACGGAAAATGCTTTAATCGTCGGGCAAGCCATTTCGGTCGAGGGCTCACATGCTGCCGATCATTGCCGCCGTCGCGGCCTTACTGGCGTTGTGCGTAAGTGCGCCGGCTCAGGACTACCCGACCCGCCCGGTGCGGATCTTCATTCCGCTGGCGGCCGGCGGCGGCGGCGATGTCTTTACCCGCGCGCTCGCCGACGAACTGCAGAAAGCCTGGGGCCAACCGGTGTTGGTCGAGAACCGGCCTGGCGGCGGCCAGAATGTCGGGGCGCGCGCCTGCGCGGAAGCGCCGCCGGACGGCTACACGATCTGTGTCCTGTCCACTGAAGCGATGATCTACAATCAATTCTCGTTCAAGTACCTCGGATACGATCCGGAGAAGGACTTTGTCCCGATCATCAACCTGTTCTTCAACACGCTGGCGTTTGTGGTCAATGCGTCGCTGAATGTGACGACGATCCAGGAGCTCGCGGCACTCGCGAAAGCCAAGCCGGGCACGCTCAGCTACGGGACGTTCGCGTTTCCGGCCGTACAATTCATGGAGAAGCTCAAGAAGGATACCGGCGCCGACATCGTGCGGGTGCCGTTCCGGGGCGGCGCCGAGATTGTCACCGCGGTCCTCTCGGGAACGACCCCGGTCGCCATCCTGGCACTCTCCAACATGATCCCGCAGCTGCAGAGCGGCCGCATCAAAGCGCTGGCAATCGTTAGCAAGACGCGCTCGCCGCTGTTCCCGGATGTCCCGACGTTCGCGCAGGCCGGCGTCGGCGACGACTATCCGCCAACATGGTTTGGCCTGTTCGCACCGGTCGGCACCCCGCGGCCGATCGTTGTGAAAATCGCGACCGAGGTCGCCCGCATCATCGAGCGACGCGACTTCCTGCAGCGGATTTATATCGATCGCGGGATCGAGCCGGCGGCGGTTCGACTCGCCGAATTCGCGCGTTTCATCGCGCAGGAGCGTTCGATCGCCACGCGGATGGTCAAAGAGTCCGGCCTGCAGCCGGAATGAACGCGCGCCGCGTCAACAGAGTCACACGCTCACATCCGGAACCGCGCGGCCGAGCGCGAATTCCTGATCGAAGAAGCGGTGGCGATAAGTCACCGCGTCCACATCCTGTTCGAGCGCCCAGCGCGCGAGCTCGTCATGGCGCGCAAACCACACGTCGGGCAGGCTCGAGATATATGTCAGGACTTCCTGAAGGACCGCGGTAATGAGCGGCCGGCCGCCGAACTGGCAGTGGATGACGATCACCATCAGCCCAAGCGGCTCGTTGCCGACCAGATAGTCGATCGTTCCCGTGTGCGCGTCATAGAGATCGCGCGGGCTCGCCCGCATCACCCGATTGTCGGAAAAATCGGTGGTCGGCACCCCCGCGATGACGCCGTGCGGGGTGTGGATCTTGATCGGCAGGTCCGCGTAGGTGACGTCGCTCGTCCAGGCCAAACCGGCTTTCGCCAGAAGCCCGGCAGTCTCCGGCGTAAAGGCGACCACGGGGCTCGCCCAGCCGGTGACCTTCTTTCCCCCGCAAGCTTCCAGCATGTCGACGCTTTTGCGAATAGTCATCTCCTGTTCGGCAAGCGACATGTAGGCGAGGAGCTGATCCTGCGTATACGCGTGGGCGCCGAGATCGTGTCCTGATTTGACGATCTGGCGCACGGCGTCCGGATATTCTTCGGTGCAGCGTGCATTGGTGAAGAAGGTGCCGGGAATCCGCAGCCGGTCGAGCATATTGATGAGGCGCCAGACGCCGACGCGGCCGCCGTAGGTCGACCAGGCTTTGCCGGCGTGATCGACGGTGCCACCCTTGAGATGGGTGGTCTGCACCGAATAGGTCGGCGCGTGACCCTCCGACCAGGTTTCGAACATCACGTTGACCGACACGGCGACTTTTTTTCCGTTCGGCCACGTTCGCATGTTCGGCATGTCGTTTCGCTCCCTCGACTACTCCGCGAGCGCGATACCCATTCCGGGAATGACGCGCGCCCATTTGGTTGTTTCGTTGGCGATGAACGCCCTGAACTCGGCCGGCGGCATCCAAGCAACCTCGCATCCGATCTTGACGAGCTTGTCACGGAACGAGGGCTCACGAACGATCGCCTCGGACGCGCTCGCCAGGCGCGTCACGATCGGCTCCGGCATTCCCGGCGGGCCGACCAAACCGAACCAGGTGTCCATCCGCACATCCGGGTAGCCGAGCTCCGCCGTGGTCGGCACCTCGGGGAGCATGGGATGCCGGGTCGGTCCAGTTTGAGCCAGGATGCGCAATTGGCCATTGTCGGCGACGCGGGTTGAGGCCAGCCCCATGGACACCATCTCGATCTGTCCGGCGATCGCATCGGTCGCGGCTTGCGCACCGCCGCGGTACGGCACATGGACGAAATCAGCGCCCGTCTTCAGCCGAAGCATTTCGACTGCGATATGAAGCGCGCCGCCGACACCGCCGGTCCCATAGCGCACGCCGCCGGGATGGCTCCTTGAATAAACAACAAGCTCCGCAAGCGAGGTCGCCGGCACTTTCGGATTTATTGCAAACACGGTCCACGAAGTCGCAAGCAAGGCAACCGGCGTGAAATCCTTGATCGGGTCGTAACGATAGGACTTCTTGAGAAACGGCAGCATCGTCGATTCCGACGTGCCGATCATCAGGGTGTAGCCGTCGGGCGGCGCGCGGTTGAGGGCTTCGACCCCGATCTGGGTCATGCCACCGGGCCGGTTGTCGACGATGAGGCTTTGTCCGAGCCGCGCCCCCAGGTCCTCGGCGAACATGCGGCCGAGGACGTCGACTAGGCTGCCGGCCGGCGTCGTGATGATCAGCCGGATCGGACGCGACGGATAATCGTCAGCTCGCGCCGGGAGCGCGGCGAGAGCGAGACTTGCAAACAGCAGAAGAGATCGCGTGATCGCACCGGGCACGGCGGGCTCCAGCTAGTGTCCCGGCGAGAGTCAACGGGCGCGGTTCTCGGTGTCAATCACATCGGTCGGGGACACGGCGACCCATAAGAAAAACCGCCCGGGACTGGAGGGACCCGGGCGGCCAGTTTTGCAACGTAAAGTAAAACGATGAAACTCAGCGAACGACCAGGGCACCATTGCTGGTGTAGATCGCGGGCCTGCCGGCTTTGACCACCGCGGTGGGCTGAGCCTTGGAGGCTGCTGCTACGCTGCCGCTGTCGCCGCCAACGCGGGCCGTAAGCCCAACCACGGTCACAACCGTCGCGGCCACGAGGGCAACGCCAACGATCTTGACGTGGGTCATGCGGTCGGCGGTCAGGAGCGAGAAATTCATGGTCATCTTCCCTGGTCGCTTACAAAATGGCCGCGGTAAATCGCTCCCCCGGCCCGACTGTTAAGCTAAAGGGACCGCGGCGACGGTTCTATTGAACCTAGGATGACCCACCCTGTCGGAAGGGGTTGGCCACCCTATACCTAGGTATAGGGTGCGATTTCCAGCCTTCGGCGGGGGCAAACGCCCCCGTCCGTAAGGGCTTATAATTGCATAACATTCCACTCAAACCCGAGCACCGCAGCGTTATAAATCGCGTGCACCGCCATGGGCGCGGCCAACATTCGGGTCCGCTCGTAAGCCAGCGCGGCGCACAGACCCATGATGAACACGGGAATTGCGGACACCGGCGGATGTACCACCGCAAAGATCGCAGCGCTTGCGAGTGCGGCGGGAGCAAAGCCGAACGATCGCCGCAACCCGCCAAAGACCAGGCCGCGAAAAATGAACTCCTCGAATATCGGGGCGGCCACGATAGCAACGACCGCGAGCCAAAGGATTGCGCCCAGGCCGGCAAACGCGCCGGTTGGGTGAAGCGCCGGAAACACATCGAGCGCGGCGGCGATCTCGATATACGCAAGGCCGGCCAGCGCCGCCGCGACCCCCCCGCCGACGCCCCACATGAGCGCTGCCGGCACGCCGGCGTTCAAGATCCGCGGAACTCCGTTCGTGCGGGCCCGCCAATAAATGAGCCGCGTCGCCGCATAGGTCACCGCGCCAGCCCCGCAAAACGCGATCCACATCATGTTGGGGGTCAGCATCTGGGAGGAGGAGAGCGCGATTTCGCTCGCCGCGATCAGTGCCTGCAGCACGAAGAACACCAACGCGGCGATAAGCCCGTCGGACACCGAGACCCGTGCCGGCGGCGAAGCAGACGGATCGAGCAGATAGGGCAACTGGTCGCGCGCCTTCTGCCACAGCGCGACGGCGAGCAAAGCCGTAAGGATCAACAGCGAGGCGCGCTGCCAGACGCGATCGGCGAAGATCGCGTAAGCATAGAGCGATGCCAGCACCATATAGAGATACAAGTAGGTCGGGCGAACGCGGCGCCGCACGTCCTGGGCCTGTGGGTCGCAGCCGAAGACGCCAAGCGCCGTCGCGATGGTGGCGAATATCGGGACCCCGGCGAGTACAATCGCCACCGATCCGAGGAAGGCAGGCGATATGCCGCCCGCGACCACCGCGGCGACGATAAACATCGTAAGCGGGTAGATAATCGCAACCGCCGACCACAGCGCGGCCTTCTGGCGCAGCACGGCCTCGAGCGAGAGCGGCGCGCAGTAGAGAATCCAAAGCGCCTGGCCCTCGGCATTGAGCGTCTGAAAGGCCGAGAACATGAGCGTGTAGGCCGCCAACCCGAAAGCGATCGCAGCAAGCGCGGATGGCGCGTCGACCGCGCCGGCAAAAATGTTGCTGTGGGCATTAAGCAGGATCTGCATGCCCACGATCGCCAGAGGCAGCACGAGGGTCTGCACCATGAATGTGCGGTCGCGTGCGAGCAAGCGAAGCTCGCGGCGCTGTACCGGCGAGGTCAGCGCGAACGCGCGTTCGCCAAGTGCGGCTTCTATGGGCGCGCGCGGTTTCGGCCGCAGGCGGCCGACCGCTTCGCGTGTCCCGACCGAGACGACACCGTTTCGCAACTGACGCGCCAGCCCGGCGAATCCGACTGCAGTGACGACGAGAATTTCGGCGACCATCAGGGCAGACCAGACCGCTGCGGTTCCGGGATCGGCGCTCGCGAGTGCCGCGACCGCGAGGCCGGATGGAAGCCACCGCGTCCAATCCGGCAACAAGCGCGCAACGTCGAACATGAAGGTGTTGTCAGTGAGCGCCATGGACAGGACCAGAAACAGCACCGGCAGGCTCACGATCGAAATGAGCGCGTGAAAGTTTCTCAGGCGATGCGGCGGGAGCGACAGCCGCAAGCCGGTGTCGACCATGATCTGCACGGTCGCGACCACGACCAACAAGGCGAGTGTAATCGCGACGCCGACGAGCGGAGCGCCCCACCTGTAGCCGCAGAACCAGGCAAGCACCGACAAGAACGGCGCGAGCGTCAGAAAACCCGACGAATTGGTCACGACCCGCTCGATTAATCGGCTCGCGAGCAATGTAAACAGCGGCATCGGCAAGGTCGCGAGCCACTCGAGGTCCCATTCGGGACGTGCGATCTCGCGACTCGCCAGCGCGATCAACAGTGCAGCGAGAAGGAGCACCGATACCGCGAGCGTTGCACCCTGCATTACGCCGGGCGCCAAAACGCTCCCGGGCGCGGGGGCGGTACGACGCAGCAACAACGGCGGATGCTGACCTGGCGGCGAACCGGCACGCGAGCCGCTCCCATCGGGCGCGGTGCTGGGACGCACCAGGACGGTGCCCAACTCCTTCTGCATGTTGAGCATCGAGCGATAGGACAGATTGGTGAAACTCGCGAGCATGAGCACCGCCACGAGCGCGCTCAGCAACCAGCGTACCGGCGAGGCGTGGGCAGCCTCCCGCTGGCCGGTCGGACCCCCAACAACCCGCCACAGCGGCGATCCAAAGCGATTGAGCTGCCGGCGCAACCGCAGCTGGGCCAGCAGAAACGCCGCGCGTGGAACACTGACCGTCGTGCTCACGCGTCCTCACCCGCTTCGGCGGTCTCGGCGTGCGTCACCTTCAGGAAGACCTCCTCCAGCGACCCGCCAGGAACGACCTTCTCCTGCAGCTCACCCAGCGGTCCGGCCGCGACCAATTCGCCCCGATCGATGATGCCGACGCGACTGCACAGGCGCTGCGCCATGTCCAGGAGATGGGTCGACAGAAAGATCGTCTTGCCGCGGCCGGCTGCGAGACGAAGGCGCTCCTGCACATCCCGGGCCGCGCGCGGATCAAGCCCGTTAGTTGGCTCATCGAGGATCAGCACCGGCGGATCATGGATCAGCGCGCAGGCGAGGCCGAGTTTCTTCTTCATGCCGGCCGAATAATTGACCGCATAGTCTTCGGCTGCGTCATCGAGCGAAAGCTCATGCAGCAGACGTTGCGCGCGCGCTTGCGCCTGGGCCCTGGATTGGCCGTGCATCTCGCCGACGAATTCGAGAATCTCGCGGCCGCGCAGGTAATCGTAGAACATCGGATTGTCGGGCAAATAGCCGACGTGGCGTTTGACCTCGACGCGGTCCTGCTGGCAATCGAGCCCGTCGATCGTGATGCGGCCGCTGGTTGGAACCAGAATACCCATCATGATGCGGATGGTTGTGGTCTTGCCGGCACCATTGGGGCCGAGGAAACCGAACACCTCGCCTTTCGCGACCGTGAACACGAGATCGCGCACAGCGGTGAACTCGCCGTAATCCTTGCGCAGGTGGTCGAACGCAATCATGGGCGCGCCGCGAGGTTTGGTCGCGCTTATCGTGCGGCGACCGCGCCCACCTTACATGATTTGTCAGTTGGCGCCCGGATCGAAACTGCAGCTCGCGCCGCCGCCAGCCTTTTGCGGGATCTCATGCGGATTGATGGTGCAATCGAGATGCGACAACGCTTCGAACATCGTGCCGGCGGCGCCGTCCGGCGGCACCCCGACCTCGCCGACGGTGGCAAACAGTTCGTGTGCGCGCCGCCCTTTCAGGTTGATGGTCTTGGATCGGAACGTCAGGGCGCAGGAATGAAACGAGATATCGACATTGCTCGCGCGGCAGACGATTTTGTCGGCCTTGACGGAAATCGTTCTGCTGGCCGGAAACGCGAAGGTGAGAATGCCATTCAGGAGCCGCGCCATCACCGCTTTCTCGCCTGGCGGGAGCAGCGGCGAAGGCTCGGCAACCAACGCCGCCAACGCCAGCGCGCCACTGCCAGACACACTCGCGGCCGATGCGGTCCCGCCCACCATCAACAATAAGAGCGTAAGCAGCGCCAAGCGTCGCATGGGCACCCCCGGCCTCGATCCTGATCTCGCACCCCGGGACTGTTATGGCGCGGCGAGCTTCGCAGGATCGAGTTTGGTGCGCAAATAAGTCTTGAAGGGTCACGATGTCGGTCTGCACCAGGCTACCGACGCGGCTAGTACTTGAGCACCGAGGTCAAACCGAACACTGCGGCGTCGCCAATTCGTGTGGTCACGCCGACCGGGTTGTAGGGATTGGGAATCCCTCCAGAGGGGCGAAACACGTATTGGAAGAACGGCTCGATCAACCAGCCAGTGGCTACATGCGCTTCGTAGATTACCTCGATGACGGCTTCGAACGTGCGCATCGGCATTGGCGCGCCGTTTTTGACCGTAGCCATTTTGCCGCACCGGCGGCATTTGCGCGTGATTGGCGCAAAATAGACTGGTTCTGCGAAGATGGATGGTGATGCCGAATTTGATCTTGAAGTCACTCGGGGTCGGAATGCGCGTTTGGGGGGCTATTGCTGTCATTGTGCTTCTGCACGTATCGGCCGTTCGCGCCGATACGCTCAATGACGCTTTGGCGGGTGCATACGCGCGCAATCCGCGGCTCAATGCCGAGCGGGCGAGATTGCGCGCGACCGACGAGAACGTACCGCAGGCGCTGGCCGGTTACCGACCGCAGCTCAATGCCGGTTTGAGCGCCGGCTTGCAGGGCGTACGCAACCTGCTTCCCGGCGGTGAGGCGTTGTGGGATCAGCTGCGTCCGAGCACGGCTAGCGTGACGCTCAATCAAACTGTGTTCAATGGATTGAAGACCGCCAGCGCGGTCCGCCAAGCGGAAGCGAAGACCAATTCCGGTCAAGCCGACTTGCGCTCGGTCGAGCAAGAGGTGCTACTCGACGCGGCAACAGCCTATATGGCAGTGATCTCCAACCAATCGCTGGTCGAAGCGATGCGCGCCAACGTTACATTCTTGCGCGAGCTGCTCGCGACCACCAACAAGCGATACGATGCCGGCGACGTCACACCGACTGACGTCGCGCAGGCGCAAGCGCGCCTAAACCGCGGCTTGGCGGATCTCAACAGCGCCGAGGTCGCGCTCGCAGCGAGCCGTGCGACCTACGCCCAGATCATCGGCGTGCCGGCGGCGCAGCTTGCCCCCGCGGCACCGATCGATCAGCTGTTGCCTGGCACGCGCGAGCAGGCCGCCGCGATCGCGGCGCGCGAGCATCCGACGATCATCGGCGCGATGTTCGAGATCGACGTCGCGCAATGGGCCATTCCGATCGCCCAGGCCGGGCTTTTTCCCACCGGCAGCGTGCAGGCCAACGCATCGGCCGCCAGAGACAACGATCCAACGGTGGACTTCATCAGCCAGAACCAGGCTTCGGTCGTCGGTACGCTCACCGTGCCGGTTTATGACGGCGGACGTACTGCTTCCCGCGTGCGTCAAGCCAAGGAGATCCTCGGTCAGACCCGCATTTGGCTCGAGCGGGTGCGAGCGCGGGTGCAGACTGCGGTAGCGGCCGCGTGGGCAACCTACGAGGGCGCCCGGATTTCCATGGCGGCCGCGGAGTCCGAGGTCAAGGCCGCCACAGCCGCGGTCGCGGGCGTGCAAAAGGAAGCGCAGGCTGGCCAACGCACGACGCTCGATGTCCTCAACGCGCAGCAGGATCTCACGGCCGCGAATGCCCGGCTGATCGTGGCCCAGCGTGATCGCGTAGTCGCGTCCTATACGCTGTTGAGCGCAATCGGCCGCCTCGACCACAGACAGCTGGGGTTGCAAACACCCGATTACGACCCGCGAACCCATTACCACCAGGTGCGTGACCTCCCGTATGGCCTCAATACGCCCGCGGGACAGTAAAATCGGCGCATTCTGGCTGCGACACCCCGCCAACCTGCGGCAAATTCGAACTTTTCACGCCGCCGCCCGCAAAGCACAATAAATGCCGTAAACCATTGGGAGATGGGTCGGGCCAAAGTCCGATTGGGAGTGCGGGGGTGGGGTCGTCTGCCGGCTGGCGCCAGAACAGGTTGGCGGGGCTCACGTGGGGTGCGGTCTTCGCCCTCCTGCCCTTGCCGCAATCGAGCTTTGCCGAGAGCCTCTCTGAGGCCTTCACGCGGGTCTATCAATCAAATCCTGTGCTCAACTTCGAGCGCGCCAGGCTGCGTGCAATCGACGAAAACATTCCGCAGGCGCTCGCAGGCTACCGACCCCAGGTCAGCGGCACCTTCAGTGCCGGCTATCAGACGCTTAAGAACGGTTTGCCGGATGGCACCAGCCAGTCCGCGAACCTCCATCCCTGGGTCGCTGGCGTCACCCTCACTCAGCCACTGTTTAACGGCTTCAACACCGCGAATTCGGTTCGCCAAGCCGAATCTCAGGTGAGATCTGGCCGCGAGCAACTGCGCAACGTCGAACAGAATGTCTTTGTCGACGCCGTCACCGCCTACATGAATGTAGTGGCCGACCAAGCATTGGTTGAATCGCAGCGCGCCAGCGTGACGTTTCTGCGCGAGACGCTGAAGACAACGCA
The DNA here is from genome assembly GCA_963816775.1 of uncultured Alphaproteobacteria bacterium. Classification (GTDB taxonomy): domain Bacteria; phylum Pseudomonadota; class Alphaproteobacteria; order Rhizobiales; family Xanthobacteraceae; genus JAFAXD01. The sequence continues at coordinate 100,073 of CAWFLX010000038.1, forward strand.
CGTTCGCCTGGACGCTGGCGATGTGACCCCGACCGACGTCGCGCAGGCCGAGGCGCGCTATAACCGCGGCCTCGCGGATCTTAATGCAGCGGAAGTCGCCCTTGCGGTTGCGCGCGCGACCTACGCACAGATAGTCGGCGTTCAACCCGGGATGCTGGCCGCAGCCGAGCCCGCCGATCGGTTCCTGCCGCGCTCGCGCGAGGCGGCGTTGGCAATGAGCCGCCGCGACCACCCGCGGATTGCGGGCGCAACCTTCGATGTCGACGTCGCGATTGCGGCGATCAAAGTTGCAGAAAGCGCGCTCATGCCGAATGCCAACCTGCAGGCGAGCGCCTCGCGCAGCGTCGAAACCGACACCACGCTGACCACCACGAGCACAAATCAGGCGTCGGTCATCGGTCAGGCCAATATCCCGCTCTACGATGGCGGGCTGGCGTCCTCGCAAATACGGCAGGCCAAAGAGCGGTCAGCGCAAGCGCGCATCGTGCTCAGTCAAGTCCGGGTCGCAATCGACGCGATCCTGGCAACCGCCTGGTCAATAAACGAAGGGGCCAAAACCGCGATGACGGCGGCGGAGGCCGAAGTCAAGGCGGCAACCATTGCTCTACGCGGCGTGCAGAGAGAGCAGCAGGCCGGCCAGCGAACCACGATCGACGTTCTTAATGCCAATCAGGATCTGGTCGCGGCGCGCGCGCGCCTTATCACGGCTCAACGCGATCGTGTCGTCGCGTCATATATTCTGCTGGCCGCAATCGGGCGGCTCGATCACACCACGCTTATGTTGAAGGCACCGGGATACGACCCCCAGGTCCATTACACCCAGGTCCGCGATGTCTGGTACGGACTGCGGACGCCGGATGGCCGCTGAGCGGCGCAATCACGCTACCAATCGGGCATAATCTTACATTCAAGACATTTCGCCGCAGACGGGCGTGGTCAAATCACTCCGCCTCGGAGACACAGCGCGCTAAACTTGGTCTTTGATGACAGCGGGCGGGCTCATAGCATGCACGTCAAGCGGCAGTCTGTGCAGTTTGGGCGTTTGCGCGTGCCTGCGCGCATCATCGTTATCCTCGGTGTCGCGATGCTCATCTGGCTCGCGCCCGCGCCCGCGCAACAAGCGGATCCGCCCAAGGCCGACGGGACGCCGGCCGCCGGCATTCTGATTCGCCTGGATGAACGTGCCCTGCGGGCGGCCGGCATCGTGGTCGAGCCGGTCGCCCGCGAGCATGGGGGCGCCGATTTCGCGTTGCCCGGCAACGTGGTGATTCCACCCGGACAGGTGCACGTGGTGGCTGCGCCCGCCGCCGGCTTGGTCGACACTCTGTTGGTGTCCGCGGACGAGCCGGTCAAGGCCAACCAAGCGGTGGCGACCTTGCGCTCCCCGACGATTGTCGAAGCCCAACAGCAGTTTCTCGCCGCCATCGCGGACGAGTCGCTCGCCACCGACCGCCTGCGCCGCACCCAATTGCTGATCGAAGGCAAGGCGATTCCGGAACGCGAGCTCAACATCGCGCAGGCGGAGTCGGCACGCGCCCGGGCGCGGCTCGATGAGCGCACACAGCTCCTCAGCCTGATGGGACTGAGCGAGGCGCAAATTGCCGAGGTGCGGACGACGCGACGGATCGTGCCCACGGTTACGATCTACTCCCCGATCAACGGCACGGTGGTCAAACGCCATACCAGCCCGGGCGAACGCATCGACGCGGCCGCGCCATTGTTCACCATCGCGGAACTTGATCCGCTGTGGGTGGAACTGCAGGTCCCCGCGGCTCGACTGCCCAATCTCACGGTCGGCTCGGAAGTCTCGTTGCCTGCTCAGCGCGCGCGCGGCAAGATCATCCGCATCGGCCGCACGGTGGATCCTTCAACCCAATCCGCGATCGCGGTCGCCGAGATCGGCACTGAGGGCGCCAGCGTTTGGCCGGGACTCGCGGTCAGTGCTACGGTCATCATCGGCTCGCAGACTGCCGACGCCGATTGGAGCGTGCCGGTACAATCCGTGGTGCGCCACCGCGACCGCAATTGGGTGTTCGTTCGCGTGCCCGAAGGTTTCCGGGCGCTGCCGGTGCAAGTCGTGAGTGAATCCGCGCGCGGCGTCTGGCTTCGTGCCAAGCTATTGCCTGGTGATCGGGTTGCGACAAGCGGGATCATCGCCCTGCTCGCCGTGCTCGCTGGCGCCGACCAGGAGTAAGCATGCTCGGCCGCATCATCGACGCCGCGCTCAAGCAACGGCTTTTGGTTTTCCTGGGTGCGTTGGCGCTCGCGGTCTGGGGAGCCAATGCCTTTCTTCGGTTGCCGATCGACGCCTTTCCGGACGTGGCGCCGGTGCAAGTCCTGGTCGCCATGCGAGCGCCCGGTCTCACGCCGGAGGAGCTTGAGAGCCGGGTGACGGCGCCGATCGAAATCGCCATGCGCGGCATCCCTAACCTGGCCGCGATGCGATCGACCACGCGCTACTCCGTCGCGCTGATCACGCTCGAGTTCACCGATGGAACCGACATTTTCTGGGCCCGCGCGCAGGTCAACGAGCGGCTGCAGGATGTGCGCGACCAACTTCCGGCCAGCACCGATGGCGGGCTCGCGCCGATCGTCACGGCGCTTGGCGAAATGCTGATGTTCACCATCGAGTCCGAAACGTTGAACGCGCAGCAGATGCGCCAACTGGTCGACTGGACGATACGCCCGGCGCTGCGCGGCCTGCCGGGCGTTGCCGACATCAACGTGTTGGGTGGATTCGTCCGCACGTTCGAGGTCGCTCCTTCCGCCGCGGCGATGGCGGCGCGCGGGATTACGCCCCAGCAGCTGGAAAACGCCGTCACCTCCAACAACCGCAACGACGGGGCCGGCCGGGTGCGCGACGGCGAGGAGGCGCTGCTGGTGCGCTCGGAGGGACGTATCCGTAACCTCGAAGACCTGCGCAATATCGTGGTTGCCACCCGTGGCGGCACGAGCATCAGGGTCGCCGACGTGGCCGATGTGCGCTTCGGAGCGCTGCCGCGCAACGGCATCGTCACCACCAACGCGGAGCGCGAAGCGGTGTGGGGCCTGGTGCTCGGGCTGCGGGGCGCCAACGCCAAGATGGTCGTTACCGGCGTCAAGCAGAAGTTCGAGGAGCTTAAACCGCGATTGCCACCGGACACCAGGATCGTGGTGTTCTACGACCGCAGCGACCTCATTCAAAAAGCGGTGGCGACCGTCGAGGAAGTGCTGATCGAAGCGGTCGTACTGGTCGTGATCCTGTTGCTGGTCTTTTTGGGCAGCCTGCGTGCCGCAATTGTCGTCTCGGTCATTCTGCCGCTGGCCGTGCTGGTCACGTTCGGGATCATGCGAACAGTCGGTCTCTCTGCGAATATCATGTCGCTCGGCGGCCTTGCGATTGCAATTGGGCTACTGGTCGACTGCGCCGTCGTGGTGGTCGAGAACGTCGAGCACCGCATCATGGTCGGCCAAAAGATTGATCTGAAGACCCGGCTACAGCTGACGCTCGACGCCGCCTCGGAGGTGGCGGTCCCGCTGGTGTCCGGCGTCGTTATCATCATCACCGTCTTCCTGCCGCTGCTCGCTCTGCAGGGCCTTGAAGGGCGGTTGTTTCGTCCGGTGGCCCTGACAATCGCCTTCGCGCTCGGCGCCGCCCTGATTTTGTCGATGACTATAATCCCGGCGCTGGCTGCCTATTTGCTCAAGCCTGGGCCCCCGCACGAACCCTGGCTGGTGCGCAAGCTGCACGCGGTCTACGATCCGCTGCTCGCGCGCGCGATGCGCAACCCGATGGTCGTGGTCGCGTTTCTTGCGGTCGGGTTGGCCGCAGCGATCGCCGCCTATCTGCATATCGGCCAGACCTTCATGCCGGTCATGGACGAGGGCACCCCGGTCGTCTCGATTCGCAAGTATCCGACTATCTCCGTCGATGAAGCGGCGCAGACCGATCTTCGCATCGAACAGGAGTTGATGAGCCGCATTCCAGAGATCCGCCGCATCATGGCCCGCGCCGGTGCCGACGAACTGGGAATCGATCCGGCCGGGTTGAACGAAACCGACATGTACATGACGCTGGCGCCGCAGAAAACCTGGCGTGGTAAAGGCACGCCCTGGCTGATGGGAGAAATGCGCAAGGTCCTGGACGGCATTCCCGGCATTTCCTACGCATTTTCGCAGCCGATCGACATGCGCGTGCAGGAGATGATCATCGGCGCGCGCGGGGACGTGGTGGTGAAAATCTTCGGCGACGATATCAGTCAGCTCAATCGCATTGCCCGCGAGGTTGCCGATCAGATCCGGAAAATCCCTGGCGCAACCGACGTGTTCGCGCTGCGCAACGCTGGCCAGACTTATCTGACGGTGGCGATCGATCGTGTACGCGCCGGCCGCTTCGGCCTCAACACCACCGACGTGCAGGATAGCCTGCGGGTGTGGGTCGATGGCCGCCAGCTCGGAATCGTGCTGGAAGGCGCGATGCGGGTACCGCTGTTCATCCGTGGCGAGGAGAGCGTGCGCGCCTCGGACCGCGATCTCGCGCGCGTGCCGATCGTGCGGCCGGGCGGCGGGTCGGTCGAACTTGCGCAGATCGCCGACGTACAGGCCGAAGACGGGCCGATCCAAGTCATCCGGGAAGGCGGCCAACGCTACGCCACCGTATTGGTGAACGTGCGCGGGCGCGACCTGGTCGGCTTCGTGGCCGACGCCCAGGCCGCGGTTGCGGACAAGGTGCAGGTCCCGGCGGACTACGCGCTCGACTGGGGCGGCCAATTCGAAAATCAGCAACGCGCCGCGGCGCGGCTCGCGATTGTCCTGCCGATCGCGCTCGGGTTGATCTTCCTGTTGCTCTACCTGACGTTCGGATCGCTGCGCCAGGCCACGCTGGTGTTCTGCAACGTGCCTTTTGCCACCATCGGCGGCATCGTCGCGTTGTGGGCGTCCGGCCAATTTCTGTCGGTGCCGGCGTCAGTCGGCTTCATCGCGCTGATCGGGATCGCCGTGCTCAACGGCGTGGTGCTGATCACCTATATCAACGAGGTCGTGGCGCGCGGCGAACTGCCGTTTCGGGAAGCCGTCATGGAAGGGGCGCGCCGGCGCATGCGACCGGTGATGTTGACCGCGACCATCGCGGCACTCGGCCTGACGCCGTTCCTGTTCGCCTCCGGCCCGGGGTCTGAAATCCAAAAACCGCTCGCCGTAGTGGTGATCGGGGGCCTCGTTACAGCCACGATGCTGACCCTGATTTTCCTGCCAATTCTCTACGACCGATTTGGGCTGCCGCGTGCCGAGCGCCAGCACCACGATGAAGCATACGCGCGATCGAGCGTTGGGATCGGCAAAACCGACGCGCAGTCCTTGCCGCGGCACAAAGCCGAAGCGGCGGAGTGAGCGGCCGGCAAGATTTCAGCGCGATGTGAGCGCGACGCCCTTGATCTGGGCCTGCACCGCGCCTCCCGGTGCGATCGCGAGGCGTTCCCACGATTTGAGCGTGACGCGGGACAACAGCCGTGCTCCGGCCCCGTCGGTGCCGAGCCCAATCAACACATTAACCTGATGGCGCCCATTGGGACCGCTCGACAGCACCCGCGCCGGCAAACTGTTGATGATGGAGCTACCCGTCGGCGCGTCGCGGGCGAGGCTCACGTCGGACGCCCGCACGCGGATGCGTTTGACCGTGCCAACGACGTCGTCCAGTTCCGGCACCAGCAAGGTCCCGCCCTTGACCGCGAGGCGGGTCAGTCCATAGGCGGCATCGTGCGCCTCGATCTTGCCGTCGAGACTCACCGCGGCCTCGGGCTGGCGCGCGAGCGGCGATCCCGGATCGCACTGGAGGTCGCGCAGCGGTCCGGCGGCGACGACGCGGCCCTGCTCGAGCAGAACTATGTAATCGGCGAGCTGTTCCACTTCAGCAAGATCGTGGCTGACGTAAAGAACGGGTACCGCGAGCGCTGCATGCAATTTTTCGAAATAGGGCAGGATGTCGTCTTTGCTGAACCGATCGAGCCCGGCAAGCGGCTCGTCCATGAGCAGCAGCTTGGGTTGCGATAACAAAGCACGGCCGACCGCCACGCGCTGACGCTCGCCGCCCGAGAGCCGCCGCGGCGAACGCTCCAGCAGGCTCTCAACGCCGAGTAGTCCAACAACATCGTCGAACTTTATGTTCTGCTGTGATCCGTTCGCACCGGCGCGGCGATAGCCATAGAGCAGGTTGTGGCGCACCGACATGTGCGCAAACAAGCTCGCCTCCTGGAACACGTAGCCGACTGCACGCGCATACGGCGGGCGAAATTGCTTGCCGTCCTGCCAGATTTCGTTTCCCAAGGAGAAATAACCGTCTGCGAGGCGCGTCAGTCCTGCAGCGCACCGCAGCAGCGTGGTCTTGCCGCAACCGGACGGTCCAAACAGCGCCGTGAAGCCTTTGGCAGGAGTTTCGAACGCCGCATCAAGCGCAAATGCGCCGAGTTGTCCGCGAAAGCGCGCCACAATCGTTGCGTCGCTGGTCATGTTCCAGCTCTTCGCAGGCGCTTCTCCAGCAGCATCATGGTGAGAATGACGCAGAACGAGAAGATCAGCATGCCGGCCGAGAGAATGTGGGCGGGCGTCCATTGCAGGGTTTCGACATAGTCGAAGATCGCAATCGACAGCACCTTGGTCTTACCAGGGATGTTGCCGCCGATCATCAGCACCACCCCGAACTCGCCGACCGTGTGCGCAAAGCCGAGCACAGCGCCGGTCATGATGCCGGGACGCGCCAACGGCAGCGCGACGCTAAAAAACGCATCCCAAGGAGAAGCCCGCAATGTGGCAGCGGCCTCGAGCGGGCGGTCGCCGAATGCCTCGAACGCGTTGCGGATCGGTTGCACGACAAACGGCATCGAATAGATCACCGAGCCGATGACCAGGCCCTCGAACGTGAACGCGAGGGTTCGCGCGCCCCAGAAGCTCGCGAGGAAGCCCCCTGGGCCATCCGGCCCAAGGAAGATCAACAGATAAAATCCGAGCACGGTCGGCGGTAAAACCAGCGGCAGCGCCACAACCGCGGCGACGGCCTCCTTCCAGACCGCTTTGGAACGCGCGAGCCACCACGCAATCGGCGTACCGACGATCAGCAACAACGTCGTCGTTATCGCCGCCAGCTCCAACGTCAGGCGGATGGGTGGCCAAAGCTCACCAAGCGATAGCATGAACGCTCAGTTCGACTCCGGCGTGCCGTAGCCGAATTTCGCCTCGATCGCGGCCGCCTCCGGCCCCTTGAGAAAATTCATGAACGCTTTCGCGGCCTCGTTGCTGGCGCCTTTCTTCAGCAGCACGGCGTCCTGCTTGATCGGCGCGTATAGATTGCCCGCCACCAGCCAGCGAGATCCCTCGCTGCGTTCAATAACCTGCGACAGCGCGACGAACCCAAGCTCGGCATTGCCGGTATCGATGAACTGGAACGTCTGCGCAATGTTGTTGCCTTGCACGATCTTCGGTTGCAGCGCGTCGTAGACGTTGAGCGCCTTCATGGTTTCGATCGCGGCCGCGCCATAGGGGGCTGCCGCCGGATTCGCAATCGCGATTTTGCTGAAAGCGCCCTGCTTGAGAGTGTCGGCTCCGGTCACGCGTTTTGCATCCCGGCTCCACAGCGCAAGCTTGCCGACCGCGTAGGTGAAGCGGCTGTCTGGCACCGCAAATCCTTCGGCCACAGCCTTTTCGGGACGCTCCTGATCGGCGGAGAGGAACACCTGGAACGGTGCATCCTGGGTGATCTGGGTATAGAACTGGCCGCTCGAGCCGAAGCTGAGCAGGACCTTGTCGCCAGTTTTCTTCTCGAATGCCGCAGAGATCTCCTTCGCGGCCTCGGTGAAATTGGCCGCAACGGCGACGTTGATCTCGGCGGCCGACACCGGCTGCGCCACGCTGAATGCGATTGCGCAAACGGCGGCAGGCGCGAAGCCTGAACAAATTCGTTTCATTGTCCCACTCCTACTGATCAGCCGACAGCCAAAATGACGTGACGCGGGTCGAACGCCGCCCACACTTCATCCAGCTTTTTGAGTCGCATGGTTTTGAGTCGCGACGTCCTTACAGTCGCCACGAGCGTCTCCCCGGCGCCGACATCAATGGCCAACTCGGTGTCGTGTTGCCCGAGTTCCTTGCGAATGAGCCTTCCGGCGATGCGGTTTCCAGCAATTTTGCCATTGCGGGCGTCGCGTTCCTTCGTAATCGAGATCAGCGAAGCCTTGACCAAGGCGAGAGCGTCGCGCCCCGGGCAGAGTCCCAATTCCTCGACGCTGCGGCGAGTGATGATCGCGCGGAGCGACGTCCGCGGCGCGACCGCCAAGGTGACATCCGCACTGACCGCGTCGGTCTTGATACTGGTGATGACGCCCCGCAGAGCGTTGCGCGCACTTGTGCGCAACAGAAAGCCGGGGACGAGGTTCGACACCGCTATGCCGTTGCCGCGCAGGTCGGGTTCAAGGCGAAGCAACGCGCGCGACAGCTCACCCTCCAGGCGCGTGAGCGTTTCGACGACCTGGATCCCGGACTTGGTCAGTTGCGTGCCGCCGCCGCGAGCACCGCCGGACCTGGCCTCAACGAGAGCCCGGCCGAACAGAGTGTTGAGCCCTTCGATCGCGTCCCAGGCTGCCTTGTAGGAGAGCCCGGTGGCGCGCGCTGCCGCCGAGATGCTGCCCTCGCGACCAACGGCTTCGAGCAAACGGATGCGACCGCGGCCCGCGATTGAACGCTTGTTTTCAAATGAAACTGCGGCGTGGACATGCATGCGAACAACCCGCTTGCGTCATGTAGTCAGACTATATAACGCTATTTCCACACATTCGAGAAGCCCCACCTTTCTTAATCCCAGCCAAAGAGGATTACGATGAAGCTCAGTGCGCGAAATGTTCTGAAGGGCACCATCGACGCCGTGCAGAAGGGTCAGACGACGGCCCATGTGCGCATCAATGTCGGCGGAACGGTTGTGACCGCATCGATCACCAACGAAGCGGTGGACGATCTCAAGCTGAAAAGTGGCCAGACCGCCTACGCCGTGATCAAGGCTTCCGACGTCATGGTCGGAATCGACGAAGGCTGAGCCCATTCGCTTTCACAACGCGGGGTGCGGTGCCGTGCCTTCTCGCGGTGCACTAATCGGTCAGCTTACTCGCGAGCAATTCGAGGTACGCGGCTAGGCCGTGCACCGGCTGGTGACCTAGAAGACCGACGTCGCTCACATCAACCTGGAGCAGCCGCTTCCCCATCGCGATGGACGTCCCCGCCGGGGGCGGCGGCATCGGGACGTCGGTGACCCCGCGTTGTTCGAGGCGTCGCGACAACTCGCCTTGCAGGAACTGGGCCTGCGGGAGAATGTCCTTGGCGAAATCGCTGATCTTCTCGTTTTGCAACGCTTTCAATTCCTGAATTTGTTCGTCGCGCTCTTGCTGATTGTCGGTCCGCTTGTCAAATATCTGATAGCGCCGCGAGTCGTACGACTGTTCGAATGCTCGCATCTTGCCTGCGAACGCAAGCGCCGCTGACTTGAACTCCGCGTTCGACATGTCGGCGCGCGCCACGGGCGTCGCCGCGGCCGGCTCCGCAACTTTGCCCATTGTTGGATCGCGGCGCAGAGCCGCGGTCTTGTCACCTTCCGAAGACGGAGGATGTGCGGACGGCGCCGCAGCCGAACGATCGCTGGCGACGGTAGCGTCTGAAGGCTTGCCCCCTGGCGCCGATGACTGCGTACTGGATGGCTGAGGTACGACCGCCGGCTCCACCCGCGTCGCGACGGATGTCCCACTTCGACTCGTTTGTAGGTGCCAAAGAACCCCCGCGGCTGCGATGACGAAACCTGCAACAATCGCGGCCAACGGACCAGCTTGGATCTTCATGCCAGTAGCATTCTCCAATGCCACAATAACACCGTAGCCAAGCAAAGCAAAACCAACCAGCCCCAAGGCAGCACGCGTGACCCCGTGCACGCCATCCCGAGAATACGGGTCAGTATAAGTCAAGCATGTCCACCAGGATTAGGTGTTGATTCTCGGAAGTTATTGTATCCCAAACAACGCCGTCGAACATCCATGAGGGGCCTCGCCAACCTTGGCAATTTTGGGGTGCAAACCGAGCGAACTAGGCGCGGCCGGGAGCCACGTCCGCGTGTGCGGAAGATCACAGCATCACCGGCGGAAGTAGCTTCAGATGCAGTTGGAATGCATGCGATTTACACCAGATTCCGCGATGGGCCCGTCCGTCGAGCTCAGCAAACCGAGGAGGCGAAGCGCCGAGCGGCTCGGCGCGCTCCGTGCTATGATAGACAATTCCAATCCGGGAGAACCTGATGCCAATCTATGGGATGAGGCGGCGTGACTTCGTCGCCGCCCTCGGCGGCGCGATACTGTGGCCCGTTCTCGCACGCGCGCAGCAACCAGCGGTGCCGATGGTAGGTTGTCTGGTCAACGGCTCGCAACAGGACACTGGCTTTTCTGTTGCGCCGTTTCAGAAGGGCCTGGGCGAACTTGGGTACGTAGACGGAGAGAATGTTTCAATCGCATACCGATGGGCGGGCGGGCACAACGAGCGTTTGCCAGCACTCGCGGCTGAACTCGTCAGCCTACCCGTCGCCGTGATCGCGGCACTCAACGGATCAGCCAGCGCCCTTGCGCTCAAGACGCTTACTAAGTCCGTTCCGATCGTGTTCCAGACCGGAGGAGATGCGGCCGAGTTGGGGCTCCTCACCAACCTGAACAGGCCGGAGGGCAACCTCACAGGGGTCAGCGGCATCACGAATTTTCTCGTCGCTCAGCAACTCGATCTGTTGCGCCAATTGTTCCCTGGCGCGAAATCCTTCGCGCTGCTGACCAACCCAGCAAGCCCAAACGCCAACAGGTTGGTGCAGCTCACTCAAGCGGCGGCAAAGTCGATCGGATGCGGCTTGTTGTTGGTGACCGCGAGCAACGACGATGAGCTGGATGCAGCATTCGCAACGCTGGCGGAGCGCCGCCTCGGCGGGGTTGTCGTCCCGACCAACGCCTTTTTCCAAACTGAACGCCGCCGGGTCGTCATGCTTGCCGCGAAGTACAAAATAGCCGCGATCTATGACACCCGCGAATTCGCCGAGGCCGGCGGCCTGATCAGCTGCGGAGGCGGCGCCGATCGGTTTCGGCAGGTGGGTGTCTATGTCGGCAAAATTCTTCGCGGTGCCAAACCGGCCGACCTGCCGGTCGTGCGGCCCTCGAAATTCGAGCTGGTGATCAATCTTAAAACCGCAAGGGCGCTCGGTCTCGACCTGCCACCGGCAGTCCTGTCCCAGGCCGATGCGGTCATCGAATGAGGCCGTGGCCGACGAGATGAACGACTGCTAGGTACAACTCGTCACTCGGTCCGCGGCTACGTCATCGGGGCGCCAATGTTCAAAATTGCAGCAATCCTGGTTTTCACAATCAGCCTCGCGGCTTGCGACGCTTTCAGCACGGTAACGGAAGGGTTCAAGTACGCGAAGGCCGTTGAAAGCGATGTCGAAGAAGCGACCGGCGTGAAGCCGCAAGTTGGGTTCAATTGGAACAACGGGCGGCTGGTGTCGGTAACGGTTGCGTTTCCCCGCATCTATGATGCGAAACCCTTACGTGAACTAGCCGAAACCATACGCGCCTCGGTCCGAAAACAGTTCAAACAAACGCCGGACAACATTGTGATCGCCTTCTCGTTGGGGAGCTGAGTGTGGAGGCCGGCTGTAAGGTCCAGCATCGCGCTAATCGCAACCTGTGATCGCTGCAACCGTTGAGGCACCAGACGTCGAGGTGCCGCACGTTGCCAAGCGCCGTGCGTCACGGATAGCATTCCAGCCATGTGCTCCCGCGACCAGACGCAACATCGAAAGCGCACCGCAACCATTTTCGTGGCCGCCGCGATCATTACCCTTATCTCGCCCATCGCAAACGCTGCCGACTTCCCCAATGTGATTGGTACTTGGATGATCTCGAACAAGGGGCGTTCGGTGACCACCCCCTATCAACAAGCTCAAGACGCGTCATCGGTGGTGAAGATCGTTCGACAGGACGGTAAATCGTTTTCCGGCACGGTCGTCGATCTAAAGGGAAAAACCGAACGGATTGTCGGTGCATTTCGCCGCGACGGCAGGACTTTCATTTATTCAAGCGCAAAGACCGCCGGCATGGGCAAAGTGCAGGGCAATGAAATGGAAATCTGCCGAACGGATGCCGGTTGCGCCCTCCTCATCCGAAGCAAGTAGACGGCTTCGTACCATGGGTCCGAACCGCTGGGCACAGGAACGACGAGCCGCCGCCCGAGTTGCAAACGCAGAAAAGCCTGCCGAGGCTGAGCGATTGTTGATCTGTTGGCGGTCCCGGCGTGACTCGAACACGCGACCTTCGGTTTAGGAAACTGACTTGTTATCCCCAGGCTTGGCCAAGCTAGGCCAAGATATCCTTGCAATACCGCGATAAATAGCAGATACCATCAGTCTATGGGCCTGCCCTGGCCAAGCTAAGCCACGGGTTTGATCTTCCCATGGTCTTCCCAATTTCGAAGGAGGGGGCAGTGAAATTCACAGTCACATCGACCGCTGGCCTCAAATTGCCGCCCGGCAAGAACGATCTCGTCGTGTTTGATGATGCGCTTCCCGGTTTTGGATTGCGGTTGCGCGCCGGCGGTTCAAAGACCTGGATCTATCAATATGCGGTTGGTGATCGCCAACGGCGGATGGTGATCGGCAAAGCAACTGCTCTCGCGCTCGACAGGGCGCGCGCGCTCGCCGCTCAACTACATGCCAAGGTCAAGCTCGGCAGCGACCCAGCCGGCGACAAGGCCGAGAGCCAAGCCAGGTCCGGCGAGACGTTCGAAGCATGCATGAAGCTCTACCTCGAGCGGCGTCGCAACGAACAGAAATTACGGCCATCGACCTATCGCGAGATTGAACGGCACTTGGTTCGCAATCTGAAAGCGCTGCACGGCCTGCGCATCGACAAGGTCGACCGCCGCGCGATCGCAATCGAGCTCGCCCGCCTCACCACCGAGACCGGCCCGGTGCAGGCAAATCGAACCCGCGGCAGTTTGGTGAAATTCCTGAACTGGTGCGCCGGCGAGGGCTTCATTGACGCCAACCCGGCGACATTCACGAACAAGAACCCGGAAAGGGGGCGCGATCGCGTGCTCACAGATGCCGAATTGCGAAAGATTTGGAGTGCTCTGCCCGATGGTGACTTCGGCGAAATCGTCAAGCTGTTGGCGCTGACGGCCGCGAGGGCCAACGAGATCGCTCTGCTGCGCTGGAGCGAGATCGATTTTGAGCGCGGTGTCATTGCTCTACCCGCGTCGCGTACCAAAAACCACCGGGCCCATTTCATTCCGATAGGCGCGACTGTGCGCACCATTCTAGAAGCGCGTCCGCAACACGATGGTCGGGATTTTGTGTTTGGTCGGGATCGGGATCAATCATCCGGATTTAGTGGCTGGTCACAAAGCAAGCGCCGGCTTGATGCTGCCGTGAAGATCCCAGCATGGGTTATTCACGATATCAGGAGAGCCGTTGCGACTGGTATGGGCGAGCTCGGCATCCAGCCGCATATTGTCGAAAGCGTGTTGGGCCACGTCTCAGGGCACAAGGCCGGAGTTGCTGGTCGTTACAACAAAAGCCAATACGAGGCCGATAAAACCACCGCGCTGGCGCGCTGGGACCAGCATATTGCGGCCGTCCTTGCGGACAAAAAGACCAACGTTGCGCCACTGAAACGCGCGTGACGTGTCATGGAGCGGAGCGACGAGGAAAGGATTGCAGATGAAGTATTGATTTTGCGCCTGCTCGCCGGCTTTCACGTCGACGAAAATGGCCGCCAAGTCACGAGTTATTTAACCCCCGGCAGCCTCGAGGAAAAACGTGGGCGCGCTGTTCTCGCTCGACAGTTACGCGAGGGCACACTTAGCTTTACGGCGAAGGAGCTGCTCGCGCTCGCGATCGATCCCGACGCGGCATCGCAGTATGTGGCGCGAACTCGGAAAGTCGAGTTCAAAGCTCTGAAACAGGGGCCGGGATCCGATTGGCTGCGAAATCAACTGGTCATAGACTTCATTACGAAACATCAGCTGGCACAGTGGAAACAATGTCCCGATCGGGTCGAACTGGAAGCAGCAATCTTTGAAGCGGAAAGGCAGTTCCCAATTAAACGTAGCCAATCGATGGAAATTTGGGCGCAAAGCGGCCGCTCGGGCTGGTTCCACCAACACGAGCGGAATCAATTGGTTGAATCGGTCATAGACTTCATAGTGAAACACTTGCAGGCGCAACTTGACGACGAGCCCACAGTAACACCTAACCTTGAGGCGGCGATCAAGGCCGCTAAAGAGCAATTTGGGCTCGAACCAGGGTTTGCTTTTGTGAAGAAGTAGTCCGGTCAAAACCATTTTTGACCGACCGGCCTTTTCTTGAAGACGCAGTAGCAACCATTGCGCCTTCGCCTCGCTCAACTACGGCAAGCGAGGCAAAGATGGACCTTTCATCCCAGATCGAAGAACTCAGAGAGCGGGTCGCGCGCCTCGAGCGCACGCCCGGCAAGCCACGCGGCCGAACCAATCTGACCGGTGCCGCTCGATACCTTGGTGTTTCCGAAGAAACCCTCAGACAACGCCACAATCGTGGTGAAGGACCCCGGCGCACACGATTCGGGCGCTTCTACTCCTACACCTATGAAGAGCTCGACCGGTACGCCGAGTCCGGCATGTAGGCCGAAATCCCGCTCGGCTTCGCCGCGCGCCGAGCGGTCTATCAGCGGCAACCACGAGCGCCCCGGCACCAAATACTTTGGAGGTGCGGCGCCGGGGAGGCTCATCGACAAGTTCTGGCTTGGACTTCGGCGCTAGCAGGCGCCGTCATGGAGAATGACCAATGCACGTTCCAGATAATCGATCTCGACTCGCAACGCAACCAGCCCTCGGCGCTCGCGCCAATTGCTGCTGGTGCGGAAGACCATTCCGCCTGCAACGGCTCGCGCAACGGTTTTGTTCGGCGCGATGTCAGAAGACTGGCCGCCGCGCCGAATTGGCTGCCGGCGCGCGCAGAAGCCGGACATTGACCACCGATACTGCGGTGGGTGGGTTCTGCCATAAAAACACAAACGGCATCAACAAATTACGGGCGGGCCAACCGCGATCGAACCCCATGCATTTAGTTGGTGGTGGCTATCGCTGGCCAAACGCCACGCCGCTCGATCCCGCTCTGCGGCGCGCAATCTTTCGCGCTGAGATCGGCGCGCAGCTCCGTAAACCGCCGCAGGAACAGAACGTCATCCTCTACAGCGAGGCGGCCGAGTGACCCACGCATCCGATATTCCACCAACGGAGTACGTCATGAGCAAAATGACGATCACTTGTGATGACTGGCGCGGCTTGCGGCGGAACACGCTGCTCGGGTTCGCTGCGATCCAAATCAAAGAACTACATCTCACAATTCGCGATGTTGCTGTCCACGAAAAGGACGGCCGGCGTTGGGCGCAATTACCGGCAAAGCCACAGGTGAAAGATGGCGCGCTCGTTACTGGCGGCGGCGGCAAAATCCAATACTTCCCGATCATGGAGTTTGACGGCCGCGAAACCCGGAACGCATTCAGCAATGCCGTCTGCGCCGCCGTCCTGGCGCGTGATCCAGGGGCATTCGGCGCGGACATGCCAGCCGCGAGGCCAGCCGGCAACGGTGCGCGCCGCGACATGGATGACGAGATCCCGTTCTGAGAGGGGCACAAAACGTGGGGCAGCCCGTATTGCTTGATGCTGCGCTCGGTTATGCGCGCCGGGGCCTGCGGGTTTTCCCTTGCTGGCCGATCCTGCCGATGCTGCCACCAAACCCCGGCTTCATATGTGGATGTGGAAAGCTGACCTGCAAATCGCCTGGCAAGCATCCGATCGGGATTCTGACGCCCAATGGTCTTAGCAACGCGTCGAGCGATGAAACGCGGGTGCGCCATTGGTGGATGAGGCGCCGTTCGGAACGCTCAACATCGCGATTGCGACCGGTCCGGTAATCGTGCTCTACGTCGACCCGCGCCACCGCGGGGATGCGTCGCTCGCCGAGCTCGAGCACAAGCACGCTCCGATGCCTGCTACCGCGCGGGTACGCACGGGCGGCGGCGGCCTCCATATCTATTTGCAATCCCCGCCCGGTGTCACGATCAGGAACAGCGCCAGCAAGCTCGCGCCCGGTCTCGATATCCGCGCAGCCGGCGGCTACGTGCTCGCGCCGCCCAGCCGGCACGTGTCCGGCAATCATTACGAATGGATTCCGGGCCACCGCAGCTTTGCGCCAATGCCTCCGTGGCTGGTCGCCGCATTGCAGGAGCCGACCTGCAAGCAGGCGTCGGCACCGGATTCCTGGCGCACCCTGATCCGCAATGGCGTCGACGAGGGCGAGCGCAATGCCGCGCTGGCGCGGCTCGCCGGTCATCTACTGCGCCACTACGTCGACCCTCACGTCACGCTCGAGCTGCTGATCGCCTGGAATGCCGCACGCTGCCGGCCGCCGCTTCCAGCCGGTGAGATCGTCGCCACCATCAACTCGATTGCCAAGCGCGAGCTGACACGGAGGCAATCGCTATGACCGACGACGCCACTGTGGACAACATCGTCAAGCTCGCAGCGTATCAGGACGACGGCAAGAAACAACTGATCACCGAGGACGCTGCCGCGCTTGTCTTCGCCGCGCGCTATTGCGATCACCTCCGGTTCGATCACGACGTCGGCAAATGGTTTGCGTGGACAGGAAGTATTGGCGGCTCGAGCGCACCAGACTGGCGTTCGCATGGGCGCGCGATCTCGCCCGCGAGTTGACGCACGCCAAAGCCGCCAAAGCCCGTGCCGTGTGCGGCAAGACCAGCTTCGCCGCCGGGGTCGAGCGGGTTTGCCCAAAGTGACCGGGCTTTCGCGGTGACATCGGAGCTATGGGACCCGGATCACTATTTGCTCGGCACCCCGGACGGAACGGTCGATCTGCGCACCGGCAAGATCAAACCTCCGCGCCCGGACGATTTCATCACCAAGATCACCGCGGTGACCCCGGCCCAATCCGCCGACTGTGCGGCCTGGCTGCGCTTTCTCCGCGAGGCGACTGCCGAGGCTGATGACCTGATTTCCTACCTGCAACTTTTCTGCGGCTATCTGCTGACCGGTGACACCCGCGAGCACGCGCTGCTGTTCGTCTACGGCCCCGGCGGCAACGGCAAAACCGTATTCCTCAACACCGTATCGGCCATTCTCGGCGACTACGCGCGGGTCGCCGCCATGGAGACGTTCACGAACTCGCCGACCGACAAGCATCCGACCGATCTTGCCATGTTGCGCAGCGCACGCCTGGTCTGCGCCACCGAAACCGAGGAAGGCCGCGCCTGGGCCGAAGGCCGCATCAAGCAACTGACCGGCGGCGACCCGATCTCGGCAAGGTTCATGCGACAGGATTTCTTCACATACGTCGCCGACCTTCAAACTGGTCTTCATCGGCAATCACAAGCCCGCACTACGCAACGTCGATGATGCTGCTCGCCGCCGGTTCAACATCGTGCCTTTTCTCCACAAGCCGCCAACCCCGGACCAGCAGCTCGAGCAGAAGCTCCGCGCCGAGTGGCCCGCCATCCTGCGCTGGATGATCGATGGATGCCTCGACTGGCGGCGCAACGGCTTAGTCCGGCCCGCGATCGTCGCCGCAGCAACCGAGGAATATTTCTCCGATGAAGACATCCTGCGCCAATGGGTCGAAGAATGCTGCGAGATCGGGCACCGCGCGCTCACCGACACGTCAGCCAACCTGTTCAAGAGTTGGACTTGCTACGCGGTCGCTAGCGGAGAAAAACCCGATGTTCCCGAAGATGGTTTTCGCAGTCGCTAGTCAGGCTCGGGCTTCGGCCAACGCGCGACATGCGCAGCCGAGGCTTCGATGGCATTCGCCTCAAGATTGCCACCTCCTATCAGGAACCCGAAGCAGACCGAGCGTGGCCATAGTGGTTCTGAGCCATGACTCGAAATGACACTTGTGACACCTTTCCATATATCCATGCCCCACGCGCGCGCGCGCGTGTGGGGGGATAGAAACCACGTCATAAGCGATCATCTGTCATGGGATGGGTGGAATGGCTCATCCTCCCGCCAAGCGCATTCGTTTAAGAACACCTCATCCGTTTTGGTCGCAGTAGATATTCGCCGCCCTGGGATTTGATGGCCTCGTTGCGGTCTGTGCTCAATGCCTGACGACCTCACCGCCTGCCTCTTAGACTGATGGTGCTATGCGTCAATCCGCAGCAATCGCAATTGCTTGTAGCGTGCCGGCAGCGATCTGTGCGCGGTTGGGAAGGCCACGGGAAGGTGGCGCCACCGTCGGCGCAACGCCGCCTCCGGCTGCGATAGAGATTGCCCGTCGGCGAAACGTGCGATGTGGCCCTCCGCATAGATCGGGGGCCCCAGGAGATCCACACCGGGTGGGGGTACCCCCAGACTTGAGCCGCTGATCCTAATCCGACTACCGGCCTCCCTAGACGGCGGGCGTGCTGCAGTCTTGACGGTAGCATTTGCGGGTTTTCTGGCGCATACATCCGCAATGTTCCTGTGCTTCAATCGAGCCGACTATTCAATAGCGGTGAAGCGCAA
>CAWFLX010000039.1:0-63954 GCA_963816775.1 uncultured Alphaproteobacteria bacterium
GTAGGAGCGTAGGCTTTTGGTATAGGCGAGGCCGGGAGGTGCTTGTGGGCGAAGGCCGGGTCGCGCTTGTCGCCCCGCAATCAATCCGGCGCTCTGCACCCGATCGTCGCGATCAGCCGGCCGCGCGCACGGGCCAGCCTTGACATCACGGTGCCGATCGGCACTTCAGTCGCCTCGGCGATCTCGCGGTAATCAAGTCCCTCGACGCGCAGCACCAGCGTCTCCCGGAACGGCGTCGGGAGCGCAGCGATTGCTGCACGCAGGTGCTCGGCGTCGATTTTGGCGATGAGTGCTGCCTCCGGCGTTTCGGCAGCCTGGTCGTCTCGCTTGACGCGCGCCGCCTCGACCGCTTCGAGCTCCTCGACCGTGACAACCACTGCCCGTCGATTGTTGTGGAGCCAGGAATAGGCGGTGTTACGGACGATGCGCAGCACCCAGGCGCGGGCACTGCCGCCGGCGAATCCACGAATGGCGCGGAAGGCGCGTAGCGACGCATCCTGCACCACGTCTTCAGCGTCCGTGCAATTCCCCGTCAGCCAGTGCGCCAAATTGTATGCGGCATCGATGTGCGGCATCACCACGCTGGCGAAGCGCGCGTTGTCGTCGCTCGCGCTCCAATTCGCGCCCGCATCCTGCTGGGGGCGAGATGAAATCGCTCCATTGGCAATTGATTGGACAGCCACGGAATACATTGAGTGACCCCGCAAAAATTGATGCCGCATTGCAAACTTGCGCACCATGTGGACCGGGTCGCCCCATTACTTCAATGGACCGGCCCTCCCCATTCTCTGGACTCAAGGTCCCCGCGTAAGGGTAATGAAAACAATGACTTCCGGGAAATCCTCCCCTAGTCAGACACGTTTGAGATAACATCAGGCACACGTTTGCCATGCACGCCAACGAGTCAGCACCCATGCTTTTGCGTTTTGGGGTCTTCGAAGCCAATGTTCACACCGGCGAGCTGACGAAGCAGGGCAAACGTATCAGGCTTCAGGAACAGCCGTTTCAACTGTTGGTTATGCTGCTGGAAAAGCCGGGCGAAGTGGTGACCCGCGAGGAGTTGCGCAGCAGACTTTGGCCGCAGACAACCGTGGATTTCGATCACGGCCTCAACAAAGCAATCAGCAAAATTCGAGAAGTGTTAGGTGATGCGTCCGGGCATCCCCGCTTCGTCGAAACCGTCGCTCGCCGTGGCTATCGGTTTCTCGCCGACGTCACCGTCATCTGTGACCGGCGCGAGGAAACCGCCGCGGACGATCCTACTTACGTTGGGACCCCGGTCTTCTCGCCCTCTCTGACGACGGCACATCAAAGGGGCCGCGGCAATGTCGCTCGAAAGCTTTTCGGCCTCGGGCTGGCCCTGGTGGTTGCATCCTCCGTGTCGTGGGTTTTCTACCACAGGACCCATTCACCGGCGATTCGCTCCTTAGCGGTGCTCCCGCTAGAAAATCTTTCTGGGGATCCTGCTCAGGACTACTTCGCTGACGGCATGACCGACGAGTTGATTACACGACTTGCGCAGATGAGCGCATTACGTGTGATCTCCCGTACGTCGGTGATGACCTACAAGAACGCCCGCAAGCCATTGGCTGAGATTGCCAGTAAGTTGAACGTGGACGCGGTGGTGGAAGGCAGTGTCTCGCGTTCCGGTGAACGAGTTCGGGTCACCGCCCAATTGATCGATGCGCATAATGACAAGCACATCTGGGCCGAGAGCTACGACGAAGATATTCGGGACACGCTCGTGCTCCAAAGCAGAGTGACGCGCGCAATCGCCGAGCAGATTCGCGCCACCTTAAATCCACAAGAACAGGCGACGCTAGCTAAGTCGAAGACGGTAATCCCGGAGGCCTATGAAGCCTACCTCAAAGGTCGGTACTTCTGGAACAAACGGAGCGGAGACGGCCTAAGGACAGCGATCCAGTATTTCAACCGCGCGACCGAGATTGATCCAGCTTATGCCGAAGCATATTCCGGCTTGGCTAACTCCTACGCAGTGGCGGGCGATTGGAAATATGGCGTACTGCCTCCGCAGGATGCGTTCGCCAAGGCCACGGCCGCTGCGGCCAAGGCGTTGGCATTGGACAATACCCTCGGCGAGGCCCACACCTCTCTGGCTTTCGCTTTGGACCTTTATGGCTGGGATTGGGCGGCTGCCGAGACAGAATACAATCAGGCGATTAAACTCAATCCTGGTTATGCGACGGCGCATCAGTGGTATTCTTGGCATCTTTTCATGGTTGGGATGGATAACGATGCCATGTTCGAGTTGAAAAGAGCGGAGAAGTCTTGATCCCCTATCCCTTATCATCAATGCAGACATGGCGGACGCATTGTGCGTGGCTCACCGGTATGACGAAGCAGTGGAGCAGAGTGAAAAAACTCTGAAGATGGATGCGAACTTTGCCATCGGCCATTATGAACTGGGCCAGGCATTAGCGCAAAAGCACATGTATGATGAGGCAATAGCAGAGTTTCAAAGGGCAATCGAACTTTCTGGACACAGCGGGGCTTTCGACTCGAATCTCGGTTATGTTTATGCGGTTTCAGGACGGAAAGAAAAAGCAATAAAAATGGTCAATGACTTGGAGTCACGACATGATCAGAACCATTCGGTAGACGCCGACATTGCTTTGATCTATGTGGGACTTGGTGATCGAGACGAAGCAATGATCCGGCTGAACAAGGCTTATGAAGCGCGATTCAAGGCGTCCATCTTACTGCGCCCGGCATTCGATCCTCTGCGGTCAGATACTCGATTCCAGGATCTTTTGCGCCGGATCGGTCTCCTGACGTCCAAAAGCTGACAATGGCGGCACGATTCCGGCCGCTAGGGCGCTCGTGACCGGAAGGTCGCCGGAACCGAAAACCGGCAGGTTGGAGCACCGAGCAACCCGACTACTCCAGCTATTCAGATCCGCACGAACAACCCCCAACAGATTCAATTATCTACAACTTTTGGGCATTCACTGGGCGCGCGGGAATAAACTCACGCGCCCTTTCGTCTTCTGTTCTGTCAGGTGCGGATTCGCTATCAGGGAGTTGGTATCATGAAAATGAGCTTTGCGCGCGCCGCCGCTCTGGCTGGCCTGCTCGGCTGTGCGACCGGCATCACTCTGGGTGTGGCATTCGCCGGGGCTGACGATGCTGCGGTGAAGATCGATAACTTCACGTTCACGCCTAAGAGCGTGACGGTGAAAGCCGGGACCACCGTCACCTGGACCAATCAAGACGACATCCCGCACACCGTCACGTCGACCACCAAGCAGTTCAGATCCAAGGCACTCGATACCGACGACAAGTTTACCTTCACGTTCTCGACACCGGGCACCTACGATTATTTTTGCTCATTGCATCCGAAAATGACCGGAACCATCGTGGTCGAGGCGACGGGGGCTGGCGCCGTCCGGTGATGCAGGGTCTTCGGGTCCGAACGAAGTCTAAGCCTGAAAGCCGGAGGCTGATGGACGGCGGTCGTGGCGGTCAGCGATGATGCAAACAAGGCGCGGTTGGATTTTTTTCAAAATAACGCCGTGACTCGGGAATGAATAGCCGCCGGCCCCGATCTAGTCCCTGAAAGCAAACGAATTCCGCAACCAAACTCTTTGGGAGAATGGCAATGACATCCGATCATAACGGCAATGGCGAGGGTTCGAGTCGGCGCAAGGTCCTGGAATGCATGACCTGGGCTGGAACCGGCATTCTATGGACGGTTATGGGCGGCGTACCGAAGTCGGTGAGCCTGCTCGGCAGCGCCGAAGCGGCAACTGCCGCGACACAATCATTCACATTCGCGCAGATCTCCGACAGCCACATCGGCTTTCACGTGAAGTCCGTGAATCCGGACGCGCTCGGCACGCTCAAGGAAGCCATCGCCAAAGTCGGCGCGCTCCCCGCCAAGCCAGCGTTCATGATCCATACCGGCGACATCACCCATCTTTCCAAACCGGACCAGTTTGATGATGCCGCTCAGGTCATCGGCTCCGCGGGACTCGACGTGCACTACATGCCGGGCGAGCACGACCTACTCGATGAGACGCCGGGCAAGTCCTACCTCGAGCGTTACGGCAAGAACACCAAGGGCGCTGGCTGGTATTCCTTCGACCACAATGGCGTCCATTTCATCGGTCTCGTCAACGTGGTGAATCTCCAGGCCGGTAGTATGGGCGTTCTCGGTGCCGAGCAACTCGCCTGGCTGGCCGACGATGTGAAGGGCCTGTCCGCCTCCACGCCTATCGTTGTCTTCGCTCATATTCCATTGTGGACGATCTACAAGGACTGGGGCTGGGGCACCGACGATGCGGAGCAAGCATTGTCGTTGCTGAAGCGATTCGGTTCGCTGACCGTGCTCAACGGTCATATTCATCAAATCATACAGAAGGTGGAGGGCAACGTCGCATTCCACACCGCGCTGTCGACGGGCTTTCCGCAGCCGGCGCCTGGCGCGGCTCCTGCGCCGGGGCCGATGGCTGTTCCGGCTGAAAAGCTGCGCTCCGTGCTTGGCATCCGCAATGTCTCCTACGTCCAGGGCAAAGAGATGCTCGCCACTATCGATCAGACGCTGGCTGCGACGACGTGAGCACCCGGTTGAAATTACAAATTCGTGGAGGACCGCAGGCTCTCCACTATGAGAGGACAAAATGAAGAGATTTGTTGTAGCCGCCGGCATTGTGACCGGCCTTACTTTCGGGGCGCCGGCTATGGCGCAGACGAAGCCAACGATTCCAGTCATCGTGAAAGATACGACCTCGATCTACTGGCAGACGGTGCTCGCTGGCGCGCGCAAGGCCGGTCAAGATTTCGACGTGAACGTTACTGAGCTCGGCGCCCAATCCGAATCCGACGTCGCGGGCCAGATCAGCCTTCTCGAGAAGGCCGTGGCCTCCAATCCCACGGCAATCGTCATTGCGCCCGCGCAGTTTGCCCCGCTTGGCAAGCCGATCGATGAAGCGGCCAAGAAAGTCAAGATCATCGGTATCGATTCCACCGCCGATACTAAGGCTTTGACCTCATTCTTGGCGACCGACGACGTCCAGGTGGGCCACATCGCTGCCGATGCTCTCGCCAACGCGATCACCAGGACTTATGCCGATACCGAAGGTGACGTAGCAATCATCACCGCCTCATCTGTCGCCGCCTCGCCCGATCAGAGCGTCACGGGTTTCAAGGAGCAAGTGGCCAAGAAATATCGGGCCTTGAATGTCCTCCCCGAAAAGGTCGCCGACGCTCAGGCGGCGACCGGGCTTAGCATCATGAAGGACCTTACCGCCACGGATATGAACCTGCGCGGCGTGTTCGTCTCCAACATAATCATGGCGGAGGGGGCGAGCCAAGTGGTCTACAACAAGTCGTCCGGAGACAGGATCAATTACGTCGTCTTCGGCTCGAACGACAAACTCGTCAAATCCCTGCAGGACGGCACGATCGACGCGCTCGTTGTGCAGGACCCGTTCCGCATGGGTTACGATGGCGTCAAGACCGCGCTTGCTGCCTCGAGGGGCGAGAAGGTGCCGGCCACTATCGATACCGGCGCCAACCTCATCACCAAGGCTAACATGAGCTCGGCACGTTCGCAGGAGCTTCTCAATCCGAAGATCAATTGATCGGGGACGAATGGGATTTAAGTCGTACACGTAATCGGGCACCAAAGTCGTAAAGGACGTATCCGGTAGGGTGGAGAAGTGCATGTCATCAGCCAAGCAGCAGATTTCCGTCACCGTCTCCAAGGATGGCCCTTACATCGTATCGGGTGACGCGCCACTCTCCGAACAGGCGATCGTCGCCAACGCCGACGGCGAATCGCTGCAATGGCGAGAGGGTGACTCTTATGCCACTCCGGAAAAATACGCGCTGTGTCGCTGCGGGCACTCACACAGAGCGCCCTTCTGCGACGGCACCCACGCAAAGATCGGCTTCGACGGCAGCGAAACTGCCGCACGCACGGCCTATTCGGCGCAGGCAACCGTATTCGACGGACCTGCGCTTGCCCTTCTGGATGCGAAGCACCTGTGCGCGGACGGCCGGTTTTGCGACCCGAATGGCAACGTATGGAACCAGGTCGCGCGCACCGACGATCCGCAAATTCGCGCGATGTTTCTCCGCCAAGTGCATCATTGCCCTGCGGGTCGTCTCGTCGCCTTCGACAAGGCCGCCGGAGCAACCATCGAGGAGACGTTTGCCCGTCTCAATCGGTCTGATCGAAGACCCGGTGGAAGATTGCAGCGGGCCGATTTGGCTGCGCGGCGGCATCTCACTAATGTCGGCGGACGGCTATCGCTACGAAGTCCGCAATCGCATGACGATCTGCCGCTGTGGCGCGTCGAAGAACAAGCCGTTTTGCGATGGCAGTCACGCGTCGATTAAGTTCAATACAAAAACGTCCGCTGAGTGATCGAAGGCGGTTGGATGTCTGTTATTGGACCATCACGAGAGGCCGCCTTTTTCGGGCCGACCCTCAGGCTCGATCGCGGTATCCTGCTGAACGCTTTTCTCGAAACGAGCGCCCCCGATATTCACGTCGCGGGCGATATCGCGCGCATCAGTCCCTCAACGGCCTGCTGGATCAAGTGCGCAAGGAAACCGCAAGTCGGAGCTCAGCTATGAGCGAAAATATCGATGGCGCGGGACGCCGCTCTCCCGGTCTGAGGCTGCTCGTGCGTCCCCTCCTGCTTTTCGCTAGCGTCGCGCTTGTTATAGGATTTGTGGCGGTCCGGACGGATGTGGAGCCCTACAAAACACCGTTTTTTCGCCTCTTCTTCAGTAACACGCTGCATATGAAGGCTTGGCTGACGACGGCCGCATTGCTGCTGGGATTGGGTCAGCTGCTGACGGCGGCACGCATTTATGGAAAACTGCGTTTCCCGCCAGAAGGCCGCCTCTATCCCCTGCTGCATCGCTGGTCCGGGCGGGCGGCCATTCTGCTCACTGTACCGGCCGCTTACCATTGCATCTTCAAGCTCGGTTTCGGGACATACGATGCCCGCGTCTTTATTCACTCGTTTTTGGGCGCCTTTTTCTACGGTGCCTTTTCCGCCAAAGTCCTCATAGTCCGCACAAGCGGCTACCCCGGCTGGGCGCTGCCCATGGCGGGAGGGGTGCTGTTCGCCATTCTTATGGTGTTGTGGCTCACTTCGGCGTTTTGGTTGTTCGGCACCCGCGGTGTGAGCCTATAGATACCCGACCGGCTGTCGCACGCTGAACGAGGAGCCGACGCTGCCTCGAGACCGATGACAAGCAGCAAATCTACATGAGCTGTCAGCGACTTGGGCGCATTGGAGCATAGTCATGATATTTCGCGCGGTCTCTCTCAACCCCACGCCGACAACTCTCGAAAATGAACTTGCCTCAGGCGACGCTAATTCGCGCTGGAGCTTCAACGTAGTTCGACGGAAAAATTGATGGTTCGGGGCGTAGCTGCAAATACGCCGGGTCGAACTCTGCAACCGAACGCAGTTGCTCCCAATCGTGTACGTGGACTTCGTTCGCTCGGAAAGTGATCAAGCCGTCTTCGCGCAGACGTTTCAAACTCGTGATGCGGTTACTGGCGCAGGCGAAAGGTGAACTCCGCTACATCATCAGAAGCCAGGACAACCCGGAGCGCTAATACACGGTCGAAGCAAGCGAGCTGCGCAGGGTCCCGGGTGGGCGATGAAAATAGAAAGCCCCCGCGACGAGCAACGGCGCGAAGGCTTCCTCACTGGAGATCAAAAGAACGAGAAGAAAATGCCCCATGTCAGGGCGGCACAACCTTAACGCCTCTGCAGGCTCGCGAAAGGGAAAGTGTTAGGCAGCGCTGCTCGTGTTTTAAGCGCCCGCCCTGGTCGCGAGTGCAGTTCGGCGGCGAGCTTCAACCACGTATCTGCCGCCGCCATCCATCGCGCCTGCAGGTCCGGCTCAGTGGACTGTTTCGCCATCGCAAGACAGGCCGCGTGGAGCCGGCGATATTCGTCGTCACGCATTGCCCCTTCTCCGTTGTGGCCGTGGTTAGCGATGCCGTGTGAATGCGATATGACGACCTCGCTGTCATCCACAGAATGCAATCAGCGTGCCGTTACGGCAGACGCAGGTGCGCGATATAGCGTTGGATATATGGTCAACCCACGCGCCGTCGCCGTACTACAGTGCGTTGTTGATCGACGATCAACGCCCCACTTAAAGCCCTCTGACCTAATTGGCTGGAGGGCTTTTTTTATGCAACGCATGGCCCTATCCCATGCCTGAGTTCAAAATCGGCCAGTACGTCTACTACCTTCCCCACAAAGCGGAGGGCCGATACGTCGTGATGCGATTACTGCCACGCGGGACCAAGGCTGGACCGCGCTACGTCATCAGAAGCGAGGAAAACCCATCCCGGCCGAGGCAAGCGAACTGCGCAGAACCCCTGGTCCGCGATGAGCCTCGCCAAAGAATAGCCCTCCGATCGAGCATACCGGGCCGGGGTCGGAGGGCTAATTCGCAAGTCCTTCAGAGAAGAGAACATAACAATCAGCATTTGGATTGATATGGATCGGAGGATATACCGACCATGTTCACCTAATGCGCCGGGCGTTGATGACGAATAATTAACCAGGCGGCAGTCTTGCGTTGTAAGAGCGGGAACTAATCTATTGCTCTGAATATTTGTTGAAGTGTCACCTAACGCTGTTGCTGCGGAGGTTCAGATGAACACTCCTTCATATGTTGACATATTGTTCCGTCTTCCAAAGCGCAAGCGCCACCCCTCCCCTTTGGACAATATCGTCCCATGGTCCCTCGTGCTTTCTAGCCCATGAAAGCAAGGCGCGCCCCACATGACATGGTTTGGACATTGCATCACCAACGTGACTAGCGCGCTAAGGGCGCTGCCAAGAGCGGGTCAGTTGATGCTGATCAGTGATCTGCGAAACTTTCTTGATCTTCAGGAACAAGAAATTCGTCGTCACCAACGCGAAGCAAATTCGGACGCAAGGCGAGCTAGCGCCGGTCCTCGCATCGCTCCGAAATGTTGTACCAGAAAGCCACAAGACACCCATCACAAGCAGACGTATCGTCTCGCAGACGAACATCGTTGATAGCTTGACGCATGGCTGGTCGCAAGGCTAGCGGCCACTCGGAGCAGATGGGACAATTATCTTCGTCGGTCATATGGCAAAAGGTCAGACAAAAGAAACCCCCGATCAACCAGGAGAAGATCGGGGGTGTGAGGTGGAACTCTATCTACATCAACAAGCCAACAATATCGTCCCGATATTAGATTGATATCTATCTGACGATAGAAGTTTGTGTGCGGTGCATCAAACAAATCACATATCTTCCGATAGAGTGACCCGCCGTCAACGTTGGCTTAGTTCTGAGATCGGCAGCATGATCGGCTAGTCGCCCCCGACACTAACTGCCCTCACGCGCCAGGGAGCACATGTTCCCTGGCGCGACCACCCTGGCTCCGCTGATGACGCGCAAGTTTAAAATCGGCCAGCCCCTCCTCTATCATCCAACTAATCGGATGAAAGCGCAGGGGCGGTTCATCGTCATACGGCTATTCCCGCAGCCGGATGGCAATGTCCACTACCGGATAAGAAGCGAAAACGACGAGGCGCTTGGATCCCTCGACGTATTGAGTCATCTTGCGAATCTAGCCGAGGGGTCCCCTCGGTAGCTTCGTCAGCGCGCGCCCGAAGACTAGCCCGCCCGCACTCAAACGGCGGGCTTTTCTTAAGTCAGCGCGCCACGCCCGGCGCTTCCCCGCCCAGCGGCCTCTAGACCCGACAAGAAAAAGCGCCCCGCCGATGAGACGGGGCTCAACTACGCAAAACAAAGTTTGGGGGCTGGTCGTGTTGGGACGACCAGACCTCAATCGTAAGTCGGCCGATAAGAGGCAGCCACCCCAACGTCGGTACGGTGCGAGTCACAATGAAAAGCCCCGCCGAGCGTGGAGCGCGCTGACGGGGCCAAGTTGGAACATCACATAGGGCTATGGCTCGAAGGAGAACCAAGCACAAATAACCTATCACAATCGGCCCAGTAAGTCAGCCCGCCGCCCGCTACCCCTCCCAAGCCCACATGCGCCTGACTCACGAGCGCCCGCCGCTGAGTCAGCACGGGCCCGTTCCACGCAACACCAAGGCAAAATCAGAAGCCCAACTTTCTGAAACGACGCCGTGTAGGGACGGGGGAGGTGATTTTACACGCAAGTATAATAGGTCCTGGCGGGCGGCCATTTAATAGATTGCCTTAGGGAGCCTCGCGATGTTTGGCCTTAGCGTTCATCGTTTTGATCCGGTCCCGACAATCATTGTCTCCGGCTCGTTATTGCTTTCAGTGATTATGATCTGGTCATATTGACCGGCCCTCGACGCCTTCGCTTAGCAATTCCCCTCGACTTTGATCATCGCAACACTACGCGGCAGGGCGCGGCGCACAAGCGTGCGCAGTGAGCAAAAAAGGAGGCTTCAATAGGCGAGCCACCAGGTGCTTGTGGGCGAGGGGCGGGTCGCGCTTAGGGACGTTACGCAGCCTGCTCAGCGGATCTAACAGCTCGTCGCTCGCGTTCCTGCGCGGGGCGGTTCGGGCCCAAACCTCATCCCTAACCAGCGACTCAGTTCGAACCAAACCCCCAGAACATAAAGTGTCCATTGCTACCGGTTTTGCTACCGAACACGGCGGTACAATCAGGGAAAGAAACGGACGGAGAACGTTCTGAACGGGAAAAAGGCTGACGAGATGGGCTCTTGTGGGATCACCACGGACGGCTCGGACCAAGTGCATAGAATTAGGAAACCGCTGCTCTATCCGGCTGAGCTACGGGACCGGCAAGGACAATTTCGCTCCGGCGCTCGTTCGCGAGCGCTGCGTCCGTATAGCACGACCTGACAGCCACGCTTCAAGCCGGACGTCGGCCTTCGGCGCTTAAAGCTGGCCGGCGCTGCGCGAAGTACTGCGCGCAGCCTGATGCCACGCCTTGGCAACGACACGTGAAGCGTAACCATGGTCCGCAAGCGCGGCCGCGATGAGAAAGGATGGATCGCAACGGCCTGCTAGGCGTGATCCTCAGGCGATGGTGCGTCGTTGCCTGGATCGTTACGTTTGTGGCTGCGGCGTTTTGTGACCGGATTTCTCGGACCCGCTGAACAGCACGAGCGCGCTTGCGCGATACCACGTTCGGGTACCGCAGCGATTACAGGCGGCCGAAAATTCGCTCGCCGTGGGTCGCACGGACAGAACTATGAAGCGCTGGCATTGCGTACACGCCACCCCGAATTGATGGGCGGAAGCCAGTTGCGTCTGTTCCATGGAACTTCGCCCCCCGAGGCGGTGCGCGCAGGTCTTGTGCCGTTGAGCCTGTCGTGCCCCTCCATTGCACCAGTTTGTGACCTCACCAAACGAAGAGGCGGGTTATGCACAAAAGAATTTAGCCAAACCCAGGGATCGCCATTGCTCAACGCGAATTTGCCCTGCCGATAGGCAGCGGCGTCCTTGGTTCGCGCCTCAACCGCGCGCCGGAAAGCCGGCGTACAGGCTGCCGTGATCGCCGGCGTGGTTGGGAAATCCGGGTTTTGTCAAGTATCCGCGCGGTGCCGCGTAACTGAAGATCGTCCGTTTGGGCACTTCGTGCCAGCCGATGTTGAAGGCGGCGAGTTTCGGAAAGAACTGTAGTTCGCTGTAAGGCAGATGGTCATGGATCCACCAGGCCATCGCCTGCCAAGTCGTTCCGCTTTGCATTCGGTCCACCAGCCATGGCACCGCGATGCAGGCCATTGCTCCCATACCCTGCGCGTCACGCCGATCCCATGTGTGGCGGGCGTAATTGCGTGGGTTGGACGCGCAGTTGTAACCGTGGACGTTGCCGTAGGCGTTCACGCTCGATGAGCGATAGGCCGAACGGATCGCAATACGGCCGAACGTCGCCTGCAACGGCTCCAGCAATTCCTCGCACAGGCGCTTGCCCGCGGCGATCGCCAGTTGCGGATCGTCCGGCAGATTGGTGATGCGGTGGACATTGGCGATCTCGCTGTAGAGGAAATCGCGCATGAAGAACGAGCGCGAGAGCCGGACCCGGCCGAGATTTTCCGCGCTCCGGACTGTTTTGGGCGCCCTCGCCACGCCAATCTCAGAAGAAGCCGAGGGACTCACAGCCCGTGCCGGCACCAAAGCTGTGCTTCACGCGCCGCGCCGGAATGTCGATGACGTGCACGGATCCGTCGCCCTGGCACGCGACAAACAGTTCGTCGCCGCGGAACGCCATGTCCATCGGCTGCCGGCCGACCTTGATCGCCGCCTGCCAGCGAAACGAGGGATCGATCAGGCTCACGGTGTCGCTTTTCAGGCTGGTGACGCAGAGCAGATTGTTGTCAGGGCTGTAGCGGGCGATCTGCGCGGCCTCGGCGACACCCTCGAGCCGCACGGTGTCGGCGACGCGCTCGCTCTCGGTATCGATCAGGAACAACGTCGGCTCTTCATCGTCGACCGCGACGACGGTGCGGCCGTCGGCCGATATCGCGATGCCCGCGAGTGCGCGTGGCGTCTTGATCTTTCCCAGGAGCTTGCGGTTGCGCAAATCGATCACCGAAACCGTGCCGTCCTCTTCGTTTTCCGTATAGAGCCGCCGGCCGTCCGGCGAAATGACCAGGCGATGACCGTTAGTCGATCCGGAGTCGATGGCATCAATCACCTTGTGGGTGGTCCGGTCGATCACCGCCACCACCGCACTGTTCTCGCAGGTGATGTAGATCAGCCCGTCGGTTCCGAGCCGCAACGTGTGGGGCGCGATGTAGGGGCGCAGATCGATGTCGCCGACGTGAGTGCGCTTGGCGAGATCGATGATGCACAACAAATGATGCGGATGGGGATTGCGGCCGTGGATGCCGTCGCCGAAGATCGGCACATAGGCAGTTGACGTCTCCGGCACCACCAGCAGTTCGTGCACGGTGCGCGGAAAGCCGTCGATCACGATCTCGGTTTCGAAGGTCGCGGGGTTCAGAAACAACACTTTCCCGCCCATCTTGTCGACGGCGATCAGTCCGCGCGCGCCGGCTGTGTTGGCCATCGTTGCGATGCCTCCCTAGTTTTCGGAACACTAGCCCGGATCCCGGTCGGGTGAAATCAAGATCGCGCGGTCATCTGAAGCAAGATTTCGATATTCGGGGCGCGCGAACAAACGCTTCGCGTGGCCCTGCGGACTGTCATATCGATTGACAGCGTTTGATCGCACTCCCAGACTGACCGTTCAGAGAGCCGCTTAAGCGGCCCATGCGGGAGGACACCGTGGCCCAGACAATTGAGGGTTTCGTCGGCACGTCTTTGGATGACGCAAAGATCTCGCCGCTCCATATCCGCGTCATCGCACTCATCGCCGCCGGATATTTCTTCGATGTCATCGACCTGATCGTGCTGGGGTCGCTGATCCCGGACATGGTTCAATCAAAGTTTGCGACTGCGGCCGAGGCCGGCCTGGTGGGTAGCGCGACCGTGATCGGCATGTTCATCGGCGCTGCCGGACAGGGCCAGTTCAGCGACCGGTGGGGCCGCAAGTCGGTCTATCAGTTCAACCTCTTGTTGTTCGGAATCTTCACCATCCTCGGCGCGTTGGCGCCGACGGTGCTCTGGCTCGGGGTCGCCCGCTTCATCGCCGGGATCGGCCTCGGCGCCGAGCAGCCGCTCGCGTTCGCCTACGCGGGCGAGTACTCGCCCAAGCTCATCCGCGGCCGCATCCTGGCGATCGTGCACTTCATCGGCGGCGCGTGCGTGTGGCCGATCGCGGCGCTGTTCACCCTGGCGTTCCGCGACAGCATTGGCTGGCGCGGCGTCTGGATCGTCATCGGCATCGGCGCGCTCGTTGTCTGGTTGTTCCGCTTCACATTGCCGGAATCGCCGCGCTATCTCGCCACCCATGGCCGCGGCAAGGACGCCCTCGACGTACTGGTGCGCCTGGGGATTCCGGGGCCGAAGGAGCCGCTCGGCACCGATGCAGCGAGCAACACCAAAAGCGATCCGTTCGCGGTCGTGTTCACGAAGTTCCCGGTGCGCGTGATCGCGGGCATGATCTGCTTCTCGGCATTCTTCGGGGTCGCGATCGGGCTCGGCACCTGGCTCCCCAACATCATGAACGCGAAGGGCTTCACCATCACCAAGTCGCTCACCTACACGTTCGGCATGACCTTGGCGGTGCCGTGCGCGAGCCTGTTCATGATGTACGCGCTCGATCGCTATGGCCGCAAGATCACGTCGGTCTGCGCATTCGTGGCGGCCGGCCTGATGGCGATCGTGTTTGCGAATGCGGCAACCGATCTGCAGCTGCTGATCGCCGGCTTCATCATGATCTTCTTCATTCAGGTCGCCGGCAACTCGATGCAAATCTTCGCGTCCGAGGTGTTTCCCACCAATGCGCGGGCATCGGGATTTGGCTGGGCTGCGGGCGTCGGCCGGCTCGCCACCGCGGGCATCATCCCAGCGATCCTGTGGATCCAGACCGGCTGGGGACTGACCGCGGTGTTCGTGTGCCTCGCCGTGGTGCTGCTGATCGCGGCCGCGTCGGTCACCCAACTCGGTCCCGAGGCCAAGCGCCTCGGGCTCGACGAGATAGCCCCGCCGACGGGCTGAATTAGCTTGCGTGTGCGATCTGGGCCGCGGGGGCGTTATCGTTGGCGGGCGCAAGCGCATGGCTGTGCGCGTCGGCGTCACTTGAGTCAGGCTCGAATGCTGCCTCAAGCGCACGTGCCTGACGCACACCGATTGATCCGGTCAGAAACGCGAGCCACTGCCGGGGGCCGATGATTTGGAGCTGCTCGATCACTACATCCATGACAGGCGGCCTCGCCCCGCCCAGGACAAAGGTGAGGCTCAGGCCGATCAGCAGCCGCAAGATGTAGATGGTTGCGCGGATGAGAACGGGGCGGTTCATGGCGTTGTTTTTTGACCTCGATGCTCGCCGAACGAGCGTGACATTATGCTGGACTTGTGGTACTGACCGGTAACGCACATATAGATACTGACCGGTAACACCCGTGTCAAGAGGAACCCCGGAGGAATCCCATGAGCGCCGCAAAAAACGCTTTAGTCCTTGAAAAGGATGATCGAATCCCGCCGCGGGAGCGCATTCTGGCGGCTGCGGCCGATCTCTTTTATCGCCATGGAATCCGGGCTGTCGGGGTCGAGGCGATCGCCGAGGCGGCCGGCACCAATAAGATGACGCTCTACCGTCACTTCGAGTCGAAGGACGAGCTTGTAGCCGAATACCTCCGTCGTCTCGCCACCGAGGCCGAAGCCTCCTGGGACCGGCGCGCGGCCGCGCTCCCGGGCGATTCACGCGGGCAGTTGCGTGCATGGCTTGCGGAAATGGCCGACCATATCGGGGCCTCCAATGACCGCGGCTGCGCGCTCGCCAACGCGGCGGTCGAGTTGCCCGAGCACGAGCACCCGGCACGACGGGTGATTCATGCCTTCAAGCAGGCGCAGCGCCAACGGCTCATCCAGCTCTGCAGGGCGGCCGGCCTGACCGAGCCGGACATGCTGGCGGACGAACTCTTTCTGCTGCTCGAAGGCGCGCGCGTCAGCGCGCAGTGCGTGGGCCGCGATGACCTCGGCGCGCGTCTCGTTCGCATGGGCGAAGCGATGATCGCCGCGCATCAGGCATAAGGCTTGCCAAGTTCGCCTTCAGCCGCAAGACGGCGATCAACGTCGGCGGCGAGACGCTCCAGCGCATCCGAAATATCGACGCGGTAAGCGAGCTTCGGCTCGAGCCCGCGCAGCGCGTCCGGTAGCCGTGCGAGGCTACCCGCTGCATGCGCCCGGCTTTCGGCGAGCGTCGGCGCAGGCACCGTCCTCCGGCCCGCCCGCATCACGAGTTCAAGAAGCGGTTCGCCAGACTGCTTCTCGGTCTCGAGCGAGAGCGCGTCTGCGCTCATGCGCCCGTCCGATCCGTAGCTGCGCCAGACCTGCTTGCGGCCGGGCCACGTAGCTTTGCCGGTCGAGCGCTTTCGGCGCGCGATTCCGGCGTATTCCTGCAGCTTGTAGGCGCAGTCGAGCGCCGCAACGTCGGACGACGTGGTGAGCGCGGTGCCGAGTCCGAAGCCGGTGAACGGCGCGCCGGCGCGTAGCAGGTCAGCGACCGCGTCCTCATCGAGGCCACCGCTTGCGAAGATGCCGATCTCGGACAATCCACCTTGATCCAGGATGGCGCGCACCGCCTTCGACTGGGCCACGAGGTCGCCGCTGTCGATGCGTACCGAACGGATGGTGATGCCGCGCGCGGCAAGCCGTGGCGCCAGCGCCACCACTTTATGCGCAGCCGCTAGCGTATCGTAGGTGTCAATCAGCAGCGTCAGGTTGGCGGGCCGTGCGCTGGCGAACTGTTCGAACGCGGTCATCTCATCGTCGCAAGCCTCGATGAAGGAATGCGCCATGGTGCCGAACGAAGGAATTCCGTAGAGCTTCTCGGCCAGGACCGTCGCCGTGCCGGCAAAGCCCGCGAGGTAGCTCGCGCGCGCCGCCATCACGCCGGCCTCCCCGCCATGGGCGCGACGCAGTCCGAAGTCGACCAAAAGCTTTCCAGGGGCGATGAGCACCGCCCGCGCCGCCTTCGAAGCAATGAGCGACTGGTAGTGCAGGATGTTGATCAGCCGGGTCTCGACCAGCTGCGCCTGCGGAAGCGGGGCGGTCACGCGCAGGATCGGTTCGTTCGGAAAGCACACCGTGCCTTCCGGCATTGCGTGCGCGTCGCCGGTAAAGCGCAACTGCGCCAGATAGTCGATGAGGCGCGCGCTGAAGCGCCCGCTGCGTTTGAGCCAATCGATATCGTCGGCAGAGAAGCGCAGGTTCTCCAGATAATCGAGCGCCTGTTCGAGGCCGGCCGCGAGCAGAAATCCGCGCCGGGCCGGGAGCCGGCGGAAAAAGAACTCGAACACCGCGGTCCCGGTCTGACCGTTCGCAAGATAGGCCTCCAGCATGTTGAGCTGGTAGAGATCGGTCAGCAGCGGGCTCGCGAGCGGGTCCATGGCAATCAGACCGTAGGGCCGCAGATTTCCGCCGCCGCCCGCGCCACGATCTTGGTCGCGGCACGCAGATCGGAGAGGCGCAGGTTTTCATCCGCATTGTGAGCATTGGCCTCGAGCAGCGTGCGCGGGCCTGCGCCATAGAGCACGCACGGAATACCGCGCGCCGCGTAGTGGCGCGCGTCGGTATAGAGGGGCACGCCATTTGTCGGCACATCCAGCTCGAGGACCGAGCGCGCGGCGCGGCCGATAGCAGCGGATAACGTCTCCCAGCCGGGCTGCGGGACCAGCGATGTGGCGAGCAGGATCTGTTTGATCTCGACCCGGATCCCCGGATACATGGCCGCCGCATCTGCGATCAGCCGGCGCAGGCCGGTTTCAACTTCGGCTGGGTTTTCTTCCGGGATCATGCGCCGGTCGAGCCGGAAGGTGACGCGGTCGGGCACCACGTTGGTGTTGATGCCGCCACTGATCAGGCCGACGTTGAGGGTCGGCGACGTGATGCCGGCGACCCGCGAGTGTAGCGCGCCCAGTGCCGGCCGGCTCGCATAGAGTGCCTGCAGAATTCCGGTCGCAGCGGCAAGTGCATCTACCCCGGTCTGCGGCATCGCGGCGTGCGCCTGTTTTCCGGTCACGGTGACTTCGAGATGAAGGCAGCCGTTGTGCGCATTCACGATGGCGTAGGAAAACCCCGCCGCGATCACGAAGTCAGGCCTGGTGAGACCGCGATCGAGCAGGAATTTTGGCCCGATTTCGCCGCCGGCCTCCTCATCGTAAGTGAAATGCAGCTCGATGGTGCCACCGAGCTTCGCACCAGCACGCGCCGCATCTTCAAGCGCCAGCAGCGCAAATGTGTAGGTCGCGAAATCGGATTTCGAAACCGCAACGCCGCGCCCGAACATGACCGGACCGTGCGGCCCGTCGGCAATCTCGGCCCCGTAGGGATCATGCGTCCAGCCGAGCCCGGGCGGCACCACATCGCCGTGGGCGTTAAGCGCAAGCGTCGGCCCCTCGCCGAAGCGATGCCGCACGATCAGATTGGTGGCGCTCACCATGCCGCAGGCCTGCGCCAGGTCCGGCGGCACCGGATGCGCCTCGACCTTGAGGCCGAGCCCTTCGAGCAATGTCTTGGCGCGCGCCGCGTGCGGCGCGCAATCGCCCGGCGGGTTGTCGCTTGCGACCTTCACAAGCTCGGCCAAGAACGCGGTCTCACGCGCGAACGAGCGATCGACGAAGGTCGAAATCTGATCTGAAAGCCCCATCGTTATTCCTGATACGCGGTCAGTACGTCGAGGAGAGCGCGCGCCGCGAGGTCCGCATCCTGTGCCGTGATGGTCTCGCGCGGCGAATGGCTGACACCGCCGTTGCCGCATCGCACGAACAGCATGCCGGTCTCAGTGATAGGGCCGAAGTTCACCGCGTCGTGGCCGGCGCCGCTCGGCAGGAAGCGCGGCTTGATGCCGAGGCGACCGATCGCCTGCGCGAACAGCGCCTGGATGCGCGGCGAGCATGCGACGGCGCCCATTTGCTGCGTTTCGCGAAGATCGATCGTCACGCCGCGGCGCTGCGCGATCGCGGCGATCTCGGCGCGCAGATCGGCCACCGCCGCGTCGCGGGTCGCATCGTCCGCGGCTCGAACGTCGAGCGAGAGCTCGCAGCGACCCGGAATGACATTGGTGGCGCCACCCGGCACCTGCAATTTACCGACGGTGCCCACGAGCGTCGGCACGCCGGTACAGCGACGCTCGACCGCGAGCACCAGCTCGGCGGCAGCTGCCGCCGCGTCGTGGCGCAGCCCCATCGGCACGGTGCCGGCGTGGCCGGCCTGTCCGGTGATCGTCACCACGAACCGGCAGTTGCCGGCGATTGCCGTGACGACCCCGAGCGGCAGGTTTTCCTGCAACAGCACCGGTCCCTGCTCGATGTGCACCTCGAGATAGCCGGCGAGATCCTCGCGGCGGCGCGCGAGCGTCGCGATCGCGCCGGGGTCGAAGCCGGTCTTCGCAACGGCGTCGGCGAGCGAAACGCCGCCTTCGTCGCGCCGCTCCAGCAACGCGCGATCGAACGAGCCCGCGACCGCGGCGCTGCCGATATAGGATGCGGAAAAGCGGAGGCCTTCTTCCTCCGAGAACGCGATCAGTTCGACCGTGACGGGGAGCCGCCGGCCGATCCGATTGAGGTGCTCGATCACCACGAGCCCGGTCAGGATGCCCAGCCGCCCATCGTATTTGCCGGCATCGACCACCGTGTCGTAGTGCGAGCCCACCACCAGAGTCTTGGCGCCTGGAGCGGCCGCCGGGTAGCGTCCGACCACATTGGCGACGCCGTCGATTTCGACTGCCATCCCGGCATCCCGCATCCACTGCGCGAGCTCGTTGGCGGTGGCGCGGTGCGCCGGCGTCAGATAGGTGCAGGCGAGCGCGCCGGGCAGCTCGGAATAGACCGCGAGCCGCTCAGCCAATTCCAGAATCCGAGGACCAAAGTTCAAGTCCGGTGCCGGCACGTCCTTACTCCCTGCCCGGCGCGCAACTCGCGCTGCCCGTGCTTGAACAAGCCGGTATCGGTCTGCCATGTTGGCCTAGCCGGCCGCAGATCCGCTGCACCAGGAGGCCTAACGTGGACGTCGTGCTCACCGAATGGCTGAGCGTCATGCTTCGCTGGCTCCATGTGATTGCCGGCATCGCCTGGATCGGCAGCTCGTTCTACTTCATCCACCTTGACCTGAGCCTGAAACCGAACCTGGCCTTGCCCACGGGAGTCAAGGGCGAGGCCTGGCAGGTCCATGGCGGCGGCTTCTACCACATGGTGAAGTATCTGGTCGCCCCCGCCCGCATGCCCGACAAGCTGACCTGGTTCAAGTGGGAAGCCTACACGACCTGGCTCTCGGGCTTCGCACTGCTGGTGCTGGTTTATTATTTCGGCGCCGACCTCTATTTGATCGACAAGAACGTGATGGATTTGAGCGCCCCGATGGCGGCGCTGATCGCGTTCCTGAGCCTGGCCGTCGCGTGGCTTGCCTACGAGGCGCTGTGCCGCTCCCCGCTCGGCAAGCACGAAGGCGCGCTCGCGCTCGTCGGCTACGTGTTTCTGGTCGCCCTCACCTACGCATTTACCAAGGTATTCTCGGGGCGCGGCGCATTCACCCAGATCGGCGCGCTGATCGGCACCATCATGGTGGCGAACGTGTTCGCGATCATCATCCCAAACCAGAAGAAGGTGGTTGCCGACCTGCTCGCCGGACGCACCCCCGATCCTGCCCTCGGCGATCAAGGCAAGCAGCGTTCGGTGCACAACAATTATCTGACGTTGCCGGTCGTTTTCCTGATGATCAGCAATCACTACCCGCTGCTCTACGCGACCCGCTACAACTGGGTGATCGTCGCCATCGTGCTGGCGATCGGGCCGGCCATCCGGCACTACTACAACATGCGTCACGAGGGCAAAAAGGAGCCGCTGTGGCCCTGGGCGGTTGCTGCGCTCGGTCTCCTGGCGATCGCGTGGCTCGCGCTCAACGGCGATCCCTGGATCAAGACCAGCGCAGTGGCGTCGTCGCCGCCATTTAAGACTGTGGAGGACATCGTGCTCACCCGCTGCAGCATGTGCCACTCGGATGAACCGGTGTGGGCCGGCATCACCGCTCCGCCCCAGGACGTGCGGCTCGACAATGCGGATCAGATCAAGCGCCACGGGCGGCTGATCGAAATCTGGGCCGTGCGCTCGCGCGCCATGCCGCCGGGCAATATCACCGAGATGACCGATCAGGAACGTTCGACGCTTGCGGCGTGGCGCGCCGATGCGGCGCCGTCGCTGCTACGCTGCCCGTCCTTTTTGTGCCCGGGCGGCACGCCGTGAGCGGAACCTATCCGCGCGACTTGATCGGCTACGGGCGCAATCCGCCCGATCCGCGTTGGCCCGGCCGTGCGCGCGTCGCGGTGCAGTTCGTGGTCAACTACGAGGAAGGCGGCGAACGCTCGATCCTGCACGGCGACAAGGAATCGGAAGCGTTTCTGTCCGACGTGCTTGGCGCCGTGCCGTGGCCGGGACAGCGCCACATGAACGTCGAGTCGATGTACGAGTACGGCTCGCGCGCCGGCTTCTGGCGGCTATGGCGACTGTTCAACGCGCGCAAGCTGCCGGTCACGGTGTTCGGTGTGGCGCGCGCGCTTGCACGCCACACCGAAGCGGTCGCGGCGATGCGCGAGGCGGGTTGGGAAATCGCGAGCCACGGCCTCAAATGGATCGACTACAAGGACACGCCGGAACCAGACGAGCGCGCCGATCTCATTGAGGCGATCCGCATTCACACCGAGGTCACCGGAACGCGTCCGCTCGGCTGGTACACCGGCCGCACTTCGGTCAATTCGCTCAGGCTCGTGCTGGAGGAAGGCGGCTTTGCGTACTCGTCGGATTCCTACGCCGACGATCTGCCCTATTGGGTCATGGGCCCCAAGGGTCCGCACGTGATCGTGCCCTATACGCTTGATGCCAACGACATGCGCTTCGTCAACGCGCAAGGGTTTGCGGGCAGCGACGAGTTCTTCAGCTATCTGCGCGACGCGTTCGATGCGCTCTACGCGGAAGGCGCGGACGCCCCGAAGATGATGTCGGTCGGCCTGCACTGCCGACTGGTCGGGCGCCCGGGACGCAGCGTCGGCCTTGCGCGCTTCCTCGATCACATCGCCAAGCACGACCGCGTGTGGGTCGCATCGAGACTCGACATCGCGCGGCATTGGATCAACGAGCATCGTGCGCTCGCCGACAAAGCGCCGGTAATCGCATGACTCAAGGCATCTCTCTCGAGCAACTCAATTCCGGAGCGCGCGCCGAGTTTGTCGCCGCGCTCGGCGATATCTTCGAACATTCACCTTGGGTGCCGGAGGTTGCGGCCGCGGGACGCCCGTTTGCCACACTGGCGGAGCTTTACGAGAGCCTCAAGGCAGCACTGCTCAAGGCCGGCGCAGATCGCCAGCTCGCGGTGATTACGGCGCATCCGGATCTTGCCGGCAAAGCGGCACGCGCCGGCACGCTGACGCCCGAGTTGAGCGCCGAACAGGCGAGCGCCGGGCTCGATCGGCTGTCGGAGACGGAATACGCGACCTTCCATCGGCTCAATGAAGCCTACAAGGCGCACTTCGGGTTCCCGTTCATCATCTGCGTCCGGCGGCATACCAAGGATTCGATCCTGCGCGAGCTCGACAAGCGCCGCGCATCTGACGCCGCGACCGAGCGCGGCACGGCGCTGGCGGAAATCCTCCGCATCGTGGCGTTGCGGCTCGATCAACGCGTCCGCGCGCCGGACCGGCTTGCCGTGCATGGGCGACTCTCGACCCATGTGCTCGACAATCACAGCGGCCGCCCCGGGCAGGGCATCGCGCTCGAACTGTTGGAGCGCTCGCACAGCGGCGAACCGCGGTTGATCACGCGCGTAGTGACCAACGACGACGGCCGTACCGACGCGCCGCTGATCGCCGGACGGCCGATTCCGATCGGCGCTTACGAGTTGCGTTTCGCGATCGGGGATTACTATGCACGCGCCAAAGCGGCACGCGCCGATCCGCCGTTTCTCGACGTCGTGCCGATCCGCTTCGCGGTGGCCGAACCCGAAGGGCACTACCACGTGCCGCTTCTCTGCACGCCCTGGAGTTACACGACCTATCGGGGGAGCTAGAGCCGAGGCGTCTCAAGCTTCCGGCACGGGTACGTCAAAGCCGTTGAGCGTGACCGACACCAGACAATAAACGCCGATCAGATAGATCAGCTCGGCGGTCGCATGTTGCCCAAAGGTCTTGACCGCTTGCTGATAGGTCAGCTCCGGCAGCACCCCGGTCTCGAGCAGCGCGCTCGCGACGTCATAGGCGATCGCCTCCTCGCGGGTAAGGTCGCCGGGCCGTTGCCCGGCAACGATGGTCGCAAGCTTGTCGTCGGGGAGCCCGCGCTGTTCGGCCACGAGCACATGGGCGTAAAGTTCGTAGGCCGACCGAAACTTCGCCCCGGTCACCAGAATGGCGATCTCGCGGATCGGCTTCGGTAACGATGGCGAGGTCGAGACCGCCTTGACCAGTTCCCAGATCGGCTTGCCGAATTTCGGCTCGTGCACCCACGGGTTGAACGGGCCGAGCAGCGCGCCGTCATCCCCGATCGCAGTGAAGCCTTTGAAATTCTGGGCGATGCCGGCGCGCATGTCCTCATAGAGCGGCTTCTGGTCTGGGGTGAGGTCGGCAGGCGCGATGACGGGTATCCGCATGGGCATCTCCGAATTGGGGGTGATGGAACGGCGCAGGATTGGCCACTCCCGAAGGCACGTCTACCGCTATACGTCGAGCACGACACATCCGTGAATGCCGCGTGCGTTGCATCGCACCATCCGGCACAACTCGTCTTGCGCAATCCGCGGTTTCCGGTGACGATGCACGCCTCACAGGGGGCGTATCATGAATCTGTCGGGCGAAAGTCTTCTCGTTATTATTGTCGTCGGCGTCATCGCCGGCTGGCTTGCGGGCAAGCTGGTGCAGGGCACCGGCTTCGGGCTTATCGGCGACCTGGTCGTCGGCATTATTGGCGCGCTCATTGCGAGCTGGCTGTTTCCACAGCTCGGCCTGCGGCTGGGCACCGGCATGATCCGCGAGATCATCGACTCGGCGATCGGCGCCATCTTGTTGTTGGTGATCATCAGGCTGATCCGCGGCGGAGGACGCTGGTAGCCGGCGGCTCACAAGCGCGCCGGCGCGGTATCCCGATCACGCCGCGATCACCAACAAAGTCTCGGCATTAAAGCCGCGGTAATCCTGTCGCAGGAAACCGCGCGGCTTTCAGATTCAATTCACGGCACGCGCTCATCCTGAGCGGCGGTGGGATGTGTTGGTCCTGCCAATCGCCGCCCTTAGGAGGTCGGACCATGCGATCGCTCAATCCACATTCGGGCGCCTGGGACCAGCCGGAGGATCGCGACCATCCGGCGCTGCTGATCATCATCGCGCTGTTCTGCGTCGGGATGTGCAGCCTGGTCTTCATCTACGGATAGCTTCAGTCGGCCGCGGCCGAACCTGACAGCGTGCGGCCGACGGCCGCGTGCCATCCGGCCAACCGGCGTTGTCGCTCGGCGTCCGGAAGGGCCGGCACAAAGCGGCGATCCAATTTCCAGGCCTGCTCGAAGCCGCTTTGGTCGGGCCACACGCCGGCTTGCGACCCGGCAAGCCAAGCGGCGCCGAGCGCGGTCGTTTCCAGCGCCTTGGGCCGGTCGACCGGCGCGTCGGCAAAATCGGCCAGCCGCTGCATGGTCCAATCCGATGCCGCCATGCCGCCGTCCACCCGCAGAACCGTGTCACGTCCCGGCCAGTCGTCGCGCATCGCGCCGAGAAGATCACTGGTCTGAAAGCAGACCGCCTCGAGCGCGGCGCGGGCGAACTCGGCGCGGCCGCTGTTACGCGTGAGCCCGAAGATTGCGCCCCGCGCCTGTGCATCCCACCATGGCGCGCCGAGCCCAGTGAACGCCGGCACCAGATAGATCTCCTGGGCGGGATCGGCCGCGCGCGCCAGGCCATCGACCTCATCGGCGCGCGTAATGATCTGGAGCGCGTCGCGCAACCACTGGACCGCCGCGCCCGCAATGAAGATCGAGCCTTCGAGCGCATAGGTGACCCGCCCCGACAGGCGGTACGCAACCGTGGTCAGCAGGCGGTTCGCCGAAACAATATGGGTGCCGCCGGTATTGAGCAACGCAAAGCAACCGGTGCCGTAGGTCGATTTCACCATCCCGGGATGGAAGCAGGCCTGGCCGACGACGGCTGCCTGCTGATCGCCGGCAATACCGCGGATCGGGATCCCAGCACCAAACAGCGGCGCGTCCGTGGTCCCGAAATCGGCCGCGCAATCGCGAACCTCCGGCAGCAGCGCGCGTGGAATATTGAATAGCTTCAACAGGTCTTCATCCCATACCTGCGCGCGGATATCGAACAGCTGTGTGCGTGACGCGTTGGTCGCGTCGGTGGCGTGCACCCGGCCGCCGGTGAGCCGCCACAACAAAAACGTATCGATGGTGCCGAGCGCGAGCAGGCCGGCCTCGGCGCGGGCGCGGGCGCCTTCCACATGGTCGAGCAGCCAGGCGACCTTGCTGGCCGAGAAGTAGGGATCGATCAGAAGCCCGGTGCGCTCGGAAATCAGCGGCTGCGCGCCGTCGGCCAGCAATTGGTTGCAGAGGTCGGCAGTGCGCCGGTCCTGCCACACGATCGCGCGATGGATCGGCCGCCCGGTCGCGCGCTCCCAGATGACGACGGTCTCGCGCTGGTTGGTGATGCCGACCGCCGCGAGGTCGCGCGCCGTAAGCCCGGCGCGCGCGAGTGCGTCCTTTACGACCGTGATCGTGGCGTTCCAGATCTCGTCCGGGTCGTGCTCGACGAGCCCGGGCGCCGGAAAGTGCTGCGCAAGCTCTTGCTGCGCCAACCCGCGTACGTCGAACGCACCATCGAACACGATCGCGCGGGTCGACGTGGTCCCCTGATCGATGGCGAGCACATGTCCGGTCATGTGATCAGCCCGGCATGCGCAGGACAGGCTTGATGGTCGTTCCGTCGGATGAGTCCTGCGCCGCCCGGTTGATGTCCGCAAACGGGTAGAAAGTGATCATACGTTCGAGCGGCAGGCGACCCTGCATCAGCAAGTCGACGAGCGTCGGGATGAATACCTGCGGCTGGCTCTCGCCCTGGATTACGCCGCGGACCGTGCGGCCGAATTGCAGGAACGGCATGTCGAAGGAAACCTCGGTTCCCGTGCGCGCGCTGCCAAGGAGCACGCAGGTTCCGCCCGGCATCAGCACGTCGATCGCCTCGCGCAGAACGGCGGGCTGAGCCGACGTTTCGAGTGAGAACCGTACGCCGTCGCCAGTGACGTTGCGGATTTCGCGCACGATGTCGGCGCCGCCCGCGTGATCGAGCGCGTGGGTTGCGCCAAGCTCGCGCGCAAGCGCGAGCCGGTGAGCATGAACGTCGACGGCGATGAT
The DNA here is from genome assembly GCA_963816775.1 of uncultured Alphaproteobacteria bacterium. GTDB lineage: Bacteria > Pseudomonadota > Alphaproteobacteria > Rhizobiales > Xanthobacteraceae > JAFAXD01. Next base: position 25,960 of record CAWFLX010000039.1, read on the forward strand.
CGGATCGCACCCGGCGATCTTTGCCGCCATCAGTGCTGACAACCCGACGGCCCCGACACCGAAAACGGCGAATGGGTCGCCCGGCTGCGGCTGCATCGTGTTGAGCACCGCACCGGCGCCGGTTTGTCCGCTGCAGGCCAGCGGCCCCAGCAGATCAAGCGGCGCCTCATTGGCAACCTTCACGGCGAAGCGCTCGTTGGCAATCGCGTGGGTCGCGAACGATGATTGCTGAAAAAAGGCGCTGTAGACCGGTTTGCCGTGTTGGCTCATGAGCGTCGACCCGTCCGGGCGCGTACCGCGCATTTTGAGGTCGAAGTTCTTCTGACAATGCCACGCCATCTGGCGCCGGCAGTTGGCGCAGGTGCCGCACCACGGAAACGACATGACGACGTGATCACCGGGCTTGAATTTGGTCACGCCACTGCCGACGGCGAGCACAACGCCGGCGCCTTCGTGGCCAAATACGGCCGGCAACGGCGTGTTGTAGTAGCCATCACGTCCATGCTGGTCGGTCTGGCACATTCCGCTTGCGGCGACCTTGACCAGCAGCTCGTCGGGACGCGGATCCGTCAGCTCGACCGGCTCGATGCTGAACCGCCCGAACTTCTCGCGCGCCACGGCAGCGGTGATCTGCATCGACTTGCTTCCTCGACCGCAACGCGCGCGCCGCGTCCGCTCACTTGGCGAACGGCTGTACGAGCTCCCCGTCTTTATATTCTGCCGGGTAAACGATCACCTGCCGGTGCCCGGTCAGGTATTGCTCGAGCCCCTGCCCTTGGATGTCTTGAAATTGGATCATCAACGCGCGCGCGTTCGCCCATTCGCCGAGCTCGTTGAACCTGATGTCGCCCACGATCGTGTTGAACGAATTGCCGTGGATGTAGGCGGCGAGCTTGTCGTCGTTGAGGCTTCCGGTTGCCGTGATGGCCTGTTGCAGCACCTGCATGGCCGCATAGGCGAACGGCGGCTGATAGAACCCGAGCGGATCGACGCCGGCGTCCTTGGCTTGCGCCTGGTACTTCTTGAGGAACTCGTTGATGCCGGGGAAATTCATTTTGGGGCTGGGAACGAAGAAATGATAGTTCACGACCCGGTTCAGCTTCTCGGACAGCTGCGTGATCAACGACGCATATTGCATGCCGACCATCGCGCCGCCGAACAGCTGTGTCTTCAGCCCGACCTCGGTCGCGGCCCGCACCATGCCAACCGAGTCGGGCGGGTAGGATGCCAGCAAAACGACGTCGGGATTGGCGGCCTGTATGGCCCGCACGATCGGCGTGTAATCGACCGTGGAGGGTGGGTAGCTGCGGTCGTAGACGATCTGCAGGCCGGCTTGCTTGGCATTCTCGCGCGCGCCGATCAGCACGTTGTTGGAGAACTCGGCATCCGCGCCGACGAGCGCGACCGTCTTGGGCGCCGGATTGAGCGATTTGGCGACCGCGAAAAATGCGTTCGACAGCACGCCCTTGGGGTCCGGCCCGAACGGCGCGCTCTGGAAATATTTCGGATATTTGAACTCGGCGTTCGACCCGAGCGCCAGCAGCACCATGACCATCTTTTTGCGTTCCATGATCATGGGCATCGCCGCGACGATGAGATTGGTGGCTGCGCCCATCAGGAGATCGACTTTGTCGATGTCGATGAGCTTCGCATAGATGCCGGGAACCGTGGCAGCGTTGGTCTGGTCGTCGTAGTAGACGAGCTTGACCGGGCGGCCGAGCAGACCGCCCTTGGCATTGATCTCCTCAAGCCAGATTTGCTTGGACAGGAGATGCGCCTTGCCGGACGAGGCCAGCCCGCCGGTGAGCGACACACTGAAACCAATCTTGATCGGCTCTTGCGCGGGCGCCGGCGCGATCGCCACGATGAGCGCCATCGCCACCAGCAGCGGCACGCACGCCCATGTTCGGATTCGCGCTTTCAAGATAATTGCCAGCGCACGCATTGAGCCCTCCCTCAGTATTATTGTTTTGTCGAGCGTTCCGGAACGACAGCTTGCAGGAATTGCCAGCGCCTTACAAGTTCACGTCTCCAGTGACGCCGGCCTACTCGGCCAAGATTTCCTCGATCCGCTTGCGGATTGCGTTCTGTTCATCGGCGCCGGCCTCGCGCGTAATCCGCACGTCGTAGGCGACGCGGGCGGGGCGCCGCAGCACCACGATGCGATCGCCGACCTGTAGTGCTTCGTTGATGGAATGGGTGATGAACACGCCGGTCTTGCGGTTCTGGCGCACCAGCGTGACGAACTCCTCGCGCAGCCGTTGGGCCGTGATCTCGTCGAGCGCCGAGAACGGCTCGTCGCACAAAAGAATATGCGCATCGGTTGCAAACGCGCGGGCGATCGACACCCGCTGCCGCATGCCGCCCGAGAGCGCGTGCGGATAATCGTGCTCGTGGCCGGCCAGTCCGAGGCGGGTGAGCCACAGCTGCGCGATCTTGTGGCGCTCTTCGCGCGGCACGTCGAGCATGTCGAGGCCGAGCTCGACATTGCCGATCGCGGTGCGCCACGGCAGCAACCGGTCGCTCTGGAACACGATCGCGAGCTTGCCGCGCAGCGCATCAAACGCGCGGAACGGATCGTGGCCTTGCACCAGCACGTTGCCCTCGCTCGGTGCGCCGAGCCCCGCGATCATGTTGAAGATAGTGGACTTGCCGCAACCGGTCTTGCCCAGGATGGCGACGAGCTCGCCCGGCGTGATCGCAAGGCTGAGGTCGTCGACCGCGCGGAACGCTTCGGCGCTGCCAGCGCGTCCGAAGGTCTTCGACACATGATCGAGTTGAATTTCCGCCGTCCCCGCTGCCTCGTTCACATGGATCGCTCCGAAAAGGCGCGATAACGGAAGGCGTAGGCTTCGATCAGCGCGATGATCTGCTGGGACACCAGCACGAACAACACGAGCTGCAGCGTCCATGCCAGCGCGCCCGCCATGTCGAATTGCTGTTGCTGCATCAGCAACTCGTAGCCGACGCCGCCGGTTGCGCCCACGAGCTCCGCCACCACGACGACCCGCGACGCATTGCCGAGATTGACCTTCCAGGCCGTCATGACGTCGGGAAGAATTGCCGGCAGGATCATGGCGCGGAACATTTTGCGGCGGGTCGGGCGGAACGAGAGCACCATTTCGAACAAGTCCTTCGACATGCCGCGCAGCGCGTCGAGCACCTGGAACGTGAACGCCGGCAACGACGTCACCACCATGATGAAGAAGATGCGGAACTCGATGCCGTGAAACCAGATGATGGCAAACACCACCCAGGAGAGCGCCGGCACGCCCTGGAAGAAACTCAGGATCGGGGCGAAGAAACGATCGACCGCACGCGAACGCACCATCAGGATCGCGAGCGCGGCGCCGATCACGAAGGCGCCAGCCAGCCCGCCCAGAATGCGGCCGACCGTCGCCAGCACCTGCGCGAATTGCGGCCAATCCACGAAAATATCGAGCGTGCGCCAGAACACGTCGAGCAGCGGCGGAAACAGATACTTCGGGAAATACAAGGATGCGATCTGCCAGAGCGCCGCGAGCGCCACGAACGGCGCGGCCACCTCGGCCAACCGTCGAAAGTGGGAACTGATGGCGGGGGACAATCGGGCTGGAACGGCGGTCATGATGCGTGATGTGCTGGAGGAAACGGGGAACACGTTCCTATCAGATTGGCTAGCGTTTGGCTCGCCGTCATCATGCTTGGTGGGATTACCGGACTGTGCACCGAGGCGATGTTGGTCCGGCAGGGCTCAGCGGCAACTCATAGATGCCATTCTTCACCATAGATGCCATTGCCACGGCATACCGCGACGACGGTGCCGCGATGGCATCCATGGCGTCGACACCCTCAGTCGAGTTCGACCCGGTAGTATTTTGCAAATCGCATCAGCGGTTCATCCGACATGGCGAACAGCACCGCGTCGGACGCCGCGGCATGCTCGAACCGCATCCAGGTTGGCACCGCCAGCGTATCGCCCGCCCGCCACGCCATCGGGTTGCCGTCGACGATCGTCTCGCCGGTGCCTTCGACCACCACAAATACGTGGTTTGCGGTCGAGCGTTGGCGGCGGGTCTTCTGCCCGGCGGCAAGCCGTTCCATGGTGAGCATCATGGTCGGCATCTGTGGCGCATCGAGCGTTATGCGCGGACCATGCAGGCCATCGCGATCCGGCGCGGCGGCGTCGAGGCGTCTTGCCATGTCGGCGCGGCTGAACCGGTACGGTGACGTCGCGGCGACGCGTGCAACCTTCTCGTATTTGTCCGGGTGCTCCTCGAAGAACATCGACTCGAGCGAATGCACCGTCGGAACGTCGAGGCCGTCGAACCAATAGGCCGGCTCGTCGCCATCGTGGCCATGGCCGTGCCAGCACCAACCGGGGGTGAGCACCACGTCGCCGGTGTCCATCGGCGTCTTCTCGCCGTCGACCACCGAGTAGGCGCCCTTGGCGTCGATGATGACGCGCAGCGCATGTGGGGAATGGCGGTGGGTGGGGGCCTTCTCGCCCGGCAGGATCATCTGATAGGCGCAGGCAAACGTCGCCGTTGTGGCGAAGTTGTTGCCGGGGCAAGGGTTGCGCAGCACCAGGTTGCGGCGCTCCGCGAGCGTGACATCGACCAAGCTGCCGGCGGCTTCAAGTGCATCGTGAATCCCGCGATACGACCAGTGCGCCGGCACGAACTGCGAATGCGGCTGCGGCCACAGGATCGGCCGCTCGCGCTTCACCCAGCCGGGCGTGACGTCGAGACGATCCGCTTCAGCATAGAGCGCATCGAGGCTTGCGATTGCTTTGCCGGGTTTTGTCAGGATCGCTGCGTCGGCCATGGCGGGCTCCCGGGTGGGTGAAGTCAAGGCCTGATCATACGGCAACTAGTTCCCCTGATACACACTGCTCGGCGCCGGATCAGCCGGCAAAAACCCGGTCGACCGGCCGGCCGCATAGACGCGCTCGATGTCCGCTCGCAGGTCGGCAGCCCAACGGATATTGAGACCGAGCCGATCGTTGGCCTTGATCAGATCGGCAATGGCCTGCTGGTCTTCGGCGGAGCCCTTGGGCGAAATCAATTTTGCCGCGTCGTCGGGATGCGCCACGAGCCACGCGGCGGCCGCTTTGTAGGTTTCGAACAACTTCGGCACCAGGTCGCGGTGCTGCTCGATCCAGGACACGTGGGCCGCGACGCCCAGATAGGGAATGCTGCGGCTCTTCGCGAACGCCTGCCAGTATTTGCCGATCTCGAGATCGAGCTTGCGCATGCCCGGCTTCTTAGACATTAGCGTGGTGTAGGCCGGCTCCCACAGTTGGATCGCGGCCGCGCGGTCGGCCAGCGCATAGCCGATCAGACCAGGCGTTGCCGTATTGACGACCGACACTTTTGAAAGGTCAACACCTTGCTGGCGCGCAAACCAGTCGAACATGATGTAGTTGGTGGTACCACGCGCGGCGGCCAGATCCTTGCCTTCCAGATCCTTGAGGGTCTTGACGTCTGGGCGCGAGGTGACGACAGCGCCCCAATAGTCGAACAGGTTGAACAAATAGGCGACCTTGACCCCGCGCGCATCGGCGAGCCCGACGGTGAGCACGGCCGCGCTGCCGCCGACCTGAAACTCGCCGGAGTTGAATTGCGCCGCGTAAGCGTCGGGCGTGCGCTCGGCGAAATCGATCGCGAGACCGTTGGCTTCGTCGAGTTTGAATTGCTTGATGACCGGCTGCAGGAACGCGCCGAGCGAGGGCGGCCCGAACACAACGATCGACACTTTATCGAGCGCGTGCGCGGATGACGGCGCGGCCGCGCTCATCAATCCGGCGATCGCGATCGCGCGTGCTATGGCGAACACTCGGTTCATCGCTCCCCCCAATTTCGAGCGCGTCATGGCCGGGCTTGTCCCGGCCATCCACGCCTTGTTTGTTGACCTGCTGATGCCTTCGCCTGGATGCGCGGGACAAGCCCGCGCATGACGGTGGACAGCAGCATTAACTCCTCTCGCCCGGCCGGAACTTGGTCTCCGGCTTCAGCCCCTTGCGCTTTTGCTGTTCGCTGATGCGGCCGTTCTCCAGATAAAGGCCGTTCACGGCGCGCTCGGCAGCTTCATCCCAGGCCGGAAGCCAGTCGCCAAGCGAATAGCCGAACCACGGCGACTGCGGCCGCAGCGGGGCGAGACCGAGCTCCTCCCAGATTTTACGGGCGCGCTCCATGTATGCCTGCTTCGGCAAGGCGAGCGGCGGCATGTCGCCCTTCATGGTGGCGTCGATCAGCATGGTCGAGTCCTCGTCGCCGCCGTGCTCGCGCTTGGGACCGTGACCCTGGCCGCGATGGGGTACCAGCTGCACGTCTTCGACCGGATTGCTGCGATAGGCGATCGCCCAGAACAACGCGTCGCTGTTGTCCGGGTGGATGTCGTCATTGACCGCGACGCAGATCTTGCCGCAGTCGCCCTTGAAGAACGCCGCGCCGTTGAGCGCGCGCCAGACCTCGGTGCGGGGCATGCCCTTCTCGACCACAACCACCGTGAGGCGAAGAAGCCCGGTGAGCGGCTCGTGCAGCGATACGCGTTTGACGCCGCGGATGCCGAGCGTGTCGCGCAAGTGCGCGAGAAACAGCGGCTCGTAGGCCACCCGCTTGATCACGCTCGACTCGCTCGGCGCGACCTGGCTGATGTAGGACGGCACGATCGGCTGCTTGCGGTGCGTGATCGCCGTCACCCGCATCGGCATGTTGTACTCTTCGAGTGCGACGTGCCCGTGCAATTCGCCGAACGGCGCTTCCGGCTCGACATATTCCGTGTCGATCAATCCCTCGATCACGATCTCAGCCTCGGCCGGCACCAGTAGATCGACCGTGCGTGCGCGCACGACGTTGATCGGCGCGCCGGCGAGGCCGCCGGCAACGGTGAGTTCATCAACGCCGAGCGGCAGCTTCTGCGGCCCCATGAAGGCGACGTACGGCGGGCAGCCGAGCACGATCGCGCACGGCATCGTCTTGTCGCCGCGCTGCTGGTGCGCGAGATAATGCTGATAGCCGCCGGCCCCGCCCACGCGCGTCGCCATGCGCACCACCAAGCGATCCGGCGCTTTGAGTGCCGCCCGATAGGTGCCCATGTTCTGGGTGCCGGTTGCGGGATCGCGGGTGATGACGTTGGTCGCGGTCAACGTCGGCGCGCTGTCAAAGCCTGGCGTCGAAATCGGAATCGGCAGCCGGTCGAGGCCGTTGCCTTCACCCTGGAGCGCATCGCCTTCCAGCACGACCTCATGGCAGGGCGCGGTTGTAACGAGCCGTGGCGGCACCGGGTTTGCGATCGCGTGGTCCCATTTGGTCGCGATGTTCTCGATCGACGCGTCCATGCCGATCGAGTAGATCGCGCGGTTGGCCGCGATCGCGCCGACCACGACCGGCATGTCGTAGGCGCGGCCACGGCCGTCGATAACATTGGTGAACAGAAACGCCTTGCGGTCGGCCTCATCGAGCCCACCGACGAATTGCCAGCGCACCAGCGGATGCAATTCGGCATCCTTGTCGATCACACGATCGATGGTGAGCAGCAAGCCCTGCTCGCGCAGCGCGTCAAGATGCTCGTGCAGATCGCGATAGCCGCGCGGCGGCCGGGCAACAGGGCGCGCGCGCTTGACGTTTCGGGCCTCGCTTCTGGTCACTCGCCTCTCCCTTCGAGCGGCGGAGCCCCCTCACTCGCTCGTTTTCGCTCGCGACCTCTCCCAACGGGGAGAGGTGAACCTGTGGCACCGTCGTGCCCCAACGTCACCTCTCCCCGTTGGGAGAGGTCGGATCGCGAAGCGATCCGGGTGAGGGGGAGCCGACGTTTCAGCTTACAAGACGAACAACTTCTCCGCCAATCCGCCGTTGATCGCCTGCGCCTGCTCGGCCGAAAATCCCGCCGCGGCGACGACCTTCATGGGCGCGAGATCTCCGATCGGAAACGGTGCATCGGAGCCAAGCATGATCCGGTCGGCACCCACAACCTCCGCCAGCAGGCGCAGCGCGCGCGCATCATGCACCAGCGTATCGTAATAGAGCGCCGCAAGGCTCGCATCGGGGTCCTTGAGCTTGTCGCGGTCGACCTCGTAGTTGCGCCGCAACCGGCCGAGCACATAGGGCAGCGCCGCGCCGCCGATGCCGACAACGATCTTGGCGTTGCGATAACGCAGAATGTGTCCCGAGTAGATGATGCGGCTGACCGCGATCAGCGTATCGGTGATGCGTCCGACCGCGTTGGCCATGCCGTAATCGTGCACACGCGCATCGCCGCTTTCGAACACCGGATGGATGAACAGCACCGCGCCGAGATCGTCAGCCGTACGCCAGAACGGATCGAGCGATGGGTCATCGAGCACGCCGCCGACGCCTTTCGGCTGCGTTCCGATCATGGCGCCGCGGAAGCCTGCGTCATGCGCCGCGCGTAAGACCTGCGCGGCGCGCCCACCGTCCTGAAGTGGAACGGTTGCGAGCGGGATCACGCGCCGTTCGTGATCGGCCTGCGCCTTGAGGTGCTCGTTCGCCAACCGCGACCAGCGCTCGCCTTCCGCTGCTGGGAGTTCGTAGCCGAACATGTCGAGCCAGCCGCCGACCACCTGGCGATCGATGCCCTGCGCATCCATCCAGGCGAGCCGGCCGGCGACGTCGATCAGCGGTTTCGCAACCGGGCGCGTCGGTTTGCCGCCCGAAAACGAGAACCCGAAGCTTGCGCTGTCTTCGATCAGCCGAAGCGACGGGAACGAGCCCGCCTCCTTGCGCACCGCCTCGAGCAGGCTCGCGGGCACCAGATGCGAATGGCAATCGATGATCATGCAGCTCCAGTCCTGGTCATATCCTTGCCGGAGGCCCGCGCCGACGCAACCTTGTCGCTGAGCTCCGAGATGCGAATGGGCAGTTTGGTAAACACCAGCCCGAGCGGAGCAACCGCATCGTTGATCGCGCTCGCGACCGCTGCCGGGGCGCCGAGGTAACCCAACTCGCCCGAGCCCTTCTGCCCCAGCACCGTGAACGGCGACGGCGTGCAATGGTGCACGATTTCGACCTCCGGCACTTCGTGCGCGGACGGAAGCACGTAATCCATGAAGCTCTGGCTGATCATCTGGCCCTGGTCGTCATACACGAATTCCTCGAGCAGCGCGGCCCCGATGCCATGCGCGATGCCGCCGAGCGTCATGCCCTTGACGATCGCCGGGTTGATGACGGTGCCGCAGTCATGCCCGATCACATAGCGGCGGAGTTCCGGCTTGCCGAGTTCGGGATCGATCGCGACCAGCACGAGGTGAAACTCGAACGAGTGGCAGGGATACATCTGGACCCGGCCGTCGGCGGTGGGGAGCGCGGTGCCGGTCGGCACCTGCATGACGTGGGTCACCTCGAGCCCCGGCTCGAAACCTTCAGGCAACAGATGAAAATTGCGATGCGCGATGGTGACGAGTTCATTCCAATCGAGGCGGCGCGGACCGCTGCGTTCGGCCACCGTGCCGGCCGCATAATCGAGGGCCTCCTCGGCGCAACCAAACTGATGCGCCGCGATGGCGACGAGCTTGCGTTTGAGTTTCTCGGCGGCGTGAAACGCCGCGCCGCCCAGCATGACCGCCATGCGGCTTCCGACCGGGGAGTTGCCCGGCAGGCTCGCAAGCGAATCCGGGCGCACGATGCGGATGCGATCCGGATCGGTCTGAAGCACTTCGCCGATCACGGTCGCGGCCAGGGTCTCATGCCCCTGCCCCGACGACGTGGTGTGGATCGTCGCCGTGACATGGCCAAGCGCATCGACGTTGATGCGGCAGGATTCCATCCAGGTCGTCGTGGTGTTCTTCGGGTTGAGCAATGGCTCGAACGAGGAATTGCCGCCGCTCGGCTCGAGGCACGCGGCGATACCGATACCTGCAAGCCATCCGTCCTGGCGCAGCCGGTCGCGCTCGCGTTCAAGCTTCGGCCATTCGACATGTGCCAGAACCTTGTCGACGACAGTGTGATAGTCGCCGGAATCGTAACGGGTGCCGCTCGGAATCAAATACGGGAACTCCTCCTTGCGGATGAAGTTGCGCCGGCGCACCTCGATGCGATCGAGATTGAGCGCCACGGCGACCCGCTCGATCGCGGTCTCGATCGCATAGTTGGTCGGCGACTGGCCGAAGCCGCGCACCGCCTCCTGGGCAGCCTTGTTGGTGGTGACCGAGATCGCGCGATATTCGACGCTTTTGATCCGGTACGGCCCGACGATAGCCCCGATCGGCTTGCCGAGCTGGAACGGCGCGCGTCCCGCATAGGCGCCGACGTTATCGAGCGCCCGCATCTTCATCGAATTGATAATGCCGTCGGCATCGAACGCGACCGCGACGTCAAATATTCGATCGGGACCGTGGGCATCGCCCGCGCGCATATTTTCCAGCCGATCCTCGATCAGCCGCACCGGGCGCGCGAGCCGGCGCGCCAGATACCCGGCCAACACCGTGTGTTTGATGCCGCGCTTGACCCCGTAGCTGCCGCCAACGTCGACGTCGTAGTGAACACGCACGGCGTTCGCCGGCAGGCGCAGCGCACGCGCGATCTGATCGGCGTATTTCGGCATCTGGATCGACGCCCAGACGTCGAGCAGTTCATTCCAAGGGTCCCACGCCGCGACCACACCGAAAGTCTCGACCGGAACCGTGGAGCTGCGCCCCCACGTCACCCGAAACGACAGCTGCCGCGGGCTCTGCGCGAAGTGCTGATCGACCTCCCCCCAGACGAATGTGCGATCGAGCAGGATATTCGATCCGTGGTCGGGATGAACCGCCGGACTCTCCGGCCGCAGCGCCTGCTCGGAGTCGAGGACGAACGGAAGCGCGTCGTAGTCGATGACGACCCGCTCGGTCGCATCCTCGGCGAGCGCGCGGGTCTCGGCCGCTACCGCCGCCACCCATTCACCGTTGTAACGGACCTGGCCGACCGCGAGCGGAAACCGGCGCACGCGCGGCGTATCAAGGCCGTTCATCAGCGGATCGACCGCAGCCGCGATCTCCGCTCCGGTCACGACCGCATGCACGCCCGGCATTGCGAGGGCGCCGGAGCGATCGATCGAAACAATGCGGGCCGCCGCGTGTTGCGACGCCACCAAGGCCACGTGCAACATGCCGGGAAGCTTGACGTCGGCAACGAAGTTTCCGCGGCCAACGACAAAGCGCCGATCCTCGCGCACGCGCCGGGCTGTTGCGACGAAGCGGAACGGCGGCGGCGCGCTCACGTGTCGCCTCCGGGTGGCAGCGCGCGCGGCACGTTCGACCCGGCGAGCCGCTTGGCGGCGAGCGCCACCGCTTCGACGATCTGGCCGTAGCCGGTGCAGCGGCAGATGTTTGCCGATATGGCGTTGACGATATCGGCGCGGGTCGGGTCCGGGATCCGCCGCAACAGGGCTTCGGCCGTCAGAATCATTCCGGGCGTGCAGTACCCGCATTGCAATCCGTGGGTCTCGCAGAATGCGTCTTGCACGATGCTGAGCTCGCCGGGCGCCGGCGCCACGGCTTCGATGGTTGTGATCGCATAGCCGTCGGCCTGCACCGCCAACATCAGGCACGAGCGCACCGGCTCGCCGTCGAGCAGCACGGTGCAGGCCCCGCAAATGCCGTGCTCGCAGCCGGCGTGCGTGCCGGTCAGTCCCAGATGATCGCGCAAGCAATCGAGCAATGTGGTGCGCGGCTCGACCTCGACACTCGCCGCGCTGCCGTTGACCTTGAGATCGGCCCTCAAGCGCGGCTCCGTTCGCTCGCAAGTGCCGCATCCCTGGCTTGCGCGATCGCGCGCAGCGCCAGCGCCTTGGCGGCGCGCCTGCGATAATCCGGCGAGGCGTGGGTATCGATCATGATCTCGACGGCATCGATCGCATCAGCAAGTGCGTCACGAATGTCTCCGTCAGCCAGCTTTGAGCCGATCAGTTTGCCTGCCGCTGCGTCGAGGCGCACCGGCACCGGCGTCGCTGCCCCGATGCCAACCGCACACACAAGGCAGCGCCCACCCGCATCGAGCGACACCTGTGCGGCGGCGGCCGCCAGCGCGAAATCGCTCTGGCGCGTGCTGATTTCGTGGAACGCGACGCCAAGTCGCTCGCCCGTCCAGACCGGGAATCGCAGCTCGGTGACGATCGCCCCTGTCGGAGCGGCAGTCATCATCGGACCGAGAAAGAAATCATGCGCCGGGATTGCGCGCGTGCGTGTGACGTCGCGCACCACGACCGTGCCGGCAAGCGTCACCAGCACCAGCGGGATCTCCGCGGCCGGGTCGGCGTTGGCGACCGAACCACCGACCGTGCCGCGGTTGCGCGTCGGCGCATGTCCGACCAGCGGGAGCGCCTTGGCGAGTAGCGGCACGCGGCGCACGACCAGCGCACTGCGCTCGGCCTCGGCCTGCCGTGTGGTCGCGCCGATGACGACCACGCCCTCCTCCTCGCGAATGCCGGCGAGCCCAGGGATGCGCGCGATGTCGACGATTGACGCCGGGCGCGCCAGCCGCATGGCGAGCATGGGGATCAGCGTCTGGCCGCCGGCGATGATGACGCTGTCGTCGCGTGCGAGCGCCGCGCACGCCTCCTCGATCGACTGCGGACGGACGTAGTCGAACGGCACCGGCTTCATGCCTGCCGCCTTGTCGCTCGATCGCCCGCGTCGCCTGTCGCCGCCAACATCGGATAAAGCCGCTCCGCTGTCCGCCCAAAGATCCAGCTCCGCTCCTCGTCGCCGGCGAACGAAAACGCATCTCTTGCCTTTGCCAGAATCTCCGTGAGCGTGCCTTCGGTTGCGGGAAAGTTCGAGCCGAACGCGAGCCGCGCGGCGCCGAACGCGGCCAGCAGCTTGCCGAGAAAACCCTCAGGTGTTGCCTTGCCCCAACTAGGGGGTGCGAAGTTCAACGGCGTGACCTTGAGGAACACGTTGGGATTGTCGGCAAAGCCAAACAGGCCGGCATCGGCCGCAAACGGTGGCCCGTCGATCAGATGCGGGCGCGCGCAGTGATCGAGAATGATTCTGACGTTGGGAAACTTGTGCATCAGCGCCCGCAAGGCCGCGAACCCATCGGACGTCATCTGCATGCAGACCGGAATGCCCGCTTCGCCGGCAAACGTCCATGCCGGAAAGCTGCGCGGATCGTCGAACCAGGTGGCCTGTCCCGGCATGGTGCTGCCGGTTGTGAACAGACGCATTCCGCCAAAGCCGCGGCTGCGCCAATGGCGCATCTTCTCGACGGCGTCGTCTGCCAGCACATCGACCGAAAACACGCCGGTGAAGCGCCCGGGGTATGCTGCAATCGCCTCCGCCACGTAGCTGTTGTCATGGCCGTAAGCGGTCGAGGCTTGCACGATTGCGGACTTGTCGATGCCGGCCCGATCCATTTCGCTGATCAGCTTTTGGAACGGTACCGGCCGGTCGCGCGACCATGTGGATTGAACGCCGCCCAGCGGCGTCAACGGATGACGCGCAAGGTCGGTGGAGATGACGTGCGGGTGGATGTCAGCGATCATTGCCTTGCGAGGCCGCTCTTTTCAATCACGGCCGTCCACTTGGCAATGTCGGCTTTGGTGCGCTCGTGCATTTCCTGCGGCGTCGACCCGCGCGCGACGACACCGACCTGGCGGGTCTTGGCCTGCACGTCCGGCTGCCGCAGCGTTTCGTTGATCTCGCGGTTGAGCAGTTGAACAATCTCGCCGGGCAGTCCGGCGGGTCCGGACAGTCCGTTCCAGCTCGTCACCTCGTAGTCCGCGAGCCCACTCTCCATGACGGTCGGCACGTCCGGCAGCACCGGCGCACGCGCGGCTCCGGCTGTTGCAATCGCCTTAAGCTTGTTGTCGACGATCGGCCCCTGCAGGGCCGCGTAGTAGTCGAAGGTGACATCGACGTCGCCGCGCAGCACGCCCGACAAGAGTTCCGGCGTGGTGCGATAGATGACAATGCTGCCGGGAAGCCCGGTCACCATCGTGAACAGCTGGACGGCGAGGTTTTGCGTGCTGCCGGGCGCGACCGTTCCGAAGTTGAAGTGCGCGGGATCGGCGCGCGCCGCGGCGACGACATCCTGGACGGTTTTCAACGGCGAGCCCGCCCGGGTGGCGATCAGTATGTCGAAGAAGGTGGTGGTCGAGATCGGCGCGAAATCGCGCAGCGTGTCATAGGGCAGCGTCTTGAACAGCGACGCGCTGATCGCGTGGTTGTTTCCGGTCATCGACAGCGTGTAGCCGTCGGGCGGAGCCGACAAGCCCGCCTGGGCGGCGATAATCGCGCCGGCGCCCGGACGGTTCTCGACGATGAATTGCTGGCCCAGGCGCTCGCTGAGCTTCTGCGCGACGATCCGCATGGTCACGTCGGCGACGCCGCCCGGTCCGTATGGGACGATGATTCGCACCGGCCGATCCGGGTAGCCGGATTGCGCGCGTGCCGGACCGTGCGCGAGCACGCCGTACGCGCAGGCGGCCGTCGTGCCGAGCACGACGGCCACCAACCACGTTCTTGCGTTCGGGGAATTCACCAGCTTGCGCACTCGCCTGTCCGCCCGCCTCCCTAGCGGCGCAGATGGTAGCGCATTTCCGGCCGTTGGAGCTTCGTTAGTTCGGCTTCGGGCCCGCCGCGCGCGTCCCGGCTTGGTTTCCGCCAGGGTCAGTCACTCGCGGCGGAACGAGTTTATGCGGAACCGGCGCGCCGCGCGTGTCGTATGTGCGTCTAGCCGCGCGTTTTCACCACCGACGCCAGTAGTGACACCGATGCCAGCGATAGCGATAGCGCCACCAGATCGGTTCGGCGAGTTGACCGGCGGACGCAGCTTGATCGATTGCAACGCCATTGGCCGGCATCGCGGACGCACCGGACATTGCAAGCAAACCAAGCCCGAGAGCGGATATGGCCGCGAGAACGACAAGTCTCATGCTTTTTGCTCCTCTACCCTCACCCGATACCGATGCTAGTGGCCAACGATGAACCACACATGAACTGACGGTGCGGGCGACCTTCACCGCAAGGACGGAGCGCGCGGCTGCTGCACCGCATCACGGTGGCGCATAAAACGACAGTCGACGCGTCCCACTAGTTGCCAACGCGAGGCCTGCCCGGTAGCGTGCGAAGCGCGACGAAAGCCGCAAGCCTGATGAACCGATCGACTGCCGAACGAGAGGTCCGATCATGCGAATGTGGTACGCGCTCAGTCTCGTTATCGCGATCGCGCTGCCGCTCACGACCGGTATCCGCCCCGCAATTGCAGTCGTGCTCTATCCCTGGTGCGTGCAATACGGCGGCATCGCCTCAAGCACCATGAACTGCGGGTTCACGAGCTTCGCCCAATGCCGGGCCACCGCCTCCGGCAATGGCGCGTGGTGCATCCCCAACCCGCAGTACACGCCGTATCCGCCCTCGCCACGTTACGCCCCGCCGGTGCGGCGCTAACGCCGCTGCCGGCGCGGAACCGGCCGAGCCTCTGGCGAGTTGATGTTTGGGCATTTCTGCATCGGAGGGGCAATTGCGCGGGTTTCGGACAGCCGTTCGTGTAGCGGTCATCATCTCGTTCTGTGAACTCACGGCCAGCCTGGCGCACGCCGCGGAGCCGGGACGACGGTTGTCGCAGGCAGGCGATCAGACCGCGCCGTCAACGCCCGCGTCACCCCCAGCCGCGACGCAGGCGCCGCCCCCAGCGGCAACCCCCGCGCCTGAGGCGCCGGCGGCGGCCGCCGCCGGCACGCCGGCCACCGTGCTCGATGATCAGCAAGTCGTCAGCGTTCTGGGACGGAGCGTTCGTGGCCGGGAGGGCGAGGACATGGGACGGATCGTCGACGTTATCGTCAACCGATCCGGCCAAGTGCGTGCCGCTATAATCGACTTTGGCGGATTTTTAGGAGTCGGCAGCCGCAAGGTCGCCGTCGAATGGAGCGCTTTGCGCTTCGAGCCAACCGGAAAGCCGGACCGCATCACGTTGGATTTGACCCGCAACAGCGTCCGCCTAGCACCCGAATACAAGGAGGGCTCGCCCGTCGTGGTGCTTGGCGCGCCTGACACGACGCAGCCGGCGAGCGGCAATGCGTCGAAGGATGCCGCCAAGGAGAAATGAGCGCGCCTCCGGCCCCTCGCCGACAAGGGTTGGTCGATCCTCATGATCAGGACAAGCCGCACGAGGCTGACGCTCGCATGTCGCACAAAGTGTCATTGCCAGCGGTCATCGAACGCGCAGCCGCCCCATCGCGCACCAGCCTGCGTGGGCTTGATTGGTTCGTATTCTCAATAGCCAATGTGCAGACCGGGTTCGGCCCGTTCATTGCGATCTATCTGACCGCCCAGAAATGGACCCAGGTCGATATCGGCCTCCTGCTCACCGTGGGCAGTCTTGTCTCATTGATCGGGCAGATCCCGGGCGGTGCTCTCGTCGACGCGGTCCGGTCGGAGCGGCGGGCCGCCATGGTGGCAGTCGCCGTCATCGCGTTCGCCGCACTGGTACTGGCGCTGTGGCCGATTCTGGCGATCGTCCTCGCCGCGCAGGTCCTGCACGCAGCGGCGAGTTGCGTTCTGGGCCCGGCCATTGCCGCGATCAGTCTCGGCCTTGTCGGCCATTTTGCGATCGCAAATCGGTTGGGCCGTAATGCCTGCTTTGCGTCGATTGGAAATGGCCTCTCGGCGGCGGCCATGGGCGCGATCGGCTACTTTATTTCAAACCAGGCGGTGTTCTTCTTTACCGCAGCCTTGTGCGTGCCGACGCTGATCGCGCTGTCCTACATCAAGGATGACGAGGTCGATCCCACGCGCGCGCACGGCGGCGTTCCCGACAAGAGCCATGGCGAATTGGCCTCGGAATGGGGCTTCATCCGCAGCATCGCCGGCAACCGGGCGCTGATGATCTTCGCAGCCGCCGTCGTGCTGTTCCAACTGGCCAACACCGCGATGCTGCCGCTCATCGGCAGCACGGTGACGATGCGATCAAGCCAATGGGCCACCGTGCTGGTCGCCGCCTGCATCGTGGCCCCGCAGATGCTGGTCGCGGTGTCTTCGCCGTGGGTCGGTCGCCAGGCGCAGCGCTGGGGACGTCGGCCGTTGCTGCTGCTCGGTTTTGCGGCGCTGCCGATCCGCGCCATTTTGGTGGCATCCACCGCCGATCCATATTTGCTGGTGGCCGTGCAGGCGCTCGACGGCATTTCGGCCGCCGTGCTTGGCGTCCTCGTTCCATTGGTGATCGCCGATACGACCCGCGGCACCGGACACTTCAACCTCGCGCAAGGCGTGGTCGGCGCCGCGGTTGGGATCGGCGCGGCCTTCAGCACGACGCTGGCCGGATACCTGACCGACCAGTTCGGCAGCTCGACGGCATTCCTGGGTCTCGCGAGCGTTGCATCGCTCGGGCTCGTTCTCGTGTACTTGCTGATGCCGGAGACGCGGCCCGAGAAGGTATAAGCGCCTACACACTCGCCAATCGCAGGCGCGGGGTCGCGGCAAGCTGTCGATAGACCCCAAGATATTCGTTGGCCATACGTCGGGCCGTAAACCGTTCATCGAAGCGCGCCCGCACCCGTTCGCGCGACAGCGCCGAGAGCTGGCCGATAGCGCCGACCGCGCTGAGCTCGTCCTCCACGATGTAGCCGGTCAATCCGTCTTCAATGATCTCCGGAACGGACCCGCGGTTGAACGCAATCACCGGCGTGCCGCAGGCCATGGCCTCGATCATCACCAAGCCAAACGGCTCGGGCCAGTCGATCGGAACGACCAGCGCAATGGCGCCGCTCAGAAACTCCGATTTCCGCGCATCGTCGATCTCGCCGAGATACTCGACGAACGGCAGGCTCATCAGCGGGCGGATCTGCTCGTCGAAATAGTCGCGGTCGACCTTGTCGATCTTGGCCGCGATCTTGATCGGAAGCCCGCAGCGCTCGGCAATCCGAATGGCGCGATCGACCGATTTCTCCGGCGAGATGCGCCCCAAAAACGCCAGATAACTCGGCCTTATGGGTTGCGGGGTGAGCAGATGCGCGGGCAGGCCGTGGTAGATCGTCTTGACCCAGCCGGCCTGCGGCACCGGCCGCCGCTGGGAATTCGAAATCGATATCACCGGCATCGACGAAAACGTTGTGAACACCGGCTGGTGCTCGGGCAGATCGAGGCGGCCGTGCAGAGTCGTGATGAAGGGCGTCGCCTGGCGCGAGAACAGCGAAAACGGATAGTAGTCCAGATGGAAATGCATGACGTCGAAGTGGTCGGATTGGCGCCGAACTTGCTCCAGCATCGCCATGTGCAGTCCCATCGGGTCCCGAACCGAACTGTCGAGACGCAGAGCGCGCGGCCAGATTGCTTCGAGTCGCGCGGAGGTGTGGGAATCTCCGCTGGCGAACAGCGTGACGTCGTGTCCGAGGCCAACGAGTTCCTCGGTCAGCCACGAAATAACCCGCTCGGTACCACCATACAACTTCGGCGGCACCGCCTCGGTCAGCGGCGATATCTGCGCGATACGCATGCACACTCCTGATGCAGCCCGGCTGCCCGGTCGGGCTTCGGGCACGAAAGGACACAGTCTAGGCAGAACAATCCGGTTTGTAACTAACGAGACCGCGACTCGTTCCTTGAAACCGATCGCATGATTGCGCGTTGGGTTAATGGGGCGCCCCGGAAATCGATAAAGCGCGATTGCATCTTTTAGCAGCAGTATGGGTAGGTGTTGGGATGGACGAAGTCGGATTGGATGATCTCTGCCGCTTCGCAACGCGTCCACTGGCTTTCATCGCGCGCTATTTGCGTCGGCGGTCCGTATCGCATGCCGTCATTGTGACCGCCGTGCTGGCGGCGGTCGGTTGCTCGGTCACGACCCAATATGGCGTCAAGACGCTGGTCGATGCCCTTGCCAACCCGATCCACGGCGGCAATGCGGTGTGGTTCGCCTTTATCCTGCTGGTTTCGTTGATCGCCGCCGACAATCTGTTGTGGCGGGTTGCCAGCTGGATCGCAAACGATGCGTTCGTGAAGGTGACCGGCGACCTGCGATCCGATCTCTTTCGCCACCTGACCGGCCACGCGCCCAGTTATTTCCAGGATCGGTTGCCCGGCATGCTGACGAGCCGGATCACCGCAACCTCGAACGCCATTTTCACCATCGAAAACATGTTCGTGTGGAACGTGCTGCCGCCCTGCGTGGCGACGCTCGGGGCCATCATCCTGTTGCTATCGGTCAGCGTGCCGATGGCGGCAGCCTTGGGGCTGTTTGCCGGCGTGCTGGTGATTGGCATGTTCCGCTTCGCGGCGGCCGGCAGGCCGCTGCACCACGATTTTGCCGACAAGGCTGCAACCGTCGACGGCGAGATGGTCGACGTGATCGGCAATATGCCGATGGTGCGGGCATTTTGCGGGATCTTGCGCGAGCATTCCCGCTTCGATCAGGCGGTCGATCGCGAAATGGCATCACGGCGGCGCAGCCTGTTTTATCTCGAGAAGCTGCGGCTCACGCACGCACTGATCACGATTGTTCTGACCATCTGCCTGCTCGCCTGGGCGATCGTGTTGTGGCAGCGCGGCGCGGCGACCGCCGGCGAAGTCGTGCTGGTATGCACGTTGGGAATGTCGGTGTTGCACGCGACCCGTGACCTGGCAGTCGCGCTGGTCGACGTCACCCAGCATCTCGCACGCCTGTCGGAGGCGCTTCTGACCCTGCTGTTGCCGCACGAGCTGCGCGATCATCCGGAAGCGGTGCCGTTGCAGCGGCGGGGCGCGAGAGTCGTGTTTTCGGATGTCACCTTCGCCTACCGGGAAGAGCACAACGTCTTCGAGAACTTCAGCCTCGAACTCGAACCGGATCAGCGCGTCGGCCTCGTCGGACCGTCCGGCGGCGGCAAGTCCACTATGTTTACGCTGCTGCAGCGCTTCTACGACGTGCAGGACGGCCGCATCCTGATCGACGGCCAAGATATTTCCATGGTCACGCAAGACAGCCTGCGCGCCGCGATATCGGTGGTGCCGCAGGACACCTCGCTGTTCCAGCGCAGCGTCATGGAGAACATCCGGTATGGCCGGCCCGACGCGACCGACGAAGAGGTGCTGCAGGCCGCGGTCGCCGCCCGTTGCGAATTCATCGAAGCGCTGCCCGAAGGGTTTGCCACCAGGGTGGGGGACCGCGGTCTGCGGCTGTCGGGTGGGCAACGGCAGCGGATCGCGATCGCGCGCGGATTTTTGAAGAAGGCTCCGATCCTGCTGCTGGACGAAGCGACGTCGGCGCTCGACAGCGAATCCGAAGAGGCGATCCGGGAGGCATTGGAGCGATTGATGCGGGGCCGGACGGTGCTCGCGATCGCGCATCGGCTCTCGACCCTGCGCAGTTTCGACCGGATCGTCGTCCTGCACGCGGGACGCATCGTTCAGGACGGTCCCCCGGATGCCTTGATCCGGCGCGAGGGCATCTACCGCGAGCTGGTGATGCGAGAAATGAGCCGGCTGGGCAAGCAAGCGGCCTGACGACGCCAACATCCAACATATTGGCATCAGGTTGCCGCGCTTTTGATACAATCAATAGCGAGCGCGAATCGGTAACGAGCGCGGAAGGATCTATCCTTGTCCCAGGCTGTGCAGCGATCGCTCCCCAGACCCGTACCGCAGGCGGCGCCCGATCTACGCCCGTCTGAGGTTTCATTCTATGTTCCGGCGGTGGACCTGCCGTCGCGGTCGCGCCATACGATCAAGCACGGCGACAGCTTTCTAGTGATGGACAGCCACGGCGACATCGGCGCGTCGTCGGGCGGGGCTGATGGATTTTTTCACAACGACACGCGTTTCGTGTCGCTGCTCGAGCTGCGCCTCGACGGCGAAGTGCCGCTCTCGCTCGGCAGCAATGTGCGTGACGATAATTCGGCGTTGAGCGCAGATCTCACGAACCCCGACATCTACGTCGACGGTCGGGTCGTGATGCAAAAGGATACGGTTCACGTCGTGCGCACGACCTATGTGCACCACAACACCGCCTATCAGCGCGTGGCCGTCAAGAACTACAGCGATCGAACGGTGCGCTTCGAGCTGTCGTTCAGGTTTGCCAGCGACTTCGCCGACATTTTCGAAGTCCGCGGCGCGTCCCGGCCGCGCCGGGGGATCGCGCGCGCCCCGTCGATCGGGCCGGATGCGGTGCTGCTGAACTACGAGGGGCTCGATGGTGTTTTGCGCCAGACCAAGGTCGTGTTCGATCCGGCACCGAACACGCTCGAGCATCACACTGCCCGCTACCAGCTCACGCTCGCGCCCAACCAGGTCGCAGCGATCTTTCTGGCGCTCGCTTGCGGTCCGGCGGAAACTTGGAAGCCAAATTTCTTCAAGGGCTTGCTGGCGGCGCGGCGAGAGACGCGCGCCGCGACGCGCAATGCCGCAACCGTGCAGACCTCGAACGCGATCTTCAACGAGGTGCTGTGCCGGTCGATGGCCGACCTCGACATGCTGCTGACGGAGACCCCCGATGGCCGTTATCCGTTCGCCGGCATCCCCTGGTATTCGACGACATTCGGGCGCGACGGCCTGATCACCGCGCAAGAGGTTCTGTGGCTCAACCCGGAGATCGCGCGCGGTGTGCTCAAGCGCCTCGCACGCTATCAGGCGACAACCATCGATCACGAAGCGGACGCCGAGCGTGGCAAGATTTTGCACGAAATGCGCGGCGGCGAGATGGCCGCGCTGCGCGAGGTCCCGTTCGGTCTCTACTACGGCAGCATCGATGCAACGCCATTGTTCGTCATGCTGGCCGGACTCTACGTGGAACGAACCGGGGATCTGCAGACGCTGCAAGAGCTGTGGCCCGCGATCGAAGCGGCGCTGGCCTGGATTGACGGCCCAGGGGACCCCGACGGTGACGGGTTCCTAGAGTATGAGCGCGCAAGCGAGGAGGGCCTCGTCAATCAAGGTTGGAAGGATTCCTACGATTCGGTCTTCCACGCCGACGGATCGCCCGCGCCGGCGCCGATCGCGCTCGCCGAAGTTCAGGGCTACGTCTACGCCGCCAAATGCCTTGCTGCCCGGTGCGCCGCTTTGCTTGGCGACCGGGTGCGGGCAAAGGCGCTCGATTCCCAGGCGCGGACGCTCGCGAAGCGTTTCGATGCGGCCTTCTGGTGTTCCGACATCAACAGTTATGCGTTGGCGCTCGACGGCGACAAGAAGCAATGCCGCGTGCGCGCTTCGAACGCAGGGCAGCTGTTATTCACCGGGATCGTCAAGCCCGAGCGCGCCGCGATCATCGTCGATCAGTTGCTGCGGCCGCACTTCTTTTCGGGATGGGGCATCCGCACCCTCGCGAGCGGCGAAGCCCGCTACAACCCGATGTCCTACCACAACGGGTCGGTCTGGCCGCATGACAATGCGCTGATTGCGCTTGGCTTTGCGCGCTACGGCTACAAGCATGCGGCCGGCAAGGTGCTGCAGGCTATTTTCGACGTCGCGACCTATATGGACCTGCGCCGGCTGCCGGAACTCTACTGCGGATTTCAGCGTCGCCGCGGCCGCGGCCCGACGCTCTATCCGGTGGCGTGTGCGCCGCAGGCCTGGGCCGCTGGGACGCCGTTCCTGCTGCTGCAAGCGACGCTCGGCCTGACGTTCGATCCGTTCAAACGCGAAATCTGCCTGCACAACCCCTATCTGCCACCGTTTCTGGACCACGTATTACTGCGCAACGCGCGACTCTGCGACGCCAGCGTCGACCTGATGGTTCATCGCGACGGCGACGCCGTTTCGGTGGAAGTCATTCGTACCGAAGGCGCGATCCGGGTTTTGGTCATGTATGATGATGCGCCGGGCGCGGCCGCACAACCTTAGACGGTCACCTGGCTGAACTCGCGCTGCACCTCCGCAACATCTGCCCTGCTTGGCAGGCCGGCTTCGTTGCCGAGACGCTGCACCTTGTAGGCGGCAGCGGCGCGCGCAAACTGGAAATGCTCCACCCACGGCTTCTGCGAATCGCCGAGATAGGAATGCACATACGCGCCGTGAAACACGTCGCCGGCGCCGCTGGTATCGATAATTCGGCGTGCCGGGATCGGCAACGCCGGCAGCGTGCTGCGACGGCCGCGCTCGTCGTACCACCGCAGGCCGCGTTCGCCGTGCGTGACCCCACCGATGCGGCAACCGCGCTCGGCCAGATAATCGAGCGTCTGTTCGGTCGTCATTTTCAGCTGCTGGCAAAAGCGCTCCGACACGATGGCGACGTCGATGAAGGCCAGCACCTCGTGGGTGTTGACGCGCACACCTCCGCCGTCGAGCGACGTGAGAATGCCGGCTTCACGACAGGCGCGGGCGTAATGAAGGGCGGCGTCGGGTTGGTGACCATCAATATGGAGCGCGCTACAGCCGGTGAGATCGAGCAGCGGAAACGGGTGCAGATATTTGTCGTCGCGCGCGCGCAGGATCGCGCGCTCGCCGGCGTGCGGCATCACGAATGACAGCGACGAGCGCCGCACTTTGCGAACATGCAGCTCGAGTTCGTATTTGCGGGCCATGTCCCAGAACATCCGCCCGAGCCAGTCGTCGGCGCCGGTCGCGATCAGATCAGGCTTGATGCCGAGCTTGGCGCAGCAGAACGCGGCCGTCACCGCATTGCCACCGAAGGAAACCGCGTATTCGCTCGCAACGCCCTTCTCGTCGCCTACCGGAACATGCCCGGTCACAATCGTCACGTCGATATAGGTGTGTCCGATAAACAGGGCATGCATCGGCAACGCTCCAATTGCCTAAAATGAAGACGTGGCGCGTGTCGGAGGCCTTCGAACCAAGCCAAATGTCGACAGCGACGCCGGACACACCCTCGTCATGCTCACACCTGGTTCGCAAGGCGTATTTGACCCGCCGTGAGATGGGAACCCACGATCCCGGTGTTGCGTTCCAAAACTCACCGAATCGCAAGGCAACAAGTTGTAGTGTGACTTTCGCACAATCGTAAGGTATGGAACCATCAAATTGTGACCGCGTTATAGGGAGTTGGCGGGCCAATTGTCACGCGCGGATGGGCTAACTGACATGCAGGCAAACAGTACCGGCGTGGCCGCTCCGACGCTCATTCCAGATCTGCGCGAGTGGGCGGTGCTGCTCGACGTGGACGGGACGATCGTCGACTTGGCACCGACGCCGGCCGACATTCACGTCCCGGCCTCGCTGATCGAAACGCTGCGCCATCTGAACGAAAAAACCAAGGGTGCCACCGCGCTGGTGAGCGGTCGCACCTTGCGCGACCTGGATCAGATCTTCGCGCCGCTGCGGCTCGCCGTCGTCGGCGGCCACGGCGCCGAGTTGCGCCTCGCAGCCGGCGCCCAGGTGCTCCGCGAGCATGTCGGCGGAGTCGATCCGGCGCTTAAGCGCGCGCTGGCGACAATCGCGCACGACAGTTCCGGAATTCTGTTCGAGGACAAGGGATACTCGCTCGCGCTGCACTACCGCCTGGTCCCCGAACGCGGGCGCTTCCTGCGGGCGGCGGTGGCCGCGATCTGCGCGCAGGTGCCCGCGCAAGAACTTGAAGTGTTGGACGGCGCGTGCGTGATCGAGATCAAGCACAAGGGCTACAGCAAAGGCAGCGCAGTTCGGGAACTGATGACGCACCCGCCGTTCGCGGGACGGCATCCGATCTTCATCGGCGACGACACCACCGATCGCTCCGCATTCGCGGTCATGCCGCAATTCGGCGGGCTCGCGATCTCGGTGCGCACCCGAGCGCCCGGCGTCGACTTTCATTTCGAGACACCGCATGAGGTGCGCGCTTGGCTGGACCGCATGGTCACGGCCGATGAAGGCGCGGCCGCATGACCTACCATAGCCCCGGTAAGCAAAGCGCCGACAAGCACAGCGCCGACAGGCATGGCCTCGACGGCCATGGCCTTGATTTGGCGATGATCGGCAACGGCCGCACGGCCGCACTCGTCAATCCGCGCGCGCGGATCGTCTGGTGGTGCTGCCCGCGTTACGATGGCGATCCGGTTTTCTGTCGTTTGCTGGCTGGCGAGGAGGAAAAAGGCTTCGCTGACGTCGTGCTCGACGACATGGTGGACTACAAATCCGAATATCTGCGCAACACGGCGATCGTTTGCACGACCTTGACCGATCGGCGCGGCGGCGCTGTTCGCATCACCGACTTCGCTCCACGTTTCCGCCACTACGAGCGCATCTTCCGGGCACCGCAGCTCATCCGCATCATCGAGCCGATCGCCGGCGTCCCGCGCATCACCATTCGGGTGCGGCCCACCCATAACTACGGCGAGCACGGCGGACAGCATGCGGCGAGCAGTAATCATATTCGCTATCAGGGTGACGATCAGGTCATCCGCCTGACGACCGACGCGCCGCTGTCGATGATCGAGCGCGAGTCGCCGTTCATCCTCAATAGGCCGCTGCATCTTGTGTTTGGTCCGGACGAGCCGTTCGCCGGCAACCTCGCGACGACCTGTCGCGAATTTTGCGATCGTACGCGCGACTACTGGATTGGTTGGGTCCGCGGTCTCTCGATCTCCTGCGATTGGCAGGATGCCATCATCCGGGCCGGGATCACGCTCAAGCTCAGCACGTTCGAAGAAACCGGCGGCATCATTGCGGCGCTCACGACCTCGATTCCGGAGGCGCCGGGATCGGGGCGCACATGGGACTATCGCTACTGTTGGGTGCGCGACGCGTATTTCGTGGTGAAGGCCCTCAACCGGATCGGGGCGACCCAGACCATGGAGGAGTTCATCTCCTACACGCTCGGGATCGCCGCCAACCGTGACGACGCTTTGCGGCCGGTCTACTCGGTGGTGCCCACCGACCCTATGGACGAGCGCATTGCGCCTCACCTCACCGGCTATGACGGTGACGGGCCGGTGCGCATCGGCAACGCGGCCGTACAACAGGTCCAGCACGACACCTATGGCAGCATTATTCTGGCCGCGCTGCCGATGTTTTTCGATTTGCGCCTCCCCAAGCCCGCCGATGCGAGCCTGTTCCATCTGCTTGAATCGCTCGGCGCCAAGGCCGCCAAGCTGGCACTCGAACCCGACGCCGGAATCTGGGAACACCGCCAGCGTAAGCACGTGCATACCCACTCGGCCGCCATGTGCTGGGCGGGATGCCAACGGCTCGCTGCCATCGCGCGCCATCTCGGGCTGCACGATCGCGCCACATTCTGGAACGATATCGCCGACCCGATCCGCACGAAGCTGCTCGAGGGCGCCTGGAACCCGGGACGCGGCGCCTTTACCGCGGCCTTCGGTTCCGATGATCTCGACGCCAGCGTGCTTTTGCTGCCCGATCTCGGTATTATCGATGTCAACGATGACCGTTTTGTAGCCACCGTTAAGGCGATCGAGCGCGAACTTCTGCGCGAGAAAAGCGTTATGCGCTACGTGAGTTCTGATGACTTTGGGCTGCCAACGACAGCCTTCCTGACATGTCGCTTCTGGCTGATCGACGCCTGGTGGTCACTGGGTCGGCGCGAGGAGGCGCATGATTTGTTCATTGACGCATTGAAACTGCGCAATCGCTACGGCTTGTTGTCCGAGGACATCGATCCCAAGACGGGAGCGTTGTGGGGCAATTTTCCGCAGACTTACTCGATGGCCGGATTAATCCTCACCGGTATGCGGCTGTCGAGAAGCTGGGAGGACCGATATTGGGGCGATTGATCGTCGTTTCCAACCGAGTCGCATTACCGACCCGCCAGGGTGGCGCACAGGCGGGCGGATTGGCGGTCGCGATGCGCGCTGTTCTGCGCCGCCAGTCCGGCATCTGGTTCGGTTGGAGCGGAAGCGTCGCACAGGATGCGCCCGGCCCAGCGCGTGAGGTTTCTCACGGCGGCCTTACCTACATCGTCACGGATCTCCTGCAAGAGGATTATGACGAATACTACAACGGCTTCGCCAACCGGGTGCTGTGGCCGATCCTGCACTATCGGCTCGACCTCGCGGAGTTTCTGCGCCGCGATCTCACCGGCTACATGCGGGTCAACGAGCATTTCGCCAGTGAATTGCATAAGATCATCGAGCCCGACGATCTGATTTGGGTTCACGACTACCACCTGATGCCGCTCGCCCGCATGCTGCGCGAGCGCGGTCATCACAATCGGATCGGCTTTTTCCTGCATGTTCCATTTCCGCCGCCTGAGATCATGACCGCGCTGCCGAACCACGAGCGGCTGATCCCGAGCTTGAGCTATTACGATCTGGCGGGCTTTCAAACGACCAACGATGCTGGCAACTTTGCACGCTATCTGGTGCGCGAGTGCCGATTCACGAAGATCGATCCGCGAACGTATCAATCCGACGAACGCCGCGTTCGAATCGAAAGCTTCCCGATCAGCATTGAAACGGCGGAGTTCAACCGGTTGGCACGCCGCTCCGCGCGCTCGCCATTCGTCAGGGGCGTGCTCGAGAGCCTGTCCGGCCACATCATGATGATCGGCGTCGATCGGCTCGACTACACCAAGGGCCTCGCGCTGCGCATGGATGCCTTTGAAAGCTTCCTCGAGACGCATCCTGATTGGAGCGGGCTCGTCACCTACCTGCAGATCACGCCCAAGAGCCGTTCGGCGATCACGGAATATTCCGACATGGAGCGCCAGCTCGGCGCCGCCGCCGGGCGCATCAACGCCACGTTCGGCGAAGCGTCCTGGACGCCGATCCGCTACGTCAACCGAACCTATAGCCGCAGCGTGCTCGCCGGTCTCTACCGCGCGGCGCGCGTCGGTTTGGTGACGCCGCTGCGCGACGGCATGAATTTGGTCGCCAAGGAATTCATCGCCGCGCAGGACGAAGAGGATCCGGGCGTGCTCATCCTGTCGCGCTTTGCCGGTGCTGCTGCCGAATTGAACGCCGCGTTGCTCGTCAACCCGCATGACCCGGAAGCCGTCGGCGGCGCTATCGAACGCGCGCTCACCATGACCTTCGAGGAGCGCCGTCAGCGCCATACCGCGCTTTTCCAGGTTATCTCCGAGAACGATATCGACGTCTGGGGCGAGCGTTTCCTCGCGGCACTGGCCGGCCCAGCTAGTTCGGCGGTAACGCCGGCCGAGCGTTCCGAACCGGTCGGCCCGCGTCTAGTCGTCGGCGGAGCAGCACGGCGCGGATTGGCCTCGAATTTTCGCGCGTAACTAGCGCATCTCAGCACTCTGCTTGGCCGATTGTTGCTGAATCTCGCGCCATTTCGAGGCACGTCATCAGCTCGGTGTAGACCGGATTGACCGAGCCCGCGCCCGACACCCCGACGCACATCGCGCGGTCGGCGGTGGCGAACTGGGACCACTCCTTCACCAATTGCTCGCGCGCAAGCTGTTCGGCGTCCAAACAGTGTTGGGTCGCGTCCGATTGCGTCCAGTCGATCGAGCGCGCCTCCGGCACCAGTGAGAGCGCCTGGCAGGCCGCCTTGATGTTGTAATTCGGTACCGTCGCCACGCCCGGGGCGGCGTGCGCAACGCCGGCCAGCGTGACGATCGCGATCATCGCGGTTGAGAACCTTAGCATGACACCTCGGCTCCTGAAGTAGAAGGGACTTGTTAAACAACGCATCAACAAGTTTGCCGGTTGCATCACGCGAGCGTGTGCGCCGCCCCCATCGTGCCCAATTCTCGTGCGGTCATGCGGCCGGCGACGCGCCATCGGCCTTCGATCACGAAGTGGCTCAGGCTTGCGGTCGCGACAACCAGCACGGGGAAGACTGCATGGCCATCAACAACAGTGAAGCCGAAATTTTGGAAGCTCAGGAAGATCAAACCCAGGACGTGGCGCAGAACCTGGGACCGGCCGAGCAGGTCGAAGCCGCTATCCGCGATTTCATTCGGCAGGACGTTACGCACGTGCGCCGCGTGCCCGCGGCATCGGACCAACCCACCGAGGTGGTGGCCAGCGTCAATTCACTGGTCCAGCGTGTCGCCGGCGCATCCCTGCGCGAGATGCAGAACGTGATCTGGGAGCTCGAGAGCCTGCGCGATTTCCTTCAGAGCGAGGGAGAACGCGTGCAACGCGAGATTTCCAACTATGCGCAGTTGACGCAGGCCGCGATGAGCTCGACCAGGACCATCGCGGACAACATGGTGCATTGGAAGAAGGTCGCGGACGGCAAGCGCTCGCATTGATCCCGTGCTAGATTAAGATCCGGCTTACCAAACCGGTGAGGCGGAGCGCTTCACCGACGCTCGTGAACTGGATCTATGCCTGATAGAACCGGCATCAGCGACCAGGATGTGTTCCTGGTCGTTGATCTTCAAAACGATTTCTGCCCGGGCGGAAAACTGGCGGTACCGCGCGGCGACGAGATCGTGCCGCTCGTTAACCGCCTGGCCGCGCGGTTCAAGCATGTGATCTTGACCCAGGACTGGCACCCTGCGGGCCATCTGTCGTTTGCGTCCTCGCACGCGGGCAAAAAGCCCTACGACACCGTGCAGGCCCCCTACGGGACGCAAGAGCTTTGGCCCGACCATTGCGTCCAGGGAACCACCGGGGCCGAGTTACGCAAGGACCTGCAGATCGCGCACGCCGAACTCGTGCTGCGCAAGGGCTATCACCGCGAGATCGATTCTTACTCCGCGTTCTACGAGAACGATCGCGAGACCCACACGGGGCTCACCGGGTATCTGCGCGAACGCGGGTTTACCCGCGTGTTCATTGCCGGGCTCGCGTTCGATTTCTGCGTCCGCTATTCGGGCGAAGACGCGCGGCGCGAAGGTTTCGACCCGGTTGTGATCGAAGATGCCTGCCGCGGCATCGATGTGGGGGGCTCAATGGCGAAGGCGCGTCGGGTCCTGGCCGAGCTCAACGTCGCCTGCATGCCGGCTGATGAGGTTGGGGGGCGTTGAGCGCCCCCAACCGGCGGGCGCTGAGGGGATGCTTCAGGTCTCGGCGCTGGTCTTGTCCCGCGAACTGCGCTTGAATCCACGCCACCATCCCGTCTCAAGATCAGCAAACCCTGGAGCCGCGCCATGGCCACGAGCTTTCGTCAGATCATCAACAAGGCCGTCAAGGACAAGCGGTTCCTGGTCGTTCCTGGCGCGCATGATGCGCTCAGCGCGCGGCTCATTCAGAAAATCGGCTTCGAAACCTATTTCATCGGCGGCTTCCCGGTGACCGGCGCGCGTTACGGCGTGCCCGATGTAGGGCTCAAGGGTTTTGGCGAGATCTCGGCTGCGGTGCGCGACATCATGTCGGCCTGCGACCTGCCGGTGTTCGTCGACGGCGATGACGGTTACGGCGATGTGAAGAACGTCGTTCACACCGTGCAGACCTACGAACGCATGGGCGTGAGCGCGATCCTGATCGAAGACCAGCAATGGCCCAAGCGCTGCGGCCACATGGTTGGCAAGAAGGTCGTCCCCACCGACGTGGCGGAGGGCAAGATCAGGGCGGCGTGTTCGGAGCGGATCAACCCGGAAACCTGGATCCTCGCGCGCACCGATGCGCGCGCGGTCTACGATCTCGACGAAGCGCTGCGTCGCGCCGAGCGCTATATCCGCGCCGGGGCCGACGGCATCTTCATCGAGGCGCCGCGCAGCGTCGACGAGCTCAAGCGCATCGGCCGCGCCTTCGACGTGCCGCAGATCTGCAATCCGCTGATCGGCGGCCACACCCCGATCCTGGGCATGGGGGACCTGGGCGCACTCGGGTTCAACGCCGCCGTGCTCGGCCTCGACACGCTGATGCATGCTGCGAAGGCGATCGAGGCCGTGCTGCTCGATATGAAGTCCGGGGCATTCGCCCGCCGCAACGATGGGATGAACTTCGAGGACTACAAGAAAGTGGTCGGTTACGACAAATGGGAAGGGATTGACGCACGCTTTGCCGGCGCGAGCTGAGGGCCCGGTTCAAAGCCGCGGTTTGGTCTCGGCGACGATCTCGAGCGGTAACACCTCGACCTCGCCGCCGCCGGCGTGTTTGGTCTGTTCGGTGTAGCGTGAGAAGAACTCCCGGCTCTGCAGGGCCTTGATCGCCGCATCATCCGCCGCGGTCGCGAAATGATAATAGTCGGTGCCGTCACGCCGCTTCATGCAGCGATAGGAAATTCCCTTCAGCGCCGGATCGGCGTCCAAGGACGCGATGAAGCGGGCGATGTCCGCGTGCCATTGTTCCTCGGAGCCGTTCTTCAACCGATATTTGATCAGAAACTGTTTCATGGTCCGCTCCTTCGCCACCCGCCTGATTTCATCCGCCGGTCAGAGTCTCGGCGCCGGCTGCTCGCCACGGAAGATCGCCGCGTTGCGCGCGGCGAACTCCGCGAAGCTCGTCGGCCGCCGTCCGAGCAACGTCTGGGCGATGGGCCAAACCTGTGACTCCTTGCCCTTGCGCCGCTCGGCGAAAAGCTCGGCCAGCGCATCGGCGATGTAAGGCGGCACGCCGGCGGCGAGCTGCGCCTTCCTAACGTCCTCGGGAGGAACATTGATGTATTTGATCGTCTTGCCGGTGGCGGCGGAGAGCCTCTCGGCGACCTCAGTCATGGTGAGGGCCTCTGGACCTGTCAGTGGGTAGATTTTTCCCTCGTGTCCTGGATTCGTCAGAACGAGCGCCGCGATTTCGGCGAGGTCGCCGATATCGATCGAGGCGATCCTCTGGTTCTCCATCGGCAAGAACAGCGCGCCCTTCGCGAGGATCATCGGCACCTGCCGAAAATAGCTCGGCATGAACTCGCCGGCGCGCAGATGCGTGAATGCCATGCCGGACGCCTCCAGCCGCTTCTCGATTTCGCCGTGCATGCGCGCGAAACGGAACGGCGAATCGAGCTCCGGCATGATGCCGGACAGTTTGACGACATGCCTGACCCCGGCTTTGGCAGCCGCTGCGATGAAATTCGATTGCACCTCGACCATGGCCGGATCCGCCGAGGAGTTGAGCATGGCGCGGTCGACGCCCGCGAGTGCTGCCGGCAGCGTCTCCGGTTTCGCCATGTCGGCGATAGCGATCTCGACATTCGGCAACGCGGCGATTTCCGCCGCCTTCGCGGCATTGCGCACCAGCGCGCGTAGCGGAACGCCTTTGGCGGAAAGCTTGCGCACCAGCGCGGTGCCGTTCAATCCGGTAGCCCCTGTCACAAGAATCATCGCCCGCCGCCTTTCGGGTCTAGCTCGCGCCTCGATGGCGGTGAGCCGCACGGCTGCATTTGGCGAGCCAATGAACGAATTAGCAAGTATGGACAAAAATGATACTATGGCGTGTTGGTGTTGCCGCGTCTTATAATGCGTGCTGCAACCGAAACGCTCGCGGAGCCCGAATGCGATGTCGAACTCGAAGACGACCTGCGGCTGCCCGGTCACCGCGTTTCAGAAGATGATCAGCGGCAAGTACAAGCTTCGCATCATGTGGGATCTCAAGGACGGGCCGCTGCGCTACAGCGAGATCAGAATTGGGCTCCTGCGCGGAGCGGACGGCACGCGGGAAATTGCGCCGCGCGTGCTGAGCCGCGAGCTGAAGGCGCTGACGCTCAGTGGGCTCATCGATCGCAAGGATTACGGCGTCGTTCCGCCCAAGGTGGAGTATCGCCTGACTCGCAAGGGCCAAAGTTTCATCCCGGTGATCGACGCGATTCGAAAATGGGGCACGCGCCACCTCACTCAATCAAATAATGGCGACAGCGCGTTAAGGATTGCGGCTGAATAACTGTGGGGACAACGCATGATCAGCGGGCCTCAAGCGCCCCTACGTCGGACAAAAGGCCCAAACCTGCCACGCAACGGAGCCATGCGCGCCCTACGACGGTAACCAGTGGGGCAGCCAGCATCAAACTTTAGACACGATTTCGGCCTCTTCTATCTGCAGTGGGGCATATGCCCGAGCAGCCTGTGGGGGGTCGCTCATGGCAACTTGGCAAATCAGACTTCGACAGTTGTGCTTCGTCGCCGCGGAGTTCGCGGTCGCGACGGCATTCATCATCACTTTCGTAGCGGCTGTGAAATACGGCCTCTGACGCAAGTCGGTGTCGCACGTCAGTGTTTGGGGCTTCGCGGCGAGGCCGATCGCCGCGCACTTGCGATTCGTCGCAGCAACGCGTTCACGCGTTATGCCGGGACGGCCGAGCATGCGTTAGCGCGCGACCGACGCGCCGGTTATCTCATCCCAAGGAGACGGAAGCGTCCCCGCCGCGCTGGCGGCGGGGAGCTCATCATTAGGCGAACCGATCAGTAGCCGCGCAAGACGCGCATCGCCTGGGTCGGCTCTTGACGCCGATGAACGCGGAACATCGCCTTGAACAGGATGTGCAGCGGAAGCAGCGCTGCCGCCGACAGCCAGATCGCGGCCAGAAGCCAGAGAATCGTCATGTCAGTTCCCCACCAGTAAATCCCCGCCAAACCCCACGATAAGACTAAGCCTGCATTGTGTTTTCCGGCGGGTACCTGGCGCAGGGTCAGCGAATTCTCGTTGCATGTTGCAGAATCATCACATCAGTGGTCGCTCTGGACCCTTGTTGAACTTCTCCGCGCACAGATTTTGAAAATCAAATCGAAAAAGTGCCGGCGGCCGGGACAGGCTCACGCGCAAGCCGGGCCCGAACCCGGTAACCGGCCATGAGGGCGGGATGGCTTCCTGGTCGCATCCTGGAAGCTAGGTCCTCAGCGCGCTCGAAACCGCGGCAACGATTTCCTCGTTGTCGGGGAAGTGTCCCTGCGCTCGCTTGGCGACCACTTGGTCGCCAACACGAACTTCGAAGATCCCACCTTTGCCCGGTATCAGGTTGACATCGAGCTTGAGCCGCGCGCGCAAGGCTGCGGCAGTGTCGGTCGCGCGCTTCTCATAGCCACACGGCTTGCAATAGACGATCGATACGTTGCTCATTGGGTCTTTCCTCGTTTCGTCACGCCCGATTTCGTAGCGGCGCGGGCGCCGCCGACGCCGCCTCGGCCTGGGCGATCCACTCGGCGACCGCGCGGCCGATCGTCTCGGGATGATCTTCCTGCAGGAAGTGTGCGCCCGCGCCGAGATAGACAAGACGGCAGTTGTTCAGAGATGCCGCAAACCGCTCGGCAAAATCCGGAGCTACCAATGCGCCCGGCGTCGCCGCGAACAACAGTTTTGGGTACGTCGACCTAGCCAGCGCCGCATGCGCGGCCTCGAACGTTGCATAGACGTCGGCAGGCTCGCCCGCGATCGGGATCTCGTTGGGAAACCGCAGGATCGGCCGGCGCGATTGCGGCGTCGGAAACGGCGCGCGGTAGACCGCCATCTCTTCGTCGCTGAGCTTGCGGATCACCGAGCCCGGCAAAACCCGCTCGACGAACGCATTGTCCTCCAGAATAAGCTTTTCACCCGCACCGGGCGTCCGAAACTTGCGGAACAGCTCGCGCGCCGCGGGAATTTGCAGGAACTCATCCCAGGTCGGCACCGGCCGGATGAACTCCATGAAAGCGAGCCCGCGCACGAATTGCGGCCGGCGGGCGGCCAGATGGAACGCGAGCCCCGTTCCCCAATCTTGCGCCACCAGATAGGCGGACGTGATTCCGGCCGCTGCGATAAACGCATCCAGGTAGCGCACGTGATCGTCAAACCGGTACGGGATGTCGGGCTTTCCGGATTGACCGAAGCCGATGAGATCTGGAGCAATGCAATGCGCGATCGGCTCCACCTGTGGGATGATGTTGCGCCAGATGTAGGACGAGGTGGGATTTCCGTGCAGGAACAGTGCGACCGCTGCGCCGTGTCGCCCCGCCTCCCGATAGGCCATTGTCGAGTTCAGGACCTGGTGTTGCGGCAACGCGATGTCCGCGCTCATTGTTGTTGCTCCTCGAAAACGGTTGCGAACGCGATGGTTTTGAAGCGTTCGAGCGGATCCGCGTTGCGCACAACCTTCATGCGTAAGATCGCGCCCTGCCAGGACGACAGCAGAAAGTCAGCGAGGTCTTCGGGATCGAAGGTCGATGCAATCTCGCCGCTGGCCTGAGCTTCCGCGATGCAGGCGGCAAACGGCGTACGCCACTCGACAAAAACAGCGGCCAAGCGTTCGCGCAGCATCTCGCTCTGCGGAGCCGCCTCGAGGCTGAAATCCCCGATCAGGCAACCGCGTCGAAAGCCGTCCGCCTCGAGGCGTTGCGTGATGATGTCGAGGTAACGCCGCAACCGCTGGCGTGGCGTGAGCGCCTCGTTCTCCAATGCCTGGCGGACGAGGCCTTTGAGATAGACGAAGTAGCGGTCGAGCACCTCGCCCGCGAACGCTTCCTTGGAACGGAAGTGGTTGGTGAACGACCCTTGAGGCGCCGACGCCTCGGCCACGATGTCGCGCACGCCGGCCCCGCCATAGCCTTTGCGGAACATGACGCGCAGACCAGCCTCGAGAATGTTGTCGCGCAGGGATGCTTTTGGCATGGAGGAATAATACGTACGTACGTATTAACGTCAAGCGGGATGTGCTCCGAGGCGGACGACGGGCGATTTTAGCGGGGCGGATCCGGGTGTTGGCGCAGCCAGAGTCCGAGCTTGCCGCAGAACGATTCGTCCGGATGGCTGTCGCAGAACTTCATGATGTCGGCTTCGATCTCGCGCGACAGCGCATCGCGTTGCGGCGGGGGCGCACTCGGGGCCGGCGGCGGCGCGACGTTCGGTGCGGGCTGCGCGGTGGTTTTCGGAACAAACCGCAACGACGGAACGTCGATGCATCCGTCCGATCGGCAGATCAGGAATCGCGTCGCGTCGCCGGCGAACGCAGGCGTTGCGAGCAGACAGGCTGCGATGACGATCGTGATTTGGCGGTCCACCGGGCAGATCCTCAGGTTTGGCCCCCTTGATTATCTTACCAGCATCCGCGCGCTGATCAAATTCGGCATCGCCTCATATCTCTTCCTCAAGACGCGTACGCCGAGACGGGCGTGCGCGCGGCTATCCGGCGCTTGCTGGCCCGGGTCAGTGGCTATGCTATAAAGCCGGCTCGCCGCCAAACGTCATAAGAGAAGTCAACGTGGGGTCATGGTAAAACGATCTGGCGCAGTTTTGATCGCTGCCAACGTCGGCATCGGCCTGTCGGCGCTGGTCATTGCCGCAGTTCCATCCGCGGCACGCGCACAATCGGCTGATCTCGTGCTGTGCGACCGGCTCGCCGCCGATCCGGGCGATCCGGATAAGCCAGCCGACGTCAAAGGCACGCCCGAAATCGCTCATGCCGACATCGCGACTGCGATCAAATTCTGCAAGGTCGCGTCGGCTTCATCACGTCGCGCGCTTTACCAACTCGGGCGCGCCTACATGGCCAACCAGCAAATGCCGGAAGCGGTTGGCACCTATCGCAAGGCCGCCGACAAGGGCAGCACCTCGGCCATGGTCGAACTGGGCGTCATGCTTGCGACCGGGGCGGGCGTCGCCAAGGACGACGCACAGGCGCGCAAACTGTTCGAGCGCGCCGCCCAGGCCGGCAACCCGCGCGGCGCCACCAATCTCGCGGCACTCCCCAAGACCGACGCCGGCGGCGCGCCTTCCGATGATCCCGTCAAGGCCAGAGCCCTGCTCGCGAAAGCGGCGGAAACAAATTCCGCGGAAGCGCAGTATCAGCTCGGATTGATGACCGCGGAGGGTGTCGGCGGACCACAGGACGATGCCGCGGCGCGCGCATTGTTTGAAAAGGCCGCCGCGCAGGGTCATGTCGGGGCCATGGTGCAGATGGGTGCATTTGCGCAAGCGGGGCGCGGCGGACCCAAGGATGAAAGCGCCGCCAAGTCGTACTACGAGAAAGCCGCCGAGCTCGGCAATGAAGACGCCAAGGCCGCGCTCAAGAGCGCGCAATGCCGCTTCCGGATCAGAGACAAATACGGGAACTTCGTCGCCAATCTTTGCTTCTAGTGTCCCGCTTCCGACGCTTGTATCCCTTTGCGGCAGGTACTTTTACAAGCGTCGGACGCAAAGGGACACTAGCAACTCTATGCTTCTAGTGGGGCTTTGGATTTGACGTTCCTACGAACGACTCGCCGCGATGCTGGTAGGAACGTCAAATCCGCCACACTAGCCAAGGAGGCATGTAGCCCAAGGAGGCGAACGTTGTTGGAATTCGAAAAAGCCACACCGCCGTCGGACGTCGAGCCGACCAAAGCGACGGCGCATTTGCCGGGCCTTGCGATTGAGATCACGCACCGCCGGTCGCCAGACGGCGATGCCGAGCTAATTTCGATCAACATGCAAGCTGTGCCTTCGTTCGAAGCGTTCGGCCGCTATGTCGAGGCCGCCAACCCATTTGCATTTTGGGCCCGGGCCGCCCAGCTTGCGTGGCTTCCGTGGATCGAGGCGGCGCGGACCATGACGTTACCCTGGGGCGCTGCTCCACAGCTCACGCAAGCCCAATCGGACGCTGAGGTGGGCCCTGCCGCGAAGAGTCGTTCAGGCGGATAGCAGCGTTCTTTACCGCATATCGCGAGAGCGCGAAGGCCGGCATTCCCTTCAGCGACGGCTTAATGCCGCGCTGAGATCACGCTGGATGTAAATCTCGAGAAAGCCCGGGAGCAGTCCTTCCTCGGCCATTTGTTTGAATGGCTCGGTATAGCGCTGGTCGTTCTGTTTGGTCAGGAGAACGATGCGCCAGGCATTGAGGGGCGCCGCCTCCGAACCGGCGGCCGCGTGTTCGACGTGGAATAGTGGTTGATAATCGCTCGCGTAGATGCGTTCGCCCTTTTCATCTGTCATCTCGGGGCGGCCAAGAAAGAA
This sequence comes from uncultured Alphaproteobacteria bacterium, assembly GCA_963816775.1. Lineage (GTDB taxonomy): Bacteria > Pseudomonadota > Alphaproteobacteria > Rhizobiales > Xanthobacteraceae > JAFAXD01. The sequence continues at coordinate 63,478 of CAWFLX010000039.1, forward strand.
AATGCGACGCGTGTCGCGGTTGATGAAAACTTCCTCGAGCACCTGGCCGCGATCCGGGCGGATCCATCCGATCTGCATCGACGATCGGAAGAACCGCTCACAGCCGGGTTCGAGGTTGTGGCGTCCCCACGAATGGCTGCGCGAGACGACGTAGGAAATGTAGGTCGCCGGATCCCACGCCTTTTTCATCTCCATGTCCCAGAGCATCGTGCGGGTGAAGTGCATCGGCGGCTTGAGCGAATAACGCTCGGCGAGGACTTTGTTGACGTCGTGGGCCGGCAGCTCGAATTGGGTGTGTCTGGGATCGCGCCAGGCCGCATCGAATTCTGCTTCGGCGCCGGCAAAGGAGGTTGCGGTGTGGAGGGTCTCGGGCATGGACATCGTCCTGGTCCTTTCTTCGTCTTGGGCCAGCCGCAAGCCGAAAGGAGTTGTCAGTGCGGCACTGTACCCGATTTGGCGCTCATTCTTTCCGTGCCG
>CAWFLX010000040.1:0-81824 GCA_963816775.1 uncultured Alphaproteobacteria bacterium
ATTAAATCAATGGTTTAGTCCCTGATCGTGCCCCGATGTATGTTGCGTCATGTTGCAAACTGTTCCCTTTACGTTTCAAGGGTTTACAAGGGCTGCCGGCAATTCCGTGCGACACAAATGCGACAGCAAACTTGCGCGGTCACATAGAGTTCCTGTCGTGGCAACAAATGAGAAGCACCCCGCACGGTAAGGCGTAACTTCACTAACCATTGGAGTGCTTCCTTGCGTGCCCCGGTCGCCTCAGCCATGGTCTGAAAGTGGTCCGGTGATCGCTCGAGATTTTCGACTTTGACCCCTCCGGCAGCTTCGGAGGGACATTGCCGATCCTTAATCCCGCAAACGACGCTTTTGTGTCGAACGTCACATAGCACGGCGCCCGAGTTCTGATCGAAACGCGCCCTTGGCGTTCGGAGAGAAACACGACCTTGTAGTTGTTGAACATAGCATCCCGTGCTGTGGCATGGCAGCAGTTCTCGGTGGTCGTTCCCGAGATGATCACCGTGGTGATGCCCCACTCGCGCAGGATAAGGTCGAGATCAGTGCCAAAGAACGCGCTATAGCGATGTTTTTTGATGATGTGTTCGCCTGCAGCCGGAGCGAGGCCAGAGAAGATCTCTACGCCTTTCGTTCCGTCAACCAGTGTTGATCGGTCGGCGATGGGCGAGTAGAGGTCGTCGTAAAGCCCCATGTCGGACCCGTCGCGCCGATGGACGTGAGCGGTGTAGATCACTCGGATGCCCTTTTCTCGGCAGAAGTTAAGCGTAGAGGCAAGCTTCGGCACCATCGCGGCTGCGGCGGCAGATTGAAGTTTGGCCCCTTTCGCCACAAAGTCATTTTGCATATCGACGACGATCATCACCGTCTTCGCCGAGTTGATTTGATCAAGATGGTATGGCATGTTGACCTCTCTTGATTAAACAGATTTCCAATTAGCTTTTGCGCCCGCTGGCGGCCAAGGTCGAAGCATACCGAGCCGCGCTCGCGGGCTGACCCGCTTTTTAGGCGAACGAGAGCTTGCGTCGTGCCACGCGCCAGCGGGCTATTAGCGCTACCAATGCTGCATGATGAAGAGGGCCGCGAGCAGGAGCGCGCCAAACACGACATCAACCAAGGCGATTGTGTCTAGTATCACAGGCTTCTGGCCCCATCACGTTGCCAATGGTCTCATCGCCACACCTTTGCTAGTCGATGAGAGAGCGGCGCACCCGAAAAATCATCAATCACGAAATATGTGACACAGACCACATGCCGGCCACTGGGTCCGTGATGTCAACCCTCTTGTTGTCCATTTTGGGCAGCACGCAGCGCGTCCGCGGTTTCCAGCGTCGCCGATCAGCGCCACACCTTGCCTGTCAGGCTCGGCTGCGGCGATTGCTCTTTCCAGTTCGGCCGCGTTGCGTGTCCCAATTTGATTGTAGCGAAGCCGTCACTTGACCACTTCGATTATTGGCTTGTCCTTGTCCACGATCATCAGGCCGAGGAGCCGCATTGGTTCGCTGCTGATAACTTTGCCGCCGTGCCAGCGACCGCCTTCCACGTATTGCGATTCTCCCGCTTTTAAGTTCCTGACGGGCCTTCCTTCGACTTCAGCGGCCCATTCGCCAGCAAGAACCAGATGAAATTCATCTCCATGATGGAAGTGTCTTGGGACCATCGCGCCAGCCGGAACGTCATAAATGTTTGCGATCACCTGTTTGTTGGCGACACCGGCAAGATCGCTCTTGGTAAGGTTCGTAACTTTGTTTCCTGCGAAGCCGCCCTGTTCTTGGCCGAGTACAAAAGAGACGCAGCTCATAAGAGTTACGAGCGCAATGCCGCAGATAATATGACCAGCCTTCATGGTGTGTGGACGATGCTCTTCCAGGGTCAATATACGCCGGTCGGAGCGAGGGATCGTATGTGACAAGTCACAGCAGCGCCGGTAAGCCAGAACCGGCTGATAGCGCCCAATGCCAGCGCGTCGATATTATCCGCAAGCGCGCCGAGCATCTCGGCACTGTAGAGGCCGCCACCGAGAAGGAAGCGATCGAGAAGGCGGCCGAGCGATTCGAGATTCCGACCGAGCGCCGCAATCGAATTGCCGTGCAGAAGATGGGCAAGGATAAGGATTAGCTGGGCAATCTTTCACACAAGCCTCCGACAGAAGGGCCTGCGTCTCGCGGGGATTAGCTATGCCCCTAACTTCAGATAGATGGACCAAGCCGTGTTATTCGGCACGTTTGGTCTCGGTGGGGCAGTTCCGTACGGCCGACGGTCTTGTCCTGCTGGGCGGCGGGGCGCTGGGGCCTCAGATGTCCCGCCGTTCGTTGGCAGTGTTTCTTCACACCGGGGGACGATTGGCGTTCGAGATCTAAGCACGATCGCGCAACCGCCAGCCATCGCGCCCCCTCAGGTGAATCGGGTTGCCGCAGCGCTATTTCTGTAAAGGCCTCGCGGAGACGCCGATAATCGTCGGACCGCATTGCTGTATTCCCAAGCCGCATGCCCATCAACGATGATGCGATGCTGCACTGCGGAATGGTATCTATCTCTGGATATAGATGGCTGTGATTTGTTCTCTGTTGCGATTTCGAAAGGCAATTTGATGAATAAAACGCGAGAAGCGCTCTGAGGGCTTAACCGATGGGCAACGCTTGCCTCTCTATCGTCGGATGAAGTGCGGGACCGTACTTATCCCGGCATTGTCTTGCGGCACCACGTACGGGGTACTGGCAGCAGGAGAAAACAAAATGGCTTTTGCGATCGGCCTTTTGATATTTGCTGCAGTGATTGGCTCGCACGGATTCCTTTGGTGGAGCTGCAGCCGCCACGGCGGCTGACCAAGGCGAGACTATTGGTTTAGTTTGCTCCAAAGCGGACGAACGCTGGCCTTCTGGCAACATTCTCGGCAATCAAGATGCCCGCCGAACCAAGAGACCGTCAAAGAATTGGGGAACTTGCTTACGTCGAGTGTACGCGTCGCGCCACATTCGGTGCAGAATACCTGCAGAGAATTGGCGCCCAACGCGCGCATGTCTCCCAAGGTTAGCGCGGGACGGCGGCGGCGCGGCATCGCCAGCAAATGCTCGAAGTTAGTTCCCGGCCACCGGCGGCTTGGGAGAAGCGGGGGCCAATGGCTGGGAGGAGAAGCCCTCAGAGTGGGGATCAAAGTGAGCGTGGAGGATCGTCCTCAGCGCGTCGTGCGTAAATATATCCGCCGATAGTATTCCGCGTCGGCCAGCAGCTTTCGTCCTAGACAAGTGGCATCCAAACCCAAACTCCGCCCGGCCCGCCGATGACGCTCGGCAACATGCGCCGCGAAAAAGGAGGCTCCAAGCGCAAATAGCTAGGAGCGCACGCTGCCGATTAGGCGAGCCACCGGGTGCTTGTGGGCGAAGGCCGGGTGTCGTTTAGGGACGTTCCCCGTACAGCCACGGAGAAATGATCATGGCGAACTATGTCATCCTTGCCACGTTCACTGATCAAGGCGTCAAAACCGCTAAAGACTCACCTAAGCGAGCTGAAGCATTCAAGCAAATGGCCAAAACCTTCGATGTGACCGTGAAAGAAATATTTTGGACTCAGGGACGCTATGACATTGTAATAATCACTGAAGCCCCAGATGAGGTTGCCGCTACCGCGCTTAACTTGAGCCTTAGCGCACTGGGTAACATCCGCACAGAATTGTTGCGGGCTTTTTCAGCAGAAGAGATGACGAAGATTGTAGCAAAGATGGTCTGAATAGTCGCAAACGGCCCCGATTCCGCAAGCGCAGAGACCGGGGCTCAGCAGGCATTGGGGCCCTAGATTTCCTGCCGATCTTTTGTCGCCGCGACGGCAGGCATGGTTCACGTGATATTTGTCACCTACCCTTGGCCACTGCTTAATTGTCTATATCCAAGGGGATATTCACCAACCGTTGACGCCCGGTCATGATGCACAGCAGGGGCAGATGAGGTCGACGATGCCTATGCTGTTTTGGCTGCCCCTGATTTTCATGAATGCGCTATTCGAAATGGCAGTTTCGCCTACCAAAAGCGCGCCGAAACCAACCCGGCCTGAACAGCCGGTTCTGCCATGACTGAGGGTGAGCCGAGTTTTGGTGAATATCACCGCCAAGGCATGGCGTGTCTTACGATGGCGCGACAATGGTCGGGCTTGCCTGATGTGCAAGCCCGTTGGCTTATGATGTCGCAGACTTGGTTCAAACTTGCACAGAAAGCTGACGAACCGTCGCCGCAAAGCTACCCTTCGAACGTTGTGCCACTGAAATCGAGATAAGTTTTATTCGAAAGCGCGAAGCTATGATCGCGTTTCTCAGGCGTTTATCCCTGCACTACGGGATCTATCGTCGCTATCCATTGACCCCATTTTCGGCACTGAAAAATGCATGGCGCATCGCCCGGTGAGGAGAGCCGTAGCACGTTGAATTGAACGTCTGAGCCGTTGCCCGCCGCCAGGCGCAAGCAGACGCGCGACCGCGTTGCTCGGTCTCGGCGCAATAAGGAGTCTCTTTCAGCTAATGGGTAGGAGCGTAGGCTCTTGGTAGAGGTGAGGCCCCGGGTGCTTGTGGGCGATGGCCGGGTGTCGTTTAGGGACGGAAAACTGGAGGTCGCATGAGAACCTATCATCCTCGCGAAGGTCAAATCGTTCGAGTCGTGGATGGCCCGTTTACCGGCTTTTGCGGCGAAGTGAAAGAAGTGGATGAAAAGTCTTCGACTGTCAAAGTTAGCGTTCAGGTGTATGGCCGCATGACGCCAGTGGATGTAGCGCCTGAACAAATCGAACGGGTGGCACAAAATTCAAAGTGAGGCACTACCCGCTTTTGGCACTTAGCGGACGTTGATGGGTTGCCGATCAATGTCCGCTTTCGGGGGTCAAGCAGACATCACAAACCGACGGCGCCATGTCCGCTAATGACCCAAAGCGGACATGGGCCAAATCGTCGGCGCTCTCTAACTGAGAAGAACTTATTCAACGAAGCTGCTTAGATTTCTCTATCAAGGCTGCTCGAAAATCATTGTCGGGTTCGCCGGATCGAGACAATTCACATCCGAGCCGCGCCCAAGATATCGCTGTTTCGGTGTACATCTCGCCAGCAACAGTTAACTGGCTCACGCTATCGATAGCCCCGCCGGCAAATATCTTCCGATGGGGGGCAGCCTTGATACTCCACCGAATAGTTGTCCCGCAATTCGGACAGAACTCATAATCAACCGATCGTCCGCTTTCGGCCTTGCGCGTGAAGGTCTTCGTCTCACCCTGAAGACTAGTAACGCTGGCGTTATCGACCACAACAGATACGCCAAACGCGCTTCCTGTGCGCTTCTTGCAAGCTTGGCAATGACACGCCAGGACATACAAACAGTCGTCAATCGCGAATTGTACGGAGCCGCACGAACAGCCACCTGTGTAGGAGGTCATGTACTTGTCCCTTGTATCTTTGGTAACGGCGAAGCTGACCGGAATTTCCGCTACCGCATTTGTCCGCCTTCGGACTATAGCGGATAAAGGCGGATTTTTGGGCCGGGACGGAATGTCCGCTATTGGCACTTAGCGGACGTCGAGGGGGCTGTCGATCAATGTCCGTTTTCGGGGGTAAAGCAGACATCACAAACCGACGGCGCCATGTCCGCTAATGACCCAAAGCGGACATCGACGGGACTGAAACCCGCAGTGATTCGCAACAACCTGATCGAACTCCACGGAAAGCGTGCCCAGCGCGTTCGTCACAATATCGAGCGTGTAGAAGGCGCTTGCCTTTTTTGCTATTTTTCGCGGCGTCGCCTTGCTGGCGTCGCGAGGGGGTTCACATGTTGGAAGCAGTGGAGCTGCTCGCCAGCACCAATTTTCTCCTGCTCGCCTTCTCGGTCCTGATCTTCGATATCCCCCGCTATACGCTAACGCTCGTTTCGTTGGCTTTGTCGGGCTTCTGGAGACGAACCGATCGAGTGCCTGAAGGCAACGTTTCGGTCAGCGTGATAATTCCGACGTTCAACGGCGGCTCTGGGCTTGCCCCTACGATTGCCTCGCTGCGGCGACAAACCCTGCGGCCGGTCGAGATTATCGTCGTGGACGACGGCTCGACCGACGATACACGCGCGGTCGCGGAGCGCGCGCGTGCGCTAGGGCAGGTCAGTATGGTGATCTGCCATGGCACGCGCTGCGGCCGCAGCCAGGCAATAAACGCCGGGGCCCGGTTTGCCAGCGGCGATCTCATCTTGACAGTGGATGCTGATACGATCTTCGAGCCCACCGCCGTCGCGAGAGTTGCCGCCGCATTCGACGACGCCCGCGTCGGCGGAGCAACTTGCAACATTGCAATTAGCAACGAGCACGAATCTCTGTGGACCGGCCTGCAAGCCGTCGAGTATCTGATGTCGATCAGCGCAGGGAAATCCATTCTGGACATGGCCAACGCCGTCGCTTGCCTATCCGGCGCCTGTTCGATGTATCGGCGCGATGTATTCCTCCGGCAAGGCGGGCTCGACGTCGGTCCAGGCGAGGATCTAGAGTTCAGCTTGCGGCTGCGTCGCCTCGGTTATGTGCTCCGTTTCATAGATCGAGGACGGACCCTGCCCCTTTGGACAATATCGCGACTTAGCCACTTTTAGCATCGCGACTTAGCCACTTTTAGCTTCGTCGAAGGCAAAGGCCCCAAAGGGAGCCTAAGCGGAAAGGCATGTGCGGAGAAAATGGCACGGGTCCCTGCGCAAAGAAATAAGGACGAGATCCCAAGCACCGACCCGGCCCCTGCGATGACTGCGCCGTCCGACACGCCAGATGAAAATGAAAGGCGCAAACAGGACAGTCGCGCGAAGGCGGTCTATTGCAAATTCCTCGCCGACCGGGAGCCCGACAAGCAGTTGAGGAAGTACTACACCTCGCTCTCTGCCGACTGGGAAAAGGAAGCCGAGAAGTGAGACAAAAGCACCCGGCCGGTCCGGCGATGACGCTCGGCAATATGCGCGAGCTTGGCGTGCAGCGGTTGATCGCTTCGTGCTTGAACAATGCCTGCTGGCTGAACGGGAAGTTCCATCCGGTGCGAGGGTCACGGCCTGAGTTTCCACCGGGCTAACGAACATTGTGACCCTTATGAAAATACCGTACCTTGCGGGCAGGGAGCGACAAATTAAACAGCAAGGAAACGCCTAATGCGAAAGCTTGTGCTCGCTTCACTTTCCGCGATTGCCATCGGTCTTGCGTTCGCGCCTGGCGCGATGGCCGCGCCCGCCAGCCCGGCCAATATTAGCGGGGCCGCTACCGCAAGTTCGCCTGTGGTCAAAGCTTGGTGGTACCGGCGCCATTATTGGGGATGGCGCCGGGGTTGGAGGCGCTGCAATCGGTGGCGTTGTTGGTAGCCGAGCGTAGTCGCAGTGAGCGTCACGCATCTCTGCAAGTCAGGCATCCGTTAATTGCTTCTAGCTGCTGAATGGTTTGCGACTTAGGCTTGAGGCCTGACTTTTCCCAACAGGAGTCAGTGCCTTGCTTTTGTGGCCCCGTTATTCACACGGGGCCATTCCTTTTTACGCCACCTCGGCGGTAGCCTTGCTTATGGGACCGAACCGCCGAGCGCAGGGAACGCGAGCGAGCCGCGCGTCTTCGGGGAACTGAGCACGGGTTGTCGGATTCATCTTGCATGGGCGCCAACAACAGCAGAGCGGAGTCTCAAGGGAGGAATGTCGTCTGATGGCCGATCCCAAGCCAAGGCGGATTCTCCTTTCGCCGCGGAGGCCAAGCATGAGGCGCCGTAACGCCGCCATGGCCGAGCTCAGAACCCAACCCCTGCAGGTCATCCTGACCGCAGATGAACTCGCCGCTATAGAGGAATTTCGATTCCAGGCTCGAATGCCGAGCCGATCGGCTGCGGTTCGAGAACTTCTAAGACGGGGGCTGGCTCGTGCGTCTGGTGCCCGCAGTGCTCGACCAATGGGGCCCCGTTCGCGAAGCTTGAAATGTTGACGGCCGAGCGGCCGTGAGCGATGCGAACGTGCTAGCCCAGCCCGTCGTTTCGGGAGGGATGGCCATGAAGCGGCGCGCGTTCATCGCAGCTCTTGGCGGCGTGGCCGCTTGCCGCGCGAACAATATCTGTCGGTCAGCGCCACCAATCGAGCTTGTAGTTTAGGCCTAGGCGGACGACGTTAGCGTCGAAGTTCCCGAAAGTGTGAGTGGTGAACGTCCCGGCAGGTGCGACACCACCTGCATTCACGGTCCCGCTCGTCCCACTGGTGAACTTGTAGTAAAGATATTCCGCGCGAACCGACCAGTTCGGATTTATCAGCCACTCGTAACCTGCACCGATCGTCCAGCCCGATTTCGTTGAGGTTGACGAGAACACGAAGTCGTTGGCCGGGCCGCCCGCGTTGAAATCAACACTCGCCCAAGCACCACCACCCGTTACGTAGATCATTCCGGGCCCCCAGGCATAGCCGAGACGGCCGCGAATGGTGGCGAGCCAGTTGACGTTGGCGTAAAACGACGCAGTGGTCCCGGGGGGACCGCCGCCGCCGGCCAAAATGGTCTCACCGACATTATTCAACTTGTTGATATTTGAACCGTCGAAGTCACCCTCGACGCCCCACACCCAACTGCCAGTCTGCCAGTTGTACCCCAACTGCCCGCCGAACACGGCCCCCGTTGCGTTCAGATTGCTGGCGGCGGGCGATATAGCCACCCCTCCTCCGGTTGGATCAGAGAACGTCGAGGACGCATTGAAGTTCGATGCCCAGCCCCAGCCGCCGTTGGCGCCGACATAGAGTCCGGTCCACGTCGGAGCCACGACCACCGGAGCTTGATAGACCGGGGCAGCCCGTACCGGCAGATCCGCTGCCAGGGCCCCACGAGCAAACCCAACACCCATGATCACGGTGGAAATTACAGCAATTCGGTTCACGGCAGCCCCCATCCCCTAGGGTTGGGCTCTTGTAATTATGATTCATCACCCAAGCATCTGAAAAAGGCCGGCCATTTGGATAATTCAGCTAGATGTTGTTTGTGCGTGACACTGTCAGAGGGGATTCAACTAAAGTGCCGCAATGGCCACCAGACCCAAGCACCCGCCCGGTCCCGCAATGACGCTCGGCAATATGCGCGTTGCCCTTCGGCAAATGTCTCCGCCCATAAAGGTCGGCTCCACGCCGCCGCCGCCGCCACATAAGCAAATGGGCCACACCAGGCGGTGTGGCCCGTCGCTTCGTCGCTATCGCTGTCGCTAACGGGCGTTAGGGTCCGCGAAGCTCAGAACTTGTAACTACCGGCGACTCGGAAAACCTGAATGTTCTCTTTGCCCCAATTGACGGCGACTGGCAGCGGGGCCGCAATCGGGAAAGCGACGGCGCTTAAGTTGTTGCTGCTATCAATCCCGTAATACAGGTACTCCGCCCTCAACAGGATGTTAGGGGTGGCCATCCACTCCGCACCGCCACCTATCACCCATCCGCTCTTGGTGGTCGTCTGTGAAGGCGCGGCCAGATTGAGAGGCGGTGTGGTTACAAAGGTCGCGTTATATTCGATGTTAGCCCATGCGCCACCACCGGTGATGTAAAGCATCGTGTTGTTGAACCAACCCGTGAACCCGAGCTTAGCACGAGCGCTTGCCAACCACTGAGTGTTGGCATTAAGCGTCGCCGAGCTCCCGGGGCCAGCCGGTAGACCATTTGGCCCTAACGCCGGGGCTCCTCCTCGTTGGTCAGAGAGTGAGGCCCATGAGAAATCGCCTTCAACACCGACAACCCACACGGGTGCAAACTGCCAATTATAACCGGCCTGAATGCCGCCAACCGCACCCAGCGCGGAGCCACCGGGAAAGCTGCCGGATGCGAGAAGGCCGTTCGGATCGTTGATCGATCCGGAAGAGATCTCCTCCCACGCGGCACCAGCATGGACACCGATGTAGAAGCCAGTCCAACTCGGGTAGGCGACCGGTACGGGCGCCGGGGCGATGGCTAGGTCGGCCGCAAATGCAGGGACGCTGAACAACAGCGCCACGCCCGCCAAAAAAAGCTTCTGCATCAGTACCCCCCGGTTTGACTGACCCGTTTTGTTGTTATCAGGTTTGGGCATTGCGGTGGTTGTAACCGCGCATCACCGCGTGCCTCTCCAAGTTTAACGTTAATATTTGCTACAGTCGTTCAATGGCTCCTATGAAGCGCGCGTCCCTACTTGCCCGCGCCGACGAAGTGATCGAGTGAAACGGCGCGCGTTCATTGCTGGACTCGGCAACGCGGCGCGACGTACAAGCGCGCGTGGCGAGCTAGGAAGAAAAAGGAGGTCCAAGCGCAAATGGCTAGGAGCGCAGGGAATCATCTCGGCGATCTGAACAAGTTCTTGCCGACGCTACACGGCTTCGATGAATTCTACGGGTATCTCTATCATTTGGACGCAATGGAGGACCCCTGCCATCGCAACTATCCGCAGACACTCAAGACTTCCGTGGGTCCGCGCAACATGGTCCATAGTTGGGCAACCGACGTCGACGATGCCACGGTTCAACCGCGCTGGGGGAAGATCGGAAAACAGCGTATCGAAGATGCGGGCGAACTTTGCCCGAAGCGCATGGAGACAGTTGACGACGAAATACTCGCAACCGCGCTCAAGTTTCTCGACAAGGCAAGACAGGATGGCAAGCCTTTCTTCCTCTGGCTTAATCCGACTCGCATGCACGTCGTCACGCATTTATCGGAGAAATACGAGGCGATGCGCACGCCGGAGAACGGCTGGTCCATCGAGGAAGCCGGCATGGCGCAACTCGACGATATCGTCGGTTCGGTGATGAAGTACCTGAAGGACAATGGGCTTGAGAACAACACCATCCTCGCCTTTTCCACCGACAACGGCGCGGAGAACTTCACTTGGCCCGATGGCGGCCAAACCCCCTTCGCCGGAGGCAAGGGAACTGGGCTAGAAGGCGGCTTCCGCGTACCGATGATCATCCGCTGGCCTGGCAGGATCCCGCGGGCAAGGTGGAGAACGCAATCATCTCAGGGCTCGACTGGTTTCCGACCTTCGTTGCTGCGGCGGGCACCCCGAACATCGTCGACGAACTCAAGAACGGCAAGCAACTTGGTGATCGGACTTACAAAGTGCACTTGGACGGCTACAACCAGACGGACCTCATCACTGGCAAAGGCCCTTCAAAGCGCAATGAGATTTGGTACTTCACGGAGGGCACGCTCTCCGCTGCGCGTATCGGCGACTACAAATACTGATTCACGGATCAGCCCAATGGCTGGCTTGGCAGCACGGTAAAGGTCGATTGGCCGATCTTGACCAATCTGAGGCTCGACCCATATGAGCGCACCGGTATTACGGTGAATATTCAGGGCGGTTCGATAAGCAACTATAACTGGTTTGCATACGAATTCTGGCGTTTTGTTTTTGTGCAACAAGAAGTTGGGAAACTCGCTCAAACTGCGATTGAGTTTCCGCCGATGCAAAAGGGCGCGAGCTTCAACCTGGAAGCTGTCAAGGAGCAGATTGACAAGGCCATGCAATCGCAGGCGGGCAAATAACGCGATCCCGCGCGGGCGTCCTACGAGGCGCCCGTGCTGTTGTCCGCGCCTGTCGCCATCACCGTGGAGGCGATCGAGACACTGGTTGCGATGCTGGGGGCGGAGAGCGAGCGCACCCGGGTGGCTGCGGCGGAGGCGTTGTTGAGTAGAGGCTGGGGGACTCCAACAGCGCACGTCGGACTTCCGCAGCGCTATGATTGCTGCGTTAGCTGCCAAGCATCGGATTCCGGCCATATACCCCGCTCGACGTTTTGCTGACGATGGCGGCCTGGTCGCTTACGGCCCAGACCTTTACGACCAAATATTTTCAGCGGCGTCCTATGTTGATCGCGTTCTCAAAGGTGAGAAACCCGGCGATCTTCCTATTCAACAACCAACGAAATACACGCTCGTTATAAATCTTAGGGCTGCCAAGGCTCTTGACCTCAACATCCCACCATCGCTCCTCGCCCGCGCCGACGAGGTGATCGAATAGCGGCGATAATTGCTGCAGTGCATGAGTTTGCTTCTGGCACAACTCGGACCTTCCGCAATGTCCGCTATTTGGTCGCTGTCGGGTGCAACGCGGACTTTGAGCAAGCCGCATCGGTGATTGTCCTGTGTGCGAGGCAAGGCGCTTCGCTAAGGCGGCGGCGCAGCGGCGCGCCCGTCTCCGCCGCGCCGTCACGCGACGGGCACGACCGCTTTCGGAGATAAAGCCGCTGCGCGCGCAGCAAGTTGGCGGCGTGTGACTTCCGAGCAATCCCGCTGTACGGTATCGTCCGTGCCGTTCTAGTGTTCAAACGGCGAATGCCGGGTGAATGGCCACCCAAGGCCGGGCTTCGAGGGAGGATATTCATGCGCCGATATTTCGGTGTTGTAGTCGCTTGTTTGCCACTCATATTCGTCGGCACATCCGCGCGCGCGGAGAATATGCCACCAGACATAGCGCAAAAGCTTGTCGCTATAGGCCGTGTGATTGCGGTGCCGCAGACCAACGCCATTTACGCGCCGCTGCATCAGTTGGAGCCCTGGCCGGGCGTGAAAGTAGTCCGCGACATCAAATATGGCCCAGCGGAGCGCAACCTGTTTGATGTGTTTAGTGCAGAGAATGTCGGTGGTATGCGGCCAGTTCTGATTTATGTCCACGGCGGCGGATTCAATCGCGGCAACAAGAATACTGCTGGCAGCCCGTTTAACGACAATGTGCCCCTCTGGGCCGCGCGCAACGGCATGGTTGGGGTCAACATGACCTATAGGCTCGCGCCGCAGTCCACTTGGCCTAGCGGGCCACAAGATACGGCGGCGGCGGTGAGTTGGGTGCGCGCCAATATTGCAAGCTACGGCGGCGATCCATCCCGCGTCTTTCTGATGGGATCCTCGGCCGGCGCGAACCACGTGGCGTCCTACGTAGCATTCCCCGAATTCCATGCTGCGCCTGGTAGCGGGCTTGCCGGCGCCATCCTGCTGTCCGGTTCGCCATTCGATCTAACCGTGTTCGACATGGAACCCTATAAGCCCTACTTCGGCGAAGATGCGTCGAAATACGCTCAGATTTCCCCGACGCCCGGTCTGCTCAAAACTTCAGTCCCGCTGATGGTGGTTTGGGCCGGACTAGACCCGCCTGGCATCGCACAGGAATCCATCAACCTCGAAGCCGCGCTCTGCAAAATTCAGCGCTGCCCAACCAAAGCCTTCCTCGAGACACACAGCCACCTTTCCGAGAACAACGCCATCGGCACCAAAGACACCGAACTGACAGATCAGTTGCTTGCATTCATGAAAGTCAGCAAGCCGACAAATTGACGGCGGCTTTGTTCAATGCGCACTTTACGCGCTGCGGCTATGGCCTGTGCTCCTCGCACCCGCCGATGCGATAATCGAATAGAGACGTTATTTGTTGCAGCGCGGGAGGCGGCTATTGTACTGAGCTTTTCCGCTTTTGACCCATCTCGGACATTAGCAGCCAAATTTTGCTGTGATGCACCAGCGTCATTCCACGTTGTGGTAAGGTCCGGCCGCAGGCCTAAGAGGAGAGCCCGTGAGGCGGCGCGCGTTCATGGCGGCTCTCGGCGGCGCGGCGGTGGCATGGCCGCGCGTGGCGCGCGCGCTTGAGGCCCGGCTACCGACCGTGTGCGAATGGGCGGATATGGCGCGCGCGGGCGGTCTGATCGGTTTCGGCCCGGACCGCACCGCGTTGCGCCGGCGCATGGCCGCTCAGATTGCCCAGATATTTCGCGGCGCCGCGCCAGGCGATGTCGCGATCGAGCTGCCCACGGTGTTCGAACTCGCCCTCAATCAGAAGATCGCCAGATCGCTTGACCTCAGCATCCCATTGGCGGTGCTGATCAGTGCCAGCGAGGTGATCGAATGATGTCGCCTATCGGCACCTTCATGCGTCGCCGTGATTTCATGACTCTGGTGGTCGGAGCTTCGGCTGTGGCGTGTCCGTTCGCCGCCCACGCCCAGCAAGCGACCAAGATTGCGAGAATTGGCTACCTTGCGAGCAACCTTGCAAACCAGGGCCCGCTCGAAGCTTTCCGTCAAGGACTACGTGACCTCGGTTACGTCGAGGGACGTAACGTCATGATCGAATATCGGGATGCCCAAGGCAAGCTCGAGCCGCTTCAGGCCCTTGCGGCCGAGCTGGTTGCGCTCAAGGTGGATGTCATTGTGGCCTCGAGCACGGCTGCGGCTCTGGCCGCCAAGCAAGCGACCACGGTTGTTCCTATCGTCTTCGGCGCGGTTCCCGGTCCCGTTGCGAGCGGGTTGGTCGCAAGCCTTGCGCGACCGGGTGGCAATGTCACGGGGCTGTCCAATCTCAACGCGGACCTCGTCGGCAAGTGCCTGGAATATCTCACGCAGGCCGTTCCGGGGGTTAGTCGGGTTGCGGTCCTCTGGCAGCGAGGTGCCTTCGGGGAGCGCACAGAACAGGAGATGCTGAAAGCATCGGAAGTCGCCGCACGAGCGCTTGGGATCCAGCTTCACTTCGTCGAGGCGCGAGGACCCGCCGACATCGACAAAGCCTTCGCGGAAATCGTCGGTGCGCGTGCAGATGCGGTGACAGTGCTCGTAAGCGGAATGCTGCTCGGTGAGCGAAAACACCTCGTAGATTTCGCTGCCAAGAACCGGCTGCCGGTCGTCTACACATTTAGGGAGCTTGTCGATGCCGGTGGCCTGATGTCTTATGGACCGGGCTTGGTTGATCTTTTTCGGCGCGCCGCCAGCTACGTGGATAAAATACTCAAGGGTACCAAGCCCGCCGATCTGCCCGTCGAGCAGCCGACCAAATTCGAGCTGGTGATCAACCTCAAGACCGCGAAGGCGCTCGGCCTCACCATTCCGCCTGCGCTGCTCGCGCGCGCCGACGAAGTGATAGAATAGCGACGCTGTTTGCTGCGGTGCATGAGTTCGAAGATGGCACAAACCGGACTTCAAACGATGTCCGCTTTTTTGCCGCTGTTGGGTGCAAAGCGGACATTGAGGAAGCCGCGAAGATGCTCGATTTATGAGTACTCGCCCTAACCATTTTTAGGTGCCCATCACAGCCGTCCAGCCCAGGCCCGCTGGAAGGGGTCGTACTGATACTGATGACGAGGCTTGTCGGTGAGCTGCCAGCGATGGTCACTTGGCGCCACCGGGTAGGCAAACGTCAGCGCCAGGGCATCGGCAAGATCGGGTGATGCAAGGCCGCGTTTCTTCATGTCCTCCTTCTTTTCAAGGATGATCGCATCGCGGCCCTCGCGTAGCGCATAGCCGTACTCGACCCCTGTGAGGTCGGCCAGCAGTTCGCGGTCGTCCGGGATCATCCCGCCAGCGAGCCAGGCCCGCATCGCACCCCACATCTCGGCCCGCTTGTTGGCATAGACGATAGCGCCATCCTGGCCGATGTGGCTATGGTCTGCCTTGCCCCCGAACTGCACATCAAAAACCCTGTGCTGCAGCTGACGCAGCCGATCAACCACCCCGCCACCCGGGCCTCCGCCGTCAATGAAGATCGCATCCGGCCGGTGTTGCTGGGCAACCGCCGCAACCTTGGCCGCGACCGTCATGGTGTCGGCCCCTGTTAGCTTGATCCAGGAAACGCTGCGCGCGTCACGACCCCGGCGCAGCACGATGACGCTGCGATCATCCCCAAACCGCGCCACGTCCACGCCCATGACGAACGGGTCAGAGAGGGTCACTTCAGCCTCGCGTGCCATGGCGGCCTCTACCATGTCGCTTGCAATGAACTGCATCGAGCTCGCACGCGGAAACTCGCCCTTGACCCGAACCCGGACGAAGTCCGACTCGTCCCCATAGTCCGTGATCCATTGTGCAATCTGCTGCTTGTTGGTCAGGCGGGCACTACGGCTATCCACCTGGCGTCTGATCCAGCGGTGGCGATACCGGCCAAAACATTCCCTAAAGCGACCGTTGTAACACCAAAGAGGCGGTGATCAAGGCCGGTCTGCGGCACTACACCACCCCGGAAGAGGCGTTCGCAGAGACGGTCGCCTATTGGCTGACCAACGATCTGCTCAACGACAAGTATGCCGGCGAACTGGAAAAGATGTTTCCAAACACTTTGGCGGACATCAAGTCCAAAATGAACGACACCAACGTACCGTACAAGACCCGCCGGCCAACTAACCAAGACCACTACGTTGCGTGCGGCGCATTTACCCCGGGCACCATGTCATCCAGCTGCTATGACGTAGGCTCAAGCAAGCTAAAACAAACAACACCGCCACCAGTTGACTACAAGAGCGATCTGGAGCTTTGATAGGAACCAACACGTGCGTTTGTCTACACAATATCTAGTCGCATCTGCCCTTGTGGTGAGTGTGCTAATCGTCGGGCTCTGGTTCGCCGTAGCCCATGCCCAGCAGTCGCAGACCTACTATGACCGCGATGGGCATTATGCGGGTCAGTCTTCGACCTACAACGGTGGCCGCAATACCAGCTATACTGACCGCAATGGCCGGTTCGATGGAAGTGCCGTTCACAACAGCGATGGCACTACAACCTATTATGATCGCAACGGCCACTTTGTGGGCTCAGCTAGTCGTCCGAGCCCGCGCCGCTAGGTCGAATAATTTGTTGTTGATGATCATTGCTATTCGATCACAGCTATCCCCTACTTGATACCTGTACGCACGGCATCAGGGCAAAACGAACCTTGCGCATCGATGTGCCATGACATCGTTGCGAGCGACGCGACGGTTTGTACTTTGTACGGTCAGCGCGACCCGATCTGATCGGTATGCCGACTTCTTGGAAGTGCACCTTTGGCGCATTGTTGACGGCCACCCGGTTGAGTTTCGCGAGTTTCAAGGTGACGAATACACCGAAAATAAATTCTGGGCTTAGCAAGCCCCGACGCTCGGCAACATGCGCGCACTGATCGCGTCTTGCCTCCGAATGTGTTAGCCTAAGGGTCCATTCGGAAGGGATGGCCATGAGGCGGCGCGCCTTCATCGCAGGGCTCGGAGGCGCGGTGGCATTGCGGTTCGCGACACTGGCACAACGGCCAGCGATGCTGTTGGCGTCGCCGCTGACCTGAAGGATGGATGTTTACAAGTGTTCGCGAAAATCAAGGCAGCATTGGCCCGCCTGACGATCGGGCGAGGAACCAGCGAACCAGACGAGCCGGCCATACCGCCGATCGAATACAAGGGTTACCGTATCCGGCCAACCCCGTACGGAACAAATGGTCAGTATCAGACCGCTGGCGTCATCGAGAAAGACTCCCCCCGACGGCGTGAAAGAGCACCGCTTCGTTCGGGCCGATACGCATCAAAGCAGAGACGACGCGATCGACTTCACGATCTCGAAGGCCAAACAAATGATCGACATGCAGGGCGATCGTATCTTCGTTTGATCTCGGCGCCGTCGTGCCGGCGCGCAGCAGCCGACGATGACGGCTCTTTGCAGGTAGCAAGACCGACCGGCTGAAGGAGGAAGCGGTCACAGCAGAAACAATGCGGGCGGAGTTTAAATAGCAAGGACGTAACCTACCTGAGAAATCGGAGGCACAGCCATGGGAGACAATCTCAGAACAGCGTGTGACGAAATTTTGCAACGGGTCACGACCGGCAAGCCCAGAGTTCCCGGGGCGGTGGCGATGGTCACGGACCGCTCCGCCAACATCTATGAGGGGGCAGCCGGGTTGCGGACGCTTAGCGCGAGCGACCCGATGAGCACCGACACTGTCTTCGCCATTTTCTCAACGACGAAGGCGATCACCGGCACCGCGATCATGCAGTGCGTCGAAGAAGGCAAGCTCGACCTCGACGCCCCGGCGAAGATGTATGCACCAGACCTAGGCAAGGTAGAGGTTCTCGACGGCTTTGCTGCTGACGGCAAGCCAAGGTTACGCGCGCCCAAACGCGACATCACAACCCGGATGCTAATGCTGCATACGGCTGGCTTTGGCTACGACTTTTTCAACGCGAACTACAACCGGTTAGCGCAGGAGCATGGGCAGCCGAGTGTGATCACCTCGTCGAAGGCGGCCCTGACGACCCCGCTGCTTTTTGATCCCGGCGACAAATGGGAATATGGCAGCAATCTCGACTGGTGCGGTCAAGTCGTCGAAGGCATCCGCGGCAAGCGGCTCGGCGAGGTGATGAGGGAACGCATCTTCCAGCCGCTCGGCATGGAGGACATCGCGTTTTCGATGACGCCATCGATGCGCGGCCGCCTCGCCGTCATCCACCAGCGCGAGGCTGACGGCTCGCTCACCCCGCTTCCCGATTTGCAATTGCCGCCGGACCCGGAGGTCCACATGGGTGGGCACGGGCTCTATGCGTCGATCGGCGAATACATGAAGTTCATACGCATGTGGCTCAACGACGGGGCGGGCCCGCAAGGCCGGGTTCTCAAGGCGGAAACGGTCGAGGCGGCTCTCCGCAACGGGCTGCAGGCGCACCAGAAGGTCGTGATGCTGCCCGGCGTGATCCCGAGTTTATCGAACGACGCGGAATTCTTCCCTGGGCTGAAGAAATCCTGGTCTTATACCTTTATGGTCAACGACGAAGACGCGCCGACCGGGCGGCCGGCAGGGGCCATCGGCTGGGCTGGGCTTGCCAACACGTTCTTTTGGATCGACAGGAAGAGCGGGTTGGGCGGCTATTGGGCCACGCAGATCCTGCCCTTCGCTGATCCCGTATCGTTCACCGGCTACATGGATTTTGAAACCGCGACTTACGCGGCTCAGCGCGCGCGGGCCGCGGCGTAGGATCGGGCGGCGCCGCTTCGATCCCAAGTCTCGTCCTGTCGTGCCGGCGGTGCTCGCCCGATGCCCCGCTCGCGAAGCTCGAAATGCTGACGGCCGAGCGGCCGTGATTGTCGGACATTCTTCTGTGCGCCCGCAAATTGAGGTACTCTAATTAGACAGACTGCTGGTAGGACGTGCTCTACTTCCTAGTGGGCACCATGTTTAATCCGACACAAGTCGTCATCGAAGCGTTCGTTCACGAACTGCAGGCTATGTACGCACGCATTTATGGCGTGCTGGAGCCGACCTACCCCGGCATCATCGCGTTCATCGGTCGCGGAGCCATGGAGAATATCGCCAACAGCGATGCGCCCTACCATAATGCCGAGCACACCATGATGGTCACTTTGGTCGGCCAGGAGATATTGCGTGGCAAGCATATCCGTGAGGGAGGCGTAACCCCGCGCGACTGGTTGCACTTCATCAGTTCGCTCTTGTGTCATGACATCGGCTATGTGCGCGGGGTCTGCTTGTGCGACCGCAATGGCCGGTACGTCTGCAACGAACAGGGCGATCTCGTAGATGTGCCGGACGGTGCGACCGACGCGTCGATGACGCCTTACCATGTCTCCAGATCGAAAGTGTTCGTGCGTGAGCGATTTGGACGGGCGCGGCTCGTGCATTTCGATACCCTGGTGATCGAGCGCAATATTGAGCACACGCGGTTTCCCGTTCCTGAGGATGAAACACACGCTGATACCGCTGACTATCCCGGTCTAGTGCGGGCCGCGGATTTGATCGGGCAACTCGCAGACGTCAACTATCTGCGCAAAATTCCGGCGCTGTTCGCTGAGTTCAACGAGATTGGCACTAACAAAAAGCTCGGCTATCGCAGCCCGGCGGATCTGCGCGCTAAATATCCGGAGTTTTTCTGGACGGCGGTTCGCCCCTACATTGCGGATGGCTTGCGCTATCTCAGCATCACGCAAGAAGGCAAGCTGTGGATATCGAATCTTTACTCCCATGTTTTTTCCCTGGAGCATCGCCACCGGCTCGCTGATCTGGAGTCATAAGCAGGCTCGAAGGCATCGTCGCCAAGCGTCGCGACCGGGCCCATCGCTCCGGACGATCGCCGACGCGCGTGGGAGCGCCTGACGTGAACGGCCGGCGGAGGTCAGCGAATGCACGAACAATCGCACGACGGCGGTGCCTTATTCGAGTTCGAGCTCCAACAACGGACGGATCGGGAGATTGAGGTCAAGCATCGCGGAACGGGGCACGTCTACCGGTTTTTGATTTCGGAAGACGGCTCCAGCTTGCAGAACGAGCATACGATCGTGCCTAACCCTTCCTCAACCATCGACGCGGCCGTGTTCTCAACACCGGCCCGACGGGCTGCTCTCCGCTATATGAGTGAGCGTTGATCAGGCTGCAGGGCGCCTCTCTCCATCGAAACGCGGCCTGTAGGCGAAGGCGGGGGCAAAACTGGCCGCCGTTTGGTACGGAGGATTCGAGCGCGCGCGCTAGAGCCTGAGATAGCTGGAACTGGAAAAAAGCTGGGCCGCGGAACTTTTGGAAACAAGCGCCGGCTGGCCGTGATCATGCATCGCTTAGCGATGAATCGGCTGAACAGCTCGCGAAGGTGCAGCCGGACATAAAAGCCAGCGTGCAAGGTGTAGGCGAAGCTCGGCGCCTAGCCCCAACGAGGCGTCTCCTCGAGACTGACACCCAGGGTCGTCTTGCCCACCAGCTCATGGACCAACGCAGAATTCGCCGGATGGAAGCCGCCCGCCCGCACGTCGCGGTAAAGGCGCTCCAGCTCATTTGTCTTATACATGCCGGCACCGCCCGACATATCCATTGCGATATCGACAACGCGCTTGGCGGATTCGACGATGTGGTACTTCATCGCGACGATCTTGGCGCCCCATTCGTGGCCGTGGTCGACGCCGTTGGTCCAGTCGTCAGCGATTCGGTCGATGTGGGGGCCCATCGACTCGATCTCAATCGTCATCTCCGCCGCGCTGTGCTGGAACTCGGGGTGGTACGCCATCGAGCGGGTAACCGCGAGCGACGTCTTCTTCTTCGTCGCCTCAACGGCGAGATCACGTGCCCTCAAGGCTATGCCGCAGTAGACGTTGGCCATCCCGACCGACGCATTGGCGAAGAGCGCGCCAAGGAAGGCGTCGAGCGTGCCGGCGGGTAACACGCGCGCAATGTACTTATCGGGAACGAAGGCGCCGTTGAGGATTGTGTCCTCGCTGGCGGTAGCTCGCATACCAAGCGTGTCCCAGGTTTGGCGAATCTCGACGTTGGGCGTGCCCTTAGGCAGGAAGGCGTGTACTGTCCTCGGCGCGGTCGGGTCGGACGTGTCCATGCCGTGCATGCCAAACCGTGTCCACACAGGGGTCAGGCTGCCAAACATCTTGCGGCCCGTGAAAGTGTAACCACCATCCACCCGCTGGGCGTTGGTAGTCGAAAGCAGACCCGGGAGATCGTTGCCGATCTCTGCATGACCAGCGGCGAAGATTTCGCCGGAGCCACCTTCCTTGAGCATCCATTCAAGCGACGGGTCGCCAAATCTGCGCAGGTCCGCAGCAATGCCCATCCAGTACAAATGCATGTTTACCGCTAGGGCTGTGGCGGGCGCTCGATAGGCTAAACGGCGTAACTCAAGTCCGGTTTCGGCGAGCGACATGCCCTGACCGCCGAATTCTTTGGGGACATTGAACTTGAGGAAACCGGCATTCTTTAGCTCCTCAAAATCATCTGTGAAGAACTTGTTGTCTCTATCGTACGCGGGGGCCCTCTGTCCGCACCGTTCGATTAGGTCATCTGACAGGAACCGATTCCGCACGGCCATTGTCATGTTCCTCTCCCTTCGTCGGTGGTTTAGGGCATGTTGGCTGGCCCTCTTGCCCAGCTGTCGCCCCGTCGACGATGGCGTTTAGGAGATTACTGTATTTCATGTACTCGTTTTGAAGTATGCTTATTCGTCTGCTCTTCTTGCTCGATCGTCTGAGAATCCGGAGGCCTCAATGGATGTTCTCTCCGACGTGCTCAGCGCGGTGCGTCTAACCGGTGCTGTCTTCTTCGAACGGCATGTTCAGGCCCCTTGGGCTGGCGAGTTGCCACCCTCTGCGGCGATCGCCGCTATGGTGATGCCTGAGGCTGAGCATGTGATCGGTTTCCATGCCCTGTTGTCGGGCACCTGTTGGGCAACCATGATTGGAAGCTCCGAACCATGCACGCGCCTTAAAGCAGGGGACATCATCATCTACCCGATGGGCGACGCCAATGTCATGAGTTCCGCGCCCGGCATGCGCGGCGAGGTTGACCTTGGTTCGCACGTTCGGCCGAAGGAGCGTCACCTTCCGATTGTGACTCACAAGGAGGGCGAAGGTTCTGATCGCTGCCAAGTCGTTTGCGGCTATTTCGGTTGCGACATCCGGCCCTTCAATCCGATTCTCGAAGCGCTGCCACGCATGTTTCACTCCCAAATGTCGGCGGCCGGGCACACTTGGCTGTCCAACATGCTTCACATCGCTGCCGAGGAGGCCGAACTCGGCAGCGCTGGAAGCGAGACGATGCTTGCCAGGCTCGCTGAGTTGATGTTCGTCGAAGTCATCCGCAAGCACATAGCTAGCCTCCCTGAGAATTCGCGCGGATGGCTATCCAGCCTCCGGGACAGGCACGTCGGACATGCCATGCGGCTGATCCATGGCCAGCCGGCACGAGAATGGACCCTTGAGCTCCTCGCCCACGAAGTCGGCCTCTCAAGGTCTGTGTTTGCCGATCGCTTTGCTCACTACGTCGGTGTTTCGCCCATGCACTATCTCGGCCAATGGCGCATGCAACTCGCGGCGCGACGCCTCGAGATTCCTGGCGTCAGCGTCGCACGGGTGGGGGCGGAGGTCGGCTATGAATCCGAATCCGCCTTCAACCGGGCCTTTAAGAAATATGTAGGAACCTCGCCCGGCGCGTGGCGAAGAGGGCGCATCTCATCCAGCAATGCCGTTACGCCGCGTGTCGCTTGATTCAGCCATGTCTGCTCATTGGCACCAAGCAGACATAAAACTGCGTCCGCTATTTGGTCGCTATTGGAGGTGAAGCGGACATCATCGGCTCGTTATGAGCATTTCCGCTTATGACCCATAGCGGACATCGAGCGGTCGCTTGGCGAGCCATTTGAACCGCTACGATACTGCGAATGGGGAATTGAAAGCCCCGCCAACACTGGCGGGGCAAGCCTGGGAAGCCGCGCACGCCGCCTCCTCATTCAAATCAACTAGTCTAGTCCCCCGGGCGTTCAATCTTTAGCGTTATGGTAATCGTCGCCGGGCCGCTCGGAACGGAAAAGTTTGCGATGGTGGCGGGAGTTGCGACTGAAAGCTCGGGAGCCGCGACCACCGTGCGCCTTGGTGCTGCGGCAGGGGCCGCCAACAAACGACAATCCGGATCGGGCTGTAGCGTCGGATCGACCAGACTGAGATAGGTAGCCAGAGCGTGCCAGCAGGTCAGCGACGGCTGCACTTTGCCGGAGGAATTGTAGAGCTGCAACGTGTTGACATGCGTAAAGCCGAGGATCTCTGGTGGAAGATTCGGCACGATGTCTGGCGCATTGACGATCCGCCACGAAGTCAAGCCGAGCCCATTGAAAGCCGCTGCAAATGCTGAGTCTCCAACGAAAGGCGATGCAAACGTGCACAGGCCCGGATTTGGAATCTTGTCAGTCAGCGCGTTTTCCAGCGTGTATAAAGTCGCCAGCGCCGCACCGAGACTATGACCGGTAATCTCGATCGACCCCGATGCGTCGCCCGCTGTTGCGCGTGCCGTCGCCACCACGTGGCGTCTCACCAACGCCGCAACTTGTTGGCAAAATCCCCCGATTGGTTTCAGAGATCGCGCCACCGCTGGAGCCGTCGCGGCGCCAGTTGGACGCTCAATAACTTCAAGTGTTTCGTAAATACGCGCGAACCCGGCGCCGACGGAGCCACAACCCGGAACCTTAAAGGGCGTTTTGATGGCCGCATTGAAATCGTCCCACCACTCAACGCCGTTCGATGTACCACGAATTGCTAAGACAAATTGGGTTGCGTCCGTCATGCTTTGCGCAATCAAGCCGTAGAAGACCGGATCTGTGCTACCCAAGATGAAATCCCGCATGGTGACCCACGCCGTGAGCTGGTATCCAGCTGGGAAATCCGCCGAGGGGGGTGGCGTGAGGGTTGCCGGGTCGTACATCGAATAGGCAGCTTTAACGAATTGCCCGTAGAGAATTGCCGCTTTCGGGTTGAACGGATTGCTGACACGCGATTGCACGCTCATGAGGGGCTCTGGTGACGGCCCTAGTGGAAAGTGATGGGCCACGGCTTCCGGACGAGCCTTCGCTGATATTCCGGCGCCGCGCTTAGTCTTAGGGGAGCTGCGTTTGCGTTTCACGGTTCAATCCCAAGCCTTGATCGCGAGCGATATGCGGGGAATGGTTGTCATGGCTGTCTCCTATCGGCGCGACCTCTTTCGAGAGCAGAAGCCTTCCATCGCGGGTGCGTCGAATGCCCTGTCTCAAGGGAAACCGGAACACAGCCCCTCACCGCGAGGCTGACCGCTTCTGACCCAGCTCGGACATCGGTTACGATCCAACTTTACCCCAAGCAGCTGCCTGCCGGTGAGCAACACCTGACCGACCATGCGACATATTTGTAATAATTGTATTCGTGGTTTGATCGACATCTACCGCGAGCGTAGGATTTTAACGGGCATTACCCGGTGGAGATGGATGTGATCAGACGTCCAGGCGACAAGACACCTGAGCCGCCCGGCGGGCGCGCAGCAGAGCGCCTGCGGATGTTCGAAGAGGCGCGGAGGCCGCCCGCACCGCAAGGCTCACCACGCAAGAAAACGGATAAGCGGAAGAGACGCCCGAAAAAAGGGGACGCTAACGATGAGGAGCAAACGCGACGCAAAGATTAATCGGCAGGTCAGGCAGAAAATTCCCTCGCCGGCAGGCGGAAAGGCGCTGCGTCGGCTATTCACTTACCTTGCCGAACGCGACCCCTCGCTCAATCTTGAGGTCGTTCGGACCCTAGTCATTCCCAAAGCAACAGTTCCGAAGTTCGTTCTTCCGAAGCGCACAAGCCTTGCGACCGCGGCCCGCGTCCTCGCCGCGCCGGCGAGGAAACGCCGTGGAGCTCCTGCGGCGAGATCGTTGGGGGCAGCGATCTCAAAGGCGGCTATGGCGCTGTCGCGCGCCCCGGGTCGCCCGGTCCGCAAACGGGTCGGGATGGCGGAGCATGTTGCGGCTCCTTTGGTCTGGCAACCAATCGGCCCCGACCACATCCCGAACGGACAGACCTACGGCACCAATCGGGTCGATGTGATCGGCCGGGTATCGAGCATCGCCATCGATCCTGGCAATGCAAAACATATTCTGCTTGGCTCTGCGGGCGGCGGCATCTGGGAAAGCAAAGACTCTGGAGCAAATTGGCGGCCACGCACAGACAAGATGCCTTCGCTCGCTATTGGAGCTGTCGTTTTTGATCCCCGCAACAGGAAACGGGTCTACGCTGGAAGTGGAGAGGGGAATTTCTATGCGAGTTGCGGCGCCGGGGTTTACAGGTCAATCGATGGCGGCACGACTTGGGCCGTGCAGGCATCCGCGCCGTTTGTTGGCGTGGGCTTCTACGATCTTGTCGTAGATCCCAAGACGCGGTCTATCCTCTACGCTGCGACGACCAACGGCTTTTACAAGTCGACCAACAGGGGAAGCACGTGGAGTCTGAAGCGCGCTGGCAGATGCTGGGATATTAGCGTGCACCCAGGTGGCGGGAAGATCGAACTGCTTGCCGCCTTTCAGGATGGAGTATTTGCGTCGACCAATGGCGGCAACACGTTTACGGCGGTGACGCTCCCATCTACGCCTAGTGCCCCCTGGACTCGGCTTGCAATCGACCAAGTCGCGACGGCGCCGGACGTCGCTTATGCGTTCGGCGCGGCGGGTGGGGCCGCGCATCTCTGGCGACGCAGTAGCACTGTCTGGACCAAGATCACCTCGGTGCCGTCGACGCTGAGCGTCAATCAGGCTTGGTACGACTGGTACGTCGCCGCGACACCCGACTCGAAAAACCAAGTGTACATCGGTGCCATCGACACCTTGCGAGGAGACCTTTCGGGCTCGACATGGAACTGGACCAATATCACAACGCAGGGCGCCAATAGTGTCCATCCAGACCAACACTGCCTCACTTTCGTGCCTGGCAATTCCAAGGTCATCTATGTCGGTAACGACGGGGGTATCTATCGATCCGCCAACAGGGGCAGCACCTGGACAGCACTCAACAAGGGCCTTGCGATCACAGAAATTGAATACATGGCTAGTGATCCCACCACGTGGAAATGGCTGATAGCGGGAACACAAGATAACGGGACACTTCGGTTCACTGGCGTGCCCCACTGGGATCACATCGCCGATGGCGATGGCGGCGACTGTGGAGTCGATCAACAAAACCCGAATACCGTTTATCATTCATTCTACAATGTCACCCTCGAACGTTCTAACAACAAGGGCAACACCTGGATGTGGCTTGCGCCGCCGAACGTCGCATCCCTCTTCTATCCACCGGTTGAGGTGGCGGGCCTGACTGTCGGTATAGGCGCAGTTCTGTTGGTGATCACGCGGAATGGCGCTCCACCGTGGGCGACTGTCCCGCTCGGTCTCTCCGCCGGCGAGGTATCGACGGCGATGCGGGCAATCGATGCCAATACTCTTCTGATCGGGACTAATATTGGCCGCGTGTTGAAAATGACCTGGACAGGTTCAGCTTGGACCAACACCACGCTCTCACCGCCCGTAGCTAAATACATCAGTTGTATTGCAATCGATCCGTCCAACCCGCAGCGCTTCTGGGTGACCAGTTCTCAGGTAACGGGGTCTGGAGGGCGGGTCTACCGATCGGATAACGGCGGGACATCTTGGATCAACCGGACCGCCGGACTGCCGAGCATTCCAATCAATTCCGTAGTCGTGGATCCGGCGAATTTCAAAAGAGTCTGGGTCGCCGCCGATGTCGGCGTCTATCAAACATTTGATCTCGGTAGCACTTGGACGGCATTCTCGAAGGGATTGCCCAATGCGATGGCCGCCGACCTTCTGTTTCACAAGCAGGATCGTCGGCTGTTCTGCGCAACCCGCAATCGCGGCGCTTGGGTCATGCCCGTGTCATAAGTTATGAGGAGGCGGAAAGTGTCACACCGGTGCGCGCGCTCCCGATACCCGGCGGAGGATCGAGAGAAAGCCAGCGACTCGGACATCGGGCTTGCTGCGCACGCAACGAGGCGTCCATCGTTACTGGCGCGCCTTATTGCCGAACATAGCCTTGATGTTCTCTCTGAATACGGGGACACGCCAGGCAACAACCGCTGCCAAAATGACGCAACAAGCCAGAACCACCATCATTTCGGCGCTGCCGTCTCCACCATCAAGATCGAGGCCAAGCAGCCTTTCTATCCAATCCATGCGGAATTCTCCAAACACCGAAGGGTAGACTCTAACTAAAGTCGACTGTTGTCTCAATTGGCGTCTGACAGGTGTTGCGGCTTACCGCAGATCTGAACGTCGACTTTGACGCCAACTTTTGGAGCTTACTAGGTGCTTGCAAACGCAGCGCCCCGGCCGGGCGATGTCTATCTCAGGTTCAACGGACTGGACGACTATGTCGAGATTCCAAGCATCGCCGACTACAGCATTGCCACGACGGGTGAACTTGCTGTCGCGGCGTGGATCAGACCGGATAGCTTGAATTTTCCGCGCTGGGAACGAACGGGCTACGTGCACTGGCTCGGCAAAGGCGAGGGCGCGGGTGATCGGGGTCAGCAGGAATGGGTGTTTCGCATTTATAACCGCGATGGCACGACGGAAAATCCGCCCCGGCCCAACCGCGTCAGCTTCTATGTATTTAATCCCGATGGCCGATTGGGTGTTGGTAGCTACTTCCAGGACTCCTTGCAGGAGGGAACCTGGATGTTTGTGGTCGGCGTCGCCAACGCCACGCGCACCTACATTTATCGGGACGGACGATATCGGCGGTGTGACACGTATCGCGGCCCAGCCGACGACCAATTGGCAAGCCCGTCGTGGTTGAAAACAGAATTGGGGCCGCTGGCAACATCGCGACCGAGTATGTCGCCCGTTCTAAGCCGGACGGTTATACGGTGTTTATTGCGCCGGCGAGCTCGATCATTCCGCCAGCCCGCTTCCTGTTCAAGCAGCTGGGATATGATCCCGACAAGGATCTGGCCTCGGTTGCGTTGTTGGCGACGCTTCCGTTCATCCTGTTTGTCGCAGGCGACAGTCCCATCAAGACCGTCCCTGAGCTGGTTGATTATTTGCGAAAGAAGGGTGACCAAAGCAGCTATGGCTCGAGCACGACCGTGGGTCAGGTCTGTGCGGAAATGTTCAAAGAGAGGTTCGGCCTCAAGACGATGGAAGTCAAATACCGCTCCGGTCTCGACGGGCTGAACGAGCTGATCAAGCATCAGCTGGATTTTTACTTCACGGATCCAGGCACGACCAAAGGAATGGTCGCTGACGGACGGCTACGACCGTTGATGGTTACGACGGCTCGCCGCAGCAGCGCGCTGCCGGATCTGCCGAGTGCCCGCGAGTGCGGAGTAACCAACCTCGATCTAGAAATCTTGGTGGTCGGTCCATGTTCCAGCTGGGACGCCGGCCGCCATCATCCAAAAGCTGGCTGGATGGATCGAACAGTTCGCGGCGTCCGATGAGACAAAGAAATTTTTGGCTGACACCACGAGCGCTGAGCCCCTATTGGGTGGGGCCAAGGCGGTCGATGACCTCATGGCAAAAGACCGGGTCAAGTGGGCGGAATACGTTCGGATCGCCAAGATCGAGCCGCAGTAAATGGACTGTGGAGGGCCGTCGCATAGGCGTTCCGCATCTGAAACGGGAGAACGATGATGGCTGATACGAAGCCGCCATACCGCGCTGAACATGTTGGCAGTCTTCCGCGCCCTGACCGTTTGATGGGTGCGCGCGAACAATACGCGGCGGGCAAGTTGCTCAAGCTGGAGCTCACGCGCATCGAGGACGAATACATTCGCGAAGCTGTTGCGATCCAGGAGCGGGTCGGGATCGGCGCGATCACGGATGGCGAGTATAGAAAGCGAGGGTGGCGCGAATTCCTCTACGACAAATGCGATGGCTTCGGGCCAGAGACTGTAGAGCGCGCGTTTCCTATTCGGCTCTACGACGGCACGACAGCCCCCCCGATCCGCGAACCGAAAGTGACGGCGAAACTTAAACGCCGCGAGCCGCTCTCGGCCGAGGACTTTTCGACGTTGAAGACGATGACGCGGCGGCCGATCAAGGCCAATCTGCCGACCCCGTCGGTTGCCCATTTCTTTACAGGGGACGCGGCGCTCGATCGCACCGCTTACAGCAATCGCGAGGAGCTCATGGACGACCTCGCCCGGATCATGCGCGAAGAGATTGCTGATCTTGCTGCGCGCGGCTGTACGTATTTACAGATGGACGAGGTGCCGTTGGCTGTGATCTGCGACCCTAAGAACATGGAGGTCGTTCGGAGGCGCGGCGACGACCCTGATCAGCTCATTGAACTTTACCTTGATGCCATTAACAACTCGATTGGCGAGCGGCCTGCGAACATGACCGTGTGCGTCCACCTATGTCGTGGGAACTACGCGCAAGGGATGGCCGACGGCGGCTACGAGCCAATTGCGGAGCGCATGTTCGACCAACTCGATGTGGACGGCTACTTTCTCGAATATGACACCCCGCGCGCCGGCGACTTTGGTCCGCTTCGTCACTTGCCGAAACCGAAGAAGGCGGTACTCGGGCTCGTGTCCACCAAGCTGCCGGAGCTCGAAAGCGCGGACGCCCTGAAGCGCCGCATCGACGAGGCCACAAAATTTATTGACCTTGAGCGCCTATGCTTGTCACCGCAATGCGGCTTTGCCAGTGTCCCAACGCGCGTACGTCAGACATTTGCTATGGACCTCACGGAGCGCAAGCTCGCTCGCGTCGTAGAGGTCGCACGCGAGATCTGGGGATGACACTTATTTGAACTGCTCGGCTGCCTGCGTGCCCGGGGCCGGCGGTGCAGTGATATGAGGGAGGACCTTATGAAAAGAACACGCTTGTTGTTCACTGGACTTGCCACCATTGCGCTCGCGGCGACGTGCACACCGACCAGCGCTAAATCGGAATTCAAGGTTGGGTTTGTGCTGTCGCAAATCGGACCGCTGGCGGAACTCTCCAATCAGGTCGCCGGCTAATGGCCGCTCAGTATCTCCGATAGTAGGCATAAAGTGTCCTTCAAAACTGGTATGTTTCACCTTTTGCATTAGATGCCATACAGTCGCAATGTTGACAAGGGTGATTTTAACCAGTTATACTGCCGTCCATTCGCAATGGGTGCGGTGGATTAACAATGTCTACGGAGGGGCTGACGGTTGGGGAGTTGGCCGACTTGATAAGGCGGCCGGAGGATGATCCGACACAGGTCGTCACTCGCTTACGCAATTGGACGAAACAGGGTCTCCTCAGCCCCGCCGGGGAGCAGTCCCCCGGCACCGGAAAATGGCATCGTTACTCTCCCAACGCGGTGTTGCAGGCGATGATCCTGGGCGCTGTCGTCAATACAGTTGGCGTTAATGCGACTAAGTTCGCTAAACTTTTTGATGAGAAGTTTTATAGAGCGATGTTGCGTGCCAGGCGTCGCTACGATGATTTCCGCAGCACCCTTACTCTAGTCGTACTCTTTCGAACCAGCAGCACCGCATCAGATTGGCATATCTGGGTCGCAAATTATGATGATATCCAAGACTATTTAGTAGCAACGCCTATTGAGGTACACATTGTCATAAATCTCGACATTCTGTTCGAAAAGATGTTCGAAGGGGCCCACCCGATGATCATGGACAACGCCGAAGCTAGACTTAAGAATGCGCGTTCAATTCAGAACGAACTCGACGCGCGATTAAAGTTAAAAAAATTGGAAGCTGAATTGAATAAAGCCTCAACGAACAAACCCGATCGCAAATAACGCAGGGGTTCAATAATCATGGCCACCGTTCGAAAGCGCATATGGAAATCGCGTGGCATCGAGCGCACTGCATGGGTCGTCGATTACTTCGATCAGTCCGGCAAGCGCCGCCTTAAAACATTCGATACTAAGAAAGCGGCAGATGCCTGGAAGATCGCGGCGCTTCACGAGGTCGCGCAGGGCACGCATACCCCTGCTAGCGCTAGCATTACGGTTGCCGAAGCGTTTGAGCGCTGGATTGCAGATTGTGAGGCAAATGGTCTCGAATTCGGCACGATCAAGCAACGCAAAGAGCACCTGAGGTTGCATGTCGCGCCATTCCTAGGCGGCGAAAAGCTGTCGTCGCTCACGATGCATCGCGTTCACCAGTTCGACGCGGACCTGCGGAAGAACAAACGGTCGCTGTCGATGAGGCGCAAGGTGCTAACGAACATGAAAACCATGCTCACGTTCGCCCAAAGCCAAGGTTTGGTTGCGCAAAACGTTGCTCGCGGCGTGAAGATCAAAGACAGCGAGCGACGTGCTGCTGGGCGAATGCTCCGCGACGGGGTCAACTTCCCGACGCGTGCCGAGCTTCGGACCATCATGGAGCAAGCAACCGGCCGGTGGCGGCCGCTGATCATCACGGCGATCTTCACAGGAATGCGCGCCAGCGAGCTGCGCGGCTTACTATGGAAAAATGTCCACCTGGACGAGGCTGTGATTCACGTCCGGCAGCGCGCGGATGCCTGGGGCAAGCTGGGCAACCCCAAGAGCAAAGCAGGCAATCGCGACATCCCCCTGACGCCGATGGTAGTGAACACGCTCCGAGAGTGGCGCTCAGCCTGCCCAGCGGGCGAACTGAGGCTTGTATTTCCCAACACCATTGGCAACGTGGAGAGCCAGGCGAACGTGCTCAGTCGGTTCTGGCATCCGTTACAAGTCCGGGCTGGCATGATCACTGAAATGGGTGAACCGAAGTACACCTTTCATTCCCTTCGGCACGCAGCGGCATCGTTGTTCATTGCGCATCTCGGATGGACGCCCAAGCGCGTTCAGGCCATCATGGGCCACGCCAGCGTCACAATGACCTTCGACCGATATGGCCATTTGTTCGAAGACCGCGTGGGCGATCGCGAGGCGATGAAGAAGCTCGAAGCGGCTATCGTCGCTGCCTGACTGCAACAAGGATGCAACATGGAGCGAAAATCTTTAGCACGAACAACAGCCGCGTACGGCTTCCCAAGCTGTATGTCGTGGGTTCGATTCCCATCGCCCGCTCCAATCTCCGGCTTCCGCGCGTGGCCGATGGCGCGATCAATCGTTGAGGTGACCGACCATGTCGGGTGAACTCGATGCGCTGGTTCTGGATCTCGTGGAATGGGTTGCCCGCGAGCCGCGCTCCTACGCGGATCTGTTCGACGCGTGGCGAACATCGTGTCCGCGCCTCCCGGTGTGGGAGGAAGCCTGCGATCGCGGTTTCGTGGAACGCGCGAGTGCGCCGGGCGGTGGCGCGCTGGTCATTGTAACGACGTCCGGCCGCAAGTTCCTGCTGCAGCACGGCCGGCCCGCTTACGCCGCCGTTCCCGAACGCGGCGCCGCCTGATTGCGAGCAGGTATTTTTCCAAGAGAATGATCTAACATGACGGGGCGGCGGTCCCGCACGGAGGGCTCGTCATGATCGGATCCAACCGCTTGCGGTTCTGGCTGCTTGCGGGGGCGGCTGCACTCGGCGGCGCTAGTGTCACGCTGGGCGGCGAGCCGCCTGGTGCCCGGCTGTCTGCAACCCCCGTTCTCCTTGCCGCGGCCCTGCTTCAGGCGGGCCGGCTCGATGACGCGCTCGAGCAGTTCCAGCGCGCCCTCAAGCGCGCGCCCAACAACGGCTGGACCTATTTCGGCCTCGCGCAACTCTACAAGGCGCGCCGCGACGCCAAGGCGGCGCGTGACGCAGAAGCGCAGCTCGCGCACACATGGTTTGGTGACCGCGCACTGCTCGACGTGTCGAGGTTGTGAGTCATGGACGTCACGCGCGAATCGTTGAGCGAAAAATTCGGCCTGTACGGCGATGCCGAACTTCTTGAAGAGTATCGCTCCGGCGGTCTGACCGAGCTGGCGACCGAAGTCGCCAAAGCGGAGCTTGCAAAGCGCGGCATCGACGCGGCAAAGCCGGCCCCGGCCGCACCGCCGCCTCCGGAACCGGAGCCGGAGGAGGTGCCTGAGCCGCTGATCGACGGTGATCTCGTGATGGTGGCGCGCCTGTTTGACGCGACGGAAGCCGAGATGCTGCGCGGTCTGTTGGAGGCCGAAGGCGTGCCTGCCATGGTTGCTGATGCGCACACCTCGCGGGCCATCTCATTCCTTCAAACCGCGATCGGTGGCGTGCGCATTTTGGTTCCCGAGTCCTATCTGGAAAAGGCGCGCGAGGTTTTGCGAGCCGATGCGCGCGGCGACTACGCGATCGACGACGCGACCGACGTGGGGCCGCCTTCGGAAGCGCCGTAGGGCGGGTCAGGTACGAAGCCGCAACGGCGCGCTATCCTTTGTCGCAGGCGCGATGTCGGCATGCAGGTCTCGGCAT
Organism: uncultured Alphaproteobacteria bacterium; assembly: GCA_963816775.1. GTDB lineage: Bacteria > Pseudomonadota > Alphaproteobacteria > Rhizobiales > Xanthobacteraceae > JAFAXD01. The sequence goes on from CAWFLX010000040.1 coordinate 33,310, forward strand.
GGCCATTACTCCGGCGTGATGCCGGCGTCGCGCACCACCTGACCCCATTTGGCCATTTCGGTTGGGATGAACGCCGCGAGTTCCTCGGGCGTGCTGGTAAGCGGCTCGACTGCCATCGCCTGCATTTTGTCTTGCACGTCTGGCCGCTGGATGTAGTCGACCACCGCACGATTGAGCGTGTCGATTGCCGGCCGCGGCGTGCCGGCGCGCGCCATCACGGCGAACCAGCCGAGCGCCGAATAACCCGGCAGCGCCGCCTCCGCGATCGTTGGGATATCGGGGGCGGCCTTGACGCGGTGCGTGGTGGTGACACCAAACGCCGTGATCTTGCCGTCGCGGATGAGCTGCATCGATGGCAGCAAGTCGACCATCATCAGCGGGATCACGCCCGACATCACATCGGTCAGGGCGGGGACGCTTCCCTTGTAGGGAACATGCTGCATCTTCAGGCCCGCCATCTTCATGAACAGTTCCATGAACAGATGGTGCGGTGTGCCGTGTCCGGCAGACGCGTAGCTCAGTTGACCCGGCCTTGCCTTGATGTAGGCGATCAGCTCGGGGAGCGTTTTGGGGCCGACCTCTGGATTGGCGACAAGCACGAAGTAGGCCGAGCCCACGAGGCTGACCGGTGCGAGATCCTTGATCGGGTCGTAGGGAAGCGACTTGTAGATGTTAGGATTGACGGCCAACGATGTCGCCGACGACATCACCAACATCGAACCGTCGGGCGGCGACTTCGCGACCGCCGACGTCCCGATCTGCATGCTCGCGCCCGGACGATTTTCGACCACGAACGGTTGCTTGAGCCGCTGGTGCAGCGCGTCCGCCAGCATACGGGAGAGGATGTCCGTGGATCCTCCCGGCGCAAATGGAACGATGAAAGTCACGGTGCGATCCGGGTACTCGGCTCGCACAAGCCCAAGCCCGCAGCCCAACCCCACAGCCAGCGCCATCGCAGCATATTTGAACGTCATGCCGCGTCCTCCCCTTCGGTTTTGGCCGGGAGGTTAGCAGGTTGCTCGCCGCATACCCACCTGGCCGTGACGGCGGTGATGCGGTTGCGGTGTCTCGAATTGGCTGCCTATGGGAATCACTCGGGTATACGGTATAAAATCCCAATAGACGCCTCTGCTCAGGCGTTGCCGGGCATCGTCGTCGGCCCTATTTGGAGCATGTTCGGCGCCGAAAACGGCGACGCCGATCGCTGGCACGGATCTCTGATGTCGCAGCAGCCGTCTTCCATGCTCGCCTTGCCACGCCCGGTGATGGTGCTGGGTGCAGCCGTGACCTTGTTGATCGCGGCCGCGGTCGCGCTTTGGGTGCACTACGGCACGGCCGTGTTCTACGAGATGATCGCCGCTGGGGTCGCGTGGTGCCTGTGAGGACGTAAATGACGGTGAAGACGACGCGTTTGCTGCTGGTGCTCGGAGCCTTTGTGGCCGGCCTGATTGTTTGCTTCGGCGTGGTCATGCTGCTGACCGGGCAGGCCGGCGCACCGATCCGGGCGCAGGCTGCTGCCATCGGCGGTCCGTTTCATCTCGTCGATCAGGACGGGCGCGCGGTGAGCGACCAGGATTTCCGCGGCAAGCCGCTACTGGTGTTCTTCGGCTATACGCACTGCCCCGACGTCTGTCCGACAACCTTGTTCGACGTGTCCGAAGTGATGCGGCGTCTGGGTCCCGAAGCCGATCGGGCAGCCGCGCTGTTCATCACGGTTGATCCGCAGCGCGATACGCCCGCCACGCTCAAGGACTACCTCTCGAGCTTCGATCCGCATCTGCGGGGCCTGACCGGCAGCACCGACGCGACCGCGGCTGTCGCAAAGGCCTACCGAGTCTATTACAAGAAGGTTCCGACCGAGGGCGACGACTATACGATGGACCACACCGCCATCGTTTACCTGATGGATAAGGATGGACATTTTGTTGCGCCGTTCAGCCTGCGCCGAACCCCCGAAGCCGCCGCCGATGACTTGCGCCGCTATCTGTGATTCGATGCGAGCTTCGATGTCCCGGACCGCGCAATTGCGTCCGCTCCGCACCGGGCTGATGCTCGCCGGGTTCTACGTCGCTTTGCTGATGCCGGCGCTGGCGCAGAACCTGCCCTCCAAGCTGCCGTCTGCGCCGCCGCCGGCCGCTTTGCCGACCCCAGCGCCTTCGCCTGTGCCGCTTCCCCAATCGCCCGCCACCAGGGCGGCCATTGCCAAGCCGCCGGTCCCGAGCTTCTGGGATCCGCGCCGGCGCCCGGAGCGCCCCGACATGTCGCGCGTCAACTTGATCCGCTTCATGACCGAGGTCGACTATCCGCCGTTCGACTATGCAGGGCAGGACGGAAATCCGACCGGGTTCAATGTCGATCTCGCGCGTCTGATCTGCGATGAGCTGAAGGTTCCCTGCACCATGCAGATGCGCCGCTTCGACACGCTGATTGACGCGCTCAACGAGAACAAGGGCGACGCCGCCATCGCCTCCATGGCCGTTACCGGTCAAACGCGCGCGCAGGTGGATTTCAGCGATCCCTATTACCGGCCGATCGGCCGGTTCGCGGCGCGGCGCGAGGCCGGGGCCGTTTTTCCTGAGCCGCTCGATGGTAAGAAAATCGCGGTGGTGTCCGGTACTGCGCACGACGAATATGCGCGCGCGCTGTTCACCCAAGCCGACATTCGTCGCTATCCGGGCGCAGACGCTGCGCGCGACGCGCTCCGACGCGGCGAGGTCGATCTGCTGTTCGGCGACGGATTCTCGCTGGCGTCCTGGCTCAACGGCACCGATTCGAACAATTGCTGCGTGTTCGTGGGCGGGCCCTATGCGGAAAGCCGCGTTTTCGGCGAAGGCGTCGGGATCGCGGTCAAACGCGGCAATGATACGCTGCGTCAGGCGTTCAACTGGGCGCTGTTTCGGCTTTGGGAAAAAGGCAAGTTCGCCGAACTCTGGCTGCGTTATTTCCCGATCAATCCGTATTAGCCTCTCGTCAGCATGACCGACCTTGACACCACCGCCGCATCGCTGCGTGCGCTCGCCGAGCAATCGACCGCCTGGCCGTTCGAGGAGGCGCGCAAGATCGTCGCCCGGCTGAAGAAGCACCCGAAGGACGAGGTGATCTTCGAGACCGGCTACGGGCCTTCCGGCCTGCCGCACATCGGCACCTTCGGCGAAGTGGCGCGCACCACCATGGTGCGGCACGCGTTCCGGATCCTCAGCGACGACAAGGTCCGCACGCGCCTGATTGCGTTCTCCGACGATATGGATGGCTTGCGCAAGGTGCCGGACAACATCCCGAACAAGGACATGGTCGCGCGGTATCTAAAGCAGCCGTTGACCCGGGTCCCTGATCCCTTCGGCACGCATCCGAGCTTTGGCGAGCACAATAACGCGCGGTTGCGCGCGTTCCTCGATGCGTTCGGCTTCGAGTACGAGTTCCTATCGTCCACAGCTTGTTACACCTCTGGGCGCTTCGATAATGCGTTGCTGCGCGTGCTGGAACGCTTCGATGAAGTAATGGCGATCATGCTACCGTCTTTGCGCGAGGAGCGCGCCGCCACCTACTCACCATTTCTCCCTATCTCGCCCAAAACCGGCGCCGTGTTGGAGGTTCCGATCGTGGCGCATGACGCGCGCGCCGGCACCATCACCTACAATGATCCCGACAGCGGCGAGCGGGTGACGACGACAGTGACGGGCGGGCATGCCAAGCTGCAATGGAAGCCCGACTGGGCGATGCGCTGGCTCGCCCTCGGCGTCGACTACGAAATGGCCGGCAAGGACCTGATCGATTCGGTCAAGCTCTCGAGCGAGATCTGCCGTGCACTTGGCGGCACGCCGCCGGAGGGCTTCAACTATGAGCTCTTTCTCGACGAGAAGGGCCAGAAGATTTCAAAGTCGAAGGGCAACGGCCTGACCATCGAGGAGTGGCTGCGCTACGCCAGCCCTGAAAGCCTGGCGCTGTTCATGTATCGCGAGCCGAAGGCGGCGAAACGGCTGTACTTCGACGTAATCCCGCGTCATGCCGACGAGTATCAGCAATTCTTGGAAGCGTATCAGCGCCAGGACATGCGTCAGCGCCTGTCCAATCCGGTCTGGCACATTCACTCGGGTGCGCCGCCGGCGCCCGAGATGCCGATCTCGTTTGCGATGCTGCTCAGTCTTGTCACGGCGTCGAATGCCGAGAATGCAGAGACGCTGTGGGGCTTCATTGCGCGCTATCGGCCGGGGGTTACGCCCGCAACGCATCCCAAGCTCGGGCAGCTGGTCGACTATGCGATCCACTACTTCCGAGACTTCGTGCTGCCGGAAAAGAAGTTCCGCGAGCCGACGCCCGCGGAGCGCGCGGCGCTGATCGATCTGCGCGACGCGCTCGCTCAGTTGCCGGCGGATGAGCCGGCCGAACGCATTCAGGAAGTCGTCTACGAGGTCGGGCGGCGCGAGCCGTTTCTCGACAAGTCCGGCAAGGTCAAGACCAAGGACGGCAAGCCCGGCGTCGTGCTCGACTGGTTCAACATGTTGTACCAGGTCCTGCTCGGCCAGGAGAAAGGCCCGCGCTTCGGTTCGTTCGTCGCCGCATATGGACTGCAGAACACGATCGACATGATCGACGGCGCACTGGCGCGGTCAGCGTAAAATCGCGTGCCGTTTACGGCAGGATTTCACCCCGACTGCAACACGTATCGGCGATTGTCCTTCTGCAGCGGCCGCGCGTTCATCGCGTAGAGCTTGGCGAACGCCGCGATATCGGCTTCCGCGACTTCGATCGGCGCGCGCAGAAGAGACCATTCGATGTTCTCGCCGCACGGCGGAATCGTGAGCGAACCGGCATAGCGGAAGTAACTACGCTCGCCCGGCAACAGGCCGTTCGGATCGATGCCCGTATCGGCTTTGACCGGCGGCCCTTCGGCCGAGGGCATGGTCTGAACAATCTTGTGAAACATTGCATTAGCCTTTCCGGGCACCATCATGACGCCGACTGCGGCCGCGTTGCCGGCGGCGTTGGTGTGCACGAAATGCAACTCCATGGCGGAGCGCTTGCCGGCGATCAGATGCTCGGCCGGATGGTGAAAATGAAATTGCACCAGCGTGTAGCGATCGCTGCTGGTCAACAATGTAGAGCCGGGAGCGAAATCCAACCGGATCGTGTGGCCATTGTTGACGATCGTATCGGGTGTTGTGCTCCACCCGAAGACGAGCGGCGGCAGCCGTGCCGGGATCGGAGCCACGACATCGATCGGTGACTGCTGAGTGCCGATTCCGCAAATCTTGTCGGCAGCATCGAGCTCACCCCAATGGTCGGGACCGCTCGCCCCCTCGTAGCTCCAGTGCGCGGCGTCAGCTGCAAGGGCGGGTGCACACAATGGGCAGAGGCCGAACGCGCCAAGCCCGCGCATGAACGAGCGACGATGCATGTTTTCACTCCGATGGATGATGATTGCTTTCGCGAACGCAATAATTACTGGCTAGCCCACACGATGCGCGCCATCCAGGCCACCTCGTCCCCCGGGAGCGAGCGCTCGGCCTGCTCGCTCGTCAACGCGCGAATGTCGATAGTCTTACCGGCGGCGCGACGCAATTCCGTGGCGATTAGTTCTCCTGCGCGAGTCATGACCACGACCCGGTCGCCGCGGCGCACCGGTGCGGCCGGTGAGACGACGATGACGGTGCCGTCCCGATAGGTCGGTTGCAGGATGTCGCCGGCGATTTCGAGCGCGTAGGCGTGCTCGTCGGGCGGCGCCGAAAATGGGATTTCATCCCATCCCTTGGCGGTCGGAAACCCGGCGGCATCGAAATGGCTGACCGCGCTGACCTGCGCGAATCCCATCAGCGGCAGCGTGCGTCCGGCATCCGCGGTCCGCTCGGTGATCAGGTTGACGAATTCCTCGATTGATATGCCGGTGGCGGCGAGGGATTTTGCGACCGATTCGGTGGAGGGCCAGCGCTCGCGGCCCTGCCGGGTGATCCGCTTGGATTTGTTGAACGTCGTCGGGTCGAGACCGGCGCGTTTGGCAAGTCCGGACGCGGATAGATCCGCGCGTTTGGCAAGCCGGTCGATTGCCGCCCAGATTTGCGCGTGGGTCAACATCACAAGGACTCGATCGGGGAAATTCGGTTAGCGGCAAGGCATTCTGCTTAGGAATTATAACCTCGCAATGACGATGTCCAGGTTGTTTTCACGAGCCCTGGCTCTGCGCCAGTGTTCGTCGTCACAGGTCGAGGCATGTCGTACAAATTCGGCCGTCGGGCCTGCTGGCCGGGTCCGAAGCGGTACGGAAGATGCTATAGGGTGCGCCATCATCTTGGAGACCGCCGTGATCGGCTTGTTTGACCGTCTCGCCCGGCCGCTGTTGCGCGCGCTTGATCCGGAAGACGCTCATGCCTTGAGCCTGCATGCGCTCAAATATGCGCCGCTGATACGGACCGTGAGCAATGATCAGCGCCTTGGCGTTCGCGCCTTTGGGCTCAATTACCCCAATCCCATCGGTATCGCGGCCGGCTATGACAAGGGCGGCGACGTTCCGGATGCGCTGCTGCGGCTGGGTTTCGGGTTTGTCGAGGTCGGCACCATCACGCCTCGACCGCAGCCCGGCAATCCACGCCCGCGCCTGTTTCGGCTTGATGCCGATGAGGGCGTCATCAACCGCCTCGGTTTCAACAGCCCGGGCGCCGACGTGGTGCTCGCGCGACTGGCGGCGCGTAGTACGAGCGGCGGTATCGTGGGCATCAATGTCGGCGCCAACCGCGACACCGCGGACCGTGGCGCCGATTACGTGCGGCTGATCGAGATGTTTGCACCGGTCGCGAACTATTTTGCGGTCAACGTCTCATCGCCCAACACGCCGGGCCTGCGCGATCTCCAGCAGGCGCGTGCGCTCGACGATTTGCTGGCGCGGGTAATAGCCGCCCGGGAGCGGGCTTCGCTCAAAGGAGGGGCGACCCCGGTACTGCTCAAGATCGCGCCCGATCTGACGTTGTCCGAACTCGATGACGTCGTGGCGGTGGCGCGGCGCCGGCGCGTTGACGGAATGATCGTCGGCAACACGACGATTTCCCGGCCTGCGAGCCTGCGCGATCCGAAGGCCAAAGAAGCGGGCGGGCTTTCCGGCAAGCCGGTGTTTCGGCTCGCAACCCGCATGCTGGCGGAGACGTTTGTGCGAGCCGAGACTGTGTTCCCGCTGATCGGGGTCGGTGGCATCGATTCCGGCGCTGCGGCAGTCGCGAAGCTGCGGGCCGGCGCCAGCCTGGTCCAGCTCTATTCCGGTCTGGTGTTCCGTGGGCTTGGGCTCATCAGCGAGATCAAGGCTGAATTGCTGCGGGCGTTTGAAGCGAGCCGGGTTGCGAGCCTGTCCGACCTCGTCGGCGTCGATGCGCCGGCGATCACCGGTGAACAATGGCCGGGATGACTATTCGGGCCTAGACGTCCGCCCGCTTGTGCTTTTTGCCAGTCGCATGATCAGCCAGATCGGGATCACCAGCACGGCACCGATCAGGAAATAGCGCCAGAGCCACCAGATCGCGTCAAAACCCATATCCCAGATCTGACGCACGAGGTTCTGCAGGCTGCGCCAAAGATTGAGCGGATCGAGGCCGAGCGCTGACAGGATAACGCCGACCAGGATCGACAGCAGGACGAGCCGCACGGCCACCGACAGTGGCGGCCCGCCAAAGAATTGCTTGATCTGTTCGGACATGGTCTGCCCTCTCTACCCGCGCAATTTCACGCGACAGTGTCATTGCCGGCCTTCGCGGGCAATGACCCACCCGTAAACCGCCCTTCCATTTTCTGCAAAATCGCCTCCAGCGTCTCGATCCGGTCGGCATCGCGCGGCGGCTTGTCCCAGCGCAGCCGGCTGATGCGCGGGAACCGCATGGCGAGGCCTGATTTGTGCCGGGTCGAGCGCTGCAGCCCCTCAAAGGCCACTTCGAATACGAGGCCCTGCTCGCGCTCATGCACGACCTCCCGCACCGGCCCGAATCTTTCGACGGTGTTGCGGCGCACGAAGCGATCGATCTCGATCAGCTCTGCGTCGGTGAACCCGAAATAGGCCTTGCCGACCGGCACCAACTCGTCGCCGGTTTCTCCCGCGCTCCAGACCCCGAACGTGTAGTCGGAGTAGAACGAGGAACGCTTGCCATGCCCGCGCTGCGCATACATGAGCACCGCGTCGACCACGAATGGATCGCGCTTCCACTTCCACCACAGGCCCTTTGGGCGCCCTGGCAGGTAGGGCGCATCGCGACGCTTGATCATGACGCCTTCGACCGCGTCGGCATCAGCGCCCGCATCCACCGGATTGGCGCGCGCCCGCGCAAGCGCGTCCCAGTCCGCAAACGCGATCTGCGGCGAGACATCGATGCGCGCCTCGCCGAGCCGCGCCACAAGCGCCTCGAGTCGCGCGCGCCGTTCCGTCAGCGGCAGCTCGCGCAGGTCTTCCTCGCCTTCGATCAGAAGGTCGTAGGCGCGCAGATGCGCCGGAAATTCAGCGAGGAGCTTCGGCGTGACCGATTTGCGGTTGAGCCGCTGCTGCAGAACGTTGAACGACTGAACGCGGCGCTCGCGCATGATCAACAGCTCGCCGTCGATCGCGCCATCGAACCGTAGCGCCTCGGCAAGGTCCGGAAAGCTCTCCGAAATGTCCTCGCCGGTGCGCGAATAGAGGCGGGTGATGCGGGTGCCGTTCGGTCGCGATGCGGCGACCGCCTGCACCCGGATGCCATCCCATTTCCATTCGGCACAGTGCTCGGCCGGATCAAGTGCTGCGAAATCGGTTTCCTCGATCGCGTGCGACAGCATCACCGGTCGGAACGGCACCGGATCCCCGGTCGCGGGCTTGCCGGCACGGCCTTCGAGCCAGGCGAACAGGTCGAGATAGGGCGGGGTCAGCCCGGGCCAGATCAATTCGATATCATCAGCGTCCTTGTCGCCGAGTGCCGCCACCGCGGTCTTGGCGAGCCGCGCCGACACACCAATCCGAAGTGCTCCGGTGACGAGCTTGAGCAGCGTCCAGCGGCCAGTCTCGTCGAGTTGATCGAGCCAGCGGGCAAGCTGTGCGGGGAGTTGCGCTTTGCCAAGCGTCGCGAGGGTGGTGATGACGCTGGAAAGGGTAGGGGGCTCGATCCCTCCCCGCGCTTGCGGGGAGGGTGGCCACATCAACGCGACCGTCTCCGAGAGGTCGCCCACATAGTCGTAGGACAGTCCAAACAATACCGGGTCAGTACGTTCGCCGATCAGGGTACGGATCAGACCTGGCTTGGCGTGTTGAAACGAAAGCGCCCCTGTCAGCGCCCCCAACGCGTAGCCGCGCTCGGGGTCGGGCGTGCCGCGGAAATAGTCCGTCATCAGCCGCAGCTTGCCGTTGCGGCTTGGCTCGTAGCCGAGCCGGTCGAGCAACGCGGCGAAACGGTTCATGCAGTGGCCTCACTGGCGTTCCCGCCGTCGGCCTCGTCCTCGTCGCCATAACCGACGATGTGAAGCGGACGCGCGGCGAGGTTTTGCGTCCCGCACCAGTGCACCAGCGCTTCCTCGGCGCCGTGGGTGACCCAAATCTCGGAAGCACCAGTCGCCGCCACCGTGGCGGTGAGGCCGTTCCAATCGGCGTGGTCGGAGATCACTAACGGCAATTCGACCCCGTGTTGGCGCGCGCGTGCGCGCACGCGCATCCAGCCCGACGCGAATGACGTGAGCGGATCGGGGAAGCGCCGCGTCCACACATCTTTGAGAGCGGAAGGCGGACAGAGCGCGATAGCGCCGGCAAGGTCCGTCTTGGGCGTGCCGCGTACGTTGCGCAACTCCCCGAGATCGATCGCGTTTGCGTAGTATCTGGTGATCGCATCAAGGGCGCCGTGCAGATAGATCGGCTTGTCGTAGCCGGCCGCTCGGATGAGCGCGATCACGCGCTGCGCCTTGCCGAGCGAGTATGCGCCGACCAGATGGGCGCGTTCCGCAAAGAGCGCAACCGAACGCAAAAGCTTGTCGATTTCCGCGCCCGCATCGCCGTGTCGAAAGACCGGTAGACCAAACGTTGCCTCGGTGATGAACACATCGCATCGCACGAGTTCGAACGGCGCACAGGTCGGATCGGCAACGTCCTTGTAGTCGCCGGACGCGACGATGGTGAGCCCGTCGGCAGCGACTGCGACCTGCGCTGAGCCGAGCACATGGCCAGCGGGGTGCAGGGTGACAGTGGTGCCGTCGAGGTGCAGCGTTTCGCCATAGCGAACCGCCTGCGCAGTCCCGGCGAAATCGTCGCCGTAACGCAACCGCATCAAATCGAGGGTTTCGCGCGTTGCTAGCACGGCGCCGTGGCCCGGCCGCGCGTGATCGGAATGGCCGTGCGTGATCACCGCCTTGTCGACCGCGCGTACCGGGTCGATGTAGAAATCGCCGCGCCGGCAATAAAGTCCGGCGGGCGTCGGAATCAGCAGGTCTTCCGGACGCATGCGTTCAAGATAGGTCATATCGACGGTCATGGAAGCCCGCGGCAGCCAGCTGTTCCAATCCTCCGGCGATCTTCTGGTCGACCGGCGTTATGGCTTTGCAATCGAGCTTGCTGCGCGCGGGGATCGGGACGGCGCGATCGATGTGTTGCAGCAGGCCGTCGAACAGGCGCCGAACTTTGCATCCGCATGGTTTGCGCTTGGCGATCTGCGCGAGGCTTCGAGCGACCATTCGGGCGCGCGCGAGGCATTCCGGCGCGCGCACGCCGCGGACCCCGACGATCGCCACGGCGCTGGCCTGCGCCTCGCCCGGCTCGACGCGCGGGTGCCAGACGCGATGCCGCTCGTCTATGTGCGTGCGCTGTTTGATCAGTATGCGCCGCGCTTCGATGCTGCGTTGGAGGGGCTCTCTTACCGCGCGCCCGCGTTGCTGCTTGCGGCGATCACGGACCATTGCGCCCGGCGCGGGCGGCGATTGCGGTTCGGCACGGTGCTTGATCTCGGCTGCGGCACCGGGCTTGCGGGCGCCGCGATCCGGCCGGTCTGCGACTGGCTGGTCGGCGTCGATCTGTCACCGGCGATGATCGCGAAGGCGCGCCAGAAAGGTCTGTACGATCGTCTCGAGACGGCGGAGATCGGCGCGTTCATGGCCGCCGAGCTAGACGCAGCGCCGCGCTATCACCTCATCCTCGCGATGGATGTTCTGCCGTATGTGGGCGATCTCGCACCGATCATGACGCAGGCTGCCTCGCTGCTCTATGCGGGTGCATTGTTCGGCTTCACGGTCGAAACGCACGCTGGCGAGGGCATCGCACTCGGCGAGAAGCTGCGCTACGCCCACAGCGAAGCCAATGTCCGCGAAGCGGTCGTGGCGGCCGGGCTCGTCCTCCACGCTCTTGAGCACGCCTCGACCCGCGATGAGGGCAGGGCCCCGGTTCCGAGCCTCGTCGCGATCGCAGGCCGCGTGTAAGCCCCTCGACCCGCTGCCGGCCCGGGGTTACGTCTGCGGCATGTCGATCCGCACGCGCGCCGTCGCGGCGCCGGAGTTGCCGGAGGTATTCACCCGCTGGTTCCAGTCACGCGGCTGGACCCCGCGCGACCACCAGCTGGAATTGCTCGCCAAGGCACAGGCCGGGCGCTCGAGCCTGCTCATTGCACCGACAGGCGGTGGCAAGACGCTCGCCGGATTTCTCCCCACCTTGGTCGAACTGAGCCAGGGCACATCGCCTACCCGCAAAGCCGGCCGGGCGCCTGTATCTACCGGCCGCGGCGTGCGCCGCGCCGGCGGTCTGCACACGCTCTACATCTCGCCGCTGAAAGCGCTCGCGGTCGACATCGCGCGCAACCTTGAAACGCCCGTGGCCGAGATGGGCCTCCCGATCCGGATCGAGACCCGCACGGGCGACACCCCCGCCTCCAAGCGCCAGCGCCAGCGGCGCGATCCGCCCGACATCCTGCTCACTACGCCGGAACAGCTTGCGCTTCTGCTCGCCTCCGCGGATGCGCCATACATTTTCGGATCCTTGCGCCGCGTGGTGCTCGACGAGTTGCACTCGCTGGTTCTGTCGAAGCGCGGCGACCTGCTCGCACTCGGGCTTGCGCGGCTATTTCGCATGGCGCCCGAGATGACGAGCATCGGGCTCTCCGCTACCGTCGCCGAGCCGGCCGAGCTTTGCCGTTATTTGGTGGCGCAGCCTGCCGAAGCCGTCGCTGAGGCCGACCTGATCGTGGCGCAAGGCGGTGCCGCGCCAGTCGTCACGATGCTCGATGCCGACGCGGAACTGCCGTGGGCCGGGCACTCGGCCCGCCACGCGTTCCAGGACATCTACGATCTGATCAAGCGCCACACCACGACGCTGGTGTTCGTCAACACGCGCATGCAGGCCGAGATGATCTTTCAGGCGCTGTGGCGGATCAACGACGACGGCCTCGCGATTGCACTCCACCACGGTTCGCTCGACGTTTCCCAGCGCCGCAAGGTTGAAGGCGCGATGGCGGCGGGGCGACTGCGCGCGGTCGTCTGCACCTCCTCGCTCGATCTCGGGGTCGACTGGGGCGACATCGATCTCGTGGTCAACGTCGGCGCACCCAAGGGGTCGAGCCGACTCCTGCAGCGTATCGGCCGCGCCAACCACCGCATGGACGAAGCCTCGCGCGGGGTGCTGGTGCCGGCAAATCGGTTCGAGGTTCTGGAATGCACGGCGGCGATCGAGGCGGTTGCCGAAAATGCCCAGGATACCCCGCCGCTGCGCACCGGCGCGCTCGACGTCCTGGCGCAGCACGTGCTCGGCTGCGCCTGCGGGGCGCCGTTTCTGGCCGACGAACTCTATGCCGAGGTGCGCCAGGCGGCGCCATACGCACATCTTGCGCGCAACGATTTCGACGACGTGGTCGATTTCGTCGCGACCGGCGGTTACGCCCTGAAGGTCTACGAGCGTTTTGCCAAGATCAAACAAACCAAGGACGGTCATTGGCGTATCGCGCATCCGCGCATCGCGCAGCGTTATCGCATGAACGTCGGCACCATCGTGGAAGCCGACATGCTCAAGGTCCGGCTGGTGCGGGCGCGTGAATCGCGGCACGGCTATTCGGGGCCGATCGCACGCGGCGGCAAGCTCTTGGGCCAGGTCGAGGAATATTTCATCGAGACCATGACACAGGGCGACACCTTCGTGTTCTCGGGCGAGATCCTGCGTTACGAGGCGCTGGTCGAGGACGAAGTCTATGTCTCACGCGCGACCGGCGAAGACCCGAAGATTCCGTCCTATGAGGGCGGCAAGTTTCCGCTTTCGACCTATCTGGCCGAGCGTGTGCGCCGCTTGCTTGCCGACCCGACTCATTGGCGCGCGTTGCCCGATCAGGTGCGCGAGTGGCTCGATATCCAGCAGTGGCGCTCGCTCGTGCCGAGCGCGCGCGACCTTCTGGTCGAGACCTTTCCGCGCGCCGACAAGAACTTCATGGTCTGCTACCCGTTCGAGGGCCGGCTCGCGCATCAGACCCTGGGCATGCTGCTCACCCGCCGGCTCGAGCGCGCGCGCATGCGCCCGCTCGGCTTCGTCGCCAACGAATATGCGCTGGCGGTGTGGGGACTGGGCGATCCGGCGCGCGCGATCGACCGCGGGGAACTTTCGCTCGCCGCCTTGTTCGATGAGGATATGCTGGGTGACGAGCTTGAGGCTTGGCTCGCCGAGTCTGCACTGATGAAGCGCACGTTCCGCAACTGCGCGATCATTGCGGGCCTGATCGAGCGCCGCTTTCCGGGCGAGGAGAAATCGCGCCGCCAGATGACGATCTCGACCGACCTCGTCTATGACGTGCTGCGCCGCCACCAGGGCGACCACGTGCTCCTGCGCGCCGCGCGGGCCGATGCCGCGACCGGCGCGCTGGACGTGCGCCGGCTCGGGGCGATGCTCTCGCGCATCAAGGGCCGAATCGTCCATAAAGCGCTCGACCGGGTTTCGCCGCTGGCGGTGCCGGTGCTGCTCGAGATCGGCGCCGAGCCGGTCGCGGGCGAAGCATCCGAAGCGCTCTTGGCCGAAGCGGAAGCCGATCTGGTGCGGGAGGCGATGGGTAAATGATGCGCGCTCTGGTGATGCAACCCGGCGGGCACTCTCACTCTCCGCAAGGGGCAGAGGAGTCCGGCTCCCCGCGCGGAGTGGCCGTCAACACCATCACCGTCGCCGACGTCACGTTCGCCGCCGATCCGGCCGGCGCGCTCTACTGGCCCGAGCAACAACTTCTCTGCGTCGCCGACCTGCACCTCGAAAAAGGGTCGAGCTTCGCGCGCCGTGGCATGCTCCTCCCGCCCTACGACACCGGCGCCACCCTGCACGCTCTCGACGCGTTGATCACGCGCTACGCGCCGCGCCGGGTTGTGGCGTTGGGCGACAGCTTTCATGACGGTGGCGGGCCGGTCCGCATGGCGGGCCGCGATCGCGATGTCCTGGCAGCGCTTCAACGCGGGCGCGACTGGATCTGGATCGCGGGCAACCACGACCCGGACCCGGCGCCTGTTGTCGGCGGCACGTTTGCGCAGGCGCTCGCGCTCGGCGCCATCGTGTTTCGCCACGAGCCGACCGGTGACGCGGGCGAAATCGCCGGCCATCTGCATCCGTCCGCGCGGATCGCCTGGCGCGGTCATGCAATCGTACGCCGTTGTTTTGCTGCTGATGCCGAGCGCGTCGTGATGCCAGCGTTCGGGGCCTACACGGGCGGTCTCAGCATTCTCGACCTCGCGTTCGCCAGGGTGTTCGCTGCCCGTGCTTTCACCGCGCACCTGCTCGGCGGCCGACGGCTCTACGCATTCCCTGCCGCACATTGCGCGGGCTGATTTGCCGGGCCGCGCCCCGTCGCCTCAGCGCGGGTGACTAGCCGCGGATGTTCCCTCCATAATTGTAGCGATCTGATTTTATTGACGAAAAGTCGGCCGGCCGGCCAACCTTTCCATTTGTTAATGAAACAGCCATGCTGCGGAAAGGTACGCCGCCGAACCATGCGGGCTATGGGGAATCGCGACGCAAGTGCGATGGGGCTTGCCGAGTCGGTAGCCAGGTGCTGCGAAGCATGGCTTTGGCAGCACGTTCCAGTCTCCTCACTGAGAAGGTTCTGGATGCCGACGGAGGGCTGCCGCGCCATGCTTGATGAGAATCTTGGTGGCGGCGTTTCAATGCGGGTCGTCGCATGCTGATGGAAAATCGACCGGATCAGTTACTCATCAGGAATGAGATGTTGGCGAGCATGCCCGCCGACGTTTTCGCCCGTCTGCAGTCGCACCTGCAACGCATCGAGATCAAGCGCCGCGCGATCGTTCAAGAGCGGCATTGGCCGGTGGAGCACGTGTATTTCATCGAGCGCGGCATTGCATCGATCTTTGCCTGGACGACACAGGATGGACCGGTGCAGGTCGCGCTGGTCGGCCGCTTCGGGCTGGTCGGGGTATCGGCCGTCCTCGGGGTCAAGCGCTCACCGCACCGCTGCTTGATGCAGACGGACGGCGAAGCGCTGCGTATCCCGGCGCGCGAGCTTGTCGCGGTCATGAACGCGAGCGAAACGGTCCGCCACCAGCTGCTGAACTACGTGCATTTTCTCCTGATCCAGAACTCGCAATTTGCACTCTGCAATGCGCGACACGAGCTTCAGGAACGTCTGTCGCGGTGGTTGTTGCTCACGCACGATCGTCTCGACGGCGACGTCATCCCGGTCACTCATGATGTCCTTTCGATGATGCTGGGCGTTCGGCGCGCCGGGATAACGGAGGCGCTGGCAGCGCTCGAAGCGGCCGGCGCGGTTCGTCGCACGCGCGGCGCAATCGAGATTGCCGATCGATCGGTGCTCGAGCAACATGCCTGCGAGTGCTACCGCATCATCTCCACCGAGCGCTCACGAAGCACGCGGTCTGAGCGGTCGTCTGGTTGCGCGCACACAAACGGCGCGGCGATCCTCTAGAGTGGCGCGTGGGACGCTGCTCAGCCGTCCTTGCAATCAGCGCACGCGCACCATGTCGGTATCGAGTGATGCGATGCCGTTGGCGAATTGCGGAACCCGTTTCGGCTTCGGCTGCGGCTCGACGGGTGCTTGGTCCCAACCGCCGGGCGGCGCTTTGACCGAGGTCGAATCCTCCGGCTGCGATTGGGTGATGAACGCTTCGATCGCCATGTTCATCGCCGCAAGGCTGTGCGCATCGAACTGCCGCGCGATCTCGTCACGTTTTCGGGCTGCGCCCGCGTCGCCCTGGCGTGCCGCCAGCGCGTACCATTTGTAGGCTTCAGCGGCATTTTGCTCGACGCCGGCGCCGCGTTCGTACAGCACGGCGAGATTGAATTGACTATCGATGACCCCGTGCATCGCAGCTTTCCGGAACCACTCTGCTGCGGCGGCCTGATCCGGCCTGCCGCCGGCCCCATGTGCGTAGAGCACCGCCAGGTTATGCATTGCCTTGGCGTTGCCTTTGCGCGCAGCCTCGAAATAGTAGGCGCGCGCCCGCTGCGGATCTTTGGCGACTCCGACGCCCTTCTCGTAAACACTCCCGAGCGCGAGTAGCGCCGGTGTCAGTCCCGCCTTGGCAGCGCGCTCCAGCCAAGCCACCGCTTGCTCGCCCGTCGCGGTCGAACTCGTGCTCCCGGTCAGGCGCATGCCGACCTCATAGGCCGCACTGGGATCGCCGCCGGCGGCAGACCTGACCAGCCGCGGGCCGATCGTAGGCGGCAGGTCCGCCAACAGGTTCTCGACCCTTTCGGCGACTTCGCCGAAGTGTAGCCCGGCGCTGTCGAGCCGCGGGCCGCGCTCCGCAGTCCTGACCTGCGGTGCGTTGAGCGAGACGCGTGCAGCCAGATAGGGTGCAACGAACACAAGCGCGCCCGCGAGCGCCGCCACGAGGCCAACGCCCACCAACGCCTTGAGCACGACGCCGCTGACTTTGTATCGGCGCGCCGCCTCGCTCTGAGTGAGCACCTCCGGCCACGCCGCAACCGGCGACCCGGTGATCGGCGACACGGCGCGCGGATCGGCGCGGCCGGGTTGTCGCAGGCGTGCGAACCCGGGCGCATCGATTGCAGGGATGGCCGCTTCCAACTCGGGGTCAGGGATCGGCGTAGAATCGGGCACTAGCGTGGGCTCATGGGGCTCTGCCGGTGCGGGAGTCGGCACCGGAGCGGGCTCCGGCACGGAAGCCGGGATGGGCGCCGCATGCCTCGCCGTCGCGCGATCGCGAATGTCGTTCTCAAGGCTCGCCATTCGTTCGAACAAATCGTCGATCGTCCCATGGACCGCCGCGAGCGAATCTTGGGTGCGACGCGTCGCCACCGAGTGGGTCTGCTGCAACTCGGCGAGATCGCGCTCGACGTTGCAGCCCGGGACCCGCATTCGCCCCGATGAGCACTGCGCCGTCTGTGCACGTACTTCTTTGACCTCGTTGATCAGGTCCGCGATCCCGCGCTCGATCGAATCGAGGCTGCCGGAGTTGGCCTCGGACACCGGCCTGGTCGGCTTAGGGGCGCGCGCCACGCCCGGCCGGGACGCGTTCGCTTGCTGGACTTGCAGGACCTCGATTTTCTCGGTCAGGATCTCGATCAGGCTCGCCAGGTTGCGAACCGTGCGCCGACGGTTTTCCGTGCGAAACGCGGCGATAGCATCGGCGATCGACCCGATGCGCTGCTCGAGGTTGCCGATCGCGTCCGAAGCGGCGCTCGCCACTGGCGGCGATCCGCCGCTCACCTGCTCCGTCAGGGCGCGCACATCGCGGTCGAGGCTTGCCAGCGCATCCGCGGACGCGACATGCGCAACGATGCTGTGCAAACCGGCAATGGCGGTCTCGATCCCCTCTTCGGATTGTTCCTGGACAGAAGGTCCAACTGGTTGGCGAACGCGATCGAGCCGATCGACCTTGCGGCTGAGCCCATCGAGCTGTGCGCTGATTGCATCGAGCGACGATGTCGCCGGCGACGGCGTTTCGTGCGTTTGCGGGGGCACCTTGCGGTGCCAGGGTGCGGTCAATTTCATTTAGCCACTCTGTCAATCGCGGCTGCGAAGCGCGCGTTCGCGCGACGACCGCGAAGCAACCCCAGGAAGTGCGCATGTCGTCAAAGCTGACGGGACACGCGGCCTCAAGCCCGAACGCAGTCTTAAGTTTTAAGGTAAACAGCCGGTTAAGTGCCGCGCAGGAACACATCGGCCGCGGCGCGATCACGACCAAGTGTGTCGGATTTGCCACCTTTACGGCCGCCCAAGGCCCATGAACAATGTTGGCGTCCCTTCGGTGCCGCAGGGCCCCGGAAGTTTGGGATCGTGACGCGAGCCGGGAGAGAACCGATGCCGACCTATAAGGCGCCAGTCGACGACGTACAGTTCCTGCTCAACGACGTCCTTCATGTCGAGCGCTACGACAACCTTCCGGGCTTCGCCGACGCGTCCGCCGATGTCGTCGCCGCAATTCTGGGCGAAGCGGCGAAGTTTTCCGAACAGGTGCTGGCGCCGCTCAATCGCGTCGGCGATCTGGAAGGCTGTAAGCGGCACGACGATGGCCGGGTCTCCACCCCGAAGGGATTTAAAGATGCCTACAAACAGCTCTGCGACGGCGGTTGGCTCGGCCTCTCGGCCCCCGCCGAATATGGCGGACAGGGGTTGCCCGCAACGCTGTCAGCCTGTGTCAACGAATTTCTGATCTCGGCGAACATGGCGTTTGCCATGTATTCGGGACTGGTGCAGGGCGCGGTGGCGGCACTGCTCACGCATGGCGACGAGACCCAGAAGAAGAAGTTCGTGCCCAAGATGCTGGCCGGCGAATGGGCCGGCACCATGAACCTGACGGAGCCGCATTGCGGCACCGACCTCGGGCTTCTGCGCACCAAGGCGGTGCCGCAGGCCGACGGCAGTTACCAGATCACCGGCACCAAGACCTTCATCTCCGGCGGCGAGCAGGACCTCACCGACAACATCATCCATCTGGTGCTGGCGCGCATCGAGGGCGCGCCGCCCGGCACTAAGGGGATCTCGTTATTCGTGGTTCCGAAGATGTCGATCAAGCCTGATGGCACGTTGTCCGGACCGAACGGGGTCTCGTGCGGCTCGATCGAACACAAGATGGGCATCCACGGCAATTCGACCTGCGTGATGAACTACGATGGCGCCACGGGTTGGCTGGTCGGCGAGGCGAACCGCGGCCTCAATGCGATGTTCACGATGATGAATGAAGCCCGGCTCGCCGTCGGGCTGCAGGGGCTGGCGCTGTCGGAAGTCGCCTATCAGAACGCGGTCACCTACGCCAAGGACCGGATGCAGGGCCGCGCGCTGACCGGACCGAAATTCCCCGACAAGCCCGCCGATCCAATCATCGTCCACCCGGATATCCGACGTGTGCTGATGTCGATCCGCGCGTTCAACGAAGCGGCACGCGCGCTCGTGCTCTGGGTTGCGCTCAACGGCGACGTCGCGCATCGCTCCGGCGACGCCAAGGCGCGGCAAGCCTCCGACGACCTGATGGGGTTGCTCACGCCGGTCATCAAGGGCGTTCTGACCGACACCGGCTTTGCCAACACGGTTGCGGCACAGCAGGTCTTTGGCGGCCACGGCTATATCGCTGAGAATGGGATGGAGCAGTTCGTGCGCGATGCGCGCATCGCAATGATCTACGAGGGTGCCAACGGAATCCAGGCGCTCGATCTGGTCGGACGTAAGCTGGGAAAGGACGGCGGGCGCGCCGTGATGGCATTCTTTGCCGAGGTGCAATCCTATCTCAAAGAGCGCGTCGACAACGCCGCGCTCAATCCGTACCTCCATCCGCTCGGCAAGGCGCTCGCTCATCTCCAGCAGGCCACGATGTGGTTCATGCAAAATGCGATGAAGGCGCCCGACAACGCTGGCGCCGGCTCGACCGACTACATGCATCTGTTTGGCCTGGTGGCGCTCGGTTACATGTGGTGCCGTATCGTCGAAGCCGCGAATGCGAAGCTTGCGAACGGCGCCGGTGACGAAGCCGATCGCCTCAAGGCTAAGCTGGTCACCGGGCGCTTCTTCATGGAGCGCATGCTGCCGGAAACCGCGACCCATCTGGCTCGCATCGAGGCCGGTGCCAAGTCCACCATGGAGCTGCCGGCGGAGGCGTTCTGATCATGGACGTCCTCAACGTACCTCGGCCCGCGTGGATGACCGAAGATCTGGTGCTGCTCGAGGATCAGGCGCACCGTTTCATGGCGGCGGAATTTGCCCCCCACGTGGAGCGGTGGAACGAGGATCATCTTTATCCGCGCGAAGTGTGGGGCAAGGCCGGCCAAGCCGGGCTCCTGTGCGCCGGCATCCCGGAGGAGTACGGCGGCGCCGGCGGTACGTTCGCCCATGAGGCGGTGATCGACCGCGAGTTTTCGCTCGCGGGGCTCGACGCCTTCGGGGGCCCGCTGCATTCCGGCATCGTGGCCCCTTACATTCTGCGTTACGGCACCGAAGAACAGAAAAAGCGCTGGTTGCCGAAGCTCGCGACTGGCGAGTTGATCGGCGCGATCGCGATGTCCGAGCCGGGTATCGGATCGGATCTGCAGGCGGTGCGTACGACCGCGATTAAGAAGGGCAACGGCTACCTGCTCAATGGTTCGAAGACCTTCATTACCAACGGACAGCATGCCAACCTGATTATCGTGGTGGCCAAGACCGACCCCAAGGAACGTGCCAAGGGCGTTTCGCTGATGGTGGTGGAAACCGACGATGCGCCGGGTTTTCGGCGCGGCCGCAGGCTCAAGAAGCTCGGGCTCGACGCCGCCGATACCTCCGAGCTGTTTTTCGACGACGTGGCGCTGCCAGCCGAGAACCTGCTCGGCACGCAGGAAGGTCAGGGCTTCGCTCAGCTCATGAGCGACCTACCGCAGGAGCGATTGATCGTCGCCGTCCACGCCATGGCCATGATCGAGCGGGCGCTGCGGTTGACCATCGACTACGTCAAGGAGCGGCAGGTGTTCGGCAAGAAGGTTATCGAGTTTCAGAACACGCAGTTCGTCTTGGCGGAATGCAAGACCGAAGCGACGCTCGCCAAGGTCTTTCTCGACCATTGCATCGGCCAACACATCACGGGCAAGCTCGACACGGTCACTGCCTCGATGGCGAAATACTGGATCACCGACACGCAGGGAAAAATAATCGACCGTTGCCTGCAATTGTTCGGCGGCTATGGCTATATGGAGGAATATCCGATCTCGCGCATGTACCGGGACGCCCGGGTAATGCGCATTTATGCCGGCACCAACGAGATCATGAAGGTTCTGATCGCGCGAAGTTTGTAGAGCTCCGTCACCAGGAGAAGCCCCCATGACCGACGCATTTATTTATGACCACGTCCGCACTCCGCGCGGCCGCGGCAAGCCTGACGGTGCCCTGCACGAGGTGACCGCACTCGATCTCGCGGCCCACGCGCTCGCCGCCATCAAGGATCGCAACGAACTCGAGCCGACCTTGGTCGACGACGTGGTGATGGGTTGTGTCGATCCGATCGGGGAGGCCGGCGGCGTGATCCCGCGCGCGGCCGCGCTCAAGGCCGGCTACGGCGATAAAGTACCGGGCGTGCAGCTCAGCCGGTTCTGCGCCTCCGGGCTCGACGCGATCAATTTCGCCGCGGCCGAGGTGATGTCCGGCCAGCACGACATGACGATTGGCGGCGGCGTCGAGTCGATGAGCCGCATCGGTATCGGCGCGTCCGGCGGCGCGTGGCCGATGGATCCGTCGATCGCCGTTCTGACCTATTTCATGCCGCAGGGCATCTCGGCCGACCTGATCGCCACCAAGTACGGCTTTTCGCGCGACGACGTCGACGCCTATGCGGTTGAGAGCCAGAAACGCGCCGGCCACGCCTGGGAGAAAGGCTACTTCAAGAATTCGGTGGCGCCGGTCAAGGACGTCAACGGCATCACGCTCTTGGCGAAGGACGAGCACATGCGGCCGTCCACCACCATGCAGTCGCTGGCGGCGCTGAACCCGTCATTCGTCATGATGGGCGAGCAGGGTGGGTTCGACGCGGTCGCGACCCAAAAGCATCCGGAGATCGAGTTCGTCAATCACGTCCATCACGCCGGCAACTCGTCTGGCATCGTCGATGGCGCCGCCGCGGTTCTGATTGGTAACAGGGAGGGCGGCAAGGCCAGCGGCTTAAAACCGCGCGCCAAGATCCGGGCGTTTGCCAACATCGGTTCGGAGCCTGCGATCATGCTCACCGGACCGGTGGACGTGACCAAGAAGGTGCTCAAGCGCGCTGGCATGGAGGTCAAGGACATCGATCTCTTCGAACTCAACGAGGCGTTTGCGTCGGTGGTGCTGCGCTTCATGCAGGCGTTCGACATCGACCACGCCAAGATCAACGTCAACGGCGGCGCCATCGCGATGGGTCATCCGCTTGGCGCGACCGGCGCCATGATCTGCGGCACCGTGCTCGATGAGCTCGAGCGGCGCGGGTTGCAGACAGCCCTGGTGACGCTCTGCATCGGCGCCGGCATGGGCACCGCAACGATCATCGAACGGGTATGACGCCAAAATGCCCAAGATCGACGTCGCCAAAGCGCCTGTGCGCACCACCACGATCTACCCTGAGGAGTTCAAGCACGTCTGCCACGGGCGCGAGAAAGCGGCGCTCGGCAACGTCGCCGGCCTCACGCAGTTCGGCGTTAACCTGACACGCCTAAAACCGGGCACCGCTTCGGCGCTGCGCCACTGGCATGAGAACGAGGATGAATTTGTTTTTGTGATCGAAGGCGAGCTCGTTCTGATCGAGGACGACGGCGAGGTTTTGCTGAAGCCGGGCGATGCCGCGGGGTTCAAGGCCGGCGTTCCGAACGGGCATCATTTGGTCAACAAAACGAACCGCGACGCGGTGTACCTCGAAGTCGGCACGCGCGCCCCCAGTGAGCATGCGCATTATCCAGATGTCGATCTCGATTTCATTCGTGAAGCGAATGGCACGATGCGCCTTTCGCACAAATCAGGCGAACCATATCGCTGAGGGAGTCCCGCCATGACCAACTTCAAGTACGAGGTCGACCAGGATGGCATCGCCCTCATTACCTGGGACATGCCAGGCCGCTCCATGAACGTCCTGAACGCGGATGTCCTGGCCGAACTTCAGGCATTGCTGGACAAGACGACGGCGGACGCCGGCATCAAGGGCGTGGTGGTTACCACCGGCAAGGATACGTTCTCGGGCGGTGCCGATCTCACCGTGCTGCAAAAGCTCAGCAGCCAGTTCGAGCAGGTCCGCAAATCCCAGGGTGAGGAAGCCGCGGCGCTGATGTTCTTCGAGGAGAGCCGCAAAGCGTCGGTGCTCTATCGCAAGATCGAGACCTGCGGCAAACCTTGGGCGTGCGCCATCAACGGCACCGCCGTGGGCGGCGGCTTCGAGCTGGCGCTCGCCTGTCACTATCGGGTGGCCAGTAATGACCCGCGCACCCGCGTCGGCCTGCCGGAGATCAAGGTCGGTTTGTTCCCGGGCGCCGGCGGCACGACCCGCATCGCCCGCATCCTGCCGCCCGCCGATGCGCTGCAATACCTGCTCAAGGGCGACCTGCTGCGCACCGACCGCGCCCAGAAGATGAAGTTGATCGATGCCGTCGCGCCGACGGCCGATCTGGTGAAGACCGCCAAGGATTGGATCAAGGCCGGTGGCAGCGCCAAAAAGCCATGGGACGCTGACGGCTTCCGGCCGCCGGGCGGGGCGGTCTATTCCAAGGCCGGGATGATGACGTTCCCGGCCGCCAACGCGATCTATCGGCGCGAGACCTACGACAACTATCCGGCTGCGCGCGCCATCATGCAGGTCGTCTACGAAGGCCTGCTGGTGCCGTTCGATCACGCGTTGCGGATCGAGCAGCGCTGGTTCGCCAAGATTGTGCGCTCGCCGCAGGCCGCCGCGATGACGCGCTCGCTGTTCGTGTCGATGCAGGAACTCAACAAGGGCGCCCGCCGCCCCGCCAACGTTCCGCCGGCGCGCCTCAAGCGGGTCGGCATCATCGGGGCTGGTTTCATGGGCGCCAGCATCGGTTATGTGACGGCGCAGGCCGGCATCGATGTCACGCTGATCGATCAGGATCAGGCGAGCGCCGACAAGGGCAAGGCCGTTTCCGACAAATTGATCAGCGAGCAGGTCAGTCGCGGGCGCGCCAGCGCAGCCGACCGCGACGCACTGCTCGCCCGCATCACGACGACGGCGGATTACGGAGCGCTGAAGGATTGCGACCTCGTGATCGAAGCCGTGTTCGAGCGCCGCGACGTGAAGGCGCAAACCATCAAGAAGGCGCAGGACATCATCGGCGACAAAATCATCTTCGGATCAAACACATCGACTTTACCGATCACGTCGCTCGCGGGTGATTTCAAAGACCCGGCCCGTTTCATCGGCATTCATTTTTTCTCGCCGGTCGAAAAGATGATGCTGGTCGAGATCATTCTCGGCAAGCATACCGGAGACGCCGCGCTCGCCACCGCGATGGACTATGTGCGCGCGATCAAAAAGACCCCGATCGTGGTCAACGATCAGCGCGGCTTCTACACCTCCCGGGTGGTCGGCACCTATATCCGTGAAGGCCATCTGATGCTGAGCGAAGGCGTCCCGCCGGCGATGATCGAAAACGTCGGCCGCATGGCCGGCATGCCGGTCGGCCCGCTCGCGCTCAATGACGAAGTCGCGATCGATCTGGCCTGGAAGATCCTGCAGGCAACCGAGGCCGACCTCGGCCCGCACGCGCTTGATCCTCGACAGAAAGCCCTGCTCGAGCAGATGGTGGAGAAGAAGGAGCGTTACGGCCGCAAGAACCGCAAGGGATTCTACGATTATCCCGACAAGGGTCCCAAACGCCTGTGGCCCGGTCTCGCCGATCTGCAGGCCAAGAAGCTCGATCCGGACTCAATCGACATTGAGGAGCTCAAGCAACGCCTGCTTGGCATCCAAGCGTTGGAGACGGCGCGCTGCTTTGAAGAGCACGTGCTCACCGATGTGCGCGAGGCCGACGTCGGGTCGATCCTCGGCTTCGGGTTTGCGCCTTTTTCGGGCGGTACGCTCAGCTACATCGACATGATGGGGGTCAAGCAATTCGTCGAACAGTGCCGCAAGCTCGAGGCGAAATACGGCGACCGTTTCAAGCCGGCACAGCTCCTTCTCGACATGGCCGCCAAGGGCGAAAGCTTCTACAGCCGATTTGCGCCAAGCGGGCATGAAAAGGCGGCGTGATCGCGGTAGATGATCGGCGCCAAGCGCTCCTTCCTGGGTTGGCGCGAGATTCCGGGCGGCGTGTGGGCGCTCGGGGTCGTGTCGATGCTGATGGATATCTCTTCGGAGATGATCCATGCGCTGCTGCCCCTTTACCTCGTGACGGTGCTTGGGGCTTCGATGCTGACCGTCGGCTTGATCGAGGGCGTGGCCGAGGCCCTCGCCATGGTCACCAAGATTTTCTCGGGCGCGCTCAGCGATTATCTCGGCAAGCGCAAGCTGCTTGCAGCTATGGGATACGGTCTCGCGGCCTTCACCAAGCCCGTGTTTCCACTCGCGCCAACCATCGGCTGGCTGGTAGCGGCGCGCTTCGTCGACCGCATCGGCAAGGGCATCCGTGGCGCCCCGCGCGACGCGCTCATTGCCGATCTCTCGCCTGCGGACTTGCGCGGCGCGAGTTATGGCTTGCGGCAATCGCTCGACACGATCGGTGCGGTTCTTGGACCACTCGCCGCGATGTTGCTGATGCTGGTCTTGGCCGACAATTTCACCACGGTGTTCTGGATTGCGGTCATTCCGGCGTTCGCGTCGTTCGCGGTCATTCTGTTCTGGGTGAGCGATCCGGATCGCCCAGCCGCAACCGGGGCAGCGCGCTTGCGTTTGTCATTGTCCGAGCTAACGCGCATGGGCGCGGCTTACTGGATAGTGGTGGGGGTTGCGGGCGTATTCACGTTGGCGCGTTGCAGCGAGGCGTTCCTGCTGTTGCGCGCGCAGTCGGTCGGAGTCCCGCTCGCCCTCGTCCCGGTGGTCTTGGTGATCATGAACGTCGTCTACGCGGTCTCGGCTTGGCCGGCCGGCGCATTGTCTGATCGGCTCGGCCGCTACAATCTACTCGCGGGCGGATTTGCTCTGCTGGTCGTCGCCGACCTCGCCCTTGCGTTCGCCAACGGCATTACCATGCTGGGCATCGGGGTTGCGTTGTGGGGCTTGCACATGGGGCTCACCCAGGGCCTGCTGGCGAGCCTCGTGGCGGACCATGCCCCCGAGCCGTTGCGCGGCACCGCCTTCGGGATGTTCAACCTCGTCACTGGGATTGCGACATTGCTGGCGAGTGTCATCGCTGGCGCGCTGTGGGACGCGATCGGTCCGAGCGGCACCTTTCTTGCCGGCGCGGCATTCACCGCGCTCGCGCTTGTGGCGCTTCCGGCAACAAAAAGGGGCGGCCTCGCGGCCACCCCCGACAAACCCGAATAAGGTTGCTCACTCCGCGGCGATGCGCACCTCGGGCGCGGCGGCGCGCACGTCGGCGTCGACGTGGCTTTCATACTTGGTGAAGTTCTCCTGGAACATGCGCACAAGCTTGCGCGCGGTCTCGTCGAACTCGGCTTTGTTCTGCCAGGTCTTGTAGGGATAGAGCAGGTGCGGCTCGACCCCCGGCAAGGCCGTCGGAACGGAGAATCCGAAATAAGGATCAGTCCGGAACTTCGCGTTCTTGAGCGAACCGTCGAGCGCCGCGGTCAGCAGGGTGCGGGTGACCTTGATCGGCATGCGCCGGCCGACGCCGTAGCGCCCGCCGGTCCAGCCGGTGTTGACCAGCCAACAGTCAACTCCGTGCGCGCCGATCAGCTCGCGCAGCAAGTTGCCGTAAACGGACGGGTGCCGGGGCAGAAACGGCGCGCCAAAGCAGGTGGAGAATTCCGGCTCGACACCGGTGAGGCCGCGTTCGGTGCCGGCGACTTTCGCCGTGTAGCCCGAGAGGAAATGATACATCGCCTGCGCCGGCGTCAGCCTGGCGATCGGCGGCATCACGCCGTAGGCGTCGGCGGTGAGCATGACCAGGTTCTTGGGCTGGCCGGCACGGCCGGTACGCGATGCGTTCGGGATGAACTCCAGCGGATAGGCCGCACGGGTATTCTCGGTTCTGGACTCGTCGTCGAAATTGCAGACGCGCGTTTCCGGGTCGAACACGACGTTTTCGAGCACGGTCCCGAACCGGTGCGTGGTGGCGTAAATTTCGGGCTCCGCCTCGGCCGAGAGTTTGATGCACTTGGCGTAACAGCCGCCCTCGAAGTTGAACACACCCTGCGGCCCCCAGCCGTGCTCGTCGTCGCCGATCAAGGTGCGATTGGGATCGGCCGACAACGTGGTCTTGCCGGTGCCCGACAGGCCAAAGAACAGCGCGACGTCGCCAGCCGGGCCGACGTTGGCGGAGCAGTGCATCGGCATCACGCTCTCGGCCGGCAGGTAGTAGTTGAGCGTGGTGAACACCGACTTCTTCATTTCGCCGGCGTAGAAGCTGCCGCCGATGAGAATGATGCGCTTGGTGAAGTTGATGGCGATGACCGTTTCGCTGCGCACGCCGTGACGCTTCGGGTCGGCGGCAAACGACGGCAGGCACAAAATGGTGAAATCCGGAACGTAGGTGGGAAGCTCTGAACGGTCGGGACGAATGAGCAGCGCCCGGATGAACATCGAGTGCCAGGCAAGCTCGGTGTAGACGCGCGCCTTGATTCGGTATTTCGGGTCGGCGCCGCCATAGAGATCCTGGACGAACAGCTGCATGCCGCTGGCATGCGCGAGAAAGTCGTTGAACAGGAGATCGAACTGGGCGGGCGTGAGCTTGCCGTTCTTTTCCCACCACACGGTTTTCTCGGTCTGCTCGTCGCAAACCACGAACTTATCCTTGGGAGAGCGGCCGGTGTGGGTACCGGTCTCGGCGCAAAACGCGCCGCCGTAAACGATGGCGCCTTCGCGGTTAGCGACCGCATGTTCGTAAAGCGCGGGCTCCGTGAGGTTCCAGTGGACGCCCGCCAGACCTTTGAAACCAAATTTCTCGGCGCCATGGGCGCCGTTTCGCAATCCTGTTTCGTGCACGAATAACCTCCACCTACCGGTCCGGCTCCTGTGCGGGCGCCGGAATCCTCCCCGGGCTAACCTTGCAGCCAGGGATTATAGCCCCTGGGCCGCGGTCACGCGACCTATAGTCATGCAAGCGGGCCCTGCCAAGCGGTAGCTGCGTCCGTTTGCGGTGCCGGTCGGGCGCGCAATCGAGAACGCGTTGTGCGGTGCGATAGTTTCAGTCCACCAAGCCTTTTTCGGTCAACCATTTTTGAATCAGGTCGGCGATTTCCCAGTTGTTCTTGTCCATGATCAACATGTGCGAATTGCCCTTGATGCCGATGCCGGGGAGCTGGACAACGTCCACGCTGCCGCCACCGGCGCGCACAGCGGCCGCGTACTCGGTATCGATCTTGCGATAGGTGACCCAACGCGAATCCTTGTCGATTGCATCGCCGAACAGCATCAGGATCGGTATCGCCTTGAGAGCTGGGGCGCGCTCGATGTTACCGGCGCCGGCGGACTCCACCGCGACGATGGCCTTGATCTTGTCGGGGCGTGCCTGGGCCACCTTGAAGCCGAACAAACCACCCTGGCTGTGGAACAGCAGGACGCATGGGCAGATCCTGTCGACAAGTTCGGTATAGGCCGCAGTGACTGCGTCATCGGTCGAAAGCCAGCGCGGCACGACCTGCTTCATGAACTGATCGTAGGCCTCGACGGGGAACTGATTGCCCGGCGTCACCTGGCGCTTGGTGGGGTCTGCATTGAATGAGCCCTGGCCGGTGCCGATGCGGAAGCGCTCGAACGGATCCGTGGTGGTGAGAAAAATCGGGTCTCCCGTCCAAACGTCGGGGCTGGCAAATCCGGAGCGGCCGCGCTCGACCGCATCCGAGACATAGACGTCCCAACCTTTGCGAATAAACAGGTTAACGAAGCCCTCGCGACCGTCGGGCGTCGTCTCAAAGCTCGCTCCAGTGAGGCCGCCGCCATGCCAGAGCAGCAGGGGATATTTGCCCTTGCGCTGCTGCGGTAGGAAATACTGAACGTACATCTGCTCGACTTGGTAGCGGCCGTTGGGATCGAGCCGCGAAGATGGTCCACCAGGAACGCGCACGATCTCCTGCACCGGCCGGCCACTGATCTCGACTACGCGCCCGCCGATATGGAACGAGCCCATGTCGCGCAGCACGATCGGATCCGCCGCAATTGCCGGCGTGACAATGACACCAAGCAACATCGCGACGAGCCGACGCATGATCGCCTCCCTGTGTTTCCGGATTTGCAATTGCCAAACGGATGAACCCGTGCTGCGCATCATAGCGAACCTTCACGGCCGCGGAACAAGCCAACCCTGATATCGAACGATGAGCCCGGTCAGCGGGTGGCCGATCTCCACGTGAAAGTTGAACCGACCGTCTTCGACGAACTCGTAGGCCGTGCCGATGGGCGCCCACGAGCGTGGCAACACGGCACCCAAGCAACTCCAGCGCCGCACAATCAACCGCATGCGGCGATTGTCGAGGACGAGCGCGAGGCCGAATTGGAACGGCCCGACACGTTCACATAGCAGGCGCTCGCACCGCCCGCGTCCTTCCTGTTGTGTCGTCACAAAACTGCGATCGGCAAATTGCCGCTGCCATGTTTCGATGCCATTACGCGCCGTGAACGTGACATTGACCGGGACCTGGTCGCCCGCATTGGGAAGTCCAAACAGGTTCGCGATGAGTCGGGCGAGCAGTCCGGTGCCGCGGTCGACTTTCGCCACACCTTCCGCCATGAGTTCACCCTTGACCTCATGCATGGCACGCCACGGCGCCGGCATGCTCTCGAACGCGTCGCCGAGCAGGCGGCGATAGAGCGGCACAGATGCCGGCAAGCGCGTGCGCGTGCCCGTATAGATGTGACGACGCGCAAACAGGGCCTCATAGTCGGACAATTCCACATCGTTGGTTGCAGGTCGTGCACCGGCGGCGGGGCGGCGACCGGCGAGGCAATTGCGGATGATGACTTCGGCTGCCATCGACGGAATGAACGGCCCGTCGTCGCCTTCCGCGATCATGTGCCAGGAGCGTTCGGTCTGCTGACCCAGCAGATCGATTCCCTTGACCAAGACGAACATGCCGCCGCGATGTTCGCCCCAGCGCAGGAGGTTGGTCGTGCGATGCATGAATGACGCGAGCGGCGCGAGCGAAGGTATGAGTCCCACACGCACCGCCTGCGCCAACAGATTCAGAGCCCGATGCAAGCTCTCCGGCACCGGGCCTGCACCCATCCACACGTCCTTCAAGCCCGGCCAAAGCGCGGGCAGGACCTCAAGATCTGGAACATCGACCAGCGAGAAGTGCACCTGATCGAGCGGGAGCCGCCCTGGCGGCGCGATCACGTAACGCCGCGTTTCGGCGAGCGCGTAGTGCGGCTTTCCGTCAGCCATCGAGGTGATCGGCTTGCCGGCGTAGCTCGCGATCGCGCGGATGACGTTTAGACCAACGCCCGCATAGGGGGACGGCGCAATGCCGCCGGCGACGGCCTCAACGCTCGTCAGGTCGCTTGCGAGCCTGCGAGTAACGGCGGCAGTCAGCACCGGGAAGCTGCTCGCGCCGGAAAGGAGAAACACGCCGCGGGCCTTGGCGTCGGCGTCGAATTGCGCAATGCCTTTGACGAAGCCAGTGCTGTCGGCGAAGTCGAGATAGTCAATGCGATGCGTGAGCGCTACGCGCACCACCCGATAAGGATCGTCGTAGAGCTGAAACGGTCCCGATGCGTCGACGATCAGATCGGGAGCGAGTTCGGCCAGCTGCGCTTCGATTGCGCCGTTGCGATCAAACGAGGCCGGTATCGCATTGGAAGTGCGGAGATGCGCACAAAATACTGCAGCCTTCTCATAGCTGCGGCCGGCGATGATGAGGGTTGCGGAGGATTCGTCGGCGAGCAGCTGCGCCAATCGACCGCCGAACGTGCCATAGCCGCCGAGGATGAGAACCTTCATCCGCAGGGGTATATCAACAACCTCGGGCGATGTGGCGTGTGGACTTGGTCAGGCCGATGCGGCCATATCCTGCGCCGCCTCGCGGCAGGCGGCATCGATGAACGCGAGTAGTGCCTCGTCCATCGCCAGCGCAACCGAGCGTAGTTTTGGTTGCCCGGCTTCCCGCCCGGTTCGTCCGGTCGCGTAGAGCGAAATGAAGCCGTCCTTCTGCGGCAGCACCGTGTCGAGCACCGCGATGCGGTTCATCTCGAGAATCGAGCGCGCTTGCTGCTCCTGCCTTTTAGAGCCACCGGTTCTGCAAAACACGATCGCCAAGCGGGTGGCTGGAACACCCGCGTTGCGCAGCAATTCGACGACGCGCAGCGTCGGCGATAGGTCGTCCAGCGAAAAGCTCGACGGCAGGAACACGACATCCGACGAAACCGCGAGATCCAGACTGAGCTCGTCGTGCTGTCCGCGCGTGTCGATCACAATGTCTTGATACTCGAATTCCACGCGCCCGAGCTTCTTTTCCTTGGAAAACGCCGCGACCTCGATGGCCGGCGTGAGAGCGCGCGCGACGCGCTGAGCCTGCCAGCGCATGCAGGTCCGCTGGTCAACATCAAAATCCGCGAGCAATACCTTACGGCCCGCGTACGCGAGCGCGACCGCCGCGGAGCGCGCGAGCGTCGACTTTCCGACACCACCTTTTTGCGAGGTGAACAGAATTCGACGGGGCATCGTGGTCGGGGTCTCCATTCAGAGTCAGCTTTTAGGCTGACAATTGTCAAACATTATGACATGTTCTCGTCATGGTAGCGCAATTCGGCCAACAAGGAGAACGTGTCATTGCCGACGATGACCGATGGATAATTCGAGGGGTCGATGCGGCTACCCGCAAGGTCGTAAAGGCCGCGGCGAAGGCCGAAGGTGTCAGCGTCGGGCGCTGGGTGCGCCGAGCGCTCGCGGCCGCGCTTAACACAGCCGCTGATGGCCCCTCCACCGCCGATCGCCTGAGCGAGCGCATACGACTGCTCGAAGCGCGGCTTGACGTGCTGGAGAAATCGCACCGCACGCTTCACCACCGGGTCCTGGCAACGGACTACCGGCTCACACCGACGCACTACCAAGATAGGATGCGGACTGATGGACGGGCACGACGAAATCGAGCTCAAACTAAGGATTGACGCTGACAGCGTCGCCAAGATCCGCCAATCGGATTGGTGGCGTCAGCTTGGCAGCGGAAACCGCAAGCGACTGCGCAGCGTCTATTTCGATACCTCCGATCGGCGGCTGCGCCGTCTCGACATCAGCTTGCGCACCCGCACCGACGGACGCGACACCATCCAAACCGTCAAGATGGCGACCAAGGGGTCAGGCCCCATAGCGCGCCGCGAATGGGAGACGCTCGTTCCCGATGCGATACCGGATCCGTCGCTGGTGATCGATTCGGCGCTGCCGCAGGA
The DNA here is from genome assembly GCA_963816775.1 of uncultured Alphaproteobacteria bacterium. GTDB lineage: Bacteria > Pseudomonadota > Alphaproteobacteria > Rhizobiales > Xanthobacteraceae > JAFAXD01. The sequence continues at coordinate 65,671 of CAWFLX010000040.1, forward strand.
ATTTCGCAAGCTGACGGCGCCGGACCTGCAGCCTCTGTTCGACGTCGATGTCAAGCGCGACACGCGACGCCTCAACGCCGATGAAGCGCAGATCGAGCTGTCATTGGACGAGGGCGCGGTCACGTCGGGGGAACAGCGTCAGGATGTCCGCGAGGTTGAGTTGGAATTGGTGTCCGGCAACCTCGAACAGTTATTCGTCGAAGCCAAGCGGCTGAGCGATATCGCGACGGGCCGCCTGCATGCCCGGACCAAGTCCGACGTCGGTTATGCGCTGATGCGAGGCGCCCGAAGGCATTGGTCGAAGGCGCCAACGCTCGAGCTCGATGCCGAGATGACGGCGGGCGATGCCCTCAAGGCGATCGCGCGCAACTGCTTCGAACATCTGACTGCGAACGACGATTGCGCCCGTCTCAATCTCGATCCCGAGGGCGTGCACCAGTGCCAAATCGCGCTACGCCGGTTGCGCTCGCTGTTCAAGACTTATGAGACAGTACTGCGCCGCAAGCAAGTCGAACCGATCGACGCCGAGGTTCGGTGGCTCGGCAATGTGCTTGGCTCCGCGCGCGATCTCGACGTGCTGCGGACTGATTTGTTGGAGCCGGCGATCAGCGCATTGGGCGAAACCGAACAGCTCGCGCCGCTGATCTCCGGACTCGAGGACAATCGGGCGCGCGCCTACTCGACGGTTCACGAGGCGCTCTCGTCGACCCGCTATCGGCACTTCCTGGTCGACCTTTGCGCATTCGGCTACGGCAAATATCACGAACTCGCTAAATCCAGGCTGGGACCGGAAGCTCTCGACCAACCGCTGCCGCAGTTCGCGGCAACCGCCCTGGCCAAAACCCACCGCAAGCTTCTCAAGCGCGGCCGCGACTTCGAGACACTCTCGCAGACCGAACGTCACAGCGTTCGAAATCGCGCTCAAGAAGCTGAGATACGCGGTTGATTTCTTCGGCGGGGTGTTCGATCCGGAGCGACGGACGCGGTTTTTCAAAGAGCTGGCCCGGCTGCAGGAAGATCTGGGTAGCATGAACGACGTCGCGGTCGCCGAAGCGAGGCTCGCGCGGTTGGTCGGCGTCTCTGCGGACGATGGTTCCGACATGGTCGCGGCCTCGGCGTTATCGGGAAAGCTCACGTTTGCGGCGGGGTGCGTTCTCGGCTGGCACCGCCGTCGCGCGGCCGAAATCGACGAGCGGGTGGTCAAGGACTGGCACGCCTTTGCCCGCGCCAAGCCGTTTTGGCAGGGCGAACTCGCGGGCGAATAAACCTCGCGCCGCGGGGTTTGACGCCCGGAGGCGGGCTTCCTGATTGACGAACCGAGCGCGCGCGCGCCATAAATACTGGTCCGCCGGGTGGTTGCCTGAAGCCAGGACCAAACACCATGAAGCTCGTAGTCGGGATTGCCGCTGTTCTGGCGCTGGCGTCCTCGCCGCTCTGCGCAAAGCCGCGGCCCGCGTTACCCGATACCCCGAACATGGCGGAATGGCGGGACGTCGGCCAGTCCATGGCTGAGCTCGTCGAGCAGGGCTACAGCCTCGTGACCGCCATAGCGACTGGTGATCAAGACGAGGTCACGGTCTACTTTTTGTCCAAGGGAACCGAACTCATACGCTGCCGGGACGGCATTCTCCTCGCTAACAATCGCGGCTTCGTTGCGAGTTGCGCAAAGCTGGTTCGCCCCTATCAGGCCACGCAGTAACGCGCTGATCAAGTCTTCCGCGAACGTTCAGAACATCTCGAAATATTCGCGGTGCTCCCAGTCGGTCACCTCGGACATGAAGCGCGCGACCTCCGCGTCCTTGATCTTGAGCATGTACTCGACGAACGGCTTGCCGAGCTCGTGTGCATAGAGCTCACTTGCCCGCAATGCGTCGAGCGCCTCCATCAGGCTTCCCGGCAATGGCTCGGCGTCGCTCTCGTAGGGCGTGTCGGATGCGGTCGCGGGAACAAGTTTCCCCTCGATGCCGGCAAGCCCGCTGATCACCTGCGAAGCCATGTAGAGGTAGGGGTTCGCCGCTGGTTCGCCGACGCGGTTTTCGACCCGGGTCCCCGGGTCGCCGGGGCCGCCTGATACGACCCGCAGCATCGCGCCCTTGTGATCGCGGCCCCAGATCGCGCGGTCCGGCGCGAGCGAATAAGGCTTGTAGCGCTTGTAGCCGTTGATGGTCGGGGTGGTGAACACGCAGGATGCGCGCGCATTCTTGAGCACGCCCGCAACGAAATGCTGGCCCAGGGTGGAGATGATGTCTCCGTCCTGCGCGGGCGCGAATGCGTTCCGGCCGGTATGGCGTTCGCGCAGCGACTGGTGCAGGTGCCATCCGCTCGAAAACATGTTCGGCAGGCCCGGCCGGCACATGAACGTTGCTTGATAGCCATGCCGGCGGCAAATCTGCTTCACCGCGCTGCGGAACAGCGTCATGTTGTCGGCCGCCGCAAGGCCATGCGTCGGATTGAACGTGATCTCGAGCTGGCTCGGACCAAACTCGCCCTCGAACGTGCGCACCGGCAACCCGAGAGCACGCAATTGCGGCGCCAGCAACTGGATAACGGGGTCGAGTTGGTCGATGCGCAGCTCAGTTAGATAATGGTAGCCGTAGGCAAGCAGGCTCACGGGCGGTGGCGGCGGCGGTTGGGTTGCATCTTCGGGACGAAGCCGGTCCTGCTCGAGCTTCATCACGTAAAACTCGACCTCGAGCCCGGCCACGTAATCGTAGCCGGCGTCGGCAAGGCGTTCGAGCGCACGCCGGTAGAGATAGCGCGTTGAAAACGGAACCGGCGCGCCATCCTTGAGGTAGATGTCGCACAGCATCCAGCCGGTGTTGGGCGCCCAGGGAAGGACTTTGAACGAAGCAGGCAGAGGCACCATCAGCATGTCGCCGGCGCCGCCCATCAAGGGGACGCCAAAGCCGCCGTCCGATGAAAACACCGGGTAGAGCGTGCGGTTGGCGGTGTCTTTCCCGAGCAACGTTACCGGGATCGCGCAGCCGCTGCGAAAGACGGACTCGATTTCGCTCGCAACCAGGGTCTTGCCGCGCAGGATTCCATGCTGATCGGCGAACGACAACCGCACGAACTCGAGCTTGTCCTGATTGATGCGCGCGAGAATGTCCGCCGCCGCGGCTTGCTCCGCTTCGGTCCAGAGCCCGAAGGCTGCGATGAAGCCCGAGCGTCCGATCGCCCCCTCGCGCAAGTCCACTCGGCTCCCCCTCTAGTGTCCCAATTCTGAAGTTTGCAGTAGCCTGCGGAACCCTCTGATGCGAACTTCGGAATCAAAGGGACACTAGCAAATTAATAAATCTAGTGTGGGTTTGGATTTGAAGTCCTATGCGAGCGTGCGGCTAGAGTAGTAGGAACTTCAAATCCACCACACTGGTAGCGGACGCTACGAGGCGAGCTCGGCCCAGGCCGCGCCCTGCCGGCGCTTGCGACACGCCTCCTGCCAATACCGATCCCAACCGTCGCTCGGCCCCACCCCGTCGATGGTCTCGGGGCCGGTGATGCGTCTCGCCGCGTTGGCGTCGAGCACCATTGGCGGGCGTTCGCCGTTTCCGACGCGGTCGATCGCTTCGATCAGCATGCGCCGGTAGGTCGTGATCGCGCGGTCGCATTGGCCTAGATGCTCGGTCGTGCGGTCGGAAATCCGTCCCATCAATTCGACTGCGAATTGGTCATGCACGTTGATGTCGTGGCCCATGCCGGTGAAGGTTTCGCGCCGCTGTTCGGTCGCGTCGAAGCCGTAGTTGTTGTCCTTGTTGAACTTCGATCGGTAATCCGGCGGCGCGATCGTCTGCACGCGTTGACGCCGCATTTCGGCTTTGTCGACCGGTTGATTGTAGCTCGTGAACATCGAGTACCAGAAGCAGCCGGTGTCATCGACCGGAACGTGAAATTGCGTGAGCACCATTTCGGAGCTCAACGGGAGATTGACGATATTTGGGAACACCAGGTTGGTGACCCGTATGTGGGTTTCGACGGAGCTGAGCTCGCGCAACGTGATCAGTTTGAACCCAAACTCGGACGGCACCACGTCGATCTGCGGCCGATCGAACTCACGCAGCACCTTGGACATCGGCAGATCGCTGTTGGACGACGTGCCGCGAAATTGCCGGCCATAGCCCTCTTCCGGCTTTTCATCCTCGAAATAGCGATGCAGGAACGAGGCGTGCGAGGGATCGATCCCGACTTCCAGTGCCTGCAACCAGTTGCAGTCCCAAAATCCTTTGAACGCAAACGTGTACTCGTCCGGCGCAAGGAAACAATCGAACTCCGGAAATGCCGGCGGCACTCCCTCGCCCAGGTAGGCGAACACGATGCCGTTGCGTTCCACCACCGGGTAGCTCTTGTGGCAAATCTGGGTGTGCAGGCGACTGCCCTGCGGCTCGGCCGGGGTCTCGAGGCACTGGCCGGTCCTGTCAAACAGCCATCCGTGGAATACGCAGCGCAGCCCGCTGTCTTCGCAGCGCCCGTAAGCGAGATCGGTGCCGCGGTGTGGGCAACGGCGGCCAAGGAGACCGAGCTCAGCGTGCTTGTCCCGAAACAGGACCAGATCCTCGCCGAGCAGACGCACCGGCACCACCGGGCGTGCGTTGTCGAGTTCTTCGCTGAGCGCTGCCGGTTGCCAGTAATGCCGCAGCAGTTTTCCGCAAGCGGTCCCAGGTCCAATCCTGGTGATGCGCTCGTTCTGTTGCGCGCTCATCATGCGGGACACTCCTCATCGTGCAGGCCGGCGGGTGACCGACATCTAGCATAATTGCCGTGTGCACAGCGAGCGGCGCTCAGTCAGGGGAATTACTGCCACCGTCCAGGAAGCGGCCGCGTTCGCTCGCGTCGGGGGTGTGGCACGTTGCGTGTTTGCCGAAGACACGTAACCGGTTGCGTGCAATGAAGTCATAGAGTTGGTCGCGCACCGGACGGGGGAGGATGCGAAGGCCGCCGACGAGCGACCAGGGTCGACCAAGATCTTCCAAGATGCGGATGCCGGCCTCGGATTTGAACCACGCAATGCCATCGGCAATGAGGATGTTGGTCTCGTAGTCCTGCGGATTGAGGCCGTAGTGCACATAGAGCGCATGCCCGAGCGCCGATTGGGCCGGGAGCAGCCGGAACTTCGCCGCGGCGTCGTGCTTGAGCACGATTTGCGCGAAACCGGTGCACAGCGCGCAATAGCCGTCGAAGAGAATGATCGGATGGTCGTCGGGGAATTTCGGAACGGCCGGGTCGTTGCGATAGCTGTAGGCCGCGCGCACGAGCGCGCTCACGGTTTCGCTCGCGCGATCGCATCAGCAATCATCTGGCGCGCCTCGTCGGCGTCTCCCCAGCCGATCACCTTGACCCATTTCCCGGGTTCGAGATCCTTGTAGTGCGAAAAGAAATGCTCGATCTGCGCCAGCGTGATCTCCGGCAGATCGGTGTAGTTCGTCACGTGCGCGTAACGCTTGGTGAGCTTTGGTACCGGCACGGCGAGAATCTTTTCGTCGAGCCCGGCGTCGTCCTCCATCTTGAAGACGCCGATCGGCCGCACGTTGATCACCGCGCCGGGCACGATCGGCCGCGTATTGGCGACCAGCACATCAATCGGATCGCCGTCCTGCGAGAGCGTATGCGGCACAAAGCCGTAGTTGCCGGGGTAGCGCATCGGCGTGTGCAGGAAGCGGTCGACCACAAGCGTTCCTGCGGCCTTGTCCATTTCATATTTGATCGGCTCGCCGCCAATTGACACCTCGATTACGACGTTCACGTCGCGCGGCGGGTCGTGGCCAATCGCAATCGCATCGAGCCGCATGTGCTTCTATCCTGTCTAACGCTGACCGAACCCTACGCGGCCCGTGCCCGGTCGGCGAGTTGCTTGAGCACTTGGCGCAACATGCCGGGCCCGTTGATCGGGCGCGGGAATGTCAGCCGCAGCGCCGTGCGGCCGTCTTGTAGTTCGAGGCCCTCTGGGTCGCACCCCGCGCACCGCCAGTCGCCGTCCGGGGCGCCGAGCAGCTTGGTGGCATAAAGGCGCGCGGTATCCGTCTGATCGCGGTTCATGTGAGCAACAACTTCGGCTTCCGCGGCAACAAGTGAATCGAGCCCCGCGAGATCGAGCAAATCTGCCCCGGCTCGAGGTCAACGATACGGCCGAACCCGGCGACCAAATGCACCCGCGAGAGCGCAACGCGATAAAACGCGAAATCGCCGAACCCTGCGAACGTCCCGGCTTCCGGCTGGCGGTCGAGATAGCGCCTGCGTACCTCGGGGTCGTCGGTCGCCGACGCGCGACCCATCAGCATCACGCGCGCGCCTTCGAGCGGATCACCGAGCTTGCGCTCGTCGATCATCAGGGAAACCCGCGGATCCGCCAGAATGTTCTTGGTGTGCAACGCCAGTCGAGACAACAGCAACAGGGGTTCTCCGTCGGCGGCTGTTGCCACGTTGACGAGGGAGCAATACGGATCGCCGGAACCCGGCATCAGAGTTGCGAGCGCGCCAGAGCGGCCCTCGCGCAGGAGCTTCTTGGCGGCGGTCTTGGGATCGAATTCGGATTTGCGCTCCATTGCCCTTCCTGGGGTTAAAGAGGTAGAATTGCTGGCGTTTGCGGACAGGGTTGTAATTGTAGCAAATCACATACTTGTTGCAGGTTAGACACATTTTGGCCCGTCTTTAGGGCCTACCACGGACGGGGGAAAATTCCGTCACGGAACAAGCTCATGCCGACCATCGCGCTCGTGGACGATGACCGCAACATTTTGACCTCGGTGTCCATAGCACTCGAGGCCGAAGGCTATCGGATCATGACTTACACCGACGGCGCGTCCGCCCTCGATGGCTTCAAGACGTCGCCGCCGGATCTCGCGATCCTCGATATCAAGATGCCACGCATGGATGGCATGGAGACCTTGCGCCGTCTTCGCCAGAAGACCGACATCCCGGTGATATTCCTCACGTCCAAGGACGAGGAGATCGACGAATTGTTTGGTCTGAAAATGGGCGCGGACGACTTCATCCGCAAGCCGTTTTCGCAGCGGCTGCTGGTCGAGCGCGTGAAAGCGGTCCTGCGCCGCGTGGCGCCCAAGGACGTAACCGCGCCGAAGGAAACCGACTCCGCCAAGGTGCTCGAGCGCGGCCTGCTGCGCATGGACCCGGAACGCCACACCTGCACCTGGAAGAATGAGCCAGTAACGCTCACCGTGACGGAGTTCCTGATCCTGCAGGCGCTCGCGCAGCGCCCGGGCGTCGTCAAGAGCCGCAACGCGCTCATGGACGCAGCCTACGACGATCAAGTCTACGTAGACGACCGTACCATCGACAGCCATATCAAGCGGTTGCGCAAGAAGTTCAAGCAGAGCGACGACGACTTCGACATGATCGAAACCCTGTATGGCGTCGGCTATCGCTTCAAGGAAATGTAACGATCGCGGGCTGGAACACGATCAGCGTCGGCATGGGGCGGATTTCGCGGCGCTGAGCGGCACACACACGGAACTGCTGGAACGCACGGTGCTCGATCGAACCATCGACCCTGGCGAACGCGCTGCCGAGACGGCCCAGCCCGGCAAGTCGACTAAATTCGGCAAAAAGCGGCGTGTCCTGCTCGCGGTACTCGCGATCAAAGCAAAGCGCGTCGCCTATGCGGCCCAGAGGTTGCCGGCGCGCGTCGGCGCGTTTTTTCACGGCACTTGGCAGGTACTCCTAGTCGACGGGATCTCGGGCATCCTGCGTCACGCCTGGCAGCTTTTTGTCGAACAGAGCTTCTCGAGCCTTACCCGGCGCATCATCGTCATCAACATGATCGGGCTGGTCGCGTTCGTGGCCGGCATTCTGTTTCTGTCGCAGCTGCGCGAAGGCCTGATCGATGCACGGGTTCAGAGCCTGGTCGTGCAGGGCGAAATCATCGCCGGCGCAATCGCAGCCTCGGCCACGGTCGAAACCGACGCCATTACGACCGACCCCGATCGACTTCTCGAGCTGCAGACCGGGGAAAGCTACGGCCCGCCTGATGAGTCCTTGTTCGGCCTCGAATTCCCGATCAATCCGGAACGGGTCGCGCGCGGTCCTGCGCCGCCTCCATCACCCCGACCCATACCCGCGCGCGGATCTACGACCGCGACGGAACGCTCATTCTCGACAGCCGCAATCTCTACGGCCGCGGCGATGTTCTGCGCTTTGATCTGCCGCCGCCCAACGCCGAAAAGCCGGGTCTGTTCGAGCGCGCCTATATCGGGTTGCGCAAATGGCTCGGTCGCGGGGATTTGCCGCCGTATCGCGAGCTTGGTCCCGAGAACGGCAAGGGCTATCCGGAGGTGATCCTGGCGCTCAATGGGCAGAAGGCGAGCATCGTGTCCATGAACAATCGGGGCGAAGTCATCGTCTCGGTGGCGGTGCCGGTCCAACGCTTTCGCACGGTACGCGGCGCCCTGTTGCTCTCAACTCAGGGCGGCGACATCGATCAGATCATCGAGGCGGAGCGCTGGGCAATTCTAAAAGTCGCCGGTGTTGCTGCGGGAGTGGTGCTGGTGCTTTCGATGCTGCTCGCCGCCACCATCGCGGTGCCGATCCGGCGGCTGGCAGAGGCGGCCGAACGCGTGCGTCGGCGCATCAAGTCGCGCGTCGAGATCCCCGATTACACGCGGCGGCGCGATGAAATCGGGGAACTGTCCGGCACGCTGCGCGCCATGACCGACGCGCTCTACAGCCGGTTGAGGCGATCGAGAGTTTCGCCGCCGACGTTGCTCATGAACTGAAGAATCCGCTCACCTCGCTTCGCTCGGCGGTGGAGACGCTGCCACTCGCTCAAACAGACGAGAGCCGCTCGCGTCTTCTATCCGTCATCCAACACGATGTGCGCCGGCTCGATCGGCTCATCTCCGACATTTCCGATGCCAGCCAACTCGACGCCGAATTGCAGCGCCAGGAACACCGGGCCGGTCGATCTCGCCCGCTTGCTGCGAACGGTGGTCGGGGTGCGCCAACGAGGTGAGCGCGACGGCGTCACCGTCGCACTGACGTTCGAGGGCAGCTGGTTCGTGGTGCCCGGACACGACTCTTCGGCTCGGTCAGGTCATCAACAATCTGATCGACAACGCGCGCTCGTTCTCGCCAGCCGGCGGGACGTGCGTCATGTGCCGACGGGTGCGAAGACGGATCGAGACGTCGTCGACGATGACGGTCCGGGAATCGGCCGACGCGCTCGACAAGATTTTCGAGTCGCTTTTACACCGACCACCCGCACCGGACCTCGGGCAGAACTCGGGGCTTGGCCTGTCGATCTCCAAGCAGATTGCTGAAGCCCACGGCGGGCACCTTGGGCGGAAAACCGCGACGACAGTCCGGAGGGCGTGCTGCGCGGCCAGTTCGCGTCTACTGCCGGCGCGTAATGGCCGATGCCATCCTCCCGGCAGCGTGGCCCGGTCGATCCACGCGTCTGCTGTGTTGGTCGGACCGCGCGCCGTCCTGATCCGCGGTCCGTCCGGGTCGGGCAAATCGCGGCTTGCCTTCGCGCTGTTGCAGGCGGCCGAAGGGCGGCTCCCATTCGACGCTCGTGTCCGATGAACCCGGCTCGAAGTCGTTCATCAGCGTCTTCTGGCAAGACCAGTGCCCGAACTTGCCGGACTGATCGAAGTCCATGGCCTGGGTATCAGGCAGGTGCCCTACGAGCCAGCAGGCGATCGTATTCATGGTCGTCGATCTTGCGGCCGATGCGCCCGATTGCCAGAAACAGCAAGCCAAGCGGTCACCATCGAAGGTAACTCGCTGGTGCGACTGGCAGTCCCTTACGCACATGATCCGATGCCGCTCACTTGGGAGAGGTGCGCGGTCGCGTTGCTTGATAGCAGTCAGAAGACGACGCCGCGTCGCAGGTCTGGGTGCAAGATGCCTTCGCCCAAAGCGCGAATTCTCGGGAACGACCGGTTGTCGACGCGCTCACGAGAACAGGTTCCAACGCGCGAATTCGACTAATGGATCATGGCGTTATCGGCATTATTGCCGCAATGCAACATCACCCCTAAAACCCGCTCTGCGGTTCCCCTTCGAGCCCTTGCACTCGGACTTTGGATGTTCATATGTGCGGACCTTTCGTGCGGTGTAACCATTTGCGCCCGCGGGGAGCTTCGATGATCGGTCTCGTTCTCGTTACCCACGGACGGCTCCCGTGAGTTCCGGCCGCTCTCGAACACGTCGTCGGGCCGCAGTCGCAGATCGAGTCCGGTCACGGCACCGGTCCCGATGATGATGTCGAGCAACGCCGGTTCGAGATCATCGAAGCGGTCAAACGCGTCGATTCCGGCGACGGTGTTGTGATATCTCACCGATATGTTCGGCGGCACTCCGTCCAATCTCGCGATCTCGGTGATGAGCCGGCCCAAGGTCGAGGTGTTGGCCGGGATCAACCTGCCGATGCTGGTCAAGCTCGCGAAGGTCCGCGATACATCGCCACTTCCTGAGGCTGTCGCCGTCGCGCAGGAGGCCGGCAGGCCGCGATACATACACCATCGCGAGCGGGTGCTGGCCGGGAAGATGACGCGTGGACCGGCTGCCGAGCGACACGCCCCGCGGACCCATCGCCGGTTCACATGCCGATCATCGATCGGAAAGGCCTGCACGCCAGGGCGTCGGCGAGAGCTGCGTCCAAACCGTCGAGGAAGTTCGACGCCGAGGTTCGGGTCAGCCATGGCGGCGAGACAGTCGACGGCACGTCGATGGCCTCGGCACTGCTGATGCTGGCCGCTCACCCGGCACCTCGATCACGGTCGAAGCCAGCGGACGCGATGACTGCCGCTGTCATCGCGGCGCTTTGGAGACCTTTTGGGACGCGCTTCGGTGAGGACGAGTAGGGCCTTCAGGCGCCTCAAGCACTCCGGCCCCATTTTCCGGCCCACGGTTCTATCCCAAGATTTTATTTACGACATAAAGAACTCTTTATGTCGTCTTGCGGGATCCGCTGCACGCTGCTATAGGGGCTCGCCGCCGGCGGACGCCCTTGGGCCGAGCCGCCGTGCCGATCTCCAACACCGCCTCCGCAAGGACATGCCAGTGCCCCACAGCACACCGAGGACTACGCCATTAAGGATCATCAGCCTCGCCGACTGGGGCCGCAGAGACTCGCCAGTCGCCCAGGTGGAAATGCCGGGCCTGATGGCGACCGACGCCGATACGGGACGTCAGAAGCCGCTCCAAGGGCGCCAGCATCGCCGGCTCGCTCGCATGACGATCCAGACCGCGGTGCTGATCGAGACTCTGCATGGCTCTCGGCGCCGAATTCGCTGGGCCTCGTGCAATATCTATTCGACGCAGGATCACGCCGCCGCCGCGTTGGTCGCGCCGGCACACCGATCTTCGCGGGGTGAAGGGCAAGTCGCTGAACGGCTCTGGGACTACCGCACCGGATCTTCAGTGGCGGTATCGGCGGCATTCCCAACATGATCCTCGATGACGGCGGCGATGCCACCGCGCTGATCCATCTCGGGCTGCGCGCCGAGAACGGCGATACGCGGAGTTCCTCGACAAGCCGGCCGACGAGGAAGAGGCTACCTGTTCGCCGCGATCAAGAAGCGGCTCAAGGCCAGCCCGGCTGGTTACAAGAAGTACGCCGATGCCATCAAAGGCGTGCATGCGAGGAGACCACCACCGGCGTGCATCGGCTGTATCGAGATGCAGAAGAAGGGACGCTCCTGTGGCCGGCGATCAACGTCAACGACAGCGTGACCAAGTCGAAGTTCGACAATCTCTACGGCTGTCGAAGTCGCTGGTGGCGGCATCCGCCGCGGCACCGACGTGATGATGGCCGGCAAGGTCGCGATGGTCGCGGGCTTCGGCGACGTCGGCAAAGGTTCGGCTACGTCGCTGCGCCAGCGCTGGCTGCCGGGTGCTGGTTTCGGAGATCGATCCGATCTGCGCACTTGCAGGCCGCGATGGAAGGCTATGAGGTCATCACCATGGAAGACGCGGCGCCCGCGCCGACATCTTCTGCACTGCCACGGGCAACCTCGAGTCGATCACGGTCGACCACATGCGCGCCATGAAGGATCGTGCGTCGTCTGCAACATCGGTCGCTTCAACTCGGAGATTCAGGTCGCTGGCTGAGAACCTCAAGTGGCACAACGTGAAGCCGCAGGTCGGTGAAATGGAGCTTCCCGGACGGCAAACGCATCATCTTCTTTCGGAAGGCCGGCTGGTGAATCTCGGTAATCCATGGGTCATCCCAGCGTTCGTGATGTCGTCCTCGTTCACCAATCAGACCTGGCGCAGATCGAGCTGTGGGCCAACACCCGACGGCAAGTACGAGAAGGAAGGTCTATATGCTTCCCAAGCGCCTCGATGAGAAGGTTGCTCGTCCCCCGCATCTCGACAAGATCGGCGTCAAGCTCACCAAGCTGTCGACAAGCAGGCCGGAGTACATCAACATCCCGGTGAACGGCCCATACAAGCCGGAAGCTTATCGATATTGAGGACTAGTCCTTATCGCTGCGGGGCGCCGATGCACACCGTCCGGCGGGACCGTCGCGATGACGAATTGTTGCGGCGGGTCGGAATACCCCATGTAGGTACGTGAGATCGTAGCCTCGGCGCGCTTGCCCCCGCCGGGCGCGCGTGCGGCCCGCGCGTTTCAGCGCGTTCATGCACAGGACATTGTCGGCAGGGCACACCATTGCCAGCCCATCGCGGGCAAGCCGGGCGTCGTCGATCCGAGGCCTGGTCATGCGCGGGTTGACGATTCGAACGCGGACGGGCCGTCGCGATAGTAGAACACTGTTCCCGACAAAAGGTTTTCGTACGATCCGACGATGCGTAGCGGTTGGCCCGTGGTCTCGCGCCAGACCCTCTCGACCGCCTGCGCAACCTGCCGATAGTGCGGCAAGTCGGTGTCCGTACCGAAGCGGTGAATGATGAATGCGACCGCCGGTGCGGCTGCAATCGCGAGCAACGGCAGCACAACCGCAAATCCTAGAATACGCAGCGCAGCTTCGCGCGTTAGCACGAGGCGTGCGGGCGACAAGAATGACCGGCAGCGCGACGACGCCCGCGAGTGCCCAAAGTGAAACAGGCTTGCCGCCGACCAACGGGGCGGCCAGTGCGGGAAGCAACAGCGGGATGAGGAATGCCAGAACGACCAGGCGCCGATCGGGTTCTGGCGGCCGTGGCCTGTCGCCGATGGTGTTGCTTTTGGGACGCGTCGCGACCAACGCGATCAATCTGCGCCAATGGTCCCGGCGATGTATTGGACGCCGGACCAAAGCGCGGTCCCGTAGTCCGAGGCGGGATGGGAGGAGAACATCCATTCGAACGTTCGCCACCCATGGGTCGCCACCCAGATAAAGTGCGGCGCAACAACCAGTGCACCCACCGCGATCGTGATCCACGATGAGGGAGAGCGCAGATAGTCAAGTCGGCGGCGATCCAGAAGAGCAGCGAGGCCCAGGCCCGCTAGCAGAAAGACCGACCAGTATTTGCTCAGCATGGCGGTACCGGCCGCGAGGCCAGCCAGCGCCGCGTAGTCTGCCCGTCGGGTTTCGAACGCGCGCAGGAACAGCCAGGTCGCCACCCAGGTCGGCAACGACATAGCGTTGTTGTTGAACTTCAGTGCGTGGAAGTTGAAGACCGGAATGAATGTTAATAGCGCGAGCCCGATGACCCGCTTGGGACCGTCGAGATAGCGCTCCATGAGCCGCCACCCAAACCATAGCGCAGCGGTCGCAAGCACCATTGCGAACAGGTAATAGGCCCAGTCGGCGCGGGGAAACACAGCAAACCAGGCGCCCACCAGCCACTGGGCGAGGGGGGGATGTTTTGGCGACGCCCAGATGGTATCCAGCGACCACGAGTATTGCTCGCCGAAGTCGAAATGCAGGTCCTGGCTGCCCTTGGCGATGATCCCGTAAATAGTCCAGAGCGCCGCGCACAGCGCCACCAGCACCGTGCGTTCGCAGCGGCTCGCGTCGACCAACGCGTCGAGGAGGCGCCCAATGCGTCCTCCAAGCGCCCGAACAGCGTCGCCGCGATGCTGGCTTATGGTCCGTCGTGGTCGCCAAAGCCCATTCCCCGTGAGTCGGGGCACCTCAATAGAACCTCACAGTGTGGCCACTGGGGTGAAAGGCCCACTTGCGCAGCCGTTCGGCGCGCGCTATTGCCGCAAAATTCGGCGGTAATTTCCACCGGTTGCCTGAAAGGGAACAAATTCGGCCCCCATATACTGGGGACGCGCATCGCACGGACGGGATTACTATGTGCCGCTGGATCGCCTATCGCGGCGAAACCATCACCCTGGAGCGCTACGTCACCGCGCCTTCGCACTCGCTGGTGGTGCAGAGCATGCGGTCGCAGGAGGGCAAGGCCCGGACGAATGGCGACGGCTTCGGGCTCGGCTGGTACGACTCACAAGGCGACGAGCCGGGGCTTTATCGCGAGGTGCGGCCGGCCTGGTCGGACGAGAACCTGCGCCATCTTTGCCGCCACATCCGCTCGCATCTGTTCTTCGCCCACGTGCGTGCCTCGACCGGCACGCCGACCACGCGCCCGAACTGCCATCCGTTCGCGCACGGGCGCTTCCTGTTCATGCACAACGGGCAGATCGGCGACTGGTCGCTGATCCGCCGCCGCGTCGAGGCGCTGATCCCGGACGCGCTCTACACGGCGCGCGTCGGCACCACGGACTCCGAAGCGGCGTTCCTGGCGATCCTCGGCGCCGGCGCGGAGCGCGACCTGGTCGCCGCCACCGTCAATACGCTCGCGATCCTGACCGACATGGTGCGCGCCAGCGGCACCAAGGAGCCGCTGCGCTTCACTTCGGCGATGGCGGACGGCCGTGACCTCTATGCGTTCCGCTATTGCACCGATGAAACCGCCAACACGCTCTACTATCGCGAGTCCGGCGGCAGCGTCGCTGTGGTGTCGGAGCCGCTCGACACCGACCGCGCCCACTGGAAGGTCGTGCCGCCGGGACATCTGATCATCGCGCGCGAGGGCCAGCCGGTGGTGCTGGAGCCGATGGTTTTCGAGAATCGGGTCGCGGCCGAGTAGCCCGCTCTTCCTGCCCCGACTCCATCGCTTGCCGCACTGCGATACGGGTGTTATCTGCCGCGCATGACGGCCCAACCCATCAACAATATCCGCAACTTCTCGATCGTGGCGCATATCGACCACGGCAAATCGACGCTCGCCGACCGGCTGATCCAGCTCACCGGCGGGCTGGAACTGCGCGAGATGAAGGAGCAGGTGCTCAACTCGATGGACATCGAGCGCGAGCGCGGCATCACCATCAAGGCGCAGACCGTGCGGCTGAACTACAAGGCGCGCGACGGCAAGGATTACATCCTCAACCTGATCGACACGCCGGGCCATGTCGATTTCGCCTACGAGGTGAACCGCTCGCTCGCCGCCTGCGAGGGCTCGCTGCTGGTGGTCGACGCGAGCCAGGGCGTCGAGGCGCAGACGCTCGCCAACGTCTATCACGCGATCGATGCCGGCCATGAGATCGTGCCGGTGCTCAACAAGGTCGACCTGCCGGCCGCCGAGGTGGAGAAGGTCAAGCAGCAGATCGAGGACGTGATCGGGCTCGACGCATCGAACGCGCTGGAGATTTCCGCGAAAACCGGGCTGAACGTGCCGGAGGTGCTGGAAGCGATCGTCACGCGGCTTCCTCCGCCGAAGGGCGATCGCAACGCGACGCTGAAAGCCCTGCTGGTCGACAGCTGGTACGACGCCTATCTCGGCGTCGTCGTGCTGGTGCGCATCGTCGACGGCACGCTGAAAAAAGGCCAGCGCATCCGCATGATGGGCACGAATGCGGCCTACGACGTGGACCGCACCGGCGTGTTCACGCCAAAACTCACGCCGGTCGACGAACTCGGCCCGGGCGAGATCGGCGCCATCACGGCCTCGATCAAGGAAGTCGCCGACACGCGCGTCGGCGACACCATCACGGATGACCGCAAGCCGGTGACCGAGATGCTGCCCGGCTTCCGTCCGGCCATTCCGGTGGTGTTCTGTGGCCTGTTTCCGGTCGATGCCGCGCAATTCGAGGATCTGCGCGCCGCGATGGGGAAGCTTCGCCTCAACGATGCGAGCTTCTCGTTCGAGATGGAAACGAGCGCGGCGCTCGGCTTCGGCTTCCGCTGCGGCTTCCTCGGGCTGCTGCATCTGGAGATCATCCAGGAGCGGCTCGAGCGCGAGTTCAA
>CAWFLX010000041.1:0-30463 GCA_963816775.1 uncultured Alphaproteobacteria bacterium
CGGAGCGTTGGCTCTCGCGGGCTATTTGACATCGTGAATCGGATTGGTCGGCGCGCCGACACTCACACGTGCTGGCCGCCGTTGATGTGGATCTCGGCGCCATGGACGTAGGACGAGGTCTCGGTGCACAGCACGTAGATAATCTTGGCGACCTCGTCGGTGGTACCCAGCCGGTGCAGTGGAATCTGCTCGAGCATGTTTTCCGTGCCGGGCGACAGGATGGCCGTGTCGATTTCGCCCGGCGCAATGGCGTTGACCCGAATACCAAGTGGACCAAAGTCGGCGGCCATTTCGCGGGTCAGCGCCGCCAGCGCCGCCTTCGACGTCGCGTAGGCCGCGCCCGCGAACGGATGCACGCGCGAGCCCGCAATCGACGTCACGTTGACGATCGAACCCTTGGCGGCCTTGAGTTCATCGATCAGGCCGCGGGCCAGCATCATCGGAGCAAAGAAGTTCACCTGAAAGACGTGCTGCCATACGTCCAGCGTGGTTGCGATCGCGGACAGTCGCTTGCCGTTGAGCTTTGGCGAAATTCCCGCATTGTTGACGAGCGCATACAACTCGCCATGCACCCGGCGCTTGATTTCCTCGATTGCACGCCGGGTATCGTCGGCGTCGGCGAGGTCGACCTGGATATGATCCTCGGGCCCAGCTTCCCAGGGGCAATTTTCCGGGAACGGATGGCGCGAGCAGGTAATCACACGCCAACCGGCGGCAGAGAACCGTTTGACGGTCGCGTGCCCGATCCCGCGGCTCGCACCGGTCAGGAGCAGCGTGCGGCGTGGCTGGTTGGGTTGCGAGGTCGCCATCGGTGCGATCAGCCTATGGATAAAGCCGCGTTTTGGTCCAAGGCGCGCCCCGCTCTGCGCGCGTGAAAGCGACGCGGTCGTGCAGGCGGAACGGCCGATCTTGCCAGAACTCGATTTCCGTCGGCACAACCCGATAGCCGCTCCAATATGGAGGCCGCGGCACGGCTCCGATCGCGTGCTTGGCGGTTGCGATCGCGACCGCCTTTTCGAAGGCGAACCGGCTTTCGAGCGGCGCCGATTGCTGGCTCGCCCACGCACCAATCTGAGCGCCGCGCGGCCGTGATGCGAAGTATGCATCGGCTTCGGCGTCGGTCACCACGTGGGTCGTGCCGCGGATCCGCACCTGCCGTTTGAGTGACTTCCAATAGAATGCCAGCCCCGCGCTTTGGTTTGCGGCGAGCTCCTGTCCCTTCTGGCTGTTCCTGTTCGTGTAGAACACGAAACCATCCTCATCGAACCCTTTCATCAGCACCATGCGCACATTGGGCATGCCGGTCGCGTCGACCGTGGCGAGCGCCATGGCATTGGGGTCGGCCGGCTCGCTGCGGATCGCCTCGCCAAACCAGGCGGCAAAAAGCGCAAATGGTTCATCGGCTTGGGTGAAATCACCGGACGTTAACCAGGTCGGGTGTTCAATCGCGGCCGTCTCGGACATGAGGGTACCTAGTGTCGACGTTGCGTGCTGCAACACAGTGCATCCTATATAGGGCAATGACCTCACGACGCCTACGTCGCGGGTCGCGCGCCACCACCTGTATGGCGGCGGGTCTCGCCATGGGGCTGTCGGTCGGCGGCTGCAGCTACGATCTCGGCTCGCTACTGGGCAAGGACGGCGAAAAGACCCGCATCGCCGGACCCGGTTCAGCGGTGGTTCCGGCCAATCGACAGCTCCCGAGCGATGCCGATCTCGCCTACGCAAGTGCGGCGGCGGCCGACGTCCTCACCAAAGGCCACAAAGATATGAGTGCGCCGTGGGAAAATCCGCGCACCGGCGCGCGCGGCACGATCACGCCGATCGCAGCTGAGTATGCGCAAGACGGCTCGACCTGTCGGGAATTCCTGGCAAGCTACGTCGCCAAGGACAACGAGGCGTGGCTGCAGGGTGAAGCCTGTCAAATGCATCAAGGTAAGTGGGTTGTGCGCAGCCTCAAGCCATGGCAGCGGAACCGAGACGGCGGTTCCCGCGCCCCGTCAGCCATTCCGACGGACAGTTAAGCATTGCGCGCAGCGCGCGCGACCCCCACATTGTTGCAAATGTATGGGGCCTCGGGAATTGCTGCCGGCATGATGTGGAGTGACCTGAATGCGCGACCCCTATGATGTTTTAGGGGTGCAGCGCTCCGCCAAACCGGCGGCGATCAAGAGCGCATTTCGGCGGCTCGCCAAAAAACTGCACCCCGACGCCAATCGCGACGATCCCAAGGCGGCCGAGCGCTTCGCCGAGATCAACAGCGCCTACGAGATCCTGGGCGACGAGGCCAAGCGCAAAGCCTTCGACGCCGGCGAAATCGACGCGGAGGGCAAGCCGGTTCACCCCGCCTTCGAAGGGTTCGGCGCGCAACCCGGCGGCGGCTTCGGCCGCGATGGCCGGTTCGAGACATTCACCTGGGGACCGGGCGGCGTCGAGCGCAGCGGGGGCGCGGGTGCTGGCGGTGCGGCTGGTTTTGAAGATGTGTTGAGCGAGATGTTCGGGCGGGCGGGCGGCGGGGCCGGGCCGAGATCTCAACAGGGGCGACGCTCGACTTTCCATTTCGATCCCGAGGATTTCGGACCGCCGCCCAGCGGCCGCGATGTCGCCGTCGCGGTGACGATTGCACTCTCGGAAGCTGCCAAAGGAACCAGTCGCAGAGTGACGCTGCCGACCGGCAAAGAAGTCGACGTCAAAATTCCCGCAGGCCTCGCCGACGGTCAGCAGATCCGACTCAAGGGGCAAGGTCTGCCGGGTGCGGGCGCACCGGGCGACGCCTTGATCACGGTGCACGTCGCTGACGATCCGCGCTTCAAGCGCGATGGCGCCGATTTGCGCGTCGACTTGCCGATCACGCTCTACGAGGCTGTGCTCGGCGGACAGGTGCGGGTGCCGACGCTCGATGGTGCGGTCTCGCTGACGATTCCTCCCTACACCAGCGGCGGACGTGTGTTTCGTCTGCGCGGCAAAGGCATGCCGCAGAAGTCGGGCGCCGGCGACCTGCTCGCGACCGTGCGCATCGTTCTGCCTGAGGGGCACGATGAGGCGCTCGAGGAACTCATGCGCACGTGGCGGGACAAGAAGCCGTACGACCCGCGCAAAGACTTGGGGTAACGTGGCGGCCTAGTGCCGCCGATTTGAAGTTCCTCAGCGGCTGCAGCAATCTCGTGAAGGAACTTCAAATCGAAAAGCGGCACTAGAATCGTATGCTTGCTAGTGCCCCTTTGCTTCCGAAGTTCGTGTCGGAAGGTGCCGCGCTGCTTCACGAACTTCGGAAGCGGGGCACTAGTCTCAGCCGCCTCCATCCTTGGAGTGTCCCCTGGCTCCATCGGTTTGCTCATAAGCCGCAACCGCGACGTCGCTTAAGCGAGTCCGATCACCTTTGCCGCTCACCACATAGGCAACTTCGTTGTTGGCCCAATAGACCGCCGTGGCTTTGCCGATGTCGTTGTAGCGCAGCGCTGTGTCGGGGGCGTTCGAGCGCGCACAATAGATCGTGAAGCGCTCGCCGGACGGTGCCTCGTACATGAAGAACGCCGCCGGACCGGTCGGCCCGGGCAACAGGCGGCCCCCGACGAGCTTCAGCCCAAGCTTCTCCAAGTCGGGCGCGCGCAGCGGATAGCCGACACGCTTGGAAAGCCACTGCACGAGATGATCGGCGTCGGCGGCCGGAACTTCGACCGGGTGGCGCACCTCCACCACGTAGAGATTGTAGGCATCGACCGCCTCGGCGGTGAACGCTTGAAATGGACTGCGTTCCTCCGCGGCGCTGCCGCCGATGACGTCGCGCCCAAACCAGCCCACCGAACCGCCGAGCAAAAAGGCGATCGCAGCGGCCGCCGCAATGCTCTTCCACGGCCACACGTTGCGTGCCAGTCGGTCGAGGTCGAAGCGTGCCGGAAGAGGCTCGCGCGCGACCGCGCCATAGCGGTTGCGGATTGCATCGGCCTGTGCGCGCCACGCCCCGACACGCGTCATGTCGTCGGGGTGAGCTGCGAGCCACGTCTCAACCGCGGCCCGCCGCTCGTCCGGCAACTCGCTGTCGACGTAGGCGTGCAGCTCGTCTTCCGTGACTTGAAGGTCGCGGTCGGTCATCTTGCTCCTCATTTCACCCGGCGCAGCGCCGGGCGCTCGCCGTCGAGATAACTCTTGATTTGCGCCCGCGCCCGCGCCAAGCGCGACATCACGGTTCCGATCGGGACGCCTTGGATTTCAGCAACCTCGCGGTACGTCAACCCTTCGAGCACGACCAGCAACAGCGCGACACGTTGATCCTCGACCAAGGTACCGAGTGCGCGCTCGACGTCGCGCATTCCGGCTTCGGGACCGGCCAGATCGATGGCGTCGTCATCCTCGATCGGGGTATGAATCGGGCGGCGTGCGAGCGAACGCAAGCGGTTGCGATTGAGGTTGGTCAAGATCGTGTATAGCCAGCTGCGGACTTCACCGCCATGAAACAGGTGCTCGGAGCGCAACGCGCGCACGAGCGTGTCCTGCACCAGATCGTCCGCCACGTCGGCATTGCGCGTAAGCGCACGCGCATAACGACGAAGCGCCGGGATCGAGGCCTGAACGTTGTGTCTAAATCCCACCATCGGCCCAACCTCACTGATGGAGAACACCATGATTATACACGCTATTCCAAAGGCTCGCAGGCTTGTGGAGGCTCAAGCGTCAGCTTGAAGGGCTAACGACCCTATGTCATACGGGAATCGCCGGTTGTAGGCCGGGCGGGAGGATCGATGGACGCCTCGGGTCTGATGCGCGGAAAACGCGGCGTGATCATGGGGCTCGCGAACAACAGGTCGCTCGCCTGGGGCATTGCCAAATCAGCACACGCGCACGGTGCCGAACTCGCGTTCACCTATCAGGGGGACGCTCTCAAAAAGCGCGTCGAACCGCTGGCTCAAGAGGTCAAAGGCACGGTGCTTGGCCATTGCGACGTCACCGAGCCGGAGACGCTGGATGCAGCGTTCGAAGCGCTCCGCCAAGCCTGGGGACGCATTGATTTTGTGGTGCACGCGATTGCGTTCTCCGACAAGGACGAACTCACCGGGCGATATGTCGACACCACTCAGCAGAACTTCATCAAGACCATGCTGGTGAGTTGCTATTCGTTTACTGCGATCGCGCAACGCGCCGAGAAGCTGATGAGTGACGGCGGAGCGATGCTCACACTTACCTATTACGGCGCCCAAAAGTGGATGCCGCATTATAATGTCATGGGTGTCGCCAAGGCCGGCCTGGAAGCATCGGTGCGTTATCTTGCCGCCGATCTAGGGGCGCGTAACATTCGCGTCAACGCGATCTCGGCTGGACCAATCAAGACGCTCGCCGCTTCCGGCATCGGCGACTTCCGCTACATCCTCAAGTGGAACGAATACAACGCGCCGCTTCGGCGCAGCGTCACGATCGAAGAAATTGGAGATACCGCAGTTTATTTGTTGTCCGATCTGTCGCGCGGGGTGACCGGCGAAATTCATCACGTCGATGCCGGCTATCATATCGTTGGAATGAAGCATCCCGACGCGCCCGACATTGCGGTGGCCAAGGACTAGCGGCGGCCGCGCTGAGCTTTGATCTCGGTTTGTTTGGTGCGCGGATCAGTACAAATGAAAAGGGCCGGCGTTGCACCGGCCCTTTCTTTGGGTTCCGACCCGCGCCACATTCGGCGCGACTGCCGGAAGTGACGTTGTCCGTTAGGACTTCTTCGCCTTCTTCTTGGCCTTCTTCGCCATTGTATCCTCCAGAGAATTCCGATGATCGGCGGATCGGATGCTACATTTTCAAGCCGATAAATTTTCCATACCGCAACCAGCGCGGGACCGCAAACAGATTCTGAAGAAAAGCGTAATTAAATCTGATACTTAACGAACATTCAGGTCAACATTAACCGACGTTCATTTAGCGCAACTTGCGTAGGCCCCGCTGTGGATAAGTCGTGCCGGTTCAGGACCATGGGCGACGCGTGCCTGCGTCGACGCGATCGGCACGGGAAGGGCGAGACATCTCGGGCCGACAACGAAAGGGGCCGGCATTATGCCAGCCCCTGAACTCGTTCTGCGCTCGGTTGCCCTTGGGTGCTCGCAAGCGCCATATGCTCCCGCCGAAGGCGGGGCAGCTTACATCTTCTTGGCCTTCTTCTTTGCTTTCTTCGCCATGTGTTCCTCCTGTGCATCGGACACGTCATGCAAGACGCCGACACAGAAGACTAAGCTGCAGGTTGCGCGCGCGGCAACAGTATTCTGCCAAAAATTCAAATCATTCGAGCAAGTTAAATATTCATTCATGCGAATATTAACCAGCATTCAGATAAATGGGTCATCGGCAGGCTCAAAACACGAACCGCTGGTTTGACCCTCTTTGGTGTGCGGGCTACCACAGCCGCCATGTCGTACAACACGTTCGGCGTCCTGTTTCGCGTGACGACCTTCGGCGAGAGCCATGGGCCCGCGATCGGTTGCGTGGTGGATGGTTGCCCACCGAACATCGCACTCAAGGCCGCCGATATTCAGCGCGATCTCGACCGCCGCCGGCCGGGCCAGTCCCGCTTCACAACCCAGCGGCAAGAGCCCGACGCCGTGCGAATTCTCTCCGGTGTATTCGCCGATCGGACAACGGGCGAGGACGTCACCACCGGGACGCCGATCGCGCTGGTGATCGAGAACGTCGACCAGCGCTCCAAGGACTATTCGGAGATCCAAGACGTCTATCGGCCGGGCCATGCCGGCTACACCTATGACGCCAAATATGGCCTGCACGACTATCGCGGCGGCGGCCGCGCGTCGGCGCGCGAGACTGCCAGCCGGGTCGCCGCCGGTGCGATTGCGCGCAAGGTCGTACCCGGGCTCCAGGTGCGCGGCGCGCTGATCCAGATGGGACCGCACAAGATCGATCGCGCGCGCTGGGACTGGGCCGAGGTCGACGAAAATCCGTTCTTCTGTCCGGACGCACAACAGGCCGCCTTCTACGCGGACTACCTCGACGGGGTCCGCAAGCGCGGATCATCGGTCGGAGCCGTGATCGAAGTCGTGGCGGAGGGCGTTCCGGCGGGGCTTGGCGCGCCGGTCTACGGCAAGCTCGACAGCGACCTCGCGGCCGCCCTGATGGGCATCAACGCCGTGAAGGGCGTCGAGATCGGCGCCGGTTTTGCGTCGGCCGCGCTGAGCGGCGAAGAGAACGCCGACGAGATGCGCATGGCCAATGATGGCAAACCACGCTTCCTGTCCAACAATGCGGGCGGCATTCTGGGCGGCATTTCGACCGGCCAACCGATCGTCGCACGCTTTGCCGTCAAGCCGACCTCCTCGATCCTGATCCCGCGCCGCACGGTCGATCGCTACGGCCGCGAAACGGAGGTTTCCACCAAGGGGCGCCATGACCCATGCGTGGGCATTCGCGCCGTGCCGGTCGGCGAGGCGATGGTGGCGTGCGTGATCGCGGATCACTATCTACGACAGCGAGGGCAGGTGGGCGCGCCAGTGAAATGGCCATTCGACCCGCCCAAGGCGTGACCGGGTTGCAATGAACGACCAGACCAACCGGCCGGAGCCGGAGACCAACCAGCGCGTCGCCGCCGCGATCGATGCCTTCGCGCGCGGTGAAATCGTGGTTGTGGCGGACGACGATGACCGCGAGAACGAGGGCGACCTGTT
This sequence comes from uncultured Alphaproteobacteria bacterium, assembly GCA_963816775.1. Classification (GTDB taxonomy): domain Bacteria; phylum Pseudomonadota; class Alphaproteobacteria; order Rhizobiales; family Xanthobacteraceae; genus JAFAXD01. The sequence goes on from CAWFLX010000041.1 coordinate 7,653, forward strand.
CGTCGCGGCTTCGCACTGCACGCCGGAGAAAATGGCGTTTGTGATCCGGCACACGTCGGGAATCGTGTGCGCGCCGGTCGCGAGCGAGGAGGCCCGGCGGCTGCGGCTCGATCCGATGGTTTCGGCCAACGATGCACCGCTCGGCACCGCGTTTACGGTCTCGGTCGATTTCCGCCATGGCCTCACCACTGGCATTTCGGCGGAAGAGCGCACCAACACAGTGCGCGCATTGGCAAATCCCAACACCGGTGCGGTCGACTTCGTACGGCCCGGCCACGTGTTTCCGCTCATTGCAAAGGCTGGCGGCGTACTGATGCGTTCGGGCCATACGGAAGCCTGCGTCGACCTGTGTCAACTTGCAAAGCTGCCGCCGGTCGGGGTTCTGGCGGAGCTAATGAATGACGACGGCACGGTCATGCGTGGACGTGCGGTGCAGGCGTTCGCCGCGCAACACAATCTCAAATTTCTGTCGATTGCCGATCTCATCGCGTACCGGCAGGCGCGCGATAAGCTGGTCGAACGCGTGAGCGAATTTCCGGTTCAGTCTGAGATCGGAGAGCTCAAGGGTTACGCCTACGTGACGCCGTTCGACCCGGTCTATCACGTCGCCTGCGTTTATGGACGCATCGGCGACGGCAAGGATGTGCTCACCCGTCTGCATCGCGCCAATCTCATCAATGATGTGTTTGGCAAGGCGCGGCCGGTCCAGTCAGCGCTGCAGCGGTTCGAACACGCCGGCCGCGGCGTGATCGTATTCCTGCGCGACGGCACCGCCGGGGTTCCGGTCACGGCTTTCCCGCGCGAGGGCAACACCGCCTCGGAAGAGGCACGCACGCGACAATGGCGGGAGGTCGGCCTTGGCGCTCAGATCCTGCGCGATCTCGGGGTCTCGTCGATTCGGCTCTTGAGCACGGCACGCCACCGCTACGTCGGTCTCGCCGGCTTTGGCATCGAGATCACGGACGTGGAGCCGATGTCGTTCTGAGCAAGACGAGCCTGGCGCGTCGCCGGCGTTACCCGCTGAATCCACGGTCGATCAGCACGCCGATGGCGACGCCCGCCAGCGCGGCGGCGACGCCGATCGAAACTGTCTCCGCGACCCCGCGTATCAAGCTGCGTTTGGCGATGCGGGCGCGGCCGATACCGAGTGCCACGAGCAGCGCAACGGTCACCACGGCGGAAACCACTCTGGCCTGCGGTATCGGAAGTGCCACAAATGGCAGAATTGGAACAGCAGCCGCCAGAAAGTCCGCGAGCAGCATCCACGCTGCCTGCTCCCAAGGGTTTAATGGTGCTTCCGGGGCTCCTTGCAGCGCGAGCAGCAGGCCACCAAGCGCCGCGCGATCGTGTTTCACCGCGCCGGCGAGAGCTGCGGATTGTTGTTGGGTCAAACCGGCCGCCGCCAGCCGCGCTGGCAGAGATGCGGCGATGACGTTCGCATCGCGCGCCAGCTCGGACTGCAACGCGGCGCGCTTTGCGGCAATTGTGTCGCGGGTCGTCTCGACGTCGAGGAACACGCCCGCCATCATCGAAACTGCCGCAGCCACCGCGCCCGAGGCGCCGGCGATGACCACGGCCGCGGTGCTTGATGTCGTGGCGGCGACGCCGAAGATCAGGCCGAAGATCGACACCGTGCCGTCTTCCATTCCGAACACGATGGTGCCGGCCGAGTTGACCAGCGAGCTACGCAGACGCTGCCAGGTTGCCGCAATGGTCATTGTTGGTCCCCTCTGCCACGCGTCGGCGGCCCGCGCACTGCTCGACGAAATCAAAGGCACGACTGGCGAGCGCGGGAAGCGCCGCTCCGTGCGATCGTAGAACGAGACGGCGATGTTTCCGTCAGCCGACCACCAAATAGGTGCCGAGCCCTGCCGCAATCAACGCCAGTGCGACTGACAGGACCAACTCCCCGCGCACGCTGCCGGCCGTGTGCACCTCCTGATCGTCGAGCATCCGCTGAGTGCGGACAAAGCGGGCTGCAGCGATGACGATCAGCGCCAATCCGAAGAGGATGAAGGCGAGCCCCTCGTAACGGCCGAGCGGCCCGGAAAGTTTTTCGAGCTGTGATTGATGCCCGGCTCCGGCCGGGCTCACGTTTGCGAGGGTGAGCACGAACAGGTTGAACTTCTCGATGACGAATCCGAACGCGATGACGGCGATGCCGGTGCGCACCCAGGCGAGAAAGGTTCGCTCGTTGGCCGCATGATCACTATAGCCGCTGATCACGGAACACCTCGTTTTCCTATTGCGATGTGGTTGCAGCTTTCGCCAGGGAGGCGAGCGCGGCGGTCAGGGCATTTATGGGTGCCGCTACTTGCGGGCCGAGCCCGTGCCGCTTCGCGAGCCAGCTCGGGTCATTGTAGGAAAGCCACGTGTCGCCCGACGCGTCCTGCCAAACCAGGGCCTTGAGCGGCAGGTCGATCCCGATTGTCTGAGCAGCTTGCATCAACGGCGTTCCGCCCCTGGCATTGCCGAAGATCATGAGCTCGGTTGGTCGTAGCGTGAGACCGACCGCGGTTGCCCCCGCCGTGTGGTCGATGCGCGCAAACACCGTCAGGCCCTTGGCTCTAACATCGGCTTCGAGCCTGTCCATCGTTTCCTTCGGATCGTAACCGCTTTTTACCGTCGTCAGTCCCTCTGCTGCCATTGCCTGCACTCCCCATAGACACATCGCTGCGGTCAATACGAACACCGTACGCCTGGTCGGAAAATCTTCGTCTTGGGTCATAAGCGCCCCGGTGGATGTGATGCGTCCGCGGAGTGAGCGCCGTTAGTCGACCTCTACCTGCACAGGTGTGTCGGTTGCGTCGCGGACCCGGCAACGATGACAAGGCAGCGGCGGGAAAACGCGGCGGCAGCGTGGGCGAGTTCACAAGCCAAGCGCAAATCGGATCGACGATGACGCCGGCTCGTTTAATCCGTAACGCCCGTCTCCGGCCGATCACTGCCGGCGGAAACTTCATCATGCCAACGGCCGTCTTGATCCTCGTATAAGATGCCCGTCGTTTCTCCAGGGACAACTTGCTCCCGCGCGGCTCGTTCAGCCGCCTTGTGGGCCAAGGCGTGGGTCGGAAAGGTTTCCGAGTACACGCCATTGACGCGGTAAGCCCATCCGCCGTCGTGCTCGACGACTTCATACGTGACCTTGATCATTGATCGCTCCTGGTGTTGAGGCGGGCGCTCTTGCGACCTTCGGACTGCGCGCGGTGGACGGGACCCAAGGCCTGGACCGCGCGTCGCATCCACCGGTGGCGGATGCCGACACTAGCAGGCTCTCGGTGCGCGCGCCGGTTCGATGTTTGATCAATCGCACCCCCAATCTGGTAAAATGTTGCTAGGCGGTCGGTCATCGGACTGCGATGGTGCGGTTTCCCGATGTCCCACACCCTCAGGGCCCAACGATGCTGGTCGGCATCCCCAAGGAGATCAAAGACAACGAGTATCGGGTTGGTGTCGTGCCATCGACTGTGCGCGAACTCACCGCCAAAGGACACGGCGTGCTGGTCGAGACGAGGGCGGGGCTAGGCGCCGGACTGTCGGACGCCGAATACGAAGCGGCCGGCGCCAAGATCGTTGCGTCGCCGGCCGAGATTTTCGCGCACGCCGAGCTGATCGTGAAGGTCAAGGAGCCGCTTCCGGCCGAGCGTGGCATGTTGCGGCGCGGCCAGGTTCTGTTCACGTATCTGCATCTCGCCGCTGACCCGCAGCAGACGCGCGATCTCCTCGAAACCGGGGTGACGGCGATCGCCTATGAAACCGTGACCGGGCCGAATGGCGGGCTACCGCTGCTCATGCCCATGTCCGAGGTCGCCGGCCGCATGGCGCCGCACGTCGGCGCGCATTGCCTCGAAAAAGAGAATGGCGGGCGCGGCGTGCTGCTCGGCGGCGTTCCGGGGGTGTCGGCAGCGAGCGTCGTGATCCTCGGCGGCGGCGTCGCCGGGACCAACGCGGCGTTCATCGCGTCCGGCATCGGCGCCGAGGTGGCCGTCGTCGATCGCAATCCGGAGGCGCTTCGCCGCATCGTCGCGCAATTCGGCAGCCGCGTGCGCACGTTGTTCTCGACCCGCGACGTGGTCGAGACGCTGTGCCGGCGCGCCGACCTCGTCATTGGCACCGTGCTGGTGCCGGGCGGCGCCGCGCCCAAGCTGATTTCAGCCGAGACAGTGCGGGCGATGAAACCGGGTTCGGTGATCGTCGACGTGGCGATCGACCAGGGCGGATGTGCGGAGACGTCGCGGCCGACCACCCATTCGCACCCGACCTACGTGGTTGACGAGGTCGTGCATTATTGCGTGACCAACATGCCGGGCGCGGTTGCCCGCACCTCGACCTTTGCGCTGAGCAACATGACGACGCCGTATGTGATCGCGCTTGCCGACAAGGGGGTACGGCGTGCGCTCGCGGAAGACGAGCATTTGCGCAACGGCCTCAACGTCCATGAGGGCCGGCTCACATATCGCGCCGTCGCCGAGGCATTGAAGCTGCGGTATACGGCGCCGCAGGAGGCTTTGCGGATTTGACGGATCCGCGCTTTTCGTCGCGGCCGGCGCATGGCACGATGACTAGTGCCCCGTTTTCGAAGTTCGTGATACATGGCAGCACCCTCTGAAGCTAACTTCGGAAACAAAGGGCACTAGCAAGTATTATATTCTAGTGCCGCTTATCGATTTGAAGTTCCTGAACGAGCTTGCGGCAGGTGATGCAGGAACTTCAAATCGGCGGCACTAGGCTTGGGGTAGGAGAGATCTATGCGTGGACCCCTTCGCGCGCTTGCGATCCTTGGTGTGGTGGCCGGCTTGTCGGTATTGACGGGCGGGCTCGCCGCGACGGGCCCACGCTGGGCGCAAACGCCGAGCGCCAAGCCGCCGGTGGACGTTGACCTGGAGCTCATACTGGCGGTCGACGTCTCTTATTCGATGGATCCCGACGAACAGGCGTTGCAACGCGAAGGATATATCCTCGGGCTGACGTCACCCGAGTTCCTCAACGCGCTCAAGCAAGGCGCGCATGGGCGCATTGCGATCACCTATTTCGAGTGGGCCGGCATCGCCGACCAGAAGGTCGTGGTGCCGTGGCGGGTCATCGACGGACCAGAGACCGCCCAGGCCTTCACGGATGAGATTGCCCGCGCGCCTTATCGGCGTGCCTATCGGACGTCGATCTCTGGCGCGCTGCTGTTTGCCTCGCCGTTGTTCGAGGGGAATCCCTATCGCGGTGGCCGCCGGGTGGTCGACGTGTCGGGCGATGGCGTCAACAATCAAGGGCCTCCGGTCACCGTGATCCGCGACGAACTGCTGGCGAAGAACGTCACCGTCAACGGCCTGCCGATCATGCTCAAGCGGCCGCTTGCAGCCAGCATGGATATCGAGAATCTCGACGTCTATTACGAGGATTGCGTCATCGGGGGGCCCGGCTCGTTCGTGGTTCCGATCAAGGAGCGCGAGAAATTCAAGGAAGCGACCCGAACCAAGCTGGTTCTTGAAATCGCCGGCCACAGCCCGCCCGCGCGCGTAATACCAGTCACGTCAGAGGCCCCGCGCGTGTCCTGCCTGATCGGCGAACGCATGTGGCAGTATCGCTGGGGCGGCCAGCAGGATCCGAACTGAGACGAGACGCGCCCATTTTCGGGATCATGCTCTAGCGCACGAATCGCGCCACGATCTCGACGTGGGGCGCGTAGCGGAACTGGTCGATCGGCGTGACTACTTTCAATTGATAACCGCCCTCGACCAGGATCTTTGCGTCACGCGCAAAGGTCGTGGCATTGCACGAGACCGCGACAACCAGGGGCACCGCGCTCTTGGCAAGCTCCTTCGCCTGCGCCTGCGCGCCTTGCCGCGGCGGATCGAAGACGACGGCATCGAGGCCACGCAGCTCGGACGCGACCAGCGGCCGTCGGAAGAGATCGCGTGACTTGGCGTCTATCGGCCGCAATCCGGGCGTGCGCGCCGCCTTGGCGAGTGCCGCGATTGCGCTTTCGTCGCCGTCGACGGCGATGACGCGCGCAAATTCGGCGATGCGCAGCGCGAACGGGCCGACGCCGCAAAAGAGATCGGCCACCGTCTTCGCCGCGGCGAGATGTGAAACGACGTGGCGCGCTAGCGCAGCTTCGCCTTCGGCGGTTGCCTGCAGGAACGTGCCCGGCGGCAACTCGAGGGAGGCACGGCCAATCCTGATCGTCGGAGCCGCGCGCCGCACCACCAGTTCGCCGTGGCGCGTCAGCCGCGCCAGGCGGTGGCGTTCCGCGATTGGAGCAAGTGCCAGCCCGATTGCTGGGGTCAGAGGCCCGGATCCGCGCACATCGATGTCGAGCCCGCTATCGGTGCCAGTCACCGCGATGTCGAGCGGTTTGCCGGTCGCCTCCAACGCCTGTGCGATCGCCCAGGCCGCTGCCAGCGCGCCGTCGAGAGTAGGAGCGAGAATCGGGCAGCGGTCGATCGGCACGATGTGGTGCGCAAGCGCGGCCGCAAATCCGACGGAGAGGATGGCGTGCGTGCCGCGGCGGGCGTGAAAGACGGCGCGCCGGCGGCCGTCGCCGTGAGCGTCGATCAGATCATCGACCGTTGTTGTAAGTCCTGCGGTGTCAAGCGCGGAGACCACAAGGTCGCGCTTCCAGGTGCGATAGCGATCCCACGTCCAGTGCTGCACGGCGCAGCCGCCGCAGACACCAAAGTGCGGACAGATCGGGGCGATGCGGTCGGGGTTCGTGGTCTCCACCCGCAGCAATCGCCGGCGGTCGGGGTGGCCGGGCCAGTCTTCGACCTCGACGGTTTCCCCCGGCAACGTATAGGGCACGTAGATCGGGGCGAGGGCGTCCGCGATACCATCGCCGCGATGGCCGAGGCGCACGATCGACAGGCGCTCCGTCATGATCGTGCCGCGGCATATTCCTGCGGGGGCGCCGGCAGATATCCGCGCCGGACGAGCAGGGTGAAACGCCACAGCAGGAGCGCGGCGTAGGTCGCAAGCCCGAGTACAAGGCCATACCAAACGCCGACCGCTCCGAGGCCGGCCCAGAACGCGAGCGCGTAGGCGGACGCGAATCCGACCAGCCAGAAGCTGATCGCGGCGAATAGAAGCGGCACGCGGGTGTCGTTGAAGCCGCGCAGCGCGCCGGCGCCGATCGTCTGCAACCCATCGGCGACGAAGAAGCTCGCACCGATAAGCAGCAGCGTCGACGTTAGTTCGAGCATGCGCGGATCGACGTCACTGCTGCCGAGGAAGAGCAGCGGAATATCATGGCGCCCAATGATCACGCACAGCGCCATCGCGGCCTGAAACGCTACCCCGAGCGCCATTGCGGCGAACCCGGCACGGCGTGCCGCGGCTTCGTCGCGCCGCCCGACCGCGTGGCCGACGCGCACCGTCGCGGCCATGCCGATTCCGAGCGGGACCATGAACACGATCGCGGCCGTCTGCAGCGCAACCTGGTGAGCTGCGAGCGCGACGGTGCCGATCAGTCCCATCAACAGCGCGGCCGCTGCGAACAGACCGTGCTCGAGCAGAAATGTCGCTGAAATCGGCAATCCGATCGCCATCAGCTTCCCCAGCAGCGGCCAGTCCGCACGCCAGAAGTGCCCGAGAATTTGATATTTCTTGAATGGCGGACGCGTGCAGGAAATCCACGCGCAGGCGATGACCATCGCGATGTCGATCAGCGTGGTCGCGATGCCGGCGCCGAGCAGATCAAGCGGCGGCAGCCCGAACGCGCCATAGATCAGCGCGTAGGCGAGGAAGCCGTTGGCCGGCACGGCGACAAGCGTGATCCAGAGGGCGGGCTCAGGGCGATTGAGCGCGCTCATGAAGCTGCGCAACGCGATGAACAACCAAGCGGGCGTCAACGACCATGCGAGGCCCAGAAGGTAACGCTGGGCCAGCGCCGCTACGTCCGGCGGCTGACCCAGCCAGATCAGCAGATCGCCCGCTTTCAGTTGCACGAGACTGAGCGGCGCGCCGACGAAAACAGCAACCCACAGCCCGACCCGCAGCGAACGCCGGACCATGCGCGGCTGGCGCGCGCCGAACGCCTGCGCGGCGAGCGGCGCAACCGCCGCGACCAAACCGAGCCCGAACATGAAAGCGGTGAACAGAACGCCATGCGCCAGCGCGGCAGCCGCCACCGCATTGTTGCCGAGGCGACCGATCAGCGCGAGGTCGATCGTCATCATCGCGATCTGCCCGAGTTGCGTGAGCGCGAGCGGGCCGGCGAGCCTGATCGTTTCGGTCAGCTCGCCGCGCCAAACGCTCGGCCGCGGCGGCGCGTCGATGATGGTGTCCTCGCCAGTCATCGGCTCACCATAGCGGTCGAATCGGGCAGGGGAAGTGGGCGCCGCCGCGGGGCTTCGCAACGCTCAATCGCGGTGCGCCGCGATGAAAAATTCGCGGTTGCCATCGCCGCCGGCAATCGCCGCGGGAAACACCGCACGAACCTCACAATCGAGTGAACCAACGAAGGCCGCGATGTCGTCGCAAACCGCCGTGTGAACCGCGGGATCGCGTACGATCCCCTTCTTGATATGGCGGCGCGGTGCCTCGAATTGCGGCTTGATCAACGCGAGTAGCTGCATGCAAGGCGCCGCCAGTGCCAACGCCGCCGGCACGACGAGCTTGAGCGAGATGAAGCTCACGTCGATTGTCACGAACTCCGGCGGCTCGGGTAGGCGCGCCGCTTCGAGCTGGCGAATGTCGGTGTGCTCGAAAGAGACTAGGTCGGAGCGTGCGCGCAGGCGCTCGTGCAGTTGGTCGTGCCCGACGTCGACGGCGTACACGCGCCGGGCGCCGCGTGCGAGCAGCACCTCGGAAAAGCCGCCGGTCGAAGCACCGACATCGAGACAGACGCGTCCGGCGATATCTATTCCCGACTGCTCAAGTGCAGCCGCGAGTTTGACGCCGCCGCGCGAGACCCAGGGATGCGCCGGTGTCGCTTGCAGCGCCGCATCGATCGGGATCTCGGTCGATGGCTTGGTGACGACGACGGCGTCGGCCGTAACCAGTCCGGCTGCGATCGCGGCTTGCGCCTGCGCGCGGCTCGCGAACAAGCCGCGCTCCACGAGCAGCTGATCGGCGCGGCGGCGGTCGGCCATGGGTTGTGTGCGGCAGCTCAGCCGCGGCTGATGAGGTAGTAGCAAGTCGCGGAAAACGCGGCGAGATAGGACACGAACCCAAAACTCAGCAGGCGCCGCGTCATTGTGTAGGACTGGATTACGTCGGCATCGCTTTTTCCCGCTGGCGCTGCACCGCGCCGCGCCATTTCGATGAGCTTCTTGTCATCGACCCGGCTCTTGGCGTGCCAGCTCATCATGATCAGCGCGAATATGATGACGTGCCAGATAAAGAAATTCTGCAGGCCCAGGCGCAGAAAGACCAGACCCGAAACGGTTCCTAACACGATCATCAGGGGCGCTGCGAACGCCGCGTGGTCGCTGCGCGCCAGATGGTTGACGATGGCACGCAGCATTACGAACGAGACCGCGGCAAAGCCCAAAAATAGCAGCGCTTGCGGCAGCGCCTGGTTTTGCATGGATCAACGGGCCGTTCGTATGGAATTTAGCCGGCGTCGTGGCCGGGCTCGTCCCGGCCACCCACGTCTTTCTTCGTTAGCCGTCGTGGATGCCCGCGACAAGCGCGGGCATGACCGCGGAGAACGTGCCCAGCCTAAGCGAGCCTGACCGTCTCGGCTTTGCCCTTGCCGATCGTCTCGAACACCTTGCTCACAATGGCTTTGGCGTCGAGGCCGGCCTTGGCGTACATGGCCGCCGGTGAATCCTGGTCCTGGAAAATATCCGGGAGCACCATGGTCCGCACCTTCAGGCCGCGGTCAAGCGTACCCGCCTCGGCCAGCTCGTGCAGCACAAAGGCGCCAAACCCGCCGACCGAACCTTCCTCGATCGTGATCAGCACCTCATGCTCGCGCGCGAGCCGCAGCACGAGGTCGAGATCGAGCGGCTTGGCGAAGCGCGCATCCGCGACCGTTGCCGACAGACCGAACGCGGCAAGCTCGTCGGCTGCCTTCAGGCATTCGGCCAGGCGCCCGCCGAACGACAGCAGCGCGACCTTGTGCCCCTCGCGCAGGATGCGCCCCTTGCCGATCTCGAGCGGGATACCTTCGGCGGGAAGCGGGATACCGATGCCTTCACCTCGCGGATAACGAACGGCGCTGGGACGATCATCGATTGCCGCGGCGGTGGCCACCATGTGCACGAGATCGGCCTCATCCGCCGCCGCCATGATCACAAAGCCTGGCAGACAGCCGAGATAAGCCACGTCGAACGAACCGGCATGCGTCGGCCCGTCGGCCCCGACCAAGCCCGCGCGGTCGAGCGCAAAGCGCACCGGCAACCGCTGGATCGCCACGTCGTGCACGACCTGGTCATAGGCTCGCTGCAGGAACGTCGAGTAGATCGTGGCAAACGGCCGAAAACCTTCGGTGGCGAGCCCAGCCGCAAACGTGACGGCGTGCTGTTCCGCAATGCCGACATCGAAACAGCGCGCTGGGAACCGCTTCGCAAACGCGTCCAAGCCGGTGCCGGATGGCATCGCGGCTGTGATTGCAACGATCTTCGGATCCTTTTCGGCCTGCTTGATTAGCGCCTCGCCGAAGACCTTCGTGTAGGCGGGGGCGCGCGCACTCGATTTGGCTTGCTGCCCGGTCGCAACGTCGAATTTCACCACGCCGTGGTATTTGTCGGCCGATGTCTCGGCCGGTGCGTAGCCTTTGCCCTTCTGGGTGACGATGTGCACCAGGATCGGGCCCTGCTTGGCGTCGCGCACGTTGCGCAGCACCGGCAGCAGATGGTCGATGTTGTGCCCATCGATCGGGCCGACGTAGTAGAAGCCGAGCTCTTCGAACAGCGTTCCGCCGGTCCAGAAGTTGCGGGCGAATTCCTCAGCTTGCACCGCTTTTTGCTCGAAGAACTTCGGCAGGTGATGGGCGAACTGCTTGCCGATTTCGCGCAGCGAGAGGTACGTGCGTCCGGAAATCAGGCGCGCCAGGTAGCCCGACATCGCGCCAACCGGCGGCGCGATCGACATATCGTTGTCGTTGAGGATGACGATCAGGCGCGAATCCATCGCGCCTGCGTTGTTCATCGCCTCATAGGCCATACCGGCCGACATCGCGCCGTCGCCGATCACGCAGACGACATTGTTCGTTTTGCCATCGAGGTCGCGCGCAACCGCCATGCCGAGTCCGGCCGAAATCGAGGTCGAGGCGTGGGCGGCACCGAACGGGTCGTACTCGCTCTCGGCGCGCTTGGTGAAGCCGGAGAGGCCGCCGCCCTGGCGCAGCGTGCGGATGCGGTCGCGGCGACCCGTCAGAATCTTATGCGGATAACACTGATGGCCGACGTCCCAGATCAGCCGATCGGACGGCGTGTCGAACACATGGTGCAACGCGACGGTCAACTCGACCACGCCCAAGCCGGCGCCGAGATGGCCGCCGGTCACGGCGACCGCGTTGATCGTCTCCTGACGCAACTCGTCCGCCAATTGCCGCAACACGGAGGGGTCGAGGCGGCGAACATCCTCGGGCGTGCGGACTTGGTCGAGCAGGGGTGTTTGCGAGGGATGGGTCAATGTTGTTCCCAGCTGCCGGTGTTGTCGTCTAAGAGGATCAACTTATATCACGACTACCCCATTCCGGCGAAGATTGAGCCAAAAACATGGCAAAGCCGATGGCCGCGCGTGAGACCGCTGTAATCCGCTGATTTCGCGGCGCCAGACGCCTGCAACCAAGCGGGAACTGCATCATGCAGCCGGCGTTTTTCCGACGATCGGTTATAAAAAGTGAATCGGCCATCGGCCAAGAATTGGTCCAGAGGCGAGCAGCGTGGCGCTCAAGACCTACCGTACCAAGCGTAGGTTCGACGTAACGCCGGAACCGCGCGGGAGCGTGGCCGCCGCCGGAGGGCACCGCTACGTGATCCAGAAGCACGCTGCGCGCCGCCTGCATTACGACCTGCGGCTCGAACTCGATGGCGTCATGAAAAGCTGGGCCGTCACCCGCGGCCCGAGCCTCGTGCCGGGCGAGAAGCGACTCGCGGTTCACGTCGAGGACCACCCGATCGAATACAACACCTTCGAGGGCACGATCCCGAAGGGCCAATACGGCGGCGGCACGGTGATGATCTGGGACCGTGGCCGCTGGTATCCCGAGGGTGACGCGGAGAAGGGCTACCGCCAGGGCCGTCTCACGTTTCGGCTGGACGGCGAGAAACTGCACGGACGCTGGCATCTGGTTCGCATGCATCCGCGCACGGGCGAACGCCAGGATCCCTGGTTGCTGATCAAGGCGGACGACGACGCGGCGCGATCCGTGCGCGCGCCCGACATCCTCGAGGAGGAGCCGTGGTCGGTCGCAACCAAGCGGACGCTTGATGAAATCGCGCAGGGTAAGCCGGCGCGCAAGCGACGCCCTACCGTTGCAAAGAAATCCGCCGAGCGGGGCGTTGCCAAGCGGGCCGGACGGAGCACGGCCAAAAGCGCCAAGTCAAAATCTCGCAAGCCTCGCCGCCGTGCCGCACCGGCGGCCCGCCGAATTGCGGTCAAGCGCTCGAAGCCGGTTGCACGCAAGTCGGCGCGCACCACATCGGCCGGCAACGCGGTCGAGCTCACCCATCCGGACCGCGTCTATTGGGACGACGTCGGCGTCACCAAGCAGGAACTTGCCGACTACTATCGCGACATCTGGGACCACATGGCGCCGCATGTGATCGGGCGGCCGCTGGCGTTGTTGCGCTGCCCGGACGGCGCGAGCGGACAGTGCTTTTTTCAGAAGCACGCGCACGCGACCTTTAACCAGGGTCATATTCTGCGACTGCGCGACAAGGGCGATGAGATCATCGCCATCGAGGATCTCGCCGGCATGATCGCACTCGTGCAGGCCGGCGTACTCGAAGTCCACGTGTGGGGCTCAACGCTCGCGCACATCGATGCGTGCGACCGCATGGTGTTCGACCTCGATCCGGGGCCCGGTGTTTCGCTCGCCCAGGTGGTCGCCGCCACCAAGGAGACGCGGGCGCGGCTTGCGTCATTCAAGCTCGAAAGCTTTGTGAAGACCACCGGTGGAAAGGGATTTCACGTGATGGTCCCGCTCACCGGCGAGGACTGGGACCGGACGAAGGAGTTCGCGCACGCGCTGGCCCTGGCGATGGAGGCGGACGCGCCGGACCGCTACGTCTCCAAGATGACGAAGAGCAAGCGCAAAGGCCGCATTTTCATCGACTACTTGCGCAATGGCCGCGGCGCGACCTCGGTTGCGGCCTATTCGACGCGCGCACGGGCCGGCGCACCCGTTTCAACGCCGATCGACTGGAGCGAGCTCAACGCGCGGCTGGCGCCGGACAAGTTCACGGTGCGCAACCTGCGTCAGCGCCTGGCGCGGCTGCGCCATGACCCATGGCGCGAGCTTGCGCGGGTCAAGCAGAAGCTGCCAGTCGCGAAGTGACTGCCCGGTTTCTTCAGCGGCTCAACATCACGTCGAGGATCGCGGTCTTGCCCTTTTTGTTGGCGGCGAGCGCGCCCTCAATCGCGGCCTTGAGCTCGGCCGGCTTCTCGACGCGCTGGCCGTGCAGCCCGAACGGCTTGCCGAGTTCGTCGTAGCGCGGACCGTCGATCTTCACGCCGTAGAGATAATCCGCGTTCGCCGCCGCGCCGTCCGGATAGTGGTGCACGTGGCCCATCATCATGGCGCGATACATCTTGTTGTTGAGCACCACGATGGTGATCGGAAGATCGTGCTGCTTGGATGCGCCGAGCGCCTGTACGATCGGGTTGTAGAGAAACGTTCCGTCGCCGACGATCAGCACCACCGGCCGTTCCGGCGCGGCGAGCTTGACCCCGAGCGCAAGCCCAATTCCCTGACCGAGACCACCCGACCCGCGAAAGAAGCTCTGCGGCACGTGGATCGGCAGGTGTTGGCGCACCATGAAGGCCGCCGTGATGCTCTCGTCGACGTAGATTGTGTCGCGCGGCATCACTTCGCCGAGCACCGCAAACAGGGTGACCGGGTCGATGACGTCGTCGGAGGCAACCTTCTGCTGCTCCGCCCGCATCGCCGCCTTAACCTTGTCGTGCTCGCGGGTCCAATACTCGCGCCGCTCCTTGACAAGCTTCGGATCGAGACCGTCGCGAACGGCCTTGGTCAGAAGCCGCAGCGAAAGCGCAACGTCACCTTCCAGATAGGCGTCGGCGTGCTGGTTCTGATGCACCATGTGGCCTTTGAACGGGGTGTCGTGGATCATAACGATCTTGCCGGTGGTCGGGCGCTTGTGGGGCGGGTACCAGGGCGCACGCGCGCTCACCAGCAATACCGGATCAGCATCGCGCACATACTCATAGGTGGCCACACCGAGATAGAGCGGATGATCGGTCGGGAAGTTGGCGAGCGTCGCATTGCGCCCGCCGATCACTGGGATCGCGAGCGCGTCGGCGAATTCGACCAGCGCTTTGAAGGCTTCGGGATCGCGCCCCGCGGTTTCGGTGACGATGACGGGCCGCTTGCCGTTGCGGACGAGCGCGGCGATCCGTTCGACTCTCCTCGGGCGAAGCCTGCACCTTCGGGGCCGGCGGCACGTCGCGGCTGGCGCTTTGCGGCGGGGTCCAATCGTGCAGCATGTGTTCGAGCGGAACGTTGAGATAGATCGGACCCATTGGAGAGCGCTGCGCCATTTCGCCGGCGCGCACCACCATGTCGTAGAGCGTGTAGGGGCTGGTGACGGTCTTGGCCCATTTGGTCACCGGCTCGAGCAGGCGCTCGTTACCACCGGTGCTGAGCCCGCCGTACCATTGCGGCTCAATGTCGAGGTTCGGATCCTCACCGAGGCTCTGCAACTCGCCCGACATGACGATCATCGGAACTTCCGCTTGCAGGGCGCCGTGAATCCCCATGCTGCCCTGCAGGAGACCGACGCCGGCATGCAGCAGCACTGCCTGCGGGCGGCCGGTCATCAGTGAGTAGCCGCTCGCCATGTTGACGGCGAGCGTCTCGTGCCAGGATTCGATGAAGGTCGGGCCCGGGCGTTTTTCGGTCTTTTGCCGCGTGAGTGCTTCCCACACCGGCGACCATTCCGAACCCGGCGACGACATGATGTAGTCGACTCGAAGTTTTCGAAGCGCTTCCACGATCGCTTCACCGCCGTCGACGTAGTTTCGCATCGCCTCCTCCGCGTTATTGCCCGGGCTGGGACCGTTATCTGTAAATCTTATACGCTCTGCCGGGTCAGGCTCCAGAGCACGCGGAGAATTTCGAACGTGCTCTAATTTCATATCTGATGGATTTTCGCCCGCCATCCGGCCGGTGGCTATGCCTTGGGGCCTGTATCCGGCCTCGAAAATCACGGCCAGTGTCCCGATTCCGAAGTTCGGCCCACTGTGCAGCACGCTCTACTACGAACTTCGGAATTGAAAGGACACGGCAAATTTATAATTCTAGGGTTTCGGATTTGAAGTTCCTATGCGAGCCTGCGACAACGCTGATAGGAACTTCAAATCCACCACACTGGGCGCGTTGACGCCCCCGCCCGATTATTGCAAACGAGCGGTGGAACGGGCGGATCGATGGTCTTCAAACGACACGTTTTCTTCCTCGCCGGCTTCGATCCCTTCGACGTCCCGGCGCTGCACCGGCGCTTTCGGCGCGAGGCGAAGACGTTCGAAACGACCTGGAACGTCCGCGCAAGCGTTTCCGAGCTGACGGGCGAGCCCATGGAGCAATGGGCCGTGAGCGCGAGCGGGCCGAACTGGTCGACGCAGGTGATCTACGAGCAGCTCGCCTGGCACGACATCGTCCTTGCCGATCTGGCCGGTCCCATGCTCCCGCGGCTGCGGGCCGGGGTGGAGACGTTCTGGGATTTTCTCGTCTCCGGCACGGTGTTTCGCTACTTCCGCGCCAACTATCGCTATGGGTTGTTCTTTCTTGTTCCCTTCGTGGACCTCGCGCTGTTCGCGCTCCTCGCGCTGGTGGCGAGCGTGCTGATCGCGCAAAGGCTGCCGGTCGCGCCCGTGCTCGCGGTACTCGCCGGCATGGTCATGGTGCCTGCGCTGTTTGCGCTGCTGCTGCGCTGGCCGGGCCGGCGCTGGCGCGTCAGCCAAGGACTCGCCGACTGGATCACACCGCTCGACTATATGTATGGCCGGCGTCCGGATCTCGACGCCCGCATCGACGCGTTTGCGCAACGGTTGCTGGCGTGCGTGCGTCAGGCCGAGGCCGACGAGATTCTGATCATCGGCCACAGCCTCGGCGCCATCATCGCGGTCGACATGTTATCCCGCGCGCTCGCCGCCAATCCGCAGCTTGGGCGCAGCGGGCCGTCGGTTTGTTTCTTGACCATTGGGGCCACCGTTCCGAAGCTGACGTTGCATCCGGCGGCGGTTCGACTGCGCGCCTGCGCGGAGAAGATTGCGGCCACTGATCAGATCACCTGGGGCGAGTTTCAGACGCGGCAGGATCCGATCAGCTTCTACTACTTCGATCCGGTGCGACTGGTTCCGTTCAGGGGCAACAGCAGCGGCAAACCGCATATCCGCATCATCAATTTCTGGGATCTGGTCGAGACGGCCAAGATGAAGCGCATCGCCTGGAAATTCATGCGCATCCACTACCAGTTCGTGATGGCGGCCGAGCGGCGCGGGACCTACGACTTCTTCATGCTGATCTGCGGGCCGGCCCCGTTCGCGCGTACGATCTGGGCGCCGGGCGGTTGCGCCGAGCTGGTCGGCGAGGACGGTGCCTATCTGGAGGAGCAGAAACCCGCGCCCGCGCGCCGTCTTGCCACGGATGTTTCATGACGCTGGCTGTCGCCAAGTGGATTTGGGCGTTCGGCTGCATTGCCTGGTTTGTCATTCGCTATCCGCACCAGCGCCGCGCGCGCAAGACGCCGGTGGCGCAGCGCCCGGAGCGGCTGCGCGAGCGCGTGCTGCTCGCGATCTCGTTCTGCGGACTGTTCGTGGTGCCGCTGATTTATGTGCTGACCGAGGAACCGCGCTTTGCGAACTACCCGTTCCAACCCGTGCTTGCGTTCGCCGGCACCGTTGTGTTCGCGGCGGCGCTCGCCTTGTTCTACCGCATCCACCGCGAGCTCGGCCGCTCATGGTCGGTGACGCTCGAGATCCGCGATCAGCATGCGCTGGTCACCGACGGGCTTTATCGGCATCTGCGCCATCCGATGTACTCGGCGTTCTGGCTGTGGGCGCTGGCGCAGGTACTGTTGCTGCCAAACTGGATCGCGGGACCGGCCGGGCTGGTCGGCTTTGGCACGCTGTTCTTCTGCCGGGTCGGGGCCGAGGAGCGCATGATGCTGGCAGCGTTCGGCGAGGACTACCGGGCCTATATGGCGCGCACCAAGCGGATCATTCCGGGAATCTATTAAGAGCGATTACCTCCAAAATCGCTGGTCCCGTAGATGCCATCGTCGGCGCAATCGATGGCATCTACAGATAAGATGCTGAAAAATCAGGACTTTCGTGCGGGCGCCCCACCGTAGATGCCATTTCGCACGGCAATGGCATCTACGATGCGGCCGCTGGTCTTATCCAACGTCCAGCGGCTCGGTGCCCTTCGGCTTGCCGGAGGCGTCGAGCGTGATCTTTTCGACCCGCGCCTCGGCCTGGCGCAGCAGCTCCTCGCAGCGGCGCTTGAGCGCCTCGCCGCGCTCGTAGATCGCGACCGATTCCTCGAGCGGCACCTTGCCTTCCTCGAGCCGCTTGACGATCGACTCGAGTTCCTCGATCGCCTTCTCGAAGCTCAGCCGCTTCACGTCGGCATGGTCGTTCTCGGTCACGCTGAACACCCTTGTGATTCGCCGGCATTGTAGCGCTTCACGTGCTACCCCCGCATCAGCGCGGTGACATGGGCGGCGACCGAACCGGCCAGCCCTTGCAGGTCATAGCCGCCCTCGAGCAGCGAGACGACGCGGCCGCCCGCGCTCGCGTCGGCGATCTCCATCAGCTTGCGGGTGACCCAGGCGAAATCCGTCTCCAGCAAATTGAGGTTGGCGAGCGGATCGCGCATGTGCGCGTCGAAGCCGGCCGAGATCACCAGCAGGTCGGGCTTGAACTCGCGCAGCCGCGGCAGGATCATGGCCTCGAACGCGGCGCGGAACTGCTCGCCGCCGTCGCCGGCGCGCAGCGGCGCGTTGACGATGGTGTTGTGCTCGCCGCGCTCGGACGCGTGCGCCGGTGCCGGGATAGAGCGGCATTTCGTGGGTCGAGCAGTACATCACGGTCGGGTCGGACCAGAAGATCTCCTGGGTGCCGTTGCCGTGATGGACGTCGAAATCGACGATCGCCACGCGCTCGGCGCCGTGCTTCTTCTGCGCGTGGCGCGCCGCGATCGCGGCGCTGTTGAACAGGCAAAAGCCCATCGGCCGCACGGTCTCGGCATGATGGCCGGGCGGGCGCATGGCGCAGAACGCGTTGGCGGCCTTGCTTGCTCATCACCTCGTCGACCGCATAGACGGCGCCGCCGACGGCGCGCAGCGCGGCCTCGAAGCTGCCCGGCGACATCGAGGTGTCGGCGTCGATCCGCACCAGGCCCTCGCGCGGGGTTGCGTGCGCGATCTCGTCGATGAATTCGCGCGGATGGCAGAGCGCGATCGTCGTCAAGCTCGGCCGTCGGCGCCTGCACGCGCGCGAGCGACTGGAACCGTCTCGTCCTCCAGCGCCCGGTCGATCGCGCGCAGCCGGTCCGGCCGCTCCGGATGGCCGGATGGCGTGAGATGATTGAGGCAGGCCGGATGGGTGATAAACAGGGTCGACATAAGGCTGAGGTCCTGAAATGCGCTTGCGCTTAAGTCTTCGCCGCGAGGCTGACCCCGGGCGGCGGCTTGATGTCGTCCGGCACGAAGAAATCCGGCGACAGCGGCTGGCTCGGGTCGACGCGGTAGCGGTCGAAGTCGGTGACGCCTTCGCCGGCGAGGAACGTGTCGTCGATCAGGAAGTTGCCGGTAAAGCTCTTGGCAGGCTTCTCGAAGATCAGGTACGCCGCGTCGGCCAGGATGTCGGGCGTGCGCGACATGCGCATCATGGCGTCGCCGCCGAGCAGGTTCTTGATCGCCGCGGTCGCGATCGTGGTGCGCGGCCACAGCGCGTTGACGGCGATGCCCTTGGGGCGCAGCTCGCCGGCGAGCCCCAGCACCACCATGCTCATGCCGAACTTCGCCATCGTGTAGGCGGTGTGCGGCGCGAACCACTTCTCCCGCATGTCGAGCGGCGGCGAGAGCATCAGGATGTGCGGGTTGGCGGCCTTCTCCAGATGCGGGATCGCGTGCTTGGAGACCATGAACGTGCCGCGCGCGTTGATCTGATGCATCAGGTCGAAGCGCTTCATGTCGGTCTTCGCGACCGGGGTGAGCTGAGATCGCGCTCGCGTTGTTGACGACGATGTCGAGGCCGCCGAAGCGCGCGGCGGTCTGATCGATCGCGTCCTTGACCGCGGCTTCGTCGCGCACGTCGACGACGAGCGGCAGCGCCTGGCCGCCGGCCTTTTCGATTTGCTCTGCCGCGGTGTGGATCGTGCCCTGCGAGCTTCGGATGCGGCGTCTCGGTCTTGGCCGCGATCGCGATGTTGGCGCCGTCGCGCGCGGCGCGCAGCGCGATCGCGAGCCCGATGCCGCGCGAGGCGCCGGTGATGAACAGAGTCTTGCCGTTGAGCGACATCGTCTCACCGCTTGCGGGCAAGGAACGCTTCGAACGCAGCTTTCGCTTCAGGCGAACGCAGGCGCTCGCTGAAAATCTTCCCTTCCTGATCGAGGCGGGTCATGAGCTCCTCGGACGTACCGCGCATCAGCGCGCGTGCCGCAGCGACCGCCCCGGGCGGCAGCGCCGCGATCTCGCGCGCGGCCCTGAGCGCCTCGGCGTCGACGTCCTGCGGATCGACCACCAGGTTGACGAGGCCGAGCGTCCTTGGCACGGGTTGCATTGAGCGGGTGGCCCATGACCAGAAACTCGAACGCGCGGCGCTGGCCCATCAGACGCGGCGACGAGCAGGGTCGAGCCTGCTTCCGGTACCAGCCCGAGGCCGACGAACGGGGTCGAAAACGTCGCGTCCGTGGCTGCGACCACGAAGTCGCAATGCAGCAGCATGGTGGTGCCAATGCCGACCGCGACGCCGCTTACGCACGCGACCATCGGCTTGCGGCAGTTGACGAGCGCCGGCAGGAAACGCAGCGCCGCGCGATTAAAGCCGCCATCGCCCGTGGCGGCGGCGAGGAAATCGGCGAGATCATTGCCGGCGGTGAACGCCCCTTCGATCCCTGCGATCAGGACGCAGCGCACGGCGTCATCTGTGTTTGCGCTTTCGAGCGCGTCCGTCATTGCCTCGTACATGGCGAGCGTGAGCGCGTTCTTCTTCTCGGGCCGGTTCATCCGAATGGTGCGGATGCCGGCCTCGTCGGTGACGATCACGTGCTCGCTCATCGCCCTATCCGATCGCGTCAGGATCGACCGCAAGCGCGTCCGCGCCCTCGATCACGGTGGTAGCGAGACCGGGAGCCGCGGTGGCGAGGTTGGTCGCAAAGAACCGCGCCGTCTCGGTCGCGTGTGCGGGATTGCCGGCGCGCTTTGCGGCGAGCGCGTCCTGCGCCAGCAGGCAGCCGCCGGCGGCGCTCGCAAACAGGCGCAGGTAGGGCGTGGCGCCCGCGAGCGCGGTCTGCGGCTCGCGCTCGATGCGCTCGAGCAGCCATTCAGTGGTTTTGCCGAACGCATCGACGGCCGCGCGCAAGGCCGTGCCGGTCGCGCCGAATGCCGGATCATTGCTGGCTTCGACCTCGGCCACGGTCCGCCACAGTTCGGCCAGATAGGCGCGCACCGCCGCGCCGCCGGAGAGCGGCAGCTTGCGGGTGACGAGGTCGATCGCCTGAATGCCGTTGGTGCCTTCGTAGATCTGCGCGATGCGGGCGTCGCGATAGAGCTGCGCGGCGCCGGTTTCCTCGATGTAGCCCATGCCGCCGTGCACCTGGATGCCGAGCGAGGCCACCTCGCTGCCGACGTCGGTTGCAAATGCTTTTGCGATCGGGGTCAGCAGCGATGCACGCTCGTGCGCGGTCTGCCGCGCGGCCGCGTCGGCGGCGCGATGCGAGCGGTCGAGCGCGACCGCGGTCGCATAGCAGATCGCGCGCGCCGCGTTGGTGAGCGCGCGCATGGTGAGCAGCATGCGCTTGACGTCCGGCTGCGCGATGATCGGCGCCGCCTGGTTCGCGGGCATGCCTGGGGTGCGGCCTTGCTTGCGCTCGCGCGCGTAGGCCACGGCCTGCTGGGTCGCGGCTTCGGCGATTGCCATGCCCTGCAGGCCGATGGCGAGCCGCGCATCGTTCATCATGGTGAACATGCACGCCATGCCGCGGTTCTCTTCGCCGACCAGGAAGCCGGTGGCGCCGCCGTTGTCGCCGAACACCATGGTGCAGGTCGGCGAGGCGTGGATGCCCATCTTGTGCTCGATCGAATGCGCGCGCACGTCATTGCGCGCGCCGAGCGAGCCGTCGGCGTTGACCAGGAACTTCGGCACCAGGAACAGCGAGATTCCCTTGGTGCCGGGCGGCGCCTCGGGCAGGCGGGCGAGCACGAAATGGATGATGTTGTCGGTGAGGTCGTGCTCGCCGTAGGTGATGAAGATCTTCTGCCCGGTGAGCCTGTAGGCGCCGTTGTGCGCGCTCGGCTCGGGTGCGCAGCAGCCCGACGTCGGAGCCGGCCTGCGGCTCGGTGAGCTGCATGGTGCCGGTCCACTCGCCGGAGATCAGCTTGGCGAGATAGATTTTCTTGAGGTCGTCGGAGCCGTGCGCCGAGAGTGCGTCGATGCCGGCCATGGTGAGCGTCGGGCCGACCGCGAAGGCGGCGGAGGCCGAGTTCCACATCTCGACGCAGGCGGCGTTGATCGCCCAGCGGCAGGCCCTGGCCGCCCCATTCGGTCGGGCCGGCGAGCCCGTTCCAGCCGGCGGCGGCCCAGGCGGTGTAGGCCTCCTTCCAGCCGGGCGGCATGGTGACGTTGCCGTCCTTGAACAGCGTGCCGTGCTGATCGCCGATGCGGTTGAGCGGCGCGATCACGTCGGAGGCGAACTTGCCGGCTTCCTCGAGCACCGCGTCGACGAGATCGTCGCCGAGGTCCTGATAGATCCCCTCGGCCCGCGCCGCCGCGAACCCGGCGGAATTTTTCAGGGTAAACGCGATATCGGCGACCGGCGCGCGGTACATGAACGCTCTCCCGCAAACGCGCACTCTAGCTCCGCGCCGGTGCGAGGGAAAGGCGAGGGCGGGGCGTTGCGCGCCGGTGGAATTGAACGATAGATACGTGCCCACACCGCGCGCCGGAGAAAGCCATGGTCACCGAAATTGCTCAGATCGATGTTACGCCCGGAATGGAGCGCGAGTTTGAGGCGGGCGTCGCCAAGGCGCGGGAATTGTTCGGCCGTGCGCGCGGGTTCAAGAGCCTCGCCTTACATCGCTCGATCGAGAAACCGCAGCGCTACCGATTGGTGATCGAGTGGGAGACGCTCGAGAACCACACCGTCGACTTCCACGGCAAGGACGACTGCAAGGCCTGGCGCGCGCTGGTCGCGCATTGCTTTGCGGGGCCGCCCGAGGTCGAGCACACCAACACGGTGCTGAAAGGGTAGGGCGGCGATCGGTGCTCACTCGTGCGCGCGCACCCTCAAGAACATAAATATATGTCGCGGTGGCGTCGGGCTGGCCGGCGCCGGCGCAAGTTGACAGAACCGGCCTCCCCGGTATGGTCCGCCGCGCACCGCCGTGTTGGGGCGTAGCCAAGTGGTAAGGCAGCGGATTTTGATTCCGCCATCCCCTGGTTCGAATCCAGGCGCCCC
>CAWFLX010000042.1:0-37633 GCA_963816775.1 uncultured Alphaproteobacteria bacterium
TATCATTTGCTCTAAGTCCGATCACCGGCGATGCGCGTTGCTTTTGGGTGACCGGAGCTCGAACGCTCTGTTCGCTTCTGCAGCCCACGGTACAACTGGTTAGGCCAAAAACTCAACCTTGAGCACCGCCGGCCCGTGATGAGGCCGCCGAGCGACCAGAGATGACCGCGAGCTTGCTCAGTCCATGTGTGTTGCCGGACTGAGTTGCAGGTCTTCCATGTCGACGCGGGCGAAGAACACCTCGTGCGCGTCTTGCGGCAGCGGCCACAGGATTGGCGTACCCTGCTGATCAGAGTACCAGTTGCGGCAACCGACCCAGACTGTATCGGGAAAGGCGCTGCCGAGCCGGGCGAGGAATTTCTCGGTCGCAGCGGCCGTCGGCGCAACCGTCACCCGTCGGCGTCGAGCAATATCAATCAGGCGCATGATGTACCCGATTTCGTGCTCGAGGCCGAGCGGCACCGGCACGTTGTTTACCGGGCTAAATGGACCGTACAGCATGAATAGGTTCGGGAACTGCGGCAGGGCGATCCCGCCATACGAATAGATCCTGGTTTTCCAGACCTCCTCGATGGTCACGCCGTTAAGTCCCGTGACCGTCATCGGCCGCATGTACCCGTGCGCATCGAAACCGGTCGCGTAGACAAGCACGTCAAGCTCTCTAAATCTGCCGTCCGTCATTTCCACGCCCTTGGGCAGAATACGCGCGATTCGGCCAAACTCGAGGTGGACGTTCGGTTGCTGCACCGCCTCGTAATAGTTGCGATCCGATTTTGGAATCCGGGTGCAGCCAAGATGATAGTCGGGGGTCAGCTTCCGGCGCAGCTCGGGATCCTTGATGGCATTGAGATAGTTCTTGTACTCGCGCTCCATCGCGTCGCGCTGAGGCCCGGGCTTTAGGCGCCAATGGTCGGCTTGGATGATCAATTTCCAAAGCTGGCGCTGGCGCAGTCGGTAGGCGAGCGGCAGCCGCAACAACAAGCGCTCGAGCAAAGTCGAACGCGGGTTTTCGCGAATATGAACCCACTGCGCGCGCCGAATGAATTGGGTCACGTCGCAACGCTCCCAAGCCAGCGCTTCGGTGATCTGGATGCCGCTCGCGCCCCCACCGATCACGCCCCATCGCTTGCCCAGGTAGGGAATGCTGTGATCCCAGCGCGCCGAATGAAAAGCGGGGCCTGCAAAACTGTTACGCCCGGGGATATCTGGATAGAGCGGTTTGTGGAGAAAGCCGGTCGCGGCGATGAAGACATCGGCGACGACGGCCTCGCCTTTGGCCGTTCGCAAGTGCCAACGGTCTTCGGCGAAGCGGGCTTCAACAATTTCCTCTTTGAACCGAATGAACCGACGTAGGCCGCGATCGGAAGCGACTTTCTTGATGTACGTTTGTATCTCTGCACCGGGCGCATATTTGCGCGACCAGTCGTAGTTCGGTTGGAATGGAAACTCGTATTGGCGTGAGAGAACATCCACGAAAAGGCCGGGATAGGTATTGTCCCTCCAAGTGCCGCCAACTTCGTCGGACTTCTCAAATACCGTGAAATCAATGCCCGCCCGCTTCAATTTCTCAGCCATGAAGAGGCCTGCGATTCCGGCTCCAGCAACCACGACCTTGAATTCAGGCTTAGCCATCAATTTCATGGTCCGCTTTCCGTGTTCGGGACATTGGGCTGACGTGAGATTCTCGGTTGGCTGATCCAAGCGGGCGTGGGCGGCGGCGACGTGTCAGCACATGAAGAACTTGCACGGATAGGGCTCGAACGTCTTCACGTTCGGCTTGCTTTCAACGTCTTTCAGCGAATTCGACGATGGGGCGCAAGTCCCCGCGGCAACACATGTCCGCAGCAGGCGCCTTTGTTGACCAGTTAGTACGGCGGACGCATACGTCCGATCGCAAATCTCTTTACACCTGGTCTCGGTCTTCAGTGTTCGCGCGACCAAAACGGTTGGCGCCAACGCTACAACGGCCATCGTCGCGACGATTGCAGGCAGAACGAGTGCCATTATGACCTCCCGCTTCGAGCGGCAGCCTCGCCGCCAAGCGCCCCAATATATCGTCGCTTCGCGAAACATTTGTGCTAGGTCCCGGATCTACGCGCCATCTGGCTTTTGCTCGCCGGCGCTCGTCCGGGACATGTGGCATCCGAATCTCACCCGCTCCACGCTCCATCTGGCTTTTGCTCGCCGGCGCTCGTCCGGGACATGTGGCATCCGAATCTCACCCGCTCCACGCTTCCGGGAATTAAGGCAACAGCAGAATCTTTCCGAAATGCCCGTTGGCCTTCATATGGGCATGCGCGGCGGCTGCCTGATCGAGCGGAAAAGTTTTGTCGATCGGTAAGTGCAGCTTGCCGGCGGCAATCGCACCGCTGAGATCCTTCCACATCACCCGCGTTTCCTCGCGCAGCTCGTCGACCGAGCGCGTGCGGTGGGTGACGCCGATATAGGTGATGCGGCGTGCCGCATGCAGATCGAAATCGAATTCGGCCTTGCCGCCGCCGAGCCGGCCCACGTTGACGATGCGGCCGAGGATTGCAGTTGCCTTGAGATTGCCGTTGGCGACGCTGCCCGACACCTGATCGATGATCAGGTTGACGCCTTTGCCGTCGGTTGCTTTGAGCACCTCATCGGGCCAACTCGGATTGCCGGTATCGATCGCGAGATCGGCGCCGAACTCCTTGAGGCGATCGCGGCGCGCGGCATTGGTCGAGGTGCCGATCACCAGCCGGGCGCCCAGTAGCTTGGCAATTTGCAGGGCCATCAGGCCGACGCCCGAGCTCGCGCCCTGGATCATCACGCTTTCGCCCGGCTTCAGCCGACCGTTGGTTACGAGTGCGTCGTGCATGGTGGCGACTGCAACCGGCAAGGTCGCCGCCTGTTCGAAGGTAAAGTTCGCCGGCATCGGCGTGACGCGACCCCAATCGGCGATCGCATATTCGGCATAGCCGCCAGCACCTGCGCACATGACGCGGTCGCCGGGCTTGAAGCCGCCGACCACTGCGCTGCCTGCTTCGACCACCTCGCCGGCCCAGTCGAGCCCGAGCGTCGCGCCGATCGCCCCGTGGCCGCCGGCGCCGCGCGCGGCGTTGAGGTCGGCGCGGTTAAGCCCCGCGGCGCGCACCCGCACCAGAACCTCATTGGGCTTGGGTCGCAGGCTTCGGGATATCCCGGATCTCAAGTCCTTTGTCGGTCGCAACCGCCGCTTTCATGGGAGCCTCCCTGGCTTATCAAGCGCGCCTAGTGCCGCCGATTTGAAGTTCCTGCACCACCTGCCGCTCTCTCGTCCAGGAACTTCAAATCGAGAAGCGGCACGCGCGCGACCAGCAAAAGTGGTCCCGGTTTTGCATCCGGTCGCGCGCCAAGTATCAGTGGCGCATGATCTTTTCGGCAAACCGGGGGCCACTTTGCCGGATCATGCGCAATCAAATGCTTGCTAGTGCCCGTTTGTTTCCGAAGTTCGTGTCAGAGCATGCCGCCATGTATCACGAACTTCGGAAACCGGGCACTAGCCTGATCGCCTGGCCGGCGTCGTGCTATGAACCTGAGCGGTAAGGCTTTGTCGAGGACATCGAAATTCGGCTATGAGTAGGCCGTCGCGCCGGGCGATGATCAGGTATCCGATATGTAATGAGCTCTGAGCGGAGGCCAGTGATGACCAAGGTTGGCGGAGTAGCGGCCGTAACTCTGGTGCTTTCATTCGGCGGTTGGATCTTGGTTGTGCCCGCGCAGGCCCGGCCGCCGACCGTTATGAACTCGCCCGGATATGACGCAAGACTTGCCGAATCCAGGGCGGCGCTGGCGGCGCCGCAGGCGCCAGTGCGGTACTACAAGCGGGTCAAGGTGCGAACGCCGCGACCCATCACCCCGAAGGTTGGCCAGTAAGTCTCTCCCGCGATGTAGCGGCAGAGATGCCGCTCCTGATCAAGAAATCCAATCATCAACAGGCTTCGCCCGGAGGCCGGCGCTCATCGTCGTATTCTGTCTGATAGGCGCGATCTTTGATCATCGAGTACCGCAATGTCGCTCGTCTTGAAGCGTACCAAGGACGATATGCCCGGCAGCGTTCCGGGTGAGGATTACGTGGTTTTCTCCGGAAGCTTGCGTCTCGGCCGCATCCACAAGGTCGTGCTCACCGGCGGCAAGATGCGTTGGCACTGGAATCTATATGCGCTGCTGGGGCCGAACGATAAGATCACGCACGACGGCTACACCGACAGCCTGAAACAGGCCAAAGCGGAGTTCGCTGCCAACGTGCGCGCGATCCTGGCGCTCGCCCGTTGGCGCGAGGTCGAGACACCGCACCGGTAGGGCTCGCGATCGCCAGTAAATGCTTGGCTCGGCCCGGACGGTTGGGTCGAGCGTGTGCTCCAACAATGCTGCCGGTCAAGGCAGCGCACATTGCTGGTTCTGCACGACTTGCGACGGCGGCGATGACGAACCTCGAGCAGTTCGTACGGCGTGCGACGGACACGGGAGCGCGCTTTCGTCAGGATTTTCCTCCAGAATGTGTCATCATCCGCGCCGGCAAAATCACCACCGACATCGCTCCCTAGGTGTCGGACGCCAAATAATCCGAGCCGCCATCCGAGCCGTTGGTCATGCGTCTTACTCGTGTAGCGACGCGGCGTGGCTGAGAGGGGCTCGTTCGGGCGGCGGTGCAACGTGAATGCCAAATCCACATTCGTGTCCCCGATTGTGTTCTCGCTTGCAGTCGTGTCGTTATAAAAGCCACACTGGATTGTACTGGGAGGGACGGTCCGCGGATGCGACAGAAAACGGGAGGGCCGCTCGGCCTGAGCTTGCTCCGCGCGGATGGCACCTTTAGCCGATTGCTGGTGCGCTATTCCCCGCTGCTATTCATCGCGCTCGCTTGGGAAGCGGTGGCGTTGCTCGGCCTGGTACCGGCAAACGTTCTGCCGTCGTTGACCGCGGTAGCTACGTCATGGCTGCGTCTCGTCGGAAGCGGCGAGATGATCACGAACGGCATCGATTCGCTCTACCGGGTCGGCCTCGGCCTGCTCCTCGCGATCTTTGTTGGTGCTGGAGCAGGGCTGTTCATGGCGACATCGCGAGTCGTGAACGTTTTCGTCGGCCCACTCGTGCGCCTGTTCTACCCCATGCCTAAATCGGCGCTGATCCCCGTGATGGTGCTGTGGCTCGGATTCGGCGATGCCTCGAAGATTGTACTGATTTTTCTCGGCTGTTTGCTCCCGATTGCGATCAGCGCGTTCAACGGCGCGCGCGGGGCCGATCAGACGCTGATTTGGTCGGCGCGTAGTTTCGGAGCGAGCCGGCTTCAGGTTGTCCGGGAGGTGGTTTTGCCGAGCGCATTGCCCGATATATTGAGCGGTGTTCGTATCGCGCTTGCGACGTCGTTTATCTTGCTGGTGAGTTCCGAGCTGATCGCCGCGCGCAAGGGACTTGGTTACATGATCGGCATGCTCGGCGACGGCGGCGTCTACGACGCAATGTTTGCGACGGTCCTGACAGTCGCGCTGCTCGGGTTCATGGCCGATCGCAGCTATCTGCTGTTGATGGGACGGATGCTTCGATGGCGCGCATAGCAGCCGTTCAGCCCGGGGCCGCGGTCTCCGCTTCGTATCCGAACGCGCTTCGTCGGGCGCTTTGGACCGTGGCGCCTGCGGCTACGCCTTTGCTCGTTGTCGCCTGCTGGGAATTCGCTACGCGCAGCGGTGGCATCAGCGCGTTCATGCTGCCGCCAATCGGCGCAGTGGTTGCGCGTCTAGCGGCCGACGTGACGTCGGGGGATTTTATTCTGAACGCCGGATTGACGCTTTATCGCACGTGCCTTGGTTTCGCGATCGCGGCCGCCACCGGCGTGACGCTCGGCCTGCTGATGGCGCGAAATCGTTGGGCGTACTGGTTTTTTGATCCGATCGTTTCGATCGGGCTGCCCATGCCCAAGATCGCTTTTCTGCCGGTCTTCATCCTGTGGTTCGGCCTCTTTGACGCGTCCAAAATAACGATCATCGCCGTCAGCGCCGTGTTTCCAGTCGCCACGGCGACGCTTGCCGGTTTACAGGGCGTGGAGCGCGAGCTGATCTGGTCGGCGCAAAGCCTCGGCGCCCGCGAGAAGCAGATCGCGTGGGAGATCCTGGTGCCGGCAGCACTGCCGCAAATCATCACGGGGTTGCAGGTCGCGCTGCCGACCGCATTGATCGTCGAAATTGTCGCCGAGATGATGATGGGAGGCTACGGCCTCGGAGCAGCCATGCTGGAAGCCTCGCGGCAGCTCAACTCGCCTGATGTATTTGCCGGCATCGTCGAGATTATGGCTGTCGGGTACGGCGTGGTCGCCGGGATGGCGTGGGTGCGCCGCCGGCTGCTCGTCTGGCATCAGGAGGATGCGCACTCGATGACGGTGTGAGGCAAGTAGAGTCACTCAATACAGAAAACCATGAGGGAAACGCAACAATGAGAGGCTTGCCGATTCTCTGCGCCGTGGCGGTTTTGCTGCTGGTCAGTTCCGGCGCCCACTGCGAGCCTGCGAAGATCCGCATATCCTGGGTCGCGGTGCCGAACAATTTGCCGCCTTTGTTCATGTCGAAGCCCGAAATGATGAAACATGCCGGCACCAGCTATACGGTCGATCCGATCCGCTTTCCCGGCACTCCGCAATCGGTGGCGGCGCTCGCTTCCGGTGATCTCGACATCGCCCTGCTGACGTTCTCGTCGTTCCCGCTGGCGATCCAGAACGCGGGCCTGCAAGACCTGCGGGTCATCAGCGATGAGTTCATCGACGGATTTCCGGGCTACTACAGCGCCGAGTTCATGGTGCTCAAGGACGGTCCGGTGAAAGCGATCAAGGATCTCAAGGGCCGGGTTGTCGCGGTCAATGTGCGGGGTGGCGGCACCGACATGGCCCTGCGGGCGATCGCGCGTAAGGAGGGTCTTCAGGAGAAGCGCGACTACACCGAATTGGAGGTTGCTTTCGCGAATATGAAGGCCGTCCTGCTGGACCGGAAGGCCGACCTCATTGGACTCGGCGTACCCGCGATGTCGGCGGATTCCGCGCTCCGCGGCGTGGCGTCCACGCTGTTCACGCAGCGCGATTCGCTTGGGCCCACCGCCCAGGTCATTTGGGTCGCGCGCGCGGGCTTCCTTGAGAAGAATCGCTCAACGATGCTCGATTTCATGGAAGATGCGCTGCGCTCGCGGCGCTTCTATACCGATCCGGCCAATCACCGGGAGGTCGTTGACATCGTTGCCGGCGTGACCAAGCTGCCGCCGCAGCAGCTCGAGTCCTGGCTGTTCACCAAGAATGACTTTTATCGCGACCCCAATGGAATTCTCGATCCGGCGGTGCTGCAGGACAACATCGATAAAATGGTGGAGCTTGGGTTCCTCAAGAGCGGGATCGACGTGCGCAACTATATGGACTTGAGCATTGTTCGCGAGGCTGGGGCGCGATTGAACTGAGGCGGAGCGGTCCGCCGGCAGCTCGTCGGGATGAAAATTGAAATAAAGCTTCAACATGAAAACGAGCACCGACCGGATTCTGACGACGCACACGGGGAGCTTGCCTCGACCGTCCGATCTGGTTGAAGCCTTGAATGCCAAAGAGTTGGGCCGGGATTACAACGACGACGCCCTCAGCCGGCGCGTGAAACGAGCGGTCACCGAGATCGTGCGGCGTCAAGCGGATGTCGGGCTCGATGTCATCAACGATGGCGAACACAGCAAGGTCAGTTGGATGGCCTATGCGCGCGGACGGCTGTCGGGCTTGCAAGAGATCGACAGCCCGGTCCGGTTTCGTGGCGGTACGCGTGATTCTCTGGCGTTTCCGGCGGCCTACGAGGATATGAAGATCATGCTCGCCGGACGCTCCGGCGCGCTGGTTGCCAAACGAACGGTGCGACCCACAGCATGGGTCTGCTCGGGCCCGATAAAATACGTTGGCGAAGCAGAACTGAACGCCGACCTCGCAAATCTCAAGGCGGCGCTATCCGGCGTCGATGCCCGCGCCGTCTTCATGACCGCGATCTCGCCGTCCAACCTCGAACTCTATTACGAAAACAAATATTACGCCTCCTCCGAAGAATACCTCGCCGCACTTGCCGACGCGATGCGCGTCGAATTCAAGGCGATTGTCGACGCAGGCTTTGCGCTGCAGATCGACGACCCGCGAATGGCGACCCATTACAACAGAACGCCGGGGGCGTCAGTCGAGGAGTGCCGGAGATTCATCGCGCTGCGCGTCGACGCGGTCAATTACGCGTTGCGCGGCATCGCGGAGGACAGAGTTCGTTTCCACACATGTTACAGCGTCAACATCGCGCCTCGCGTTTTCGATTTCGAGCTCAAGCATTTCGTCGATCTCATGCTGAGGGTTCGCGCGGGCGCCTATGTGATCGAGGCCGCCAACCCGCGCCATGAGCATGAATGGCAGGTCTGGCAGGAGACACCATTGCCGGACGACAAGGTCCTTATTCCCGGCGTCGTCTCGCATTGCATTCACCTCGTCGAACATCCGGAACTCGTGGCGCAGAGGATCACGCGTTTCGCGAGCGTGGTCGGGCGCGAGCGCGTGATTGCCGGCACCGATTGCGGCTTTGGTACCTCGGGCGCGGGAGATGAAGTTCATCCTGAGGTTGCTTGGGCGAAGCTTGGCGCCCTGGTCGAGGGCGCGAGGCTGGCAAGCGCAAGATTGTGGGGTCACGCTGGCAGCCGCCAAAATTGAATCTGACTTGGGAAAGCGCGATCGAGCAAATGCTCGTCGCTTGGAGGTAACAATCATGATCACACGGTTGCTCGCGACGCTCGGCCTCGTCCTCTGCTCGGCGATCGCTTCGTCATCGACGCAAGCGTTCCAGCTTGCGGTCAGCCAGTATGGCCGCGTCACGGCAAGCCTGCCTTGGGCCGTCGCCATGGAAAAAGGCTACTTCGCTGACGCCGGCGTCAAAATCGATGAGATCATCGCCGGCGCGGGCGGCGGGACGACGCTACGCAACGTGTTGGCCAGCGATCTGCCCTATGGCGAGGTTGCGACCTCCGCCGCGCTTGCGGCCGCGCGCTCCGGCATCGACGTTGTCATCGTCAACAGCGCCAGCAGCCATATCGGAGAAATCGCGCTCGTCGCGGATCCCAAATCCGGGGTCCAGAAAATGTCGGATCTTGCCGGAAAGAAGGCGGGTTTCACTGCGCCGAAATCGACCAGCGAAGTTCTGCTGCGACTGGCGCTGAAGGAAACCCATATGGACGGCAAGGTCGAGTCGGTGGCGACCGGCGGATTCGGACCCGGAATAACCGCGCTCACGACCGGCGCGATCCAGGCCGCTCCCATGATCGATCCGGTGCTTACCCTCGAGGCTGCCAAATATCGCGTCATTCTGCCGTTCGCGAATATCATTCCGCGCATGACATGGCTGGTCGGCATCACGACCCGTCAGTTCGCTCAGAGCAATCCGGAGCTGCTGCGCAAACTGATCGCGATCCGCGGCCGCGGGGTGGATTACATCTACAACAATCGCGAAGATGCAATGCGGATCTACGCCAAAGTGTGGCAGCAGGATGCCAGCCAGGTTGCAACCTATTTCCCGAAGTATTTCGGTTATGAAGGCGAGTGGACGCACGGCGAGTTTGAAAAGCTGGGGCTCGACAAGATGTCGGAGGGCCTGCAACTCGTCGGTGAATTCGACAAGCCGATCGATTGGAATTCGATCATTGATCAGCGGTTTCTGCCTGAGACATGGCAAAGGCCATTCTGAGAATCGGTTGCGGCCTCCGGCATGTCATTTCGGTTGACCAGAGCTGCGGTCGCACGCGTCGTCATCGTTGTCGCGGCGTTGGCGGCGTTGGAAATTCTGTGCCGCGCGGCCATCATCAACCGGATGACCATGATTCCACCGACCGAAATGGTGGTGGCGTTGTGGCAGATCCTCGAGAGTGGAAAGTTCAACGCAGATATCCTGTTCACGATCGTGAACACGACGGCCGCCGCCGCATTGTCGGTCGTCGGCGGCTTTGGCATTGGCGCCCTGTTGCACGCTCTTCCGCGACTGCGGCACGCTGTGGAGCCATTACTGTCCGCCTACTACGCGGTGCCGGTGTTTGTTTTCTATCCGCTGCTGATTGTTGCTTTTGGCGTAGGTCGTGCGGCTTTGATCGCGATGGGTGCGCTGGTCGGCATTGTCGCCATGATCGTCAACACGCTCGGGGGCCTCGACCGGGTGCCGCCCGTGCTGATGAAAACAGCCGCGGCTCTGAGCGTTGATCGGCTTCGCACACTGATCCTCGTCAGGTTGCCGGCCGCCGCCCCCCACCTGATGACCGGCGTCAAGCTCTCGGTCGCCTATTCAGTCATCGGCATCGTTGCAGGGGAGTTCATTCTTTCAACCGCCGGCATCGGCAAGCGCATCGCCTTCGGTTATCAGGATTTCGACAATCGAACCATGTACGGCATGTTGTTGCTGCTGCTGGTCTTGGTCATGATCGTGAATGGTGCGTTGGCGGCCTGGGAGAAGCGGCTTCATCGCCGTTTCGGCACCCAATGAAAGCATCGCGTTTCGACCACGTATTGGTGCTCGCGGGTCTCCTTGTCATCTGGCAGGCCGTCTCCTTGCTCGCGAGCCCCGACGTTGTGCCGTCGCCGTTGAGTGCCATTGCTCGTGCAGCGGCGTTGCTTCAATCAGAAAATTTCTGGAAGGACGCAGCCAACACGGGAAGGGCCTTTGCCTTGGCCTGTGCGATCGGCATTGTCGGGGGTGCATGTATCGGCTTTGTACTGGGTTTCAGCCGCTTTGCGACCGAAGTCGCGGATCCGATTTTGGGAACGATTTATTCGATCCCAAAGATCACGCTTTATCCGATCATCTTGCTCGTCTTCGGTCTGACGCTATCGGCCAAAGTGGCGTTTGGCGTACTGCATGGCATTTTTCCCGTTATCATTGCGACGATGGCGGCCTTGAGAAATGTCGCGCCGGTCTATCGGCGTACCGCGCGCATATTGCGCTTGTCCTGGGCTGCGACCATCACGACGATTTTGGCCCCGGCCGCGCTTCCTGAAATCTTCGCAGGTGTTCGTATCGGGGTCGCTGTAACGTTGCTTGGAACGCTGCTCGCGGAATTGTTCGCCTCCTCATCGGGTGTCGGGTTTGCCCTCATCCGCGCGATGGAAATTCACAACGTTGTCGACATATTCGCGTTGGCGCTGCTGATTTTCTTGTTTGCCGCAGCAATCAACGGGTTGCTCCACTTCCTCGAGCGGAAAATCCGTCATGCGTGAGGCGGGGGGCCATATCGAAGCGCGCGGTGTCACTAAGGTGTTTCCGGGAGAAAGAGGAAGCGCGGACGTCCATGCACTCGGCCCGCTGGATCTCCAGGTCGATCGCGGCGAATTCTTTTCGATCGTGGGGCCTTCCGGTTGCGGAAAGTCGACGCTCCTCGACATGCTGGCGGGCCTGTTGAATCCGACCAGCGGGAGCGTCGCTTTCAACGGTGCAATATTGGGGGGCAGGGTACCGGAAGGGGTCGGCGTCGTATTCCAGCAGGACGCGAGCTTTGCCTGGCTGAGCGTGCGGGACAACATCGCCTTCGGGCTTCGCCGACACGGGTTGGCGGAAGCGGAAATCAGCCGGCGAGTCGACCACGCTTTGTCGTTCATGGGCCTTTCCGCGTTCGCCAAAGCCTACCCGGTGCAGCTGTCCGGCGGCATGCGGCAGCGCGTGTGTATTGCGCGGACCCTGGTCCTGGAGCCGTCAATCCTGCTGCTTGACGAGCCTTTTGCCGCGCTCGATCAGCAGACCCGTTTGCTCATGGGCGACGAGCTTCTTCGCATCTGGCGCGATACCGGGGCGACCATCGTCTTGATTACGCACGCGCTTGATGAGGCTACCATGCTATCCGATCGCATTGGGCTCATGTCCGCCCGGCCCGGCCGTTTCATCGACATTGTTTCAACCGATTGGCCGCGCGAGCGCGACAGCCGGATCGTCTCCGATCGGCGTTTCGGAGAAATCACCGCGCGGCTATGGACGAACCTGCGCGAGGAATCGTTGCGCGCTATCGCCTCCGGCCAATCGCAGATGGCTCCGTAGACTTCATAAGCAATCAAGCTGCTGGTCGCGAGCCAACCCAGGGCCGCATGGGAATCTGCTTGGTGCGCTGCTGTAGAGTGCGGCGGACGCTTCGTCGCCGGCTTGATCACGCCAGGTCGATCGCGGCGCGTTTGAGATCGGCGAAAGAGCAGTAGCTCAATGCACCCTCGTGCGTGGCACGCAGAACCACGCGCGGCGCTTGGCCTGCCTCGAAGGCTTCCTGCCAACGCGGCGCACATAGGCACCAGCGATCGCCGGGTTTCAAGCCCGCGAAGCCGTATTCCGGCATTGGTGTCGAGAGGTCATTGCCGCGCGATTTTGAAAACCCGAGAAACTCGGCCGTCGCTATGACGCAGACCGTGTGGCTGCCGATGTCATCGACCCCTGTGTTGCAGCAGCCATCCCGATAAAATCCGGTGACGGGGTCAATCGAGCAGGCTTCGAGCGGCTCGCCGAAGACGTTGCGCGGCGCGCTACGCCGGCCTTCGCCGCCGTTTCTGTCATCCCTCAGCATTGCCGTGTCCTGCTCGCCATGCCGCCGTTGGCGCTTTGTCTGTCGCTCGAGGCAACGCCCTAGCGGGGGCCCGTCTGCGAAAGCAAGGAAAATCAACAATCAGCTATTCATCCACCGCAGCGTCAGCAAAGCTGTGCGTGAATGTTTCAACGAACGGGCGCGCTAGTGGCTATTCGTCCAACTCATCGGCATTGGCAATGATCCAGTCCAACGCCTCTTGTTCAGTCGAAAAGCCGGTGATCTCACGCTCAGGTTCCTTGGGATACCTGATGACCACATGCCAACCTGTACCCAACTTGTCCGGATACGGCTGCATGACTGGTTGTTCTTTAAAATCCGTCATGAGGCGGAATATAACCTTAATTTACGACAGCCGCCTAGGGTCGCTGTTTAAGCGCGCCGTGCGTGGCGCCGACCTGTTGCGCGACCAACTTGAGGATATGCGGCGAGACCGCGACGCCTGGCGCGATGAGGCTGAACGGCTTGCCTCAGCTGAGTAGCGGGTTCGCGCGGCGCGCTATCGACGGTGGCCTATGGCGAGTCCCAGGCTCAATGCCTTTTGGCGGATAGCGCCAGGGGTCCGCTTCATCGCTTTTGAGATTTTGACCACGGGCGTCTTGCTTTTCGAGTGCGCTTTGAGATCGCGAACATGTTCCTTCGTCCAGGCGACACGCTTAGTTCGTTTGGCCATCAAATTCATCCTGTTTGAACGGCTGTCTCTTAGCACATCGTGAGTTTGTTACAAGGCAACGCGACGACCTCCGTGGGAATGGCTGTTTAGGTGGCGCGAACGGAAGGGCGCCAAACGCCTCCTGCGGTCTTCAAGCCAATCTCGAATTTCAGTATCAGGCATTCTGTCGAGAATGCCGACCAATGCCTCCCGAATTGTCAGCATTGCGACCGTCAACATGATCGAGGGCGCCGACGGGCTGCCGAGCACAAGAGCAGGTAGCCGCCGTACAGGTGACGCTTGAACCGGCGGGGGATCGAGTTCTTGAACGCCGACGCACCTGGGGTGCGGCTGCATCCGAAACAACGACGCCGAAAATGACCACAGCAAAAGAAGGACCCGCCCGCAACCTGCGCACGGGGCATTAAGGACCTGTTAACTCGCGAGCCGCGATGCTGCAATCTACCCTCCTTCGCGAGCGACGCGCTGCAACCATGTCCTCCACCCTCGCGGTAGCCCACCTCAACAGGTCGAGGGTCTTGCGCGCGACCAAGAGCGGCAAGATCAGGAAAGACGAGCACCGCAATGTGCACACCGAGCGCGCCGATCGGGCCGTCGTGTGCATCGACGCGGTGCCGAGTGACGAAATGCCCTTGGAGGCGCAGATTGAGGGTCTGAAACAGGTTGCTGCCATTCTGCGCGCCGAGCTCGCCGACATGCGTGCGCAAAGGGATGGGTGGCGGGCCAAAGCCGAACGCGACAGAGTCGCCGCCTCGATAGCAGTTGCATCGCGGGCGCGGGCGTGGTGGCGCCGTTCCTGAAAAAGCTCAGCCGGAGGGGGACGAGAAGCCGGCTAGATAGCGGGATTGTCCGATCTTCGGATGGAACCAAAAGACAGGCTTGTGCATATTTACCTACGGAAAATGCGATTGGTCATGTGTGGGGAAAGGCACATGGGCCAAGATCAAGCCAGGTTGCGGGTTTTCCTTTTCGCGACTGTCCTCTTAGCCGCATTCTTCGGATCGGTTGCCGTCGCCCTTAGTTGGCTCAACTAGGCCATGCCATCGCTTCTTAACAATCCGGCGCACTGGCAGCTTCGAGCTGAGGAGACGCGCTTGCTTGCGGCCCAGCTGCTTGACCCCGAGTCCAAGGCAACCATTCTCAAGATCGCCGAAGAGTACGAACGGCTGGCCCGGCGTGCGCTCACGCGGATGCAAGAGGAAAGGGTGCCGAAGTAGGTCATTCGGAACCGGCCTGAATTTTGCTGAGTTGATTTGTGCCGTTTGGGGTCACCCTCCAACGGCACGACGGCCCCGGCCAGTCCTCCTCGGCCGCGCTGGGGCCGTCACCTTGGACCGCGAATATTCGCGCTCTCGCTTCTAGTGCAAATCGGCCACGTGTTGGCCATAAAGGAACCGCCATTCCTCAGCAGCCCTCAGAAGCAATCGCTTTGTCTCGGGATCGCTCGCCTCTGCGGCCATGCGCTCGCACTCCTGCGCCCGAGTGCGACAGAGATCGAGCTTGGCAGGGTCCGTTTGCCGGGGAACAGCGTCGCTCATGAATCGTGCCGCCGCTAGGAAAGCGCGGCTTCGATATGTGTCCGCAAGCTTGTCCGGACCTAGTGCGATTTATTACAGAAAGAGCGGCTTTCTGGACCGTGTTGCTCATCTGCACTAGTCGCGAGTCATTTCGAGGGTCACTGTTGGAACAGCTACTTCGTCAGCGACCCCGTCCAATTCTGGGCGGGGTCTTTCTTTTGGGCCGCTTCGGCCTCGTCTCCCGGCTTGCTGATCACGAGCCGGTGCCGGTAGCCTTCTGCCATGGGTCCGAACCGCCGAGCACAGGAACGCGCGCAGCCACTGCCGACCTGATCGACTGCGCGGAGGAAGCGGGATGGCTACCCGATCACGACGCCAACGAAAGATGCCGCTGCGAGGATGAGTGCAGCTACCGCCAGGTAAATGTACAATCTGGTTTCGCGATCTGTCACCAGATGATCCATTGGAAGGCGTCCCCCCTCACGGCGTAGGTTGGAGCCGTGCGTACCGCGTCAAGGTTGGTTGCGCAGGCGCTTGGGACTGCATAGTGCGGTCCTGGAATCGGGCCATGCTGCTGTATTGGAGTTGGGCTGTCGTCAGGTAAACCGCCATCCCCGAGATCAAGAACGCGGCGCCACCAACCACCATTCCGAGAAAAGCAATGCCGAGCTTCGTGGACATATCGGAACCTCCGCGCGGCCAAAGACTCGGCCCGTTAACGTCGGTCCCCAGGGCTGAACGTTCCCATCCCTATGTCATTTGCTAAAGCTTATTACGGCCCTTGGTTCCATCGTAAGGTCGCCCGAGCGGCAGGCTTGCGTTCTTGCGCTCGCCGATTGGGTCCAGGCATCCCGGTTGTGGTGTTTAGTGCTGGTCACCAGAAAAAATTATGTGATGGGTCATAAATTACCGGAACGACTCTCCAAGTTCGTGCTTATGTCAAAGTACACAAAAGCGTCACAAAGCTTAACGCTCCCAAGCTTGGAATGGAAATGCCGGGCGACCATTCCCTTGAGTACAGGGCATCGGCCGGAGCCTGTCTCAGGCTCGCGGCGAACGCGACCAATTCTGGCACGCGGACTGCCCTGCTCATGATGGCGCAGAGGTATATGGAACTGGCGGGCGATAGATCGTCCGGGGCCTTATGGGGCGACGCCTTGTTGCCCCAAGCCAACGATCAGCAGACGCACAAGCCGTAGGGCCACGCCGACTACACCGGCTTTGGATGCTTGCGGACCCAATCGTCGGATTTGTCAGTGATCCATTCCATAGCTTCGGATTCCGACCCGAAATCGTCGACGAGTTGAATAACGCCGTCCGGCCACTCAGCCTCCACAAGATAGCCGCTGCCGTCCTTGTAGGCGCGCGCCGTAAACGTTGGTTTCGGGTTTTTGGCCATTGCGGTATTATGAGCCCGTGGAGCGCCAGCGGACAAGTTCGATCACGCTTATGCAGAACGGCAACCAAGTCGTCGAATGAAGCCCAAGCAACCGCCCACCCGCCGATGACCACGCCGTCCGACCCACCGGACGAAAGTGAAAGGCGCGCACAGGACTGCCGCGCGAAGGCGGCTTATTGCAAATGGGTCGCCCAGCGGGAGCCCGACGAGAACCTCCGGAAGTTCTACGCCATGCTCTCGGTCGAATGGGAAAAAGAAGCGACCAAGTGAAACAAAAGCAGCCGCACGGCCCGCCGATGACGCCGGGGAACATGCGTGATCCCGCTGGTGTCCTGCCTGAATCCCGAATGCCTGCAAACCGCATTTGCTTGATGTCTGGTCCGCCGGCACTTATTAAACGACTTCGCCGAGCCTGGTTCCGGATGATGCAGAGCCTTGGAACCGTTCCTACCCCAACCTGCTTATTAGGGGTGGTTCAAGGGTCGGAGGCGAGCGATGTCAAACCATTTGAACACAGCGGAACAATATCGCCAGTGGGTGGAGCAATGCGTGGCTATGGCAAAAGCCGCGACCAGCAACAAGATGCGTGCGCACCACTATGCGACTGCGTTGAACTATCTGAAGCTGGCCGAGGGCGAAGCGAAATCGGCCCGTCGACCCGACGGTGTGTTGAGCAGTCGGTTGCAAGCACTCGTCCAACTATCTCGCCCGGTTTCGGGGTTTCCACAAAACCTCGGCAAGTCCGTCTGATACCCGACAGACGCCTTGCTTGCATTGGAATACGGTTAGAAGATGCGCGCAGCAGGTGGCCCTGCAAGCCGAACTATGGACGGGCGCGCTGGTGGCGAGGGTCGGGGCGGGCCTTTGCCCAGAGAGAGCCCGATGCTCCCATAGGCGCGTCGGGCTTTCCATTTGGCAACCTCGAAGGGACGGCCCCAGTCGCAGCCCCAACGGCTCCGGCTAGGGCCGTTGTGCCTCCGGACGGCCACGCCCGTCAGCACCGAATGAGAATATGACGTGGGCGCACACGGGCCTAGCTCACCGTGGTTACGATCGAGCGGGGGCGGCCTGTTGAAGACACATACCCAACAGAGGAACCTTCCTGGCCACTAATATAATGCCGCGTACCATCGCGTACCCACAGGACGAATGGTGAGGCTTAAAAAAACTGATCCCGCTTGCGTTTCAGACATCCATCATTTCCCCCCAAGTCTCGTGACGATGATCGCCGACCGGCGGAGCCATCGCCGGTCTCAGACCGCGATTTGTGGGACAAGGCGCGGTCATCTGGACGAGTTGGCTTCTGGGTTTGACGGCCGCGTGCAATGCCCGATGTCAAAAGGTTACTGTCCCCCGACGAGTCCGAGCTAGTTGGCGAATGGCTCAGGCAGGGCGATCAGGTCTTGGAGGACAGTGTTGCCGCGCGAATTAGATGGCTTACTGAGCGACATCTAGAACAAGTGGCAATGAGCGCTTATGGCGCTTGGGAAACCCTTTATCGTGACCCCAACGACGGTCGCTATTGGGAGCGTACCTATCCGCACAGCGATTGGCACGGCGGCGGACCACCATGCCTCACAAATATCACGTTTGATGCAGCAAAAGAGAAATACAAGGTTGGCAACTAAGGGGGCAAATGCAGGAATGGTGGAGCGAACCTCAAATAAATGTGCAGACAAAGCTTTGAGCGCTTCATAAAACACTGAACCAATGGCCTAAACTAGCAAGCCGAAACACTGCACCAGACCGTAGAAATGCCCGTGAAATCGACGTTGTCAGAAAATAGAAAATTCGCCATCGCCCCGATGATGGACTGGACGGATCGGCATTGCCGGTTCTTCCACCGCCTGCTCACGCGGCGTGCGCTGATCTACACCGAGATGATCACCACTGGCGCGCTCCTCCACGGCGACCGCGCCCGGCTCCTGCGCCACGACCCGGCCGAGCACCCGGTCGCGCTGCAGCTCGGCGGGTCCGATCCGGTCGCGCTCGCGCGCTGTGCGCGCATGGGCGCGGAGGCCGGTTACGATGAGATCAACCTCAACGTCGGCTGCCCGTCCGATCGCGTGCAGGAAGGGCGGTTCGGCGCCTGCCTGATGGCGGAGCCGGCACTGGTCGGCGATTGCGTCGCCGCCATGAAGGCGGCGGTCGCCATTCCTGTCACCGTCAAGTGCCGGCTCGGCATCGACGATCAGGATCCCGAGACCGCGCTCGACGCATTGACCGCATCGGTCATGGCCGCCGGCGTCGACGCGCTCATTGTGCATGCCCGCAAGGCGTGGCTCGAGGGACTGTCGCCGAAGGAGAACCGCGAAGTCCCGCCGCTCGACTACGCGCGCGTGTTCCGGCTCAAGCGCGCGCATCCAAACCTTCCGATCATATTGAACGGCGGGATCGACGACCTGAGGCGCGGGCTTGAGCTGCTGGCCGAGGTCGATGGCTTGATGATGGGCCGCACGGCCTATCGCGACCCCTGGTGCTTGCTGGAGGTTGACCCGCTGCTTCACGGCACGCCGGCGCCGCTTGATTCCGCCAAGGCGGCCGCGCACGCGCTCATTCCGTACATCGAGCGCGAGCTCGCGCACGGCACGCGGCTTTACGCGATCGTGCGGCACGTGCTGGGTCTTTTCCATGCGGTGCCCGGCGCGCGGGCTTTTCGCCGCATGCTGGCGACGCAGGCGGTCAAACCTGACGCCGATGCCGCTCTCTTCGCGCGCGCGCTCGATCTCCTGCCCGAGCATGCGGCTCGGAGCGAGGCCGCATGATCTTCGGCATACCGGCCGACGAGCTTGCGTGGCTCGCCGGCCTGATCGTTGCGGGTGGGCTCGTCACCGGAATCCTCGCCGGCCTGTTCGGCATTGGCGGCGGCGCGATCATCGTTCCGGTGCTCTACGAGGTGTTCGGCGTCCTCAATGTGCCGGTCGAGGTGCGCATGCAGCTCTGCATCGGCACCTCGCTCGCCATCATCGTGCCGACGACGTTTCGGTCTTACCGGGCGCATCTCAAGCGCGGCGCGGTGATGGACGAGATCGTGCGTGCGTGGTGGCTGCCGGCGGTCGTGGGCGTCGGCACCGGGGCGCTGATCGCCGCGTTCGCGCCCGGTTGGGTATTCCAACTGGCCTTCGCGGTGATCGCGAGCCTGATCGCGCTGCGGCTATTGATCGGTCGCGATGACTGGCGCATCGCCGACGATCTGCCGAAGGGGCCCGGGCTTAAGACTTATGGCTTTGTGGTCGGGCTGTGTTCGGCCCTGATGGGGGTGAGCGGCGGCTCGGTCTCCAACATGATCCTGACGCTGCACGGCAAGCCCATGCTTCGCGCGGTTGCGACGTCGGCCGGGCTGGGCGTACCGATCACCATTGCGGGCACCATCGGTTTCATGCTGGCCGGGCTGCCAAAGCAGAGTTTGATGCCACCGCTCTCGATCGGCTTCGTGTCGCTGATCGGCTTTGCCTTGATGGCGCCGGTGTCGAGTTTCACCGCGAGCTACGGCGCCCAGCTCGCCCATGCGCTGCCCAAGCGCTGGCTGGAGATTGGCTTTGGCATCTTCCTGCTGGTGGCCTCCGTGCGCTTCACGCTCGCCATCCTGGGCCACTGAGCAACGGGAAGAACGTCGACTGGATGGAGAAGGTCAGCGACGCGCAATATCGGCGCTGAGGCAGAATCCTACTGGCTGATCAGCATCTCAACTTCCACCACCGCCTTGTGGCAGTCCTCGTTGCCCTCGGCATCGAGCTTGCGCGCGAGCGCGAGCGGCGGGTCATAACGTGCCTCCGGCAGCGCACGCTGGGCCGGCGCGGGTTTTGCGGATTGCTGGTTCGTCGGCCGCGGCTTGGATGGCTTTGCGACATTGAGCTCAAGCAGGCGATCGAGCTTGGCGATCTCCTCGCTGCACGGCCCGCCGGCCGCCGGCGCGACCTCGCCGCCGAACCCGATGCCTGCCGCAAACAGCGCGACGCCGAGGCCTTTCATCGCGGGATACACTCCGATGCGTTGAGAAGCCGGCAACGGATGCCGCGGCTTTAGGGATATCCGCGCAGCACCAGCTTGTCGCCGCGCACTTCCCAGCTCTGCAGCCGGTTGAGGAAACTCATGCCGAGCAGGCTCGTCTTAAGCTGGCCCGGTTGCGCGATCAAGGCCGGCACCGCGCGCTCCACGATGCTGCCCACCGCCACGCGATCGAGCGTCACTTCGGCGGCCTTGGTGTGACCATTCGCGGTCGCAATGCTCACCGTATATTTGATCACCTCGACCGGCAGGCCGACTGCTTTCGCAGCCTCGTTGCTCAGCACCACGGAACTCGCACCGGTGTCGAGGATCATCGGGATGTTGTGGCCGTTGACGTCGGTCGCGATCTGAAAATCGCTCGACTGAGCGCGCGCCAGTGCCACCGTGCGTCCGCTGTCGGCAATTCGGCCGGGAACGAGCTCCGCCATCACCTGATCGGCGATGTCGTGCAGCTGAAAGCGGTAAGTGTAGCCGAGCATCAACAACAGGGCGATGACGATCCAGAGCACGGCGGCTTCGAGCGCCTTGGTCAGCCGCTCGCGGAACAGCGCGATCAAGACGCCGGCGATCAGAACAAGCCATGCGACGTTGACCAGGAGCGAGGCGAAATCACCGGTCGTCAGGTCGCCGATCGTGCTTTGGCCGTTGCCCGAGGCCAAGACCACGACAGCCAGGCTCAACCCGAGCAACAAGATCCAGAGAAGCGCGTGCCGCATGGGTCCCTCGGGTCACGCCTGCCGCGTGCGCGACATCAGGGCCAGCCGCTCGCGCGCCGTGTCCATC
Organism: uncultured Alphaproteobacteria bacterium; assembly: GCA_963816775.1. Classification (GTDB taxonomy): domain Bacteria; phylum Pseudomonadota; class Alphaproteobacteria; order Rhizobiales; family Xanthobacteraceae; genus JAFAXD01. Next base: position 20,969 of record CAWFLX010000042.1, read on the forward strand.
ACTGCGGCTCGCTCGTGGGCTGACAATTGCGACCAGCGCCCGATCTCGGTGAGATCGCGCCCGCAACCGATGCAAATCTGCAGGGTAGGGTGGAGCGTGCAAATCTTGGTGCACGGCGTTTCAATCGGCATGGGGCATTCTCGACCACGATATTCGCGAACATAGGCATTTCCCGAAATGCGGCCAAGCACGCACTTGCCGCCCCGATACCGACTTTAATGCCCCTCGCCCCATGATCATGGTGGTCGCAATTCCTTAATATGGCCCTTAAATGCCTGCGGTAGCCGAGGAAACGCAGCCATGAAGCTCTACGACGGCGGTCGTGCCCCCAACCCGCGGCGGGTCCGCATATTCCTGGCCGAAAAGGGCATCGAGATCGAGAAACAGCAGGTCGATATCGGAGCGCTCGAGCACAAGGGACCGGCTTATACGGCGATCAATCCATTGCAGCAGGTACCAACCCTTGTTCTCGATGACGGCACTGTGATCACCGAATCGATCGCGATCTGCCGCTATTTCGAAGCATTGCAACCCGAGCCGGCGCTGTTCGGCCGCAGCGGACGCGACGCGGCGATCGTCGAGATGTGGAATCGCAGGCTCGAGCAGCGGCTTCTGCTCGGCGTGGCCCAGGTGCTTCGCCATCTTCATCCCGGCATGAAAGCGCTCGAAAATCCGCAGATTGCCGCGTGGGGCGAAGCCAACAAGCCCCGCGTTGAGGATTTCCTGAGATTGTTGGACCGCGAGCTGGCGTCGCGTCCCTATGCGGCCGGCGATCGCTTCTCGGTCGCCGACATCACCGGTCTCGTCGCAATCGATTTGATGAAGCCGGCCAAGCTCGCGGTTACCGACGAGATGACGAACGTACGGCGGTGGCATGCCGACATCTCGGCACGGCCGAGTGCGGCGGCGTAATTGCGACCACTCCGGCGCGTCAGCGCTCCAGGCGCGCAATCAGGCTTGACGTATCCCAGCGCTTGCCGCCCATCTTCTGCACCTCGGCATAGAATTGGTCGACCAGCGCGCTCATCGGCAGCAGCGCGCCGTTGCGGTTGGCCTCGGCAAAGCAGATCGCCAGGTCCTTGCGCATCCAGTCGACCGCGAAGCCGAAATCGAACTTGCCGGCGACCATGGTCTTGTAGCGGTTCTCCATCTGCCACGACTGCGCCGCGCCCTTGGAGATGGTGGCGATCAGCTTCTCGATATCGAGGCCGGCGCGCTTGGCGAAATGCAAACCTTCGGCGAGGCCCTGCACGGTGCCGGCGATGCAGATCTGATTGACCATCTTGGCGAGTTGGCCAGAGCCTGACGCGCCGATGAGCGTGCAGGCGCGAGCGTAGGCCGCGATCACCTTCTCGGCGTGTCCGAATGGATCAGGATCGCCGCCGCACATGACGGTGAGCACGCCGTTCTCGGCACCGGCCTGGCCGCCGGACACCGGCGCGTCGATAAAATCGAACCCGCGCTTCTTGGCCTCGGCATGAAACTCGCGCGCAAGTTCCGCCGACGCCGTTGTGTGGTCGACCAGCACCGCGCCGCGTTTGACCCCGTGCATGGCGCCGTTGCTGCCAAGCACCACCTCGCGCAGGTCGTTGTCGTTGCCGACGCAGACCAGCACGAAATCCTGGTCAGCCGCGGCTTCCTTGGGGGTCTTGGCGCTGCGGCCGCCGAACTGCGCGACCCATTTCTCGGCTTTGGCGGCGGTGCGATTGTAGACCGTGACCTCGTGGCCGCCTTTGGTCTTCAGATGCCCGGCCATCGGATAGCCCATCACGCCGAGCCCCAGAAACGCTACCTTCGCCATTGCTTCCTCCTTCACGCGGCTTACGCAGAGCCGCAAGGTTCATGGCGATGGGGGTCTCGTCAACCCAGGGGCGCCGTATTAGATCAAGGCGGACAGGGACCGGAGACTCGCATGGCCGTCGAGAAGACCGATGTTCTGACTGCGCTCGCGCGGGTGAAGAGCCCCGAGGGAGCAGCGTTGCCCGCGACCGGCAAACTGTCGGACGTCATCGTGACCGACGGCAAAGTGTTCTTCTCAATCACGGTCGATGCCGCTTTGGTGCCGAGCTGGGAGCCGGTGCGCAAGGCCGCCGAGGCCGCGGTTCGCGCCGTGCCGGGGGTCATCTCCGCGATGGTCGCGCTCACCGGCGAACGAGCTGCCGGTCCCCGTGCGCCGACGGGCGGTCCGGCCGCGCGTCCTTCGCCCGCGGCGCCTCCCGGCGCACGGCCGCACGGCCGCCAGCCGGCGGGACAGCAGCCGGCGGTGCCGGGCGTTGAGGCCATCATCGCGGTCGCATCGGGAAAGGGCGGGGTCGGCAAATCCACGACCGCCGTCAATCTCGCGCTTGGACTGCGCGATCTTGGGCTCAAAGTCGGCGTGCTCGATGCCGACATCTATGGACCGTCGGTGCCCAAGCTCTTGGCCATTCGCGGCAAGCCGCAGACCATCGGCGGCACGCGCTTGCGCCCAATGGATGGTTACGGCCTCAAGGTGATGTCGATCGGTTTCCTCATCGAGGAGGAAACGCCGATGATCTGGCGCGGCCCGATGGTGATGTCGGCGCTGACCCAGATGCTGCGCGAAGTCGAGTGGGGCACGCTCGACGTGATGGTGGTCGACATGCCGCCCGGCACCGGCGATGCCCAGCTGACGATGGCGCAGCAGGTGCCGCTCAAGGGCGCGGTGATCGTATCGACCCCGCAAGACCTGGCGCTGATCGACGCGCGTCGGGGCATCGGCATGTTCCGGCGCGTCAATGTGCCAGTGCTCGGCATCGTCGAGAACATGAGCTACTTCCAGTGCCCGGAATGCGGGACGCGTGCGGATATCTTCGGTCATGGCGGCGCGCGGCATGAAGCCGAGCGGCAGGGCGTTCCGTTCCTCGGAGAAGTGCCGCTCCACATCGAGATCCGGGAGAAATCCGACGCGGGCCTGCCGGTGGTTGCCACCGACCCGGACGGAGCGCACGCCAAGATCTACCGCGAGATCGCTGCGCGGGTGCGCGACGGTCTAGCAGGCGCCAGCAAGCCGGCACCCAAGATCGTCATCGAGGCATAGGGCGCGCCGCGGCTGCCTTTTGCTTGAGCATGATCTCTTCCGAAAACCGGTTCCCACTTTTCGGGATCATGCTCTAGTTCTAGTCCTCGGCCCACATCCGCATCAGGTTGGCGAGCGATTTCGACAGCAGGTCGAATTCCGCGGTCGAGCCCTGTTGCGCGAACAGCTTGCGGCGCGCGGTATCGAGATCGAACAACAACTCGCGCTGCGCCGGATCGCGGACGAAGCTGCGCGCCCAGCCGACGGCGGCGAGCCGCGTCCCGCGCGTCACCTCGGCGACGCGATGCAGGCTGGTCGCCGGATAGGCGACGAGCGCGCCGGCCGGGAGCTTGATGGCGTCCTCGCCGGCAGCGGTGTCGAGCACCAGTTCGCCGCCGTCGTAGCTTTGTTGATCCGAGACGAACAACGTGAAGGCGACGTCGGCGCGCATGCCGTGCATGATGGCGTCGTCGACGTGCGCGCCGTAGCGCATCCCAGGATCGTAACGCGAGAACATCAGCGACAAGGCTTTCGGCCGCACCGCGAGCGCGAACACCTCGTTGGCCAGAATGCGCTCTCGCACCATCGTGCGTATCGCCTCGAGCGCCGGCTCGCTGGCGGCCTGCAGGTTGTGCTTGACGGTGCGCGCCGCAAATCCAGCGGTCTCGCGGCCATCGACGAAGTGCGCACCGTCCAATGCGACCCGCAGGCTGTCGAGATCGGCTGCCGATAAAACGCTGCCAATGACGATCTGCATCTAGTGTCCCGATTCCGAAATTCGCCATACATTGCAGCACGCTCGACGCGAACTTCGGAATCGAAAGGACACTAGCAGATCTGCGATTCTAGTGCCCCTTTTGAACCCGAAGTTCGCATTCAAACTCGCGGCACAGTGTGTGCGAACTTCGGATTCGGGGCACTACCGATCCGCTCGATTGGAATAGCTATAAACAACGTGTTGATTGGACGATATCGCGCAGGCGCACCTATTGTCCCGTATTCCCCGAGATTGTACCGCTTGGCGCCACGTTCTTGAGGCACAGCAATGAAGTCAACCACCAAGATTTGGCTCGGCGTCGGTCTGTTTGTGACCGGAACTGCGGCTACGTTGCCGCACGGGGCAGCGCCGGCGGCGACGGGTGTTGTTCCGCACAGTCGCGGAGGCGACGTGGTGCGCGAGCCGGTCAATACGCACTGGATTCTGGCGCAGCACAATATGCCGGCCGGCGGCGAGGCGGGCGAGGCCGGAGTGCCGGCCGATCTGCCGCCGGATTTCCAGTTCGCGCTCACGCTCGCATTGATCCGCGGCCACCTGCTGGTCGGGGATGAGCTGGTCAAGGCCGGGCAATGGGATGCAGCGATGCCGCATTTCCTGCACCCCACGGAAGAGCTCTACGGTGGCATCAAGGACAAGGTCGCGGACTACAATACGCCGGCGTTCGACAGCGCACTGCTCAAGCTCGCCGATGCGGTGAAACAGAAGAACAGTGCGGACTACGCCGCGGCCCTGCAGCCGGTGATGGAGGCGCTTGCCGCCGGCGACACCGGGCTCAAGGCAACGGAAAAGGATTGGCCAAGCTTTGTGGTGGCAACCGCGATCATGGCGCTCAAGGCCGCGGCGAATGAATACGAAGGGGCGATCGTGAAGGGCCGTATCGCCAAGCCGGTCGAATATCAGGACTTCGCGCGGTTTTGTGTGGCAAGCCGAGCGGATGATCGACAGTGTGGCCAGCGAGCTTGGGCGCAAGGACGCGGGCGCGCTCAAGACGGTGCAAAGCCGGCTCGCGCAGCTGAAGAAGATCTGGCCTGCGCCGGTTCCACCCAAGACGCCGGTCAAGAGCGCGGCCGCCGTGGCTGCAGACGTTGCGGAAATACAAAGAGCGTCCGGCAAGCTGATGTGACGAGGCTGATGACGATCCGACCGCTGCCGGTGCTGTTGAGCGCGGCGTTTCTCGCCGGTGCCGCGGCGGGCGGATTGGCGGCGTTGGCTGCTCAATCTGAAGCCGAGCCGGACCTGGCGGCACTCAAAGCTGCGTTTCGCAGGCCGCCGGCGGTTCCGTTCCCGGCCGACAATGGCTTCTCCGAAGCCAAGCGCAGCCTCGGTGAAAAACTGTTTCATGACCCGAAGCTCTCGGTCGACGGCAGCACGGCGTGCGCGACCTGTCACATCCGAGACAAAGGATTTGCTGACGGCCGCGAGCGCGGCACCGGCGTATCCGGCCAGCGGCTCGGCCGCCACACACCGACGCTGTGGAACCTCGCGTGGGCGCATCCGGTGTTCTGGGACGGGCGCGCCAGAAATCTCGAGCAGCAGGTATTTGGCCCAATTGAGTCGCCGGACGAGATGGCGCAGCCGAAAGCGCCGCTGATTGCGCGGCTCGCCGCCGACCCCGAATACCGAAGCGCATTTGCCAAGGCGTTTCCCCAGGACGCCAAAGTCAGCGACGAAAATCTGGCCAAGGCGATCGCGACCTACGAGCGCACGCTGGTGTCCCCACCAACCCGGTTCGACCGCTGGATCGACGGCGATGACAGCGCGCTGATGCGCCAGGAGGTCGACGGGTTCAGGTTGTTTGCCGGCAAGGCGGGCTGCGCCAATTGCCACACCGGCTTCACCTTCACCGACGGCAATTTCTACGACATCGGCTTGCCCGACGCCGATCGCGGCCGCGGTGCGGTGTTGCACCTTGCCGCCGCCGATCACGCGTTCAAGACGCCGGGGCTGCGGGAACTCAAGCGCTCGGCGCCGTACATGCACGACGGCTCATTGGCGACGCTCGACGACGTCCTGCGGCACTACGAGCAGAGTGTGGTCGAGCGCAAGACCGTGGCGCCCGATCTGGTGCGCAGGCTCTCACTCTCCGATGAGGAGCGTTCCGCGTTGCTGGCCTTCCTCGCGACGCTCTCTGCGGACGACGATCCGCAGCCGCCCGCGACGATCGCCGCCCAAACGATACGGCCTGACGGCGCCGCGGTCGACGTGACCACGATCTCTCAGCGTGAGAAACAGTTCAGCCCGACGCACGTGAAGGTCAAATCGGGCTCGCACCTGTGGATTCTCAACAACGATTCCCGCACGCACAATGTGCGTGTGTTTGATCCAAAGCTCGAGTTCGATTCCGGTGCGCAGGAGCCCGGGGAAACCGTCGAGATTGCGTTTCCAGCAACTGGATCGTTTCTGGTGTTCTGCGGCATCCATCCCAAGATGGAACTCTACGTCGACGTGACCAAATAGGTGCGTACACGGCGAACGGTGCAGCGACTGGCGCCCTTTCGGGGCTGAAAACACCGGCCGGACACCGCAATTCGTCGCACGCCAGGGTACATTTTGGGCTCCCACGGCTTGCCCTTTCGTGATATCCGGGCGCCACGGCTGGTCCATAATCCGTTGAAAATCATCCCTCTGGGAGGAGTGAATGAAACGACGTGAATTTCTCAAGAGCGCCGGCGTCGGCGCCGCGGCGGTCGCGGTTGCCGCGCCTGCAATCGCTCAAACGGCGCCGGAACTCAAATGGCGCTTGACCTCGAGCTTCCCAAAGTCGCTCGACACGATCTATGGCGCGGCCGAGGTGTTCTCCAAGGCGGTCGCGGAAGCGACCGACAACAAATTTCAGATTCAGGTGTTCGCCGCCGGCGAGATTGTGCCCGGCCTCTCAGCCGCTGACGCGGTGCAGACCGGCACGGTCGAGATGTGCCACACCGCGTCCTACTATTATTTCGGCAAGGATCCGACCTTTGCGTTCGGCACGGTCGTCCCGTTCGGGCTGAACACCCGCATGCAGAACTGCGTGGATGTTCTTTGGCGGCGCGATGGATCTGATGAATGACTTCTACAAGAAGTTCAACATCTACGGGATTCCCGCCGGCAATACCGGCGCCCAGATGGGCGGCTGGTTCCGCAAGGAGATCAAGGAAGTCTCCGATTTTAACGGACTCAAGATGCGAATTGGAGGATTTGCCGGCACCGTGCTGCAGAAGCTCGGCGCGGTCCCTCAGCAGATCGCGGGCGGCGACATCTATCCGGCGCTCGAAAAGGGAACGATCGACGCCGCCGAATGGGTCGGTCCCTACGACGACGAGAAGCTCGGCTTCGCCAAGGTCGCCAAGTACTACTACTATCCGGGCTGGTGGGAAGGCAACGCGATGCTGCACAACTTCTTCAACCTCGACAAGTGGAACGCGTTGCCCGCAAGCTACAAGTCGATCCTGCGCAGCGCGTCCGCGGTGGCCAACGAATGGATGATCGCCAAGTACGACGCCGCCAATCCGGGGGCTCTACGGCGGCTGGTGGCGAGCGGTGCGGAGATGAAGCCGTTCAGCCAGCCGGTGCTCGAGGCCTGCTACAAGGCGTCGAACGACATTTACGCGGAGACGTCGGCCAAGAATCCCGAGTTCAAGAAAGTTTACGACAGCATGGCTGCGTTCCGGGGCGACGAGTATCTGTGGTGGCAGGTTGCCGAATATACCTTCGATACTTTTCAGATTCGCGCCTTGCGACGCGGGTGATTGTCCGAAAGTAGAATATGCAAAGGCTCCGAAGCCCGACTTCGGGGCCTTTCCTCTTTCCCGCGCCTGGTCCTACAATCGCGGGGTCGGCCGCCGGCGCGGCGGGAATGCGACGAACTAGTTCTCCTCGAGTCGGCGGACCGACGACAACACGAGGGGAAACGCCATGAAGCGTCGTGAATTCCTGAAGGCGGCCGGTGTCGGCCTCGCCGGCTCGGCAGTCGCTGCGCCGGCCATCGCGCAATCCATGCCGGAGATTAAGTGGCGCCTGACCGCGAGTTGGCCGAAATCGCTCGACACCCTGTACGGCTGTCCCGAGTTCATGGCCAAGCGCATCGCCGAGATCACAGACAACAAATTCCAGATCCAGGTGTTCGCCGCGGGCGAGATCGTTCCCGGATTGCAGGTGCTCGACGCCGTGCAGAACGGAACCGTGGAGATGGGGCACACCGCGAGCTACTACTACTTCGGCAAGGATCCCTGCTTCACGTTCGGAACCGCGCTGCCGTTCGGACTCAACACCCGTCAGGGGGAGGCCTGGCAGCAGCATGCCGGTGGGATGGATCTGCTCAACGAGTTCTTCGCCACCTACAACGTGTGGGGCATGCCTACCGGCAACACGACGTGCCAGATGGGCGGCTGGTTCCGCAAGGAGATCAAATCGGTCGAAGATCTCTCCGGGCTTAAGATGCGGATCGGGGGCTTCGCTGGACGCATCGTCGGCAAGCTCGGCCTGGTGCCGCAGCAGCTGGCGGCCGGCGACATCTTTCCCGCGCTGGAGAAGGGGACGATCGATGCGGCGGAATGGGTCGGCCCTTATGACGATGAAAAGCTCGGCTTCGTCAAAGTGGCCAAGTACTACTACTATCCGGGTTGGTGGGAAGGCGGGGCCCAGCCACACCTGCTGGTCAATCTCGCCAAATGGAACGAGCTCCCCAAGCAGTATCAGGCGCTCGTCCAGGCGTGCGGCCGGGAAGCCGGCGTCTGGATGACGGCAAAGTACGACGTGCTCAATCCACAAGCCGTCAAACGCCTGGTAGCGACCGGCGCCGAACTGCGCCCATTCCCGCAGCCGGTGATGGAGGCCTGCTACAAGGCGGCGAATGAACTCTACGCCGAGATCTCGCAGACCAACCCGATGTTCAAGAGGCTACTCGACAGCCTGACCGCTTACCGAAGCGATTCCTACCAGTGGCTCCAGGTTGCGGAACTTTCGTTCGACAGTTTCATGATGCGCATGCGCACGCGCGCCTGATGCGCATACGTCACGCGGCCTCGCTGCCTGCGCAGCGAGGCCGCCGAACTATTGGATCTTCGGCGGCGTGCCAAAATCGATCGGCGGCAAATCGGGCTGCTCGATCTCGATCTTGATGCTGCTCGGATCGACCTTCTTCGCGCCTTCGATCCAGTAGGTTACCGAGCCCGGCCAGAAGATGAGGATGACAACCAGGATGACTTGCAGAAACACCCAGGGGATGGCGCCCCAGTAGATGTCCACAGTCTTGATGGATGGCGGCGCAATGCCGCGCAAGTAGAACAGCGCAAAACCAAATGGCGGATGCATGAAGCTGGTCTGGATGTTGGCGCAGATCAACACGCCGAACCAGATCAGATCGATTCCGAGCCGATCGGCGACGGGCGCCAGCAGGGGAATGATGATGAATGCAATCTCGAAAAAATCGAGAAAGAACGCGACTATGAAAATAAAGACGTTGACGAATACCAGGAACCCGACCTGTCCGCCCGGGAGCGAGGTGAGCAGGTCCTCGATCCAGACCTTGCCGCCGACACCCTGAAACACCAGGCTGAAGACGCGCGCGCCGATCAGGATGTAGACCACCATCGCGGTGATCCGCATGGTCGACGCCATGCCTTGGTAGAGCAACGGCCAGGTCAGCGTGCGCTGAAACGCGGCGAGCGCAATCGCGCCGACCACACCCATCGCGCCCGCCTCGGTCGGAGTTGCAAGACCCATGAAGATCGTGCCCAAAACCAGGAAGATCAGGCCAAGTGAGGGAATGATGCCGCGCAGGCATTTACGCCACAGCTTCCACCCCTTTAGGGTGCGCGCCTCGATTGGAAGCGCGGGCACGTCCTTGGGCCACACGACGCTGACGACGAACACGAAGATGCAGAACAGCGCGAGCTGAATGATGCTTGGCCCAATGGCGCCCGCATACATGTCTCCGACCGAGCGGCCGAGCTGGTCGGCGAGGACGATCAGCACGAGCGAGGGCGGTATCAGCTGAGTGATCGTACCCGACGCGGCGATCACGCCCATGGTATGACGCACCGAATACCCGTATTTGATCATCGGCTGCATCGAAATCACGCCCATGGCGATGACCGAGGCGGCGACCGTGCCGGTGATCGCGCCCAGGATGGCGCCGACAAAAATCACCGCGTAGGACAACCCGCCACGCACTGGACCGAACAACTGTCCGATCGAGTCGAGCAGATCCTCGGCGAGCCCGCAGCGTTCCAGAATCGCGCCCATGAACGTAAAAAACGGAATCGCCAACAGCAGGTCGTTGGAGACAATCCCGAACAGCTGGTAGGTGAGGTTGCCGAGAAAATTCGGGGCAATCAGGCCAAACTCGATCCCGATGAAGCCGAAGAACAGACCGGTCGCGGCCAGTGAGAACGCGGCCGGATACCCGATCAACATGAACAACACCATGCCCCCGAACATCAGGGGTGCCATGTTGTCGCGCACAAAACTCATTGCAGCGGCTTTTCGTAGTCGAAACGAAGATCGACCACGTGCTCCAGCGCCGCGATGCGCTTGATGATCTCGGAGACGCCCTGCAACGCCATCAAGGCAAAGCCGACCGGGAGAATAAGCTTGACCGGCCAGCGGATCAGGCCGCCGGCATTCGAGGACGTTTCTTGGATGCGCCAGGAATTGAGGAACCAGGGCCAGGTGAAATAGACGAGGATGATGCAAATCGGCAGAAGAAACAGAAAGCCGCCAACAATATCGACCCAGATGCGCACGCGTTCGGACATCATCCCGTAGAACAAATCAACGCGTACATGCTCGTTCAATTTGAGCGTGTAGGGGGCGCCGAGCAGGACCATCCCGGCGAACAGGTACCATTGGATTTCAAGCCAGGCGTTTGAACTTGCGCTGAACGCGTATCGGCTGGCTGCGTTACCCGCGCTGATGAGGCACGCGAGCAGGACCAACCAATTGGCAACCACGCCGAACTTTTCGTTCAGCCAATCGATGGCACTGCTGAGTTTGAGGAGAACTCGCACCTCGTCCGATCCCCTGGAGCGCAGATCGGCTTTCTTCTTATCCCGAAGCCCGTCCGGCGGATCTGCCGCCCTTGGCCGATCCCCGCGAGCTTAATCCGAAGCGAGCCCGCGGCGTCAATGGAAAGTTGGCTAACGCGCGGCCAACCCGGGGTTTTTCGCAGTGCGACTTTGGTCGAATAGGGGCGGTCGTTGGTCCGCTGCCGTGTCAGGAATCCGGCGACCGGATCAGCCGCCGGTGACGCTCATGTGGCGCGCCACCGCGGGGCGCTTGTGGCGGCGGTCGATGATGAAATCGTGGCCCTTGGGCTTGCGGCTGATGGCTTCATCGATGGCGGCAAACAGGAGGTCATTACCTTCCGATGCGCGCAATGGAGCACGAAGATCAGCGGCATCTTCCTGACCGAGGCACATGAACAGAGTACCGGTACAGGTGACGCGCACACGATTGCAGGATTCGCAGAAATTATGAGTAAGGGGCGTGATGAAGCCGAGCCGGCCGCCGGTCTCCGCCACGTTGACATAGCGGGCAGGTCCCCCGGTTCGGTAATCGATCTCGTCGAGTGTGAACTCCCGAGCCAACTGTGCCCGCACCGCCGACAGCGGCAAGTACTGGTCGAGCCGACCCTCGCCGACGTCGCCGAGCGGCATGACTTCGATCAGCGTGAGGTCCATACCGAGGCCGTGCGCCCATCTCACCAGCGGAACGAACTCATCCTCGTTGACGTCCTTGAGCGCAACCGCGTTGATTTTGACCGCGAGCCCGGCCGCGCGCGCCGCCTCGATCCCATCGAGAACCTTGTGGAGATCGCCCCAGCGGGTGATGGCGCGGAATTTGTCCGGATCGAGGGTGTCGAGCGACACGTTGATCCGTTTGACGCCGGCGTCGACGAGGTCGTGCGCATATTTGCGCAGCTGTGACCCGTTGGTGGTCAAGGTCAGCTCGTCGAGGGCGCCGCTTTCGATGTGGCGGGCAAGCCCCGATACAAGCATCATGATTCCGCGCCGCACCAATGGCTCGCCTCCCGTCAGCCGGAGCTTGCGAACTCCCTTGGCAACGAATGCCGAACACAAGCGATCGAGTTCTTCGAGCGAAAGGATGTCCGCCTTTGGCAGGAAGGTCATGTCTTCCGCCATGCAATAGACGCAGCGAAAATCGCAGCGATCGGTAACCGAGACGCGCAGATAGGTGATCGCGCGCGCGAACGGATCGATCAGCGGGGCGGGGGTCGGAAGGCTCTCCGCAGGTGGCATGCTGTGCAGCGTCATGGTGCCTTTCGCCCGACGTGACCACCGTTGCCGCGGTGTCGCCGGTGCAACAGCCCATATATAGTCGATCGGCCCTTACAATGGGAGGGCTGCGGCTACCCCGACAAAAGTGGGCTTCTTCAGTGGACTGACGGCATGGCACCGGTAACCAGCGCGGATGTGTGGCCGACGGAGCTGCGGTTGCGCAAGGACCGCCGCCATCTGGCGGTGGCCTTCGACAGCGGCGAGAGCTTTGAGCTCTCCGCCGAGTACTTGCGGGTCAAGAGCCCAAGCGCCGAGGTGCAGGGACATGCCCCCGAGGAACGCAAGACCGTCGCGGGCAAACGAAACGTGGCGATCATCGAAGTAAATCCGATCGGGAATTATGCGGTGCGGCTCGTGTTCGATGACCTGCATTCGACCGGCATCTACAGCTGGAGTTATCTGCGCGAGCTCGGACAACGCCACGACGCATACTGGCGCGACTATTTGGATGAACTGGCGGTCAAAGGCCTATCGCGATAGCGCCGCTTGAGAAGCGTTCCAGCGCACCGGCGGATTCAGATCACATTGCAGCGAAGCGCGCGTGATGTCATCGTGGATGTCTTGGCCATCGTGCTAGGCTCGGAGGTGGCCGCAGTCAAAAATCCAGCCTTGGGAGGGTGATATGCAGGCGGGAGTTCGCTACGGAATCGTCGGGACTGTTTGCGCGGCGGTGGTGGGGCTTGTTTCCGTTACTTCTGCTTCGGCCCAACAGTCACAGGTCGAGCGCGGCAAATACCTGGTGACGCTCGGGAGCTGCACAGATTGCCACACGCCTGGCTACTTCTTTGGAAAGCCGGAGATGGCCCGCTACCTCGGGGGGTCCGAGGTTGGGTTCGAAATTCCAGGACTCGGCGTTTTTCACGGGCCCAATCTCACGCCTACTCGGAGACCGGTCTCGGCAATTGGACGATCTCCTCGTGACCGCGATGCAGACCGGCAAGCGACCGGACGGGCGCGAGCTCGCACCCATCATGCCGTGGCGCGCGTTTGCGAACATGACCAAGGATGATGCAACCGCGATTGCGGTGTTCCTCAAGTCCATTCCGGCGGTGAAGAATAGGGTGCCGGGGCCCTTTGGTGCGAACGATAAGGCAACGGAATTCGTGATGAAGGTCGTGCCCGGTGAGGGCAAGCAATAATCAACCGAGGAACCCACGAAGGTGCCGTCATGAAGCTCTATATGCATCCGGTGTCGATGACGAGCCGGCCAGTTCGCCTGTTCATCGCCGATAGCAAGATCGACTGCGACCAACAACTCGTCGACGTGATGACGGGCGAACACTTGCAACCGCCATACGGTGCGATCAATCCAAACCGGCTGGTTCCCGTGCTCGAGGACGGCGATTTCCGGCTGACCGAGTCTTCGGCGATCCTCAAATATCTCGCCGACAAGATCGGCTCGCCGGCGTATCCGAAGGATTTGAAGCAGCGCGCCAAGGTCAACGAGATGATGGATTGGCTCAACAGCAACTTCTATCGCGATTGGGGCTATGGGTTGTGCTATCCGCAGCTCTTTCCGCACCACAAGCGCCGGAGCGACGAGGCGCACGCGGCTACCGTCGAATGGGGCGCAGAAAACGCCAAGAAGTGGCTGCAGCTGCTGAACGACTATTGGATCGGACCCAACAAGCAATATCTATGCGGCAACACCGTCACCATCGCTGACTATTTTGGCGCTGGTCTGGTGACTCTAGGCGAGGTCATCCGCGTCGACTTTTCGAAATATCCGAACGTCAAGCGCTGGCTCGACAACGTTAAAAAGCTGCCAGGCTGGGACAAGACCAACGTCGAGTTCTACGGCTTGGTCGATGCGGTGAAGGCGCAGCCGTTCCAGTCGATCTGATCGTCGGCCCTAGTGTCCCGATTCCGAAGTTCGCTTTATCTTGCGGCCCCTTCTGTAGCGAACTTCGGAATCAAAGGGACACTAGCAAACATATGGTTTTAGTGTGGTTTTGGATTTGAAGTTCCTATGACGAGAGCGCCGCAAGAATGATAGGAACTTCAAATCCACCACACTAGCGGGGGCGAGCATTGATGGAGCGAACATGAGCTTCTTTCGTGGCAAGGACCCAGCGGCCGGGGACACCATCGCATGTGATGCCATCGCGCGCGTTATCGTGCCGCGAACGGTAGACCTCGGCGATCTCGCGGTGCGCCGCGCGTTGCCGTCGGCGCAGTCTCGCATGGTCGGCCCGTTCATCTTCTTCGATCATTTCGGGCCGGCGGAATTTCAGTCGGGCCAGGGCCTCGACGTGCGGCCGCACCCGCATATCGGGCTTGCGACGGTGACCTATCTGTTCGACGGCGAGATCATGCACCGCGACAGCCTTGGCGTCGTGGCGCCGATCCGTCCGGGCGAGATCAATTGGATGACGGCGGGGCGCGGCATCGTGCATTCCGAACGAACCGCGTCCGAACGGCGCGCGCACGGCGACCTGCTGCATGGCCTGCAGCTGTGGGTCGCGTTGCCGGCCGCCAAGGAGGAAATGGACCCCGCTTTTGCCCATCACGGCGTCAACGATTTTCCGATGGTGCGGGATCACGGCAAGTCGGTGCGCGTGATGATCGGCACGCTCTACGGGGAGCGTTCCCCGCTCGCAACCACGTCGGAGACGGTGTTTGCCGACGCGACGCTTGATCCCGGCGCGGAGCTTCCGATCGATGCCAGCCACGAGGAACGCGCCCTCTACGTGGTGTCCGGCGAAATCGACATCATGGGCGATCGCTTCGGAGCCCACACACTCCTGGTGCTGCGCCCCGGCGATCCAATCACCCTGAAGGCAACTGTCTCCGTTCACCTGGTGATCGTCGGCGGCGCGCCGATGGATGGACCGCGATACATCTGGTGGAATTTCGTCTCGTCACGCAAGGAGCGCATCGACGCCGCCAAGGCGGAGTGGCGAAGCGGCCGCTTCTCGGCAGTTCCGGGCGAGACCGAGTTCATTCCGTTGCCCGAGCGTAACGCGCCGCCGCAGATCATGTGAGCGACCTGCCGGCCGGCAACCACCTCGTCGTTTTGCGCTTGGCGGATTTTCCCGGCATGATCGGCGTTGCGAAATGACGGTCATGCTTCTCCCATGAACGATCCGGACGTCCGACCCGCGCAGGCCGTGCAGCGCGAGGGCAGTTTGCTCGCGCTTGCCGCATTGGCGCTTGTGGTGGGGGCAGCCTCCGGCCTGATCGGAGCCTTGTTTCGACTGAGTCTCGAATGGGCGGACGGTGTGCGCGATTGGTTGATGTCCTGGGCGCACGCCGGAGGTTTTGCGGGGCTGCTGTTTGTGATCGGCCTGTCGGCGGGGGCGGTTGCGATCGCGGCGTGGCTCGTGCGCCGCGTTTCGCCGCTCGCATCCGGAAGCGGAATTCCACATGTGGAATTGGTGCTCGAGGGCGAGCTGCCGCCGGCACCGCCTGTGTTGCTGATCGTCAAGTTTATCGGCGGATTCCTTGCCATCGGGTTCGGGCTGGCACTCGGGCGCGAGGGTCCGAGCGTGCAGATGGGGGCGAACGTTGCGAGCTTGATCGGAAAGATCTGTCGCTGCAGTTGGCCCGATTGCCGGGTTCTGCTTGCGGCTGGCGCGGGGGCCGGCCTTGCGACCGCGTTCAACTCGCCGATTGCCGGGGCCGTGTTCGTGCTCGAAGAGCTGGTCCGCAAATTCGAGCTTCGAATCGCGATCGCGGCGCTCGGCGCCTCGGCCGCGGCGATCTCGGTCGCGCGTGTGTTTCTGGGCGATGCGCCCGATTTCCACGTGCAATCATTTGCATTTTCAAGCGCACCGACAATCCTCCTTTACCTGGCGCTGGGCGTGCTCGCCGGGTTTGCGGGCGTCGCCTACAACCGGAGTTTGCTGGCCACGCTTGCGGCGATGGATCGGCTCGCACGATTTCCGCTGGAGCTGCGCGCCGCGGTAGTGGGCGGCGGCGTCGGGGCGCTCGCGTTTTTCGCCCCCGAACTGGTGGGCGGCGGTGATCCGCTGACCCAGGCTGCGCTCGCCGGCGTGCCGGCGCTCGCCATTCTGCCGATCCTCTTTCTCCTGCGCTTCGGACTTGGCGCCGTCTCCTACGCGGCCGGAACGCCCGGCGGCCTGTTCGCGCCGTTACTCGTCCTCGGTGCTCAACTCGGGCTGTTCTTTGGGTTCATCTGCCGGGCGGGGGTGCCGGCTCTCGATATCACGCCTGAAGCGTTTGCGGTCGTCGGAATGGGCGCGCTGTTCACGGCGATCGTGCGCGCGCCGCTCACCGGCATCGTGCTTGTCATTGAAATGACAGCCTCGTTCGTTTTGCTGTTGCCGCTGTTGGCCGCGTGTTTTGGGGCGATGGTCGTTGCAACGCTGCTGCGTGACGAGCCGATCTACGATTCGTTGCGCGAGCGCACCTTGCAAAGTGTGAGTGGCCGCTGATTTCTCAAAGAGGGGGACGATATGGCGTGGATCTACCTGATCACCGCGGGTTTGTTTGAAATCGGCTGGCCGGTCGGGCTGAAGTGGGCGCAGGAGCCGCGCAAGCTCATTATCGGCGTGGTGATGGCGGTCGTGTGCATGGCCATCAGCGGTTTGCTGCTCTACCTCGCACAG
>CAWFLX010000043.1:0-54393 GCA_963816775.1 uncultured Alphaproteobacteria bacterium
GGACATCATCGGCTCATTGTGAGCATTTCCGCTTATGACCCAAAGCGGACATGAGCAGCGCCAGTCGCACGCGCTCGTTCCACCAGTACATTAACCACCGCTTGCCTACCGCTACCGCCGCTTCGATCGCATCTATCAGCACGTGCGACTGAAACGGCTTGCGTAAACACGCAACGCGGCCGTGGACACCGGTGATGAATACGATGGGGCGCCCGAACCTGATGCCTTCAGGTAATACGGCAACTCTATCCTGGACACGCCACCCACCTTGAAGGCGTCACGGTACTGCGCGAACATGCGTGGTTGGGGGGGCGACCACACGCATGTGCGTAGCGTGAGGAGAGACCCATCATGAAGCCCACCGCACTGGCATTCTCCGCAGCGACGTTTCTTATGATTGTCTGCGTTCCCGCGGGAGCCCAGCAGACTACCGGCACGCCCGGTTCGCCCAGCGCGACCACGACCATCGACGGCAATTACATTCCCAATCCCCCGCCTGCGTTCGGTGGCGAGATCAACCTCGGCGCCACGAACTCGAAGCCTTGGTGGCCGCCGAACATCGTGCCGCCGAAGGGGGCGCCCAACATCTTGCTGATCATGACGGACGATCAGGGTTACGGGATTTCAAGTACGTTTGGCGGCGTCATCCCGACGCCGAACATGGACCGCATCGCGAATATGGGATTGCGCTACACGGAGTTCCATTCGACCGCCCTGTGCTCACCCTCACGGGCGGCGATCATTACCGGCCGCAACCATCACTCCGTCGGCTTCGGGGTCATCGCCGAACAGGCCACCGGCTACCCGGGCTACGATTCCATCATCGGCGTCGACAACGCCACCGTCGGCGAAATCCTGAAAGAAAACGGATATGCCACATCTTGGTTCGGCAAGAACCACAACACGCCCGATTATCAGTACAGCACCGCCGGACCTTTCGGCCAATGGCCGACCGGCATGGGCTTTGAATATTTCTACGGCTTCATGGGCGGCGAGACGGATCAGTGGACGCCATTTCTGTTCCGCAACACCACGCAAATCTTTCCTTGGCGCGACCAACCTGGCTACAACATGATCACTGGCATGGCGGACGACGCCATCCAGTACCTCAAACAGTTGAACGCGTCGGCACCCGATAAGCCGTTCTTCCTCTACTACGTTCCCGGCGGCAGCCACGCACCGCACCAGCCCACGCCGGAATGGATCGAGAAGTTCAAGGGCAAGTTCGATATGGGCTGGGAAAAGTTACGCGACCAGATTTTCGCCAATCAGAAGCGGCTTGGCGTTATCCCGGCGAATACGACGCTCACGCCGTGGCCGGACGGCCAGCCCGAATTCGGCGGCGCAAAGCTAGCGAAGTGGGAAACGCTCTCCGCCGATGAGAAGAGGCTCTTCGCCCGCCAGGCTGAGGTGTTCGCCGCCTATGTCGCCTATACCGACCATGAGATCGGTCGGGTCATCCAGGCCGTGGATGACATGGGTAAACTCGACAATACCCTCGTGATCTACATCAGCGGCGACAACGGCACGAGCGCCGAGGGCACGATCCTTGGCACGCCGTTCGACTTGGCTGCGCTCCAAGGCATCGAGGTTCCGGTTGCGGATCAGTTGAGGTATTACGACGCCTGGGGCTCCGCGCAGACCACTCCCCACATGGCTGTGGGTTGGTCGTGGGCCTTTGATACTCCGTTCAAGTGGATGAAGCAGGTGGCGTCGCACTTCGGCGGCACCCGGCAGGGCATGGTCATCGCTTGGCCAAACCGGATCAAAGACGCTGGCGGCATTCGTACCCAGTTCCACCATCTCATCGACATCGTGCCGACGATGCTCGACGTTACTGGCATCCCGGCACCGAAGATGGTGAACGGGATCGCGCAGAAGCCCATCGAGGGTGTGAGCATGGCCTATACCTTCGACAAGGCGAACGCCAACGCCCCGTCCACTCACACCACGCAGTACTTCGAGATGTTGGGCAATCGCGCCATCTACCACGATGGCTGGATGGCCTCCACGACCCCGCCTGCACCCCCGTGGTTGGCGGCCAATGCCAAGATGCCTGACGTGGTCAATGGCTACAAATGGGAACTCTATCATGTCGCCGATGACTATTCGCAGGCCAACGATCTCGCAGCCACGATGCCCGACAAGCTGCGCGAAATGCAGGAGCTGTTCCTCGTGCAAGCGGCGAAATATCAGGTGTTCCCTCTGGACAACGACTTCCTTGCGCGGGTTCTCGCCCCCAAGCCGAGCTACACTGCCGGGCGAACGGAGTTCATCTATACGGGCGAACTGACGGGCACGCCCAATGGCGACGCCCCAAACATCCTTGCCAAGTCCTACACCATCACCGCAGAGGTGGAGGTTCCTTCGGGCGGTGGAGAAGGGATGATCGTGACCGACGGTGGCCGTTTCGGTGGATATGGTCTGTATCTGCTGAAGGGGAAACCAGTCTTTACATATAATCTACTGAGCGTGGAGCGATTCCGGTGGGAAGGCCAGCAAGCACTTGCACCGGGCAAACATACCCTCGTTTTCGACTTCAAGTACGACGGACCCGGCATGGCCAAGGGCGGCACCGGCGTACTTAGGGTAGATGGCAAGGAGGTCGCGAACCACAGCATCGCCCATACCACCCCGGTCCTCTTGACGATTGACGAGACCTTCGACATCGGCTCCGACACGCGCACGCCGGTGGACGACAAGGACTATCAGGTGCCATTCCACTTCAATGGGAAGATTGACAAGGTGGCTTTCAAGCTCGGGCCGGATCAGTTGATGCCTGAAGATCGCAAGGCCGCGCAAGACGTGAAGAACAACATGAATAAATAAGAGGACGAACCGTTATCAAAACAGCCGCCGAGCGGGGGTGCGCAACCGTCCGCCCTGCTTTTTTGCCAAGCGCTGCGCATCAGCAAATCAACCCATCACTTCGTGTACATGCTGCGCGTGCGCGAAGGCAGCGGTGCCGGACCGGGCGGCGCGGGTGCGAGCTGAACTGTGAGCCACGTGTTCCAACCATGCGCGCGGTTCTGGGCGTCGAATTCCCCGTAGCCTTTGACATTGATATAGGCCTGCATCGTGCCGAGCGGAATGATGTAGCCGATCTGCGGCCCGACGCCCACGACGCGTGATTGGAAGCAGCCGACGCGGTCGCCTGAACCGCTGTCGCAACCAATCTCATTATAGACGTAGCCGACCACGCCGACCTGAAACTGCTTGGTCAGGAACTGGGACGCTCCCCAATCGAAATGCATGTCGACGCCGTTCTGGTATTGCGTGTCTGGATTGACGGTGTTGTAGGTAAAGCCGAGCACTCCGGAGATTTCATGACCGGTCTTCGGATCGAAATACGTATAACCGACCCCACCATCTACCGCTCCGTGCCCGATACCAATGTTGGACAGGCGGGCCGGGTCGTAGGCTCCGACCGGTATATCACCGGTGATGTAGGTCATGTAGTTGTTGACGCCTGCATTCCAGCGCACGGCGAACATCGGATAGAGATCGCCGAAACCCATCACTGAGTCGCTAATGGTCGGGGAGCGCAAAAACGAAACTGCGCCAAACGGGGTTCCCAATGTGCCCGAAAGGGTTCCCGCCAAGGCCGTGTTCGTGCCGCCGTATATCCCCATCAGGCTGAGCGCCGCCTGGCCGCCAAAAAACGAATTTGCGAACGTGTAGGTCGGTATGACCAGAGCCACATCAATGTTTGAGTTCAGGCGTGCGCTAAGGTTCGCACTCGCACTGACGGGGATGTTGCCAATCGTGAACTCGCGGGCGCGCCCCACGTCGGCTCCGGCGGAGACGCTGTCGTGCCAATAGATGGTGGCGAGCGACCAGCCCGGTTGCTGTGGCGCCGCCGCGAGGCTTCCGAACAGGCCGGGCAACCAGAAGCTCACGCCGCCTTCGTCGGCCGCCGCGATCGTCGGCGCGCCGATACCGATGCCGATGACGAGCGCAAACCTAAATACGGCCTTGGCCCAGCGTTGCTTGGCGGACGTTCGCGCGCGAGGCGGCGCGCAAGAGCGCCGGCTTCGCAAAAGATAAAAGACGCTTAGTTGTGACACGATCGCCCCCACGGCCGTGAGACAAGTCATTTTACTCCGGGCGGCCAGACGCCACGATTCGATTTCGGGTAGATCGCGCGTTTTGTCTCGAGTGTCACCCAACAGTCACGCGTGCTTCGCGAAACCAGCAACTATTTGTGACCGGGGTCTCGCGATCGGGTGTTTTCGCGGGCTATCCGGCCTTGCAGCGTCGCGGTCTGAATTGACGCATGCGTGAACTGCAGGCGCCAACGACGATCACGTCGAAGTTGTCGTTGCGGCGAGGCCGGTGTCGCGGATCGCTTTGCGGCCCAATGATACCTCAACGGCGCGCGTGGGACGCGAACCCGCTATCGCGTTGGCGGACAGCACGGGCAATACGCATCGTTGATCCGCACCAGCGCGCACGACTATCACTGTCCAGGCTTCGCGGCTCGGCGCCGCAAGTCCTGGATCAGATCGGTCAGACTTCGATCGTTGGGCTCGATCCGCGCGAGTTGCTCGGCGTATGCGAGCGCGCTCGCCGCATCCCCCGCGTCGCGGTTGAACGCGATCAGTGCCTGCAGCGTGTCGCGATCATCCGGATGGCGCGCAAGATTCGCCTTGAGCACGCTCACAGCTTCGCTTCTGCGTCCAGCTGAGTTCAACCCGACCGCGTACACATAGGTGTATCGCGCGCGCTCGGGCTCGGCCTCTGCCGCGCGGCGCAACAGGTCGAGCGCCTCATCGGATCGTTTGAGCCGTACCAAGGCGAGCCCCAGCGCGTGCAGCGCACCAGCATCCGTGGGGGCCGCGGCGACCGCCGTGCGCAGCACGGCCTCGCCATCGGCGTCGCGCCCGACGCGGCGGTAGAGCTCGGCGAGGTTGATCGCCGCGGGGGTGAACTGCGGACTGAGCCGCAACGCGGCCTTGTACTCGGCCTCTGCGTCGGCGCCGAGTCCGCGCCGGGCAAAAAAGCTTCCCAGCGCCGAACGCGACTCTGGCCGATCGGCATTGAGGCGATGGGAGGCAACGAGCTCGGCCGCCGCGTTCTCGAACGGTACGCGGTCAGCGGCCGGCTGACTGGCAGTCGGAACCGGGGCCAGCAGCGACGCGGTACCGATGCGCACGCCGCGGATCGGATCGGACAGGAGCGGTGCGACAAGTGTCCAGAGCTGATGAGTTGGCGGCACGTTGGCCAGCATGTCGAGCGCGCCGATGCGCACCATCGGGTCGGGGTCCTTCAGGGCAGCTTGTGCCAACTCGACATTCTGTCGCGACACCCGTGTGGCGAGCTCGCTCAGCGCGCTCGCGCGCGCGAACGCCGGCGCGCCGCCTGACGCGACCGCAGCAAGCATCGCCGCCGCATCCCCGCCATCGCTCCATGCCGCGTGGAAAGCCTCGGCGTAGTTCTGGAATCCCTTGCGGTCCGGACCGAACCAGCCGTCGATCGCGGCCGCAGCCCATTGAGCGGTCTTGTCCGCATGGCAATCGTTGCAGGCATTCGGCGTGCCGAGTTTTGCTGACAGATCTGGCCGTGGGACGCGGAAGCTGTGGTCGTGACGCTGGTCGATCACCATGTAGGTGCGCGCCTGCATATGACAGGACGCGCATCCGATCGGGTCCTTCACGTGGGCGTGGTGCGTATGCCGCGCCGACGCGTACGTGTCGGTCGCGTGGCATTGGGTGCAGACGCTGTCGCCGGACGCCACCAGCTTGGCCGAATGCGGGTCGTGGCAATCGCTGCAGGTCACGCCGGCGGCGAACATCCGGCTCTGCTTGAACGAGCCGTAGTTGTAGACCTCGTCCTGCATCTGCCCGTCGGCATGATAGAGCCCGCGCGCCAGCGGCGAGACGACGTGTGTGTCCGAGAGCCATCGGCCGGGAACCCAATCCTCCGAAAATTCGCTGCGCCGCGCGTGACAGAGTCCGCAGGTCTCGACCTCCTTGCGCAGGGTTGCCGGCCCGATGCGCCGCTGCGGCTTGCCGGTTCGCGGATCGGGCAGCCAGGTGATGCCGTCGCGTTCGTCGAACGAAACGAGCAGGCCCTTCGTCCGATCCTCGACCTTTCCGAACGGCCACCAGCTCTGTTGCTGATGGGCCCAATCGACGTGGCGCGAGCCTTGTCCGTGACACGCTTCGCAGCCGACGCTGATCTCGGCGAAATGCGTCGCGAAGCGATCGTTGGCTGCATCGTAGTTCTTGCGCACGCCGGTCGAGTGGCACTCGGCGCACATGAAGTTCCAGTTCTGATTGAGCTTGGTCCAATGCAGCGGATCGTCGTGGCGGATCGCTTCGTTCGGATAGAGATGAAACCAGCGCTGGCCACCCTTGTCCTTGGGTCGGGTATCCCAGGCGAGCGACAGCGCCTGCAGGCGACCGTCAGGAAACTCCACCAGGTATTGCTGCAGCGGATCGAGACCGAACGTGTACTTGACCTCGAAAGATGGCGAGCTTGCCGTCCGGACCGTCGGTCTCGACCAGGAATTTGCCGTCCTGGCGGAAGAAACGCGAATGCACGCCGTAATAGTCGAAGCCGACGTCAGAGAAGTCGCCGAGCACCGATTTATCGTTGGCGTGCTGCATGGCGAGTTGGTGTGCGATCCGTGCCAGCGATCGGCTTCGCTCTTGTGACATCCGGCGCAGGTCTCGCTGCCGACAAACGTGGCGGGCGAGGCTTGGGGATTTTGCGACGCAATCGTGAAAAGATTGCCCCAGGTAAAAACCGCGACAGCAAGTCCGCCCAGGAGAATGATCGCCGCCGCAATCACTGCGGCGATCAGAAACGGGCCTCGCGACCGCCGGGCAGGCGCGCCGCTACGCGCGGCTTCCTGCGCGCTGCCAGCCTGGGATCCGGTCTCTTTCTTGGCGCCGGGTTTTTTAGGTTTGCGGGTCAACGTACCGGACCTTTCCCTGGTTCGGGGACCGAGCGCCGGCAACCTCGATCCTAGCGCAAACGCACTCCAGGGCGGCATTCGGCGAAAGGTTACGGTTTGTTGGCACCGTACGCGAGCCAGGTCACTGTGACGCCGTATAGGATCCCCTGCATCCTTCGAATAGTGATCTTGAAGCCGCTGGCCTCTACGTCCGTGGGTTCCACCGAAAACCCAAACCTATCGGTATCAAGATTGGCTCCCAACTCGATGCCCGCGATCGCAACGGAAACCGTTGGCTTGGTGACGAAGGGTCGTACAAACGGTATGGGCGGGGACGTCCAGATCGTCGGGCCCCCGGATGGCAGGTTCTGCAGCGCCCAATCGGGCGAGTCAGCTTGTTTGAGCCCGAACGACTTGACCCCCGTTTGAATGACAGGAAGGTCGTCCGCCGCGGCGGCTGCGGACCAGACCAATATCGCCGCGCAGGTCACCCAAAATCCGTGTCGCATGGTGGTCTCCATATTGGCGTCGCCTGCGACGGACGCGAACGTCCGCATCGAACTCTCGATCGCTGAGCTGCTCCTGAGCCACTTCCAACCGTTTCTTTTCGTTAGGAACTTATTTCAATTATTGGTCGGCCCAATCGTCGAAGATTCTTGAAAGTTGGCGGACACGGCCTCGTTACTGGCGGCGCTGGGGTCACAACCGCCCGGCCCGCCGCGCCGCGGCATTCGCAGTGCGGGCGCTCCCTTGGGAGCACCCGCTTCGCGATTTCAGGGACTGACGCCGCTAGTCGCTCGCGTGACTGGCGTTGGCTTTCTTGACCTGCTCGATGATGCCGCTGAGATTGTAGCTCTCGGGAGCCTGCAGGGGCGGAAACTTTTCGTACGACTCAAGTTGTTTCAACCACAGCTGCTGGCCGATCGGCAGCATGTTCCAATCGTACTGGAACGCGGTCACTGGGCCGGCGAGCGCGCCTCCCAGGGCCATCGCCGTCTTTTGGTCGACGCCGACGGCCTGCTCGAAGGGATCGCGCTTGATGTTCTGGACCAAGGTGAAGTGGAACGGAGTCAGCGGCAGGATCCAGCCGGTCGGCCCAGGCTGCGACATGGTGTAATACATCTTCCAATTCTTGTAGCGGACCGCAGACGGGGTCGCGCCGGAGAAATAGAAGAAGTAGTCGCGCGCTGATTTTTCCGACTTCCCTTCAAGGTAATCGCGTTGGTCGAAGCCGTCGAGCGTCGTCTTGACGATGCCGGGATATTGGCCGGCCTCGATCTGCTGCTTCAACCCGTCGCCCTTGGGACCGCCGGCGATGTTAACGAAAGTCGGTACCCAGTCGAGAGCGGCGAAGAGTTGGTTTTTGACAGTGCCCGGCCTGATAACGCCAGGCCAGCGGATCACCAACGGAGCGCGGTACCCACCCTCCCACGCCTCACCCTTCTGACCTTTGAACGGCGTAACACCGCCGTCCGGGAAGCTGATCGCCTCGGCACCGTTGTCGGTGGTGAAGACCACGATGGTATTGTTGGCCTGTCCCATGTCTTCGAGTTTCTTGAGGACGAGACCGATGTTGTCGTCCATCTGCTTCATGCCGGCTTCGTTGACGCCCCAGTCCTTGCCGCCTGGCTCACCCACCATGGCCATGTACTTGTCGGATAGCACCGTGGTGACGTGCATGCGGGCCGGGTTGTACCAGACGAAGAACGGCTTGTTGGTCCGCCGCGGGTCATTGCGGTCGAGGAAGTCGATGACCTTGGCTGAGATTTCCTCGTCCACCGTCTTCGAGCGTTCCAGCGTCAGCGGACCCTCGTCACTGCATCTCTGGTTCTTCTCCGTGCCGTCCGAAGACTTGCACCAGAGAACCGGGCGCGGCGGTGTGAGGCAGATCGTTGTCTTGGGATCGACCGCACCGGGTACTTCCGGGACACCGGGGATTGGCGTGTTCTTGCACGGCGGCGCGACCCCCTGCACTAACGGAGTCTTGTTGATGTCGGGGAAGCTCACTTGTTGCATCGCATCTAGGTGATACAGATAGCCCCAATACTCTTGGAAGCCGTGCGCCGTCGGCAGCGCCGCGGTATGATCGCCTAGATGGTTTTTGCCGAACTCGCCGGTATTGTATCCGAGATCAAGCAGGAACTGGGCGAGCGCGGGGGTGCCGGGCTGCAAGTAGCTTGGGCTGCCCGGCAGTTGAGGCGGAATCATGCCGGTGCGCAACGGGTACATTCCGGTGAAGAAGGCATTGCGCCCGGAGGTGCAGCTCTGCATGGCCACATAGTCCATGAAGATTGCACCCTCATTCCCGATGCGGTCGATGTTCGGCGTTTCCCCGACCATCAGGCCGCGGTGATAGATGCTCGGCTGCATCCAGCCGATATCGTCGCCCATGATGAACAGGATGTTGGGCTTTGCCGCCGGCTGCTGTGCAGAAGCCGGCGTGCCGGCCACCGTCACGCCAGCAGACAGCACAAGTAAACCGAGCCAGAATCTCCGAATGATCTGCATCGTCTCGCTCCCTTGTGTAGTTGTCACACACTCGCGGATCGCCCTCAGGCAGAGAGCGATTGCGATGGGTCGTTCACCAGTGCGCCCCAGGTGATCTGCGCTTTTTTTCTTGCTTAGGATAATATGGAAACAAACACTCAAGTGTATAAAAAATTCGGCCGATCACCGACAGGTGATCCGGGCAGCGCTAATGTTCGGGCCCAGGTGACATAACTAGAGCTTCCGGATTGAAGCGATCGAAGGAAGGCAGGTGAGACGCGCGTTGGGAGAACAACAAACAAAACATCTTCATCCGTGGATGTGACCGCCGTGGAAAGGAGGCGCACGCAATGAACGTCTAGTCTAGACGAAGCGATTACTCGAATGCAAAAATTCGCTTCCAGTCTTGCTTCATACTGATGATGGTCCAACCCCCTTTCTTCGCCTCGTCGTAAAGCGCCTGCGTGAAAGTGCCGACCTTGGTGTCGGGCAGCCCTTGCGCCGGCCCGTAGGCATATTCGCGCTTATCGTCGTCGTGCAGCACCAACATGGCAAGGCGCGCGCCGTCGCCTGCCTTGGCGTATTCCAGCATCTGCCGGTCGCCGGTCGAGTTGCCAAACGCCGCATAGGGGCGAAGCCCGATCATCAGGTGGATGCCTTCGGGCTTGCCGGCGTTGTCGTCGTTGAGCAGCAGCCTCGGCTCCTTGGTCAGGAACGGCTTGCCGTTCTTGTCGTAGCCGTACTTGGTCCCGCCCGCGGTGCCGACGACCTGTTCCGGCGGAATGCCGTAAACCCGTTCCGAGTAAACGCGCACAAAGTCTTGGCCCCCGCCGGTGACGATGAAGGTCTTGTAGCCGTTGGCGCGCAGGTAGCGCATCACCTCCAGCATCGGCTCATACGTGAGCTCGGTGTAAAGCTTGTTCCAGCGCGGATGCTTGGCGGTCGCGATCCAGTCCTTCGCTTCGGCGCGGAATTGCTCGACCGACATGCCGGTAAGCGTCGCGGCGAGAATCTTGTAGAGGTCGGGCATCGAGAGCTTGGCGATCGCCTCCCGATTGCCGGACAACACGGTCTTGAACGGCTCGACGTTCTTCAATTCGGGCTTCGCCTTCACCACGGCCGGCACACGTTCCAGGCAGTACATTACCTGCGTGTACATCGGATGCGACACCCAGGTGGTGCCGTCCTGATCGAACGTGGCGATGCGTGCCTCCGGCGGCACGTAGTTTGGGCTTGCCCTATCCGTCGTAGCTCGCACGAAGTCGATGATTGCCTGCTTTGCCGGTCCGTCGTTCCACGATGCGAGCGGGTCGCCTGTTTGCGCCAGCGCAGAAACGGGGAGGAACGGCCCAGGCAAGGTCGCTAACGCCGCAGAGGCCGCAAGCAGGACGCGACGGCTGATGTTGAACGAAGCAAATGTTCGTTTCATTTTCGCTGCGCCCCCCGAGGACGCCCCCGTTAATCCCTGCTGTTCTGCCCAGACAGCTTCTCCAATGCCTGGTCAACCGAGAAGCTACCGGGCTTTTGCCTCGGCGGGAACTCCTGGAACGTGGCCAGGTGCTCGCCTACGATCGCCTGAGCCGGGACCAAGACGAACAGATGCTCGATGAACCACTTGTCGTAGTCACCGGCCTCGTGCTCGGCACGCTCGAACGGGTCTGAGCGTAGGTTGAATATCTTTGGTGCGCGCAGCGGCACCAGTGGCTGCATCCAGACCTCAAGGCCGTGCGCCGGCTGTTCCATGAACACTGCCTTGTACTGGTCGTAACGCAGCCCGGCAAAGTTGCCGTCGTCGGTCCAATAGAAGAACTCGCGTCGTTTGTCGGAGCCACGGCCGGCGAAGAGGTCGCGTTGGTCGTAGCCGTCGAGGTGCACCTTGAAGGTCTTGCCGCCCGCGCTGTAGCCCTGCAGGAGCTTGTTCCCGATGTCGGGCTCTCCCGCAGCCGCCACGAGCGTCTGCACCCAGTCTTCGGCCGAGACGATATCGTTGATCTCGGTGCGCGGTACCACCAGACCCGGCCAGCGTACCAGCGCCGGTACGCGGTAGCTTCCCTCCCAATTGGTGTTCTTCTCGCCGCGGAACGGCGTTGTGCCGCCATCTGGCCAAGTGAAGGTCTCGGCACCGTTGTCGGTGGTGTAGATCACGATGGTATTGTTGGTGATGCCGAGATCGTCGAGCTTCTTGAGAAGCTGACCGACTTGGCCATCGTGCTCCACCATGCCGTCCGGGTAGATACCCAACCCAGTCTTGCCTTGGGCCTCTGGAGCGAGGCGAGTCCAGATGTGCATGCGGGTCGAATTGAACCACGCAAAGAACGGCTTCTTGTCCCGGTTGGCGCGGTCGATGAAGTCAAGCGTCGCTGTCAGGAACTCCTGATCCACCGTCTCCATGCGCTTCTTGGTGAGCGGGCCGGTGTCGGTGCAGCTCTGTCTTGCCCCACTTGCCGAAACGCGGGTCTTCGCCCGGGGTCTCGGCGAGGGTGGCCGTGCACCGCAGGACGCCGCGCGGACCGAAGCGCAGCTTGAATTGCAAATTCTTCGGATAGTCCGGGTGCTCGGGCTCGTCCTCGGCATTGAGGTGATAGAGGTTTCCAAAAAACTCGTCGAAGCCATGGACCGTGGGCAGGAACTCGTTGCGGTCGCCGAGATGGTTCTTGCCGAACTGCCCGGTCATATAGCCGAGCGGTTTGAGCAACTCGGCGAGCGTCGGATCCTTGTCGGAAAGGCCTTCCTTAGCTCCCGGCAATCCCACCTTCAACAGGCCCGTGCGCATCGGGCTCTGGCCGGTGATGAATGCGGCTCGGCCGGCAGTGCACGACTGCTGGCCGTAATAGTCGGTGAGGATTGCACCTTCGTTGGCAATGCGGTCGATGTTGGGCGTGCGGTAGCCCATCTGGCCGCGATTGTAGGCGCTGATGTTCCAGTAGCCGATGTCATCGCCCATGATGACGAGAATGTTGGGCTTGGCTTGCGGCTGCTGCGCAAAGGCTGGAGCACCCGCCAGCGTTAATGCAACAAGCAGCGTGTACAGACCAAGCAAGGATCTCCAAACGATGTGCATCGCGATCCCTTTCAGTTTGGCAGTTCGATCGATGAGGCGGCCGCGGCCGCATGATCGTGCGCGAGACTATGTTGCCGGGTTGGCCTGCGACAAACCAGTATTGATTTGGATGATTTGCAGCGCCCTGCGGGCCTGTCCTTGTCCCCTGCAGCAACGGGTATCGCGAGGCCCGGTCGGCGGCCAGATCGCCCGGTAGCTGCGGGCGGTAACGCCCGCGTAGCGCCCGTTCCTGGGCAAAGTCTATTGCGGGCCCGTGGGCGGCGGCGGATCCGGCTGCGAGGTCACTTTCGGCAGCCAGCTTTGCTGCATCACAGCTTTCGCCCGCTGCTTGTCAATATCCGGCAGCATCGTTTGCTGAAACGCAAAATTGATCTCGCCGTATTCGGTTTTGCAGCCCGGGGCGCGCGCCGCGGGAAGGTATCCCTTATCCACGAGATCGGCGAACGACTCGCGATCGGCCCCATACGCTATGCACAAAGATCGCTATTGCGCGCTACTCGAGAGCGTCTGCGCATTCGGCAGGGCTTGAGAACGTCCCCCGATCAACCGACGCGCGTCCTGCTTGCCGAACAGCAGCATCATGTAGGCCGCAAATTGATCGGCGGCGTCTTCCGGGCGTCCCCACAGCGGCACGTTCAGCTGATCGAACAACGCGTGCCCCATTTCGTGGGCGACCACGTAGAAGAACTGTCCAAGCACCGGGACCGATTGCATTCTTGGCATCCTGGGGCAAGAGCTGTCTCAGTTCGGCCTTGGCACCTTTGTGTTTCAGGAGGGCTGATTCGGCTGCGGCGAAAGGCGCCGGCAAATTGTGAAGAGCCTCGGCAATTTCCTTTAGCGGTATCTACTCGGGTGGAGCGCATAGAGCGTCTGTTTGGTCTGGCGCCAAAGAGCCGCTTCGTATCGATTCAGACGTTCAAATGCGCGGCTGTCTAGTTTGGCGAGGCGCAAGAAACCATGCGTCAAGTGGCGGATCGAGGTTTTGTAGTCACCGACGAGGGGATCGCTGTTAGATTGCTGCCGTTCGCCAGTTTCCTGCGGGGCGGTACTTTCAAGCACTTTAAGGATTGATTTGTCGGGTGTTTGCCTCAGTGAAGGAGCGGCGGGCCCGCGCACCTGCAAAGCTTCGGCTTGGATCTGAAAAAGGTCAGCCTCAATCGCGTTGGCGCGGCGAAGCCGCCATAAGAGCGACGCGAGCCGAAGCACGAGCTCGCGCGCTACGGCCGTTTCGGCGTCATAGTCTGCAATAATCGCGGCTTCAAATGCCATGTAGTCTTCGGCGTCTTCCAAACTTCCAACCACCGTCTCAGCGGTCAGTCCATGTCGGACGGCATTGACCCGGGATCGTTGCTTACCGTCTTCGGTCCTTGGGCCAGTGCTACGCAGCGCATTGCGTCGATTGGCCTCGAGCCGTTGTATCGAGATCATCGGGTCGTGCCGTTGTGACCAGTGATTGCAGACTCGGAGGGCAAATCCGCCTCAGGGGGCACCCCTAACTCGCCTTCCTGCCCGATCGCCGCGTCCGCAATCTGCGCGCTAGCTTTGGGATTTGGCTCTGAGGGTACGCCCTTCGTGTGCTGCCAAAACCGGAGCGCAATCGGAAGCGGATCGATATTGAGTTGCTCCCACCATGAGCGCTCGTTGCCAATGTGGTGGAGCTCGCGATGGTGAACGCGGCACAGCGGTATGGTGAACTCATCCGACACCCTCCGGCCGAGGGCGCTTGGCTGCGCGAACCGGATGTGATGCGCCTCGCAAGGCTGCCGACCGCACACCGTGCACGGCTGAAGGGCAATAAAGCGCAAATGGTCTTTGTCCCGGCAGCGGCGCGGTTTTGCAGACGTGACGCCGCTCCCTTCCATCCGAATTCGCGAACCAGACGCTGTTCTGGCTCGCGGGTTTGGTGCTGGCGCCGATAAATTGGCGGACGGTGCCAATTCGGGTTGCGAGGTCAGGGGAGAGCTCGGCGCCTCTGATGCGGTCGAGGTCAGGGAATAGACTTCGGGTTGCAGTACTTGCATCCGATCCCGGAAGGCGGTTTCGATGACGGCAGCATCCTCGGCCGTCAGAGTATTTTTGGCGCCAAGGCTGCGGCCCGCCCATTCGACGGCTGTTTCCACGCTGTCGAGCGCTGCGGCTTCCTCGCAGAGCCTGTCCCGGACCGTCCCGGAGGCCTGGGAGTCGAGCATCGGTTTCGGCGGCGGTGACTTGCGATGCCAATCGGCCTTGCCGGCAGCATCGCCAGCGTGCCCATTCATCTTTCCTGGAGGCTTGGTGCCTGGCGAGCCTGTGTCAGTGGTGGTCACCGGCAGGTCAGGTGCGTCGAGATCGTCTTCGCCGGCGATCCCGACGAGTGTGAACAGGGCATAACGCCGGGCGTAGGTGAGGGCGGCGCCCATCTTATGCGGCGCCCCGGTCTCCCCGACCGGGCATACCGGCCAGTCGGACGAGACCCATTCGCCGGAAGCATGCGCGAGGACCGTGGTCAGCCGAATGAGCCCGGCATCCTTGTCGATCGCGGTTGTCTGCACGGTCGCGATCTCGTGCTTGCCCAGCGTCTTGCGCACGATATCGAGCCCGGTCGAGAGCGACGCATAGCGAAACGTGCGATCGCCTTCCCGCGGGAACGGGGATCGTATGGTGGCGATCAGCGACTTTTCGGGATTGGTAAGCTCCGATTGAGCTTTGGCTAGCGCGCTCGCAATGGCGCCGATCGATTCACTGGAGTGCGGCATGTGCGACCCCCTGTCCAAGCAGATCGAAGCTGATCGCCCCCGCTTTCGAGCGCTTGGCCCGGATGCCATGACCAATCGCTTCCTTCGCATCTTCGGGCATGAGCTTTTTCAGCTCGCCCTTGGCGTTCTCGTGCTCCAGGAAGGCCGTATGGGTGCGCCGGAAGACACCGGCGAACTCCGCCCATGAATTGGAGGAGCTCATGTCGACGATGCGTATGGCCTCAATACGCACGCGCGGCGGTTCTGCTAGAAAAAGGCGAGGGGGCTCGCCCGATTCAACACAACGCCAGAACTTTTTCTCAGCTGTGAGGAGGAGGTGCTGGTAGAGCGAATCAGCCGGGATGGTAAGCTCGACCCACTTGCCGCCCCCGGTGATGATCGAGAGTACGGCGGTCGTGGCGTTGGTGACCCACATGTTGTGCTGAAGCTGGGCAATGTACTTTTGGGCCGCCGCCTCCTCGGAGAACGACCACGGCAGCATGAACTTGGACTCGAAGACCGCGCCGGTGCCCTCGACCATGCCGTCCAAGGTGGCCGCCAAAAAGCGGATGACGGGATGCTCCACTCGCCGCTGGACCGCGGTGACGACCTGGCCGGTGTTGCGCTCGAACCAGAGCCGGTTGAGGTCCTCCGTGACGATGCCGAGCTGCACGAGGAGATTGTCGGACAGGTCCTCTGGTTCAGCCTCGCCGCGCTTCTCACGCCAGAGGCGAACGAGGGCGGCCTCGTCGGTGCCCATAATGATGCGAGCGTCCGAGCCGCCGATGAAGGCGCGACGGTGGGTTCTTTTACGAGGAGTCGCCAAGTCCGCCTTGGGTATCCCAAATGCACGTGCCATAGCGGCGGTACCCTGCCAACGGACTGCGGCAGGCGCCCCGGTGTGCCGGCGAACCAGGACGACGAGATGCGCGCAGAACACGCAGATCGCGCAAATGCGTGCCGGCCACGATCATCGCGCATCGCAACGCCGGCCAGCACGACGAGAAAGGCGAGTCGGCTCGCTGCGGGACAATAAATCGCAGTCCGTGTCAGCCCGGACCGCGCCTCGGCGGCATAGCCCAGTTCGCCACTATTGAACCGAGGCACGATGCCAACGCGATGCACACCAATCGCGCGCGCCCACTCTGGGCGAAAACTCAGCTAACCCATTGCGCACCTCGGGGGCGAGCAACAGCAAAATTGGCGCCGCATAGAACAAAGATCGCGCACGAAATAGGTGCTTCCTGACCTGTTCTCCCCGCGATCCAGCTGCTATTCTTGCGCCAACCGCCATCCTCGAGCACCGTGATCAGCGACACAAGCAACGGCGCCCCGTCGCACCCGAAGCGATTTGCCCAGCGCCGATAAAGCACCTCACCGACCAAGAACTCGCTCAATTGCATACCGTTGTGCTTGACGAGCTGCAGCGTCGCGGCAAGAAGCCGCCTTCCAATGAGAACTCACGCAAACGGCGGAGCGAAAAAGCTGTTGTTCCTCTGACGATCGGTAAATTAAATGCCATTCGCGCCGCCTTCAAAGCGGGGATCACGCCATCACGTATAGCTCGACAGTTCAGAATTTCGCAGTCTGATGTACGCAAAGCGTTGGCAGGCGATGCGTCGCGTATCGGTTCGCCCGGACCAACAGTTGGAGATGCGGGTCGCACGCCGATCTAGCGCGCCAGTCCGAGAAACTCCCTGACGACCGCAACGCTGCGCGCGGGATCTTCCTCTTCCGGGCGCATGACCGAGATCATCGAAGATCACGAGCTTGCTGCCCGCGATGTCGCGGTGAAAGCGCTCGGCGTCTTCCGGCGGAATCAATCGGTCGCGCCCGCCCCACAGGATCAGCGTCGGCTGCTTCAGGTCAGCAATGTGATCGGCCATGCGGTTGGGCTTGCGTTGCCTGGCGCGATCAATCAATGCGCGCCGGTTGCCTTCGCGTTGGGTGAGTTCGATCGAACGCTCGATCTGCTCCTGCGTGACTTTGCTCGGGTCCCCATAGATGTTGTGAAGCCCCTGTTCGACCAGGAAGCGCGGCAGCGTGTGTTCCAGCAGGGCGGGAGGGATCGGCATACGCAGCAACCGGACCCCAATTGGCATCGACGTCGGCTGCGATGGGTAACCGCCGGCGTCGACCAGGATGAGTTTGTCGACGCGCTCCGGCTCGGCGAGCGCGGTTCGCCAGGCGACTGCGCCACCGAGCGAGTTGCCGCCGAGAACGCAATGCGCGACGCCGAGCTTGTCGAGCACCGCGATGACGAGGCGGACATCGGCTTCCGGCGAGTAGCGCCCATCGGGCGACGGGCCGGTGAGCCCGAACCCGGCGAGGTCGAAGCGGATGACCCGCCGCTCGCGCTTGAGCACGTCGGCCCAGCCATCCCACGCATGCAACGATGAGCCAGAGCCGTGAAGCAGGACGATCGGGCTGTCGTCGTCGCGGGGCCCTTCGTCGCGCAGGTGGACCTTCAGGCCGGCGACGTCGATGAACGTCGACGGCGGCGGCGCCCAGCGGGCCCGCAAATCGTCAACGCTGCGCTCGGGCGCCCAGTTGAGGGCAATGAAGAGGGCCGCGCCCAGAATGATGGCCGCGAATACGCCAGCGCAAGTGATGACCGTCGCCAAAAGGATTGTACGCATCACGCCATGTCCATTGAGACTTGCGCATTGATAACACGTGCCACGAACCGCGGCGCTGCTCACCGGTGGCGAGGCGGACCGTAGCGGAAAGCCATAGGCCGCTTCGCGGGCCCAAAACGACGGCCGCGTCCGACGCGGCAAACGCCGGACGCGGCCTGGCCCACCCCAATCCACCCCACCCAATTCTGAGAACTCAGGACGCGAGCGCAATCTCCACCGGTCCACGCACCCGGCGATCACTCGGCAACCGCACCACCACCATGGTGCCGATCCCCACGGTCGAGCGAATGCGCATGGCACCGCCGTGCAGCTCGATCAGCGATTTTGCGATCGCAAGGCCGAGGCCCGAGCCGTGGTAACTCTTGGTCAGCTGGCTTTCGACTTGTTCGAACGGGCGCCCGAGTTTGGTGAGCGCGGCCGGCGGAATGCCGATGCCGGTGTCGTGGATGCCGATAAACACGCTGCCCGCCGAGGCGCGCCCGCGCAACGTGATGCGGCCGCCTTCCGGCGTGAACTTGACCGCATTGGTCAAAAGATTGAGCAGGATTTGTTTGACGGCGCGCCGGTCCGCCATGAAGGCGACGCCGGGCGCGATCTCGGGATTGAGCGTGACGTTCTTGTCCTCCGCCCGCGCCGATACCACCCGCATGGCGTCGTGAAGAATGTCGTCGAGCTCGACCGTCTCGTAGGTCAGGCGCAGCCGGCCGGCCTCGATCTTCGACATGTCGAGGATGTCGTTGATGACGTCGAGCAGGTATTGCCCGCTCTGGCGGATATCGGTGCAATACTCGTTGTATTTTTCGGCGCCGAGCGGGCCGAACATGCCGGATTCCATGATCTCGGAAAAGCCGATGATGGCGTTGAGCGGCGTGCGCAGCTCGTGGCTCATGTTGGCCAGGAATTTCGACTTGGCCTGGTTGGCTTCCTCGGCCCGTCGCTTTTCGTCGGCGTATTTCTGCGCGAGGTCGGCGAGTTCCAACGTCTGCGATTTGAGCGCCTGCTGGGAGGCGCGCAGATCCGCGATCGTCGCCATCTGGCGGCGCTCGCCCTCCAGAAGCTTTTCTTCGTGCAGCTTGAGCGTGGTGATGTCGGTTCCGACCGACACGTAACCGCCATCCTTGGTCCGGCGTTCGCTGATGTGCAGCCAGCGGCCGTCGTCGAGCCGCGCCTCGAACGTGCGCGCGCCCGGGTGGTCGGCGTTTTCGACCTTCTTGTGGACCACCGGTTTGCGCCCGGCCGCGACCACGGTGTCGTAAGGGATGCCGTGCGCGATCGCGCTGTCCGGCAGGTTGTGCAGCTCCTGGAAATTGGAGTTGCACAGCACCAGACGGTTCTCCGAATCCCACAATACGAAGGCTTCCGGAATGGTCTCGATCGCGTCGCGCAGGCGAATGTCGGCCGCCACCGTCTGCTGCACCAGTTGCTTCTGCTCGGTCACATCGACGGCGATGCCGATGAGATGCAGGCCCGGCTCATTGGGGTGGCTCGCGATCTCGCAGCGTGCCCGCAGCCACACCCATTGGCCCTGCGCATGGCGCATGCGGAAATCATGATCGACCGACTTGGTCTGACCGTCGGCAAGCTTGGTCGCAATCTCGTAGAGCTTGATGTCGTCCGGATGGACGAGCGCGTTGACCTCGCCGAACGTCAGCAATTCGTCGCGCGGGTCGAGCCCGAGAATCGCGAACATCGAGTGCGACCAGAAGATGCGGCCGCGCGCGAGATCCCAGTCCCACAAGCCGCAGCGGCCGCGGTTGAGCGCGGTGTCGATGCGCCCGCGCACCATGTCGTAGATCATGTCGGCTTCGCGCGCGCGCGTCGCCTGCCAGTGAAATGCGAAACCGAGGATCAGCACCACGAAGCCGGTCGTGGCGGAGAGCGTGACGGTGAGAGCGGTGTCGGAGCGCGAAAAGTTGAGCGCCGCGGTATGCGGTTGGATCAGGGCGAGCTGGCCGAGCGGAGCATTGAGCGAGCGCACGGTGGCGAACACCTGCGTTCCGTCGGCGAGCGGAATTTCCAGGACGCCGGCAGACGCGCCGAACGTCGTGAGCGGCTGTCCGGCGCCCAGGATGTCGAGCAACGGTCGCCCCACCGCGGGCGTCTTGGGAGCGGCCGCGATGACGAGGCCGTCCGCATCGGTGACCAGGAACTGAATACCCGCATCGCCCGGATGTTGCCGATGCATCGGATCGAGGATGCCGCCGACTTTGCGGGCAAGCTCGCCGTTGGTCAGGCGATTGTCGCCGGCAAGCCGCTCGGCCAGAAGGTCGGCAGTGAGGTCGAGGTCGCGGACGATATTGGAGATTGCTTGCCGGCGGTGATCGTTGACCTGCACCAGCGCGCTGACCGCCATGGTCAGCAGGAATGCAATGATCAGAACAGGAACGGCCCGCCGCAGTGCGGGTTCAGCATTAAGCAGGCGACGGTATGCCGGCTTCGCGATCGATTGCGCGAGCCCCTTGATAGAATCCGCACCTGCTGACGCGCTCGCTGAATGAGCGGGCGCCATTGCTGGCCTCCGTTCGGAACGTCCCCTTCACATCGACCGGAAGGATGTGCCGCATCTCTCCGAATCAAGGGTATTTGAATCCAATCGAAGACCCTTGTCGAGAGTCGCCGACCCGGATTTTGCAATTTTGTTGCAGTGTGACAGCGCCGCAAAAGCCGCGTCTGACGCGGGTTTTTGAGTAGATCGTAGGATGGGTTGAGCGCAGCGAAACCCATCACGTAGCAACCCAATCTCGCAACGCGCCGATGGGTTTCCCCGCACCCACTGCGGGTCAAGTCATCCTACGGTCTCTCAATCTCCCCCGTTCGGGGGAGGGATGCGCTCAACCAGGCGCCAGCGAGCGATCCACGATGTCGCGAACGTCGCGCGACAGCCCGGCGTTCCTGGCGACGCGCCGCAGGGTCGCTTCGGCCTTGGCACGTCGCACCGGCTCGAGCGCGCGCCAGCTGCGAAACGCCGTCATCAGGCGGGCTGCGACCTGCGGATTTTTGGGGTCGAGCGCGAGCACGCAGTCGGCCACGAAGTCGTAACCGGCTCCGTCGCCACGGTTGAACTGCGTCTGGTTGGTCTGCGCAAAGGAACCGATCAGGCTGCGCACGCGGTTCGGATTGCCAAACGAGAACGCCTTGTGGGAGGTGAGCGAGCGCACGCGATCGAGCGTTGCGGCTTCCGGGATCGCCGCTTGCAATGAAAGCCACTTGTCGATGACCAGCGCGTCGGACTGGAAGCGCGTGTAGAACGCGTCGAACGCCTGGTCGCGCTCCGGCACGTCCTGTAGCGAGAGGGTTGCGAGCGCCGCCAGACGGTCGGTCATATTGTCGGCACTCGTAAATTGTTCGACCGCCAACGCCCGCGCGGCCTTATCTCCGCTCGCAACCAGCAGATCGAGACAACAGTTCCGCAGCGCCCGGCGGCCTGCGCTCGCGGCATCCGGGGAATACGGTTGCGACGAGGTCATGCGGCGGTAAGTCAGCTGCAATGCCCCGGCGAGTTCCTCGCCGACGACGGCGCGCAACGTCGTGCGTTCGCGAAAGATCGCGCCGGGATCGACGTCCTTGCCGATGTCGCGGGCGATGTCGGCTTCCGACGGCAGGGTCAGCGCCAGCGCCGCGAACGCGGGCTCGAGCGTCTGCTGGGCGAGCACGGACGCAAGCGCCTCGATCAGCCCTTTGTTGCGGTGCGCGCCGCTGTCGTGACGCCTGGTCACGTTGTCGATCAGCACGCCGGTGGCGAGCGTCTGCAACGCCTGCCAGCGGTTGAACGGATCGGTATCGTGCGCCGCGAGGAAACGCAGATCATCCGACGTCCGCTCGACTGCGAGTTTGATCGGGGCGGAGAAGCCGCGATTGAGCGAGGGGACCGGACGCTCACGGACGCCGGTGAACACGAACGTCTCGGTCGGCTTGGTCAGCGTCAGCACGCCGTGGTCCGGAGACGAACCGTCCGACAGTGCCAGCGGCATTTCGCGTCCGTTCGAATCGAGCAAGGCGACCGCCAACGGAATGGTCATCGGCTCCTTGACCGGCTGTCCGGGCGTCGGCGGGGTCGTTTGTCGGATCTCGAGCACGCAGGTCCGCGCAGCAGGGTCGTGGCGGATCGTCACGTGGACCTCCGGCGTGCCGGCCTGGCGGTACCAGCGCATGAACTGCCAAAGGTCGGTGTCGGTCGCCTCCGCGAAACTCTGCACGAAATCTTCGATGGTGACCGCTTCGCCGTCGTGGCGCTCGAAATAAAGATCCATGCCGCGGCGAAAGCCCTCGGGCCCGAGCAGCGTCTTGAGCATGCGCACGACTTCGGCGCCTTTCTCGTAGACGGTCGCCGTGTAGAAGTTGCTGATCTCGTGATAAACCTCGGGGCGTACCGGATGGGCGAGGGGGCCGGCATCCTCCACGAACTGCTGCGCGCGCAGGTTGCGCACATCCGCGATCCGTTTCACCGGCCGCGAGCGCTGGTCGGATGTGAATTCCTGGTCGCGAAAGACGGTGAGGCCTTCCTTCAGGCAGAGCTGAAACCAGTCGCGGCAGGTGATGCGGTCGCCGGTCCAATTGTGGAAATATTCGTGCGCGATCACGCCTTCGATGCTCGCGTAGTCCGCATCGGTCGCGGTCTGAGCGGAGGCCAGCACATACTTGTCGTTGAAGACGTTGAGGCCCTTGTTCTCCATCGCCCCCATGTTGAAGTCGGACACCGCCACGATCATGAAGATGTCGAGATCGTATTCGCGTCCGAACGCCTGCTCGTCCCAGCGCATGGAGCGCTTGAGCGAATCCATCGCGTAGCTGGCACGCTCCTCCTTGCCGGGCTCGACAAAGATCTTGAGCGCGACCTTGCGGCCTGATTGGGTCGTGAAGGTGTCGTCAATCGAGCCGAGCTTGCCGCCGACCATCGCGAACAGATAACTCGGTTTGCGGAACGGGTCGGACCAAACGGCGAAATGCCGATTGGTGCCGGCGATATCGCCTGACTCGACGAGGTTGCCGTTCGCCAACAGCACCGGGGCTTCGTCTTTGTCAGCCTCGATACGGGTCGTGTAGATCGCCATCACGTCGGGCCGGTCCGGGAAATACGTGATGCGACGAAAGCCCTCGGGCTCGCACTGGGTGCAATAGGTTCCGCTCGAGCGGTAGAGTCCCATCAGCTGCGTGTTGTTGGTGGGATCAACCACCGTCTCGATCTCGAGCACGAACTCGCGCTGCGGGGGCTGCGGGATGGTGAGGCTGTCGGGGGTGGCGGTGAACGTGTCGGGGTTGAGCTCCTTGCCGTCAAGCTTGATCGAAACAAGGTTCAATTCGTCGCCGTCGAGCATCAGCGGGGCCGCGGATGCGGCCTGTGGATTCGGCTTGAGCTTGAGCTTGCTGCGCACCCGGCTGCGCGTTGGATGCAGCGCGATGTCGAGCGCGACGGTCTCGACCAGCCAGTCGGGCGGGCGGTAGTTTTCCAGGCGGATAGGGCGGGCTTGTTCGGTACGCATGGGGCCTCTCTGATTTCCGGCGCATGATGGCCCGGATCGGTCCGCGCTGCCATTCGATCAGATCGCGCAGGGTGAGCAAATTTTCATCGCAGCGAGCGCTACGGCTCGGCGTGGCCGATCACCCGCTTGATGGTCGGGAAACTCCGGCGCAAGCCGCGCTCCAGCTCGTCCACCTTCTCGTGCACGTCGTGGACCGAGAGCTGTGGATCGACATGGCAATGAAAGTTGACGATTGCGCCCTCCGGAGTCTCGCGCATGCGCACATCGTGAACTTCCCGGACCGATCCGAGCTTCGCCGCGATTTCGCTCAGCAGGGCGCTGACCGCGCTGGTGCGGTCGGCCGGGGCATCGGCGCCGGCGATATCTTGCGTCTGCAGCGGCTCGATATGGGTCTCGACCTCGACGTCGGTGCCGAGTTCCTCCTGGATCGCCGTTTCAAGCCTGCTCGCGATCTCATGCGCGGTCCCGAGCGGCAGGTTGCCGTCGACCTCGAGGTCGAGCGAGACCGACAGGCGGTTGGCGATCGCGTGCACGGTGACGTGATGCACGGCGAGCGCGAGGTTGCGCGCGATCACCATCACGCGCTCCAGCACGGTCTCGCTGTCGAGCGCGCGCGGAACGACCGTGACGGCGATCTCGGAATCGCCGAGCTCGGCGCGCAGCCGGGCAACGATCTCGTCCTTGATCGCAGCGACGCGGTCGAGCGGCAAGGTCCGGCTGGTCGCGACTTCGAGCTCGACAAACGTAGTCGGGCCAACCTTGCGGGCACGAATGCGCTCGACTGCGACTACGCCCTTGACGGCGGCGAGCGCAGCCTTGACCCGCGCGGTGATGCCGGCCGGCGCAGTGTCGGTGAGCGTTTCGAAGGTGCGACGGCCGAGCTTCCAGGCGGCGAAACAAATGAACACGGCCACCACGATGGCGGCGACCGAGTCGGCCCACTGGTATCCGAGCGCGATGCCGCCAAGCCCGATCAGCACGGCAACCGAGGCCCACAGGTCCGAGCTGAAATGCAGAGCGTCGGCATGCAGCGCCTCGCTCGAGGTTTTGTTGGCGACGCGCGTCAGGAGCCGCGAGCGGAAGAAGTCGACGATGATCGCGCCGAGGACGACCGCGAAAGCGATGGGCGTCGCCTCGACGGTGCCGCCGCCTTCCAACAACCGATGCCCGGCTTCCCAGATCACGACAGCTGACAGCGCGAACAGCAGCGCAGTCTCCGCCAGCGCCGAGATGCTTTCGATCTTGCCGTGGCCGTAGTGATGCTCGTCGTCGGCGGGCTTGCCGCCGATGCGAACCGCGAAGTAGGTCATCACGGTGGCGAGGAGATCGGTCAACGAGTGGGCCGCATCGGTCAGGATCGCGAGCGAGCCGGTGGCAAAACCCACGATCGCCTTGGCGGCGGTCAAACCACCCGAGGCCACGATCGAGCCGAGCGCGACGTGCTCTTTCTCGCTTGCCATGTTGGGTTCCCGCGCACTCGATACTCAGCGGGCGGAGTGCCGTCAATGTTGCGGATTTTACTCGCCGGTGTCGCGGGTTTCGGCACGTTCGAGCCGGCTCTGGCCGCGGTAGGTCGCCTCCACGGCGCACTTGGCGGCGTGCACGTCGCGGTTGATGACCTGCAGATTGGGCAAGCCCCAGAACGCGAGCAGTGTCGGCCACGCCGTCTCGCGATGCTCGCTCCAAACGCGGAACAACGGGACCCGGTGATCGACCTCCGCGGTTCTGAGCAAGCGCCGGCCTGATTGCGCGCAACGGCGGACCTGCAGGCGCTTGAGCACCCGGACCTGATCGCTCGGCGCATTCCAGAATTGCCACGCGATGACGCAGGCGGAGTGCCATGTCGCTTTGGTGTTGGGTCCGGCCTCCCATAAATCGCGATGCCAGCCGAAGCGATAGACAGGCTGCCCGCACACGCAACAGAAGCCCGGGCCGCTCGCGAAGTCGCGCTCCCGGTAGGGCGCGGGCGGGGCCCGAAACGTCGCCGGCAGGCCGCGCTTGGGATTGCTGCCGAGACGCCAGGTCCAGCCGGCGGGCGCCCCGCTCTTGGCCGCAAGCGCGCGCGCCAACCGCTCGGCCCTGACCGGATGGTTACGCCAATATGAATCGACCGCGAGCCGCGGCATCGGCGGAATGAACCGCCGCGCGAGCGCGTGATTGAGCACGGTAGGCGGAAAGATCGTCGGCAACGCCTTGTTCAGGCGCGCCAGCGCCCGGCGGTTTTGCTCGTCTCGCCAATCCGGCATGATGTCCCCGCGGCCATACGGTACGCGGCATCATGGCGGCGGAAACGTAAACGCTTCGTGAGTCCAAGTCGGTCAAGTGGCGCTGGGAGAGAGGCACACTGCCGCGCGTCATGACTTGCGGCCGCGTCCGCGCATCATTCCGCCCGGGCGCCGGAAAATTTCACCACCTTGGTCCATTTCTCGGTTTCGTCGGCGATGAACTTGGCGAAGTCGGCGGACGAGCCCGGAAGCACCACCCCGCCTATGGCGGCGATCTTCGCCGCGATCTTGGGATCGGCCAGACCCGCGTTGATCTCCCGGTTGAGCAGGTCGACGATTTCGTTCGGTGTTCCCTTGGGCGCGCCAAAGCCCGCCCAGGCGCTGGTCTCGAAACCCGGCACGAAGTCGGCGACCGTCGGGACATCGGGGAGTGCCGGCCAGCGCGTCGTCGAGGTCACCGCGAGCGCGCGCAGCCTGCCGGCTTTGACGTGATCGATCGAGGTCGGCAGGTTGTCGAACATGACCTGAACCTGTCCGGACAAGAGGTCCGTGAGGGCCGCCGGTGCTCCCCGATAGGGGACGTGCTGCATGTTGATCCCGGTCATCATTTTGAACAACTCGCCCGTCACGTGAGCCACCGACCCGCTGCCGGCCGAGGCGAAGTTGATCTTGCCCGGATTGGCCTTGGCATAGTCGATGAATTCGGGAACGGTCGCGGCCGGAAACGACGGATTGACCTCCATCACCTGGATCACGCGATAGATGCCGCCGATGGGCACGATGTCGCGCAGCAGGTTGTAGTTGAGCTTGTCGTAGAGCGCGACATTGATCGCGAAGTTCGCGCCGATGACCAGTAACGTGTAGCCGTCCGCCGGCGCGCGCACCACCGCCTCGGCGGCGATATTGCCGCCGGCACCCGACCGGTTCTCGACGATGAATTGCTGGCCCAGCCGCTCCGACAACCACTGCGCCATCAGGCGCGCGACGATGTCGATCGATTGCCCGGCGGCAAAGCCGACGATCAAATGCACCGGCCGAGTCGGGTAGGGTTCGGCCGCGGCAATGCTGGAGACGACCGGCAACGCGGCGGCGCCGGCGGTGAGATGCAGAAAGCCTCTGCGGGGAAGTTGCATTATTCCCCCCGGTTTTTCCTGAGCGCCGTTCGGCGTCGTAGTCGCTGCCAACTATACTGCTCTCCCAGCGGAACCGAAACGGGCCTGAGCGAGATTTCGTGGTTGTGGTTCTGAGAGAAATCAAATAGTGCGGCCGAGCATCGAGCATCCCCGATCCGCAAGATGGAGCAGCTGAGCGTCCCGGCAGGTACCGATAAACCGCCACCTTCTCAAGAGGAGGGTGGCGCGCGTGGGCTGACTGTACTGCTGCGACCCCTGCGGGCGTTTCGCTTGATCTACCTGCCGCTGCTAATGATCTACTTCGCCTACGGGGCGTCGGGCATCATCGATGTCACCCGCGACTTGTGGATCAAGGAGCGGCTCACCCTGAGCCCGGCCGAACTTGCCGGCATCGGCGTGTGGCTCAATCTGCCTTGGACTGTGAAAATGGTGTTCGGCGAGTTGGTTGACAGCGTGCCGATCTTTGGTTCGCAGCGCAAAGCCTACATCCTGATCGGGGCGGCGGTCATGGCCTGCGGCATGCTTACGCTTGCCGGGACCGCGGGCGGGTGGATTGCGTCGGCGCGAATTGACCACCTCTATGTGCTCGGCTCGATGCTGATCGTGGTGGGCATCGTGGTCCAGAACGTGGTCGCCGAAGCGATGTCGACCGAGGTGGTCGCGCGCCGTGACGAAGCCGGCAACCAACGCCCCGAAGAAGACGTTCGCAC
The DNA here is from genome assembly GCA_963816775.1 of uncultured Alphaproteobacteria bacterium. GTDB lineage: Bacteria > Pseudomonadota > Alphaproteobacteria > Rhizobiales > Xanthobacteraceae > JAFAXD01. Next base: position 27,351 of record CAWFLX010000043.1, read on the forward strand.
CGACCTGGGCATGGTCCAGGTGCTTGGACGGCTCGCGCTGTCTGCCGGCATGTTGGCGGTTGCCGGATTGTCGGGTTGGCTGGCGAGCATCCTGGCTCGGGAAACAGTATTCCTCTTGGGGTTGATGGTTCCGGCAATTTCTGTGACCGGCGTGTTGTTGATTTCGTTCGAGACCACCGAGCGGCGGCCGCTTGACTGGCGCATTCTCGGCGGCGGCATAGCACTCGGTGTTGTTATCCTGATCCTCGCGCTCGGCTCCGTTCCGTTCAGCCAGGAATTGATCTTCGTTCTTTCGATGGTCGTTGTGTGTGCGATGCTCGTCGTCGTCACGCGCGACATTGATGCGGACACGCGCCGATCCATTCTATACGCAAGCGTCGTCATCTTTGTTTTCCGCGCATCGCCGACGGTCGGTGATGGCTATTTTTGGTGGACGCTCGACGTCCTCAAGTTCGACGGCGCTTTTTATGGCACGCTGCGACAGACCGCGGCGATCCTGTCGATCGTAGCGATATGGCTTTTGAGCAAGCAGGTCACCGAATATCCGGTCGCCAAGGTGCTGTTCTGGATTGTCATCGCCTCGACGATCCTTTCGCTGCCCAATATCAGCCTGTTCTATGGCCTGCATCATTGGACGGAAGCCACGTTCGGATTCGGCGCACGCGCGATCGCCATCATTGACGCGGCAACCGCCTCGCCGTTCGCGCAACTCAGCATTATTCCCCTGCTGACGCTGATTGCCTTCTATGCACCTGCTGGACACCGCGCGACTTGGTTTGCCCTGATGGCGTCACTTATGAATCTGGCGCTGGTGGCAGGGCAGCTGCAGACGAAGTACCTCAATCAGATCTTCATCGTAGGCCGTGGCGACTATGCCGAACTCGGCCCGCTGCTGATTGCGGTCGCAGTGATCGGGCTCGTCGTACCGCTCGCAATAATCCTCTTGCTTGGACGGCGGATTGACGTGGTGCGCGCGGATTCGAAAAGCTGATCTTGGCTGACCGATCTATGGCATATACTCGACGCGTCGCAGGCGAATAAGGCACGCCAGGCAGATGACCGACGACTTCGTGTGGGGCGTTTCCACCGCAAGCTATCAGATTGAGGGGGCTGTCAGCGAGGACGGCCGCGGGCCCAGCATCTGGGACACGTTCTGCCGTCAGAAAGGTCGCGTCGCCAACGGTGACACCGGCGACGTCGCTTGCGATCATTACCATCGCTTTGCGCAAGACATCGCGCTGATGCGCGATCTCGGGGTGCGCGCCTATCGCTTCTCGATCGCTTGGCCGCGCGTCCTGCCGTCCGGCCGCGGCGCGGCAAATGAGCCGGGCCTGGCCTTCTACGACCGTCTGATCGATGCGCTGCTGGCGGCCGACATCGAGCCGTGGGTCTGCCTCTATCATTGGGACCTGCCGCAGGCGCTCGATGATCGCGGTGGCTGGACCAATCGCGATTGTGCGGGGTGGTTCGCCGACTATGTGACGCTGGCCGCGCGGCGCTATGGCGATCGGGTCAAGCGGTTCGCCACGTTCAACGAGCCCACGTTGTTCACGCTGCTCGGCTATGGCTTGGGCTGGCATGCGCCGGGCATGATGGATCGCACAGCCCTGTTGCGCGCGATTCATCACGTCAACCTCGCGCATGGGGCGGGCGTCGACGCGCTGCGCTCTCACGTGCCGGGCGCCTCTATCGGCGCAATTTACAACTATCAGCCGTGTGTGGCGTCGACCCCCGACGACGAAGCCGCGCGCGATCTCCTGGACGCGTTCTGGAATCGCGCGATGCCCGATCCGCAGCTCACCGCCTGTTATCCGCCGCTGCTGGCGCGCGAACTCGAGACGGTGGGATTCCCGGGCGACCTCGCGCGCATTTGCCGGCCCGTCGACTGGTTCGGGCTCAACCACTATTCGCCGATTTATGCGAAGTCAGATCCGGGCTCGCAACTGGGTTTTCGGCTGGCCGAGCCGCCGCCCGAGAAAAAGCGCACCGGAATCGGATGGGCGATCGATCCCGATGCATTTCGCGACACGTTGCTTGCCCTTCATCACCGTTTTCATCTGCCGATCTTTGTCACGGAGAACGGCTTCGGAGCGCGCGAACAGCCGAACCAGGCGGGGCAAATCGACGACGAGCAACGCGTCGAGTATTTGCGATCCTATACTGACGCGATGCGTTCCGCGATGCAGGCGGGAGCGCGCGTCTGCGGCTATTTCGTCTGGTCCTTGCTCGACAATTTCGAGTGGAATTCCGGCTATGCAGCGCGCTTCGGCCTCGTCTATGTCGACTACGCGACGCAGCAACGCGTGCCGAAGAGTTCTTTTGGTTGGTACGCGGAATTGATCAGGCAAAGCGCGCAGTCCGCGTGACGACGGGCCGCGCGAGCCCAGTCGGGCACCCGGGCGAGATGTCATCGTCGAGCCGGTTCTCTACCTGGAGGCCACGAGCTTCGTGACCGGCGAGATCCAACACGTCGACGGCGGCCAAAGCGTGGGCACTGACAATACCGGAGCAGGGCCCGGCATTGCGGCTCTGGTCGGCAAATAACGTCGGCGGTTAAAGGATTTTCAGCTCTTCGGAGGAGCGGTCTGCTTTAAGGCGTCCCACGCGGCCTGATTGGCGCGGTCGAAAGCCTTGCGCGATTCCGCCATGGCGGCACTCAACGTCGTCCACGACTCGCTTCCCGCCTGTTTCAGCTTTTGCAATCGCGCATCCGCCTCGGCGTTCGCCCTCATCTGCTTGACGGCCGCTTCAATCTCGGCGCGCCGCTCGGCCGCGAATTTTGTCGCTGCATCATTGAATTTGTCGGCCGCTTCGCGCCACGTCTTCGCCTGAGCGGCGGCGACGTCGCGGAATACGATCTTCTGCTGCTCGATCTGCTTGCCGACTGTGTCGATGTAGGGTTTCACTTGCGCTTCGAAGCTGTTCCACTGGGGTTCCAACTGTGCCTTCGTGCGCTCCCAGGCGGCCTCGCTTGCCTCTACCTGTTTTTTGACGGTGGCCTGAAACTCGTCACGCTGATTTTTCAACTCCGCGATGAGCTGGTTGGCCTTCACTTTCGAATCGGCCTGCATTTGGCCTGCTTTGACTTCGAGCGACGCTAATGCGGCGTCGATCCCGTCGATCCGCTCCTTCGCCCAATTCAGGTAGAAATGCATGCTGCTCTGCTCAGCCATAATTGCCTCCAGGGAGCTTTTCCTTGACAGCCTCGGCATCGTTTTCCCGAACTTGCGTTGATCTTAATCAACCGGCCATCAGACCGCAACTTTTGGAACCGGGGCGGCTCGGTGCCAAAAGCAGACGTGGGCCCCTACGTCCCCTTAACGTCGGCCTTATGCCTGGATATTTGCTTCGGCGCTCCAGGCGGATCTGGCTTGAGATAAACGATCAGGCAACAAATACAAATCCAGGCCCCGCCAGCGGATATGGTATGCGCTCACTCGTTTGGAATGCAACCTGTTCTAGCGCAATTTTTTTAGGTTAGAACAGCAGGACCTGTACGCATCCCCGGCATGCTTATGAAAAAGATCGGCTTTCTATCATTTGGCCACTGGAGTCCTTCGCCCCACTCGCAGACGCGATCGGCTTCCGATGCGCTGTTGCAGTCGATCGACCTGGCCGTCGCCGCCGAGGAGCTCGGCGCGGACGGGGCTTACTTCCGTGTGCATCACTTCGCCCGCCAGCTCGGCTCCCCGTTTCCGCTGCTGGCCGCCGCCGGCGCGAAGACCAAGCGGATCGAGATCGGCACGGCGGTCATCGACATGCGCTATGAGAACCCGTTGTACATGGTGGAGGACGCCGGTGCGGCCGACATCATCGCCGGCGGACGGCTGCAACTGGGCATCAGCCGCGGTTCACCCGAGCAGGTGCTCGACGGATGGCGCTACTTCGGTTACGTCCCGCCCGAGGGCACGACCGATGCCGAGATGGCCCGACGTCACACCGAGGTATTGCTCGAGGTGCTGCGCGGCGAGGGCTTTGCGCGCCCCAACCCGCGATCGATGTTCCCGAACCCTCCCGGCCTGCTGCGCCTCGAGCCCTACTCCGAGGGGCTGCGCGAGCGGATCTGGTGGGGCGCGGGTTCCGATGGCACTGCGGAATGGGCAGCCAAGCTCGGGATGAACCTGCAGAGCTCGACGCTCAAGTATGACGAGAGCGGAGAGCCATTGCACATCCAGCAGGCGAAGCAGATCCGGGGATTCCGCGAGGCGTGGAAGGCGGCCGGCCATGCGCGCGAGCCGCGGGTGTCGGTCAGCCGCAGCATCTTCGCACTGATGGACGACCGCGACCGCGCCTACTTCGGGCGCGACAACGAGAACGAGGACACGATCGGCTACCTCGGCGACAACACCCGCGCCGTCTTCGGCCGCAGCTACGCCGCCGAGCCGGAGATCCTCGTCGAGCAACTCGCGAAAGACGAAGCCATCGCAGAGGCTGACACCCTGCTCTTGACCGTCCCTAACCAGCTCGGTGTCGACTATAACGCGCACGTCATCGAGGCGATCCTCAAGCATGTCGCCCCCGCGCTTGGCTGGCGCTGACGCCCGCCAGCATCTATTTGGCTTGAACGAGATCAACCAGCGCTTGCGCCTGCCCGTTGGCCGCGGAGCGCCAATCACCCGAACTGGAAGCCCGAGACGGCCTTGCCCCAGATGTGATCGTTGAACACCCGCCGGCCGCGATCATCGCCGGCGGCGCCGGCCGCGACCATCAGCGGCAGCAGGTGTTCGCTGCGCGGATGACACGACAAAGCGCCAGGGGCTGCGCTCCAACGCGATAGTTCACGATCGCGCACCGCCGGGTCGGCGGCTTCGACCGCCTGCGCGAGCCAGGCGTCGAAGGCATCGGACGCACCGTTGCCGCGCGGACTTCCGGACAGGAGTTCGCGCAGGTTGTGATAGCTCATGCCGCTGCCGATGATCAGCACGCCTTCATCGCGCAGCGGCGCAAGCGCGCGACCGATCGCAAGGTGCTCCGCCGGGTCGAGGTTTTGTTGCAGCGAGAGCTGCACGACCGGCACGTCGGCACCCGGATAGACCAGCATGAACGGGACGAACACGCCGTGATCAAAGCCGCGCGCGTCGTCTTCGTCTGACGCAATCCCGGCGGCGCTCAAAAGCTCTCGCACGCGGCGCGCCAGCTCCGGCGACCCGGGCGCCGGATAGCGCAGTTCGTAGGTGTGTTTTGGAAATCCGTAATAGTCGAACAGCAGCGGCGGGTGGCGGCCGACGTTCACGGTCGGCCGCTCGGTTTCCCAGTGGCCTGAGATCACCAGCACCGCTTTCGGCCGCCCGCCGAGCGAATGATCAAGCCCGCGCAAATACCCGGCCAAGCGATCCCAGGTATCAGGCGGGCCGAACGAAACCTCCATGAACGGCCACGGGCCGCCGCCGTGCGGAATGAACAAGGTCGGCAGTCGCTGATCGGGTGCAGGCATGATCTGGTTGGTCCGAATTGGTTGAAGGCCGGTCCGCCGAATATGGGATTTTGCCGCCGGGAAGGAAAGCCTTGCAACGCTACTGCGGCGGTTGCCACGCCGGCGCGGTGAGCCGGCGCTTGCCATCGGCGGTACGGCGAGCATCGTCCCCGGGCTCTACCTTGTCCCAGAGCTTGCACGTCACCGGCTTGTGCTTCTGATCGAGGCCTTCGCAGTAGTTGGTGTATTCGCACACGCGCACCTGGTCTCCGAGCCCGAGCGACATCTTACGAAACCAGTCTGGATCGGCCAGCGACTGGCGAGCGGCTCCGATCACGTCGCATTGGCGCTCGACGAGCAGCTTTTCAGCCATCTCAAAGTTGTGGATGCCGCCGGTGCAAATCACCGGGGTCGCGCGGCCGGCATCGTGGACGGCGCGACGGATCGCTCCGGTGGACTCGACGTTGCGCCCGAATGGCCCGCGCGCGTCGGAGATGAATTGCGGCATGCATTCATAACCGCTGCGGCCCGTATACGGATAAGCGGCGGTGCCTATGCTTGGCTGCTTGGCATCGTCGAATTTTCCGCCCCGTGACGTCGACAGAAAATCCATGCCGGCCTTGGCGAATGCCACCCCGAAATAGACTGCATCGGCGAGTTCGCTTCCCTCCTCAATGCATTCTTCGGCAAGGAACCGGCAGCCGACCGCGAAGTTCTTGTGCACGGCGCCACGCACGTGCGCGAACACCTCGAGCGGCAGGCGCACGCGATTTTCGCGCATGCCTCCGTACCCGTCGTCGCGCGTGTTGGTGCGCGACAGGAACGACGCCATCGTGTAGGCGTGCGCATAGTGCAATTCGACGCCGTCAAAGCCTGCCTGCTGGGCGCGCACGGCGGCGTCAGCGAACAATTGCGGCATGCGCGCGGGCAGATCGCGAATGTGGGCGAGGTGCATGTCGGTCACGCGTTCGCGGTAGCCGAACCGCAGGGCCTCGAATTCGCCGCGCGTGAGGACACGCAGGAGGTCGTCCTCGCTCAGAGCGCGCAAGCGAGCGCGAACCTCCGCGTCCGACATGACCGGATCGCCGAGGGCGTGGCGGTGCTCGTCGGTCACCTCCAGAAACCGCGCGAAGAACTTTTCCGGGTCGGGTCGCCGGCGGATCGCCAGAAAATCGATCAACTGAATGAAGAGACGCGTGTGGCCTTCGCTCGCTTCCTGCACGGTGTCGACCAGCCGGCGCAGGCCGGGGAGAAAGCGATCGTGTCCGATGCGCAGCAACGGCCCGCTGGGAACGTCGCGGATGCCGGTCGCCTCGACCACGATCGCGCCCGGGCGGCCGCGCGCGAAGCGCTCGTACCAATCAATCACCTCGTCGGTGACATAGCCTTCCTCGGTCGCCCGCCAGGGCACCATGGCCGGAACCCAGGTGCGCTGCTCGAGTGTGGTTGGACCGATGACAATCGGAGAGAACAGGCGCGCGGCGGCCGCTTCCTGCCGCGATGGCATTCGCCCTAGCGAGGCTTCATATCGGATGCGCTCTGGGGGACGCCACATGTCTCCTGCTCGGCCTCGGCCGGTCTAATCAACCAGCAATAGCGCCGTCTTGAGGTGGGGGCAAATTGATGCTTGGCTGGCGGCGCAGGGACTGCGCTGGATGCCTCGGGATAGCCATGAACCTCCCTTTGCCGCTGCCGAAATCGCGCGACGACATCCGGAAAATCCAGAGCGAGCGAAAGCGGATTGCATTCGAACGGGCGAAGAAGATCCCGTGGTACCGCGGCAAGCTCGACCATATCGATCCCGCCAAACTCGACGACCCCGAGCACTGGCGCCGGATTCCGATTCTCGACAAGGAAACGCTGCGGCAACTCGACCACGCGGAGTTTCTGCGCCAGTTCTGCTGTGTGCCGGCGACCGACATCGCCGAATACTGGCGCTCGGGCGGGTCGACCGGCACGCCGGTGTTCTATCCGCGCACCCACGAGGACATCCGCTATGGGCTGCTCGCCTGGGGGCGGTCGTTTCCCTGCATGGGGATCGGGCCGGGCGACCTCTGCCACATCGCGTTTCCGATCGGCATTCATCCGGCTGGGCAGGTGTGGGCTCGCAGCGCGCACCTGTTCGAGGTCGGCATGATCTGGGTCGGCGCCGGCAACGTGTGCCCCTCGGAGGTCCAGCTCACGCTCATCCAAACTCTCAAGCCGACCGTATTCATGGGCATGAGCAGCTTCGCGCTGCATCTTGCGAACCTCGCGGCAGCGACCGGCATCGATCTCGCGGGGTCTTCGGTGCGCAAGGTCGTGTGCTCGGCGGAGACGCTGTCTGATGCCAAGCGTGAAAAGATCGGCCGCATGTGGGGCGCCGAGGTCTACGACGTGTTCGGCATGAGCGAAGCTGGACTGATGGGCGCGGAGAACGCCGTCGCACGACGGCATCCACGTGTGGACCGACATGTATTATGTCGAAGCGGTGGATCCCGAGACCGGAATCCCGGTCCCCGAAGGCGAGATCGGCACGCTCTGCGTCACGCCATTGTGGACCAATCACGCGACGCCGTTCCTGCGCTGGAATTCCGGCGACGTGATCCAGATGTTCTCGCAGTCGGCGGGATCAGGTCCGTGGGCCGATCTGTTTCCGATCATCAAGCACGCCCACCGCACCACCGGCTTCTTCAAGATCCGCGGCGTCAACGTCAATCATTCCGAATTCGAAGACCTGATGTTCAAGCAAAAGCTGGTCAACGATTTCCAGGCCGTGCTGTTGACCGATCCGGCGACCGGGCGCGAGGACATCAAGATCCTGATCGAAATCTCGCGCGATCTCGACCACTCGGAAATCTGCGCGATCGTTGCGGGCCACGTGAAGAAGACTTTCGAGGTCGTGCCGCTGGTCGAGGTGCTGCCGCTCGGCACGCTCGCGGCTGAATTCGAGCGCAGCATCAAGGCGCCGCGGTTCGTCGATCGCCGGGTGTAGCGCGGACCGCACGCGTCGAGCGAAAGCGTGGGTGCTGGCGCTCGTTTAGCCCTTCTGCGGCAGCATGCGATCCTCGGCCTTGAAGTAGTGTCTCGCGTACGCGACAAGCTGCCCGTCGCTCGGATGATCGACCGTTTCCACTCCGACGATCGCCTTCATCAGCTTAGGATCGTGCTGGCTGATGTGCTTGATCAACTCGGTCTTGGCATTCGCCGGTCCGGTAATGAGAACCGCGCCGGCGTCCGCTATCGATTGAGCGACCGCCTGCAGGAAGGCGTGATCCTCCGCGGCGTGCCCGCTGCCGATCGAGTTGGCCTTGTGGTGGATGTGTCTGGTCGGATGATCCGGGTGCAGCACGAGCCGCTCCACGTCGGTCGGGCTGAAATGGAATACGCGCGCTTCGTGGTGATCGATCCAGACGATCGCGTGAAAATGGTGGTTGTTCATGAATGGGTCCTTTCGCCGCCCGTGCTAAGCCGTGTAGTTGGCGCTATCCCCCGCGGTCACGTCGTAGGTCGCGCCGCTCACCATGTAAGCCTCATCCGAGGCCAGGAACACCACCGCCGGCACGACCGCCTCGGGCTCAATCCAGGGAACGCCGAGCGGTGTTTTGGCGATCAGCTTTTGTTTGGCTTCGGCTTCCAGGGCTGCGGTTGACTCCTTCGACGCGAAATCGCCGGCGGCCTGCGCGTAGCGCTGCCGGTGCCGGGTCAGAGGGGTGTCGATCAGCCCGGGAATAACGGCGTTGACGGTGATCTTGTATTCTCCCAGCTCCAACGCTGCCGATTTCATGAGGCCGAGTATGCCCCATTTGGAGGCGGAATAAGCCGCGCCGTATTTGGTACCGTGTCGTCCTTGCGTGGACGACGTCACGATGATGCGTCCGCCGCCGTTCTCGACCAGATGCGGCGCAACCGCACGGATGGCATTGCAGGTGCCGGTCAGGTTGACGTCGATCGTATCGTGCCAGTCGGCGTCCTCCATCTCCAGGATCGGTTTGAACATCTGGATGCCGGCATTGGCGAACAGGATATCGAGCCGGCCAAAGGTCGCGCGCGCCTTTGCGGCCGCGGCGCGCAGCGCCGGAAGATCACGCTGATCGACACGGGCTTCGCACCAGCGCGTGCCGGCGGCTTCGACCAAACGGCCGGTTTCGGCCAACTCGTCGGGCGTCGCGGGCTCGACCTCGAGCGTCGGGCTGACCGATCCGGCAATGTCGATGCCCATGACGTCGGCACCCTCGCGCGCAAAGGCGACCGCCGCCGCGCGCCCGATCCCGCGTGCCGCGCCGGTGATGATGGCTGCTTTGCCCCGCAATCGCCCGAAGCTGCTTTGTCGTCTTTCGATCGCCTCGACCATGATTTTTCTCCGTCTGCGCGCGTCTTCCCTATCATCAGGGATGGAAGCGTCGCGCCGTAGTTTAGCGATTTTGGCATCGGAAGAACGGCTGCCGAAGCTGCGACCTCGGCGCAACGAACGTTCGTATTCCAATAATTAGGATGGTAGGTGGCGCCTGCCGTGCCGTCGATTACGGCGCGCTGACGCTGGCCTGAGTGTCCGTTGGACGGCGCGTTTCCATCTGCTCGGCGCCCGTCATCACGCGCGTGCCGTGATCGTAGAAGCCGGCGATCAGATTGAGCAGGTTGGCGCTCTTCTCCAGCTGATCGTCGAAGCCGAGGATCTGCGCGCTCGGGTCGGTGAACAGCTGCCGCCGCAACGCGACAAAACTCGCGGTCCACTTGCGGGCGAGGGGAGTGACCACGTAACTCGTCTCGCGCGCGGAGCTGCGGCCGGCCTTTGCGATCAACCCGGCGCGCACGAGCTTCTTGAGGCTGTACTGGATGTTGGCGATGTCGTCGCGATTGGCAAAGCGCGCGATGTCGGTGACCGCGAGCGGGCGGCTGGCGGCCATGATCTGCTGCAGGATGGCGTTGTCCTGGCCGGACACATTATGCACGCGGCCTTCGCGCCCGAGCAGCGAGCCGTAGAAGCGATAGAACGCAGCGGCCGCGCAAATCAGGCCCTGCTCGAACCGGGTGACCACGAATTCATGCGGGCTCGCCGCGAGGTGCGCCGCCACTTTGGCGGCGCCCGGCACGCGCTTGCGGGGCTGTGAACGGGCTGCGGCACGCATTGACAGATAGAATACTCCGAGTAAATTACTCAGTAAAGTATTGCCCTGGGATTGGTCCGCCATGAGTTCATTCGCCCAGGCCGCCGTTGCACCTCGTGCGCGAGCCGAGGCCCGACCGCCCCGGCCCACGCGCTGGAGCGGCGTCGGCGCACGGACGCCGTCGCCGTTTCGCAAGGGCATGGCGATCACTGCCGCGCGCGTGAAGGCACGGGCGCGCGAACTCGGCACCGATCTCGTCGGCATCGCGAGCGCGCAGACGCTGAACGCATTCCCGCCTGATCCACGCTGGCCGCAGACGCCGGAGCGCATTTCGCCCTACGTGAAGAGCGTCATCACGATCGTGCAGCACATTCCGGTCGGCGCCTTCCGCTGCCGCACCAACACGCCGGTCCAATACATGGACATGCTGGTGCTGCGCAAAATGGACAAGGTCGCCTATCGCCTTGCCGAGGAGTTGGAACGCGCAGGTCACCCGTCGTTCGTGGTTCCGGCGCAAGAGACCGAGTGGACGCTCAAGCGCGCAAGTTACGGCCGGCTGTCCACGCGCCATCTCGGCGTCGAGTCGGGGCTCGGCACGCTTGGGCTCGAGGTCAACATTCTCACGCCCGAGTATGGCCCGCGCGTCTATCTCACCGGCATCCTGACCGAGCTTGAGCTTGCCGCCGATGCGCCGATGACCGAACAGGTCTGCATCGGCGAATCCTGCAGCCGCTGCCTGCACTCGTGTCCCGGCGACGCCGTGCTGCATTTCGGGATCGACAAGCGCGCCTGTGCCGAGCACGCGCAGGAGTTCGGCTTTTCAACAATTCTGAAATTCCTCGACCAGGTCGTCGACGCCGACGCGCAGGGCGCTTCGATCGAAAGGCAGGTCGCGATGATGCGCTCGCGCGATCATTTCGGTTTCTGGCAGGGACTGCTGCGCGTCGTCGGATCATTCGGCGACTGTCCGCGTTGCCTCGCGGTCTGTCCGGTTGGCGACGATTATCACGCGCATCTGGCCGAGCCGCAAAAGGTCATCCCGGAGAAGACGCCGCAAAAAGCGCTGCTGGCCAAGGAGCGCCAGGATGCGCGCAAGCGCGGTGAGCCGATCGACGGCCTCAACGATTGGAATGTCCGCTGGGTCGGGCCGGACGGCTACAAGGGCATCGTCGCGCGTCAGCTGCAGGATTTCAAACGGCGCCAAAAGGAGCGCGCGGCGGCCGCGGACGCCAGCAAAAGAGCCTGAGATGGTTGCGGTCTTTCGCGAGCGCGTAACCGCCGCCGAGATCAAGGCAAAAGCCAAAGAGCTCGGCGCCGATCTCGTTGGCATTGCCGACGGCGATGTCATGAACGCCAATCCGCCTGACCCCGCCGATCCGCGCCGTCCGATCGACGTCACCGCGCTCGACTACAAGCGCGTGATCGTGCTCGCCAAGCATCTCAACAGCGGCGTCGCCCGCATTATTCCCTGGGGTGATCGCACCAAATTCTACAACGACGAACTTGCGCTATCGGGATTGGAGGAAATCTCGCTCGAGCTGGTGTTCTGGCTGGAAGATCTCGGTTACCCCGCAATCATCATTCCGCCAACGCACGTCGATCCGTGGCGCTACAACGACGATCCCAAAGCGCATATGACGACGATGATCTCGTTGCCGCATGCGGCGGTGGAGGCCGGGCTCGGGACGCTCGGCCTCAATCAGCAGCTGCTGACGCCGGAATTCGGGCCGCGCGTGATCCTCACGGCGGTCATGGCGTCGGTCGATGTCGAGCCCGACCGCAGGCGGGACCAGGGCCTTTGCCTGGGACCGAGCTGCGGGCGCTGCCTGTCGGTCTGCCCCGCCGACGCCGTGCACCATTGGGGCCGTGACTGGGAAGCCTGCGACACCCATCGCTCGCCTTATGGCTTCGCCAAACTCACGAGCCATATCGAGACGATCATGCGCACGGACGACGCGCAGGAGAAAAAGGATCTGCTGCGCTCGGAGACGACCTTCAACCTCTGGCAGAGCATTTTGCGCGGCTCGGGCGCGATCACCGGGTGCCGGCGCTGCGCCGATGTCTGCCCGGTCGGCGCCGACTATCCGGACCTGCTGGCTGATGCGCTCGATGCGATGCCGGAGGATAATGAGGCCAAGCGCCTGCGCCTCGTCGACATGGTTACGGCCGAGGCCGATGGGCGCTTGCCGAAGGACTATCTTGCGCAGCAGCGTTGGATCGGCCGGCTCGCAAGCCCCAAGGCCAAATCTTCATGACCGCACGAGCCGCCGTCGGTACCATGGGGTGACGGGCGATGACGCCTCGCCGGCTGACGAAGGCTCGCCGCGAAGCTGGTTTTTGCGGGGCCCGCTGCTGCCAAAAGTACGCCCAATTTCAAGCCCACAAAAAAGCGGGGGTATGTGGGGACCTTCGACAGCCTCATGAACGACGCGCAACAGCGCCGAGGGGAACGAGCATGAGACTATTGACTGGAATCGTTGGCGTTTTGTTGGTCGGCGCGGCGGCGCAAGCATCCGCGGAGACGACGCGGTTTGCGATCATGCGCAATGGTGAGCAGATCGGGACGCACGTGTTCGAGGTCAATCGTTCGGGGTCCGAGATCACCGTCAAGACCAAGCTCGATCTCGAGGTCAAAGTCCTGTTCGTCACCGCCTACCGGCTCCAGTCTACCGGGACTGAACGCTGGGTCGACGGACGCCTGGTGGCGTTGAAGACAAACACTGACCGGAACGGCACGCGTCACGCGGTCACGGTCAACGAGACCCCGTCCGGCATGCAGATCCAGGCTGACGGCAAAGCCTACCATGCGAGTGCCGATCTCATCCCCTCGAGCCTCTGGAACGCCGAGGTCCTGCGCCGGACTCAGGTGCTCGACCCGCAGGAGGGCGAAATCCTGCCGATGTCGGTCACTGACCACGGTCTGCAGCAGTTGACCATCAAGTCGCGCTCGGTGAAGGCGCATCACTACACGCTCAAGAGCAAAATGAGCCAGGACGTCTGGTACGACGAGCAGCAACGTCTAATTCAAGTCCGGATCGTTGGAAGCGACGGCTCGATCATCACGTATCATTTGCTCTAAGTCCGATCACCGGCGAGGCGCGTTGCTTTTGGGTGACCGGAGCTCGAACGCTCTGTTCGCTTCTGCAGCCCACGGTACAAATTGGTTAGGCCAAAAACTCAACCTTGAGCACCGCCGGCCCGTGATGAGGCCGCCGAGCGACCAGAGATGACCGCGAGCTTGCTCAGTCCATGTGTGTTGCCGGACTGAGTTGCAGGTCTTCCATGTCGACGCGGGCGAAGAACATCTCGTGCGCGTCTTGCGGCAGCGGCCACAGGATTGGCGTACCCTGCTGATCAGAGTACCAGTTGCGGCAACCGACCCAGACTGTATCGGGAAAGGCGCTGCCGAGCCGGGCGAGGAATTTCTCGGTCGCAGCGGCCGTCGGCGCAACCGTCACCCGTCGGCGTCGAGCAATATCAATCAGGCGCATGATGTACCCGATTTCGTGCTCGAGGCCGAGCGGCACCGGCATTTGCTCTAGGAGACTGAATCGTTCTAGAAAGAAAAGTAATATCAGGTGGCTAATGGAAGATTTAGTTCCATGGGCCGGTTTCGAAATCGGCCTCGGGCAACATCTGGGGCAACAATCTGCAAATTTCGCCAGGCCGCCACTCGCCTGGGCCGGCTCGATTTGACGCACGGGCGGGCGACGCTGAGTTGCCGACGGCCTATCAACGGGGCTCGTCATAGCGCAGCACCGTCGGCCGGCGTCGGCTGCTCTTTCCAATTTGGGCGAACGTCGACGTTCCGGCCGCCGCACTTGCCGCACTACCTTGTTGACAGTTTGTTAACCAGGGCGCGTGCACCATCGCGCGCCCGCCTGGTGACCAGCCGAGCACCGTGGGGTCACCGCCTTCTATTTGAGGGAGCGCCATCTCCGCGTGGTGACCAGTCGGATGTCCGCCATGGTCCAAGCCATCCCCGACGCAAATGCAAACTCTGAGGAGACAGCATCGCGGTCTGCCGTCGACGAAGCGATGGTCGCCGAGCTAAGGGCTCAAGTCGCCCAACTGAGCTACTCGCCATCGTTTCGGAATTGTGAGCTTGTCCTCCTCAACGGCCTGCACCACTCCAGTAAAAAATCTAACCCCTTTGCCGACCATCCCACTTATCGTAATCGGCATTCGATGGTGAACAGCTTCTCTCACGGTGCGGAGGGATTTGCCGTCAGTAATGTAGAATTGGCTCACTGGCGATCTCCCATAGGTGGTCTCAGTTGGCGGCCTCATCCGGAATTCACTTCGGCATTTTCGGATGCAGCCGCACGCCGGGCTGATCGCCGTTGAGAAACTCTATGCCCTCTGCCTCGAGCGTCATCTGAACGGCGGCCATCGCATCGACGTTTACCGCCGAGCCCCTGGCGTTCTCGAGCGCACAGGTCGTCGCATCGCTGACGACCGCTCGACGCGCAAGCTCATGTCTTGCCCAACCGAGCAAACCGCGAGCCGCCCGCAGCTGTGCGCCTGAAATCATGATTGAGCCTCGGCGCCCCCGCCGGCCGATGACGCTACCACGGCGTGGCGGTCGTCGGTCTAGTAATCCACCAGCCGCCGGTTCTAATTTCAGAGCTGGAAGCCCGTCGCGGTGACGGCGGTCGCCGTGGTGCCAGCGCCGGTGGTGAGATTGTTGCCGCGGTGGTGGTATGGAAGTCGATCCCGAAAATTGGGGGGTCGGGATCGAGGGGTCGAGCAGGGGCAGCGAAAAATGCCCCACAAATTCAAAGCTGGTGACCGCGTCCGCTTCGTTTATCACGAACGAAACGTCTCCGCGGCACATGGACCTTATGTGGTGACGATGCAATTACCGGAGCGCCGATAACCTTCCACGATGGGCCCGAACAAGCGAGCGCAGGAACGGGAGCCAGCATCGACGAGCAAATTCGGATTAGCGGCCCGCGCTACTTACCGATGACGGCAAGCACCTCGTGGTACAAAGGATCCGCCAACACCAGCTTGTCACCGCTGAATTCGAATTGCAGGTCCTTTACCTCGGGAATTCGGTTTGTCACCTCGGCGGGCAGTGGCCTGAGCGGCAAGTTCCGCGGCAGTACCGTCCCGACATCCACGGGAGTTCCGATGGATGTGGCCATGGGCTGGCTTCTTCTGCACGTTCGCCGTGACGCTGTGATAGATCGCCTGGCGCTGCTCGTCGGTCAGATTCTTGAGCCGGAACGCGGCCAGTGGCAATGGTCATCGCGGGCATTCTTTTCGGATATGGTTGACGGCACATCGTCGCTGTCAGGCATCGCGCCCGGAACCGGTTGTATCGGTTTGGTACCCGCCGACGGCTTCGTTGAATCCTGCGCCGGGGCCGCATTGGGACCCGGAACTTGGCCCTCTGGCGACGGGCCAGCATTCTGCGCCAAGGTATACCCAGCAGACAAATCGATCATCCGCGTTTCAGGCACGAGCGCCAGCGCGCGGCTCGCCGCCTTGACATTCGGGATTGGGCAGCGCTGCCTCCCGGTTCCGCCTGGGCGACACCCCCGAACATTGTTGCGGCGAGAAGGAATATGGCTTGCTTGCTGAGCATGGCGGCCTCCGCATCGGATGGATCAGCTCGCAGGGGTAACGTGCGGGCAAGCTAACGGTTGCGAAATCGCAATGGCCGGCTCCAGCGATGGCTGGTGCTTTTTGGCTTTGGGTCGCGACTTTTCTGGCCAGCGCTGTGTGGTACGGGTTGTAGGTCGGCACTGCTGCGCTTGAGCTAACCGCGCATCATTGCTGATGTACTATCAACACAACAGCATTGATTATATTGGCAAATAGTACGGCAGCCCGCTCCTACCTACATCCTAGCCAACGTTTGCCCTGCGGTATCATGCGGGGCGGGGCAGAAATTTATCAGGAAGATATTTACCACCCGAACAAACCATAGCGCGAGCGCCAGGCACTTCAGCACCTATTTGACTCGATTTTAAGCAGAATGATTTTGATTATCACGGGCAAGCGCGCCATGTCTTTTTGTTGGGAGAAGACGCATGGTTGGTTTTCGCGAAATGTTTCAGTGGAGCAAGTTCCTTACGCCCGTTGCGGCTCCAATCTTCTTTTGGGTGGCGACCTCAGCGGCATCAACTATCGGGCTATTGGGGTTCACAACCGGCGTAGTCCTGATACCAGACTATCCACTAGTCGCGATCATCATTGTCATTTTGAGTATCACTACTGCTTGCCTCGGCGTCCTTTCGGCTCGGCTTTTCGCCGAGTTTTTTCTAATTTGCTTCCGCACAAATGATCACATCTATGCGTTACGAGTTCTCTCTCAACCTTCGACACAGAATCGTGCAAATCAAGACGAGGGACGTGCTGCAGTTCCGCACGCTGCGTAGGTGCTACATTCATCTGCTTAGCTCTGCGCGCCAGCTTGTGTAGCGCCTGAGGCCAGCACATTGCGGCCGGTTCATCGCTTGCCTCTAGTCGAGGCGCGCGAGCCAAATGGGTGCTCACTGCTTCGAAGAACAGCGATGACGATAGAAAAGGACTGCCCAATGTGTGGCGGAACTGGCCTGGAGTAATGCATGCGACCAGTCAGCCTCGGCGCGAAGCTCGACCCTGTTCCGTGCAAGGCCTGCGAGGGGTACCGGACGAAAGCCAAAACCAGTGCCGTTCGTTTCAAAAAAAGCGGGATGTGAGGCGCACTCGTAAGGGCGTCTAAAGCGCACCATGCCGAGCCAATGAAAAGCCCCGCCGAGCCGCAGAGCTGATGGGGCCCAAGTTTAATGGCAAGCGCCCGGCTGTGCCGCGATTCTAGTGCCTATCGCTACTGCGTTATCCCTTTGGACCGGAGAAATGGGAATGGAAAAGAAACCTTGGGTGCGTTTGTGGAAAAGGCGGGGCGGCAACCAGAGTGTCGAGCATGCCATGAGAAATATCCTGTTCGCCATCGGTGTGGCCTGCGCACTGATGGCTGTGCTTATCATCGTGAATAGCGCCGTTGGCTTACCCTGCCATCT
The DNA here is from genome assembly GCA_963816775.1 of uncultured Alphaproteobacteria bacterium. Lineage (GTDB taxonomy): Bacteria > Pseudomonadota > Alphaproteobacteria > Rhizobiales > Xanthobacteraceae > JAFAXD01. The sequence continues at coordinate 44,864 of CAWFLX010000043.1, forward strand.
GCGGGCTATCTGTGATCGATAGCGGCGAGAAACTTTTGGAAGGACTAACGCAAACTGGGTCGCAGCGGCATGAAAGTGCGTATAGGACAGGTGCTTCACTGGGCTGGATGTATAATCTCGGCGTTCCTGGTTATGGTCGGACTCAATAGCGCCTTGTATGCCAATTCAGACTTCGAGCGATTTGTCACCCTGGCAGGATGGTTAGTGCTTGCAGGGGTCGCCTATCTGGTTGCCCGCGCGGTCCGACACGTCCTAGCTGGCATTTAACCCCAAAGAGCTACGCGGTCGATTTCAGCATGATCTCGCGGCGTTAAGCTGGTGTAATCGCCTTGCACTGGCTTCCGGCATCAGGCGGTTGGGGGTGGTCCCGCTATAGTGCTCGCGCCAACTATACGGTGGTTTCGGAAATCGACGACTATCGCCAAAATGGCCCCGACCAGGTGGAGGACCGATCGGGGCCGTTGGCCCGGGGATGAATGTTGTGCAGGGGACCATCCCCGCAACCACCGTTAGCCGGATTATGGTTGATGAATGGTTAAGTCCGGTTTGGTGGCCCTACGCCGTGGGTCCGAACCATCGAGCGTAGGAAACCCGACGTTGCCCGCTCGACGCCTATCGCGACCCGGCTGCCGTCAGCTCGCTCCCGCGCGCGCGTGAGCCTCGTTCGGAGTTTGATGTGATACTCAAACTCGCCATCTCGTTCCGGCAGAACGGCGCTATCACATACGGTCCCAGCGACGCAATTAGCCCGCGGGACGGACAATATTCGACCGCCTGGCCGGTCTTGAACTTGCAAAACATTTCGCATCGACCGCTAAAAGTCCGTGATTAATCGTCAGTCGCGCCAGAGGATGGGAATTCTTCTTCGCGCCGACGAGGTGATCGAGTGAACCCCAAGCACCCCGCCGGCCCGCCGATGACGCTCCGGCAACATGTGAGCGGTGCCAAGATGGTTCCTGTATAGTTGGCGGAATAAGGGCTGGGAGACGCGCGGATGTTTGATGTTAAGTGGGTTGTCCATCGACACGAACGTCAACCAGTTGAGGTCGAGAATAATGCCATCGAAGACTTGGACCTAGTTGTTGAATCCTGCCGAGCACGGCTTTCCGAGATGAGACGCAAGTACCCCAGCACACCGCCCGATGGGTTTCTTGTATTCGATAGCGCCGGCAAGGAAATGCGACGCTGGTTTGAGTTGGCTCGCCCCGCACACTCGGCAGCGCCGGCCCACCGATGACACTCGGCGACGTACGTGAGCTGGGGGTGCAGCGGATAGACATGTGGAGCTAACCGCCGGAAACTGGAATCCCTACTTCAAAAGCCGAGTGGTATGCGCCAAAATGTAAATCGCGGGGGAAGTCGTCACAGACCGCCCTTGTTATCGGCCCTCTCACGTCAGAGAATTTCAAGTCGGGCGCAGTTGCCCCCCTTGCCAGGGAGACGACCATGGGAGACCCCGCAATAGGCTGGATCGCAGCCATTATCATCGGCGGGATTGCTGGCTGGTTGGCAGAGCAGTTCATGAAGAGTGATATGGGCTTGCTGATGAATATCGTGCTCGGCATCGTCGGGGCGGCGATTGGCAGCGCCATTTTCAGCTTCTTCGGCATCGCTCTTGGCGGATGGCTCGGCTACCTGATTGCCGGCTTCGTCGGCGCGAGTTTGCTGATCTGGATCGTCAGGGCCCTACGGGGCCGCACAGCGTGAGGATGCGCGCCGCAATCGCAGATTAGCGATCCACATTGGTACAAGCCACGGCACGCTCCATAGCAAAACACAGCTAGCTACGCCGAACGATATCCCCGGGACGACGATGCGCGAGACATCTCGACTCCCGGACCCGGCGCTCCGCGCAATCGGCCGCAATACCGTATAGGGCGGCAAGCGTTTTGAGGGAATCATCGCTCGCCACCAGCGGATCACATATCCATTGTCGTCGTAATGTGACGGCTTGATCAGGATAAGCTGGAAGCGTCTCGACGTGGGCGCTCGAGGTTGAAGCATAATCCCTCACTGCGGTCGGTGTCGTGCACACTAACATGACGGCCGGAAGAAAGCGGCCCGAGCCGCCGTAGGCGACGTCCGAAACGGGTCAAAAGCCGAAAAACTCACCCTGAGCAGATGCTGTCCAATTTGCTGCGATAAACAGACATCCGCGTGCGATCTCGGCAGGTCCGTGGTGCCAATGACCGACGTCAGCTCCTTAGTCGAATCGTCTTGTCGACGCAGGTTGAGAAGCATCAGCGCCACGTCGAGTGCGGCCCTGAGGTTGATGATCCGTTCGACCTTCGTGGGATTGCTGGACCGGCCGATCTGCTCGTTTCTCGCCAAGAGACCTACTAGCAGTTCAACGGCAACCCGGCTGGGCCTAAGCAATTGGCCCGGCAGGCATGGCTTCCCTACACGCGGCGGCACTGGGCTTCGATTTTATCGGAGGCGCCTGACCGTCAAGCGCAGCGATGCGGCGGCCTATCGCCGCAATGACTAGTCGCGAGAACGGCCGGAGATGAAGATAAAGCACCATGAACGCGACAACAATCCGGACGGCCGATAGATTGTCGCGGGCGCAAGCCGTGAACACGCGCCAGAAAGGCTCTCGGGTCTCAGGAAGCGCGGTGACCACGCGATGCATCAGTTCCAGGACGCTGGTCCGGCCTCTGACGTCCCCCTCTGGCAAGTCGCGCCGGGAGCCCTCTCGATTGAGAAGTGACGCGAAGCGCTCCAGCCGCCCCGCATAAGCGGTGGGCTCATAGATTTGCTCCAGCACACGCTTGTAATCCTCAAGCACGTCACGTAGTGGCCTTAGCGTTTCGAAATTTAGGCCGGTTGTGCACTGATCGCCGCCGGTCACTGCCGCAACGTCGTGGCCTAGGTGCAGGCGACCCTCATTTGCCAACCGACGCGTGAGTTGTGTGTTGGGCAGCGCATAAAGAAGGCCCACCATGCACATCGGAATGGCGGAGTCCTCGATGAACTCCACCACCGCCGTCCCCGACACCGACGCCTTCTCGCTGTCGAAACCCAGAATGAAGCCGGCAGTGACGAACATGCCGGCGGCGTAAATCTTGTGGATGCTCGCGACCAGATCCCGACGCGTATTCTGCTTCTTCTTCATCGCAACGAGCGTCTCTGGATCCGGACTTTCGATACCAACGAACACGCCAAAGAAGTTCGCCGAACGCATCATTTGTAGGAGACTGTTATCATCAGCGAGGTTGACCGACGCCTCGGTCGAAAACTCAAATGGATAATTGCGTGCCTCCTGCCAATTTTTCAGCTCAGGCAAGAAGAGCTTGAGGGCCTTTTTGTTGCCGATGAGATTGTCATCCACGGAATCGACATGGCCGCGATAGCCGAGCGCATAGAGCGTCTCGAGTTCGGCGAGAATCTGCGGTGTGGCCTTGCTGCGCGGCACGCGCCCATACAGTTCGATGATTATCGCAGAACTCACAAGTAAACGGGCAACCACGCGAATATTGCACGCCAATGTAGAGATATTGGTCGAACTTAAGAAGATCGAAACGCGGGATTGGGCTCTTCGTCACGTCGATATCGAATTTCGGCGCCGCGAACGTGCCTGACCGATGGCCCGCTTCCCACGCGGTGACAAACTCGTTGATTATCCCCTCGGCCTCGCCCAGCACGCGGAAATCCGCCGAACGGTAGATGTGCGGGCTCGAAGTTGCGTCCGGACCGCCAACAACGACCGGTTTGTTGTGCGCGCGGCACATGTTGATGAGAACCAGGGTATCGGCCTGCTGGGGCAGCATGCCTCCGGTCATCACGAGGTCGGCCCAGTCGAAGTCGTCGTCGGTCAGGTCCTCGGTGTTGCGGTTTACCAGCCTGACATCCCAGGCCTGCGGCAGCATCGCGGCGACTGTAATTAGGCCAAGTGGCGCGGCAGGGTAACGGGCCCCCATCAACTTGCACGCATCCGCAAAATTCCAAAACGTCTCCGCCACGAACCGCGGATAGACCATCAATACTCGACACGGACGCGACATGGTGCCCCCAAATCGATCACAGATCGAATTTAGCCTAATTCGATAGCGTTGGCACCTGCTCGCGCTTGCTGCCTGTCGAGATGGCGCGATGAGAGGCCGGAGACCAACTTCAACGACCTACACGTCGTGGGGAACCCTCGGTGTTTTGTCGACGTCGCCGAGACGTTGCTCAAGCTTGGCAACAGTTCGAAATGGGCCAACCACCGATTTCGCTGCCGCGCATCCGAACTCTCGAAACGCCGACCGAGCCAGACACAGAGCACAAGCGGCCCTTCAACAGAAAGAGCGACCGAAGCCGCATGTACATTCAAAGAGGGACAACAGATCGGATTTATAGCAGCCGTGCGACCGTGTCACTGATCATCGGCAGGAAGTTTGGCCGTGTCGCCCGCGTTCTGACACCGACACAAGTTTGAGTTGTGTCACCAAAGCACGCTCCATCTTACTCAAGACGCCCCTCAACTCGGTGATTACATAAAGTTGATGAAGCATCAGGTACCCGACGGCGATCGAAAAGACCCCAGCAATAATAGATGAAATTGAGAACACGCCTGTCACACCTCTGTAGATTGCATACACTCCCAGGAAGCCCATTACATAGAGCGCAAAAAGATGAGGCATAAATTGCATCAGGCTTTCCCAGTTAGTCTCACCTCGGGTGATTATGCGATCCGAGAAAACAAGAAGGCCGGCTGAGGCAATGACGCCTCCAACCACCGGTATGTAGGTATAAGCGCAGCTATCCCACGAAAGTCCCAAGGAGGCGAATTTATAGATTTCCGTAAATCATCACGACAATGATCGCCGCCAAAACACGGCCGACTATGGGGTCCGCCGGCTCTGGAGGAATCCAAGGCGCGGCGCATGTCGCGACTACGGCGGTAATGGCCTTGAAGACTGACGTCACGCCGAAGCCAAGCCGTTCCAAAAGAGGGGATGCGAGCCAATGTTTGACGGAGCCGGGTCGACCAGGAGCGAAATGGCGTAAATTGTCGTCATGCAGGTGCCCGCGACTAAGAGCAACTAACAGCGCATAGAAATCGCGCGAATTTAGAGTGCGCCCTAACACATCATACCCATTCAAAGTTCCTTCCGCTCAGCTTTGTGGATAACTCGTCACATCTGAAATATTTTCCAACACCTCAAGGGCCGGTCGCCAGGGCCACCAACGCCGCGCTCGCCAACTGCTCTTTCCAGACTGGCCACACGTGGGAAGCGCCGCGCATACCGCTTGCGATAAAGTTTCACCTGTCGAGGTGGTTCGGTTTGATCGCTTGCACCGCCGACCAATCGGCCCGTCGATTGATCGCCACACCTTCCCACTCATACTGCCGACTAGGAGTACCTCCGGCGCGCTCTTGGCTTCAGTAAGGAACTGCTAATCATCTCGCCGAAGCGACGACGGATTTCATCATCAAAAAGCTTTTCAAGATCGTCACTTCGGGCGCGTTCATTGCGGATCAGTGCGTCGAACTGATCTTTCAGCAATTTCCATTCACCGCGCTGTTGCTGTAAGGCATTTGGCACCATCACAAAGATGCCCCACACTAAGCCCAAACCCTATCGCCTGCATAAGTTCCGTGGAACTTGGTGTATGAAGCCTTTCCTAATGGGAGAAATCACACCGCAGCGGGTGGCCACCACAATGGCCCATCTTTCGTTCCGAGGCTGGCCCAAGCTTCCGCCGCGCCGCCGAGCGCTGCGATGAAGACACGGAAGGTTGCCGGCTTCGGTAGCGGGGCAAGAAGATGTTTAGCGCCACACCCTTCCGGTCAAACTCATCTGCACGGGCTGTTCCTTCCAATTAGGCCGCACGTCTACATTTTTGCCGCCACACTCGCTGCACTTCATGCGCGACTGGAATGACGGAACCTCTACTTCATCGGGGTAATCGCCAAATGGCGCATATTGCCTAGGTCCATTGGTAAACCGCGCGGCTGCCTTCGCTTGGATGCCATACCGGAGGCCGTCGTAGAAAGCGTCTAGTTCAAGCGGTCGAGTTGCTCTTTGGCGCTCTCAAAAAGTCGGATTAAATCGCCGACGACGTCGATCCGTTCGACATCGTCATCATGCAATTCCAGCCCAGTCCAATCTTCAACGAAAATCACCAACTCAAGACGATTAAGCCAACCAACTCCGAGATCACGCGCGAAATGCGTTTGGTCAGAAACACGTTTGATATCAACACCTAGCTGATCGGCGATCAGCGCGCGAATGTTGTCGCCGTTGCAAACCCTCGACCGAATTCGTGACTTAGCCAGCTACCGTCCGTGCTTGACGGTCGTCATATATCGCCCCCAGTTCACCCCAAGTCATTCGATCAGACAATTCGCTCAACATTACGGCCTCAGCGAAGATTTCCTACACGTTACGATAACGCACCGACAGCTAGCCGGAAGGCGCAAGCGCGCATGGTCCTGTCGATATCAGCATGCTTCGCGGCTGCAGGCGGAGTGATGCCGATCTGCAACACCAAAAATGAATTCGTTTTTGGGTGGGCTCAATGCCCAATGTGGCCGCTCTGCCCCGGTAGGGTCGCGAGACAGGGGGGCGGGTGTTCTGGCTATTGTTATTGCTGTTTGTCGTGACTTTCGGCATCGCGTTAGCCGGCCAACGTCTTTTGGAACGTCATGGGGTGAAAAAATGACTGCTCAACGCAATGGGAATTTGCCGAACTCTGCATTTTTATGAGGAAGAGTTACTCCACAAAGTGCGATCCGACCGGCGTTTGGCTGCAGGGTTATTGATCTTTTCACTAGCGTTTTGCGCACTGGTCTTCCACGTAGGTTTCAAGGAAATGTGGGCTTCCGGCAAGTGTGACCTAAATGGCGGAACGACTCGTCCTTCCATTGCGTCAAGTTCTCGCGCCAGCCCATAGGCGGTTCCTACCCCTTGTTGTTTGTTGGGGTTTAGCGTCCAGTGATGTTCTTCTTGCCGGAAATGACGTACCGGACGCACCATCCCGCTGCATAAATTAGGATGGCTGAACCAATAAACATCAGCAGCACAAACGTAGCCTCGCTCGGTGGGTTTGAATCGCAACGTAGTAGACCCGGATTCCTACTCCAAGCCAAAGAACAGCGCAGACTGCGACAATCCAGTAAATCACATCGCCCAGTCGGATCAGCATTGCTGCCCCCGCTGCGTCGCCTCAATTTCAGTCTCACGGCGATGGCTCGGTAAAGCTCAGCTCATTTCGGTCGGTTCAGTGACAGTCTCGTGATTGATGAGTACGGTACGCGGCCTAGTTTCAATCTCGGACTCCCTAGCACTTTCTTTAGCTGCTGCTCTAAATGGCGTGCGGTCGCATCGATGTCCGCTTGGGCGTGGTGGTCGTTCTTGTCTCTCACGACGGCCCTGGCCCGGCAATCTCCTCGTTCGTGCCGGGGCCGCCACTCGGCACTGCGAGGCCAGCCGACGCCCGCCGAAAAAGAAAAGCCCCGCGAGGGGCGTAGTCATCGAGACACGATCAATCAGGAAGGCGCCTCAATGGCCGTCCATCGCGGCCGAAATGGTGCCCTACAGGCTTCGGCGTGGCGGGGATCGATGCGCCACGGCCAAGCCTGACGATTTGCGCCATGTATTTTCCTCGCAACAGGTTCCCGCAATGTCATCACTGACATCGATGGCGGCGGGAACAACATACCTAGGCGATCGTTGCCGCTGCGAACGTGTGGTGGAATTCCGCACACCACAGGCGGCGACGATCAAGGGCAATCTGACGCCAATTTGCTCGCGGGTGCCACCGGAGTTGATCGGTGACCATTGCTGACCCTGCTGGTGCGCGCCGGCCACGACGTCACCGGGACCACGCGCTCAGCCGCCCGCGCGGGCGCGATCGCGGATGTGGGCGCCATTCCGGCGGTGGTCGACGTGTTTGATGAGAACGGCTTGCGCGAGGCGGCACGAGTGGCGCGGCCCGAGGTTGTCATCGATCAGCTCACCAACCTCCCGATGAGGGCGATCCGAGATCCAGCTCGTCGACCCCAATGCGCGCATCCGAATCTAGGGCACCCGCAATCTCATCATCGCAGCCAAGGCGGCCGGCGCGCGGCGCATGGTCGCCCAGAGCATCGCCTTCATGTACGCGCCCGGGCCGGAGCCCCTCGCCCCACGCCGAGGCCGACGCCCTGATGTCGGGTAGTGACGATGCCCGCGGCGTCCATGCGCTTGAAGGCGCCGTGACCGCAACCCCGGGCCTCGATGGGGTCGTTTTGCGTTACGGTCGGCTCTATGGCCCCGGGACATGGACGCCGATCGCGCTGGGCGCGCACCGTTGCACGTCGACGCGGCCGCCCATGCGGCCTTGCTGGCGCTCACGCGCGGGGCGCCGGGCATCTATAACATCGCCGAGGACGATGGTGCCGTGACGATTTCCAAGGCGCGAAACAGCTTGGCTTTTGATCCCTCATTTCGCTTGTCAGCCGCCTGAATTGGGGGCTGCTGAGGTTAGGCCTTCCGAAAAGAGCGTGGCCTGCCTTGGGCGTTGACCGCCGAGCGAAGGAATTACACGGCTCGACGTTTAACCGAACGTCAAAGGTCTCCGAGAAGCAATTCCCGCTGGGCAGTTTCCTGCACTGACCCACGCAAAAGGCCCCGACCGCACCCCCCTGTCTGGTCGGGGCCATTCATTTGACGCGCTTGCCGGTCGGCTGGTGCTGACGGATAGCCTTCCGCCATGGGACCGAACCCGCCGAGCGCAAGAAGTGCGGCCTCCTAGGTGGCCGTGAACGTGATCAAGTTTTCCCAATTTGCTGCGCCACCGGGAGAGTGACGGGGCTTTTTCATTGAGTCGCACCAACCGACGTTGGGGTGGCGGCCTCTTATCGGCAGACTTACGCGGTTACGGCTGGTCGTCCCCCTCAAACAGACGAGTCCTTGAACTTTGTTTTTTGTTTTGCGTTTGAGCCCGTCGCATTGGCGGAGCTCATTTTCTTGTCGGGTCTAGTGGGGGCGCTATCCGCCCGGTGGGGCGTCGGTGTCCAAAGGCCGCAGCCGCCATCTTTTTGTCTAGTCGGGCCTCGGCGTCGCCGATGAACTCCTTCAAACCGATTTCGACTTGAGGGTCTTTCGCGTAGCGCAAAATCGTGCGCAGACGAATGACCCTCGGCGCGCAGCCAGGCTTCTTCATCTTCCCATTCCATTGAAACTTGCCCCGGCGCGCCCCCACCGTTGGCGCTCTATTCTGCCTCGTGCGCGGGGGATTTGATAGCCGGTCGTGCGGTACCGCTGCGTGGGTGCGTTGCCGGTGCCGCCGACGTGTGCCCACATTGCTGACGCAGGAGAGTGGAGCGGCCCCGGCGACTGATCGAAGGGAGTCCACAGGTTGATTTTGGCCTGGGGCTTCCCCTGGTGAGGCTCTGGCCCGTGTGAACTCGCGGGCGGATTGCCGAGTGTCATTGGCGGGCCTGACCGCGATGGTGGGCATCCATTCAACCTGTGATGTCGATCACTACGAACATTGGATTTTGACGGTATGTTGATCCGTTTCTTCGACGGAGGGGCGCGATGTCGATCAATGTACCG
>CAWFLX010000044.1:0-96484 GCA_963816775.1 uncultured Alphaproteobacteria bacterium
GATCGGTGTCGCGGTCGGGATCGAACGTCGGCGGAACCAGTCGCCAGGCCTGGCTGACGACCGTGCCGGCCACGTCGGCGCCATTTGCAAACTGAACGCCACGGATGTTGTGGAATTTCGCCGCGACCGTATTACTGAGCTTCGACGCCACGCGCTTCCGCACGGGCAGCGCGGCTTTCAGCAGCTGCCAGTCGAACTTATGGTTTGAAATGTAGCGGACAAGACCCGCTTTGCGCCGCCGAGGCTGACCAGGAACTGGATTGTAAGGGTCGGCCCGTTCTCCGCTGCTTGCATCGAGGCTCGGATAGCACTTCAAATCATACCCGCCGGGGTCGTGTTCAAATGCGGTCTTGTTGGCATCGAACGTCTCCTCGTCGAGGAACATCAGCTCATATCCACCAGGGCAGGTGGAAATAATTTCGGTGACCGTCGTGGGGCGGTAGAAACGGTTGAAATCCGAGTCGCCCTTGAAGTAGCGGTGCACCTGGCCGCCATAGCCGTAGAGCGGCGATCCCACGGTCATCGCGCGCCGCATCTTCCTGACATACTTGTTGCTGGATTCGTTGAGGATCAGCTTGACCACCAACCCGCCGAAGCTGTGGCCGACGAGCGTGAAGTCGTCGAGCGGTTTGGGCCTGCATTGGTCGGTGCGCCGTTCGAACGCCGGCAGAAACGTGTCCAGAAAGAACCGGACGGTGTCGGTTAGGTCGCGCCGCCAATCCCAACCAAACACAAAAAGGTCGAGCGCGTTGTTCTCGCACCACCGAGTGAAATCCTCGTACGGCCGCAGCGTGAGGAAATCGACGCACCCGTGCGGCAGAATGTAGTGCTTCTGATAATCGACGCTGCCCTGCATCCTCAGCTTGGTGGCCGCGCCGGTTAGTGAGCTGCAATTGAGCCAGATCACGTCGTAGAAGAACGACGGACCACCGCTGCTGTCGGTCGTGGCGCGCATGAGCTGCGATCCCATCCCGCCCGGAAACAGAAAGATCGTTCTGCGACGCTCCGTCGACGGATTGGCGTTGTAGCGGGTGATGAAATCGTCGATCGCGGCGTAGAGGCTTGCGAGGTGCTGTCGATCGCGCCCCTGCTCGTAGGTGCCCATGGGTGACCCCCGCCGATCGTGTTCTGATTGTCGGTGACTGCGGCAACGGACGTGGTTGCCGATGCTAACCGCCGGCACGATTTTGGAAAGCCGAGTTCCGTCTTTGCCTGCGCACCGATGGGCCGGGCCAGTGTTCTCTAAATGTTCTTGCCATGTCCATGCGCGTCCAGGTAGTATTTCCCTGGGCGGGCATCGCAATGGTCCAGCGCGTTTCGACAGTGGCGTTCGAAGGTATCGAGGCGCGTGCAGTGGACGTGCAGGTGCAGGTTGCGCCCGGCATGCCGGCGTTCAACGTCGTCGGTTTGCCCGACAAGGCGGTGTCGGAAGCCCGCGAGCGGGTGCGCTCGGCCCTGGTTGCGTCGGGGCTCGCGCTGCCGGCCCGGCGCATCACCGTCAACCTCGCCCCCGCCGACCTTCCCAAGGAAGGCAGCCACTACGACCTGCCGATCGCACTCGGGCTGATGGCGGCGATCGGGGCGATCCCGGCCGATGCGCTGTCGGGTTTCACGGTTTTGGGCGAGCTCGGCCTCGATGGCTCTGTCGCGCCCGTAACCGGCGTCCTGCCGGCAGCGATCGGGGCCAATGGGCGCGCCGAAGGCCTGATCTGCCCGGTCGGATGCGGACCGGAAGCCGCCTGGGCCAGCCCCGACATGGAGATCATCGCGGCGTCATCGCTGATCCAGCTCGCCAACCATTTTCGCGGCACCCAGGTGCTGTCGCGCCCGCAGCCGAAGGTGCGCGAGGTCGCGACCGGCGCCCTCGACCTCAAAGACATCAAGGGCCAGGAGAGCGCCAAGCGCGCGCTCGAGATCGCGGCCGCCGGCGGGCACAATTTGTTGATGTACGGCCCGCCCGGTGCCGGCAAGTCGATGCTCGCCGCGCGACTGCCGTCGATCCTGCCGCCGCTCACGCCGACCGAATTGTTGGAAATATCGATGATCGCGTCGGTCGCCGGCGAAATTGCCGACGGGGCGCTGACCAGCCGGCGGCCATTCCGGGCGCCGCATCATTCAGCCAGCATGCCGGCGCTGGTCGGCGGCGGCCTGCGCGCCAAGCCGGGTGAAATCTCGCTCGCGCATCACGGCGTGCTGTTTCTCGACGAATTCCCGGAGTTCGATCCACGCGTTCTGGACTCGCTGCGCCAGCCGCTGGAAAGCGGCGAAGTGTCGATCGCTCGCGCCAACCATCGCGTCACCTATCCGGCGCGCTTCATGTTGGTGGCCGCCATGAATCCGTGCCGCTGCGGCCGCGCGAACGAAGCCGGCTACGTCTGCAAGCGTGGTGCCGCGGCGCGCTGCGCGGCTGACTATCAGGCGCGGCTTTCGGGCCCGCTGCTTGACCGCATTGATCTGACCATCGAGCTGCCGGCGCTCACCGCCGCCGACCTGATTCTGCCCCCGCCCGCGGAAGACAGCGCGACGGTCGCGGCACGCGTTGCCCGGGCGCGCGATCGTCAAGCCCAACGCTATGCAGACCTCGGACTTAACGGCGTGCGCACCAATGCGCAGGCGCCGGCCGCGGTGTTGGAAGAGGTGGCAAAGCCCGAGCGCGCGGGAGTGACGTTGCTGCGCGAGGCTGCGCAGGCGATGCGGCTCTCGGCGCGCGGGTACCACCGGGTGTTGCGAGTCGCACGCTCACTCGCGGATCTCGAGGAAGCCGATGCGGTCGGCCGCGTGCATCTGGCCGAAGCGCTCTCCTACCGCGCCCTGGCGGACGAGCCGCAACGCCCTGCGTAACCGCCTTACGTTGCGCTGCGATAGAGCCGCTCCGCGGATCGGCGCGGGCGAAGCCTCAAGCGAAGCCTGTGGTCAAAACGTGCTATAACATGCGTTGTCACAAATCTGTGGCCGGCGCATGGTCTAGACGCGTCAATGCGCAACCGGCTGATTCGGCGCCACGTTGCTCATTCTGAGGGGGCGGTCGTGTTGAATCCGGTAGTTGCGAAGCCCGTTGGGCTGATGGATCGGTTTCGTGGGCCGCTGCAGGGCATGCCCTTCATGCCGGCCCTGCGTGCCTACAGCGGGCTGCGGCCGCGCGAGGCGATCTCACAGACCGCCCGCACCTTGGGGCGGCTCGGCACGCTCGAGGTTCGGCTGGCGCGCTCCGCCGCCGACGTGCGCCGCGCGCAGAAACTTCGCTATCGCGTGTTCTACAAAGAAATGTGCGCTGTGCCGGATGCCGGCAAGATGATCGCGCAGCGCGACATCGATACCTACGACGCGATCTGCGATCATCTGATCGTCATCGATCACGCCACCCACGGACCCACCGGCAAGCCGATCATGGTCGGTACCTACCGGCTGTTGCGCCAGCAGATCGCCGAGCGCAGCGGCGGCTTCTACAGCGCCGGCGAATACGATGTCGCTCCTCTGCTCGCGCGCCACCGCGAATGCAGGTTTCTCGAGCTCGGCCGCTCCTGTGTTCTGCCGGCTTACCGCTCGAAGCGCACGGTCGAGCTCCTGTGGCACGGCATCTGGACCTACGTGTTGCATCACGGGATCGATGCGATGCTCGGTTGCGCAAGTCTCGAGGGCACCGATCCACGCGGGCTGGCTCTGCCGCTGTCGTTTCTGCATCACTTCGCGCCGTCGCCGGAGGACTGGCGGGTGCGGGCGCTTCCCAGCCGCTATGTCGAAATGAATCGGATCAGCCGCGATCACATCGACAAGAAGGCGGCGGTTCATGCATTGCCGCCGCTGGTGAAGGGCTATCTGCGGCTCGGCGCTTTCTTCGGCGACGGTGCGGTGATCGACCATCAGTTCGGCACCACCGATGTGCTGGCGATCCTGCCGGTGTCCGCCATCAACACGCGCTACATGCAGCACTTTGGCCCGAACGCGCATCGCCACGCGGCTTAAAGTCGGCGCAACGCAACCTCTTCAACCAGATGACTGACGCCCTTGCGCAGGATGAGGTCGGCGCGCGGCCGCGTCGGCAAGATGTTTTCGTGCAGATTGACCAGGTTGATCTTGGTCCAGATGTCGGTCGCGGTCGCGATCGCCTCGGCGTCAGATAGTTTCGCGTAGCGGTGGAAGAACGATTTCGGGTCCTGGAACGCGGTTTGACGCAGCGCCAGGAACCGGTCGACGTACCAGCCGCGCAGCACCTCCTCGTTGGCGTCGAGGTAGACCGCGAAATCGAAGAAGTCGGACACGAACGGGATTGCCTTGCCGTCGCGCGGCAGACCGCCGGTCTGCAGCACGTTGAGCCCTTCGACAATCAGGATCTCGGGACGGTCGACCTCGACCCAGTGATTGGGCAACACGTCGTAGACAAGATGCGAGTAGACCGGCGCACGCACCGGCGTACGGCCGGCCTTCACATCGGCGAGGAAACGCAGCAGCGCGGGCAGGTCGTAGCTCTCGGGAAATCCCTTCTTCTCCATCAAGCCTTCGCGCTCGAGGATCGCATTGGGGAACAGAAAGCCGTCGGTGGTGACGAGGTCCACCCTCGGCACATGGGTCCAGCGCGCCAGCAGGGCCTGCAGCACGCGCGCCGTCGTCGACTTGCCGACCGCGACCGATCCGGCCACGCCGATGATGTAGGGCGTCTTCGAATCCACGGTGCCGAGGAAGTGCTGCTGGGAGCGGAACAATCGCTGGGTGGCGGCGACATAGAGCGAAAGCAGCCGCGACAGCGGCAGGTAGATTTCCTCGACCTCGGCCATGTCGAGGCGATCACTGAGCGAACGCAGCCGCGCCACCTCGTCGTGGGTCAAGGTCATCGGCGTGTCGGCGCGCAACGTCGCCCATTCGGCACGCCGAAACACCCGATACGGCGAAAGGTGATCGTCAGTACGCTGTTCCATGCCGCGAAGATCTTACTGTTGCTGTTCTCGTCCTAGTTGTTGGAGCATGATCTTTTCCGAAAACCGGTGTCCACTTTTCGGGATCATGCTCTAGTCCGACTTGCGCGACGCCTTCTCCTCAAGGCCCGACGTTTTGACGCGTGTGGCAAGTTCGTTCTCGACCTCGGCCAGCGAAATATCCCGCGCCTTGAGCACGACCAGCAGATGATAGATCAGGTCGGCGCTCTCAGCGATCACTCGCTCACGATCCTCCGACGCGGCGGCCAGCACGGCCTCCACCGCCTCTTCGCCGAGCTTCTTGGCGCAATGGGCGACGCCGCGGTCCAAAAGCTTGCGGGTATAGGACACGTCCGCGCTGGCGGCGGCGCGCTCGCGCACCCGCTTCTCGAGGTCATGCACCGTGAACCCGCTCATGGGTGTCCCTTAGCATCTCTGCCGGTTGGCCGGGAGTAGCCGGGACATGCTTTAGTCAAGCCGCATCGGCAGGCCGGCACGCGCCATGTGCTCCTTGGCGGCACGCACGCTGAACTCGCCGAAGTGGAAGATCGAGGCCGCCAGCACCGCGGTGGCATGGCCATCGCGTATGCCCTCGACCAGATGGTCAAGCGTCCCGACGCCGCCCGACGCGATCACCGGTACGCTCACCGCATCGGCGATCGCGCGGGTGAGCGCGAGGTCGAAGCCGGTGCGTGTGCCATCCCGATCCATGGAGGTGAGCAGGATTTCGCCGGCCCCCAGTGCCACGACCTCTTTGGCGTAGGCGACGGCGTCGATCCCGGTCGCCTTGCGCCCCCCGTGGGTAAAAATTTCCCAGCGGCCGGCCTCCCCGTCCCGCGCGACCCGCTTGGCATCGATGGCCACCACGATGCACTGGTCGCCGAACTTCTCCGCCGCCTCGTTGACGAAGGCCCGGTCACTGACGGCCGCGGTGTTGATTGACACCTTGTCGGCGCCGGATTTGAGCAGCGCGCGGATGTCGTCGATCGTGCGCACGCCGCCGCCGACGGTCAGCGGCATGAAACACGCCTCCGCGGTGCGCTGCACGACGTCGAGGATGGTGCCGCGCCGCTCGTGGCTCGCCGTGATGTCGAGGAAGCAGAGCTCGTCCGCGCCCGCCGCGTCATACGCGACGGCGGCTTCGACCGGATCGCCGGCGTCGCGCAGGTTGACGAAGTTGACGCCCTTGACGACGCGGCCGTCCTTGACGTCGAGGCACGGGATCACCCGGACTTTGAACATCAGCGTCCTTCGACCATGTATTACGACACCGCGCGCCCGCTGCGGATCAGCTGCAGCGCCTGCGTGGGGTCGAGCCGGCCGTCGTAAAGGGCGCGCCCCGCAATGGCGCCGGCGAGCTTGTGCGCGCGCGGCTGCATGAGGGCGCGTACGTCTTCAAGCGATGCCAGTCCCCCCGACGCGATCACCGGAATGGAAATCGCTTCCGCGAGCGCGATCGTGGCGTCGAGATTGAGGCCTTGCAGCATGCCGTCGCGGGCGACGTCGGTGTAGACGATGGCGCTCACGCCCGCATTCTCGAAGCGCTGAGCGAGCTCGAGCGCCGAAAGTTCAGACGTCGCGGCCCAGCCCTCGACCGCGACCTTGCCGTCACGCGCGTCAAGCCCGACCGCAACGCGGCCGGGATGCAGGCGCGCCGCTTCCCTGACAAGCTCCGGGTTGCGAACCGCCGCCGTGCCGATGATCACTCGGTTGACGCCCTTTTCGAGCCAACCCTCGATGGTCGCCATGTCGCGGATGCCGCCGCCGAGTTGGACCGGGCACGCAACGGTCTCCAGGATGCGCTCGACCGCTGCCTGATTGATCGGTTTACCCGCGAACGCTCCGTCGAGATCGACGATGTGCAAATATTCGAACCCCTGGGTTTCGAACGCGTGCGCTTGCCAGGCCGGGTCGCGGTGAAACACGACCGCGCGCGCCATGTCGCCCTGCTCGAGGCGAACGGCGACACCGTCCTTGAGATCGATTGCCGGGAACAGGATCACGGCGCCCACTTCAGGAAGTTGGCGATGAGCGCGAGCCCGAGCCGCTGGCTCTTTTCCGGGTGAAACTGTGTGCCGGCGATGGTGTCACGGCCGACGATTGCGGTGATGGGGCCACCGTAATCGGCTTGCGCGACCAGATCCGCGGGATTCGCAACGCGAAGCTGATAGCTGTGCACGAAATAGGCGTGCAGGCCGCTCGGTCCCACCGCGATGCCGTCGAGCAGCGCATGCGGCTTGGCAGCATCGAGCGTGTTCCATCCCATGTGCGGGACCTTCAGGCTCGGATCGGCCGGCGCGATGCGATCGACCTCGCCGGCGATCCAGCCGAGCCCGGGCGTAACCTCATACTCGCGGCCGCGCTCAGCCATCAGCTGCATGCCGACGCAAATGCCCAGGAACGGCCGGCCCTGGCGATGAACCGTTTCATTGAGCACCTCGACCATGCCGGCGATGGCATCGAGCCCGCGCCGGCAGTCCGCGAACGCCCCAACGCCCGGCAGCACCACGCGATCGGCCCGGCGCACGACGTCGGGGTCGCCGGTGACCACGATCGGTTGCGCGCAACCGCTCTCCTGCGCGGCGCGCTCAAAAGCCTTGGCAGCGGAGTGCAGGTTGCCGGATCCATAGTCGACAATGGCGACCGTCAACGGTGCACTCCCGGTTCGGGAAACAAACCGATCACGTCCGACCCGTGCGGCGCGCGTGTCCCCGCCGGCCGAAACCGCGCGGGCGTGAGCGCGGTCATGGCCGCATCGCCGGCGACCCAGCCATCAAAAAACCGCCGCTCGGCGGCCTCGAGATCATCCGCAGCCACGATGCCGACTTCATGCCAGCGGCGCCGCCGCAAGGCCCACTGCCGCAGGGTGGCAGCTTCCAACCCGACGAGGATCGCGAGCAGAACGAGCAGCAGCCAGGTCGTGTCGGACGGCAGCGGCACCAGCCGCGCCAAGACCGCCAACGCGCCCACCAGGACGAGCCACGCAATCAACTCGATGATCAGCAAATGTCGCAACATCCACAGCGGCCCGAAGAAAAACGCGGCCCATGAAAATCCGTCGCGCACAAACGCGAAGCGCTCCGCATAGTCGGCGTCCTCCTCGTCGCGAACGGGGGGTTCAAACACCGCATAAATCGCCATCGTTGGCTCCTTAACGCATTTGCCGAAATAGCGGACCGCGCTCCTCGACCGGTCCGCGTACCGGCCCGCGGCGACGGCGCGCCCATCACATGGGATCTAGAGCACGCCCTTGGTGGACGGGACCTCGCCGGCGGCGCGTGCGTCGATTGCCACAGCACCTCGCAACGCTCGTGCCAAGGCTTTGAAACACGACTCGGCGATATGGTGATCATTGGCACCATAAAGCGTCTCGACGTGCAGCGTGATACCGGCGTTCATCGCAAACGCCTGGAACCACTCGCGCACCAATTCGGTATCGAACGCGCCGACCTTGTCGCGCCCGAACGCAACCCGGAACACCAGAAACGGCCGGCCCGAAATATCAATTGCAACCCGCGTGAGCGCCTCGTCCATCGGCACGTGCACGTCGCTATAGCGGGTGATGCCTTTCATATCGCCAAGCGCCTGACGCACTGCCTGACCGAGCGCAATCCCGGTGTCCTCGGTGGTGTGATGCTGGTCGATGTGCAGGTCGCCCAAAGCCTTGACGCGGATATCGATACGCGAATGCCGCGCGAGCAGGTCGAGCATGTGGTCCAAAAAGCCGATCCCGGTCGCGACCGCCGACGCACCGGTGCCGTCGAGATCGACGGCGACCTCGATGTCGGTTTCCTTGGTTTTGCGCTTCACGGCGCCGGTACGCATTACGGCCTCTAAAACAGTTCTGGGCGGGCTATATAGGGCTTCACGGCCCAAATCAGCACGTGTCAGGCTGCATTGCGCCGCCTTTTATCAGGTGATTTTTGCCTTCGCCACTGCAGCAATTGCATTGGGTGGGCTCCTTTCCTAAATCAAGCGGACGAGGTTTCCACCCCATGCAGCCCCCTGAACACGCCGCCTGGCACGGCACGACCATCCTGAGCGTGCGCAAAGGCGGCGCCGTCGTCATCGGCGGCGACGGCCAGGTGTCGATCGGCCAGACCGTGGTCAAGGCCAACGCCCGCAAGGTGCGGCGGCTTGCCAAGGGCGACGTTATCGGCGGTTTTGCCGGGGCGACGGCCGACGCCTTCACCCTGTTCGAGCGACTTGAAGGCAAGCTCGAGCAATATCCCGGACAACTCATGCGTGCCGCCGTCGAACTCGCCAAGGACTGGCGCACCGACCGCTATTTGCGCCGGCTCGAAGCCATGATGATCGTCGCCGACAAGGACATTTCGCTTGTGCTGACCGGCACTGGCGACGTGCTCGAGCCCGAAACCGGCGTCATCGGCATCGGATCGGGCGGCAACTATGCGCTGGCCGCCGCCCGCGCGTTGCTCGACGGCCCGCTCGACGCGGAAGCGATCGTGCGCAAGGCGATGGATATCGCCGCCGATATTTGCATCTACACCAACCGCAACGTCACGATCGAAACATTGAAGGCGTGATGTCAGCCCAATGAACGAATTCTCCCCCCGCGAGATCGTGTCCGAGCTCGATCGCTTCATCATCGGCCAGGCCGATGCCAAGCGCGCGGTCGCAATCGCGCTGCGCAACCGCTGGCGTCGGCTGCAGCTCGACGAGAAGCTGCGTGAAGAGGTGATGCCCAAGAACATCCTGATGATCGGCCCGACCGGCGTCGGGAAGACCGAGATTTCGCGCCGGCTGGCACGGCTCGCGGGCGCGCCGTTCCTCAAGGTCGAGGCGACCAAGTTCACCGAGGTCGGGTACGTGGGCCGCGACGTCGATCAGATTGTGCGCGATCTCGTGGAAACCGCCATCACCCAGACCCGCGAACGCAAGCGTAAAGACGTGTCGGCGCGCGCGCATCTCGCGGCTGAAGAGCGCGTGCTCGACGCGCTGGTGGGCGCCAACGCCAGCGCAGCGACCAAGGATAGTTTCCGTAAGAAGCTGCGCGCCGGCGACCTTGACGACAAGGAGATCGACGTTGAGGTGCAGGCCTCGGGCGGCACGCCGCTGTTTGAAATTCCCGGAATGCCGGGAGCCCAGATGGGCGCAATCTCGATCGGCGACATCTTCGGCAAGCTTGGCGGCGGACGCACCAAGACGCGCCGCGTCACCGTGAAGGAGTCGCACGTGCTCCTGGTCAACGAAGAGTCCGACAAGTTGTTGGATCAGGATCAGCTGGTGCAGGAAGCGATCAGCGCGGTCGAGAACAATGGCATCGTGTTTCTGGACGAGATCGACAAGATCTGCGCCCGCGACGGCCGGATTGGCGCGGACGTCTCGCGCGAAGGCGTGCAGCGCGACTTGCTGCCGTTGATTGAAGGAACGACGGTGTCGACCAAGCACGGCGTGGTGAAGACCGACCATATCCTGTTCATCGCGTCAGGCGCGTTTCATCTTTCCAAACCGTCGGACCTGTTGCCTGAGTTGCAAGGCCGGCTGCCGATCAGGGTCGAACTCAAGCCGCTCACGCGCGACGATTTCAGGCGCATCCTGACCGAGACCGAGGCGTCGCTGATCAAGCAGTCCGTTGCCTTGTTGGCGACCGAAGGCGTGACGCTCGATTTCACGCCCGACGCGATCGACGCACTGGCCGACATGGCGGTCGCGGTCAATTCAAGCCTGGAGAATATCGGGGCGCGCCGCTTGCAAACCGTGATGGAACGGGTGCTCGACGATATCTCGTTCGTCGCGCCCGACCGCGCCGGCGAGACGGTGAAAATCGACGGCGCCTATGTGCGTGAACGCGTGGCCGATCTCGCCAAGAACGCGGACCTGAGCCGGTTTATTTTGTAGCGGGCTTGCCAAAACCTATCGTCGTCGTCGCACCCGCACGTAGAGCGCGCCTTCCCCACCGTGACCGACGTGGGCGGTATCGAAGCCAACGACCAAACTGCGAAACTCCGACTGTTCGAGCCACAACGGCACCTGACGGCGCAGGACGCCGCGTTCAGGCTCACGGCCTTTGCCAGTAACGACCAGCACGTATTTGGCGTCGTCGCTCTGAGCCTTGCGCAGAAAGCGCGCAAGCGCCGCGTGAGCCTGCGCCTGGGTCATCCCATGCAGATCGATGCGCGCATCAATGGGATCGCGGCCGCGCGCCAGTTTCTGCCGCGCCCGCCGGTCGATCGGCGCCAGCCGTGGTGGCAAAGTCGAGGGCGCTACGGGTGCCGCCGCCGGGGTGTTGCGCGGCTGCGCCGCTGGCTGTGGCTCCCCGTGCTTCGCGGAGTCAGGCGCTCGCGCGCGCCGTATTGGCGTCACGGAGCGCGCGACGTTTCCCCACATGCGCTGCTCGTCTTCAGACAAACGGCGCCGCGGGCGCGGACGATCCCTGCTCATATGTGCCACCGCGTGCGCCCGTGTCGCACCGGCCGTACTGGTTGCGACTTGGTGGCGGGTGCTCGCGCGGCGTCATTCGCCGGCTTGGCTGGGGCCTTCGCGGTCACGACCGGCCGCGGCGTCGGCAGCGGCATCGCAGCGCCGGCCACCGCCGGGTCGAGCGCACGCGGCATCAGCAACGCGAACATGCCTGGATTACGCAGACGACCTGCAACCTTGCCGGCTTCATCGCCGGCTCCGTAGTAGATGTCGGCCCGTGCCGGACCGACGATGGCCGAGCCGGTGTCCTGCGCGATCATCAAGCGGCGGAACGCGCTGCTGCGCCGTTCGTCGCTCGGCAAGCCGGCCTGGATGAAGAATGGCGTGCCGTAGACATGCAAGGCCTTGTCGACCGCGATCGAGCGCCGCGGCGTCAGCGGAACGCCCTGGGCACCGGTCGCCTCGAGCTCGCCGGACAATCCAACAATGCGAAAGAACACATACGATCGGTTCTGATCGCGCAGCTCCTTGGCCTGATCGGGATGCGCATTCATCCAGCTGCGAATGCGCTCCATGCTCATTTCTTCGCGCGGCACTTCCTTGCGCTCGATCAGGGCGCGACCGACCGCCGTGTAGGGAAAGCCGTTGTGCGCATCGTAGTTGATGCGCAGCATGGTTCCGTCTTCGAGCCGCACGCGCGCGGACCCTTGGATCTGGATGAACAGGAGATCGATCGGATCCTTGATCCAACAAATTTCGAGATGCTGGCCATCGAGCGCGCCATCCTCGATTTCGCCGCGGTCGTAGTAGGGCACGAGCGTGCCGTCGGGCAGCCGGCGCGTGGAACGGCCGCTGTTGGGAAAGCCCTGACCCTTCTGATAGCCCGGCGGTGGGACGAGATCGCCCGGCCGCCGGTAGATCGGCACGGTGAACTCGCGGGTCGGAAACCGCGAGCCGTCGACGATCGGCTCATAGTAGCCGGTCAGGAATCCGGCGCTGTCACCCAATTTGTAGATGCGGACCGGGCGGAAATTCTCTTCGAAAAAAACGCGTGCGTTGCTCGTGGACGGTGCGGCCAGGGCCTTGCGGCAGACCTCGGCCAGTACCGGCAGGATCGGACGCGGATCGTCACCCCATCGTGCACGCCCGACCACGGCGCGGCAGCTCGCCCGAAAGGTCGCGAAGGCTTCGGCGTGATTGTCCTGCGCCCAGCCGTCAAGGTCGCTCCACGCCAACGGTTCCAGCGCGGTGTCGGCAAATCGGAATGGACCCGGCACGTCGGGGCGGGGCGGACGGCCGAGATCGTCAACCGCGATGTTGCGAGGCTGGGGTTTGGCTGGGTGCCGGGCGGCTGCGCCCGCGGCTGCATGTGTGGCGATCGCCAAACAAGCGAGCGATGCAATCAACGTGCTGCGAGGCATGCGCACCGCGCGCGATCATTGCCCGGTTTCGGTCGCGACGAGCTTCCAGTTGGGGTCGCGCGAGGTGACGTCGCGCGCAAAGGTCCAGACATCGGTCACGTCGGTGACCTTGTCTGGATTGCCGTCTTTCACGACGCCGTTCTTGTCGCGGGTCACCGACACCAGCTGAGACACGAAGCGGATCGTTACCTGTGCAATCTTGCCGCGCAGTTCGGCGCCGATGATGTCGGTGGAATCGATCGAGACGAAGCGCGTCTCGGCCGTTTCGCCGCGGGTCTCGCGCTCCTTGATGACCGCATCGAAGCCGTCGTAGACGTCGCGGGCCAGCAGATTTTTCAAGGTGCGGCGGTCGCCCTCCGCATAGGCGGTGACGATCATTTCGTAGGCCGCGCGCGCGCCGCCGAGAAAATGCTTGGGCTCGAACGCCTTGTCCTCGGCCGTGATCGCGTCGAGGCCCTTGGCGACGGCGGAGTCCGGTTGCGCGATACCCTTCCAGCGATCCGCCGGCTTGGCGTCCTCGGCCGGTTTCGCGGCGGATTCCGCCGGACCCCGGCTTGGCAACGCGACCACCTTGTCGTTGCCGGTCGGACGGGTTCGCTCGCGGGCCGCGTAGGGATCATAGGGAGGCCGCTCGCGTCCGGTGCGTTGGCCCAATACGCTGCGTAGCCGCAGAAAAATGAATACTGCGAGCGCCAGGAAGATGATGGTGTAGATGTCAAACACGTCTTGCACGCTCGCCGTTCAGGCCTTTTTGGCGCCCGCCAACAGCAACACGCCGACTGCGAAGTCCGTTCCGCCAACCCATGTAAGCACGCGATCATGCCAATCCAGTGGCATGCGCTATCTTATGGGCTGGTCAGGACCGCGATTCTCTGACAATTCGCAATCTAAACGATCAAGGACCCCCAGCCAACAGCCGCCAAGGAGATTTGCGGCGCACTTGCCGCATGACGGCGCATGGCAGCACCCTCGGGTAAGCCGCCCCAGGAGCCCAACCGATAGGCATCCGGGTCGGACGTGGGGTGCGCTTGTCCCTGGGAAGGGCCTATGTTAGCCACTGCGGCCACAGCGTTTGGCGTTGGGAGAGCTTATGAGCACGAATGGCGGCCAGCAGGGCGGGCAACCGCAGGGCCCGACACCGGCTGCAGGGACCGCCGCGGTGGGACCTCAGCTCAATGTCCTCGCGCAATACACCAAGGATCTTTCCTTCGAGAACCCCAACGCACCGAAGTCGCTGGGCCAGCCCGGGCAACAACCCGCGATCAATATCCAGATCAACGTCAACCCCAATCAGCTTTCCAGCACCGATTTTGAGATTGAGCTCAAGCTCGAGGGCAAGGCCGAGGTCAGCGGCTCGGTCCTGTTCAATTTCGAGCTTGTGTATGCCGGCGTGTTCCGGCTGCAGAACATTCCCCAAGACCAAATCGGCCCGGTCGTCATGATCGAATGCCCGCGCCTGCTGTTCCCGTTCGCGCGCGCGATCGTGGCGGACGCGGTCGTGCACGGTGGCTTTCCGCCGCTCATGCTCGACCCGGTCGATTTCGTCAGCCTCTACCGGCAGAAAGTTGCGCAGCAGCCGCAGCCGGCGCCGGCGAGCTCAGCCTGATTGCGCAGAATTTCCCGCCTTCTCGGCATCCGGCGGGTCGACATAATCCCTCCAGATCGCGTTTGCGCCCAGCGTCGCGATGAACGCCCGATGCGCAGCGCGCTCGAGCGCCGAGATGGCGCGCGCCAACGGCGTTGGCCTGGGTCTCGCTGTACCCGCCGAGGGTCCCGCCGTCGCCACGGCAACGACCGACAAACCGAGCTGGGCCTGACGCGCTTCGATGAGCTCCAGGTAGACCTCGGCGAGTAACTCGGCATCGAGCAAGGCCCCGTGCTTGGTGCGACGAGAGTTGTCGATGCTGTAACGCACGCAAAGGTCGTCCAATCGATTGGAGCCGCCTGGAAACTTGCGGCGGGCCAGCAGCAAGGTGTCAACCAGGCGGTCGCGCGCCAACGGCCTGTGGCCGGCACGCTCCAGTTCGGCATTGAGGAAGCCAATATCGAAGCCCGCGTTGTGAATGACGAGCCGCGCGTCGCTGACAAAGGCGAGGAAGTCTTCGGCGATTTCCGCAAACGGCGGTTTGTCCTTGAGAAATTCCGCGGACAGGCCGTGCACCGAAAAGGCTTCGGCCGGAATGTCCCGTTCGGGATTGAGGTAGCGGTGAAAAGTTTGGCCGGATGGAATCCGATTGATCAGTTCGACGCAGCCGACTTCGACCAACCGGTGGCCCTGGTAGGGATCGAGCCCCGTCGTCTCCGTGTCGAGGACAATCTCACGCATCTGGGCCCTTACCCTTGCGGCCGCGAATCGCTCGGACGGCAGCGAGAATCGCACGGACCTGGGCGCGAGCGGAATCGAAGCTCTGCGAAGTATCCACTATAAAATCCGCGCGCCGGCGCTTCTCTGCGTCGGGCGTTTGCTTTTGCATCAGCGCGTCGAATTTCTCCGCGGTCATTCCTGCGCGATCGAGGGTGCGGGCGCGTTGCACATCCGCCGGCGCCGAAACCACAACGACCGCATCGACGCGCTGATCGCCGCCGGTCTCGAATAGCAGTGGGACGTCGAGAACTGCGACCGGCGCGCCGGATCGCTCCGCGTCGGCCAGGAAACGAGCTTGCGCGGCCCGTACCAGCGGATGGACGATCGACTCCAGCCGCTTGAGCGCCGCGGGATCGCCGACGACCCGTCGCGACAGTTCCTCGCGATCGATGCGACCGTCCTTGCTGGTGCCCGGAAAGGCCGCCTCGATCGCTGCGACCGCTTCGCCATCGTAGAGCGCGTGGACGACTGCGTCGGCGTCGAGCACAGGCACACCTTCCTCGGCGAAGAACCGCGCCGTTGTGCTCTTGCCCATTCCGATGGAGCCGGTGAGTCCGAGAACCAGCATGACTGCGATTATGCCAGATAGCCGTCCCGCCGAAGGAACGCGAGCAGGGCAAGCAGAGGCAAGCCCAGGATGGTAAAATGGTCCCCTTCAATTCGCTCGAACAGGTGGACACCGATTTTCTCGAGTTGGTAAGCCCCGACGCTGGACAGCGCCTGCGGCCCGACCGCATCGAGATAGGTATCAATCAACCGATCCGAGAGCGCTCGCATGGTCAGGCGCGCTGTCTCAACGTGGCTGAACACAACACGCTGGTCGCGCACGACTGCGACCGCCGAGTGCAGCTCATGGCTGCGGCCGGCGAGCGCTCGCAATTGCTCGCGGGCGGCGGCGCGGTCGGGTGGCTTGTCAAAGCGCTGTTGCCCGAGCGCAAGCGTCTGATCGGCTCCGACCACAATTCGTCCTGGCCGTTGTGACCCCACGGCCCTTGCCTTTGCTTGCGCCAGCATGATCGCGGTTTGGGTGGCGTCAGATGCGCCCGCGGACGCCTCAACCGCACGCTCGTCGATATCGGCCGCCGCAACCTCGACCGGGATACCCGCCGCCTCGATCATGGCCAGGCGTGCGGCACTCCGCGACGCGAGCAGCAGCGGCTGCGAGGCAAGCCAAAGCGATGTTGCCATGTCCGTGAGATTCAGGTCGCCGGCGCCCGCCGGCGATCCGCCAGGAGCGCCATCACGGCCGCGGCAGTTTCCTCGATCGACCGACGGGTGACATCGATCAACGGCCAGTTGTTGCGCGTGCACAGCCGGCGCGAGAAGGCCACCTCCTCCGCAACAGCCTGCCGGTCGATGTACTGGTCGTCGTCACGCTGCACGTTGAGCCCGAGCAGGCGATTTTGGCGGATTTGTACAATTCGTTCCGGGCTCGCAAAAAGACCGACCACGAGCGGCGCGCGCAGTGTCTCGAGGGCCGGTGGCAGCGCTGCACCAGGGACCAGCGGAACGTTGGCGGTCCGGACGCCGCGATTGGCAAGGTAGATCGAGGTTGGAGTCTTTGACGTGCGCGATACGCCCACCAGCACCACATCGGCGCCCTCAAGATCGTCGGTGTGCTGCCCGTCATCATGCAGCATGGTGTAGTTGAGGGCATCGATGCGTTTAAAATACTCAGCGTTCAGAATGTGCTGGGCGCCGACCTTCTGGTTCGACGCGGTTCCGAGATAGGCTTGGAAGACCCGCAGCACCGGTCCGAGGATCGATCGGCACGGCAGGCCGAGCTCCGTGCACTTGGCCTCCAGCCGCTCGACCAGGGTCTCGTCGAGAAGTGTATAGAGCGTGATGCCGGGCTCGGCCTCGATCGACGTCAGCACCCGATCGAGCTGCTTGCTGGTCCGCACGGCCGGATAAACATGCTCGACCGGAACGACGCTCGCGTATTGCGCGGCAGCCGCGCGTGCAACGGTGATTAGCGTTTCACCGGTCGAGTCGGAAACCAAGTGCAGATGAAAGAAGCTGACGTTCTTCGCGGCCATGCAGCGGTGAACTCATGTTGAAGCGTTGTGGACGAAAGCGCCCGCAAGACCCGCGGACGACCTGACCGGGGGAATAGTGGACTTTTTGCCCACATCGATGCAGGTCTGGATAAATTCCAGGGCCCGATCCATCCACAGGTGGAACATCTCGGAGAAAACACGCAAGCGTCATGACCCCGTCGTCATCTCCTTCATGTACAAGTATTTTTGCCTTCGCGCCCACAGGTCATCGGGGAGAGTGCAACCCGACGTCATGTGGATGGGTTGTGGATCAAGTGGGACAACGAGTTATGAGTCAAATTCAGGTACCAATAACTACAGCAATCTAAGATTCAAAAGATTTATTGAGAGCAGTCCAGGGAATGTATCGTTTTGATAAATCGCCGGTGCTCGAGGTGCTGGCGGGATCCCGACAGCCAATTCCCCCCGTTTGGATGATGCGGCAAGCCGGGCGCTATCTTCCGGAATACCGGGATACGCGCGAGCGGGCCGGGAGCTTCCTAAAACTCTGCCTGACGCCGGAGCTCGCCGCCGAGGTCACACTGCAGCCGATCCGCCGTTTCGGCTTTGATGCAGCGATCATATTCGCCGATATCCTGCTGGTGCCTTATGCACTCGGCCAAGCGCTTACATTCGTCGAGGGCGAAGGGCCGCGGCTGGCACCACCGGTCGATCGCGCGGAACTCGGACGGCTGCGCGAGACCGCCGATCGCAGTGTGGTTGCGCCGGTGTTTGACACCATTCGGCTGGTGCGTAGCGCTCTCGAACCGCAGGTCGCGCTGCTCGGTTTTTGCGGGGCGCCTTGGACCGTTGCGACCTACATGGTGGCCGGTTGTGGGACGCCCGATCAGGCCGCCGCCAAGCTTCTTGCCTACCAGGATCCCGTGACGTTCGGGCAACTGATCGATCGTCTGGTTGCGGCATCAGCCGACTATCTGGTTGAACAGCTTTCCGCCGGTGCGCAGGCGGTTCAGATTTTCGATACCTGGAGCGGCGCGCTATCGCCGGAGGAGTTCGAGCGCTGGTGCATCGATCCGGTTGCGCGGATCATCGCGGAAGTGCGCGGGCGGATCCCCGATGCGAAGATCATTGGTTTCCCACGTGGCGCCGGCACGTCGCTTCTGCGTTATGCTGATCGCGTAGCGGTTGACGCCATCAGTCTCGATTGGATGGTTGATCGCGACTACGCGCGCGACATTCAGTCGCAGCGCCCGGTGCAAGGCAATCTCGATCCTCATGCGTTGCGAGCTGGCGGCGACGCGCTTCTGCGCGCAGTCGACGCGACGCTCGATACGTTCTCGTCTGGACCATTCATCTTCAACCTCGGCCACGGCATTTTGTCCGACACGCCCATTGCCCATGTCGAACAGATGCTCGCGCGCATTCGAGGTCGCTGATGTACGAATGGATCAAAGCCTTTCACGTCATCGCAGTGATCGCCTGGATGGCGGGCATGCTCTATCTGCCACGGCTGTTCGTCTATCACTGCGAAGCGGAGCCAGGCAGCGTACAGTCCGAGACCTTCAAGCTGATGGAGGGCCGGCTCCTCAAGGCCATCATCAACCCTGCCATGATCGCGACCTGGGGGTTCGGGCTGTGGCTCGCCTGGTGGGCGGAATGGTACCGAAGCGGCTGGCTGCAGGTGAAATTCTTGCTCGTGATCGTGCTCTCGGGCCTGCATGGAATGATGGTGCGTTGGGTGCGCGATTTCGCTTACGACCGCAACCGGCATTCGCAGAGATTTTATCGCATAATCAATGAAGTACCGACCGTCCTGATGATTGCGATTGTGATCCTGGCAGTGGTCAAGCCGTTCTAGGCCCGGGCTGTTGCGCAGGCATTGTTGAGGCCGCGGCGCACGACCGAAGCCGGCGGTTCACCAAGTCATCAACTGGATTTGCGACCGGTGCCCTTGCGCCCGTGACGGTCTTTTCCTATGTTGTTTGTATCTCCCGAACGTAGGCAGATGTCTCCGAGTTTAGGTCCGTGGAGGACCTGCATCGGGCTCGGACCTCCCGGCCAGCGCTGGTCTTGCCAAGGTCTCCCGCCCCCAACCTACGACTCCCTCCTTTGCCAGCGCCCCTCAACCCGAGCGCTCGGCGTATTTCCAACCAGGACTAACCCGCATGCGGGAAATGAAACTCCAGGACCTCAAGTCCAAATCCCCGACCGAATTGCTCGGTTTTGCCGAAGAGCACGAAGTCGAAAATGCCTCCACGATGCGCAAGCAGGAGCTGATGTTTGCGATCCTCAAGCAGCTCGCGTCGGAGGAGATTGAAATCATCGGCGAAGGCGTTGTCGAAGTTCTGCAGGACGGCTTCGGCTTCCTGCGCTCGCCGGAAGCAAACTACCTGCCCGGCGCCGACGACATCTACGTCTCTCCGTCTCAGATTCGGCGATTCGGTCTGCGCACCGGCGACACGATCGAGGGCCAGATCCGAAGCCCGAAGGAAGGCGAGCGCTATTTCGCGCTGCTCAAGGTCAACACCATCAACTTTGAGGATCCCGAGAAAGCGCGCCACAAGATCAACTTCGACAATCTCACGCCGCTCTACCCGGACGAGCGGCTGCGCATGGAATACGAAGATCCGACCAAGAAGGATCTTTCCGCGCGCGTCATCGATATCGTAGCGCCGGTCGGCAAAGGCCAGCGCGCCCTGATCGTGTCGCCGCCGCGAACCGGCAAGACCGTGCTGCTGCAGAACATCGCGCATTCGATCACGCGCAATCATCCGGAGTGCTACCTGATCGTTCTTCTGATCGACGAGCGCCCGGAAGAAGTGACCGACATGCAGCGCTCGGTGAAGGGCGAGGTAATTTCGTCGACCTTCGACGAGCCGGCGGCACGCCACGTCCAGGTCGCCGAAATGGTGATCGAGAAGGCCAAGCGCCTGGTCGAGCACGGCCGCGACGTGGTGATCCTGCTCGATTCGATTACCCGGCTCGGTCGCGCCTACAACACCGTGGTGCCGTCGTCGGGCAAGGTTTTGACCGGCGGTGTCGATGCCAATGCGTTGCAGCGGCCAAAGCGCTTCTTCGGCGCCGCGCGCAACATCGAGGAAGGCGGCTCGCTTACCATCATCGCGACGGCGCTGATCGACACCGGCAGCCGCATGGACGAAGTGATCTTCGAAGAGTTCAAGGGCACCGGCAACTCGGAAATCATTCTCGACCGCAAGGTCGCCGACAAGCGCACGTTCCCGTCGATGGACATCACGCGTTCCGGCACCCGTAAGGAAGAGCTGCTGACGCCGCCCGACGTCTTGAAGAAGATGTACGTCCTGCGCCGCATCCTCAATCCGATGGGCACGATGGACGCGATCGACTTCCTGCTCGACAAGCTGCGCAACACCAAGAGCAACGGCGAGTTCTTCGAGTTGATGAACACATAGCGGATGCGCACCGACTGCGTTTGTAGAGGCTGGCCCTGACGGGCACGAGGCAGCATGGCAGAGGAACCCAAGGCCGAGGCGGCCAAGCTCGATCCGAGAACCGCACGCGCGCCGAAGCTGCGCTATCAGGACCGCCCGGACATCAACGAGGTGTTCGCGGACTCAATCCGCACCTGCGTGTTTGATGGGCAGCTGATGCGCGTCGAGTTCACCGTCGCGCGCTTTGACGATCCCGGTGTGCTCGGCATCCTGGAAGGACGCCAGGTGCCGGTGTGCCGGCTGGTGCTCAACCGCACGGCGCTGGCGGATTTGCTCAACCGTATTGGCCAGCTTGGCCCTACGCTGAAGAGTGCCGGCGTGATCACGGACGAGCCCGCCCAATCCGGGACCCGAACGGGAAGCCACTGACCGCCGAACTGTTGCGCGAATCGAATCAGGCGCGCATCGCGGCAACTGCGCCAGCAATCGCCTGCGCGTCTTCGACCGGCAGTGAGCATCGTTCCCCCACGCAGACAAACGCGGCGCCTGCGGGCGCGGCCTTGATCTTGGCGCGGGCCGGATGATCAGGCGCCAAGTCTGTGTCAGTGGGGGCTCGGATCAGGATGCGATCGGGATACGGGATCGACAAGGCGGCCCGTGACAACGCGCCCGTCTCGCGGCCGGTGACGACGATCTCGGCGGCTCGCAAGCGCAGGTCGAGGGCGTTGAGCACGCTCACGTGGCTGAACACGTTGTCGACCGCGAGCGGCAATAACCCGTCAAACAATTTATCGACGCGCTCCCGCCAACGTGGATCACCGGTGAGCGCGGCAAGCCGCACGAGGTTCTGCCCGATCAGCCCGTGATGGTTGGGGATGGCTTCGTCGAGGGTCGAGTGCGGCCGCACGACAAGTCCTTCGGCATCGTCAGCGGTCAGGAAGTAACGGCCGGTCGCCGTGTCGGCGTAGTGGCGCTCCAACGCGGCTTGCCAGGCGACGGCGCGTGCGAGGTAGGTCTGGTCACCCGTGGCCTCATGCAACGCCAGAGCGGCCCGGACCATGGCGGCAAAATCGGACGCGAGCCCCGGATAGACCAGGCGGCCGGCGCGCCACGCATGTCCGAGGCGGTCGCCGCGGGTCATCGAGGTGGCGATAAACGCAAAGGCACGGGCGGCCAGCGTGATCCAGTCGGGCTCATCCAGAAGCACGCCGGCATTGACGAGGCCGGCGATCATCAGCCCGTTCCAATCCGCCAGGACCTTGTCGTCGAGTCCGGGGCGCACCCGCCCCCCACGCGCTTGCAGGAGCTTCTCACGCAACGCAGCAAGCCTTGAGGCATCCTCGATGTTGCGCGGTAAGTCATTGAGTTGATTTAATATATTGTGTCCTTCAAAATTCCCTTGTGGGGTCACGTCGTAGTGTGCGGCGAAGAACGCCGCGTCGCTCGGACCCAAAACGCGCTCGATGTCGTGCAGCGACCAGACGTAGAACTTGCCCTCTTCTCCCTCGGAATCGGCGTCGAGTGAGGCAGCAAACGCCCCTTCGGCGGTCACCATCTCGCGCTCGAGCCAGCCGACCGTTTCCTGCGCACGCTCCCGAAACAGCGGATTGCCAGATCGTCGATGCGCCAAGGCGAGCAGCTCAAGCAGCTGCGCGTTGTCGTAGAGCATCTTTTCGAAGTGCGGCACCAGCCAGCGCTCATCGACCGAATAACGCGAGAAGCCACCCCCCAGATGGTCGTAAATGCCGCCGCGGCACATGTGATCGAGCGAAAGCTCGACCAGATCGAAGAAGCGTTGCTCCCCTCGCCGAAGTCCGGCGCGCCAGAGATTTTCCAGCATCGTGCATTGAGGAAACTTGGGCGCTCCGCGCAAGCCGCCGTTCGCCTGGTCGATCATGCGGCCAAGCTGGGCGGCGGCATCGTCGAGGCCCGCCGGTCCAATCGTCACCGGCCGTTCCGCGCTGGCGGCGGCCGCCAGGCGCTGCATCAGCGCATCGCGGTTCTTGGCGATGCGCTCCGGCTCTTCCCGAAACACGCGCGCGAGCTCGCGGCACACCGCCGCGAAGGCGGGTCGGCCGTAGCGCAATTCCTTGGGAAAGTAAGTTCCACCCCACACCGGCTCGCCCGCCGGCGTCAGAAACATCGTGAGCGGCCAGCCACCCTGTTCGCCGAGCATGTGCAGGGCGTGCATGTAGATCTGGTCGATGTCCGGCCGCTCCTCGCGATCCACCTTGATGTTCACGAACAGCTCATTCATGACGGCCGCGGTGGCTTCGTCTTCGAAGCTTTCGTGCGCCATCACGTGGCACCAATGGCAGGCCGCGTATCCGACCGAGAGCAGGATCGGTTTGTTGCTACGCTTGGCCTCGGCGAGCGCCTCTGGTCCCCAGGCCCACCAGTCGACCGGATTATGCTGATGCTGCAACAGGTATGGGCTCGTCTCGCGCGCCAGACGATTACGATGGGTAGGGTCAACGGAAGCAGACATGGACCACGGGCTCTCGTGCTGAGGCTGCTAAAATGGCCGAGGGCGGCCCGCTGTTAAAGCCCCGCATGGACCGCAACGATACGATCTTTGCACTTTCGTCCGGCCGGCCTCCGGCCGCGATCGCGGTCGTGCGCCTGTGCGGTCCGCGTGCCGGCGATGCGCTGCGCATGTTGGCCGGGCGGGTGCCGAATCCGCGTGTAGCGGCGCTGACCAACATCCGCGACCCCGGAACCGGCGAAGTCATCGATCAGGCTCTCGTGCTCTGGTTTCCGGGCCCGGCAAGCGAGACCGGCGAAGACATGGCCGAACTCCAACTGCATGGGGGGCGCGCCGTCATCGCCGCAGTGCTGGGGGCGCTCGGGCGGATCGAAGGACTGCGCCTGGCCGAGCCTGGCGAATTCGCGCGGCGGGCGTTCGAGCATGGCCGCATCGATCTCACCCGCGTCGAAGCCTTGGCCGACCTCATCTATGCGGACACACAGGCCCAGCGCCGACAGGCCCTGCGGCAGTTGCGCGGCCTGCTCGGAGATCGCGCCGAAACTTGGCGCCGCACCCTGATCGAGGCGATGGCCTTGATTGAGGCTGGGATCGACTTTCCGGACGAGGGAGACGTGCCCGCCGAGTTGATCCGACCGGCACTAGATACCGTCTCGCAACTACTTGATGAAATTGATCAAAGTATCGCAAGCGGAAACCGCGGCGAACGCTTGCGGGAGGGCCTGGTGGTGGCGATCGCCGGGCCGCCAAATGTTGGAAAGTCGAGCCTGCTTAATCGGATCGCCCGGCGCGATGCCGCTATCGTGTCGCCAATTCCGGGCACGACACGCGACGTCATCGAAGTCGGTCTCGACCTCGACGGGTATCCCGTCACCTTGCTCGACACCGCCGGCATCCGCGACAGCGCGGATCCAATCGAACAGGAAGGCGTCCGGCGTGCGCGTGCCCGCGCAGCGGACGCCGACCTTGTGCTCTGGGTCGCGGACGCGAGTTGCTTTGAGGAGCTGGCACCAAGCACCGGTCACGACTCGCTCAGGGCTGCCGCAACCTGGGTCATCGCCAACAAGAGCGATCTGCTCAGCCCCGATCAGGTCAAGGATTTGGAAAGTCGTTTGGCCGACAATGTGAAACTCGTGCTGTCGGCTGCGACCGGGGCTGGGCTTGAACGCCTGTTCTCGGAGCTGACGGATTTTGCCAAAAACTATTTCGAATCGACCGAACCGGCACTGGTCACGCGCGAGCGTCATCGACGCGCGCTGCAGGATTGCGCGGAGGCGCTGCGCCGCGCCATCGCCGAAGGACCGACCGGCCGGGAAGAGGTGATTGCTGAAGATCTTCGGCTGGCGGCAACCGCCCTGGGTCGGTTGGTCGGGCGGGTCGACGTCGAGGACGTACTTGACGCCATCTTTCGGGATTTCTGCATCGGCAAATGACATGTTTCACGTGAAACAATGATCATTTTTAAGTTCCGACATCGATTTTTCCCAAGAATGCTCTACAAGCGCACGCAATCAGGACTTGGCCATGAGGGCGCAGTACGACGTTATTGTCATCGGCGGCGGGCACGCGGGCTGTGAAGCTGCAGCGGCAGCTGCCCGCATGGGCGCCAAAACTGCGCTGATCACCCACCGGTTTGCGACCATCGGCGCCATGTCCTGCAATCCGGCTATTGGGGGACTCGGGAAGGGTCATCTGGTCCGCGAAATCGACGCGCTTGATGGGCTGATGGGCCGGGTTGCCGATGAGGGCGGCATTCAGTTCAGAGTCCTTAACCGACGCAAGGGCCCGGCGGTGCGCGGACCACGCGCGCAGGCGGATCGGGCGCTGTACGCGCGGGCCATGCAGCGTGCGATCCAAGCGACGCCCAATCTGCATGTGATCGAAGGGGAGGCGGACGATCTCGACATCGCGGGGTCGGTGACGGGCGTACGGCTTGTCGACGGCCGGCAGTTCAGCACCGGCGCTGTCGTTCTGACCACGGGCACGTTCTTGCGGGGCTTGATCCATTTGGGTGAGCGCCAAATCCCGGCTGGGCGGGTCGGGGAGGCGCCATCGATCGGCTTGTCCGCAATGCTCGAGCGGGTCGGCTTCGCGCTTGGACGGCTCAAGACCGGCACGCCGCCGCGGCTCGATGGCCGCACGATCGATTGGGCCGCGCTCGAGATGCAGCCCGGGGATGAGCCTCCGGAGCCGTTTTCAGCACTCACGGCGCGGATTGAAAACCCGCAGATCGAGTGCGCCATCACGCGCACAACGGCCGAAACGCATCGGATCGTGCGCGCCAATGTGCACCGTTCGCCCATGTACTCGGGGCAGATTCAAAGCCGCGGCCCGCGCTATTGCCCGTCGATCGAGGACAAGATCGTGCGCTTTGGCGAACGCGACGGGCACCAAATCTTTCTCGAGCCCGAAGGGCTTGATGATCCGACGGTCTATCCGAACGGCATTTCGACGTCGTTGCCGGAGGATGTCCAACTGGCTCTGGTGGCCAGCATTCCGGGCCTTGCGCAGGCGCGCGTGACCCGGCCCGGATATGCCATCGAATACGACCACGTCGATCCACGCGAGCTTCATCCGACGCTGGAAACCAAGCGCCTGGCGGGCCTGTTTCTGGCCGGTCAAATCAACGGGACCACGGGCTATGAGGAAGCGGCCGCTCAAGGATTGGTGGCGGGCCTTAATGCGGCAGGCCGCGCCGGCCAAAGCGCGCCGATCCTGTTCGACCGATCGCAGGGCTATCTCGGCGTCATGATCGACGATCTGGTGACCCGCGGGGTGACCGAGCCGTATCGCATGTTCACCTCGCGCGCCGAATATCGCCTGACATTGCGCGCCGACAACGCCGATCAGCGGCTCACCGATCTCGGCGTGTCGATCGGGTGCGTGGGACCGGCGCGTCGTCGGCATTACCAGGCCAAGATTGCCGCGCTCAGCGCCGCCCGCGACTACGCGCGCGCGGTCTCGGTGACGCCGACGCAGGCCGACAGGTACGGGTTTGCGCTGAACCGGGACGGCCAGCGGAGGACGGCTTTTGAGCTTTTGTCCTACCCGGACAACACGATTGCGGACGTGGCGCGCATCTGGCCTCGGTTGGGTGAACTCGCGCCCGCGATTGCCGATCAGCTCGAGATCGATGCGAAGTACGCGGTCTATCTCGAGCGCCAGGAAGCCGACGTAGCGGCATATCGGCGTGATGAGGCCCTGGTTCTACCAGACGACCTCGACTACGGCGAGATCGCCGGGTTGTCCAACGAGGTCCGGCACAAGCTCGGTGGGGCGCGCCCGCGAACGTTGGGGCAGGCGGGCCGGCTCGACGGCGTGACCCCAGCCGCGTTGACGCTGCTCGCGAGCCACATGCGGCGAAGCGAACGCACCAAGCGCCGGGGCGCGCGCGGGTAGGGGTCTGACTTATGCCCGAGCGCGATCATAGTGCCGGGGCCGTGTCGAAATTCAAAGAACCCCTTCCAGATCTGTCGGCGGATCGTGCCCGGGCGCTAGAGCTGGTCCCTGTTTCACGTGAAACAACGGAGCGTCTCGACCGCTTCGTTAGCCTGGTCGTCGAGCGCAACCGGATGACCAATCTGATTGCGGCCTCGACCGTCCCGCACATCTGGACGCGGCACGTCGCGGACTCGCTTCAGCTCCTGTCACTTGCGCAGGGGCGGATCTGGGCTGATCTGGGGTCCGGCGGCGGATTCCCCGGGCTTGCCATCGCCTGTGCGCTGGCGGGCAGCCCGGAGCACACCGTCCACCTTGTCGAGAGCCGGGAAAGAAAGGCGGCCTTTCTGACCGAAGCGGTGCAGACCGTTGGTTTACCCGCAGTTGTCCACACGGCACGAATTGAAGACATTGCGGAACGATTGCCCCCGATCGATATTGTGACTGCGCGCGCAGTGGCGCCGCTCCCGAAACTGCTGGGTTATATCTACCCCCTGGTCAAAAAAGGGGCTAAGGCCCTGTTGATGAAGGGACAAGATGTAGAGGCCGAATTGACGCAAGCCTCTAGATATTGGAGAATTGCGTCGCAACTCGTGCCAAGCAAGACGGATTCCGCCGGCCGGATCATGATTGTGTCGGCCTTGGAGCGCCATCGGCAGGGTCCCTAGATCGGAGACGTTCGGCCATGTCCGACCCCGTTGTTGCCCCCTTAGCCGACCGCGCGATCACAGCCCCAGCCCCGAAATCGAACGTGCGCGTCCTCGCCATCGCCAATCAAAAAGGCGGTGTCGGCAAGACGACAACCGCCATCAATCTCGGGACTGCGCTCGCCGCCACCGGCGAAACTGTCCTTGTGATCGATGGCGACCCGCAAGGTAACGCTTCAACCGGTCTCGGCATTGACCGGCGCAACCGGCGGTTTTCAACCTACGACGTGCTCGCGGGGGAGGCCCCGATCCGCGAGGCGATGCTGCCGACCGCGGTTCCGAATCTCTACATCGTCCCCTCGACCATGGATCTTTACGGCCTCGAGCTCGAGATCAGCCAGGCGCGCGATCGGGCGTACCGGTTGCGGGACGCGTTGATGCATCTCAACACCCATCCGCAACAACCGCCGTTCTACACCTACGTGCTGATCGACTGCCCGCCGGCG
Source organism: uncultured Alphaproteobacteria bacterium (assembly GCA_963816775.1). Taxonomy (GTDB): domain Bacteria; phylum Pseudomonadota; class Alphaproteobacteria; order Rhizobiales; family Xanthobacteraceae; genus JAFAXD01. The sequence goes on from CAWFLX010000044.1 coordinate 27,567, forward strand.
CTCAACCTTCTGACCGTCAATGCGATGGCGGCAGCGAACGCCATTCTGGTGCCGCTGCAGTGTGAGTTCTTTGCGCTGGAAGGTTTGTCGCAACTGCTCAAGACCGTCGATCAGGTCAAGGAGACGCTCAACCCGGGCCTCACCATCCACGGGGTCGTGCTCACCATGTACGACGCGCGCAACAATCTCTCGAGCCAGGTCGTGGCCGATGTGCGCGAATTCATGGGCAAGAAAGTCTACGACACCGTGATCCCGCGTAATGTGCGCGTGTCGGAAGCGCCGTCCTACGGCAAGCCGGTGTTGGTCTATGATCTCAAATGCCCCGGCAGCGAAGCCTATCTGCGCCTCGCGACCGAGGTGATCCAGCGCGAAAGAGAACTCAAGGCGCTGCACGCGAGCGAGAGCGCGACGCGCTGACATTGGGGCTGGATCTCAACAAACAAACAGTCATCTACAACAAACAGGAATCGCAGTGACGATCGACAAGAGCCTTACAATGCCCGATGACGCACCACGATCACGATTAGGACGCGGACTCGCTTCGCTGATCGGCGACGTCGGCACCGAGGCGGCCGACCGCGGCCGCGGTCAGCGTCGTGTGCCGATCGAGCTGCTCAAGCCCAACCCGAACAATCCGCGCCGCGCATTCCCCGACGCCGAGCTCGACGAATTGGCGAGCTCGATTCGCGATCGCGGCATCATCCAGCCGATCGTGGTGCGTCCTACCGGCCGCGACAATTATGAGATCGTCGCCGGCGAACGTCGCTGGCGTGCGGCGCAGCGCGCGAGCCTGCACGACGTGCCGGTCGTCGTCGTCGAGGTCAGCGACGGCGAGGCGCTGCAGCTGGCGATCATCGAAAACGTCCAGCGCGCGGACCTCAATCCGATCGAAGAAGCAAGCGCCTATCAGCGGCTTGCCGACGAGTTTGGATACAGCCAGGACGACGTCGCCAAGACGGTCGGCAAAAGCCGTCCCCATGTCGCGAACACGTTGCGGCTCCTCAAGCTGAACAACCCGGTGCAGGCGTTGGTCATGGCCGGGCAGCTTTCGGCGGGTCATGCCCGTATCCTGGTCGGCTTGGCGAATCAGGAGGAGCTGGCCAAGCAGATCATCGAACGCGGCTACAACGTGCGGCAGGTGGAGGCGATCGCTCAGGAGCGCGCCGGAGGTCGTGGCCGCAGCCCGCGCACATCCCGCCGCGGCAAGGACGCGGACACGGTTGCGTTCGAGAAACGCCTGTCGGATGTGCTCGGCCTTCAAGTCAGTCTCGACGCGCGCGGGGACGGCGGCGTGCTGCATATCCGTTACAGGAATCTCGAACAGTTGGAGGCAGTGGCGCGCAAGCTGGAGCGGTAGCGGCGCGCGGCGTGTGCGTAGCTAACTCTTGGTGCGCGCCCGCATGGCGGTCGACAGCAGCGCTCGGTTCGCAATTGCATCAGCAAGTTCGGCACGACGACGCGTTTCGAGCGCCGCGTCGGCCAACAGCGCAATCGCCTGTTCGAGGCGCGCCGATGTCCAACTCCGGAGCGCGCTCTCGACCAGCTTTTCGCGTCGAAAGTTGACCCGCATGCTTCGCAGGACTTCGCCGGGGGACGTCCCGGCTTCGATCTCAAGCCGGGCACGGTGAAGCTGCGCGCCATAGCGCAGTGCGTTGCCGACAATGACGGACGCCGGGGTGCCGGCCGCGCGCGCCTTGGCGAATTGCTGTTCGACGTCACGCATCTGGCCCGCGAACGCGGCGTCGCCAATGCCATCGAACGCCAGTGCGGCTGCGTCCGCCACGACCGCAAGAACATCTTCGGCGTCGACGTGGCCGGCGTCCCCCGCATAGAGCGCGACTTTGCGCAATTCACTGCGCGAGGCGAGACGGTCACCGCCTAGCGAGGAAATCAGCAAGGCGCGCGCTTCCGGCGTGATTGAAAGCTTGGCCTCGCGCATTTCTTCATCGATCAGGCGCCCCAGATCGCGTTCGGCATCGGCGTAACACGCGATCGCGGCGACGACGCCGGCGCGCTCGCACACCGTTCGCAAAGGTGCGCTACGCCCAAGATCTCCTGCCTCGATCACAACCCGGCAATCGGCGGCGGGCGGTGCGGCGATGAGCTTCTCGACCGCCGCAACAAAGCTTCGGCTGCCCGCGCGTACCCAAACAGCACGTCGGCCCCCGAACAACGGAATGGTGTGAGCCTCTTCTACGAGTCGATCGGGGGTCTCGGCGAGGTTGTCGCCCTCAAGACGCGCCAAGGCGAACGGGTCGTCGGGATTGTCGACGGCGCGGCCGATGAGCGCCTGCGCGCGCTCGCGAACGAGTTCCGAATCGGGGCCGAAGATCAGCGCGATTGGTTGCTTTCCACGCGCCAAAAACGATTCGAATTCGGAAGCCTTGAGCGCAACCATTAAGCGGGGCCGTCTTTGAGGCTACGCTACGAGCCGGCGACGAAGAACGACGACAGTCGCCCTTTGATGGTGTCCGCCACCAACTGCGCCGCGCGATCTTCAGCGTCCCGCAGGGCACGCGCCCGCGCAAAACGCTGCTGCTCACCGGGAGTGTCATAGGAGACGGGTGCAAAGGCTTTGTCTCGCAGCACGACTTTACCCGTGCGCAGGTCGGTGAGATCGTACGTCGCGGTGAGCGAGTAGATATCGGTGTCCGAGCGTCCGGTCTGCAAGTCCACGCTTGTCGTCGAGCGCGAGGGCGTGACGCGAATCTTCAAGGCGTGGGTCGGCGACCCGCCCCCGCCTCCGCCCTGAAAGGCAAACAGGAGGTCATTGCGCAGTTGCACGGCAATGCGAGCGTCCTCGGTTCCGCTTGCGGCTGGGATCTGCAGGATGTCGACGCCTTCGAGCGCAGCGGCAACCGGCGGAGTGCCAGGCACCGACTGCTGGCTGTAAAGCGGCTGAAAGCAGCCCGCGGTCGTAGCCGCGGCCGCAAACGCCAAAATAAGCCGACCCCAGACCCACATGACGTGCCCCTAGAGCATGATTCCAAAAAAGCCTGCCCCGCACTTGATGCGGGGTGCACGCCGGTTTTCGGAAAGGATCATGCCCCCATCATTAAGCCACCACATTGACGATTCTTTGAGGCACGACGATGACCCGCTTAGGTTTTTTTCCCTCAAGCGCCCGTTGAACGGGGGCGAGCGCCAGCACCGCTGCTTCGATATCGCGACTGGGGGCATCGCGGGCGACCGTGATATCGGCGCGCTTGCGGCCATTGATCTGCACTGGGAGGGTCACGGTGTCCTCGATCAGCAGGGCCGGTTCGACCTCCGGCCAGGACGCTTGCGCCACCAGGCCTTCATGACCGAGCACCGCAAAGCACTGCTCCGCCAAATGCGGCATCATCGGGTGGAAGAGCGCCACCAGGATGTCCGCGGCCTCGCGGATCGCCCAGCGTAGATCGGGTGCGATATCGGGCGTCTCCGCCGCGCTATTGATCGCCTCGCTCAGTGCATTGGTGAACTCGTAGATCTGGGCCACGCACACGTTGAAATGCAGCTTTTCGATTTCATCCGACACCCGCGCCAACGCGCCGTGCGCAGCCTTGCGTACAGCCAAGGCGGCTGGCCCGAACTCCGCCGGACGCTCGGCCGGTGCTGATGTGGCGATCTCGGCAGCGTCGCTGATCAGCCGCCACAGCCGCTGCGCAAACCGCCAAGCGCCCTGAACGCCGCGCTCGGTCCAGTTGACGTCGCGATCGGGGGGCGAATCGGACAGCATGAACCAGCGCGCCACGTCGGCGCCGTAGGTCGCGATGATGTCATCGGGATCGACGGTGTTGCGCTTCGACTTGGACATTTTCTCGATCGGGCCGATCTCGACCGGTTCCCCGGTGTCGATCAGGAACGCGCGCCGATTGTCCTCAGAGCCCTCGATCTTCACCTCCGCCGGCGCCGCCCAGGTGCCGTCAGCCCTCTGATAAGTCTCGTGCACGACCATGCCCTGGGTGAACAGGCCGGCGAACGGCTCATCGATGCCGGCGTGGTTCGTCGCCCGCATGGCTCGGGTGAAGAACCGGCTGTACAGCAGGTGCAGGATCGCATGCTCGATGCCGCCGATGTACTGATCGACCGGCAGCCATTCGTCGACGGCGGCGCGCTCGGTCGGCGCGGTCGTGATCCAGGGATCGGTAAAGCGCGCGAAATACCATGACGAGTCGACGAAGGTATCCATCGTGTCGGTCTCGCGCGTCGCTTTGCGGCCGCACTGCGGACAGGCGACATGCTTCCAGGTGGGATGGCGGTCGAGCGGATTTCCCGGGCGATCGAACGCAACGTCCTCGGGCAGCGTCACCGGCAGATCGCGCTCCGGCACCGGAACGACACCGCAGTGGTCGCAGTGAATGATCGGAATCGGGCAGCCCCAATAGCGCTGACGCGAAATACCCCAGTCGCGCAGACGAAAATTGATCTGGCGCTGCGCTACCGGTTGATTGCCGCGCAGCTCGGTCTCGAGCCGGCGCGCAACCTCCTCTTTGGCCTGCGCGATGGTCATCCCATCGAGAAAGCGCGAGTTGATGAGCAACCCGTCGCCGTCGTAGGCGGTGTCGGTGATCACGAACGTCGCCGGGTCCTGGCCTTGCGGGCACACCACCGGCGTGTTGCCGAGGCCGTATTTGTTGGCGAACTCAAGGTCGCGCTGATCATGCGCCGGGCATCCGAAGATCGCGCCGGTGCCGTAGTCCATCAACACGAAGTTCGCCACATAGACCGGCAACGTCCAGTTGCGATCGAACGGATGGATCGCGCGCATCCCGGTGTCGAATCCGAGCTTCTCGGCTTTGTCGATCAGTTCCTGCGCGGTGCCGTGGCGTTTGCACTCAGCGATGAACGCCGCGAGTGCGGGGTTCTTGCGCGCCGCCGCGATCGCGAGCGGATGATCGGGTGAGAGCGCCATGAACCGTGCGCCGAACAGCGTGTCGTGCCGCGTCGTGAAGATTTCGAGCTCGTGTTCACCGTTCGGCGTGGTTGCCGGGTCGAGTCCAAACCGGACCAGCAGACCCTCCGAGCGTCCGATCCAGTTCTTCTGCATCAGCCGCACTTTGTCGGGCCAGCGCTCCAGGTGATCGAGCGCGTCCAACAAATCTTGCGCAAAATCGGTGATCTTAAAGAACCACTGGGTGAGTTCGCGTTGCTCGACGATCGCGCCCGAGCGCCAGCCGCGGCCATCGATCACCTGCTCGTTGGCGAGCACGGTCTGATCGACCGGATCCCAGTTCACTTTCGACTTCTTGCGTTCCACGAGACCAGCGCGCAGAAAGTCGAGAAACATCTTTTGTTGATGTTTGTAATAGGCTGGGTCACAGGTCGCGATCTCGCGGCGCCAATCGAGCGATAGGCCCATCGATTTGAGCTGCGCCTTCATGGCGGCGATGTTGTCGTAGGTCCATGCCTTGGGGTGAACCTTACGTTCCATCGCGGCGTTTTCGGCCGGCATGCCGAACGCATCCCACCCCATGGGATGCAGCACGTTGAAGCCCTTTGCGCGCTTGTAGCGGGCAACCACGTCGCCCATCGTGTAATTGCGCACGTGCCCCATGTGGATGCGGCCGGATGGGTAAGGGAACATCTCGAGCACGTAGTAGCGCGGGCGCGGATCATCGTTGCGGGTCGCGAAGATGCCCCGCTCGTCCCACACCTTTTGCCAATGGGCCTCGGCCTCGCGGGCGTTGTATCGTTCAGTCGTCATGGATGCGATGTTTTCACGCGTTCGGAAGCAAGGGACACTAGCGACTCTATGATTCTAGTGTGGCTTTGGATTTGACGTTCCTACGAAGGGCTTGCCGCGATGCTGGTAGGAACGTCAAATCCGCCACACTAGGGCATCAAAAAAGTCGCCTGGTCAACGCAGCAGGCGGCCGGCGCGGCGCGGAACCTCTAAGCGCAGTAAATCGTTGCCTCCAGGTAGAATGGAGGTGCAACATGTTCAAAAGCCTAGACATTCAGGATCATATGGAAGTTGTCGGCTCAGACGACAAGCATGTTGGCACGGTCGATCACATGGAGGGCGTCGATCGCATCCTGCTGACCAAGGACGACCCGACGGCGGGCGGCAAGCATCACATCATCGCAATCGACTGGGTGGATTACGTCGATAGCAAGATTCACCTCAACAAATCATGCGGAACCGCGATGAAGGAGTGGCAGACCGCGGCCTGATGCGAAGAGCGTTAACGGATCAGGCCGGGTCCGGCTGCCGCTCGAGGTGAACCGCTGGCGAACGCAGGATGACGGCGGCCTGAAGCAGAAAGCCGAGCGCCGCGAGGGCAAGGCAGGCGGGCGCCCCAAGGAGCCCGCCAACCAATGCGCCGATCGCGGCGCCGAGCGGACGTGCCCCGTAGGCGAGGCTGTTGATCGCCGAAACGCGACCGAGCAGATCGCGCGGGGTCACGGTCTGGCGCAAGGTGGTCGTGCTCACGACCCAGAGGATCGGACCAGCGCCCATCAAGAAGAAGCTCAGTGCGGCCAGCAGTCCCGACGGGATCGCAACCGTCAGCAGCATGGTGAATGCCGCAACGACTCCACAGATCGGGCCGATCGCCACAACGGTGCCAAGGCGCAGCCCGCGCATGATTCGCGCTGCAAACACGGCGCCTCCGATCATGCCAACCCCGAACGCCGCCAACGTCACGCCCACGCCGGTTGCGGATAGCTGCAGCGTATGGATCGCGTACGGCACATAGATCGCCTGGATCACGAACAATGCCGTGTTGAAAATGAACTGCGTCAGAAAGATCGGCCGCAGCAACGGATGACGCAGGACGAACGCGGCGCCTTCGCGTACTTCGACGAGCGGATGACGCGGCGAACCGATCGAGGCATTGGGTTCGTTGATGCCGGCGAGGAGAATCACTGCGCTCGCCGACAACAAGGCCGCGACCGCGAACGCCAAGCCGCCGCCGATCCAGCCGACCAGCGCACCGCCCAGTGCCGGTCCGGCCGCAAACGCGGTCGTGCGGGCAAGCTCGATCCGGCCGTTGGCAACCGGCAGTGCATCGGGTTCGACGAGTGCCGGCACGAGCGCCGGCGCCGCGACGCTGAATGCAACGGTGCCGCACGCGCCGATGAAGCCGAGCACCGCAAGCAGCAGCAAGTTCAACCCGCCCAGCGTCACCAATGCCAGAATGACCAGCAGGGAGACGACCCGCAGCACCTCGGCACGCGACATCAGGCGCGCGCGGGGCATGCGGTCCGCCCACACGCCGGCCGGAATCGAGAACAGCAGGAACGGCAGCGTCTGGGCGGTCTGCAGCACACCGGTCGCGGCTTCGCCGGCGCCGAGCGTGAGCACAGCGACGAGCGGAGCTGCGGCGAGCCCGATCTGCTCCGCCAGTTGGGCTGCCAGGTTGGACCACGCCAGGCGCTGAAACGCCGACGGCAGCGAACTCTTCGAGTGCTTGCGCATGGGACACCTATCGGTTCACGAGATCGCGATATGGCGCGCCATCACGCAGCCGGCACTCCGGCCGTTGCGGTCGAATTCGAATCGTGGGTGGCGAGGACGAGCGGTATGATCCGGGGGGCCGATGCGGGAATCGGGTCGCGGTCAGGCCGGTAAGCGCCTATCTGAATTTGGCAGCAAGGAGCGGAGTGCTTGCGCCGCTGCCCGCCCTAAATTGCCCGACAGGAGACGGAAGCGACGCCGTCCCCCCTTAAAGGAGGAACGCAATGTTGTCTCCAGCAACACAGGCCAGCAAACGTCCGGTCGGCTTCCTGAGCGACGAAGCGCGCTGGGAAGCGGTGCGGCGGCGCGACCCTGCGGCCGCCGGCGCGTTCTACTATTCGGTCCGCACCACCGGCGTCTATTGCCGGCCGTCATGCGCCGCCCGATTGGCACGACGTGAGAACGTCGATTTCCACCTCACCTGCGCGGACGCGGAGCGCGCGGGCTTTCGGCCGTGCAAGCGATGTCGTCCCAACGAAGCCGGCTTGGCGGAGCGTCACGCCGCGGCGGTGGCGAAGGCCTGCGCGCTGATCGATGAGGCGGACGAGATGCCAAGCCTCGATGCGCTGGCCGATGCGGTTGGCTCAAGCCGCTACCATTTCCACCGCGTGTTCAAGGCGGTCACTGGCGTGACCCCGAAAGCCTACGCCGATGCGCGCCGCGGTGAGCGCGTGCGCCAGGAACTGGGGCGCAGCGAGACGGTGACGCAGGCGATTTATGGCGCCGGGTTCAACTCCAACGGCCGCTTCTATGCGACATCCGACAGCCTCCTCGGCATGACGCCGACGCAGTACCGCACCGGCGGGAACGGCAACGTGATCCGCTTCGCGGTCGGCGAGTGCTCGCTCGGTTCGATCCTGGTGGCGGCGACCGACAAGGGCGTATGTGCGATCGAGTTCGGCGACGACCCCGACGCGTTGGTGCACGCCCTGCAGGATCGCTTTCCGCAAGCGCAGCTCGTGGGCGGCGACCACACATTCGAACAACTGGTCGCCAAGGTCGTCGGCTTTGTCGAGGCGCCGGTGCAAGGGCTCGATCTGCCGCTCGATATCCGCGGAACTGCATTCCAGAAACGCGTGTGGAACGCGATCCGCGACATCCCGGCGGGCGCGACCGCGAGTTACGCCGAGCTCGCCCGGCGCATCGGTCGCCCCAGTGCAAGCCGCGCAGTGGCCCAGGCTTGCGCCTCCAACACGCTTGCGGTCGCAATCCCCTGCCACCGCGTGGTACGGCGCGATGGCGGGCTGTCCGGGTATCGTTGGGGCGTTGAGCGCAAGGAAGCCTTGCTGACGCGGGAGACGGCCGCGTGACGGCGCCATCCCTGGCACGGCGCGCCGGATCCTCGCCGGCGCCGATCGCCATCGCCGAACGCGTTGCTACGCTCGATTGGGCGGCGATTTCTGCGCGTCTCGACGCGTCAGGTTGCGCGACGACCGGCGCCGTTGCTGGCGCCTGCGGAATGCGCCGCGCTCGCGCAAACCTACGATGCCGACGCTCACTTTCGCAACCGGGTGGTGATGGCGCGCCACGGCTTCGGGAGCGGCGAGTACAAATACTTCAGCTACCCGCTGCCCGATATTGTGGCGGAGTTGCGCGAGGCGCTCTATCCGCGGCTCGCCGAGATCGCGGATCGCTGGAACGAGGCGATGGATGTCGACGTGCGCTATCCGCGCGTCCACGCCGACTATCTGAAACGCTGCCATCGCGGCGGACAGACAAAACCGACACCGCTGCTGCTGCGCTACGACGCGGACGATTACAATTGTCTGCACCAGGATCTTTATGGAGAGCTCGTGTTCCCGCTGCAGGTCACTGTGCTGCTTGCTCGGCCAGGCGCCGATTTTACCGGCGGAGAGTTCGTGTTGACCGAACAGCGGCCGCGCATGCAGTCACGCGCCGAGGTCGTGCAACTCGTGTATGGCGAGGCGGTGATCTTCCCGGTGCATCATCGTCCGGTGCGCGGCACGCGCGGGATCTACCGGGTCAATATGCGGCACGGCGTGAGCCGCGTACGTTCTGGCCGCCGGCACACGCTGGGCGTCATTTTCCATGATGCGAAATGAACCGGTGACCGTTTGGGTGTACTATTTTTCACCCGATGACCGACGCTGCCGCCACCGTCCTTGAAACGCCGCTCGCCAAGGTGCGTCGCGAGATTGCGGACGCCTGTGCGGATGCCAAGCGCGATCCCGCGTCAGTGACGCTCGTTGCGGTGTCAAAGACGTTCGATGCCGAGGCGGTCGAGCCGGTGCTGATCGAAGGCCAACGCGTCTTCGGAGAAAACCGGGTGCAGGAAGCGCGCGCCAAGTGGCCGGCGCTGCGCGCCGGCTATCCCAACGTCGAACTGCATCTGATTGGCCCGCTGCAATCAAACAAGGCAAAGGAAGCCGTGCAGTTCTTTGACGCCATCCACGCGGTCGATCGGCCCAGCCTCTGCGAGGCACTGGCCAAGGAGATCAAGAAGCAGGCGCGTGCCCCGCTCCTCTTTGTCGAAATCAACACGGGCGCTGAGCCGCAGAAAGCTGGCGTTCTCCCGGAAGCTGCGGACGACTTCCTCAAGACCTGTCGCGAGACTTATGGGCTCATGATTGCAGGCCTGATGTGCATCCCTCCCCTTAATGAAGCGCCCGCACCGCATTTCGCGCTCACAGCCAAGATCGCGGCGCGCAACGGGCTGAGCCTCCTCTCGATGGGCATGACCGCCGATTTCCCGGTCGCGATCCGCTTCGGCGCGACCCATGTCCGTATTGGGACTGCGATTTTCGGGTCGCGACCAAGCCAAGTTTAGCAACTTAACTACTGAATCATGATTCGCGTCTTGGGGCCGACCTGCGACAGGAGCCACGACAATCGCTTGCGCTCAAGCGCCACACAACCTGCGGTCGAGCCGAACCCCGGCCGGGCGACATGGATGAAGACCGCGCTGCCCCGCCCGGCCACCCGGGGGCGGGTGTTGTGGTCGAGCTCGATGATCAGGTCGTAAAGATTATCCGTGCGCCAAAGCCGATCGCCGGGCTCGTGCGGGGTACGCTCAACTGCACGATTGTACCGACGGTCGCCCGGGTCCTCGATCCACGCGTCGTTGCGCCCGATCCGCCTCACCGGCAGCCGCGTACGTGGATGAGGCAGCCGGTCGGCACGCCACCACAGGCGCACCAGGCGAAACGAGCCTCGCGGCGTCGCTCCGTCGCCTTCTCGCTTGTTGGCCGCGATCCCGGAGCGGCCGAGTGCCACGGGAATCCGTAGCGACCCAATCGCCAGCCAGCCGCGTGTCCGCGCGCCTGGCCGGCTCGCCACCCGAATCACCGCGATCTGGCCTAGAATGCTGCGTTGTCGTGAACCCATCTTGCTCGTATCGCGTTCATCACCAACTTGCTCTTTTGCCCCTGCATGGTCTATTGCCCGCTGAACCGCCCGAGGCAACATGCCCAATACACGAACGATCCTGATTGTTGACGACGACGCGGAATTGCGTGACGCACTGGTCGAGCAGCTCTCCCTGCACGAGGAATTTCACGCGGTTGCGGTCGACACCGGCACCAAGGGGGTGCAGTCGGCCAAGACCGGTCAGATCGACCTCGTGATCATGGATGTTGAACTGCCCGACATTGATGGGCGCGAAGCGGTACGCATTCTGCGCAAGAACGGCTTCAAGTCGCCGATCATCATGTTGACGGGTCACAACACCGATTCCGATACAATTCTTGGCCTGGAATCCGGCGCCAACGACTACGTGCCCAAACCATTCCGGTTCGCCGTGCTGCTGGCCCGCATTCGCGCGCAGCTGCGTCAGCACGAGGCGAGCGAAGATGCGGTGTTTGCAATCGGGCCCTACACGTTCCGGCCAAGCTCAAAGCTGCTGGTCAATCCGGCCGGCAACAAGGTGCGCTTGACCGAAAAGGAAACCGCGATCCTGCGCTATCTCTATCGGGCCGGGCAGAAGCCGGTGGCGCGCGACGTGCTGTTGCAGGAAGTGTGGGGCTACAACTCCGGAGTGACCACGCACACCCTGGAAACTCATATTTATCGCTTGCGCCAGAAAGTGGAGAAGGACGCCGCCAACCCCGCAATCCTGGTGACCGATGCCGGCGGTTACAAGCTGGTGCCGTAGTGTGGCGGATTTGACGTTGCTACCAACATCGCAGCGGGGCCGTGGGTGTCCATCGAGGACGATGTCGCATTCCTAGAGCAAGTGCCGACGTTGGCGGTGCTCGGCCGGCCGGCGTTGCGCATTCTGGCGATCGGGGCGGAAAGCAGACATATTGCGGCCGGCGAGATCCTGTTTCGCGCAGGTGACCGGGCCGATGCAGGCTTTGTGATTCAGCAAGGGTCGCTCAGTCTGCGAATCGGAGAACACGACGGCGTCCACCAGACCGCCGTTGCCACCCGCGGCATGCTGGTCAGCGAATTTGCGCTGTTTACCGACGCGGCCCGCACCGTAACGGCGATTGCTCTCACTCCCGCGACGGTGATGCGAATTCCACGCACTCTTTTCTTGCGAATGCTCGAAGGGCTTCCGGACGCCGCGAACCAGCTGCGCGCTCACATGGCATCACGCCTCGATCGAACGGCGCGTGACATCGTCGGCATGCGCGACGCCTTCACGGGCGAGCCTGACGCCTAGGCTCGTCCTTCAGCCTGACACCTGCGCCGGTGCAAGCGGGACGCGGCCGCGCATCAGGTCGGCTGCCTTTTCGGCAATCATCACGACCGGCGCATTGATGTTGCCGCCGACGATGTCGGGAAAGACCGATGCGTCGACCACGCGCAGCGCCTCGACACCGTGCACTCTCAGTTCGGCGTCGACCACACTGGTTGGATCCGAGGCGGGACCCATCCGACACGTGCCGAGCGGGTGATGGACATCGACCGCCGTCGCCCTGATCAAGGCGTCGATATCGGCATCGCTGGTTTTGGCGGCGCCTGGAAGGATTTCGGGACCGCGGAACCGGTCGAAGGATTTTTGATGAGCGATCTCGCGGAAGATGCGCACCCCGGCGCGCAGCACCTTCCAATCATTCTGGGCCTTGAGAAAGTTCTGGTGAATACGCAGCGCCTTGGTCGGATCGGCGGACGCGAGCTGCAGCCAACCGCGGCTTTCCGGACGCAACGCCACGACGCGGCAACCCCAGCCGTCCGGAAACGGCTGCTGAGATGGCCAATAAGGCTTGGCGGTCAGCGGCGCCGCGGCCGTGATCATCTGCAGGTCGGGCAGCGGTGCATCCGGGCTGCTCTTGATGAAGCCCATAAGGCCGACCGGCAGGTCGTTCGCAAAACCGTTTCCAAACAAATAGGTTTTGGCGCATTCAACAAGAAGACGGTCGTAGCGGAGCATTTCGGGAAACGGCCCCGGCTCCTTGCGGGCAAACACCACCAGCACCGACAAGTGGTCTTGCAAATTCTTGCCGACCCCTTTGAGCGCGACTTTGATGGGGATTTGCTGAGCGCCGAGTTCCTCAGGATCGCCAATGCCCGAGAGCATCAGCAGTTGCGGTGAGTTGATGACGCCTCCCGCCAGGATGACCTCCCGGTCGGCGCGCACGATACGCCGGTGCCCGCCTTGTAGGATCTCGATGCCGGTGGCGCGGTTTCCTGCGAACAGCACGCGGGTCGCGAGCACATGTGTCGCAACCCGCAGGTTCTTGCGGCGCAGCGCCGGATAGAGATACGCGACCGCGCAACTGCACCGCCTCCCGCCGCGGATCGTGTACTGGCTTTGGCCAAAACCCTGTTGTTGCGCGCCGTTGAAATCGTCGGTCAGTTCAAACCCGGCGGAGACGACCGCGTGTGTGCTGGCATCCACCAGCGGATCGCGGTAGGTCGAAAAGCGTGTGGTAAGCGGCCCGTCCCCGCCCCGATAGGTGCTTGCACCTTCCTCCCAGGATTCCTGCTTGCGGAAGTACGGCAGGCAGTGGGCATAGGACCAAGTCGGAAGTCCCCTCGCCGCCCAATGGTCGTAGTCGGCGCGATTGCCGCGCACGTAGGCCATCGCGTTGATTGCGGAGGAACCACCGATCACTTTGCCGCGCGCGCACTCAACCGCTCGCCCGTTGACGTTCTCCTCCGGCTCGCAGTCGTACATCCAGTCGTGCAGGCGTTGTTCGTAGATTTGCCCCCACGCTAACGGGATATCGATACGTGGATCGCGGTCCCAGCCGCCGGCCTCCAGCAACAACACGCGGACGTCGGCGTCCTCGCTCAGCCTGCCCGCCAGCGTGCAGCCCGCCGATCCGGCGCCGACAATGATGTAATCGTAGCTCTCCGGCCGCGGCATCGCCCTCCCCCGCTAGTGTCCCGATTCCGAAGTTCGCATTACCTTGCGGCACCCTCCGTAGCGAACTTCGGAATCAACGGGACACTAGTAAAATATAATTCTAGGGTGGTTTTGGATTTGAAGTTCCTATGACGAGAATGCCGCAAGAACGATAGGAACTTCAAATCCACCACACTAGACACGCTTGGGAAACGGCCAAGCATGTCACCGGCCAACTGGCCGGGCAATCCTGCTATGGGTGATTACGTTTCGATCGTCGTCGTGACGGGCACGTGATCCGACGGCCTCAGCCACCCGCGTGCCTCGCGCGCAATCTTGATCCCGCGGAAGCGGTCGCCCAGCTCCGGACTGACCCAGATGTGATCGAGCCGGCGCCCTTTGTCGACCGCGGCCCAGTCCGGCGCGCGGTAGCTCCACCAGGTGTAGAGCTTGGCGGGTTCCGGGATGACCGCGCGGGCGATGTCGATCCAGCTGCCGGCACGCTGGAAAGCGGCGAGCTTTTCACACTCGATCGGCGTGTGTGACACGACCTTGAGCAATCGCTTGTGGCTCCAGACGTCGTGCTCGAGCGGCGCAACGTTGAGATCGCCTACCAGGATCGCGCGCTCATTGCCCGGCCGCAGCTCGGCGCACCCGGTGAGTTCGTCCAGGAAACCGATCTTGTGCGCGAATTTCGGATTGATCTCGGGATCAGGTTCGTCACCGCCGGCCGGCACATAGAAATTGTGCAGTTTGATCGGCTCGTGCAGGCCGGCCTTCTCGCCAAGCGTGACCGTGATATGGCGCGAATCGGATTTGCCGCAAAAGTCGGTGCGCACGACGGCGTCGAACGGAAAGCGCGAAATCACGGCAACGCCGTGATAACCCTTCTGGCCGTTGAGAGCGATGTGGTCGTAGCCCAGCCGCTTGAAGCGCCGCAGCGGAAACTTGCCGTCCGGGCATTTGGTTTCCTGTAGGCACAGCACGTCGGGCCGTGCCGCCTTCAGGAACTTCGCGACAAGATCGATGCGCAGCCGGACCGAGTTGATGTTCCAGGTCGTGAGCGTCAATGACCCGGTGACGCGCGGGCTCCGCAGTTCGTGATCCATCGCGCCATTATCTGGCACGAACTTCGGCGGCGGAGAAGGCCCCCTAAGGGATGCGCGTTCCGCCGGTTCAGGTTGCCGTCCGAGAAGCCGTCGGGATGCAAATGCCCGCGACAAGCGCGGGCATAGCAGCAGAGATCTGGGACTCTATCCGATTGTCCTAGCGCGCATTCTGCGTGTCGGGATTCTCGTAGTTGATTTGGAACAAGGCCGGATCGAGCTTCTTGCTGGCGTCGAGATTATAGACTGCGACCGTCGTGTCGTAGCCCTGCGGGTCGGTCACGGTCCATTGGCGCAGCTTGAAGTCCTGAGCCCCGAACTTCAGCATCAGCCGGTTGGTACCGACCAGTTGCTGCTCCTCGATCACCACAGTCACGAACTGCTCGTCGGCTCCAACTGCTACCAGGTTGGTGTCGCGCGCGAGATCGACGCGATCGGCCACCAGGAAGCGCAACGGCGTCTGCGACAGCGGATAGAGGTCCTGGGTTGCGCGCTTGCGGTCGCGCACGACCACCGACTGACCGTCGGCAATCACGTCGACACGGCTCGGCGGCGAATATTCGAAGCGCACCTTGCCGGGCTTCTGAACGTAGAACTGGCCTTCCGTGCGCCGCCCATCCGGGCCGACCTGCACGAAATCACCGACCAGCGTCTTCATATTGGACAGATAGGCGCTGACCCGCTCGACCATGGCGCCCTGGTCAAGGGGCTGCTGCGGCCCACCGGCGTTGCTGGCCAATGGCGTCGAACGCTGGACGGACGGCGGCTTCGGAGCCGAATCTCTGCCGGTCGCCGCCCGTGGCACGGGTATTGTTTGCGCTGTGGCCGCAGCCGTGACGATTAACGCCGCTGCGATTGCGCTGACGGTTTTCAACATGCCCCATCTCCCCCAAGTTGGTATTTCATTACAATTCGTTGGCGCGAGCGTCCATTGATCGTTTACCAAAGTTACCAGTTCGTTAACGGTTCACCGTGTGTTCTGCAGATCCGGGTTGTCATAGTTAATTTTGAACAAATCCGGATCGGGTTTCTTGTTGGTGTCCAGATTGTAGACCGCGACCGTTGTGTCGTAACCCTGCGGGTCGGTCACCGTCCATTGACGCAGCTGCAGGTCCTTCGCCCCGAACATAAGCACCAGGCGGTTGGTCCCGACGAACTGCTTTTCCTCGATCACCAAGGTAACGAAAACGTCGTCGACGGCAACTGACACCAGGTTGGTGTCGCGCCCGAGGTCGATGCGGTCCGACAGCAGGTACCGCAACGGCGTTTGCGACAGCGGATAGAGGTCCTGGGTCGAGAGCTTGCGGTCGCGCACGACCACGGACTGGCCGTCAGCGATCACGTCGACACGGCTCGGTGGCTTGTACTCGAAGCGCACCTTGCCGGGTTTTTGGATAAAGAACTGCCCTTCCGTGCGTGCGCCATCGGGGCCGACCTGCACGAAGTCGCCCACCAGGGTCTGCATGTTCGTCAAATATCCGTTGATGCGCTCGACCAGGGCACGCTGCCGCGCTTCGCTGTTGGTCGCGTCTTGCGGGGCTGCCGCAGCGGTGCCGGTCGGTGTCAGCTGCAGCCCTGACGGCGGCGTCGGCGCGGCGTCCTTTTTGGCCGCGGGCGGCTGCACCGGCACCGTCTGGGCGGTCGCCGACGCGATCACGGCGCACAAAACCAGCGCGACCGTGGCTACGACCCGACCCATATGTCACCTCTTCGTTTCGCCAGCGCATGATCACGGAAGCTGACCCTCGGGACGAGGGCAGCTTCGCCGTCGGGTCAAGCCCGCAGGTCAGCGTTTCCGATCAGAACATGCCCCCCGTCGCAAGCTCAAGGACGAAATCCGCCCGATTCGAACCGGATTTTGCCTTGTGTATTACCCCCGACAGTCGCCCCACGAGTGCCGGGACATAAGCCCCTTAACATATTGACGCTGCGGCAGTTTTGTCAAACGCGCAAACCCCGCAAGCGCCCACAATCCCGATATTGGTTAATTTTTTAGGCGCACGATGTGGCCATTTCGCGGCCCGCAACGACGGTTTACGTCACAACGCGTCGTCGCCTGCGCCCTCGATTAGGATTTCGCGTTTGCCGGCGTGGTTGGGTTGCCCGACCACGCCCTCCTGCTCCATCCGTTCCATGATCGAGGCTGCGCGGTTATAGCCGATCTGCAGGCGCCGCTGGATGTAGCTCGTCGACGCCTTGCGATCGCGCAGCACGACTTGCACAGCTTGCTGATAGAGGTCGGTTGCGTCGCCCGTTGCGCCCATGCCGGTAGCATCGAAAATCGGATTGCCGTCTTCGTCCTCGTCCCCGCCGGCGGTGACGTCCTCGAGATATTGCGGAGCGCCCTGTGCTTTGAGGTGGCGCACGATTTTCTCGACTTCCTCATCGGCGACAAACGGCCCGTGCACGCGGCTGATGCGCCCGCCACCCGCCATGTAGAGCATGTCGCCTTGGCCGAGCAGTTGCTCGGCGCCCTGCTCGCCCAGGATGGTGCGGCTGTCGATCTTGGAGGTGACCTGAAACGAGATGCGGGTCGGGAAATTGGCTTTGATGGTGCCGGTGATGACGTCGACCGACGGACGCTGCGTCGCCAGAATGACGTGAATGCCGGCGGCGCGCGCCATCTGGGCCAGGCGTTGGATCGCGCCTTCGATATCCTTGCCGGCGACCATCATGAGGTCGGCCATCTCGTCCACGATCACGACCAGGTACGGCAGGAAGTCGAGGTCGAACTCCTCGCGTTCGTAGATCGCCTCACCGGTCTCCTTGTCGTAGCCGGTGTGCACAGTGCGCGAGAGCCCCTCACCCTTGGCTTTGGCTTCGGCGAGGCGGGTGTTGTATCCGTCGATGTTACGCACGCCGAGCTTGGCCATTTTCTTGTAGCGGTCCTCCATCTCGCGCACCGCCCATTTGAGCGCGACCACCGCTTTCTTGGGATCGGTCACGACGGGCGTGAGCAGATGCGGGATTCCGTCATAGACCGAAAGCTCGAGCATCTTCGGGTCGACCATGATCAACCGGCATTGGTCGGGCCGCAGCCGGTACACCAAGCTTAGGATCATCGTGTTGATCGCGACCGATTTGCCGGATCCGGTCGTGCCGGCGATCAGCAAGTGCGGCATGCGCGCGAGATCGACGATCACCGGCTCGCCGCCGATGGTCTTGCCGAGACAGAGCGGCAGCTTCGCCGCCGAGTTCGCGTAGTCGTCCGTCGACAGAAGTTCGCGCAGGTACACTTTTTCGCGCGTCGAGTTCGGTAGCTCGATCCCGATGGCGTTGCGGCCCGGGACCACAGCGACGCGCGCCGAGACCGCGCTCATCGAGCGCGCGATGTCGTCGGCCAAACCAATGACCCGCGACGATTTGATTCCCGGCGCCGGTTCGAGCTCGTAGAGCGTCACGACCGGTCCGGGTCGTGCATTGATGATCTGGCCGCGTACGCCGAAATCGTCGAGCACGCTTTCAAGCGCGCTCGCGTTCTCCTGGAGAACCTGCTGGCTCGGCGCCGCGCGATCATTGGATTTGTAGGCGGCCAGCAAATTGAGTGGCGGCAGAACGTAGCCGTCTGCGGTGCGGCGCGGCGCGCGCGGTGCTCGCGGCTTGGCGGGAACGCGTGCAGCCTTGGCCGGCTCGTCTTCGACTATCGGCTCGTCAATAAGTCCGGCATCGCCGGTCATCCGCGGCTCGAGGCGCTGCTCTGCGACGCGAGCAACGGGGCGTGGATTTGCGGTGCGGCGCCTGGACAGCAGTCGCGCCAGTTGCGCCTTCGCGCTCAGCAATCCGTGCACCAGCCAACCGATCGAGATTGCAGCCCCGGCGCCGTCGTCGCGTTCGGCGCCGGCGGCTTGCACGCGCGATGGACTGGCCGGCGTGCGCAGCATCAGTCCGCTCGCAATCGCAATCGCCGCAAGCGCGCCGCAGCCGAGCACGATCGCGGTCGCCATCCTGAGCACCCCATCGATCGGCCCAAAAACGGCGGACGGTGCACGCAACACCAGGTCGCCCACGACCCCGCCGAGCCCGGTCGGCAGCGGCCAGCCCACCGTGCGCGGAAGGCACGCAACAAACCCGGCGGCGAGCACGGTTCCGACGATCCAGAGGCCGAGCCGCAGCGGCTCGCGGCACAGCAACCCGTGGGTGAGGAGCCGCAAGCCCCACGCCGCGATCGGCGCGATCAGCGCGATCGACGCCAATCCGATCAGCTGCATCATGAGGTCGGCGGTGACGGCGCCGGGCAAGCCCAGCAGATTGTGCACGGGTGCGCTGGTCGCGTGGCTGAACGAGGGATCTCTGACCGACCAGGTGGCAAGCGCAGCCACCGCCGCCCCGGTCAGGGCAATCAAGGCGAGGCCTCCAACCTCACGCAGCCGCCGCCGCACGGCGTCGCCGAGGTCGTCCGACAAGAGAAAGGACATGTCGATGTTGTGCTGAAGCACGGAGATTGCTCTCATTGCAACGTGGCCACGATACGATGCAGCGCCTGCGCGGTGATGTTCTGGTCGTGCACCATCGCGACGCGGATATACGCAGCCGCCGGATTGCTGCCGTCGCGCTGCGGGTGTGCCAGATAAAGACCTGGCAGAATGCGCACGCCCGCCTCCGACCACAGTTTCAGCGCCACGGCTTCGCTGCCGCCGTAGGCCGAGACGTCCAGCCAAAGGAAGAAGCCGCCCTCCGGTCGGGTATAGC
This sequence comes from uncultured Alphaproteobacteria bacterium, assembly GCA_963816775.1. Taxonomy (GTDB): domain Bacteria; phylum Pseudomonadota; class Alphaproteobacteria; order Rhizobiales; family Xanthobacteraceae; genus JAFAXD01. Next base: position 47,059 of record CAWFLX010000044.1, read on the forward strand.
CGTAGCGGTCACCGATGATCTGGTCGGCCAGATCGAACTTCAGCTTGTAGAGGCGACGATTTTCTTCAACGTGCGTTTCGTCCTCGTAGGCGCGCGCGGCGACCTCCTGCAGAGGCCCGGGCACCTGCGGCGCAACCACGTTGCGAACGTCGAGAAACTTCTTGATGAAGCGGCTGTCGCCGGCCGCGAGCCCGACCCGCAGGCCCGGGAGATTCGAGCGCTTCGAAAGCGAGTTGAATACCACCACGTTCGAGAAATCGGCGCCGGCGGCCTGCAACATTCCGGGCGGCGGCCGGCCGGTGGTGTAGATCTCCGAATAGCATTCGTCCGAAAAGATCAGGAAGTCGTACCGGCGCGACAGCGCGACCAGGCGTTCGAGATAATGCAGATCGGCAACCGCTCCCTGCGGGTTGGTTGGTGATCCGAAATAGATCGCGACCGTGCGCGCGAGCAGATCGTCGTCGAGCGTATCGAGGTCCGGCAAAAAGCCGCTTTCGCGCGTCGCCGGCAACAGCACCGGCTCGCAGCCCGCCGCCGCGGCCCCCGCCACGTAGGCGGCATAGAACGGATTTGGCACCAGGATCGCCGGGCGCGCGATCTGTTTGATCGACAACTCGCGGCCGGCCAGCGCCGCCAGAAACAAAGCTTCGCGCGTGCCGTTGACCACCAGGACTTCGTTCTCCGGATCGACGCTGCGCGGCAGCGCGAAACGCCGGTCGAGCCAGCGCGCGGCCGCCCGGCGAAAATGCTCATTTCCCTTGGTGGGAGGATAGCGGCCGAAGTCCTTCAAGCTCGCGTCGATCACACTGCCGACAAAGGGCGGGATCGGGTGCTGGGGCTCGCCGACCGTGAGATTGATCGGAGGCTGGCCGGGTTTCATATCGCCCAGCAGCTCGGTGAGCCGCACAAAGGGCGAGCGCGTTTGCACGGTCCGAACGGTTTGGGGCGACGTCGGTTCGGCGCTACTCATTTACGTCCACAAGCGTCAGGGTCCGCGGCCAAGACGGTGCGGATTCCGGGATTGCAATCCACCATAGGGGTGGCGGGTTAAGGGCCGTTTAACCATCGCAAGCCGCCGTGCCAACGTCTTTCTTCATCGGCGCGCTAGTGTCCCGATTCCGAAGTTCGCCACACGGTGCAGCACGCTCGACGCGAACTTCGGGTTCGGGGCACTAGGCGGGCGCGGCGTGCAATCGCATCGCGCAAAAAGAAGGAGGCCCCGGTGTGAACCGGGGCCTCCCGACGGAGGGGGCGGTGCCGGGTATCCGCCCCAACCGTATCCCGAGTTACTGGACGGCTTCGCCGTGCAGCGCGAGGTCGAGACCTTCGCGTTCCACTTCTTCGCTGACCCGCAGGCCGATGAAGAGGTCGACGATCTTGAGCAGGATCAACGAGACGACGGCGTCGTAGACGAACACGGTGACGACGCCGATGCACTGATTGATGAACTGCTGGACGTTGCCGTAGAACGCGCCGGCGGTTCCGCCGTACTGCTCGACTGCGAACACGCCGGTGAGCAGCGCGCCGACGATGCCGCCGACCGCATGCACGCCGAACGCGTCGAGCGCGTCATCGTAGCCGAACATGTGCTTGAGGCCGGTACAGCCCCAGTAGCACACGACGCCGGCGGCGACGCCAATGACGAGCGAGCCGATCGGACCGACGAAGCCCGACGCCGGCGTGATTGCCACGAGGCCGGCCACTGCGCCAGTGCAGATACCGATGACCGTCGGTTTGCCGCGCATGGCCCATTCCACCAGCATCCAGGTGAAGGCGGCCGCGGCGGTGGCGAACTGGGTGACGCCCATCGCCATGCCGGCCTGCATGCCGGCGGTCACGGCCGAACCGGCGTTGAAGCCGAACCAGCCAACCCACAGCAGGGAGGCGCCGATGAAAGTCAGCACCATGTTATGGGGCGGACCTTGATCCTTGCGCTTGCCGAGCATCAGGCAGCACATCAGGCCGGCGGTACCCGAATTGATGTGCACCACGGTGCCGCCGGCGAAGTCGAGCACCTTGACCCAGCCGGCGAAATCGCCCTTTTCGTCGGTGTTGACGGCGCTGAAGATGCCGTCGGGTCCCCACACCCAGTGCGCGATCGGCGAGTAGACGAAGATCGCCCACAGGCCAATGAACCACAGCATGGCCGAGAACTTCATGCGCTCCGCAAACGCCCCGGCGATCAGGGCCGGGGTGATGATCGCGAAGGTCAGCTGGAAGCAGACGTAGACCATTTCCGGAATGGTCGGCGCGAGCGGATTCGGATTGCCGATGCCCTTCGAGATGTCGCTCAGTACGTTCTGCAGGAATGCGCGATCAAGCCCGCCGATAAACGGCGATCCCGACCGGAACGCAATGCTGTAGGTGAAGACCACCCAGAGGATCGTGATCAGACAGGTGATGGCAAAGCTCGTCATCACCGTGTCGCCCACGTTCTTCTTGCGCACCATGCCGCCGTAGAACAGGCCGAGGCCCGGGATGGTCATCATCAACACGAGCGCGACTGATGTGAGCATCCAGGCGGTGTCGCCGGAGTTCGGGGTGCAATTTTCGAGGACCTTGGCGGCGCAGGCCGGGGGACCCGCATCGGCCGGAGCCGCCGCTGGGGCGGCAGGCGCTGCCGCGGGCGCTTGCGCGTAGGACGCGTCGAAGGTCGGAATGCTCAGGAATATGCCGACCAGCAGCCCGAGGGCGAGAGCAAGAAGTCCCGCACATGTCAGTTTCTTGAACGTCATTGTTTCACTCCTGTCCGTAGACGTTTCGCGAGGTGCGGGTTCAAAGCGCTGCGGCGTCAGTTTCGCCGGTTCGAATGCGCACGGCCTGATCGATGGCGAATACGAATATTTTGCCGTCGCCGATCTGCCCGGTTTTTGCCGCCGCGGTAATCGCATCGATAACTTTGTCGACTTGGGCGGCAGCAACCGCCACCTCGATCTTGACCTTCGGCAGGAAGCTCACCGCGTATTCGGTGCCGCGGTAGATTTCAGTGTGGCCTTTCTGGCGGCCATAGCCCTTGACTTCGGTCACCGTCAGCCCGGACACGCCGACGGCGGTCAAGGCATCGCGGACCTCGTCGAGCTTGAAGGGCTTGATGATGGCCATGACGATTTTCATGGGTTGTATTCCCCCGGTTAGGGCCCGCCGTGGCGGATGCAAGACAGGCCGTCTCAACGCGCTCGGCATGTGCGACGTAATCGCGCAGGCATCGCGGGGGGAGGGAATCAAACCCCGTGCCATCTTTACGAGTATGGCTTAACCATTTGTTTTATATTGATATTTTGCCGTGGCGCGGGAGTCGCCCGAAATCGCCAATAGGGCTACGGCTCAACACCACGGCAATTGCCTAATATATAGGCAACTATCATTACACCAGTTCAGGGAGACATCACCCGAGCGCTGCCGAACGATTCCCGGCTCAGATTGCGTCGGAATCGGTTTCGCCGGTGCGGATCCGCAAGGCGTGCTCGAGCGACATCACCCAGATCTTGCCGTCGCCGATCTGCCCGGTCTTCGCGGCGCGTTCGATCGCCCCAACAATCTCGTCGGCCTGGGCGTCGTTCACGGCGACTTCGACGCGAAGCTTGGGCAGGAAGGTCACCGTATACTCGGCGCCCCGGTAGATTTCAGTATGGCCTTTTTGACGGCCATAGCCTTTGACCTCGGTCACCGTCATCCCGCTGATGCCTTGATGCGTGAGCGCATCGCGCACGTCTTCGAGCTTGAACGGTTTGATGATCGCGACGACGATTTTCATGTGTTTGCCCCGGCGGTGAGCTCATTAATCTCACCTGCAATGTTTGACGTGGTCAAGCGTCGTGCCGCTCGCGGATCAACCCTTCCTGCGCCACCGAGGCGATCAGCGTGCCGTCGCGCTTGAAAATGAGGCCGCGCGAAAACCCAAGTGCGCCCGACGCGCTCGGGCTGTCCTGGGCGTAAAGCAGCCATTCGTCGGCGCGAAACGGCCGATGGAACCAGAGCGCGTGATCCAAGCTCGCTCCCATGATGCGCTTGTCAAAGACCGTGCGGCCGTGCGGGACGAGGGATGCATCCAACAGCATCATATCGGAGGCGTAAGCGAGCACACACTGATGGATCGCCTGATCGTCCGGCAGCGGCCCGGTTGTGCGAATCCAGACCTGAAAGCGGCCGTCTTCGGACCGTTTGCCGAGATAACGCTCGAACTCGACGGGACGCAGTTCGACCGGCCGCTCTTGCTCGAAGAACCGGCGTATAGCCTCCGGCATGGTGGCGAGCATGCTTGCAGGCAATTGGGGTCCGCTCGGTAGCTGCTCCGGCGCAGGTACATCAGGCATCTTGGCCTGGTGCTCAAAGCCGGTTTCTTGCACGTGGAATGACGCCGACATGGAAAAGATGGCTTGGCCGTGTTGGATCGCGACGACGCGTCGGGTCGTGAAGCTCTTGCCGTCGCGAATCCGGTCGACCTCGTAGATGATGGGGACCTTCGGATCACCGCCCAGCAGGAAATAGGCATGCAGCGAATGCGGGCGTCGCGCGGATTCGACCGTGCGGCTCGCTGCCACCAGCGCCTGACCGATCACCTGCCCGCCAAAAACGCGCTGCCACCGCGACTGAGGGGAGCGCCCACGAAACAAATTCACCTCGAGCGGCTCGAGATCGAGGATCGCGAGAAGGTCGTCGACAGCCGACATGGAAGATCCTGTATGAAAAATCGATATTGCCGGGGAACACCGGAAGGCGCAGTTGTTGGACATGCTAGCGCATGAACTCCACAAGGTGCAGGTCTCTCGGGTGCAACGCGCGATCCGCGGCTCGTTGACGCGCGGGCGGTGGCCTTAGTGAGAGCGGGGCAGGGCACGAACTTGGAACGCACGTCCGACGTGTTGATTGCGGGCGGCGGATTTGCCGGGCTGGCGCTCGCGTGTGCGCTGCGCCAGAGCCTGGGCCCGTCGTTCCGCGTCGTCGTTGCCGACCCCGCTTTCGCGCGCTCGCCGTCCGATGCGCGCGCGTCCGCGATCGCCGCCGCTGCGCGGCGGCTATTCGAAACCATCGGGGTCTGGACTGCGGTCGCCGATGATGCGCAACCGATTCTCGACATGGTGATCACGGACAGCAAACTCGACAACGCCGTTCGCCCGACCTTTTTGACGTTCGCAGGCGAAATCGCGCCGGACGAGCCGTTTGCCCACATGATCGAGAATGCTCCGCTGCTGGCCGCGCTGGTCGAACGGGCAACGCGCGACGGCGTGGTGCTGCTGCCGACGAGCGTAAAGGAATTCTCGCCTCTATCGCCTCCAACGAATCGATGGGTCACCGCGGGACTTGGAGACGGCGAGGCCCATGCAACGAGGCTCCTGGTGGCGGCTGATGGTGCGCATTCGAGGGTGCGCGCATGTGCCGGCATCGCCAGCACCCATTGGGCGTACCGGCAGTCCGCCATCGTCACCACGGTCGCGCACGAGCGCCCGCATCACGGTCGCGCGGAGGAGCATTTTCTCCCCGCCGGTCCGTTCGCGATCCTGCCGTTGAAGGGCTTGCGCTCGTCGATCGTCTGGACCGAAGAGGCCGGCGAAGCTCAGCGCATCGTCGCATTGCCTGACGACGCGTTTCACGCCGAGCTCGAAGCTCGGTTCGGCCTGCACCTGGGAGAGATCGAGGCCGTAGGACCGCGGCGCGCGTTTCCAATCAGTCTCGCGATTGCGCGCGCCTTTGTGGCGGACCGCGTCGCGCTCATCGGCGACGCTGCGCACGTGATTCATCCGATTGCCGGGCAGGGCCTCAATCTCGGACTACGCGATGCGGCCGCTTTGGCGGAATGCATCACCGACGCCGCGCGGCTTGGACTCGACCCGGGCGGGCCGGACGTGCTTTCGCGCTATCAGCGCTGGCGCAGGTTCGATACCGTCGCCATGGGAATTACGACCGACGGACTTAACCGGTTGTTTTCCAACCATTCCGACGTGCTGCGGCTGGTGCGTGATATCGGGCTCGGCATCGTGGATCGATTGCCGTGGCTGAAAGATGTTTTCATCCGCCAAGCGGCGGGGCTTGCGGGTGACGTTCCTAAGTTGTTGAAGGGCGAGGCGCTGTAAATGCATGATCCCGAAAAGTGGACGCCGGTTTTCGGAAAAGATCATGCTCAAACAAAAAGGCTAGAGCGGATGATGACTCGAAGACAAATCATCCCGCTCTAGCGGTCAACGCTGAAATTCGCCCACCCGGAACAACCAGTCGAACGGTATTCCTTGTTGCTTGAAAAATTCCAGCGCGCCCTCGTCGCGGTCGACCATCGATAATACCAGCACCACGTTGGCGCCGGCGCTCCTGGCGGCGTCGACCGCGTGCATGGCGGAATCACCGGTCGTGGTCACGTCTTCCAGAATGACGACGTTCTTGTTGCTGATATCGCCGGCCGCTTCGACGCGCTTCTTGGTGCCGTGATCCTTGACCTCTTTGCGCACGAAAAAGCCCGGCAGCGGGCGAGCCGTCCCCACGCTCCGCACCGAGACTGCGACCGCAAGCGGGATTGCGCCGACCGCTAGTCCGCCGACGCAATCGACCTTGAGGTTGGACAATCTGTCGAGGACAAGGTCGGCGAGCGAGTGAGCCCCTTCCGGATGGAACATGGTGGGCTTCATATCGAGATAGAACTTGCTCTTCTTGCCCGACGCGAGGACGAAGTCTCCCTCTCGGTAAGAAAGCTTTCTGATCAGCTCGAACGCCTTGGTCCGAGTGGCAAGCTTCTCGGTGGCGGGAAGACTTGGTTCCATGGTTAGTCCATTTTCAACTGCGGCTATCACACGAACGGCACGTCCAACACGTGCTGCTTGAAGGCAGGGCGCGCCGCAAGCTCCGCATACCAGCGTTCGACGTTCGGTGCCGTCGGGTGGTCTGTTATCAACCGAAAATATCGGTAGGCGAACGGCCCAATCGGGATGTCGCCGTACGAAAATTGATCGCCGGCAATAAACCTGGTTTTGGCGAGCTGTTCGTCCATCATCTTGATGGCGGTCGTGGACGCAGCCTTGCCGGCCTCGATCGCCTTCGGATCGCGCTTATCGGGCGGTGTGCGGATCAGCCCCCAAAATACCGGCGTGATCGCCGGATTGGCGACCGCGAGCTGCCAGTCCATCCACTTTTGGGCACTGGCACGGCTGCGCAGATCGCCGGGCTCGAGCTTGCCGGGGCCGTGCTTCGCTGCCAGATAACGCACGATTGTGTTCGATTCCCACAGCAGGAATCCGTCGTCCTCTTCCAAGGTCGGCACCAGGCCGTTTGGGTTCATCGCCAGATACGCCGGTTCGCGGTTCTTGCCGAACGGGCCGCCGACATCAATGCGTTCATGGGCGAGCCCGAGTTCGCCGATCGCCCACATCACCTTCTGGACGTTGGAGGACGTGTTGCGGCCCCAGATTTTCATCATGACGGTTTTCTCTCCCTGAATCGGCAATCCGATCACATGTGGCGGACGCCTCGGCCCGCGTTTCGCTCGGGCCCGGACCCCCAACGCTGCAAGGGCACAGCATCGCGACTGGTTAGTCCAGCCGGCGCGCCTCTTCGGGCAGCATGATCGGAATGCCGTCGCGGATCGGGTAGGCGAGCTTGGCGGCGCGTGAAATCAGCTCCTGGCGGGCCGCATCGTATTCGAGCGGCCCTTTGGTCAGCGGACAGACCAGGATTTCCAGGAGCTTTGGATCAACGCTTCCGGCGGGACGATCGGGAGTGCTCATGGATCACGTCTTGATGGGCTGATGCGTTTTTCGGCCGCCTTGATAGCACGTCCGCCATTCGGTGGCTCATTGCAGCGGGGTCTCGCCGTCAGTCTTGGTCTTGGCAAGACCGATCTCGGTGATCGCGATCAGGATCTCGGCGCGGGTTTTCAAATCCGGGGCCTCCAGCATCGCCTGTTTCTCGGCCGGGTCGTAAGGCGACATCATGGCGAGTGCGTTGACCAGCGCCTCGTTCGGGGCGCTTTCGATGCCCTGCCAGTCGGCCTTGAGGTCGTTGGCTTTCAGGAAGGCGGTTAGCGCCTCGAGCAGTGCCTTGCGATCAACGTCATTCTCGCCCTTGCGCGCGATGAAATCATCGGCGAACGGCGCGTAGGTCACTTGGCACTGACGATACGCAGTCACGACCTTCAGCTCTTCCTCGATTCGAAAGCGAGCAACGCCGGTGAGTTGGAGCAAATAGCGTCCGTCGCCGGTCTCGGCGAGCTGGGTGATGCGGCCGGCACACCCGATTTTATAGAGGTTGGGCCGCGCCTCGGGACCGGGATGCCCCGTATCGGGCTGGATCATGCCGATAAGCCGGTGACCATCGCGCAAACTGTCGTCGACCATCGCGAGATAGCGCGGTTCGAAAATATTGAGCGGCATCTGTCCGCGCGGCAGCAGCAATGCGCCCGGCAACGGGAAGACCGGGATCGTGCCCGGCAGGTCGGCAGGCCCGCGATAGACCGCGTTCAACGGCATCGCTGCGCTCCTGGTCCAAAAAAATAGCCGCTGTCCGATGCAATCCTATCGGAAATCACACCGGTCGGAAATCGGACTGATGCAGGAACTTTAAATCGGCCGCACTAGCAAGAATATGATTCTAGTGCCGCTTCAAATCGGCGGCACTAGGAAAAAAGGATCGACGACAATCGCTTGCGCCCCTCGACCGTCGCCTCATCGGTCGGGCCCCAGGCATCGAACAGTTGCACCAGTTGCTTGCGGGCCCCGTCATCATTCCATTTGCGGTCGCGGCGCGTGATCTCGATCAGGTGATCAAGGGCCTCCTTGCGATGCCCCTTTGCGTTGTGCGCGAGTGCGAGGTCGAAGCGCGCCTGATGGTCGAGCGGGTTGGCGGCGACCTTCTGCTCAAGCTCCGTGATCGGGCCGAGCGAGCTTGCCTGCTCGGCGAGTTCGAGCGCGGCGCGCGCCGCCGCCACCGCGGTCTCGTTGCGCTTGCCTTCCGGGATCATCGCGAGCGTCTGCTTGGCCTGGTCGAGGGCTCCGGTTGCGACGTAGCACCGTACAAGGCCGGCGAGCGCCGGCACGTTGGTTGGCTCCTCGGCCAGGATGCGCGCGAACAGATCAGCGGCGCCGGCCGCATTGCCCTCCGCGAGCGCCGCCTCGGCGGCCTGCAGCAGATCCTTATCCTCGGCGCTGACGCGGCCCTTGGTCAGACGCTCGATGAAGGCGGTAACCTGCGACTCCGGAAGCGCTCCCAAAAAACCGTCGGCTGGTTGGCCGTTCACGAACGCAATGACGGCCGGGATCGATTGAATGCCCATTTGGCCCGGGATCGACGGGTGCTCGTCGATGTTCATCTTGACGAGCTTGAGCTTGCCTTTGGCGGCGCGCACAACCTTTTCCAGCACCGGCGTGAGCTGTTTGCAGGGCCCGCACCAGGGGGCCCAAAAGTCGACCAGCACCGGCTGACGACGCGACTCCTCGATCACGTCCTTCACGAACGCCTGGGTCGTCGTGTCCTTGATCACGGGGTCGGCCGTGGTTGCCGCAGCGCCATTCTGCAACATCGAATGCGATCCTATGGTTTCCCAACGGGCGCGCGGCCCGAAATCTCGACGGATTAAATGGCAATGCGCTCGCCGATTGCAATCGCAACTTCTCGAACGTCCGGCCGCCAACCGAGCTTACTTGGCGCGGTTTTGGGCACCAAAACTGCGGGTCGTTATATCACCTCCGATACCGGTTCGATCCGGGGCATGTGGCCGGTCGCTTCAAGGAAACGCAGCAGGCCTTCCCGCGAAATTGTGGTCGTCATCGTGTTGACGAGGGGATGATAGTTGAGACTGGCGTGCTCCAACATGGCGCGGTCGAGTACGATGTTGACGGCGCGGCTGGTGTCATTGAGGGCGCCAAACGGGGTCACTGAGCCCGGTTCCACCCCCAGCGTTGCGCGCATCGCGTCAGGCGAGCCGAACGAAAAGCGGCCGCTGCCGAACCGATGATGCAAGGTCTTCAGCGCGATCGGGGCGTCCTCGAGCGCGGTCACCAGGAAAAGGGCGCCCTTTTTGTCCTTGAGGAACAGGTTCTTGGTGTGCCCACCCGGAATCTGCCCACGCAGCGCGCGCGACTGTTCGACGGTAAAGAGCGGTGGATGCTCGATCGTCCGATGCGCCACGCCAATTCGGTCGAGAAACGCGAATAGATCGGCCGGGGTCGCGGGCATCCGTTGGTCCTTGGAGCATGATCCCGAGAGCGGACGCCGCTTTCCGAAAAAGATCATGCTCAAACAAAAGGCTAGAGCGGGATGATGATTCGAAGATAACTCATCCCGCTCTAGAGCATTTTTGGAAGCTGCTTCAACGGTGCCGCTGTGGATTTGGCAGGTTGCCGGGTTGTCGGGGCGTTTCCCCGGTTGCAAAGGCCAAAACCTTTTGCGATATGGATGCCCGCTAGGAACAATAACGGCCGCCGGGCGGATGCGGGTGTAGCTCAGGGGTAGAGCACAACCTTGCCAAGGTTGGGGTCGAGGGTTCGAATCCCTTCGCCCGCTCCAATTCCCGGACGGTTATTTCAGCACGGGGAGAAACTTGATGCCGATCAAACCGGCCGGCATTGTGCGGGAGTTGTTGCGCGAGCCAGCCCGGGAATCGGCCGGTGTTTGGCGCGCGGCGGCGGTCTTCCTTCCGCGCAGTGATGCGAGACCAATCCGAATTCCCGGCGATGGCTCGCGCTCGAAGAGCGCACGGCGTGAGCTTGGCCGGTTGATCGCACCGCGCCGCTTGGCGTCCTGACCTGGTTTTTCGGGCTTCAGTACCCGGCGGCGAGCGCGCCGCGCGACCGCGCGTCGGCAGCTCCGACAAGCCCCTTCGGCGTCACCGCAATTGAGTGGGCAGAGCCGGAAACCGGGCCGACCCGGATGGTGTGACCGCGCACCTGCAGCCCCTGGATGGTCGCATCCGGAAGGCCGCGCTCGATCAGCACGACGTCAGGCTGCCACTGATGATGGACGCGCGGAGCTGCGACCGCGTCCGCTATGCCTTCTTGGAAATCAATTGCGTTCACGACGACCTGCAGCACCGTGGTGATGATGCGGCTGCCGCCGGGTGCGCCGGTGACAAGCACCGGCTTGCCGTTCTTGAGCACGATCGTCGGGGTCATCGACGACAGCGGCCGCTTTGAGGGACCAGGCGCGTTGGCACTGCCGCCCACGAGCCCGAACGCATTGGGAGCGCCCGGCTTGGCGGAAAAATCGTCGAGTTCGTTGTTGAGCAAGATCCCGGTGCCTGCGGCGACGAGGCCGAGCCCGTAGTTGAAGTTGAGCGTGGTGGTGTTGGCGACTGCATTGCCGAATTGATCGACCACCGAAAAATGCGTCGTGTTGCCGCCGGTCTCGGTCGCCGGACTGCCAGCCCGAATCTCGAGCGCGGGCCGCGCGCGCGAGGGATCGATGCGCGCGCGTAACGAGGCCGCATAGGCTTTCGAGATCAGCCGCTCGGTCGGAACCGCGATCGCGTCGCTGTCGCCGAGAAATTCGGCGCGGTCGGCGTACGCGAACTTCATGGCTTCGATCATCAAGTGCAGCGCCTCGGGCGATTCCGCGGCGAAACTGCCAAGTGGAAATCCCTCCAGGATATTGAGCATCTCGATCAGGTGGATGCCGCCCGATGAGGGCGGCGGCATCGAGACGATGTCGTAGCCGCGGTAGGTGCCACGCACGGCTTCGCGCTCCACCGCGCGATAGGACTTGAGATCATCGGTCGTCATTCCACCGCCGGCGGCACGGACCGCCGCAACGATCTTTTCCGCCACCGGCCCTTGGTAGAACGCCGACGGTCCTCTGTCCGCGATTGCCTGAAGCGAGGCGGCAAGATCGGGCTGCACCAGCGTGTCGCCGAGCTCGAGTGGCGTGCCATCCGGCCGGAAGAATGCCGACTTGGGCGACCAGCGCTGCAGCCGTCGCGCCGACATTTGCAGCGTGTCGAACAGATCTTCGTTCACGGTGACGCCCGCGCGCGCCATCCGGATCGCGGGAGCGATCAGTTCGGCGAAGCTGAACTTCCCCGAGCCGTAGCGGGCGTGCGCGAGCGCTAACCCGGCCACCGTCCCGGGCACGCCGACAGCGAGGCCGGAGTTGAGCGACTTATTCGGATCGGCATCGCCCTTCTCGTTGAGAAATGTGTCGCTCCGGGTCGCAGCGGGCGCGGTTTCGCGATAGTCGATCGCGACCGGCTTGGCTTGGCGCGCAAGGTGCACAACCATGAAACCGCCGCCGCCGAGATTGCCGGCGCGCGGCAGGGTGACGGCGAGCGCGAAGCCGACTGCGACAGCCGCATCGACCGCATTGCCGCCACGTCGAAGAATGTCGACGCCAACTTCGCTCGCACGCGCCTCCTGGCTCACGACCATTCCGTGCTGCGCGCTCACCGCCAGCGCCTGCGCGTCACCCGTGCTGGGAGCCGCGTCGGGCGGCGGCGCTTGCGCCAGCGCAATCGCCGGCGCCAGCGACAGCAGCAGCGCGGCCGCATAGCGTCGCGTCATCTTCAGGTGCGTGCGCAAATCAGTCCCGTCCTTGGCGATGGTAGACGCTGTTCGGCCGCATGTCGGTCGCCGAAGCCACCCGGTTCGACATGTTGAAGAACGCAGCAACCGCTGCGATGTCGAAGATGTCGCGCTCCGAGAATCCGGCGCGCCGCAACGCATCCCGGTCGGCGTCTTCGATGTTCCAGGGTTCCTCCGTGAGCTTCACGGCGAAGTCAAGCATCGCGCGCTGACGCTTGGTCAACCGCGCCGCCCGATAGTTCATGGCCATCAGCTCGCCGAGCGGCGGATCGTTGGAAAGGACGCGCACCGCAGCGCCGTGTGCGACGAGGCAATAGTAGCAATGGTTTTGCGACGACACTGCGACCGCGATCATTTCGCGCTCGAGCTTCGAAAGTCCCGACGGCGCTAGCATCAGGTCGTTGTACATGGCGACGAATGCTTCGAGCTTCGCCATGTCGAACGCGTAGGCCTTGAGCACGTTGGGCACGAAGCCGAGTTTCTCTTGGCATTTGTCGAAATAGGCCTGCATGGCCGGGCTGAGCGCGGCCTGCCGAAGATCCAGGGCGGTGATGCGAGTATCGTCGTCCGCAACAGCGCTTGGTGCAGTGGCCGCCACACGCCCGCTCCCGTGGGTTTTCGGCTGCGCCGACGCGCCGGATTTAGGCATTTGTTTGGGCTTGGTTTTTACGGCCGCTCTGGCATTGGCCACGGTACGCTCCCGGTCTGAACCGCCCGCACACTAGCAAGATTCTCCAAGTGTGGCGCGCGGTGCCCCGTTACAATAGGCGGGTGACGTTCCACTTTGTCCGGCTCGAGCCGGCGACTAATTTAAGAAGACTTGCAATTGAAGGTGCCGCTCTGGTGCAGGCGTGCGCCGCTGCGGTTGCCACGCCGGTGGGCCGTGCATAAATAACCAGAACCAATCAGATAGCGGCCATGCGGTCCCGAGCGCTGACACGATCCGAAGCATTTGCGATCACGGACCACCGCTGTAGCGCGGGCCCTGCCGATGTGCCGTTTACCGAGCAGCACAAAGGCTTCTCCATCTCTTACGTGCGCAAAGGTAGCTTTGGATACCAACGGCACGACCAGGCATTCGAACTCGTCGCCGGGTCGATCCTCGTGGGGCGGGCGGGCGCCGAATACCGATGCACCCACGATCACCACGCCGGGGGTGATGAATGCTTGTCGTTCGATCTTGCGCCGGCGGTGGTCGAATGGATCGGCGGCGGCAGCGAGTTGTGGCAGATTGGCTGCGTGCCGCCACTGCCTGAGTTGATGGTTGCCGGAGAGCTTGCGCAGACGGCCGCCGAGGGGCGAGGCGACATCAGCCTCGAAGAGGCCGGGTGGCTGTTCATCACCCGCTGTGTCGACGCGGTCGCTGGCCGTCGGCGCAAACCGCCGCGCTTGCATCCGCGCGACCGCCGGCGCGCCGTCGAAGCTGCGCTATGGCTCGACGAGAACGCGCACGAGCCGCTCAATCTCGACCGCGTTGCTCGCACCACCGGGCTCAGCCAATTCCACTTTCTGCGGCTGTTCGCGCAAGTGCTTGGGGTGACGCCGCATCAATATCTGGTGCGCGCGAGGTTGCGCCGCGCCGCACACTTGCTAGCCGATGACGATCGCCCGATCACCGATGTTGCGCTCGACGTCGGATTTGCCGATTTGTCCAACTTTGTCCGCACGTTCCATCGCGCCGCCGGTGTTTCGCCGCGCGCTTTTCGTGCGGCCGCGCGCGGAAACCGCAAGTTCTTCCAAGATCGCTTCTCGGCGCTCGCGCAAGGATGATCCCTCAACAAGAGGAGGTCATCATGTACGATCATATCGGGCTGACGGTAAACGACGTCGCCGCGAGCGCGCGCTTCTATCAATCCGCGCTTGCGGGACTAGGCTACGCGCTGATCTCACGCGACGACTCAGGCGCCGGTTTTGGGCCGAATGGCGCTGCCGCATTCTGGCTCTATGCCGGCAAACGACCGCCCGGTTCCGGCGTACACGTCGCGTTTCAAGCCCCGGATCGGGCCGCGGTCGATCGCTTTCATGCCGAGGGGTTGAAAGCCGGCGGGCGTGATCACGGTGGCCCAGGCTTGCGCGCCGATTACAGCCCCAGCTACTACGCAGCCTTTCTGATTGATCCAGACGGCAATAACGTTGAGGCTGTTTGTATGCGGTGATCGCGCCAGACGCCGCTATTTGGACTTTGATTGCTCGGCACGCAGGCGACGGTCCTCGGTCTCGATTGGGCCAAACGGTCCGTATTTGTGCTGCGTCTCCGAAAACCCGTCCGCGTAGGGACCATAGGGGGCGTCGGCCGGCTTGGTCAGCCGGTCCGGGAAATCAGCCGCGAGATCCGCTTTACGCGGCCGCGGTTGCGACACCACATAGGCCCCGGCGTCCCAGGCGTCGTCTTGCGACACGAGCGGTTGTGACCAATTGGCCCCGTTCGGCATGTTGGAGTGGACGAAGTTAGCGATCGTGATCAACCGGGCCATGCCGGCGCCGTCGTTGAAACTATCTGAGCCCCACAGTGGCGGCACCAGATAGCCCAGCGCGTCGGAAGCAGTCGCGTTCCGCACGCCTGCCCCGTCGGTGCCATGGCATTCCGAAGCACACGTGCGGTTGAAGACGCGCTGCCCGCGCTCCGGATCGGCGGCGCGGCTCAACAGCGGCATCGAACCAGCGCCTTGCCCGATCACGTCGGCGTCCACGCTGATCCCGGTCGAGAGCACCTTGAGATAGGTCGCGAACGCCGCGAGCTCGCGCGAATCCGCGGGCAGCGCGCGCCCGTTCATGCTCCGCACCATGCAGTTGTTGACCCGATCTTCGATGGTCGCCTCGCGGCCGGTGCGTTTGCTGTAGGCCGGATAGTCCGCATACGCGCCCACCAGGAGCAGGCCGAATTTCTTCAAACCGGCGTCGAGGTGGCAGCTTGCGCACGCAAGA
The DNA here is from genome assembly GCA_963816775.1 of uncultured Alphaproteobacteria bacterium. GTDB lineage: Bacteria > Pseudomonadota > Alphaproteobacteria > Rhizobiales > Xanthobacteraceae > JAFAXD01. Next base: position 62,475 of record CAWFLX010000044.1, read on the forward strand.
TTGTTGCCGGCAAAGCGCTTTTCGGGGTCGCGCACATTGGGCCCGATATGCGCATAGGTCGCCGCTATCAGCGAGCGCCCATAGCGCGCCAGGCGGCCCTGTTCATTGTCGGGGAGTTGATCGACGCTCGGAATGTTCCAGGTCACCACGGGCGCGCGCGGCCGCGGTGGCGCCGTCTGGCCGAATGCGATTGCGACCGTAAAGGCCGCCGCGATCGGCAGGCCCAGCAGAACTGCGGTTCTTGTCGGTGGTCCAATCGTTGCCATAATGCGCTCCCCTTGCGCCCTTATAAGGCCAAGGCAGTGTTTCGGAAAATGCGACAGCAGCCGATTGCGGCCGGGGCGGGAATCATACGGAGCATCTATGATTGATGGTTCCGCCGATCGCAAATCCATAACTGGCTCGGACGACCAAATGGTCGCCCTCCTCGACGAACTCGGCGGCCAGGAAGAATTCGCGGCGGCGCTGTTCGGCGGCGTCGCCCCCGAAGACCTGGCGCGCTATCAGCCGTCCGAACTGGCGGCACTCGCGGCATCGGCGTGGGTATTCCTGTCACGGCGTACCGCCGGCGAGCCCAAGATCCGTATCAGCGATCCGCAGCTGCCTCGACGTGACGGCGGCAAACCGATCTCCGTCGTTGAGATCGTCAACGACGACATGCCGTTTCTCGTTGACTCGGTGTTGGCCGCGCTCGCCGAACGTAAGATCGATGTCCTTCTGGTGGCGCACCCCGTCATCAATGTGACCCGCGACGCCGACGGTCGCCTGCTGGCATTTCGGGCCCACGCGCCGCTCAAGGCACGCGAGAGTTTCATTCACCTCCACGTCGAGCGCATCGCCGAGGAGCGCGAACGCGACGAGATCATCGCGGCGCTGGGCGAAGTCCTCGCCGAGGTTCGCCGCGCTGTCATGGACTGGAAGCCGATGCTGGCGCGCACCGGCGATCTGATTGCCGATCTCAAGCGCAACCCGCCGGCGTTGCCGCCCGAGGAGATTTCGGAGGCCGTCGCATTTCTCGAGTGGCTGATCGCCGACAATTTCACCTTCCTGGGCATGCGCGAATATCTGCTCACCGGCGATCAGCAGTTCGAGCCGGTGCACGAGAGCGACCTCGGCGTGCTGCGGCACCGGGCGATGCGCGTGCTGCATCGAGGCCACGAGTTGATCGCGGTCACGCCCGAAATCCTGGCGTTTCTGCAGGAACCCAAGGCGCTCATCATCACCAAGTCCAACGTACGTTCGCACGTGCACCGTCAGGTCTACATGGATTACGTCGGCGTGAAGCGGCACGACGCGCAGGGTCGCCTGATCGGCGAATCCCGCATCATCGGCCTGTTCACGTCGACCGCCTACACGCGCTCGGCCCGCAGCATCCCGTACCTGCGTCGCAAGCTCGAGGCAGTGGTCCACCGCGCGGGCTTTTCGCCCGAGGGCCATTCCTCCAAGGCCCTGGTGAACGTGCTGGAAACCTATCCGCGCGACGAGTTGTTCCAGATCGACGAGCAGCAGCTCTATGAATTCGCGCTCGCAATCCTCTATCTGGGCGAGCGCCCGCGGGTGCGCGTGTTGCCGCGCTACGATCGCTTCGATCGCTTTGTGTCGGTCCTCGTCTACGTGCCGCGCAGCCGCTACGACAGCACCGTGCAAGTGGCGATCGGAAAGCACCTGGTCGAGGTGTTCGAGGGACACCTCTCTGCGGTGCAACCGTATTACCTGGAAGGCCCGCTGGTGCGCGCGCACTTCATCATCGGGCGCCGCCACGGCGTCACGCCGAAAGTCGCATCGCAGGCGCTCGAGACCGCGGTCGAAGCGATCATCCGTACCTGGACGGACGGTTTCATCGAGGAGATGAACCGTGCTTACGATCCGGCGCGCGCACGCGCGCTGGTGCAGCGCTACGGCGAGGCGTTCTCGGCGGCCTACCGCGAAGCCTATCCGCCGGAAGTCGCGGTGCGCGACGTGCGGGTGTTTGAAAGCGTCTCGGCGGATCGGCCGCTCGCGGTCGAGTTTCGCCACCACCACGACAACCGCGAGGGCGGCGATGCGCTGAAAGTCTGGAGCTACGCGCGGCCGATTCCGCTCTCGGAGCGCGTGCCGGTGCTGGAGAACATGGGCTTTCGCGTGGTCGATGAGCACACCTACCACGTGGCCTTGGCGGGCCCGGACGCGCCGGATTTCTGGCTGCACGACATGATGCTGCGGCATGCCGAAGATGGCGCTGCGATCGATATCGAGGCGCTCAAGTCCAAGCTCTCGGCCGGCTTCCTGATGGTGATGCGCAATGGCGCCGAGAATGACGGCTACAACGCGCTGATCCTGAGAGCCGGGCTCGGCTGGCGCGATGTCGCGCTCGTGCGCGCGATCTCGCGCTACATGCGCCAGATCCGCATTCCGTTCTCGCAGGACTACATGTGGGCAACGCTCGCCAAGCACGCCGCGCTGGCGGAGCGCATCGTCGCGTTGTTTCACGCGCGCTTCGCCCTCGCCCCGGGGGTGACAAACGAGCAGCGTGCCGCCAACGAGCAGGCCATCGCGGCCGATATCGAGGCCCGGCTGCAAAAAGTCGAAAGCCTCGACGAGGATCGCATCCTGCGCCGGTTCGTCAACGCGGTCACGGCCGCGCTGCGCACAAACTTCTATCAACTCGGCCCCGATGGGCTGCCGCTCGACGTCATCGCCATCAAGTTCGAGAGTCACCGGCTCGACGCGATGCCGTTGCCGCGACCGCTGTATGAAATCTTCGTCTACTCACCCCGGGTCGAGGGTATTCACCTGCGCTTCGGTCCGGTTGCGCGCGGCGGCATCCGCTGGTCCGATCGGCCGCAGGATTTCCGAACTGAGATTCTCGGACTCGGCAAGGCTCAGCAAGTCAAGAACGCCGTCATCGTGCCGGTCGGCGCCAAGGGCGGATTTGTGCCGAAGCGGTTGATGAAAGCCGGCGTCAAGCTCGACCGTGACGCCGTGCAGGCCGAAGGCGTCGCGACCTACAAGATCCTGATCGACACGCTGCTTGACCTGACTGACAACATTGGGCCGGACGGCGTCATCCCGCCGCCGAACGTCGTGCGCTATGACGGCGACGATCCCTATCTGGTGGTCGCGGCCGACAAGGGTACGGCGACATTTTCCGATATTGCCAACGGCATTGCCCAGGAACACGGTTTCTGGCTCGACGACGCGTTCGCATCGGGAGGCTCGGCCGGTTACGACCACAAGAAGATGGGGATCACGGCGCGCGGCGCCTGGGAAGCGGTGAAACGCCATTTCCGCGAAATGAATGTCGACATCGGCAAGACCCCGTTTGTCGTCGCTGGTGTTGGCGACATGTCGGGCGACGTCTTTGGCAACGGCATGCTGCGCGAGCGCACGATCCGGCTGGTCGCCGCTTTCGACCATCGTGACGTCTTCATCGATCCGGCTCCGGACCCGGAAAAAAGCTTCGCCGAGCGGAAACGGCTGTTCGAGCTGCCGCAGTCGAGCTGGCAGAGTTACGACAAGTCGCTGATCTCCGCGGGCGGCGGCGTCTATTCGCGCGCCGCCAAGGAAATCAAGCTGTCGCGCGAGGCGCAAAGCGTGCTCGGCGTCGAGCGCACCAGCGTCACGCCGGCGGAACTGATCAGCATCATTCTGAAAATGCCGGCCGACCTGTTGTTCTTCGGCGGCATCGGCACCTATGTGCGGGCCTCCTCGGAATCCGACGACGCCGTGGGCGACCGCGCCAACGATGCGATCCGCGTCACCGGGGCCGACTTGCGCTGCAAAGTGATCGGCGAAGGCGCCAATCTGGGCATGACCCAACGCGGCCGCGTCGAGGCAGCGTTGCGCGGCGTGCGGCTCAATACCGACGCGATCGACAACTCGGCCGGCGTCAACACGTCCGACGTCGAGGTCAATCTCAAGATCGCGCTCAGCATTCCGATGCGCGACGGCCGGCTCGCGCGTGACGCCCGCAATCGTCTGCTGGTCGATGTGACCGACCAGGTCGCGCAGTTGGTGTTGCGCGCAAACTATCAGCAACCGCTGGCGATCTCGCTCGCCGTCCGCCGCGGCATGGAGGATCTCGGCTTCGAGCAACGCTTGATGCAGACGCTGGAAGCGCGACATCTGCTCGATCGCGCGGTTGAGTTCCTGCCCGACGACATGGAACTCGCGGAGCGCCGCAACCGCGGTCAGCCGCTCACGCGTCCGGAACTCGCGGTTCTGCTTGCCTACGCCAAGCTCGCGCTCAAGGCCGATCTTCTAAGTTCCGCCGTTCCCGACGATCCTTATCTGTCGCGCGAACTCGAGCGCTACTTCCCGTCGGCGATCACGCAGCGGTTCCCCGATGCAATCGCCAAGCACCGGCTGCGACGCGAGATCATCGCCACCCAGCTGACCAATTCCATGATCAACCGCGGCGGGCCTTCGCTGATCGCGCGCATCGCGGACGCCACTGGCGCCGCGCCCGATCGGATCGCGGCCGCGTTCGCGGTGGTGCGCGAGGGCTTCGAGCTGATGTCGCTTAACGGCGAGATCGACGCGCTCGACAACGTGGTCCACGGTGACCTGCAGCTTTCACTCTACGCCGAACTGCAGAACCTGCTGCTCGATCGCATGGTCTGGTTCCTGCGCCACGTCGACCTTACGCAAGGCCTGGCATCGATCATCACGCACTATCGCACCGCCATCGACGAGGTCGCGCTGGCGCTCGATCGGGTGCTGTCCGATGATCTTGCGACCGCGCGCATGGCGCGGGTCGAGCGCATGCAGACGGCCGGTGTTCCGGCCGCGCTCGCGCATCGGATCGCCAATCTGCGCGCACTTGCGTCGGCAACCGACATCGCGCTGGTCGCCGCCCGCACCGCCAAACCGGTGGTCGATGTAGCAGCGACCTACTTCGCGGCCGCGGCGTTCTTCCGCCTCGATCACATCGCCGCATCTGCGCGCGAGATCAGGCTGTCGGACTATTTCGACCGGCTGGCCCTCGACCGCGCGGTTGACCAGATCGAGGATGCGCTGCGCCGGCTCACCGCCGACATGATGAGCGCGGGCGCGCCCGGTCCCGAAGCGGTCGAGCGCTGGGTCGCAGCGCACGCGCAAGACATCGCCCGCACGCGCCAGGCGGTGCACGAGATCGCAACCTCGGGGCTGACGCTTTCGAAGCTCACGGTGGTCGCGGGCATGCTGGGCGATCTGGCGCAGGTGTAACCGGCTGCCTAGTTCGCAGGATAGGTTGAGCGGAGCGAAACCCATCACTTGCCGCGGCGAAGCAAAAGCGATGGGTTTCGCAAGAGCTCAACCGATCCTACGGCGCCTCAATGCCGGAAGTGACGTACTCCGGTGAACACCATGGCGACTCCGTGATCGTCCGCGGCTTTGATCACCTCGTCGTCGCGCATTGAACCGCCCGGCTGGATCACCGCGGTAGCGCCGGCCTCGATTGCGACCAGGAGACCGTCGGCGAACGGAAAGAACGCATCGGAGGCGACCACGGCCCCGCGCGTCGCCGGCTCGCGCGCGCCGGCGACGTTGGCGGCGTCCTCCGCCTTGCGAGCGGCGATGCGGGCGGAATCGATCCGGCTCATCTGTCCGGCGCCGATGCCGACCGTGGCGCCGTCCTTCGCGTAGACGATTGTGTTCGACTTCACGTGCTTCGCCACCCGGAATGCGAAGCGCAGATCGGCAAGCTCGCGCGCGCTTGGGGCCCGCCGCGTCACCGTGCGCAGCTGCATCTCATCGACGCTCGCGTTATCGCGCGACTGGACCAGGAGGCCGCCGGCGACCGTCTTGGCGGTGAGACCGCGCGCGCGCGGATCCGGAACGCCGTCTGCAAGCAGCAGCCGGAGGTTCTTTTTGGCGCCGACGATCGCGATCGCCTCATCGTTTGCCGCCGGCGCGATGATGACTTCGGTGAAGATTTCGGTGATGGCGCGGGCGGCGTCGGCATCAAGCGGGCGGTTGAGCGCCACGATCCCGCCGAAGGCCGAGACCGGATCGCACGCGAGCGCCTTGCGATAGGCCTCGATCAGGTCGCCGCCCTCGGCGACCCCGCACGGGTTGGCATGCTTGATGATCGCGCAGGCCGCGATGCGCGCCGGATCGAATTCGGCGACGCATTCATAGGCCGCATCGGTGTCGTTGATATTGTTGTAGGAGAGCTGCTTGCCCTGGACCTGACGCGCGCTCGCGACCCCGAACCGCCGCTCGGGCGCGCGATAGAACGCCGCGGTCTGGTGCGGGTTTTCGCCGTAGCGCAGCGCCTCGATCAGCCGCCCGCCGAACGCGCGAAAGATCGGGGCGTCGTCGCCAAGCTCAGCCGCGAACCAGTTGGAAATCGCGGCGTCGTAGGCGGCGGTGCGCGCATACGCCTTGGCGGCGAGCTTCTTGCGAAGCGCGAGCGTGGTTCCGCCGTGCTGATCGATCTCCGCCAGCACCGCCGCGTAATCGTTTGGCTCGACAACGACCGCGACGCCGGCGTGGTTTTTGGCCGCCGCCCGGATCATGGCCGGGCCGCCGATATCGATGTTCTCGATGCACTCGTCAAAGCCGGCGCCTTTGGCGACGGTCGCCTCGAACGGATAGAGATTGACCACCAGGAGATCGATCGGCGCAATGCCGTGCGTCGCCATGGCGAGTTCATGGGCCTCGTTGCCGCGCACCGCCAGCAGCGCGCCGTGCACCTTCGGGTGCAGGGTCTTGACTCGCCCGTCCATCATTTCGGGAAAGCCCGTTAAATCAGAGACGTCGCGTACCGTGAGGCCGGCGTCGGCCAATGCGCGGCTCGTTCCGCCGGTCGAGATCAATTCAATTCCGAGATTCGCCAGTGCGCGCGCGAATTCGATCAGGCCCGATTTGTCGGACACCGACAGGAGCGCGCGGGCGACGCGGTGAGGCTGCTCGGCCATGGCCGGCGTTTGCTAGCACAGACCCGCGGCGAAGTCGTCGCGCGGCGCGACGCATCCACAGGTCGACCGATCAATACTTACCCCAGATCGAGCGGCAGTTCCGGCTCGTCGCCACGGCTGCGGCGCGCGCCCGTCGGCGGCGGCGTATGGCTCAGCGTCCAGCGCACGTTCGGTATGTCGCGGGCATGGCCACGCACGACGATCTGAGACGTGCGGCGTGCACCTTCCTGTCCGCCCAGGAACACGCCGTCCTCGATCTCAGCCATGTCGTCGTATGCGTGAAAGTTCCACACGTCCTTGTTGGGCAGGATCAGCATCACGCCGTGTCCGTCCGCGATCCGGTTTGCCCGGATTGCCGGGTGCAGATGAAAGCGCACGGCAAATTCGTCGGCGACCTTCTCGGGGATCGTGTCGCCCTTGGCCGGAAGAAACATGTCCTCGCCGTCGAGCCGGTTGCCGTCCGGCGACAGGATGACGGAACGCTGGTGCACGACCTGAAACCGGTTGGCGTATCCGTCGTGGGTCGCGCGTACGATTTCGCCCTCCTCGATGGTTTCGCGCTCCAACGGCACCTTGGTCGGGCCCGACACGATCGGGTTGCTCTGCGGCCGGCGTCCGGCGCCTGACGCGGCGAACCGGCACGAGGATGTGTCGTTGAAAGTTACGGTCGAATGCGCGGCGGTCATGCGGGCGTGCTCGCGCCAGTCATCCTTGCCGGTGCCGGGCATCCCGCAATTGACAATGATGCGTTGCCCTTTGTGCGAGAGCTCGAACGCCAAGCATCCGGCGTGCGCCTGCATGCTCATCTCGAACGGCGGCGGCCGCCCGGTGTCGATCAGCATCACGCTGTTGCCGGCCTCAATGCGCTGGTAGCCGGAATGGACCGCGTTGGAGACCGGTGCGCCGCGCGCATCGTCGCAGGCGAGCAGGGTCGCGAGCAGATCGGGCTGGGTCGGGCCCATGCCGTTGAATAGCGCAAACGTTCCGTCCGTGTGCCGGAAAAAGCGCAACATCGGCATCATCCGGTCGATCGCGTTGAGCAGCGCCGCGGGGGGCGCGACGTTGCGCGCCGAGTACGCCTGGCTGAGCGGCAACAGATCGAGCAGCAGCTCGATCAGGGCGCCCGGATTGCGGCTGGCGTGGCCACCGTCCGGCAGGATCTGGCGCTCGAGCTCATTGGTGAGTTGGCGGGTGGCCTTGTTGAGATAGCGCAACTGGCCCGAGATGCAGAGCGCCGCATAGACCAAAGCGATGCGGGTCTGAAGCCGCTGTACGCCGTCGCGGGTGTCGCCGGCGGTGCTGCGCAGGTACCGGACCTGACGGGTGAGGCTTTTGAGGAAACGGCGATAGAAGCGGACGTCGGAGTCGTCGAGGATCAATGTCGCCTGGCTGAGCCAGGAGATCAGGCGGCGGGTGACGACCTCCGGATACCAGGCCGGCGGCCCGAGCGAGTTTTGCAGGCCGATCCATTCGTCGACGAGTGAGCGGGCGTTGGCGCGGGTGATTGCTGACTCGGCGGCACGCAAATGGCGTAGCCAGCCAAAGCCGTGCAGGGCTTCGGCCCATTCACCCGAGGGTGACAGCATCTCGAACGGCGAACGGCCGTCGCAGATCACGACCTTGCTGGCAAATGCAAAACGGCTCGCATAGATTTCGGCGGCACGGGTTGGATCGGCGGTGCGAACATCCTGGGGCGCGATCACCAGGCGGTCGCCGCGTCCCGGCAGGGTCGGCATCCGCAGGAAACGGGCGGGCCAGCCGATGATGCGGCTGGCAGCGCGGCGCACCGTCAGCATCAATAGCTTGCTGCGGTCCACGATCGCCCCCGGGGACATGGACTCTGGCCTTCGTTCGAGCACGTTCACCACTGTAACGACCTGATTCGGCGCCGCAGAGAGTAGTAAGACATTAACCTTAACGCAGTTTTGGCTTTCGGCTTGGGGATCGAACGACTTAGCACCCTCGTCCGGGCGCGAGGACGGTCGTGACACCGGTTAAAGTGGAGACCAAAACTTGGTTCAACCGTCACACGCGGACCAGCCGAACCGCGTAGAACCCGTCGAGCCCGGCGAGGCGCGGGTCGGGCGCTGGAAAATGGGTTGGCAGCGTACGCAACTCGCCGGCGGGCGTTAGGAGTTCGCCCTGGCCCGCAACCTCCGCAGGGTCGACCGGCCGACGCCGCACGCGCGGCTCGCGGGCGAGAAAATCCGCGATCAAGGCCTCGCCCTCCTCCGGTTCGAGCGAGCAGGTGCAAAACACGATCGTCGCGCCCGGCCGGGTCAGGTTGACCGCATGGTCCAGCAGCCGGACCTGCAGGCTGGTCAAGCCGGGGAAATCGGCCTCTTGCTTGAGCCAGGCAATGTCCGGGTGGCGCCGGATCGTCCCGGTCGAGGAGCAAGGCGCGTCGATCAGGACGCCATCGAACGGACCGGCCGCCAGCGTCGCGGCGTCGGCCTGGACAATGTCGGCCGCAAGCGACAGGCGCGCGAGATTCTCGCGCACCCGCTCGAGGCGCGCCGGCGACCGGTCGACGGCGGTGACTTGCGCACCCAGGCACGCCAGCTGGGCGGTCTTGCCGCCCGGCGCGGCGCACAGGTCCGCAACCGCGCGGCCGCGCACGTCGCCGAACAGCCGCACCGGCAGCGCGGCCGCGGCGTCCTGCACCCACCAGGCGCCCTCGTCATAACCCGGAAGCTGCGGCACCGGCCCGTGCGGGATCAGCCGCACCGAACCGGTCGGCAGTACGTTGCCGCCAAGGCGCGCCGCCCAGGCCTCGGGGTCGGACTTGACGGTGAGATCAAGGGCTGGTTCGGCGCGGTTGGCGAGCGCAATCGCGCGCGCCACATCGGTCCCATAGTGGTGGGTCCAGCGCTCCATCAGCCAAGAGGGCGTATCGAGCAGGATCGTGTCGACCGCGCCGAGCATGTCGGCGCCCTGGCGCGCGATCCGCCGCAACACCGCGTTGGCGAGCTTGCTGTAGCGCGCCGCGTGGCGGTCGGCCCGAACGAGACGCACCGACAAATCGACCGCCGCGTGGTCGGGAACGTCGAGAAACAGGATCTGCGTGGCCCCGACCAGCAGGGCGGACTCGACCCGCGGCGCTTCCTTCGGCAAGCCACGATCGAGACACTGATCGAGCAGGTAACGGAGCGATCCCAGCCGGCGCAGCGCGGTGGCCACGATATGGCGCACCAGCGCGCGGTCGCGGTCGGCGAGCGCGTCGAGCCCAGCCGGGGCCTGCCGGCCATCGAGCAACTCGTCGAGCGCACGGCGCCGGCGCAGCACGCCATCCAGGATGTCGGCGGCGATGCGCCGGGCCGGCAAGCCCGGAGCCTCCGATTGGACGGCCGTCTCGATCATCGGGCTAGCAACCGCGCCCGTGCGGCCGCGTCAATGCTTGAAACGCTCACCCCCAGGGACCGCGGCGAGCGTTGCCCCAAGGTCCGGACGGCCGGGCTTGCGGCGCGGCATCTTGCCCTCGCTGTCCCATGCGGGCCGCGATCTCGCGCAGTGCGGCGATGCGGTTCTCGGTCGCCGGATGGGTGGCGAACAGATTGTCCATGCGCGCGCCCGAGAGTGGGTTGATGATGAAGAGGTGCGCGGTCGCCGGATGCTGCTCGGCGTCCGGGTTCTCGATCTGGTGCGCGGCGTTGTCGATGCGCGCCAGCGCGGCAGCGAGCGCCAGCGGACGGCCGCTGATCCGTGCCCCCATCTCGTCGGCGCCATACTCGCGCGTGCGGCTGATCGCCATCTGCACCAGCATGGCGGCGATCGGGGCGAGAATCACCATGGCGAGCGTGCCGATGATTCCCATGCCGTTGTTGCTGTCGCGGTTGCCGCCGAAAAACAGGCCGAACTGCGCCAGCATGGAAATCGCGCCGGCGATCGTGGCCGTGATCGTCATGGTGAGCGTATCGTGGTTCTTGATGTGGGCGAGCTCGTGCGCGATCACGCCGGCGATTTCGTCCTCGCTCAGCATCTGCAACAACCCGGTGGTCACTGCCACCGCGGCGTGTTGCGGATTGCGCCCGGTTGCGAATGCGTTCGGTTGCGGATTGTCCATGAGAAAGACACGCGGCATCGGCAACCCGGCGCGGGCCGCGAGTTCGCCAACGATTCGATAGAGCTCGGGCGCGCCGCGCGCGTCGACTTCGTGCGCGCCATGCATCGACAGCACGAGGCTGTCGGCATTCCAGTAGGCAACGAAATTCATCGCGGCGGCGATGACAAGCGCGATCATCGCGCCGCTCTGGCCGCCGATCAGGAAGCCGACGCCCATGAATAGGGCAGTCAGACCTGCCAGCAGGATTGCGGTGCGCAAATAATTCATAGGTCTCTCGGGGGCTTTGTGGCCCCCGAGAGATGGGAAAGTGCAGGGGACGGCGCAATATGCGGCTATCGCGCCTTACCTGGGTTCAGCGCGTCACCACCACCGTGGTGCCGACGCCGACCCGACCGAACAGGTCCATGATGTCCGCATTTTGCATGCGGATGCAGCCGTGCGACACGAAGCCGCCGATCGAGCCGGGGGCGTTGGTGCCGTGGATCGCATACTCGCCGCCCATGAGGGTCATTGCGGCGGCACCCATCGGGTTCTTCGGCGAGCCACCCGGAATGACGTCGGGCAACGACGGCTTTTCACGCTTGATCATCGCGGGCGGAGACCACGCTGGGCGCACAAACTTGCCGCTGATCATGGTGGTGCCCTGCCACTGCATACCGGCAGTACCGACGCCGACCGGATAGCGGAGCGCTTGTCCGCCGCCAAGAACGTAGTAGAGGCGGCGCTCGTTGGTGTGGATGACGATCGTGCCGGCGCCATAGGCGCCGTTGAAGTTAACGACTTCACGCGCAGACGCCGGCGCCGAAGAGACGACACCAGCCACCGGCACCGCGGCAAGCAATGCCGCGAACCAGAGTACAGTCTTTTTCATGATGTTCCCCGCCAATTGCTGATTGGGTGGTGATTCCGAGCGGAGACTGGACGATAAGGAAATGTGAACCAAAATTGGTTGCAGAAATATCGCACTCGTCGGGAATCGTACCAAATCCGACCTATACGAAGGTTGGGAGGAGTTGTACGTGGGTGGAATTAGTTGTACGTAGTTGTTGTTCAAGGCGGCTGACCGCCCTGAAACTCCCTCTTCCGATCCGGGCGCAGGCGCTGCCGACTATACGGCGGCGCTTTTCTTGTTCTGCCGATTCTTGACGAGGTCATCGACCACGCCGGGTTCGGCAAGCGTCGAGGTATCCCCCAGGTTGCCGTGTTCGTCCTCGGCGATCTTGCGCAGGATGCGCCGCATGATCTTGCCGGAGCGCGTCTTCGGCAGGCCAGGCGCGAATTGGATCAGGTCTGGCGAAGCGATCGGCCCAATCTCCTTGCGCACCCAGGCGACCAGCTCCTTGCGCAGGTCCTCGCTTGGCTGCTCGCCCGCCATCAGGGTCACGTACGCATAGATGCCCTGGCCCTTGATGTCGTGCGGATAGCCGACCACGGCGGCTTCCGAACACTTCGGATGCGCGACAAGCGCACTCTCGATCTCGGCGGTGCCGAGCCGATGCCCCGCCACATTGATCACGTCATCGACCCGGCCGGTGATCCAGTAGTAGCCGTCCTCGTCGCGCCGGCAGCCGTCACCGGTGAAATACTTGCCCGGATAGGCCTTGAAGTAGGTGTCGACAAAGCGCTGATGGTCGCCATAGACGGTGCGCATCATGCCGGGCCAGGAATCGGCGATGCACAGGTTGCCGGTGGCGGCGCCGTGCAGCACCTTGCCGTCGGCATCGACGATCTCCGGAATCACCCCGAAGAACGGCCGCGTGGCCGAGCCCGGCTTGAGCTTGGTCGCCCCGGGCAAGGGCGTGATCAGGATGCCGCCGGTCTCGGTCTGCCACCAGGTATCGACGATCGGGCAACGGCCGTCGCCAACGACCCGGTGGTACCATTCCCAGGCCTCCGGGTTGATCGGCTCGCCGACCGTGCCGAGAAGGCGCAGCGTGGCGCGCGAGGTCTTCTTCACCGGCGAATCGCCGGCCTGCATCAGGGCGCGGATCGCGGTCGGCGCCGTGTAGATGATGTTGACCTTGTGCTTGTCGACCACTTCCCAGAACCGCGACATGCTGGGGTAGTTCGGCACGCCCTCGAACATCAAGGTGACGGCGCCGTTCGCCAGCGGGCCGTAGACGATGTAGCTGTGCCCGGTCACCCAGCCGACGTCGGCGGTGCACCAGTAGATGTCGCCGTCGTGATAGTCGAACACGTACTGGTGCGTCATCGCGGTGTAGACCAGATAGCCGCCGGTGGTATGCAACACGCCCTTCGGCTTTCCGGTCGATCCCGACGTGTAAAGGATGAACAGCGGATCCTCCGCATTCATCGGCTCGGCCGGACATTCGGCGGTAACGCCCTTGGCGGCCTCATCATAGTAGACGTCGCGTCCCGGCTTCATCGGCACCGCGGCGCCGGTGTGCCGCACCACCAGCATGGTCTTGACGCCGCCGGCCTTGTCAGCGGCCGCGTCGGCGTTGGCCTTGAGCGGGACCTTGCGTCCGCCGCGCACGCCCTCGTCGGCGGTGATCACCACGGTCGACTTCGCGTCCTCGATCCGGCCGGCGAGCGATTCCGGCGAGAACCCGCCGAACACGACCGAGTGGACCGCGCCGATGCGCGTGCACGCCAGCATCGCGACGGCGGTTTCCGGAATCATCGGCAGATAGATCGTGACCCGGTCGCCTTTCTTGACGCCGTTGGCCTTCAGCACATTGGCGAAGCGGCAGACCTCGGCGTGGAGCTCGCGGTAGGTGATCTTCTTGTCGTGCGCGGGGTCATCGCCTTCCCAGATGATCGCGACCTGGTTGCCGCGCTTTTCGAGATGGCGGTCGAGACAGTTGTAGGAGACGTTGGTCGTGCCGTCCTCGAACCATTTGATCGAGACATTGTGCGGATCGAACGAGGTGTTCTTGACCTTGGTGTACGGCTTGAACCAGTGGATGCGCTTTCCCTGCTCGGCCCAGAACGCGTTCGGGTCCTTCACCGACTGCGCGTACATCGTCTGATACTTGCCATCGTCGATGAACGCCCGCTTCGTCCAGCTGGACGGCACGTCGTAGATTTTTTCAGACATCGTTTCCTCCGCACAACGCGTGGGCTTCTGGCCCATTATGCGACGGCGCTCGAATGAGCGACAAGACCGGCGCCCCTGCACTTTGGTCGCTGGTCACCCGGCGAATATTGCTTCACATCAAACCAAGACTGCTACTTTAGTCCCATTCCGCCGACGATCGCGCCCATCACGACGAGCACCGCCAGCCAATGACCCGCATCGATCGCGGTCAGCGTATATTTGCGGCCGCTGAACGCATTGTTGACCGTCATCGTGGTGAGCACAAACCCGAACCACAGAAACACTCCGGAAATGATGCCGTTGCGCAAGGTCACCTGGCCGGGGCCGAGATGGCCCAGCACGCCGGCCAGCATCCAGGCCATGATCAAGTCGGCCACGAACGCGAGCACGAACGGCAGGAATGCCTTCGGGTCGCCTTTCATCGCGGCTTGCTTTTGCTTGAACTCCTCCATCGTCGTGCCTTGCGCCGCCAACCAATGCTTGGCGAGGAGGCCGTACCACACGGCGCCGGTGAGCCAGCCGGCGATCGCCGCAATCACGATGGCAAGGTAGTTCATTCCAGCGAAGCTCATCGTCTTCCCCCTGTCTGGTTATTTCAGCCCCGCCATCTTGCTCACGATCTTCCACTCATCCGCGGTCACCGGCTGCACCGAGAGCCGCGCATATTTGACGAGCGCCATCTCCTTGAGCTTCGGCTCGGCCTTGATAGCGGCGAGCGTCACGGGTTTCGGGACCGGCTCGATCGCCTTGACGTCGACCATCAGGAAAACGCCCTTCGGGTCGGTCGGGTCTTTGTAGGACTCGCGGATCACCTCGACGATGCCGACGATCTGCTTCTCATCGCCGGTGTGATAGAAGAACGCGCGGTCGCCGGTCTTCATGGCTTTCAGGTTCGAGCGCGCCGTGAAGTTGCGCACGCCGCTCCACGCCTCGCCCTTGGCGCCGCGTTTGACCTGATCGTCCCAGGAATATTCCTCGGGTTCGGTTTTCAAAAGCCAGTACGCCATTTGCTCCCTCCACTCGATCTTAAGTCATCACTCCTCTGCCCGGAACGGCCGCATCAGCAAGGCTTCGATCGCCGCGTCGACGGTCAGTTTGCGCGCCAGCACGGCGGCAACCGCGGCTGAGATCGGCATCTCGACGCCTTCGCGCTGCGCGAGCGCCACCAGCGCCGATGCGGTGAAAACGCCCTCGGCCAGCTTGCCGGCGGCTGCCGCCTGCGGTTCGGCGCCTTGGCCGAGCGCGACGCCGAGCGAAAAATTGCGTGACTGCGCGCTCGAGCAAGTCAGGATCAGATCGCCGAGGCCGGCAAGACCCATCAGAGTTGCGGGTCGCGCCCCAAACGCGGCGCCGAAGCGCGCGAGCTCCGCAAATCCGCGGGTCGTGAGCGCCGCCGCCGCGCTCGCGCCGAGCTTCTTGCCCGCGACAATGCCGGCTGCGATCGCGAGCACGTTCTTGGCGGCGCCGCCGATCTCGACCCCGCGCACGTCGGTCGAGTGATAGACGCGAAACGTCGGCACGCCGATGGCCTGGGCGAGCGCCTGTGCATGTGCTGGATCTTGCGCGGCGAGTGTGACCGCTGTCGGCAATCCGCGCGCGACGTCGAGCGCAAAGCTCGGGCCCGACAGGATCGCCGGCACGGCATGGGGAACCGTGTCGGTGATGATGTCCGTCATGAAGGCGAGCGTTTGTTGCTCGATCCCCTTGGCGGCGGCGATGACCGGGGTTGCGGGCGCGACCTTGAGGGTCTGCGCGACTTTGCGCAGCGCCTGCGCCGGCACCGCCAGCAGCACCGCCTCGGACTGCGGCTCGACCGCTGCCGCGACACGCACCCGCGCGTCGATTGCGACACCCGGCAGTCTCGGGCTTTGGCGGGTTTGGGCAATTGCTGCCGCGGTTTTGTCGTCGCGCGCCACCAGCGTCACGGCGCGTCCCGCGCGTGCCGCCACATTGGCGAGCGCCACACCCCACGCGCCCGCGCCGACCACGGCGATGCGATCGATGGTCATGCTCTAACTGTCCGCCGCGCTCACTGCGTCGGGCGGCTTGGTCACCGTATCGAGCGGCCAGCGTGCCCGCGGGCTCACATCGAGCGGATCGGTGAGCCCGCACGCGAGCCGCTCGGCCCCCGCCCAGGCAATCATGGCACCGTTGTCGGTGCAGAGTTCCGGCGGCGGGATCACCAACACGGTGCGCGCCTCGATCGCGACGCCATGCAGCGCGGCGCGCAGCGCGCGGTTGGACGCAACGCCGCCGGCGGCGACCAGCGCGGTCGGCGTTCCGAACAGCGGGCTAAACATCTCAAGCCCGGCCCACAGCCGGTCAACAACCACGTCGATCACGGCCTGCTGGAAGGACGCGCACAGATCCGCCACGTCCTGCTCGGCGAGCGGCGCGATCCGCTGCGCTTCCAGCCGCACCGCGGTCTTGAGGCCGGAGAATGAGAAGTTTGCGTCGGCGCGCCCGAGCATCGGCCGCGGCAGCGCGAAGCGGGTCGCATTTCCCCGCTCGGCCTCGCGCTCGACCAGCGGACCGCCCGGATAGCCGAGGCCGACCAGCTTGGCGGTCTTGTCGAATGCCTCGCCGATCGCGTCGTCGAGCGTGGTGCCGATCCGCACGTAATCGCCGACCCCGCGTACCGCGACGATCTGGGTATGCCCGCCCGACGCCAGGAACAGGCAATACGGAAACGGCACCGATCCGATCAAGCGCGGGCTCAGCCCATGGGCCTCGAGGTGGTTCACGGCGATCAGCGGAATCCGCCGCACCAGCGCGATCGCCTTGGCGGTGGTGAGCCCGACGATCACGCCGCCGATCAGGCCGGGCCCGGCCGCCGCCGCGACCGCGTCGATGGTCTCGAACTTATGGCCCGCATCGATCAGCGCCCTTGAGATGATCTTGTCGAGCGCCTCCACGTGGGCGCGCGCGGCGATCTCCGGCACGACCCCGCCATAGGCGGCGTGCTCTTTCGCCTGCGAGCGCACCACGTTCGAGAGGATGACGCCGCTACCGTCGAACCGGCGTTCCACCACCGCTGCCGCGGTCTCGTCGCAGGTCGTCTCGATTCCGAGCACAACCATGGTCCTAGTGCCCCGTTTCCGAAGTTCGTGATCCATCGCGGCACCCCCTCACACGAACTTCGGAAACAAAGGGGCACTAGCATCCTTCGGGAAGGCCTTGCGAAGTCGATATGACGATATAGGAATTCTTCGGAATATTGGTTTTTCGCACGGCTTTGCGAGGGTTGAAATGCCATCGGCGTTTGCGCGCATCGGCTCCCGCGGCAGCCCGCTTGCCCTGGCGCAGGCGCGTGCCGTGCGCGACCGGATGGCTGTCGCCCATAATGTCGCGCCGGACGCCATCGAGATCCGGGTGATCCGCACCTCAGGCGATGCGATTCAAGACCGCCCGCTCGCCGAGGTCGGTGGCAAAGGCTTGTTCACCAAGGAGATCGAGGAAGCGCTGCTGCGCAACGAGGTGGACCTCGCAGTTCATTCGGCGAAGGACATGGCGACGCAGTTACCGCCCGGGCTTGCGATCGCGGCTTGCCTGCCGCGCGAGGATCCGCGCGATACCTTCGTCAGCCGTGTGGCACGAACGCTCGCCGAGTTGCCGCCAGGCGCGCGCGTCGGCACCGGATCGCTGCGCCGTACCGCGCTGCTGCGGCGACTGCGCAACGACCTCGTGATCGTGCCGATGCGCGGCAACGTCGAGACCCGGCTGCGCAAGCTCGGCGAGGGTGAGGCGGATGCGACCATCTTGGCGCTCGCCGGCTTGCGGCGGCTGGGATTGGAAGACGCCGCCACCATGATCCTCGACGTCGAGGCATTTCCGCCAGCGGTAGGGCAGGGCGTAATCGCGATCGAAGCGCGGGCAGACGACGATCAAAGCCGCGCACTGGTCGAAGCCATCAACGATGCGGACGCTGCGATCGCGCTTTCGGCCGAGCGCGCGTTTCTCGCGGTGCTCGACGGCTCCTGCAAGACGCCGATTGCCGGCCATGCGCAACTTGCGGGAGGAAACGTGCGGTTTTCCGGCCTGATCGTGAAACCCGACGGCAGCGCGGCCTTTGCGGTCTCGCGGACCGGTCCGGCGCGTAACGCCGCCATGCTCGGTGCAGATGCGGGCCGCGAGCTTCGGGCCAAGGCCGGCGGCGATTTCTTCGTCGTGCCGTGAGGCTCCTCATCACCCGTCCGCAACCTGATGGCGCGCGCACGGCCGCGGCCTTGCGAGCGCGCGGGCACGAACCCGTACTGGCCCCGCTGTTGCGCATCGAGCCGGTCGCGGCCGCCTTCGGTCGAGGTCCCTGGGATGGCGTCGTCATGACCAGCGCCAATGCGGCGCGCGCACTCGCGACCCATCCGCGCCGCGCGGAACTTGTCGGGCTGCCCGCGTTCGTGGTCGGCCGGCGCACCGGCGAAGCGGCGCGCGAGACCGGATTTGATCAGATCACCTCGGCCGACGGCGATGCCGATGATCTCGTGCGGCTCATCAAGCGACAATCGGCCACGGCCCTTCTTTATCTGGCGGGCGCCGATCAGGCGACCGACCTCGCGGCGGCGCTGAGTGACGGCTCAACGCGTCTCGACACGGTGGTGGTTTACCGAGCCGTGACCGAGGCCCGCCTGCCGGACGACGTCAGAACCGCGCTCGCCAGCGGTGCGGTTGACGGCGTCCTGCATTTTTCCGCGCGCAGCGCCGCGGCCTTTGTGGCGGCGCTCGCTGCGGCCGATTTGCGCACCCCGCTCGCCTTGCCGCAGTTCTGCGTCTCGTCCGAGGTCGCAAGGCCGCTGGCGGCCGCGGGCGCGCCCGATCTGCGGGTCGCGGCGCGCCCCGACGAAGCCGGCTTGCTGGCTTTGGTGGCCGAGGTGACGTGAGTACCTCTGCGGCCCGCATCAGAAGATAGGGACCCGATTGCCGCGGCCGCGGGTCCGCGTTATGCCGTTAGGCGAGTACGGGAGAAGGACGCGATGGCGAGCGAGGGAAAAACGCCGCGCCGAGGGCGCGAGCCACGGGCCATCGATGCGAGCGCAACCGACGTTGCGCCGGGGCGGCCGCAAGAAGGCGCCGATCAGCCGCCGTCCGACGCGCCGGCGGTGTCCGAGAGCGCATCAGAGGCAGCGGCCGCTCCCGTCAGTACACCTGACGCGCCGGCTGCTCCCGAGGCTTCGTCGCCGGAGGTACACGCCGCCGAGGCCGCCGCACCGGCTGAGGCTACGAGCGAGCCCAGCGCTTCCGAAGCGACCGAGCCCGTGCGGCCCGCCGAGGTCGAAGTACTCCCGCTGCCACCTCCGCCGCCGCGCGTCCCGCGCCGGCGCTCGCTGTTCTGGCCGATGCTCGCCTCGGCGATCTTCGGCGCCGTGTTGGGGCTTGCGGCGCTCGCCGTCATCTGGCGCTACAACGTGCTCGAGCCCTACAACATTGACGTCGGTGGCAAGCTTGCGTCCGCACGCCTCGCCGCGCTGGAGGCGCGCGTGCGCGCGATCCAGCCGGCTTCCGCGCCAGCTCCGGCCCCGGCCGCTGTCGCGGCGCCGGTCGTCAGCGCGCCACCGCCGGCGGTTACGAAGGCGCTCGATGAACTCACCGCCCGCGTCGCCAAGCTCGAAGCGGCCGTGCAAAATCCGAAGCCGGCTCCGCCTGATCTGGCGCTGGCAAGCCGGTTCGCCGCGCTCGAGAACGCGCTCAAGCCGCTGGGCGATGCGGTCAACGCCGCCAACAAGCGCGTCGATGACCTTACGGCGTCGCTGCGCGATACCCGCGCACGTCTCGACACCTCGGCCAAAGCACTCGACGACTTGATCGCCGCGCAGCGCCAGCATCCGGCGGCCGAGAAGGCCGATCTCGACAAGCTCGACGCCCGCCTGGTCACGCTCGAGGCTGCCACCAAGTCGCTCGCCACCACCGCAGCGGCCGCGGGCGCGGCCGACAAGAGCGCGGATCGCAATCTGCGCACCGCCGTTCTGGCAAACGCGTTGCGCTCGGCGGTGATGCGCGGCGTGCCCTACGCGGCCGAGCTTGCCGGCCTCAAGGCGCAGGTTGCCGACCCGCAGGCGCTTGCTCCGCTCGACGCCTTTGCTGCGACCGGCGCGCCGAGCCAGGCGGCACTCGCGCAGGAACTCGCCGGCCTGATGCCGGCGATCACGCGCGCGGCCGAGCCGGGCGGCTCAGCGGCGGAAGGCAACTTCATGCAGCGGCTGCGGGCGCGCGCCAGCGAGTTCGTGCAGATCCGCCCGGTCGGCGACGCGGCGGGCGATGACCCGGCTGCGATCGTGGCGCGCCTTAATAATGAGATCGCGCGCCAGGACATCGCGGGTGCGGTCGCCGATCTCGCCAAGCTGCCGGCGGCGGCCAAAGCGCCGGCCGCGGGCTTTATCGCCAAGGTTCAGGCGCGCGCCGCGGCGATCACCGCGGCGCAGCGCGTCGCCGCCGACGCGCTCTCGTCGCTCGGCAAATCGTAGAGCATGGTCCCGGGGGCGCGCGCGTGATCCGAGTCATCGTTTTCCTCGTCATCCTGGGTGCGCTTGCGCTCGCCGCCGGTTGGGTTGCCGACCAGCAGGGCTCCGTCACCATCGTCTGGCTGGGCCGTCAGACCACGACCACGATCGGCGTCATGATCTGGGCGTTCGTCGCGGTGGCCGTGCTTGCCGCGCTCGCCTGGTCGATTTTGCGCGCGATCATGCGCGCCCCCGCGGCTGCCCGCGCGCGCCGCTCGGCGCACGGGCTGCGCGCGCTCAGCCACGGCCTGCTCGCGGTCGGCGCCGGCGACAACCGCGCTGCCATCCGTCATGCCCGCGACGCGAAACGACTCATGGGGCGCGAACCGCTGGTGCTGCTGCTCGATGCGCAGGCGGCGCAGCTGCGCGGAGACCGCGCCGCCGCCGAGCACGCCTTCGGCGCCATGACCGAGCATCACGAGACGCGGCTGTTGGGCCTGCGCGGGCTTTTCATCGAAGCCCAGCGCAAGGGCGACCTTGCGGCGGCGCGCCGTCATGCAGAAGAGGCCGCGCACGCAGCGCCGGCGATCGCGTGGTCGGCGCGTGCCTTGCTCGAAATGCGTTGCGCAGCCGGCGATTGGGCGGGTGCGCTCGCCGCGCTCGACCGCGGCTACAAGGCCGGGCTCCTCGACAAGGACGCTTACCGGCGCCAGCGCGCCGTGCTGCTCACCGGCGAGGCGCAGGCGCTCGCCGGCAGCGATCGCGAGGCCGCCAAGGCAGCAGCTCTTGAAGCCGTGAAGCTCGCGCCCGACCTGGTGCCGGCCGCGGCGCTTGCCGGGACGTTCCTCGCACAGGCCGGCGAGCCGCGCCGCGCTGCCCGCATCGTTGACTCCGCTTGGCGTGCCAATCCGCATCCGGATCTTGCCGATGTCATCATGAATTTGCGGCCGGGCGAATCCTCGCGCCAAAAGCTCGATCGCATCCGCAAGCTCGCGCAGGACACGCTCGGCAATGTCGAGTCGGCGCTCGCGCTCGCGCGCGCCGCCATCGCGGCGCACGATTTCGCACTGGCGCGTTCAACATTGGCTCCGTTGCTGGCCGCGCCGACCCAACGGGTCGCGACCCTGATGGCGGAACTTGAGGAAAAGGAGCACGGCGACATCGGCCGCGCGCGCGAGTGGATGGCGCGTGCACTCACGGCGGTGCGCGATCCGGCCTGGAGCGCCGAGGGCTTTGTGTCGGAGCGCTGGCTGCCGGTTTCGCCCTCCGGCCGGCTTGATGCGTTCGAATGGAAGGTGCCGCTTGCCGAGGTGCCTGGACCGGTGATCGAGCCGCGCCCGGGGGAGCCGGCGCGCGAACTAGCGCCGCCCGAACCTGCGCCCGCGCGGCCCGCGCCGGTCGAGACCGCCAAACCGCCCGAGTCCGCAAAGCCTGCCCCGGAAGCAAAGCCGGTCGAGCCGCCACCACCGCCTCCGCCGGCACCGAGCCGGGTCGAACCCATGGCGGCAGCGCCCGTCGAGGAGACCAAAGCGCCGCCGCCCGCGCCGCATCCCGAGCCCGAGGCCAAGCCGATGAGTGCGCCGAGCGCGGGGTCGCCTCCGCTGTCCGCGGCGCCCGTCGGCGCGCAGCCGGCGCCGGTGATTCCGCTGATGCATGCGCCCGACGATCCGGGGCTTGCGCGCAACGAAAATCACGACGCCGACGCCGAGCCGCGTCAGGAGCCCAAGCAGGAGGGCTGGTGGCGCACGCTGTTCGGGTGAACGGTTCGCCGCTGCGATGAGGGCGGCCGCGCTGCCCAAACCTTCTTCACGATGTCAAACGGCCCGCGAGAGCCAACGCCTCGCATCCCGGTGGAACCAGGCGCCGGGGTCTCGAGAAGCACCCCTTCGAACAGCGGGAATGCAAAAGATTATATTCTATATTATTTATGAATGATATAAGTTGTTAAGACACATGAGCGTCGGTACGGGTCAAACTTGCGCCGCCGATCAGATCTCTAATCCCGAGGATCGAGGCGCTCCGGCCGCCGCCGATGCCGGCCGTTGCTTGCAATGCCCGAGCGCCGGGGCTATCACCGCGCGCGTAGCCGCAATAGCTCAGCCGGTAGAGCACATCATTCGTAATGATGGGGTCGGGGGTTCGAATCCCTCTTGCGGCACCAGACATGCCGTTGATTTTATATTAGTTTTAGAAGAGCGGCAAAGTTCGTTTACATTGGTGCCCGCCTTGGTGACCATATGGTGACCACGGGATCGTTTTTGGCGGTCGTTTCAACAGCGGACCTGGCCGGTCGGGCTTGCGAGAGAGAAGCGCACTGCTGATTGAAGCGCGCATTGAAAACATCCAAGCCAAGAGCGGGGGGCGCGGGCCGGACGCTCACGCAAGCGAGGGCGCTCTCTGGGTTTTCGTGCAGCGGCCTTCTGGAAGCAAAGCTACAGCGCCAGATTTGGTTGGGCAGTCGAACACAGATTGATCCCAAGCAATCCCTTCGTTGACGTGCGGATCACCGTGCCCCGCGCGAACCGCGGGTCACATGCCTAATGTGATGATGAGGGGGGCATAACGGTGAACAGCCTATTTGCCAATATCCAGGGATATTTTAAGGAGAGTTACTCGGGCCGATATCTAGCTTTGCTTCTGGGCGAGTTGTTCAAAACCGGTCCTGAAAAGTTCAGCAGGGTTTTGAATGAGCTTGGATAGAGTACCGCGGCAGGCAGGGGGATCAAGTTAAGGCCAACACGTGGTACTTCCCAGGGCGGAGGCAAAAACGCATCGCTGACGTTGCAGTTTTGAACTCACGCGGTGATCCTCTCGTGCTTGTCGAGATTAAACAGGGCTCACGGCTCACTAGCTTCGCGGTCACCAACACCTGCGCAATTCCCTCGATGGATGGCTGGGGCTACTGGAGGGACAACGAAATTTGAGTTTATGTTGCTAAATACCTTCGAAACCGGTGCCACCCAGTCTCGGTTCTGTCCGAAAACCAAGAATCGACAGCAGGCCAAACACCCACAAGACTCCTAATCCCAGCTAGGACGGCCTTCTCCGGGGCATCACCGGATGCCTATCCAACTATTTGGCGCAGCTTCTCAGAGCTTGGTGGAGCTCATACCAAGCGAAACGCAACTCATTCAATGAGCTCTGAAGAGGTCGCTGAGCCGCTTCGACCTTAGCCACCGCATCCTTTAGCCAGGCGTCCGTCTTCGGTTCCGGCGGGAAATGGCTGAACACTACGCTTGCAAAGTTTTCTATTCGATCGGGCGAAGCTCTTTGTTGCCTCGCCGTCTACGTGTGCGTCGTCTGTGTAATTGCCTCGGCCGGTGATAAAGCGCAGGTCTTCGACGCGCGGGACGGAGCGTCCGATATAACGGTGTTCTAATCGGCGCGTGGTGGTCGTATCTGACACCGAAGAGTTCTCAGACCTCGATATTGATTTTGTTGACGAGGCCGTCGGGCGGAATACCAAATAAAACAGAAACTATATTTCCAGAATTAGCAGATGACAGGCCGCTGCGTGCTCATTGGAAAGCGTAGTGTACGTTGGCTCTGACGCGGAGCACACGGGCATCACGTGCGGGCAGCGCGTGTGAAACTTGCAGCCGGACGGTGGATGCGCCGCTGATGGAATTTCCCCGGTGAGTACGATGCGCTCGCGGCTTCGGGCCTTGCGTGGATTGGGAATTGGAGTGGCCGACAGCAGCGCTTGAGTATAAGGATGGCGCGGCGCGGAGAAAATCTGATCGACGGGGCCGTACTCTACGACGTGACCAAGGTACATGACGGCCAAGTCGTGCGCGATACTACGCACGACCGCGAGATCATGCGTAATAAAGAAGAACGAGATGCCGTCCTCCTCCTGCAACGTTTTCATCAGCTGCAGGATCTGCGCGCGGATCGAAGCATCGAGCGCGGACACGGGCTCATCTGCAACGATTAGCTTAGGCCGCAGCGAGATCGCGCGTGCGACAGCGATGCGCTGCAGCTGGCCGCCGCTGAACTGTAGCGGCTGACGGTCGAGGTACCGGTGCGCCGGGGTCAGGCCCACGCGTTCGATCACGGCGCTGACGTCCGACCTCGCGGTCGCTCGGGTTGTGAGACCATGCAGCAGCAGCGGGTCGCGCAATGTCTGAAAGATCGTCCGGCGCGGGTTGAGCGAGGAGCGTGGGTCCTGGAAGATTACCTGCATGTCTCGGCGTAACCGGCGATCGCGCGGATCGATCGCCAGCAGGTCGCGGCCGTCGAAAACTAGTTCGCCCGCCGTCGGCTCGATCAGTCGCAGGATCAGCCGCCCTGTCGTGGACTTGCCCGAGCCGCTTTCTCCGACAACGGCCAGCGTTCGGCCGGGCCGAATGTCGATCGACACGTGCTCGACCGCGCGAACCGTTTCGGCTGTGCGCGTGAATAGCCGTTTCGACGTGTGGAAGTGCTTGGTGAGGCCGCGCGCGCGCAGCAGAACATCGCCTGAGATCATGCGACGCCTCCTGCGGCGGTGGCCGGGTTCGCGTGAAGCCAGCAACGGACCCCAGCGTTGCCTGACAGCTGCAGGTTCGGCGGATCGTTGGCACACGCCGCGAAGGCGCGCGTGCAGCGCGCGCGGAAGCGGCAGCCTGGCATGGGATCGACCAGATCCGGCACCGTTCCGGGAATGCTGCGCAATGCCCGTACCTCGTCGATGCTCAGCGTGCTGTCAAGGAGCGCGCTCGTGTAGGGGTGACGCGGCGCGTCGAACAGCTGCAGGCACTCCGCCTGCTCGACCGTCTGCCCCGCATACATGACATAAACGCGGTCGCACAGTTCGGCGACGACGCCCATGTCATGCGTGATGAGCAGCAACGCCATGCCCAGCTCGTCGGAGAGCCGCCGCAGCAGCTCGACGATCTGCGCCTGCAGCGTCACATCAAGCGCGGTTGTCGGTTCGTCGGCGATGAGGAGCTTGGGCCGGCACGCAAGCGCGATCGCGATCAAGACCCGCTGACGCATGCCGCCGCTGAGCTCGTGCGGGAAGCGGCGCTGAAACGTGGCGCCCGGCGGCAAGCCGACGCGCTCGAGTGCCTCGGCCACGCGCGCGGCAACATCGGCGCCCGGCTGGTGCAGTACGACGGCTTCGCAGATCTGCGCGCCAATGCGCATGCGTGGATTGAGATAGCTGAGCGGGTCCTGAAAGATCATGGCGATCTCGGCGCCGCGCACCTTTTCCATTTCGTCTTCCAGCAGAAGAGTGAGATCGCGTCCTTCGAACAGGATCTGGCCGTCGACGATCCGCGCGGCCCGTTCCGGCAGCAGGCGCAGGATGGAACGGGCGGTCATGCTCTTGCCACAGCCGGACTCGCCCACCAGCCCGATCTTTTCGCCGGCATTGATAGTGAGATCGACACCGTCGACCGCGTGCACGGTGCCGCGCGCGGAGCCGACCCACGTCTTGAGGCCGGCAATCCGCAGCAGGGGCGTTTGCGAGCCGGCGCTCGGCGTCATCGTTCCCTCGCGCGCGGATTGAGCATGTCGTTGACGCCGTCGCCGACGAGATTGAAGGCGAGCACGGTCACGAAGATGGCAAGCCCGGGAAACAGCGACATCCACCATGCCGTCCGCAGAAACGGCTGTGCGCGGTTGAGCATCTCGCCCCAGCTTGGCATGTCGGGGTTGCTCAACCCGAAAAAGCTCAAGCCGGATTCGAGCAGGATGGCCTCGCTGATATCGAGCGTGCCCTGCACGATCGCCGGCGCCAGCGCGTTCGGGAGAATTTCTCGCACGATGATGTGCCAGTGTCCGAAGCCGATCGCGCGCGCGGCCTCGACCATCTCGCGTTCTCTCAATGACAGGAACTGCGCGCGGATGATGCGCGCGACCGCAGGCCAGCTTAATCCGCCGATGACCAGGATGGTCTTTTCCAGTCCGCCGCCGAGCAGGGCGACGATGAGGATCGCCAGGAAAAAGCGGGGAATGATCTGGAAGAACTCGGACATTCGCATCAGCAGGCTGTCGACGATTCCGCCGTAGTACCCGGCGAGGGCGCCGACGATGATCCCGATGGTGAGCGACGTGAGGCCGGCGAGAATGCCGACGGCGAGCGATATGCGCGCGCCGTACAAGACACCGCTGAACATGTCCTTGCCGACGTTGTCGGTGCCCATGAGGTGCGACCAGGACGGCGCCGCTAGGCGATCACGGCTGATTGCCAGCGGGTCATGGGTCGCAAGCTGCGACGCGAACACCGCCGCCAGCGCGATGAGCATGATGACTGCGAGCGCCAGCAGCGCGGCGCGGTTGGCGCTGAACCGCAGCCAGTTCTGTACCACTGCCGCTGGCGCAGCTCGCTCGGTAGGCGCGGACGTGGGAACGATCGTCATGGCCTCAGGCCCGCTGATAACGGATGCGCGGGTCGAGCCACCCGTAGGCTAGGTCGGTCAGCAGATTGGCGAACACGGCAGCGCCTGCGCTGACCAAGAAGATGCCGAGGATGACCGGCGTGTCGCGCGCCAGCATCGCGTCGAACAGCAGGCGGCCGAGGCCCGGCCAGCGTGAAAACCGTCTCGACCAGTGCCGACCCCGCCAGCACGTAGCCGAAATTGTAGCCGACCGACGTGACAACCGGCAGCAAGGCGTTGGGCAGCGCATGGACGTATAGGACACGGCTTGCAGGCACGCCCTTGGCGCGCGCTGTCGATGATGTAGTCGCTTCCCATCGCGTCGATCATCGCTGGCGCGCGTCAGCCGCGCCGTCGACACGAGGTAACGTAGGCTCAGCGCCAACGCAGGGAGAATGAGGTGGCTCGCGAGGTCGGCTACATATGACAGCCCGTGAAAGTTTTCGCGCGCAGACGTCATTCCCTGCGCTGGGAGCCACCCAAGCTGAACCGCGAACAGGAGAATCAGAATCTGCCCGCAGCCAGAACACCGGAATCGAGAAGCCGAGCAGCGAAGCTGTGGTCACCAGATTGTCGCGCCAGGAACGCGGCTTACGCGCGGCGCTGACGCCGAGCGTAATGCCAATTAGGGTTGCGAATACTAGCGCCGTCACAGTCAGGATTAGCGTATTGGCAAGGCGTTCGACCAGCAGATCAACCACCGGCCGCCGGTTGGCGAACGAGTACCCAAGATCGCCGCGCAGCACCTGCATGAGGTAGCTCACGAGCTGTTTCCACAGCGGCTGGTCGAGGCCGAACTGTTCGCGAATGTGCTGCACGTATTCCGGCGGCGCGGGGAAGTCGCCGACCAGCGCCTGCACCGGATCACCCGGCGCAAGATGGATGATCAGAAAATTGACCACGATGACGGCAAGGAGGAGCGGAGCCGCCTCAAAGAGCCGTCGCAGAATGAAGCGCGTCATGACGCCGATCGACCTTGCCGCCGACCTTGAGCAGATCGATCAGAGGCTTGATGGAGGAGAGTCGTTCAAGACCGAAAACCATGGCATCGATCGCAGCGGCTCGGTCCCGATCGATGTGCAGGGTTGCAAGCGCAAAGAACTTCTGCCGCAGCTCTTCGTCGGTCATGGGGTTGGCGTGTTCGCCCTTGGCCTTCTCCACGGTTGTCGACAGGGTGCGGCCATCCGCGAGATGGAGCTCTACCAGCGGCTCGCTGCCCGTGGTCCGCCGCGGCTCGGCAACGACGGAGATGTTGCGGGCGACCGCGGCAAGTTGCGGGTCGTCGAGATGGGGCGGCTGGTAGTGTTCGAGATCGGCGCGGCCGTGGCGCAACAGAACCGCCAGGCTGTAGGGCAGGCTCATCTGGGCATCGAGCACGTTCGCCACGTCCTGCTTGCCGAGCTGACGCGCGGTGTGCTCCGAAGCGCGGACAACGATCCGATCGACGCTCGACAGATTAAATCCAGCTCGCTGCGGAGCTGCAGCACAGCATCGAGCGAGGAATGACATCCGCGGCAGCAGGCATAGGGCTTGAACCCGCTGTTGAAGATCAGATTGGGCTTGTCGAAGCCGCCCAGTAAAGCATCCGGATCGGCGTTCGCGCCAGCGTAGAGCGACACAAAGCTCCCCCAACCCGGCTCGAACAGATGTTCCGGACCGGTGACGCCCTGCTGTGCCAGCAACGCCGCGACGAGCCCGCCTTCGGCGGCCTTGCCCGCATGCACACGCTTGCTCATGGCGCCATCGATGATGAACGACCAGATGCCGCCAGTATAGGTGCCCGCAAGACCGATGGCGTGCGATGTCTGCCCGCTGCTCAGTTTGAGCGCCTTGGCTGCTGCTGCAGCCGCGCCGAACACGCCGCAGGTTCCCGTGCCGTGCCAGCCGACCGCATTATGCGCGGCGT
Organism: uncultured Alphaproteobacteria bacterium; assembly: GCA_963816775.1. Lineage (GTDB taxonomy): Bacteria > Pseudomonadota > Alphaproteobacteria > Rhizobiales > Xanthobacteraceae > JAFAXD01. The sequence goes on from CAWFLX010000044.1 coordinate 91,188, forward strand.
ATCCGCCGGCGAAATTGATGACGCGCGCCGCGGCTTCGTAGCCCGCCACGATGGCAACGAGGAATTCCGGCCCGGAAACGTCATGCAACTCGGCGGCTGCGAACGCCGCCGGCATCACTACGGCGCCGGAATGGCCGCAGCCGCCGAAATCGTCGACCTCGCGGGCATGCACCGCGGTGCCGTTGACGAGCGCTGCGTGCGCGGCGTTAAGCTTCAGCGTCGTGCCCCAGACGGACACCGGTCCCTGTCCGCCTACAGCGAGCGCTGCACGGAGCACGGCATCGACCTCGACCGTGTCGCACCCGGCAAGCGCCGCGCCGAGCGCATCGAGCAGTGCGCGCTTGGCGCCGTGCATCACGTCAGCTGGAACGCTCGCGACGTTCAACCCATGCAGTCCGGCGGCAAGTTGCTGGCAGAGCGTTTCTGGCATCGGCTTCGTCAGGCGATCAGCTGGTCGACCGCCTGCTCGAGGCGGTCGAGGCCGGCGTGAACCTGCTTGCGCGCGGCGACGTTCTTCTCGCGGTCGGCCTCGAGCTTGGCATCATACTCCGGCAGGCGGCGCTTGACTTCGTCGGGCGCTGGGCCGCCGAACAATGTCCGGCGATTAACCGCCGCGACCGGATCGAGCGATACGCGAAGCGACTCGGCGCTGAGGCCCGCGGGCTTGCCCATGTACTCGATCGCGGCTTCGTCGAGCAGCTTTGTCGTCACATCCATCGGCTTGATTTTGCGCTCCTCACAAAAGCGTACCAGGATGCCCAAGATCTGATGCGCGGTGCGCCAGTTCATGTCGAGATCGCGCACCAGCGCGGCCGCGACCTCTGTGGCTTGGCACCAGAACTCGCCGGCCCGCTGACGCATGAGATCCTTCTCGAGCTTAAGCACGGGCATGAACTCGTTCATCCATCCGATGTCGCGGTTGAGCGCCTCGAAGCTTTCAAGGATGGCTTTGTCAGTGTACTCGCGATCAAGGATCGGCACCGAGCTTGGGTCCTTCTCGACGATGAACGCCGTCATCAGCCCGCCTACGGTCTTGGCCGCCGCGCCCTTGATGTACTGCGGCGCGTAGGCATTTTTCTTCTGCATCATAATGCTACTGGTGCCGCAGAAGCGGTCCGGGAAGTCGACCATCCCGAATTCCGACGTGTTGTAGAGCATCAGGTCGTCGCACCAGCGCGCGAGGTTCATGTGCAGGATGCCGAGTACCGAGAGCATCTCGAACAGGTTGTCGTGGCACAGAATGGCGTCGTAGGTGTTCTTCTCCACGCTGGCAAAGCCTAGCAAGTCCCCGACGCGCTGGCGGTTCAGCGGAAAGTCGGAGCCGGTAAGGATCGCCGCCCCCGCGGGACTACGGTTGGCATGGGAAAAGGTCAGGAACAGGCGTTCGGTGTCGCGCTCGAGCACCGACACCCATGAAAGGATCATGTGGCCCCAGGTCGTTGGCTGGGCGTGCTGGGCGTGGGTGTAGCCCGGCATAATGGTGTCGAGGTTGGCGGCCGCGGTCTTGATCAGCGTCTCGCGGAAGTTCACGACCGTGTCGATGAGATCGAGCAGCTGGTCGCGGAAGAAGATCCGCTTGCCCACTTCGCCCAGATCGCCGGAGCTGCGCCCGAGGTGGATACGGCCTCCCACCTCCTCAGTCAGCTTGCGGATGAGATACGGCTCGCCCGAATGCATGCCGCCGCCGCCGCGCAGCCGCGCCTTCTCCACGCCCTCGGCTTCCATCTCGCGCAAGGCGCGCAGCATCGCGACGCCGTCCACACGCGGGATAAGCTTCTCCTCGATGAGCATGACGAGGTGAGCCTTGTCGAACGCGTGAAACGCGTAAAGCTTGGGCTGCACCAGCTCGCTGCGATGCGAGTTGAGGCTTTCCGCCAGCGGCTCCATCATGCGGATGCCGGGTTCGCGGAAGCCGCGGTATTTGGCGTGGTCCTGCTTTCGCATGCCGGATCGATTCCTCAGCTCTTACGGAAAATGTTTGCATACCGGAGATTGATATCGCCGGGCGCTTCAAAGAATTTAGCGAGGTTGCCGAAACCCTCGCGCATCGCGTCAGCATAGCCCGAATCGAGTAGAACCGCCGTCGGTAGATCGTTCGCCACGATCGTCTGCGCTTGCCGATAGAACTTGGCTCGATCGTCCTTGGCGATTGCAGTCGAGCCCTGCTTCAACAGTGCATCAAGCTGCGGATTGCAATATTGCGCGGCATTGGTGAACGCCGCCGGCCGGATATCGTCGCAGCGATAAGCGCGATCGACGCCGATGCCGGGTCACCGATCGTCGCGTACCAGACAATGGTCGTATCGTAGTCCTTCTTATTGTAGACGAGATCGATCCAGACATTGCGCTCGCGCGCTTCCAGCACGGCCTTGACGCCAAGCTTCTGCCAGTTGCTGCGCACGATCTCGGCGATATCGGTAAACCCAGCCTGGCCAGGATCGTAGGTGAAGCGGATTGTGAACCGAGTGCCGTCGGCGCCTTTCGCAAGTCCGGCATCATCGAGCTCCTTGTTCGCGCGTGCGGCATCGAACGCATACATTTTCATGTAGTTGACGTCGGGATTGTTCGCCCAGCCTAGCCCGGGTGGAATCGAGCTGGTGCCGGTCGCGCCTTCGTCGGCATAGGCGCTCGACAGCATCATCTGACGGTCGAGTCCGCGGAACAGAGCCTTGCGCACGCGCACGTCGTCGAACGGCTGTTTCTTGTTGTTGAAGAACAGCAGCAGCACGCGCGGTTGCCCGCGGCCGCTCTTGACGATGATGCCCTTGGACTGTTTCAGCCGCACGGCGTCGTTGATCGACATGTCGTAGCTCGGAATATAGTCGATATCGCCGGCTTCGAGCGCGAGCGTGCGCGTGTTGCTGTCCGGAATGATGCGGAAGATGATCTTTTCGAGATAGGGCTTGCCCTGATCCCAGTAGTCGGGATTGCGCACGAAGCTAATGCTCTGCCCGGTCTGCCACGACTCGAACTTGAATGGGCCGGTGCCGATCGGCTTGAGGTTCGCCGGGTTCTTAAGCGGATCGATGCCTTCGTAGATGTGTTTCGGCTGGATGCCGACATTGTCGGCGGTGAGCAGATCGAGAAACGGTCCGAACGGCTCCTTTAGCGTGATTTTCACGGTAAAGTCGTCGGGCGTCTCAATGGAGGCGACGTTCTTGAAGATGGCCGCCGCGCGCGAATGCAACGGAGTCAGCTTCTCCATGCTGAACTTGACGTCCGCCGCCGTGAACGGCTGGCCATCATGCCACTTGACGCCTCGACGCAGGTTGAAGGTGATTTCCCTACCGTCGGCGGAGACGTGCCATGCAGTCGCCAGCGCAGGCTGCAGCTCATATTTGGAATTGACCGTGATTAGGCCCTCGGTGACGGTCTGCGAGGGCAGGGCGATGATCACGCTCGACGAAATCGACAGATTGAGATGATCGGGATTGGCCCCCAACGCCATGACGAACGTCCCGCCACGTTTGGGCTGTTCGGCGGCTGCTTGCGCGAGCGCGTCGTCGGGCCAGAGTAAGGTTGCCGGCAAGGCCAGTCGCAACAACCGCTACGCTGCATATAAAACGGCGGCGATCACAATAGGACATTACCATCTCCACATTCCCATCGGAGAACTACCCCGCCCTTACTTTGACCGACGCGGTTTTGGCTTTTCAAGCAGGTTTTGTTGGCAACCAATCCAAAAAAGGCCAACTGAGATAAGCCCCTCTGTACCTTACTTCCCCTTGGTCAGTTCGTACCCGCGCCCCTTGTGCCCGGTGTCAACCACGCGGCCGGTCTCCTCGTCGACCATTTGCTGGCGCGGCCGGTGTCCGGTCTGCGTGTTTATCTGATGAAAATGGGTCTTCTCGGCCTGTGAGGTCGGTGGGAAAAGCTCGATCGGACAGGTGACGAGCGACAAACGCGGCATAGTGTGATCCTGATGGCGGTTGCACCCCATGCTGGAACTCCCGGCGTCTGGCCCTGGTTCCAGCCGGCGCGGCGAGCGTAAGCCTTCCCAGCCTGCCCAACGAAATCGCGCTTTTCTCAATCTGACTTCCCGCTTATTTCTGCATACCGCTCCTCGCTCCGTGGGATCCATGACGCAAATCAGCGCGACGATCTCGACCGGTCGCAGGGAGGAGGATGGAAGTTGCAGGAGCGAATTTAGGCCGCAGCGCCAGCGCGCTCCCTATCGGGTGCGCCGCTTGTATCGCTGGAAGCGGTGGGCAAGATGATACGCCGACTGCCGCTGCCCTAAGGCTCAAGCTTGAGCGTTTGGGCCGATCTGAAAGATCGTTGCGAACAAAGCGGACGACGTGTTCACTGGTGCGCCCCCGTTGCCAAGTGATTCGCGTCTCATCCCCGATGACCGCTCCTTACCTAGGCAAGCTCAACCCGCAACAACGGCGGGCCATCGAACATGGCGGGTCGGACCTCAGGGACGGCGCCGCCCCCCTGTTGGTCATCGCCGGCGCGGGATCGGGCAAGACCAACACTCTCGCCCATCGGGTCGGGCACCTGATCATCAACGGTGCCGACCCGCGGCGTATCCTGCTGCTGACCTTCTCTCGCGACGAGCGGCAGCGGAAATGACACGCCGGGTCGAACGGATTGCTGCCAATGCGATGGGGGCAAACGCTGCCGTGATGGCAGATGCGTTGATGTGGTCCGGGACATTCCACGCCGTCGGGGCGCGCCTATTGCGTGAATACGCGCAGGACATTGGTCTCGACCGTTCCTTCACGATCCACGATCGTGAGGATCTGCCGACCTAATAAACCTGGTCCGGCACGATCTCGGATTTTCAAAGACTGAAAAGCGCTTTCCAGCCAAGGGCACGTGTCTCGCGATCTATTCGCGCGTCGTCAATTCCGAGACCCCACTCGATGAGGTGCTCGGGTCGGTCTTCCCTTGGTGCGCGATGTGGCAGGCCGAACTACGGCAGCTGTTCGAAGCCTATGCGGAAGCCAAGCAAAGCCAAAATGTGCTCGACTACGATGATCTCCTTCTCTACTGGGCGCAGATGATGGTAGAGCCCGCGATGGCGACCGACGTAGCCGGCCGGTTCGATCACGTGCTTGTGGATGAATATCAGGATACGAACCGCCTGCAGGCGTCGATCCTTTTAGCGCTCAAGCCCGACGGCCACGGCTTGACGGTTGTTGGCGACGACGCGCAATCGATCTACAGCTTTCGGGCAGCGACCGTCCGGAACATTCTCGATTTCCCGAATCACTTCAGCCCACCAGCTGAAATAGTAACGCTCGATCAGAATTATCGCTCAACGCAACCTATCCTAGCAGCCGCTAATGCGG
>CAWFLX010000045.1:0-31476 GCA_963816775.1 uncultured Alphaproteobacteria bacterium
GCCGGTCAGGGTCACCCGCGGCGCGAAATCAACGACTTTGGCGGTAACGGCGTCGATGCGGGCGAGGGGGGCCTGCGACTGTCCGTCGTTCTCGCTGCACCCCGCCAGGAGGGCAAGACATAGCAGAGCAGCGCCCGCGCCGGCAAAAGATGCACCCTTCCGCATACGGCGGACACTCCCCTCGCCCCTCTTGAAAGCCCTTCTAAACGGCGTGCAATGTTGATTATTGCAAAATCTACCCTGTTTTGACGGCCTAGCAAAGGATCGGCTCGACTTGAGTTCGTCGGTGCATTGCGACATGTGTGCTATCGTGCGGTGACGGCGGGCGGGGACCATCCGACCGAAGACAGCGGACCAGATGATTACGGGGTCATGGACAACGCGGGCATGAGCACGAGAATCACCGAGATATTCAATGAGCGGGAGGCCGATCGCTACGACCTGCACGCCGAATACCTCAACGAGCAAATGGTGCGGGTGCTGCGCGCGATCGGCTATGACGTCGGGTTTCGCCATGGCTCGGGTCAATATCTCTACGATCGCGAGGGAACAAAGTATCTCGACCTGCTGAGCGGGTTCGGCGTGTTTGCAATGGGCCGCAATCATCCGGCGATTCGGGATGCCTTGAAGGACGTGTTGGACGCGGACCTTCCGAATCTCGTGCAGATGGACGTATCGGTGCTGGCCGGCGTGCTGGCCGAGCGGTTGCTGCGGCTGGTTCCGCACCTCGACAAGGTGTTTTTTTCCAATTCAGGCGCCGAGGCGGTCGAGGCAGCCATCAAGTTCGCGCGCGCGGCGACGCGGCGATCAGGCCTCGTCTACTGCGGGCACGCTTTCCATGGATTGTCCTATGGGGCGCTCTCGTTGATGGGCGACAAGATCTTTCGCACCGGGTTTGAGCCGGTGCTGCCCGAGTGCTTTGAGATCCCGTTCGACGACCTGCCAGCACTCGAACAGGCACTGGCGTCGCGCAACATCGCCGCCTTCGTGGTCGAGCCGATCCAGGGCAAGGGCGTCAACATGCCCGATCAGAGTTACCTCAAGCGCGCCGCGGAACTCTGCCGGCGCCATGGTACGTTGTTTGTTGCCGATGAGATTCAAACCGGGCTCGGGCGCACGGGCCGCTTTCTTGCGGTCGAGCACTACGACGTCGAGCCGGACATCGTGTTGCTGGCAAAAGCGCTGTCGGGCGGCCACGTTCCGGTGGGCGCGGTGTTGATGCGCAAGCGGATTTTCGACACCGTGTTCGATCGCATGGATCGCGCGGTGATCCACGGCTCGACGTTCGGCAAAAACGATCTCGCCATGGCGGCAGGCATCGTGACGCTCGATCTGCTCACCTCCGGCGGCATGATCGCGAACGCCGCCCGCACCGGCGAACGCTTGCTGGCCAGCCTCTCCGCCATGGTCAAACGCTTCGAGTTCTTGCAGGAGGTACGTGGCCAGGGGCTGATGATTGGTCTTCAGTTTGGGCCGCCAAAGTCGCTCAAGCTCAAGCTCTCGTGGAACATGATCGAGGCCGCGAACAAGGGGCTGTTCAGTCAGCTCATCACCATTCCGCTGTTCCGCGATCACAAGATCCTGGCGCAGGTGGCCGGCCATGCCAGCCACACCATCAAGATCCTGCCCCCGCTGATCATCACCGACGAGGATTGCGACTGGATCGAGCGCGCGTTCGAAGCGACGATCGCCGGCAGTCATCAGGTTCCCGGCGCCGCGTGGTCGCTCGGCAAGACGCTGGTCGGGCATGCCATGCGCGCCAGCGCCTGAGCGCCGTCGTTCTGGTCCGGCTTAAGCCGCGTTGGTGACCAAATTCTCGAAGCTGCGTTCCTTGATGTGCTGATCGAGTCCCCAGCGCTTCACCTGATCCATCACCTCATCGAATTCGGTGCGTGGTATCTGTTTGTAGACGAAGCGCTCGCCGCGGCCGAACTTGCTGTAATCCCAGGTGCGATCCTTGAACTCCTGGGGCACGGCGAGATCCCATAGCGGCAGATAGCGCTCAAGATCGGCATCCATCGCCTTTTCGGCGCGGTCGAGCGCGCGCAGGTAGCCGCCCACGGTTTCGGGATCGGCGCTCTCCGGCACCCACCACAGAGTGTGAAACCGATCTTCGATGATCTTGCGCAACCCGAGTTGCTCGGCCATCGCGATCTGCGGCGGCAGCAGGCTCGCGGCATCGACTTCGCCGTTGAGCAGCGCCTGCAGTCGCGCGCCGAACCCGCCGGTGTTGACGGTCTTGATGTTTGCGAGCGGCAGATATTTTTCCAGCCGATACGGAACGTTGAAGTGGCTGCCGGCGCGCAGCCCGACCGCGATCGGCACGTCCTTCAGGTCTTGCGGAGTGCGGATCTTTGAGTCCGGCCGCACAAAAATGGCCCACGGCGAATCGCCGTAAGCGTCGGGCACGAATCGCCCCATTCCGGCGCTGGCGTTGCAGATGCTGCCCCAGGCGCACGCGCCCTGAATGACGTCGCGGCCCTCTGCGTAGGGTTTGTCCTGCGGCCGGTCGAAATAGGTGAGGTCCTTCCAGCTCGACTGCGTGCCGCGAAACACCTTCCAATCGAGCACGACATCCAATCCTTCGGCGGCGAAAAAGCCCTCCTGCTGAGCGACGAAATCGTTGAGGCCCATGCCCTTCGGGGCAACGGTGACGCTCTTGCGCTTGCTTGCCATGAATCCTCCCTTGAAACGCGGTACGAGTTGAATTGCGCTTGTATCGTATTGCGTAACGCGTATCTTATCGCGAAACGCAGGCTCGTCAACGGCCGTTCGTCGGCCAGCGACAAGGGAAACGGCATGTCCGGCAGGAGCTCACAGGTCAGGCGCAAGCGCACGGCGAGCGCGTCCGAGCGAGCGGGCGTGCAATCGGTGGTGGTCGCGGCGCGCGTGCTCAAGGCGCTCGCCGCGCACGGCGGCGTCGCGACATTAAAGGAACTCGCCATAGCCGCCGCCATGCCCCGCGCCAAGGTGCATCGATACCTCGGCAGCCTGCGTGCCGGCGGGCTGGTCGCGCAAAACCCCGAGACCGGGCGCTATGAGATCGGGCCTACCGCGGTGACGGTCGGATTGGTGGGGTTAAGCCGCGTCAGCCCGGTGAGGCAGCTACAGGATCTTTTGCCGCGCGTTCGCGATCGCATCAACGCAACGGTGACGGCCGCGATCTGGGGAGAGCGCGGCCCGACCATCGTGGCGATGGAGGAGAGCGATCACCTCGTCACCATGAACCTGCGGGTCGGGTCGGTTCTGCCGCTACTCAACACCGCGATCGGCCGGCTGTTCCTGGCCTATCTGGCCCCCGCCCAGACGGCGCGGTTTGTCGCTGAGGAGCGCGCCGGTCCGCTGGGACACGCCGCGCCGTCGGAAGCGGATCTCAGCGACTTGTTGCAGAACATCCGCGCCCGGCGACTGTCGCATGTGCGCGGCGTGCTGATCCCAGGCGTTGATGCGATCGCGGCTCCGGTGTTCGATTATCGCGAGCGCATCGTCGCGGTGATCTGCGCGGTTGGCCACGCCGGCACCGGGATCACCCGCTGGGACGGGGCGGCGGCCCAGGCGCTGCGCGACGCTGCGGCCGAGTTGTCCGCACAGCTTGGGTCGATCGCGCAGGGCCCCACTGACAACGGTTCAGTCGCCCTGGTGACCAACGATAAAAACGTGCGCCGTCGGCGCGACCGCCGGCAAGACGCGTGACCGATGCCTGAAAGGCGCTTCGCGGACGTACCGGTCAGATCTGCATCAGCGTGCCGAAGCCGTGTACGCGATCCGCGATGCCGCCCTGGCGCAACGCCCACCAGGCGCCAGCCTGATTGCTGGTGATCACCGGACGCGTGAGATCACGCTCCAGTGGCGCGATAACCTCGACCACGCGAATCTGCGCGCAGCTCACGAAGTAGGCGTCAGTGTCATCATTGCGATGGGCGTTAGCCAACTCCCGCCAACGATCAGGGGTAACCTCGTCAAACTCCTGCGCGCCGTTGAGCTCGAGGCCTTCCCAGTCCAAGACCCGAAAACCGTGGTGTTCTAGATAACGCGCCTCGCGCTCATTGACCGCGCGTCGATAGGGAGTGAGCATCACGATTTTGCGGGCGCGCAGCGCCTTGAGGGCAGCCACGACCCCGTCGCCGGTCGTGCTCGACGGCAGGCCGGTCGCGGCCTTGATGCGATCGGCGATGCGCGTCCCGATGGTCGGGTCGGCGGTCGTGACCGCGGTGCAATTGACCAGGATGTGCTGGCAGCCGGCGTCCTTAAGGAGCGACGCTGCGTCCTCGATGTGATCGATGAAGTTGAGCATGGAGTTGGAATCCCGCTCGTCCATCCGCAGCCGGGTCGTGTGCAGCGTGACGCCGTCCGGTAGCATCGCCGCAATGTGAGCCTCCGCGTTGCTGTTCACCGACGGAATGATCATGCCGAGCCGCAGGCGCGAGCCGTACTTGAGTGCAGGAATCTCGGCGTTAGCGGATTGAATGACTTGCTGCGGCGCTGTGGTGTCCGGCTCCCTCAGTTCTGCGACTGCCTGGGACATTATGTATCCTCCTGGTGACGGACCGCCGTTTGATGGATAATGCCTACGCGATTGGCCGAGCCGCAGACCCGAGGCTAGTACCGTGGGCGGCTTCCGATCAATAGAACACTGCGATTTTGGGCAAGGAGCGCGAGATGTATCGACCGGCCGGCGTGCGGACTAGCGGATCGTTTCCGATCCCCGACACCATGAAGGCATGGGTGCTCGGCAATCCGGGCGAGCTCGCGCTCAAGGACAAGCCTGTGCCGGTTCCACGCAAGGCCGAGGTCCTGGTGCGCATCGACGCGGTGGCGATCTGCGCCACCGATCTCGAAATCATCTACCAGGGTCCGCCGGCGATGATTGCGGGCGGGCTACCGTTCAACAAGAACTTCACGCCCGGCCATGAATACATGGGAACGGTGGTGGCGCTGGGCCCTGGGGTCGATGAATTTCCGATCGGTCAACGCGTCACGGTGGAGATCCATGCCGGATGCGGTCAGTGCAAGCGCTGCCGTGAGGGCATGTATACGGCCTGCCTCAACTACGGGCTCAATTACGGTGAGCAGGACAAGGGCCATCGCGCCAACGGGTTCACCACCGATGGCGGCTTCTGCGAATATCAGGTCAACAACATCAACACGTTGATCGCAATCTCGGACGATATGTCGGACGCGGAAGCAACCCTGGTGGTGACCGCTGGCACCGCCATGTACGGCCTTACCGAGCTCGGCGGCCTGGTCGCGGGCGAAAGCGTGGTGGTCATGGGACCGGGTCCGATCGGTCTTCTCGGTGTCGCGGTCGCGAAGTCGCTCGGCGCGCAACCGGTGATTCTGACCGGCACCCGCGACAATCGGCTCAAGATCGGCCGCGAGCTTGGCGCCGATCACGTGATCAACGTGCAGCAGGAAAACGCGGTCGAGGCGGTGCGACGGCTGACCGGCGGCGTCGGCGCCGACTATGTGATCGAATGTTCCGGTGCGGCGGGCGCGGTGAACGATGCAGCGCGCATGCTCAACCGCGGCGGCAAGATTTGCCTTGCGGCATTCCCGCACGAGGCCGTTCCGATCGATGTCGCCCACATCGTGCGCAACAACATCTATCTGTTCGGCATTCGCGGGGAGGGCAGGAGCGCGACTCATCGGGCCGAAGCCTTCATGGCTCAAAAGCGCTTCGACGCCACCAAGATCCACACCCACACGTTTCCGCTCGAGGACCTGCCGACCGCGATCCGATACGCAAAAGATCGTGTCGAGGACGCCATTAAGGTCGTGGTCAAGCCGCAACGCGAGGCAGGCGCGCGGACGATTGCCGCCGAGTGACGGCGACCGGGGCAGCCATGCAGCGACCGTGGATTGCCGGGGTCGTCGCCGGCCTCATCGCGTGGGCCGGGGCTGCAGGCGCGCAGAACTGGCCGACCCAACCCGTGACCATGGTGGTGCCGTTCGCGGCAGGGGGACCGACCGACGTGGTCGGTCGCGTCATTGCGGCTCGTCTGGGCGAGATTCTCGGTCAGCAGGTGGTCGTGGAAAACGTCACCGGAGCCGGCGGAATGACCGGCGCGCTTCGCGTCGCTCAAGCACCGCCGGATGGATCTCAGGTGTTGCTGGGCACCGTCGGCACCCAGGCCTACAGCCAGACCCTTTATAAGCGCCCGCTCTATAATGCGATCCAGGATTTTGCGCCGGTGGCGCTGATCGCCGAGCAGTCGCTGATGCTCGTCGCTCGCACTGATCTCGCCGCCAACACGCTGGCCGAGTTCACAGCGTATGCGCGCAGCCACGAGTCCGATATGTCGTTTGGCTCAGGGGGCGCCGGCTCTTCAACGCACCTCGGCTGCGTGCTGCTCAATTCCGCGATCGGCGTTCGGATCCAGCACATCCCATACCGCGGCTCCGCGCCCGCGATGCAGGATTTGGCCGCTGGTCGCATCGACTACCTGTGCGACGCGGTAACCACCGCGCTGCCGCAAGTGCAGGCGCGCACGGTCAAGGGCCTCGCGGTATTCGCTCGCAAGCGGTTTTCAATCTTGCCGGACGTCCCGACGGCAGACGAGCAAGGACTTGCAAATTTCGAGGCCAGCAACTGGATTGGCTTGTTCTTTCCGCGCGGCGCCCCGGCGGCGATCATACGCCGTCTCAACGCGGCGACTCTCGACGCCATGGCCACGCCCTTGGTGCAAGAGCGCATGCAGACGCTCGGAACCGATCTGGTTTCGCCGCAACGCGCCACGCCCGATTATCTCCAACGCTTTGTGGCAAGTGAAATCGACAAATGGGCGGAGCCGATCAAAGCGAGCGGGGTTTCGGTCGACTGAAGCGAGGCCATCTTGCTTATGGAGCCTTGTCGCCAATTGCGACGACCACCCATTCGTTGGCGGGGTCGTTTATCGGGCGGCCCTGCTTGGTGATGTTTTCCATTATTTCTTCCACGAGACCGCCGGTGGCGTTGGCGGCAATCCCGCTCGCGCTCAGAGCTTCTACGAGCAATTTGGCGAATTGCTCGCCTCGATCATTTCCGGTCACGTATCGGGCAAGCACCCCTTGCGGCGATCCCACCTGGATCTGCGCCGAGGTGTCATTTCGCGCGGCCGATACGCCGGCGGTTTTCAGCGCGAGCACGAGTTGGTCCGCGAATGGACCTGATTCAGATGACACCGGCGCGGCGCCGACGGTGACGTGGTGGTGCTTGAACTCCGACATCTTCTGAACCAGCGACTGAACCTGGTCCTCGGTTAGGGTCCGCGGGCCGTTCGTTTTTGGCGGCGGCGGCGGCGTGTCGGGGGTCCGCCCGTTCGTTTCCGCAACCACAGTTGCGGCCTTTGCGGGCGGTTCTTCCGCAACCTTTGGGCTGTCGCGGGTTTCAATCGTTGCGCTGCGCCAGTAGCGCTCCTTTACATTCATCGTTTGAATGAGCACAAACGTTGCGACTGCGCCGACCAGAAAGCACGCGACCACGACCAGGCTCGCGGCATCGGACCACGCACTTGCGGCTGACAATGACAGTCCCTGGAAAGGCCACATCTCTTTACCCGACTGGGTTTTCTTCGATGGCATGACGCTTAATCTGAGCTAGTCGCACATCGATATTCCGCGGAGGCCATCGTGCTGACGTTCTATTTCACACCTGGGGCCAGCTCGATGGCAACGCACATCGCCCTGCACGAGGTCGGCGCGCCGTTTGAAAGCCGTCTGATCTCGTTGACCAAGCATGAAAACCGCACGCCAGAGTATCTCGCGCTCAATCCGGAAGGCAAGGTCCCGACGCTTGTTATCGACGGGCGCCCGCTGACCGAGGTTGCGGCGAATTTGTGGTACCTGGCAAAGCGGTTCCCCGCTGCCGGCCTGCTACCCCAGAACGACCTCGCCGCCGAAGCCGAGGTCGTTTCCTGGATGTCGTTTATCGCGGCGACCATCCATCCGGCGCGCCGGATCAGCGTCGAGCGTTGGAAGGAGGTGTTCGTCTTGGCGGAGCGGCGGCTCGGCCAGCGCGACTGGGCGATCGGGCGCTACTCGATCGCGGACATCCATCTGTTCCGGCTTTACTGGCGCTTCTATCACACGTTGAAGACGATACGGCCGGACTACCCCGCCCTCAGCGCGCACTACGATCGGATGATGGCGCGCCCCGCCGTGAAGCGAACCTGTGAGATCGAAGCCGCGCTCGGCTACGAGTTGCCGTAAGTCGCGCGAAGAGAGATGCCGTTTGGACGCACGGTACCGGGCGGCCAAAGCGCGTGCTAGCATCAAGTCGCCTCAGCGGGGGCCCGTGTTTCACTCGGGCGGATAGTCATGGGCGACGTCAATCAGATCGAGCCGATCGAGAAGGCCAGTATCGACGCAGCTGCGCGCACTGCAGCTCGCGCGTCTCAAGAGCGCGCTACACACCTGCTATGAGCGAGTGCCGCACTACCGCCGAAAGTTCGACGCGGCCGGCGTTCATCCGAGCGATTTGAAACAACTCGATGACCTCGCGCGGTTTCCGTTCACCAGCAAGGACGATCTCCGACAGAACTATCCGTTCGGGATGTTCGCGGTTCCGATGGACGAGATCGTGCGCATCCACGCATCGAGCGGAACGACCGGAAAGCCAACCGTCGTTGGATATACGCGCGGCGACATCGAGACCTGGTCCGGCTTGATGGCACGTTCGATCCGCGCCGCGGGCGGCCGTTCCACCGACAAGATTCATGTGGCCTACGGGTATGGGCTGTTTACCGGCGGACTAGGTGCTCACTACGGCGGCGAGTATCTCGGCGCGGCGGTCATTCCGGCGAGCGGCGGCTTCACCGAACGGCAGGTGCAGCTGATCAACGATTTCAAGCCCGACATCATCATGGTGACGCCGTCCTACATGCTGGCGATCGCGGATGAGTTCGAGCGGCAGGGGCTGGATGCCCGCGCGTCGAGCCTGCGCATCGGCATTTTCGGCGCCGAGCCGTGGACGGAAGCGATGCGGGCTGAGATCGAGGGACGCATGGGGCTCGCCGCGCTCGACATCTATGGGTTGTCGGAAGTGATGGGGCCGGGCGTCGGCCAGGAATGCATCGAGACCAAAGACGGCCTCACGCTGTGGGAGGATCACTTTTATCCCGAAATCATCGACCCGGTGACGGCGCAGCCGCTTGCGGCAGGCGAAGTCGGGGAACTGGTGCTTACGACCCTGACCAAGGAAGCGATGCCTGTGGTTCGCTATCGCACCCGAGATCTGACCCGATTGCTACCCGGGACGGCCCGTACGATGCGGCGCATGGAACGCGTACGGGGCCGCAGCGACGACATGCTGATCATCCGCGGCGTGAACGTGTTTCCATCACAGATCGAAGCGGTGTTGGCGCAGGAGAAGCGACTGGCGCCGCACTACATGCTAGAGCTACGGCGACCCGACCGGCTCGACGAGCTCGATGTCGTGGTCGAAACACGGCCGATCCCGGGCGGCAAGCTGCAAGCTGAGGAGCTGGCCGAGCTTGAGCGCAAGGCCGAACATCTCATCAAAGCATACGTCGGCGTGACCACGAGCGTTCGGGTCGTTGAGCCCGGGACGATCGAGCGTTCGCAGGGTAAGGCCAAGCGCGTGCTCGACCTGCGTCCGAAGATTTAAGGCCAAGAACAAATCGAGAGGTAACCATGCCACGAACGTCGCGCGCCGCGGCGAACGCCGATTTGCAAACCGGGGCACTGCCGGGGAAAGCCATCGATGAATGGCTAGCCGGGGAACCACGGCGCACCTCCGATCTTAGCGGGGACCGCGAGCGCTTCAGCGCGTTTTGGCACGAGGCCGGCCAGCTCATCGAGACGCTGCCGCCGAAGCCCGCCCGCGATCCGGCGCAAACGCAGGCGGCGCAGGCTATCCACCGGCGTACGCGTGAAGCACGCGAGCTTTTTCTGCGCGCGCACGCCGCCGCGGTCTACAGCGCGGTCACCCACAGAATGACCCGTTTTGTGCGCGTCGAGGATGTTCTGTTCGCAGCCGCCGACGCATTTCCGTGCCTCACGCCGACGCGCGCACAGATCGACGTGGAGACCGATATCGCTCAGCGGGATAAGGATGGTCTCGAGACCGACCAAGGGATCCTGATCTCGCACATCCTCGGTCAGGACCGCGCCGGGCTTCACCTTTGCCATGCGATGTTGCTGCCGCACCCGCGCACGCCGGATGCACTCGCGACCTTCGCGGCCAAGGGAGTGCTTGACCTTGGCGCCGTTCGCCTGGAGCGTCATGGCCGCGCCGTCCACTTGATCATGTCGAACCCGCGTTTCCTCAACGCTGAGGATCAGACCACGATCGATGCCATGGAGATCGGCGTCGACGTCGCGACCCTCGATACCGCGAGCGATATCGCGGTTCTGCGCGGCGGTGTCGTCGACCATCCCAAATATCGCGGCCGCCGCATCTTCGGCAGCGGCATCAATCTGACCCACCTCTATCGCGGCAAGGTTCCGTTCGTCTGGTTTCTGCAGCGCGAGCTCGGCTTCGTGCACAAGTTCCTGCGCGGCGTCGCCCGGCCCGATGTGTTGCCCGACGACGTTCATGGCGCCGGCATCGAAAAGCCTTGGGTCGCGGCGGTCGAAACGTTTGCGATCGGAGGCCACTGTCAGATCCTGCTGACGATGGACTACGTGCTCGCTGCGAACGACGCGTTCCTGACGCTCCCGGCGCGCAAGGAAGGCATCATTCCGGGCGCGGCCAATCTGCGGCTGCCGCGCTTCACCGGTGATCGCATTGCCCGGCAGGCGATTCAGTATGAACGCAGGCTCGTTTGCGACAGCCCGGAAGGCCGCCTCATCTGCGACGAGGTCGTACCCGCCGACGGCATGGACGCGGCCATCGAACGCGTCACTACCGGGCTCACCAACTCGGGCGCGGTCGGCGCGATCGGCAATCGGCGCGCGTTTCGCGTCGCGCAGGAACCGCTGGATGTGTTCCGAGGCTACTGCGCGGTCTACGCCCGCGAGCAGGCCTATTGCCATTTCAGCCCGGCCCTGATCGACAATCTCGAGCGCTTTTGGAATGCGCAGAACCGCGCGGAGTAACGGGGTCAAGGTGTTCAGATGACCGACCGCCCAAAACTTCGCTCCCGCATCACCACCAACGGCATCGATCGCGTCCCCCACCGCGTGTTCATGCGCGGCATGGGGCTCGATGACGCGGCGATCGCGCGCCCGTTCATCGGCGTCGTGACGACACACGGCGAGA
The DNA here is from genome assembly GCA_963816775.1 of uncultured Alphaproteobacteria bacterium. Lineage (GTDB taxonomy): Bacteria > Pseudomonadota > Alphaproteobacteria > Rhizobiales > Xanthobacteraceae > JAFAXD01. The sequence goes on from CAWFLX010000045.1 coordinate 11,201, forward strand.
CCACTCCCTGTACCGGCAACCTCGCTGACCAAGCGGCGCACGCGCACGAAGGCGTGCTTGCGTCCGGTGGCACCCCGCGCGCGTTCACGACGATCTCGGTTTCCGACGGCATCAGCATGAATCACCAAGGCATGAAATGCTCGCTGGTGTCGCGTGAGATTATCGCCGACTCGATCGAACTCGTGGTGCGGGGACACGCCTATGACGGCCTGATCGGCTTTGGCGGCTGCGACAAGAACCTGCCCGGGATCATGATGGCAATGATCCGCTGCAACGTGCCGTCGGTGTTCGTGTTTGGTGGGGGAGCGCTGGTCGGCACCTGGCGCGGCAAGCCGGTTTCCGTGCTAACCGCCTACGAGGCCGCGGGCGCCGTCATGGCTGGACAAATGTCGCGCGAGGATCTCGATTCGCTCGAGCGCGCCTGCATGCCGACCATCGGCGCATGCCCGGGCCAGTTCACCGCCAATACCATGGGCATGGTGTCCGAGGTGCTGGGTCTCGCGCCCGCCGGTTCGGCGACGCGGCCGGCCGTCGATGAGAAGCGCGAAGTTGTCGCGCGCCAGGCCGGCACATTGGTGATGGAGATCCTGCGGAACGGCGGTCCCTTGCCGCGTGACCTCATCACCCGCAAGAGCTTGGAAAATGCCTGTGCGATCGTCGCGGCGACTGGTGGTTCCACCAACGCGGCACTGCACATTCCGGCGCTCGCCCACGAGGCGGGAATCCGTTTCACGCTCGATGATGTCGCCACCGTGTTCGAGCGCACCCCGCTGATCGGCAACCTGCAGCCGGGCGGCCAGTACTACGCCCAGGATGTCGATCGGATCGGCGGCGTTCCCACCATCGTGAAGACGCTCGTGGAGCACGGTCACCTGCACGGCGAGACGCTGACCGTGACCGGCCAAACGCTCGCCGAGATCGCTGCCGGCGCGTCCGATCCGGATGGACAGGTTATCCGGCCGGTTGATCGCGCAATTGCTCGGAGCGGTGGTGTCGTCGTGCTCAAGGGGAATCTCGCGCCGGATGGCGCACTTATCAAAATTGCTGGTCTCGCGTCACTCGTACATGAAGGCCCGGCGCGCGTGTTCGAAAGCGAGGAAGACTGCATGGCCGTCATTCGTGCGCGCGCCTACCAGCCGGGCGATGTCATCGTCATTCGCAACGAAGGGCCCAGAGGCGGACCGGGTATGCGTGAGATGCTTGGACCCACCGCGGTCATCTACGGCCAGGGCATGGGTGAAAAGGTCGCGCTGATTACCGACGGCCGCTTCTCCGGAGCGACGCGCGGCATGTGCGTCGGCTACCTTTCGCCCGAAGCGCAGGCCGGTGGACCAATCGCGCTCGTCAGGGATGGCGATCGTGTCCGCGTCGATGCCAACGCGCGCCGCATCGATCTACTGATTGATCAGGATGAATTCGCGCGCCGGCGCGCGGCTTGGAAACCGCGCCGACGAGCAACGCCACTGGCTGGCGCGCTGGAGAAATACGCGAGCCAGGTCGGTTCGGCGCATCTTGGCGCTGTCACGCACAGCGGCAATCTGCAGTGGGACTTCGAAGAGCCGGAACAGCCTTAACGGTAGCGGCGCGCGATGTATCGGTGCCGGCGCGCGGCACTCCGTTTGGCGCCGGGCGCGGCGTAAGCCGCACCCAGTCCCGGGGAATCGCTCATGATGCGCAAGCCCGGCGAGATCAGACCCGGAACGGTCGGACCGGTGGCAATGCCGCCCGAGCCGCCGGCGCTGCTCGTCCCAAAGCCATAGGCATTCGGGTTAAGCGGTCCGGTCGCGATACCGCCTGATCCACCCGCGCTGCTGGTTCCAAAACCGAGCGCGCCGGGATTGGTCGGTCCGGTCGGCGTGCCGCCCGAACCACCTGCGGTGCTGGTCCCCCAGGGCGGGCTGATCTGCGCAAGCGCAAGACCGCCGCTCGCGGCGAACAGAATGAGCGCGGAACCTAGAACCAGGCAAAATTTTGAACGCACGGCTTTCTCCTCAAGTAGACGCAGCGGACCAACGCGCAAAGACCCGCCCAGATCGCATCCATACCGCATTTGAGCGGCGGCGCCCTGCGACCCGCAGGCTTGTCTGGCGCGTGTCGTTTATGTAGGCACGTGCCAGGGAGCTTGCATGGACAAACACTATCAAGTGATCATCGTGGGCGGCGGACCCGTTGGGGTCGCACTTGCCGTCGATCTCGGGCTGCGTGGTGTGTCGTGCGCGCTCATTGAACGCCGTCGCAGGCTGCAACAGATACCTAAGGGCCAAAACCTGACTCAGCGCACGCTGGAGCATTTTTATTTCTGGGGCATCGTTGATGAATTGCGCGCCGCGCGCGTCATGCCCCCTGGATACCCGATTGGCGGGGTGACGGCCTACAAGAACCTCATGAGCGAATATTGGCACGCTCCGCCTGGGCGGGAGATCGTCCGTTCCTATTACTTTCAGGACAACGAACGGCTGCCCCAATACTGTATGGAAGATGTGCTGCGCCGTAAGATGGCTGACCTTCCGAATGTTGCGACTTACTTCGGATGGACGGCAAAGACCATCGCGCAGGACGACGATGAGGCCCGCGTCACCGTCGTCGACGAGAGCGGTGCCGGACACCAAATCCTCACCGCCGACTATGTGGTGGGCTGCGACGGTGGTCATTCGATGGTGCGCGACCAGGTCGGTATCGAGCGCGGAGGCACGAACTTCGATCAACTGATGGTGCTCGGCGTTTTTCGGTCGCGCGAACTGCACGCGGGGCTCAAGCGCTTTCCCGAGCGCTCAACCTACCGGGTGCTGCATCCCGATCTGAAAGGTTATTGGCAATTCTTCGGACGCATCGATGTGGGGGAGGGGTGGTTCTTCCACGCTCCAGTCCCGCCCGGTACCACGATGGAGAACTTCGATTTCCATCGACTGATTCAAAGCGTTGCCGGATTCGAGTTTGCCTGCGAGTTCGACCACGTCGGCTTCTGGGATCTGCGGGTCGCGGTCGCCGAGAAATATCAGGTCGGACGCGTGTTCATCGCGGGCGATGCCGCACACAGCCATCCACCGTACGGCGGCTTTGGTCTCAACAATGGCTTGGAGGACGTGACCAATCTCGGCTGGAAGCTCGCTGCCGCATTGCAGGGCTGGGGCAGCGAGGCCTTGCTGCAATCCTACAGCGACGAGCGCCGGCCGATTTTCAAGGAGACCGGCGAAGACTTCATCGCTGCGCGGATCGAAGAGGAAGCGGAGTTTCTGGCACACTACAACCCGGACCGTAACCGCGACGAGTTCGTGCGTGCCTGGGACAAGCTGGAAGCCTACGGCGGGAGCCGAGTGATGATCTATGAACCCAATTACGAAGGATCTGCGGTGGTGATGGGTCCGCCGAGCGGTGTCTGCAGTGCCCACGGTCAGCACACGTATAAAGCGCGGGCCGGACACCACCTGACGCCGCAGCCGCTGTCGTCCGGCCGCAACGTGTTCGAGGAGCTCGGCTCCGGGTTTACCTTGCTGGCGTTTGGCGAGCAGGACGAAGCCGCACGTGCCTTCGAGGAAGCCGCGCGCGCGCGCAACGTTCCGTTCAAGGTCGTTCGCGATTCATATGCACAAGGCCGTACCGCATATGAGGCGCAGCTCACGCTCGTCCGTCCGGATCAGTATGTGGTGTGGACCGGTGACCGCGCGCCGGCCACTCCAAATCAGCTGATCGACCGGGTCGTGGGCCGCGCCTAGCGGCCAAAATGGGATGGGGCCGGGGTCTGCCCGTCGCGCCGCGATGGTCAGCTCTTCTTGAATGTGCGGGACACGTAATCGCGCACGCGCGCCAGCGTTTCATCTGCGCACCAGAGCTTGACGATCTCTTCGTCGATGTGATCGGCCCGCGCCACGCGCTCGATTGCCGACGCCCGAGTCTGACGCTTGGTCAACGCAAACGCCGGCGGCGAGAGCGCGGCGAGCGTTTGCGCTGCCACGACCGCGCGCTTGATCAGCGCTTCAGGGTCCACAACCTCATCAACCAGACCGCGCACAACCGCGTCGTCCGGCGCGAATGTCGCGCCGCTGAAGATTGTGTCCTCGAGACGATGCGGCACAACCGCGTGGTGCATGATTTCCATGGCGATCCGTGGAAACGGAACGCCGACCAGAAGCTCGGTCACGCCGATGCGGCCTTGATCACGCGCCATCAGCCGTTTGTCGGCCGCGCAGGCCAGCACACAGCCGCCGGCGATGGCGTGGCCGTTGATCGCGGCGACGATCGGCTTAGGGAATGAGAACGTGGCCGCGAACATCGCGTTCAAGGCCGGCAGGAATTTGCGAACATACGACGCTCCGCCCTCGGACAAACGCAGCAGGTCGACCCCGGCCGAGAAAATCCCCCCGGTTCCGGTGATGACGAGAGCGCGTGCCTGTGAGGTGCGGAACTCCGCCAGATACTGGGAGAGCGCCGAGCAGAGCTCGATGTTCATGGCATTGGCTTTGCCATGCGCCATCCGAAGAATGGCCACATCACCTTCGTGCGCAATGTCGAACATGCTGCGATTGGCGGGTGCGTTGCGAAACGACGTCGAATCGTGCGCTTTTCCGGCCGCAGCGGCAAGTCGCATCGCGAAGCCGCGATCTCCGCGGCGGCGACGCTGACAAGCAAGCGCTTCGGCCCTTGACCTCGGGTCAGGGGCCTATTTGCCGGTACGGGCAGCGCGCGCCGTCCCGGTGTTTGAGCTCAGCGTTAGTGCACTAGCGTGTTGATCGCCGCCAGCAGGAACACCGTGAAGATGACCCCGATGATCCGCAGGGCGGCATCTTGCGCGCGCACAGGACCGGTCGCGAACGCCGTCCAGGCGCCCACGACAATAACCGCTACCCTGGCGAAGATGGGCAGCCGGGATGCCATCGGCGACCCCCCGCTCATCAATTGGAGCACGATAGTCCAGAACGTACGTTGCTGGAAGCTTGCTTGGGCGTAAGCATATGCTGCTCTAAGCTGGATGCTTGTGAACCCGATCACAGCGCGGGCCTCGAGGCTGGACAGATGACAGTAAGGCCGATCGAAATTCGGATGGGCGGCTACGGGCCGCCTCACACCGGGTTCAGTCGCGCGCTCAAGCGCATCGGCGAGCGCTTGCAGCAGCGCTTTGCCGATCAGATCGATGTCAAATATATCTGGAACATCATGGATCTCGGCTATCGAGCCGACGACATCCTGGGCCTGGTAGAAAGTGGTATCATTACCCTCGGCTACCAGTCCTCGAGCTATCTAACCGATCACGTCCCGGAGCTTGGGTTTGTCGATCTGCCGTTCCTGTTCGAGTCGAACGAGCACGCGCGCGCGGCCATGGACGGTCCGCTTAGCGCCTTTCTGGCGCAAAAAATCGAAGAGCAGATGAACTATCGCATCCTCGGGTGGTTTGAGAACGGCTTCCGGCACATCTCGAATCGCCTGCGGCCCGTTCGGCTGCCCTCCGATCTCGCCGACATGCGCATCCGGGTGCTACCGAGCGACGTTCATAAGCGCACCTTCGAGCTTCTCGGCGCCGTACCGTTGCGGATGGATCTGACCGAGGCCGTGCAGATGATCGGGGACGGTACGATCGATGCCCAGGAAAATCCGCTCACCAACACCGTCGTCTATGGGGTGCACAAGTTCCATCGCTTCCACACCTTGACCGGGCATTTCTATATTTCGCGGCCGATATTCATTAACCGCGATCAGTTCGAATCCTGGCCGGAAGAGCTGCAGACCGAAATGCAGATCGCGGTGACGGATGCGGTCGCGTTTCAACGCGGCGCCGCCGTCGAGGAACACGAGGGCGCGCGTCGGGAGATTGAGGCGGCCGGCGGTGAAATTATTGCGCTTGACGCGGTCCAGCACCTCGCCTTCGTGGACGCCGTGCAGCCGCTGCACACGGAAGCGCTGACGACGTTTGGAACCGTGATGTTTGATCACGCCGCGAATGCGCGGCAACATTCCGGGGTGCGGGGATGACGCAAACGCTATCCGATGGCGTCACGCACCAGCCCGTCGGGCCAATGGTCGATGCCCGCCCCGCGCGCAGGCCGCAGGATGTCCGGCTCGAGGGCCGCTTCGGTGCAGTCGAAAAGCTTGCCGCTCGGCATGCCGTCGGCCTGTGGGACGCGACGCAAGGTCACGACCAAATCTGGACCTACATGTCGGCCTATGGACCTTTTGATAGCTGGTCATCGTTTTCCGATTGGGTCGCAACCCGCACGCAGCTCGAGGATCCGTTTTCGTACGCGGTTCTCGATCGCAACGGCGCCGCGATCGGAGTTGCAACCTTGATGGAAATTCGCCCGGCCATGCGGGTGATCGAAATGGGCCACATCGTCTACGCGCCGAATCTGCAACGCACGCCGCTTGCCACCGAGGCGCAGTTTCTTCTTGCACGCTACGTGTTCGAGGTTCTCGGCTATCGGCGATACGAATGGAAGTGTAACGCGTTGAACGCGCCGTCGCGCCGCGCGGCCGAACGCCTGGGATTTACCTTCGAGGGCATCCTCCGGCAGCACATGGTGGCGAAGGGCCGCAACCGCGATACGGCGTACTACTCCATGCTCGACGGCGAATGGCCCTCGCGCAAGCGCGCTTTCGAGAGTTGGCTTGCGCCCGCCAATTTTGACACCGATGGCCATCAGAGAAAGAGGCTAAGTGATTTCATGGGAGGAGGCGGCCGGTGAAATCATCCGCGAAGGGCATCGGGCTCGCAATCGTCGGCGGCGGCCGGGTCGGGCTCTTTCGCGGCGAGGTCGCAGCGCGCCATCCGTCGGTCGAATGGATCGGGCTCGCGGAGAAAAATCCGAACCGGGCCGGCGAAGTAGCGCCGCGGATCGAGGCTGATTTCGTCACCGGCGATCATCGCGAGTTGCTCAAGCGCCCGGAAGTGACCGCGGCGATCATCTGCACCGACGAGCACCTGCACGTCGATCCGATCATGGCCGGCGTCGAGGCCGGCGTGCCGATGCTGATCGAAAAGCCGCTCGCGACCGATCTTGCCCAGTCAGCGCGCGTGCTCAAAGCCATCGAGGCTGCCGGGCTCGATGCGGTCGTCGGTTACACGCAACGCTTTCGCCGGCGCTGGCTTGCCGCCAAGGAGAAATGCCGCACCGGGGCTTTGGGTGATATTACGCTCGTCACCTCGCGCGCGTTCATGAACCGGCTGGTCGCGATCGACAACTACAAGCGCACCGATAATTCATCGACTATCTCGCCGCTGGTGATTTCCGGCACCCATGCGCTCGATATCTGCATGTGGTGTCTTGAGGGAAAGACGCCGGTCGAGTGTTACGCGCGCTCGGTCGACAAGGTGCTTGGTCCGCTCTATGGCGGGATCGACGCCACCGCCGGCCTGATCACGTTTGGCGACGGAACGATCTATCACCTCAATATCTCCTGGGCACTGCCGGTGACCTGGCCGGGCGCCGTCTACAGCCTCGACGTCGGGATTGTCGGAACGACCGGCGTCCTGACCATCGACGATACCCATCGCGATATCGTCCTCGCGGTCTCGAAGCCGCAGCAGGAGGGCTACAATCCGGACGCGAGCCGGATGGTGGATTTCATGGGGAGCTATCCGCCGGGCGATATGGCGCTTGGCGAACTGCGCGGCCCGATGGCGGAGGAGACGGTTTCCTGGCTGTCGCGGGTTTCGCTCGGGCTACCGACGCCGGCCGCAACCGTTGCCGAGGCGCACCGCAACCTGATGCTCACCAAGGCGCTCGATCTTTCGGCCAAGCGCAAGCAACCGGTGCGGTTGCCGCTCGATCCTAAGGATTTCAAGGCCTGAAGAATGGAAGGGCACGCCGCGCGTGGATCAGACTGGCGGGTTGAACTTGTGAGCACCGCCGTCTGCCGGTCAAAGCTTTTTGCTCTTCGATTTCGCGTTGGTTGCCCGCTCTTCCTCTCGGTGCACGCGCGAATCTCTCATCATTTCAACACAGACCACAAGCTCAACGTAACTTGGGAATCCACCCTTAGCCATGGTCGCAATGCACTGATTCCGCTCCGCGATCGGAATCTTTGACCAGTCTTTTGCCAGGCCCTTGCGCGCCTCATCCTCGCCGGCCATGCAACTCTCTATCGTTCTTCCCTCAGTGCCCGCGGCCAGGTTGACCGCTGCGCGGCAGGTGGGCTTGAGGTCATAGTATGGAACCGTATCAGCCACGTTGATCACGAGGCCCAGGCCAACGAGCAATGCTGCGAATGCCATCACTGTATTGCCACGGTCACGGGCGACTGTTCATAAACGCTCTACCTCGTCTCTCGGCTTCCAACTGGTCCTGCTCTCCCCAGGCATTGTTGAGCGACCCATCCATAATGAAAATCGTGGCTATCCATGAGACGGCGAAATTGGAGAAAAACAACGTCAAGAACACGATGAGGCTCGTTCCGGCTGAAGTCTGGCTCTGGACATAGAAGCTGATTAGGGCAGCCAGAGCGGCACCGACGACCAGGAACACGACATACAACATCAGACCCTTCATGTTTCTCTCCGCGTGCGGATCGCCCATATCGACCATGAGCCGCCCCCCGGTGATAAGCAATGAAATTCGGCCGGTTCCGCACGGAATCGAACTGTCAGACCGCATTCGTCGGCGCGGGCCAGCAAAGTCGGGTCAAACTGAGAAAGCGTTAAGCGAGCAAATTCTTCCGTTATTCTCCTAAAAAGGACATCGCGAGGCCTACCCGCCAACGTCCGCGCGTTCTGTCCGTGGTCTTTGTTCTACTCAGCCCACGCTACAAGTTCATCTCGATCTGATGGCGGCGTACGCGATCTTCATCGACATCGACACCGAGGCCTGGACGATCGAGTACGTCCGCGTGACCGCGCTCAACTCGGATGGGGTCGGTGACAACATCCTCGGCAAGGCCTGTGTGGGTCAGCGTGAGGGCCCATGCGACGTTCGGAACGACCGACGCGATATGCAGCGCCGCGGCACACCCGATACTCGACTCGCCGGTCTTGCAGGACACGTTCACGCGCATGCCGAGGTCGTCGGCGAGCCTGCCCGCCTCCACGACCGCGCGAATGCCCCCGAGCTTGATCGCCTTCAGGCTCGCGCCGCACGCGGCGGTGCGCTGGTGGTGGCGTGCAATATCGGCCGCGCTGTGGATTCCTTCATCGGCGCCGATCGCGATGCTGGTCGCGGCTGCGACCGCGGCCATGCCGTCGAGATCATCCGCGGCGACGGGCTGCTCGAGAAAATCGAGGCCGGCGCCTTCCACCGCACAAACGAACGCGATCGCTTCATCGGTGGTAAATCCCTGATTGGCGTCAGCCGAAATCAGACAGGCGTTGCCGAGCACGCCGCAGATTGCGCGTACGCGCGCCGCGTCATTTGCCGGCGTATCGATCCCGACCTTGATCTTGAAAGCGGTAAAGCCCGCCCCCCTTTTCATTGCGGCCTCGCGCACATCACCGTCATTGTCGCCGCCGCCGATGGGACTCATCAGCGCCAACCGGCTCCGGCGCTTGTTGCCGATGAGCGCATGCACCGGCCGGCCGGTTACGCGTCCGAGGAGATCATGCAGCGCAATCTCGATCGCCGCCTTGGCGCCGTGGTTGGCATACATGCGCCCATCCATGGCCTGCACGGCGCCAGCAATGTCAGCAACGTCGCGGCCCACCAACACCGGCGCCAGATAGTGAATGGCCGCGACCATGCCCGCGACCGTTTCGCCGGTCATGGTCGGCGCCGCGGCGGCTTCGCCCCATCCGACAAGCCCATCGTCGGATTCGACACGCACCAGCACATTGTCCGCGCGGCGCACCTCTTCGCCCGCCATGATCAGCGGCTTGACCATGGGCAGGCCGACGGCGAACGGCTCGATTGCTTTGATGGGCACCGGTCTACAACTTCTTAATGCCGGCCTGCTTGATGATGTCGGCGTACATTGGCACCTCGCGGGCGATGCGCGCGGCGTGCTCTTTGCCGTCCTTCGCGCGCACCTCGAAGCCCGACTTAGCGAGCAGTGCGCGCATGTCGGGGCGGGCGAGAATCTGGAGCACCTCTGTTTCGAGCTTGCGCACGATCTCGGGCGGTGTTCCGGCCGGCGCCAGCAGCGCCGTATAGGTTTCGAACACGAAGTCTTGGTAGCCCTGCTCCAGCATGGTTGGAACTTCCGGCAGATCCGGCCAGCGCTTCTCGCTGCATACCGCGAGCCCTTTGATGGTGCCGGCCTTGATGAACGGCAACGCTGGCGCGATCGTGCCGGAGGAGAGCTGCACGGTTCCGCTGAGCAGCGCCTGCAGAGCTTCGCCGCCGCCGCCGAACACGATCGAGGCCATCTTGGTGAGGCCCTCGCGGATCTTCAGCACCTCGGCTTCGAGTTGCGGCGTGGTGCCGACCGGGGGCACCGACACGTTGAATTTTTCCGGATTGGCTTTGGCGAGCGCAACGAATTCCTTCATCGTGTTGACGCCGAGGTCCGGCTTCACCGCGAAAAGGTTGGGCGAGGCTGCGAGCTCGCAAATCGCGATAAAATCCTTGAAAGGGTCGTAGGGCAGGGACGTGTAGAGCCCGGGATTGACCGCGAAGACGCTGGTGGCGAGCAGCAGTGTGTAGCCGTCAGCGTCGGCGCGCGCCACGTAGCCCATGCCGATGTTGCCGCCGGCGCCGCCCTTGTTCTCGACGACGAACGAGCCCGCCACCTTTTCCTGCAGCGCAGCCGCCATGATGCGGGCGATGATGTCGGAGGGTCCACCAGGCGAATTTGCAACAACGATCCGGACGGGCCGGTCCGGATAGGCTGCAAGCGCGCTTCCGGCCCGCAACAGCACCGGAGCGGCGAGACCGGCCGTGAGCGCCCTGATCGCGGTACGCCGTGTGAGTGCCGACTGGGGCACACGCATGCTTGCCATGGCCTCCCTCCCGATCCTGCTGTATTTCTGTTGGCACAGGTTGCGACAATCAGAGTAGGCATTCGTCACCGCGGCAGCAACGGGCTGCTATCACCCATCGCCCAGATACGCAGCTCGCACCTTCTCGTCCTTGGCCAAGGCCTGCGCCGAGTTGGCCCCGACGATATGGCCATTGTCCAGCAGGTAGCCGCGGTCCGCAATCGCGAGGCTCTGCTTGGCGTTTTGCTCGACCAGAAAGATGCCGACGCCGGATTCCTTGATGCGGGCCAGCGTGCGGAACAACTCGGTGCAGAGCAGCGGGGCGAGCCCAAGCGACGGCTCGTCCAGCATCAGAATGCTGGGCGCCGACATCATGGCACGCCCGATCGCGACCATCTGGCGCTCGCCGCCGCTCATGGTTCGAACCAATTGCTTGCGCCGTTCGGCCAGCTTGGGAAACAACGTCAGAACGCGCTCTCGGCTTTCCGTCTCGCAGGACCGCGCGCGCTTGGGATGTGCGCCGAGCGTGAGGTTTTCCTGAACGGTGAGATCGGCAAAAATGCCGCGATCCTCCGGCACCAGCGCAATCCCGGCTTCGACGATGTCATGCGGCGGCATCCGGGTGATGTCGGCCCCGTCCATCAGCACGCTGCCACCGTCGGTCTTGCGGATCTGGCCAGCGATCGCGCGCAGGAACGTGCTCTTGCCGGCACCATTGGCGCCGAGCATGACCACGATCTCGCCTTGCGCGACCGACACCGATACGTTCTCGAGCGCCCGGTGGCGGCCGTAGAACACCGACACGTTGCGGCTTTCAAGCATCGGCGTCACCCAGATAGGCGCGGATCACCTCGCCGTCGGCCAGCACCTCCCTCGGCGTGCCCTCCGCGATCTTGACCCCGCTGCTCATCACGATGCAGCGATCGCAAAGGCTGCGGATCGCATGCATGACATGCTCGACAATGATGATGGTGCGGCCCTCGACCCGCAACTGCTCGATCAGCGCGATGCCGGTCTTCAGTTCGGTCGGATTGAGGCCGGCCAGCCACTCGTCGAGCAGCAACACCTTCGGATCGGATGCGAGCGCGCGCGCCAACTCTACGCGCTTCTGGTCGATATAGGTCAGCGCCGTAACGGCGACGTCGCCTGCGTTCGGAAGTCCGACCCGTTGCAGCAGAGCCTGGGCATAGTCGTCGAGCTCCTTGCCCCATCGGCGCGTGTGGCCGAATACGCCGCCGGCCGATACGTTCTCGAGCACCGTGAGACCGGGCAGCATGCGAACAAGTTGAAACGTTCGGGCAATTCCCTTGTTGGCGATGCGGCTTGCACCAACCCCGGCGATGTCGTCGCCGTAGAGCCTGATCTCCCCCGAAGTCGGCCGCAGCGCGCCAGAGATCAGGTTCATCATGGTGGTCTTGCCGGAGCCGTTGGGCCCGATCAGGCCCAGCACCTCATTCTCGGCCAGCGCAAACGACAGGTTTTGGACAGCGATCAGGCCGCCGAAGCGCTTGGTGACGTCGCCCACCTGCAGGGCGGTCTTATCCGCGCTAGGCATTGCGGCTCCTCCAGCGCGCCAACAGGCTCTTCACCGGTCCTGACGCGCCGCCACCGCGCGCCAGCAAACCACCGGCGGATTGCAGGAGCCGCCGTCGTTGCCGCAGCGCGTCCTCCAGCAGCCCGACCACGCCGTTGGGAATCAAATAGACGATCAGCAGGAATGTGGCCCCGAGCAACAATGTCGTCTGGGCCGGGAAATTCGCCGAGATCAGTTCCCAGAGCAGCGTGAACGGAATGACCCCCAGCAGCGGGCCCCACAGCCGGTGCACGCCGCCCAGCAGCGCCATGATCACGACCTGGAACGAGAGGAACGGACTGAACGCGACGGTCGGTTCGACGTAGCTCCAGCGCGGCGCTGCCAAAGCGCCGGTCACCGCCGCAAAGGTGCTTGAGATCACGAACAGGATGACCTTGGCACGCGCCGTGTTGATGCCGGAATGAACCGCGACGACCTCGTCATTGCCGATGATGCGCAGCGCGAAGCCTAGTCGCGAGCGGCCGATCCACCAGCCGATCAAAAAGATCACTGCGGTCAGCGCGAGCAGCTGCCAGTAGTATTCGTCCTCGGTCCGGTCGATCAGTACGTAGAGGCCGCTCAGCGTGCCCAGCACATGCTGCAGCCAGGTCATGATCTGGCGCACCAGTTCGGCAAGCCCCAATGAAAATATGACGAAATAGACGCCGGAGACCCGCAGCGTGGCGAGCCCGACCACCACGGCCAGGGCAGCACCGGCGAGCGCTGCAAGCAAGATTAGCAGCGGGTACGGCATGAGCTCGATTCCCCAGGCCACCACGTACATCCCGATGCCGAAAAACGCGGCGGTCGCCAGCGAAATGTAGTTGGTCGGGCCGGAGAACAACGTCCAGGACGTCGCCAGCGCGGTATAGAACAAGATCGATGTGGCAATCGACAGCAGGTAGCCGGAACTGATCAGCGGCACCAACGCAACCGCAACAAAGATCAATGCGGTGATCGCGAGGCTGCGCATCTCGCGGCCGCTGAGTTGGACGGCGGCGCCGAGGGATTGCGCGAGCGGCTGCCTCACGATGAGCGCCTCCCGAACAGTCCCTCCGGCCGAACCAGCAGAATGATCATGAACAGCACATAAGCTGCGGCGAGCGTGAGCCCGGGATCCACCAAGGTGGCGACGGTCGTTTCGGCGAGGCCAAGGATGAACGCCGCAATAATGGTGCCGCGGATGTCGCTCACCCCGCCGAGAATGACGATGATCAGGGCCTTCAAGGTGAAGACGACGCCGAGCGAGGCGTCGAACGTCAGGAACATGCTCAGCAGCGCGCCGCCCGCTGCGGTGACAGCTCCGCCGAGCGCGAAGGCGAGGGCGGATGTGCGCACGACATTGATTGAGACGAGGCTCGCGGCCGCCGGGTTGACCGAAACTGCGCGCAGCGAAAGTCCAGCCCGGGTGTGATGCAGCCAGCCATAAAGCCCGGCGCAGAGCGCCGCCGAGCCGAGAAACGCGGCGACGCGGTTGAGGCCATACGGCTCGCCCAAAATGAAGATCGGGCGTGCCAGATAGGAGTAGCTGAGATATTGGCCACCAAAGATGGCGAGCAGAATTCCGACCAGGATGAAGCTCAGCCCAAACGTGCCGAGGATGCAATCGACCTCGAGCTGACCCTGACTACGGGCGCGCCGCACCAGCGGCACGATCAGGATGCGGTAGATCGCCCAGTTCACCACGAACGCAAATGGCACAATGCCGATGATCGCGTAGAACGGACTCGCTTGCGAGGCGGTAAAGAACCAGAAGGTACCGAACGCCCCGGCGATCAACATCTCGCCGTTGGCGAGGTTCATGATGCGGGCAACGCCATACTGCAGCTGAAGCCCCATCGCCATCAGCGCATAGGTCCCCCCAAGAAGCAGGCCGATGATGATGATTTCCATGGCCGGTAGTGCTCCGTCATGCCCGCGCTTGTCGCGGGCATCCACGGCTTAGGGTCTCACAACACATTGAAGACGTGGATGGCCGGGACAAGCCCGGCCATGACGATATTTAAACCTGTTCAGTCCACGGTTAGGGTCGCGGGAAGCGCTCACCCCCAGCTCGTCTTCAAATTGACCGGCTTGAAGTCGGTGAAGCCGACCCCGTCCACCGCGTTGAAGAAGCCGTTCTGCCATTGGCCGACGGTGTAGAATTTATCGAGCCGCTGGTTACGGATGTCGAGCTCGCCCACGATGGTCTTGAACGTGTGGCTCTTGAGGTAGGCGGTGATCGCCGACCGATCTTGCAGACTCCCCACGCCTTCGATCGACTGGGTGACCATCTGCAGCAGCGAGTAGTAGAACGGGCTGCCCCAGTAGTCGGCGTCGACGCCGGTCACCTCTTTGTGCGCCTTGTAGTAGGCGCGGATCTCCGGCGAATCCTTGATGCCGCCGGCTCCCAGCACGTTTTCGGCCGCCGCTCCGAACTTCTGATAGAAGCCCGGGAACGCGGTCGCGACCGCGCTGTAGTAGGCCTTCACGTTGAGGCCCTCGATCTTGGCCTGCTCCGCGAGGCCGAACGTATCGGGCGGGTAGGACCAAGCCACGAAGGCATCCGGGTTCGCGGCTTTGGCGGCCTTCATGACCGGTGCGAGATCCTGAGTGCCCAGCGGATAGGATTTATCATAGACGACGTCGAAGCCGGCCTTCTTGAAGATCGGGCGTCCCGCGTTGGCGAGCTCGATTCCGAAATCGTCGGCCACGTTGACTACCGCGACCTTGTTGCCGATCTGTCCGGCGTCCTTCAGTTTCTTGAGGACGTTGATGGCCGAGGTGGCGAACGCCGTGGTCGAGCCCTGAACGATGAACATGTTGGGGTAGCGCTTGGTAAGCGGCTCGATCTGGTCGGTGACGCAGGCCTGCGTGATCAGCGGATAGTTGTACTTGGCATAGATCGGCGCGACCGCGAGATTGAACCCAGTGGCGTAGACCGGCATGATGAAATCGACTTTGTCGACGGTCGCGAGCCGCTCCACCGCTTTGATCGCCTCGGGCGGCTGCGTGCGGTCGTCGTATTCGATCAGCTCGACCTTATGCAGGCCGTCCTTAAGCTTGAGGCCGCCGCGCTGGTTGACCTCGTAGGCCCAGAGCTTGAAGTTCGGGAAATGGGTGACGGCCGCGCCGGGGGCCAGCGGGCCGGTTTTGGGCCCGACCACGCCCACTTTGACAACAACCGGGTCCGCCGCACGCGCGATTCTCGGACCGAGCGATCCCGCCACGGCGGTGGCGGCGGCGTATTTTAGCAATTCGCGTCGTCGCATTGCTTCTCTCCCTCGCGTGTTGGCTTCGCTGGAATGCGCGCCAGGTCTTATTTCATTGGCCGGCCTGAACGGGTCTCAAGCCACCAACCCAGGATAGCTGTCCAACCGGCGGCGGCATAGCGCGGCACAACCGCACGCCAACAATAATTACGACCGGATAGCGAACATCCGGCCGTTTATTTGAGCACGTCCTTTTCGCAAAACTAGTGTCCACGTTTGCGGGACATGCTTAGCTCAGAAACGTCGCCACCGCCTCGACCGCCTCGGGGTTCTCGAGGTGCACCAGGTGCCCGGCACCCTTGAACACTTTGATATCCGCCTGCGGCAGGAATTTGCGCCAGGTCTTGGTCTGTTGCACCGGGATAATCTTGTCCTCGTCGCCCCACAGGATCAGCGTCGGCATCTTGATGCGGTGGAGGTAACGCATGAATTTCGGATCGGCGGGGTGCTCCCAAAGGAGGCGCGCCACCGTCGACGCCTCGCGATAGCGCTCACCAATGAAATCGAGATCGGGCTGGGCCGGCAGCCGCTTTTTCAACACGTCGAAATTTGACACCAGCAACCCGGGTATCTGCTCCCCTGGCACGGCGATGACGTCCATCATCGGGTGTTTGGGATCAATGATGCCGGCGGGCGCGATGAGCGCGAGCTTTTTGACGCGGTGCCCGTGTTCGCAGGCGAACTTCGCTGCCAGATAGCCGCCGAGTGACAGTCCGACCAGATGAAAGCGGTCGAGCCCGATGAGGTCGAATAGTTCGAGGTAATGCATGACGTAATCGTGCAGGTCGGTGAACGAAGGGTCATCGCCCGACTCGCCGAAGCCCGGATGATAGGGAACGATCACCTTAAACTTGTCGGCCCAGGATTCGGCGAAATCAAACCCATCGACCGTGCCGGCGCCGTGAAAAAACACGACCGGCTCGCCGTTGCCGGCGGAATGGACGACCGTCTTCACCCCGTCGACCGTGTAGGTCTCGCGCTTGAACTTGCCCATCGCCCGCCTCCTACTCGGCCGCCACGCGTTCCGAAGCGTCGGTGCGTCTGCGCAGGCGCGGGATCACCTCCTCGGCAAACAGCGTCAGGTTCTTCACCGTCTTCCAGTGCGGCATATCGGCGACGTGCATGACACCGTTGATGTGACTGGTCTTCATCCACGCCGCCCAATCGCCGATCTGGTTTGCGACCTTTTCCGGGGTGCCGACGGCGACGAAGAACGACCCGCTGATGGCGTTGAAGTCAAACCCGCCATGCAGCTTGTCGGCCATGGCGGCACGGGTCTTGAGCTGATCGACCGACAGGTAGCCGGGCGGGGCAAGGTAGTGCGGGATCGTGCGCAGGTAGTCGGAGAAGAAATGCTCCAGGTGACCCACGTATTCGCGTTCCGCCTGCTCCTGTGTCTCCGCCACGTAGATGAAAGTCAGCAGCGGCAATTGATCGGGGCGGATCGTGTGTCCGAACTGCGCGGCGCGCCGGCGGAGATTCTCGTTGAGCTCAAAGGCGCGCTGCTGGGTGACGAACACGGAGGCGTAGCCGAAGCCGTGTTCGGCCGCGATCTCGATCGTCTCCGGGCTGCCGGTGCCGACGATGTAGCAAGGCGGGTGCGGACGCTGGAACGGCCGCGGCCACGGGTTGAGGAATCGATAGGTGTAGAACTGGCCGTAGTGGGTGGTCGGCCCATCCTGGGTCCAGGCCTGCAGGATGATCTTGAGCGACTCCCGGAACCGGTCGCGCGCCGTCGCCGGGTTCACCGGGTTAGCCCAGTATTCCATCCCGGTCCCGAGCGGGAACGCTACCTCGAGCCGGCCTTTGGACATGACGTCGAGGATCGCATACTCCTCGGCCAAACGGTTCGGCAGCATCAGGTTCGGCGGCGTTCCCCACACGCAGATCTTGACGTTTGTGGTCTGTGGAACGAGCGCGGCGGCGATCAGGTTCGGCGTCGCCATCATACTGTAGGCGGTGTTGTGATGCTCGTTGACCACGATCGCGTCGTAGCCGAGCCGATCCGCCAGCACCAGTTCCTGCAGGTAGCGCTGATAAAGCACGTAGCCGCGCTCGGGGTCATAGAATTTGTTGGGGAAGTCGACCCAGGTCGATTTGAACTGCTTGTGATGTTCCGGCAGATGCACATAGGGCATGAAGTGCATCGCGTTGAAACGAAGAGCACTCATCCGTCGCCTCCCGCCTCGCGCATGCGATGGGTGCGCGAGACACGCGTTTCTTGCCAACGTTCGGGCGAGGCTGGCGCGAGAGGTGTCGGCTACCCCCGGCGGCGTCATGAGCGGACACACGCGTCGGCCCGCGCTACGTCTGGTCTCGCCCTTCGTGTACGCTATGGTTGTAGTATGAAGCCGCGGATGCGGGAGTCAACGGCGCGACCTTCGCGCCAATCTGCAAGTAGAGTTCGATTAGCGAACGGCGCCGGTCGGGGTGCGCGGCAGAAGGGCGCCGATAGCAGGAAGGCCGGTGCGCGGGCATGATCGCGATATGAACGCCAGGATCGTTGTGGTTCCGCCCTCGGCCGAGACCGGCGAGATCGCCCGCGAACTGGCGCCCGCCGGGTTCGAACTTGCGCTCGTGCAACCGGAGAGCCCGCAATTTGCTGCCGCGCTCGGCGACGCCGCCTACATGGTTTGCTACCCGAGCGTGAAGATGGCGGACGCGTTCTATCGGGCCGCCCCGCGTCTGCGGCTCGTGCAACTTCTCGCGGCCGGCTATGACAATGTCGACCTTGCAGCCGCGCGCCGCGCCAAGGTCCCGGTTGCGAACAATGGCGGCGCCAACGCCATCTCCGTCTCCGAGCACGCCATGATGCTGATGCTCACCGTGGCTCGCCGCGTAATCTGGCAGCACGGTAACGTCTCCGCGGGCCGGTGGCGCGGCAACGGCCCGTCGCCGCGCATGTATGAGCTCTTCGGCAAGACGCTCGGCGTTGTTGGTTTGGGCACCATCGGCAAGAAGGTGGCCCGCCTCGCGCGCGCGTTTGGCATGCGTGTCGAATACTACGACATCGCCCGTTTGAGCGAAGACGCCGAGGATGCGCTCGGCGTGCGTTTCCGTCTCCTTAACGAATTGCTCAGC
The DNA here is from genome assembly GCA_963816775.1 of uncultured Alphaproteobacteria bacterium. GTDB lineage: Bacteria > Pseudomonadota > Alphaproteobacteria > Rhizobiales > Xanthobacteraceae > JAFAXD01. The sequence continues at coordinate 29,940 of CAWFLX010000045.1, forward strand.
AACGCCGATGTGGTTTCGCTGCACGTGCCGCTCAACGAGTTGACCCGCCACATGATTGGGCAGCGCGAACTCGCCCGAATGAAGCCGACCGCGCTCCTGATCAACACCAGCCGCGGGCCCGTGGTCGAGGAGGCCGCGCTCGTTCGTGCGCTCAGCGAGGACCAGTTATTCGGCGCCGGCCTCGACGTTTTCGATCCTGAACCGCCGCGCGCCGACAATCCGCTGCTCAAGCTCGACAATGTGGTCCTGACCGCACATTTCGCCGGGCCGACGTGGGATAACCACGCCGCCCGCTTCCGCAACGCGTTCGACAATGTGCAGCGGGTGGCGCGCGGTGAAGCCCCGCTGTGGGTGGTGCCGGAGCTCGCGGATCTGCTGGCGGCCGGGCAGGGCGGCTAGCGTTCGCGCTGCTACAAGGCCGTGCGCACCGACCACAATTCGGGGAACAGCGTCAGCTCGAGCACGCTCTTGAGGTAGGGAACCCCAGCGCTGCCGCCGGTGCCGGCACGCATGCCGATGATGCGTTCGACCGTCTTCATGTGGCGAAATCGCCAAGTCTGGAACGCGTCCTCGAGATCGACGAGCTCCTCGGCAAGCTCGTAGAGATCGAAGTGCAGCTCGGAATTGCGGTAGATCGTCGCCCAAACGGCCTCGACGCCTGCGTTCGGCACATGCCGCCTGCGGACATCTGCCGCCAACACCTCGGCAGGCACCGGAAAACCGCGCCGCGCCAGGAGCCGCAGCGCTTCGTCATAGACGCTTGGCGCGTCCAGCGCGCGCTGCAGGCGCTCCATGATCTCCGGGCGATGCGCGTGCGGCCGCATCATCTCTTCGTTCTTTAACCCAAACTTGAACTCGAGCAGCCGATATTGCCACGACTGAAATCCGGACGAACGGCCGAGCACGGGTCGAAACGACAGATAGTCGGCCGGTGTCATGGTGGACAGTACGTCCCAGGCTTGAATCAGTTGTTGCTGAATGCGCGAGATCCGCGCCAGGCGTTTGAAGGCGGGCTGCAGCGCGTCAGCGCGAATGTTCGCCATCGCGGTGTCGAGCTCATGGTTCATCAGCTTCATCCAGAGTTCCTTGACCTGGTGAATCGTGATGAACAGGAGTTCGTCGGGTTCGCCGGAGAGCGGGTTCTGGGCGCTGAACAGGGTGTCGAGATGGAGATAATCCCCGTAGCTCATCTCCCCGCTGAAATCGGTATGGACGTCCGGGATAACCATGGGCCGGATGCGCTCCTATCGTGGAAAGCTGAATTGGAAATCTATTCGGACATTTGTCAATCTCGTCGCAGTCGAAGCCCCCCGCTGCGCGCGGGTTAACGTGGAAGCGGAATGTATCGAGACAGCCTGAAGAAGCTGCGTCGCTGGGTCAGCGCCAACAGCGCGGCGCTGCGCCTGTGCGCGCGCATGACCGTCGCCGGTCTGTTGGCCTACCTGTTGGCGGAACTGTTCGCGCTCCCGCAGGGCTATTGGGCGGTGTTTTCGGCGATCATCATCATGCAGGCGAGTGTCGGCGGATCGGTCAAGGC
>CAWFLX010000046.1:0-63171 GCA_963816775.1 uncultured Alphaproteobacteria bacterium
GATCCGGTCCGTATGACATCAGACCGCCATCGCGTACCAGCGAACTTAATTCGTAGATTGTCGGCAGCCGGTTGGCAGTTGCGAACTCGATAACTCGTTTGCGGTTGAGGACGGTGAGTGCATCGGAAACCATCAAGATGCCATCAGGCCTCGAACGAGTCATTTCTGCAAATGCACTGTCGAAATCATTTGGCTCGCGCACTCCCAACGTCTGAACGCTAACGTTGAGAGCTTTGGCGGCGGTTTCAGCGGCTTGATAGCGCAACGTCATGCCAAGATCGGCGGCGTTCCATAGCATCGCGACCCGCCGAAGGTTTGGTATTGCCTCCTTGAGGATTTCCAGACGTTTGCCACTCAACTCGGTGGATAGTTCGGTCATGCCCGTTACATAGCCGCCCGGTCGCGCGAGTCCCTCGGCCAAGCCGGTCGCAACCGGATCGCCCGATCCGGTGACTACGATAGGGACGCCTTTTGCTGCCACTTTCGCCGCCAACGCCGCGGGATAACCGAACGTAACAATGACGTCAGCGTCGGTAGCTTTCAGGGCGGCCGCAAGTTCGGAGAGGCGCTCGTACCGGCCCTCACCCCAGCGGACGTCGAAAACCAGATTGCGGCCTTCGATAAAACCGCGCGCGGCGAGACCTTCCAAGATTGTCTTTCGGCGTTCGTCGCCTGCCCCAAACGCCCCACCGGTTGCGAGCAGTCCAACGCGATAAACCTTTGCTGATTGCTGCGCGCGCGCAATGAGCGGCCACGCCGCCGCGCCACCAATAGCCGCGATGAACGCGCGCCGTCTCATCAGTCATCCCTCGGACAAGGCCGTACATTAGCACATCGTCAGCCTAGAATTGTGCGGCGCATCACGTGCATCGGTACGATGTCCGAGTTGGGTCATAAGCGGACCTGACGCCCCGTGGATTGGGATGTCCGCTTAATACCCGAAAGCGGACATTGCCCTCGCGTTTATGAGTACACGCCCTAGAACGAGACCTCGCCCTTCGGTGTATCGATCGCGAGACGCAGCGCCGGCCGCGTGGACGCAACGACGTCGACCGCAACGTCGAGCCCGAAGTAAAGCTGCGTCAATCCGGCTGCGTCCGGATGCTCGACCGAAAATTTTGCGAGCGTGCAGCCGGCCGCCGCTGTCTGCGAGGGATGCGGTTCGCTGTCCCACTGAATAAAGAACGGCACGCACCCGTCATATTTGTCGGAGCCGAGCAGCAGCAGGCGCCAGGTCAGCAATCCGCCGCCGGGGACCGCGCGGCTCATGGCGAAGGGTCCGCTTGCGCGCGCTCCGCTCGACGCCAGCGGCCACAGCCCAAGTTCGACGGCGCGCTTGTGGGTGGCGTCGATGTCGCTCGTTTGCACGGCGTATTTCAACAACACCGGCGCCGCCAGGCGCGACAGCACCTCGCCGAAGTTGTTGGTGCGCTCCTGGGCGAGGTCGGGGCCGATGATTTCGAGATAACAGCGCCCGCCCAGTGCGGCGAGAACATTGCGCGAGCCCTGACCGGGATGGCGCCCGCCTTCGCTCGGTTTCACACCGGTGCGGCGCTCGAAATCGGCAGTCGCCGCTTCGAGGTCGGGCGCGGCGAGCATAAAATGGTCGAGCGGGTGAAGGTGAGATGCCATCATATCGGGGCGATCTTTGCGAGTTTCACGAACCCGGCCCAGCGGGCGATGTCGCGCTTAAGCAGCGCCGCCATGGCGGCGGCATCGCCCTCCAACGGATCCATGCCAAACGCGAGCAGCGCCTTCTTGGCATCGTCGGTGGCATTGATCTCGCGATGCCAGGCGGCGAGCTTGTCGACGATCGGTGGCGGGGTTCCGGCCGGCACAACCAGGCCGACCCATGGCGTCAAGTCGTAGTTCGCAAGTCCCGCTTCCTGCATGGTCGGCACGTCCGCAAGTGCTCCGAGGCGCGTGGCCGAGGTGACCGCAAGCGCCTTGAGCTTGCCGGCGCGGATCGCCTCGAACGCAGCGGCGGGATCGAGCGCCGTAAAATCGATCTGGCCGCCGTAAAGATCGAGCAGATTCTCGTAGATGCCCTTGTAGAACACCTGGTTGGTCAGAAGCTTGGTTTTGGCTTTGTACAATTCAGCCGCAACGATGCTGATGTTGGTCAGAGCGCCGTAGGCGCCGTTGCCGGGCTTCTTGCGTAGCGCCTCGGTCAGCTCCGCGATGGTGTTGACTGGATTCCGCGCGTCGACCACCACCACCAACCCGGACTTGGCCATCAGCAGGACCGGGTCGAGATGTTTGACCGGGTCGAAACCCAGCCGCTTGAAGATGAAGGCCACCTCGGCGAGCGTCGAACTCGCCGGCGTGATCATGAAGGTGTAGCCGTCTGGTTTGGCGCGCGCCACATAGTCGGTCGCGATCGCGCCTTGCGCGCCCAGCTTGTTCTCGACGATAACCGGTTTGCCGGCGAGCTCGGAGAGCCTCGCGCCATACCAGCGGGTCAAGATGTCCATGGGGCTGCCGGCCTGAAAGTTCACAATCGAATGAAGCTCGTGTTCCGGATAGTCGTCGGCGAGCGCGGGCGCCGCGCCTGCAAGCGCCAAGCCGAGTGCCACCCAGGCAATACACCCACGACGCGCCATGTTCCTCTCGAGTTTTCTTCGGGTCGTGTTCCGACACACACGTCAGGGATAAAGCTTGCCGCTCTTGCCGGTCACCAGGAAGCGGTCGCCCGAAAGCATGAAGTCGCGCAATGCGGCCGCCACGGCTTCGGGGCGCTGGTTTGTCATATCGCTGTCCGCGTCATAGATCAGCATCACATGGCAATTCGGGATCGCCTCGCGCATTTGGCGCCCAACCTGCGGCGACATTGCGCGTGTGCCAAACAGGGCAAGCACCGGGGTCTTGAGGTCGGCGAGCGCGCTCTTTGGAATCGGCGGCGCGATCAACGCCAGCGCGCGTACCAGTTCGGGCCGCGCCGCGATCAGCGCCAGCGCCACATCCGCCGTCGCCGCGTCGGCCACGACGCCGACCGGATCGCTTCCCTGCGCCGCAATCGCGGCGGCGAGCTCATTGCTGGCGGATCCGGTTTGCGCCGCATCGGTGACGACCGCGTAGCGAAGCACGCGAAAGGGTCCGGCAAGGATCGGCGCAACGTGCGAGGGCGCGGAATCGGCCTGCAACAACACGACGGTCGCGCCAGATCCCGCCGCGTCGAGCTGCGCAACCCGTTTGATCGGGGCGTCCATCAGAACACCATCTCGCGCATGCGCGGCAGAACCTTGGCCCCCAGAAGCTCGATCGCATGCAAGGTCTTGTCTCCCATGTCGTGCGCAATGGTGAAATCGATGATGCCGGCCCCGAGATCGCGCCCGATCCGCTCGATCTGGCGCGCCACCGTATCCGGGCTGCCGAGCGCGACCTGGCCGAGGTCGATGCTCTCCTTCAGGCCACGCGGCATCAGCCGCTGACGCTGCTCCTCGCGGTCGCGTCCGTAGTAACCCGCGTCAGCGACAGCGCCTTCGAGCGTGCGGTTCGCCATCGTGAGCCCGGTCCGCGGCCCGCTCTTCATGGCGTTGGTCATGTCGTCGAGCGCCTGCTCGTCGGTGTCGGCGACATGGACCAGGACCCGATAGATCACGTCGTCGGCGGTCGGCGTCCAGCCGGTACGCACGGCGTGCTCGCGATAATGCGCGACCGCCTTCTGGGCGAGCGGCACATTGGTGAACGCAAAACCAAGCCCGACCCGGTTGCGGGCCGCGAACTCGCCCGACTCCGGGCTCGAGCCCGACATGTAGATCTTTGGATGCGGCTGCTGCACCGGGCGCGGCCAGATCGCGATCGTGCGGTATTCGTAGTAGCGGCCCTGCCAGCCGAATGGCTCGGTCTGGGTCCACGCCGCCAGGATCAGGGACAGCGCCTCCTCGAAGCGCTCCCGCGATTCGGCCGGGTTGATGTTGTAGGTGACGTATTCGTTGGGCGTGCCGCGCAGCATGCCGGCGATCACCCGGCCGCCGCTCATAGTGTCGATCATGGCGAACTCTTCGGCCACGCGCACCGGGTTGAGGATCGGGATGGTCGAGCCCAAAAGCGCGATCTTGGCGCGGCGCACGATCTGGGTCAGCGCGCCCGCCGTGACCATAGGATTAGGGTTGAGCGAAAACGGCGAATAGTGGTGCTCGGCGACCGTGACCCAGTCGAACCCGACTTCATCCGCGAGCCGGAACTGCGCCAGGCTCGATTGCATCGACTTCTCGGCCGCCTCCGCCGAGTAGACCGTCCCGGGAATCGGCCAGCCGGTGCCGTTCGACGGACCCTGGTATCTGATCGGAGAAAACAGCGCTGCCTTCATGAGCCCCCGCGGCGTGGTGTGATCGGGGAGGCTAACATGACGCTCAACCGCAGCAAGGCACGCGCCAGCGCGCCTTCCATGCGGAGATTACGCGGCGAGATCGAGTTCCAGCCCGCCGGGCACCATGACAACGGCCTGCGGCCGCCGCCCGTTCTCGAACAGCGCATAGCGCAGCGCGTCTTCCCGCGTGACGAACAGTCCGCCGTGCAATCCGCGCTGATCCCGCACGACCCAGGCCCCGCGGCGGTTTTTGCCAATCAGAAACAGATTATGCGTTACGGACGATTCGTCGGAGGGAGGTTCAGCTTGTTCGCGCATGGCGAGGCTCCTTTGCTGGTTTGAGGTTTTGCGAGAGCGGTTGACCGCGCCGACGGTGCTTGACGGTCACCGCAGGTTCGACGGACTGTGGTTTTGCTGGGGATGGATATTTGTGCCGAAGATAGGACCCGATTACGTGGCGCCGCTCGCTGCTCTCCCGCGCGACCGCACCCAATTGTGCACTCGCGTTTTGATGTTCGCGATTGCCGTCTCGAGTCCCGCCTTCAGATGCCGGCTGCGGTGAGCAGGCGAAGCGGTGCCATCAAGCTCAAGCCCATCCCGCACGAACATCAAAGCGCAGGCACCGCCGGAGCGTTTGGCGAAACGAACGGCCGCCGCTTTGGACAGGAACGCGCCGCCGGCGGCACTATCGCAGTCATGTGCGATCCACAGCCCGTTATTGCTGCGGCCGATCGCGAACACCGGAATGGCTTCATTCAGGATTGCGCTGTCTGGGCGCCTGACTTTGAGCGAGGCAGCAGGTCTGTCGTCGGCGGGGAACATGTCGATCAACTTCAATTTGCACCCATCAATGTGCGCGCAATCCCGTATGAAATCGAGAGTGAGCTCCGCGCACCTTCATAAGTGCAAAATAAAAACGGCGGCTCCCGGCTTGTTCAGAGAGATAGCGAAGGACGACGTCCGCCACCTATTTATGTCGCTACTATGCGAGCGAAGCGGGTTTCGTCTCGAATTCCTACGCACAGATACGCACACTACGTGGGTGAGGGGCGTGTGGGGGCGCGCACGAGTCGACTGAACCCGGCATCGATAAATGCGCGTCCCCTGCGCCCCCACGTTCACCGCGGATTGTCGTGCGCGGGGCTCGCGTCATGATCACGCTGGCGCGCGCGAGATATTCACTGGAGATGAAAGCGCCGCCCGAGAGCGAGCAACGCTTGTTTTCATAAGTGCGAAAAAAGACGCCCGCAGCGACTGGGTTTGGCGAAAGTGCAGAGCTACTTCACCACGTGATCACAGCCGCAAGTCTACTCATGATGATGAGTGCGGCAGCCTCGTCCCAATGGGTGAGCACGGGCCCGAACATGGCCTCGCGCCGGACGATTGCCCACAGGCTGCAAAACAGTCCCGCGAGCAATAGGAGCCGCGGAAATGCCTGGGCGAAACCGATTTGAACCACGAAAGCGAGTGCAATCAGGATCGCGAGACGGATGCCGAATCGGATCAAAACGTGGAAGGAATCGTTTACGGCGGTTGCTCGATGCGGCTGCATGGCGACTTCTCACATCGTCACGGCTTCGTTGCGACTTTTCCCAAGCGTGCGGTTGATCAAAGCAGGATCAATGCGAGCGCGACGGCGCCGGCCAGACCGAGACCCAGGCCGAACCGGATCCGAAACGAATTAAGGCCCGACCAGACTTCGTGCATGGCCCTAGTCAGCGCTCCGTTCGGCGGCGCGTCGAGCGAGCGGAAACGGGCCTTTGGCCGGCGGTTGTGGAGCCTGGGCCCTCAGATTGTGCAAACACGTTGCCTGTGCGACGAGATCAGTCTCCACGCAGCGCTGGGACAACTCGTGCGTGCCGGACCACAGGACCAGTGCGAAAATCCCCAGGCACAAAAGGACCAGCGCGCCCTTCCACGCGAGCCCTTCATGCTCGCGGAATTCGTCTTTGCTGAAGTCGATATCTCTCTCGTCGCGGACCATGGCAAAATCCCCTTTTCGCGCCGTCCACCGCGTCCCTAAACCGGATCCCCTCGTTCATGGACGGCCACACCCGGCAAGATGGTCAGATCGCCATATAGAAACGAGACGGAGCGCGTGTGCCGGAGATAGGATTTTCATAAGTGAAATTGCCCTGCGCGTGGGGCCGGCCATAAGTCCCTGTCGTGGCGCGCGGCCAAGCCGGTATTCCGTAACTGCTGACGCATGCCGCACCGGTTCCGCCGATTGCGAGCATAGAGCCGCGTGCCGTGAACGCGTCAGCCGATCGCACTGAAATGACGGTGAAATTCGCACAGCAATCTGACGGCAACGGCGCACGGCATCAGGACACGCGCAATTCGGTTTATATGGAATCTTTATAAAGACGCACCGGCGCTCGACTCGAAATCCTACGCAACGGGTGGCAGATCGTCGGTTACTCCGGGGCAGAACGTCATTGCACGCTTGACGCATGCCAAAGACGGCTCCGGCAGGGAGCGCCGTGAATTGACGTGAACAGATTCGCGCATCGTCAGGAGCAAACAAAATGATGGACGTCATCATGCTGGCCATCGGGCTCGGCTTTTTCGTGCTGTCGGTCGGCTACTGCTACGCCTGCGATCGGCTATAGGAGGCGTGTCATGACCTTCGACTATTCACTCGCCGCTGCCGTGAGCTTGGCGCTGTTGATCTATCTCACCTACGCGCTGCTGCGGCCTGAGCAGTTCTGAAAGGCGTATGTCCATGACCATCATCGGCTGGATTCAAATCTTGCTCTATTGCGCGATCGTCGTCGCGCTGGTGAAGCCGCTCGGCGCCTACATGACGCATGTGTTCAAGGGCGAGCGCACCTGGCTGTCGCCGGTGCTGCGACCGGTCGAGCGCGCGATCTACTGGGCTGGCGGCGTCGACGAGGCGCGCGAACAGAGCTGGCTCATGTACGCGGTCGGCATGCTGCTCTTTCATGTCGGTGGGTTCCTGATCTTGTATGCGCTACTGCGTTTTCAGGCCCTGTTGCCGTTCAATCCGGCGGGGCAATCGGCCGTTGCCGAGGACCTGTCGTTCAACACGGCTGCGAGTTTCATCACCAACACCAACTGGCAGAACTACGGCGGTGAAAGCACGCTGTCTTATCTGGTGCAGATGCTCGGACTCACGCACCAGAACTATCTGTCGGCGGCGACCGGCATCGTGCTGGCAGTGGCGTTGATCAGGGGATTCTCGCGCGCATCAGCCCGCACGGTTGGCAATTTCTGGGTCGATGTGACGCGCTGCACGCTCTACATCCTGATGCCGATCTGCGTGGTCTTCACGCTGTTCCTGGTGTGGCAGGGCATCCCGCAGACACTCGGCCCCTACGTGGAGGCAACCACGCTCGAAGGCGCCAAGCAGACCATCGCCGTCGGTCCGGTTGCGTCGCAGATCGCCATCAAGATGCTCGGCACCAACGGCGGCGGGTTCTTCAACGCCAACGCGGCGCACCCGTTCGAGAACCCGACCGCGCTCTCGAATTTCGTGCAGATGATCTCGATCTTTGCAATCGGGGCGGCGCTCACCAACGTATTCGGCCGCATGGTCGGTGATCAGCGCCAGGGCTGGGCGGTGCTGGCCGTGATGGGCGTGCTGTTCATCGCCGGGGTCTCCGTTTGCTATTGGGCCGAAGCGCATGGCAACGATGCATTCACCGCGATGGGCCTTACCGGCGGCAACATGGAGGGCAAGGAGGTTCGCTTCGGCATCGTGGCTTCCGCGCTGTTCGCTGTGATCACCACCGCCGCATCGTGTGGCGCGGTCAATGCCATGCACGATTCCTTTACCGCCATCGGTGGGATGATCCCGCTGATCAACATCCAGCTCGGCGAGATCATCATCGGCGGCGTCGGCGCCGGCATGTATGGCATGCTGCTGTTCGTCATCCTCGCGATCTTCGTCGCCGGTCTGATGGTCGGGCGCACGCCGGAATACGTCGGCAAGAAGATCGAGGCCAAGGAGGTCAAGATGGCGATGCTCGCCATCCTGGTTCTGCCGCTGATGTATCTCGGCTGGACCGCGGTCGCCGTCGTCTACCCGACGGCCGTCGCCTCGATGGCCAATCCCGGCCCGCACGGCTTCACTGAGGTGCTCTATGCCTACACCTCGCAGACCGGCAACAACGGTTCGGCGTTCGCGGGCCTCTCCGGTAACATTCCATTCTACAATATCACTGGCGCGATCGCGATGTTCGTTGGTCGTTTCTGGATGATCATCCCGGCCATGGCGATCGCCGGCGCGCTGGCAGCGAAGAAGATCGTGCCGCCATCGGCGGGCACGTTCCCGACGACCGGCGGTCTGTTCGTCGGCCTCACCGTCGGCGTGATCGTGATCGTCGGCGGCCTCACCTTCTTCCCGGCGCTGGCGCTCGGCCCGATCGTCGAGCAACTCGCGATGCGTGCCGGCACGCTCTACTGATCGGACCAATTCGGAGTCACATCCCATGGAAGCCTCTCAATTGCGCAAGCGGATGCCGGTATCGGCGCTGTTCGATCCCAAGATCGTGCTGCCGGCGATCGGCTCGGCGTTCGTGAAGCTCGACCCGCGCACGCTGATGAAAAATCCGGTGATGTTCGTGCTCGAGGTCGTGACCGCGCTGACCACGGTCATCCTCGTTCGCGACCTGATCACCGGTGGACCGAACATCGGTTTCGAGTTTCAGATCATCCTGTGGCTGTGGTTTACGGTGCTGTTCGCCAACTTCGCGGAGGCGGTCGCCGAGGGTCGCGGCAAGGCGCAGGCCGATGCGTTGCGGCGCACGCGCACGGAGACGCAGGCCAAGTTGTTGAGCGGCCCGGGCCTGAAGAACTACAAGATGGTGCCGGGCACCGGCCTCAAGGTCGGCGACGTCGTGTTGGTGGAAGCCGGCGACACCATTCCGTCGGACGGCGAGGTCGTCGAGGGCGTTGCCTCCGTCAATGAGGCGGCGATTACCGGCGAGTTTGCCCCGGTGATCCGTGAATCCGGCGGCGACCGCTCGGCGGTGACGGGCGGCACCCAGGTGATTTCCGATTGGATCCGGGTGCGCATCACGGCGGCGCCCGGCTCGACCTTCCTGGATCGCATGATCAAGCTGGTCGAGGGTGCCGAGCGGCAGAAGACGCCGAACGAAATCGCACTCAACATTCTGCTCGTCGGCCTGACCATCATCTTTGTGTTCGCAACCGTCACGATCCCGAGCTATGTCGCCTACGCGGGCGGCACCGTGTCGGTGGTGATCCTGGTGGCGCTGTTCGTGACGTTGATCCCGACCACCATCGGCGCGTTGCTGTCGGCGATCGGCATCGCCGGCATGGACCGGCTGGTGCGCTTCAACGTCTTGGCGATGTCTGGGCGAGCAGTGGAAGCGGCTGGTGACGTCGACACGCTCCTCCTCGACAAGACCGGCACCATCACGCTCGGTAACCGGCAGGCGACCGAGTTCAAGCCGATCGCCGGCGTGACCGAGCAGGAACTGGCGGACGCGGCGCAGCTCGCATCGCTCGCAGACGAGACACCCGAAGGCCGCTCGATCGTGGTGCTCGCCAAGGAAAAGTACGGCATTCGCGGCCGCGATCTCGGCGAGTTGCGCGGCAACTTCATTCCGTTCACCGCGCAAAGCCGCATGAGCGGCGTGGAAATCGGCAGCTCGTGGATCCGCAAGGGCGCGGTCGATTCGATCCTGCATTTTCTCAGCGCGCCGGCGGAAACGGTCGCTGCGGGGGGCGCGGTGCGCTCGCATATCCCTGCCGTCAGTGCCGAGGCGGTGCGCGAGATCAACGCGATTGCGGACGCGATTGCCAAATCGGGCGGCACGCCGCTCGCTGTTGCCAAGGACGGTCGGCTGCTCGGCGTCATCCACCTCAAAGATATCGTCAAGGGCGGGATCCGCGAGCGGTTTGCTGAGCTGCGCCGCATGGGCATCCGCACCATCATGATCACCGGCGACAATCCGATGACCGCGACCGCGATTGCGGCGGAAGCGGGTGTCGACGATTTCCTCGCCCAGGCGACCCCGGAAGACAAGCTGCGGCTCATCCGCGACGAGCAGGCCAAGGGCAAGCTGGTCGCGATGTGCGGTGACGGCACCAATGACGCCCCCGCGCTCGCCCAGGCCGACGTCGGCGTTGCGATGAATACCGGCACGCAGGCGGCGCGCGAGGCCGGCAACATGGTGGATCTTGACTCCAATCCGACCAAACTGATCGAGGTGGTCGAGATCGGCAAGCAGCTGCTGATGACGCGCGGGGCGCTGACCACGTTCTCGATTGCCAACGACGTGGCAAAGTATTTCGCCATCATCCCGGCGATGTTCCTTGCCTTCTATCCGCAGCTGCAGGCGCTCAACATCATGCACCTTGCGAGCCCGCAGAGCGCGATTCTGTCGGCGATCATCTTCAACGCGCTGATCATCATCGCGTTGATCCCGCTTGCCCTGAAGGGCGTCGCGTTCCGTGCCATCGGTGCCGGTCCGCTGCTACGCCGCAACCTGCTGATCTACGGCGTAGGCGGGGTGATCATTCCGTTCATCGGCATCAAGGCCATCGACGTCGTGGTCGCGGCCTTGCATCTCGCCTAAGCGCGTCCCGGAGAGGTAGCCACCGGTTTCCGATCAGGATGCGCTAATAAGGAGAAACCTTCATGTTAAAAGAAATCCGCCCGGCGATTGTCCTCGTGGTCATCCTCACCCTGATCACCGGCTTGGTTTATCCGCTGGCGATGACCGGGATCGCCGAAGTGATCTTCCCGACGCAGGCGCAGGGCAGCCTGGTCGAGGTCGACGGCAAGGTTGTCGGCTCGGCGCTGATCGGTCAGGAGTTCACGAGCGACAAATATTTCCATGGCCGGCTCTCGGCCACCACGGCACCGGACCCCAACGACTCGACCAAGACCGTGCCGGCGCCCTACAACGCCGCCAACTCCGGTGGCTCCAACCTCGGCCCGACCAACAAGGCCCTGATCGACCGGGTCAAGGCCGATGTCGACAAGCTGAAGGCGGAAAATCCGTCCGCGCCGGTTCCAATCGACCTAGTGACGACCACGGGCGGCGGGCTCGATCCGCACATCACGCCGGAGGCGGCGATGTTCCAGGTGCCGCGCGTGGCCAAGGCGCGCAACCTGCCGGAGGATCGCGTTCGCGAACTGGTCAACGCCCACGTCGAGGGCCGTCTGCTTGGGTTGCTTGGCGAGCCCCGGGTCAACGTGCTAGCGCTCAACATGGCCCTCGACGGCGTCAATTAGGCCCCGGTTTGCCGTCTGAAACCGAAACGCTGGGGTCGCCGCGGCACATAGCGGACCATGGCAGATCAGCAACGCGACCAGAGGCCCTCGCCGGAAGCTTTGCTCGAGGCTGCCCGGCGCGAGGAAAGTCGTGCCGGCAAACTGCGGATCTTCGTCGGCGCCGCCCCCGGCGTCGGAAAGACCTACTCCATGCTGGAGACGGCGCGCGCGCGGCGCAAGGACGGCTACGACGTTGTGGTCGGGGTTGTGGAGACGCACGGCCGCAAGGAAACCGAAGCGCTGCTGGACGGACTGGAGATTGTTCCGCGCCGGCGCATCGAGTACCGCGGCCAATGGCTCGAGGAGATGGACATCGATGCAATCATCGCGCGGAAACCACAGATTGTGCTGGTCGATGAGCTCGCCCACACCAATGCGCCGGGCAGCCGGCATCCGAAGCGCTGCATGGACGTCGAGGAGCTGCTTAATCGCGGTATCAACGTCTATTCCACCGTCAACATTCAGCACATCGAGAGCCTGAACGACGTCGTTGCGCAGATCACCGGGGTGCGCGTGCGCGAGACGGTTCCGGACCGGGTCTTCGACCGCGCCAATTCTGTCGAGCTTGTCGATCTCACGCCGGACGACCTGATACAACGCCTCAAGGAAGGTAAGGTCTACGTCCCCAAGCAGGCCGAGCGCGCGCTCGAGCATTTCTTCTCGCCGGCGAACCTGACGGCGCTACGCGAGCTGGCGCTGCGCCGAACCGCTGATCGGGTGGACGAGCAACTGCTCACCCACATGCAGGAGCACGCCATCCAGGGGCCTTGGGCGGCGGGCGAGCGCATCCTGGTTTGCGTGAGCGAGGACGTACGCGCGGCCGGGCTGGTGCGCTACGCCAAGCGGCTGGCCGACCGGCTGCACGCGCCATGGACGGCGCTCAGCGTGGAAACACAGCGCAGCCTGCAGTTCACTGAGGAAGAGCGCGATCGCCTAGCCGACACGTTGCGCCTAGCGGAGGCGCTCGGCGGCGAAGCGATCACGATCCCGAGCGGCGCCCGCAGTATCGCCGACGACGTGATCAATTTCGCGCACGCCAACAACGTCACCCAGATCATCATCGGCAAATCGACGCGCTCGCGCTGGTTCGAGATTTTGCACGGCTCGGTCGTGCACGAACTGGTGCGCAGCTCCGGCAACATCAGCGTGCACGTCATCGCCGGCGAACACCTGGCGGCCGAGCCGGTTCCGAAGAAGACGGTCCGAACAGCCGAGGAGATCAGACCGTTCGACGCAATTCCCTACGTGGCTGCGATCATCGCCGTGGCCGTGGCGCTCGGAATCGACGAGTTGATCAAGCCGATCGTCGGTATCGAGAACGTCGATCTGGTTTTCATGACGGCGATCGTCGCGGTTGCGGTGCGCTACGGATTGCTACCGTCGCTGTTCGCCAGCGTCGTCGCGTCGCTGTGCTACAATTTCTTCTTCCTGCCGCCGATCTACACGTTCACCATCACCGATCCGACCAACGTTGCGGCATTCCTGATTTTCATCGTGATGGCGGTGCTGGTCTCGAACGTCGCGGCGCGCGTGCGCATGCAGGCCATGACCGCGATCGAACGAGCGCGTACCACCGAGGCACTGTACGCCTTCAGCCGCAAGCTCGCCGGGGTGGGCACGCTCGACGATGTGTTGTGGGCGACCGCCTATCAGACGGCGCTGGTGCTCAAGGTTCGCGTGGTGCTGTTGCTGCCCGAGAACGGGACGATCGCGGTGCGGGCCGGTTATCCGCCGGAAGATACGCTCGACGACGCCGATCTCGCGGCCGCCAGGTGGGCCTGGGAGCACAACCGCCCGGCCGGGCGCGGCTCCGACACCTTGCCGGGTGCCAAGCGGCTGTTTCTGCCGATGCGCACCGGACGCGGTGCGATCGGGATCGTCGGCATCGATAGCGACAAGCCCGGGCCGCTGCTCACGCCCGATCAGCGCCGTCAGCTGGACGCGCTCATCGATCAAGGCGCGCTGGCGATCGAGCGGGTTTTCCTGGTCGAGGACGTCGATCGGGCTAAGCGCAGCATGGAAGCCGATCGATTGCGCTCGGCACTGCTGACGTCGATCTCGCACGATCTCAAGACGCCACTGGCCGCTATCCTCGGCGCAGCCGGAACCATGCGGCAGCTTTCGGGTGCGCTCGACGACGCCGCCAAGGCCGAGCTGCTGGCGACAATCATCGATGAATCGGAACGCCTCAACCGGTTCATCGCCAACCTGCTCGACATAACGCGCCTCGAGTCCGGCGCGATTGTTCCCCAGACAACGCTTCAGGATCTGGGGGAACTTGTTGGCAGCGCGCTCGCGCGCACCGCCAAGATTCTGGCGCACCACCGAGTCGATGTCGAGCTTGCGGCTGATGTGCCGATGCTCGAACTGGACCCGGTGCTGTTCGAACAGGTGCTGTTCAATCTGCTCGACAACGCATCGAAATATGCGCCTGCCAACACCACTATTCGCATTCGAAGCTGGCGCGAAGCGCAGTCGGTCGTCTTGCAGGTGCTCGATGAAGGCGCCGGCATCCCTGCTGGGGACGTCGAGCGAATCTTTGACAAGTTCTATCGCGCGCAGAAGGGCGACCAGGTGCGCGCCGGCACTGGCCTCGGGCTCGCGATCTCGCGCGGCTTCGTGGAAGCGCTCAAGGGCACCATCACGGCGGCAAACCGCGCCGACCGGAGCGGCGCAGTGTTCACCATCCGGTTGCCGGTTCCGGCGGCGAGCCAGAAACTGGATACGGCCGCATGAGTGCGCCCGCGCTGCGTGTGCTGATCGTCGACGACGAGCCGCCGATCCGCAAGCTATTGCGCATGGGGCTCGGCACGCAAGGGTATGACGTGCTCGATGCACCCAACGGCAAAACGGCGCTCGAGCTAATGGCGAGCAAGCCCGACCTCGTCATCCTCGACCTTGGCCTGCCCGACATGCAAGGCCTGGAATTACTGCGGCTGATGCGGGCTCAAAATGAAGGCGTGCCGATTGTCGTTTTGTCGAGCCGCGGCGATGAGGCCGCCAAGGTCGCCGCGCTTGACCTCGGCGCCGACGACTACGTCACCAAGCCGTTCGGCATGGAGGAGCTGCTCGCCCGCATCCGGGCCGCGCTACGCCACCAGCTACAGGTGCACGGCGAACGCCCGGTTTTCCGCGAAGGCGATCTCACGGTCGATCTGGTGCGCCGGCTGGTCAAGGTCGGCGACAAGGACGTGAAACTATCGCCGAAGGAATATGAACTGCTGCGCGTGTTGGTCCAGCATGCGGGCAAGGTCCTGACCCACAAATTCCTGCTGCGCGAACTGTGGAACGACCTGACCGACTCGCAGTACCTGCGCGTCTATGTGCGCCAGCTTCGGCAGAAGATCGAGGCCAATCCGGAGCAGCCGCAGCACATACTCACGGAGACCGGCATCGGGTATCGGCTGCGGGCGCCCGACTGAGACCCACGCGCTTCGGTCAGCGCTTGGCTAGCGACGCGTCGGTGCCGGGGCGCGCGCTGCTGATCGCATCCGGCCGCGGCCGCACAAACACCAGGCGAACGCTGCCCGGGAGCATTGCCTCCGGGCGAGCATCGCCGCCGATCAGCAGGAGGTCGTTGCCACCGTTGCCGAGCGTCAAGTCAACCAATTCTCCGCTGTAGCGCGCCACTGGCCGCATCGCTACATGGAGGAACTCCCCGGGGGGCTGGTCGAGATAATTCAGCCGCAACACCGGGCCGACTTCCGCCGGGCAAAGCTCGAGGCCGCTTGCGAGTGCACGCGCGTATATATCGCGCAAGGGTGCGCCTTGATCGCCAAATCCGAGGTCGGCGACCGACACCACCACGAGATCAAGCTCGGTCGGCTTGCGGCTGAACGGAAAACTCGGGCGGCCGAGGATTTCGTCCGCCCAGTCTCCCAATGCAATCGGACACGGTCCGGCGTCCATGGCGGCGCGGACGGCGTCGACGCCCCTGTAGGTGCCGATCGCGATCGTTTTCCAAACTGGAATTGCCGTCGCGCTGATGCGTTCGACCGCAGGCAGCTGTTGGCGCGCGGCACCAGGGGGGGCGACCTGAGAGGTTGCGCTTGGCGTTGAACGCGGGCACTTCGCCGCCGCGTCCCTAATCGCCAATCCGGTGGACAGCACGAGTACGGCCGCCACCAGAATGGCTTCGGGGATGATACGCCGGAGTTGTGAAGTCGCCATGGTCTTACTCTGCGTACGGGTGGACGAGAGCCAACCTAAAACGGGATACGCGCCGGCGTTCGGAACAGGATTGCGCGTATTAGAAACCCGGCTGGTTGTCCGCGCAGTGACCTGCCTCACACCGAGGCAAAATTGATGCCGTGCAGGAGCATCAAGCCTCATCGTCAGCCGCGGGTTGCAATATTTGGCTTTCTTGCATTTTTTGGCGAAAATACCTTGTTGCGATACGCGTCATCCGCGAATCGACGGAATGGATCGGATGCTGTTAGGCCGGATAGTCCACGCTGCAGCGGCGCTCGTGCTGTTCGCAGGCGTCGCGCGCGCACAGGATTATCCGGCGCGGCCGATCCTGATCCTGTGCGGCCAGCCAGCCGGAAGCGGACCGGACACGATGATCCGGCTCTACGCCGATGCCATTGGGAAGAACGTCGGCCAGCGCCTGGTAGTCGACAATCGCGCCGGCGCGGGCGGCATCGTGGCGGCGAATGCGCTCACCCAGGCACAGCCCGACGGTTACACGCTGCTCGTTGCACTGGGCGGCATGCATACGATTGTTCCGGCCCTCCAACACTTGCCGTTCGATCCGATCAACGATTTCGAGTTCATCACGTTGCTCTACGCATCGTCCGGATTGCTGTTGGTGCCGGCCGCCAGCCCGGCCAAGTCGTTTGGCGAATTCATTGCCTATGTAAAAGCCAAACCCGGCGGCGCTTCCTATGGAACGCCGGGCCTCGGGTCACCCGCGCACCTGATGAGCGCCATGCTGGCGGATCGGCTCGGCGTTCCGATGACCCACATCCCCTACAAGGGCGGCGGCCAGATCATCGTCGACCTTATCGCCGGCCGTATGGACTTTGCTTTCATCTCATCGGTGCAGGCAAAACCGCACGTGCAGGAGGGCACGGTACGGGCGCTAGCGGTCGGCGGTCCGCGCCGCATGGACTGGTTACCCGATGTCCCGACGCTCGCCGATGTGGGCCTCGCCGATGTCGCCATTCAATCTTGGTTCGGCGTCGCGGCGCCAAAAGCAACGCCGGCAGCGGTGACGGCGCGTATCCGAGACGAATTCATCAAGGCATCGGACGATCCACTGATCGTCAAACGGGCCGCGGACGACAGTGTCACGATCATGACCGGCTCCAAGCAGGAGATATTGCAGCTTCTCGCCTATGACTATGATCGTCTTGGGAAGGCCGTGCGCGGGTTCGGAATCAAGGGAGACTGAGGACATGTCAAGGACGCGCGCGTCCGCGCGATCGCAACCGGTCACATCCCATCCGGATTCACATCCCGCATTAGACGCATGAAACCCGGCCCATTCATCTACCACGATCCCCGCACGTTGCCGGAAGCGTTGGCCCTTTTGGGCGATCTCGACAACGTCAAGGTGCTGGCCGGCGGTCAGTCGCTGATGCCGATGATGAACATGCGCTACGCGATGCCCGATCATCTGGTCGATCTCAATCTTGTCGAGGGCCTTGCGGGCGTCACCCAGGAAGATGGCCGTTTGCGCATCGGCAGCATGACTCGCCAGCGCGATCTGGAAGTTTCCGCCGACGTCGCCACCGCTTTCCCGCTGCTCCGCGAGGCGCTGCGCCACGTCGGCCACCGGCAGACGCGCAACCGCGGCACTATCGGCGGCAGCTTGTGTCACCTCGATCCCGCCGCCGAACTGCCGGCCGTGTGCCTTGCGGCCGGGGCCGATTTGCACGTCGCGGGCACCGGCGGCGAGCGTACCGTCGCTATGACGGATTTTCCGCTCGGATTCATGACGCCTGCGATCAGGCCGGACGAAATCGTGACCAGCATCAACTTGCCAAGCTGGCCGCAGGACCATGGTTTTGCGTTCGAGGAGTTCGCCCGCCGCCAGGGCGACTTCGCCATTGTCGGCGTCGCCGTGTTGCTCGCCGCGGACGCGGCCGGCGCGATCGTACGCGCCGCCATTGCGCTGTGTGGCGTCGCCGATCGGCCGCGGCGGTGCACGACCGCGGAAGCATTGCTGATCGGGGAGGAAGCCTCGCCGCGCGCGCTCGCTGCCGCCGCTGCTGAAGCCGGCAAGATCGACGCCGCGTCCGACATCCATGCGTCCAGAGCCTATCGGGCGCATCTCGCAACCGTGCTCACCGAGCGGGCGCTCGCGCGTGCCGTCGGGCGCTTGGGCCGGATGCAGTGACATGACCGACACGCGCCGAATTGCTGTCACGGTCAACGGCAACACCTACGAGCGGCGGGTGGAGACCAGGCTCACGCTCGGCGATTTCCTGCGCCACGAACTCCGGCTCACCGGCACGCATCTCGGCTGCGAGCACGGCGTGTGCGGCGCCTGCACGGTTTTGGTTGACGGCCGCAGCACGCGATCCTGCCTGATGCTGGCGGTGCAGGCGCACGAAACGGCGATCACCACGGTCGAAGGCCTCGGCGACGGCGACGCGCTCACGCCGTTGCAGGAGGCATTCAGGGAAAAGCACGCACTGCAGTGCGGCTTCTGTACGCCCGGCATATTGATGACGCTGACCGAATTCCTCAACGACAATCCGCAACCGAGCGCGGCCGACGTGCGCGCCGCCATTACCGGTAATCTCTGCCGCTGCACCGGCTACCAGGGCATTGTCGAGGCCGCCCTGCTTGCCGCTGAACGCGGGCGCAAGAGCAAGAGCTGATCATGGGAATGAAATATTTCGGCGCGCGCATGCAGCGCCTGGAAGACCCCGCGCTGCTCGCCGGCCGAGGACGCTTTGTCGACGATATTCATCTCGACGGCACGATGCACGTTGCCTTTGTGCGCAGCCCGCACGCGCACGCGCGAATTCAGAGAATTGACGCCAGCGCGGCGCGCATGCTTGCAGGCGTGCAGGCCGTCTTCACCCATGCCGATCTGCCGGACGGCATGCGTGGACGCGTGCCGCTGATGGTACCGCACCCGCATATCCGGCACCCGCTGATGCCATATCCGCTCGCTGCCGAGGAAGTGAACTACGTCGGCGAACTGGTGGCCGCCGTTTTGGCCGACAATCGCTACATCGCCGAAGACGCGGCATCGCTGGTGACGGTCGATTACGAATTACTGTCCCCGGTCGTCGATTGCCGCGTCGCGATCGAGCCCGGGTCGGCGCGCGCGCACGCGAATGTGTCTGACAACATCGCGGCCAAGTTCACGCTCGGTTACGGCAACGTGGACGCGGCTTTCGAGACTGCGCACACGGTCGTTGACGTTACACTGATCCAACAGCGCGGCAGCGGGCACGCCATCGAGTGCCGCGCCGTGCTGGCAAATTACGACAAGGCTGGCGACAAGCTCACGGTCTGGAATGCCGGGCAAACTCCGCACATCGATCGCCGCAACCTCGAAATTCTGTTGCGGCTCGATCCGAGCCAACTGCGCGTGATCATGCCCGACGTCGGCGGCGGCTTCGGCACCAAGGCACTGTTCTATCCGGAGACCGCCGTGGTCGCCTGGTGCGCGCTCGCGCTCGAGCGCCCGGTCAAATGGATCGAGGATCGGCGCGAGAATTTCCTTAGCCGCCACGCAGGAGCGCGACCAGTACTGGGACCTGGCGCTGGCGCTCGCCCGAGACGGTGAGATCCTCGGGCTGCGCGGGAGGCTCGTGCACGACGGCGGCGCCTACGTGCCGCACGGCATCGTGTTGCCGCTGATCGCCGGCACCACAGTGCCGGGACCGTATGTGGTTCCGAGTTTCGCGCTCGACGTGACTGTTGCGTTGACCAACCTGGTGCCGACCACGCCGGTGCGCGGCGCCGGCCGGCCGCAGGCCGTGTTCGCCATGGAGCGCCTGATGGACAAGGCGGCGCGCGCGCTCGCGCTTGATCCCGCCGCGTTGCGCGCCCGCAACCTGATCCGGCCGGAGCAGATGCCGTATCCGGTCGGGCTCGTGTTTCGCGACGGCAAGCCGCTGACCTACGACAGCGGCGACTATCCGGCATGCCAGGCCAAGGCGGTCGAGCTCGCCGACTACGCGAACTTTCCAACCCGGCAGGCGGCGGCGCGCGAGGAGGGCCGATACATCGGGATCGGTGTCGCAAATTACGTGGAAGGGAGCGGGCTCGGACCGTTCGAGGGCGCGACCGTGCGGGTATTGCGCTCCGGCAAGGTTCGCCT
The DNA here is from genome assembly GCA_963816775.1 of uncultured Alphaproteobacteria bacterium. GTDB lineage: Bacteria > Pseudomonadota > Alphaproteobacteria > Rhizobiales > Xanthobacteraceae > JAFAXD01. Next base: position 19,870 of record CAWFLX010000046.1, read on the forward strand.
GCTCACGGGCGCAGCGTCGCAGGGGCAGGGCCATCGCTCGACGCTGGCGCAAATCGCCGCCGATCAGCTCGGCGTCGCGCCGGACGAGATCGACGTCGTGATGGCCGACACCGACGCGATCGCGATGGGGGTCGGCACGTTCGCCAGCCGCATCGCCGCCAACGCGGGTCCCGCCGTCGATATCGCGGCGAAGCGCGTGCGCGAAAAAATCATCAAGCTCGCAGCGCATCTGCTGGAGGCGGCGGAGCACGATATCGAGCTCGACCAGGGACGCGCCTTCGTACGCGGCGTACCGCAGATGGGCAAGAGCTTCGCCGAGCTGGCGAGCGCATCGATCGGGATCGCGGGGCTCTCGCTGCCGGAAGCGATCTCACCCGGGCTGGAAGAGACCCACTACTTTGCGCCCGCGCAGGCGACCTATTGCAACGGCACCCACGTCGCCGAGGTTGAGGTCGATATCGCGACCTGCCACGTGCGCATTCTCAACTATGTGGTGGCGCACGATGCCGGCCGGCTGATCAATCCGCTAATCGTCGATGGTCAGATCCAGGGCGGCGTTGCGCATGGCATCGGCAACGCGCTGTTCGAAGCGATGAGCTACGACGCCGGCGGCCAGCCGCTGACCACGACGTTCGGGGATTATCTGCTGCCGATCGCGACCGACGTGCCGGCGGTAACATGCGTGCATCTGGAAACGCCGACGCCGCTCAACCCGCTCGGGGTCAAGGGCGCAGGTGAGGGCGGCACGATTCCAGCCGCGGCGGCGATCATCGCGGCGATCGAGAATGCGTTGACGCCGTTCGGGATCGAGATCAGCGAAGCGCCGGTCCGGCCGGATCGGCTGCACGAGTTGCTGGCGAAGGCCGGCGCGTACGCAAAACGCGTTTAGGACTTGGCGCTGAAAAGCGCGCGCAACCGGTCAACAAACACTTGCCACCAGGCGCGCGCCACGAGCGAGCCCAAGCGAACCTCGGCGGGTTTCGCTGGGGCAGCGGTAGCGCGCTCGGCCGCCTGCATGTCGAGCGCGAGCGCGCTGGCGAAGTCGTTCATGAGTTGCTGGGCCACGTTCTCAATCATCGCGGCGCCGCGCCCGTATTGCGCGACCTGGCCTGCGAGATCGAGCGCGGTCTCGACCTCCACGCGGGTGTTGGTGCCGTCGGCGCGCAGGTCGCAGACCATGCGTGCATGCGCGTTGCCGCGACCCTTGAGTTCGTTACCCGTTGCGCTGATCACGGCATGATGCCGGCTCGCGTCGCGCTCGCGAAACGCAACGGTGCCGGCGAACTGCAACGCGACCGGGCCGAGACGCACCGCGATCCGGCCTTTGTACTGATCGTCGCCGAGGACCTCGGTGAGCTCCGCGCCTGGCACGCAGGCGGCCACGCGCTTGATGTCGTTGAGGACGGCCCACGCCTGTTCGATCGGCGCCGGGACCAGAAAGCTGTTCCGGATCTGAAGACTCATCGCGACCCAAAGCGGGCGGGCATCAACAGGATCACTGCGCCTCGATCTGGGCAAGTTTCACCCATTCACCCCAGCGCGTGGTGTCGCGGATCAGCATGGCCCGCAGCGTCGCCGCATCGCCGAGAAGCGGGTCGAGGCCGTTGCGCGTCAGAAACTCGTTGGTCTCGGGCAGCGCCGCGACCTTGTCCATCCAGGCGGTGAGCTTGGCGACGATCGGCTTGGGGGTGCCAGCCGGCATGATCGTTCCCCACCAGGGCGCGAAGTCCATGGGAATGCCGGCCTCCGTCATGGTCGGAACGTCCGGCAATGCTTTCGTGCGCTTTGGTCCGGTGACGGCCAGCGGCCGATAGCGCCCGGCGGCGATCTGACCCAGGGCGGTGGTGGCGTCGGTGAAATAAAAGTCGATATTCCCGCTCGCCATTTCATTCAGCGCGTCGAAGGCGCTGCGGTAGTTGACGCGCTTTACGTCGACGCCGATCGCATTCTTGTAGAGCTCGGAGGCGACGATTCCGGTGTTGGTGGAGCCGCCGTAGAAAGCGTCGCCCTTTTTCTCTTTCAGGTACTTGGTGAGGTCGGCCAGCGTTCGGATTGAATCCTTCGGCGCCACCACCAGCACAAACGAGGTCGACAGCAGTGTCCCGCCGAATTCGAAGTCCTTCAGTGGGTCGAACGACAATGTTTTGAAGATGTGAACCGCGGCCGCCATGGTCGACGCTACCGGATTGATGGAAATCGTGTAGCCGTCGGGCTTTGCCCGAGCGACCGCCTCGGTTCCCAGCAGTCCCTGCGCGCCAGGGCGGTTTTCGGTGATGACGGGCTTGCCGGCGATCTCGGCGAGCTTGCTCGCGTAGTAGCGCACCACGATATCGGCGCCGGTTCCGGGCGCGAACGGACAGATCGTGCGGATTTCGCGGATGGGATAGTCCTGGGCATGGGCCGCCGTCGCTCCAACTAATAGGGCGGCGCCCACAAACCCAGCGCAGACAAACTTCATCAGCCTCATGGCCTTGCGCCTTGTCATTCGGCCGCGGCGCGCTGCCGCCCTTGCGGCAGGCGATCGCGAAACGCCGGCAAAATTTCCTGCGCGATCGCCTGCATGTTGGCGCGCGCCATGTCGTCGGGCAGGGTGCCGAATTGCGTCTTGGTCAGCGACGTGTTGAACCCGGCGAGGTCCTGATACTCGGCAAGCTTCTCGCGCACCGTGTTCGGACTACCGATGATGACCACGCCGGTCTTGATCAGATCCTCGATGGTTTGCGGCTTGCCGGTCACCTTGACCGAGCGGATGCGCTCCATCGCCTCGAAGCTGGTGTAGCCGGGCGGCAGCAGCATTTCGGGCGGCATCAGCAGCAGGCGATTGACCAGCGCCTCGAGGTGAGGTCGCGCTTCCTCAATCGCCTTGGCGTCGGTGTCGGCCACGTAGATCGTGTTCGACCAGGCCAATTGATCGGGCGAGGCGACGTAACCGGCCTTCTCGGCTTCGTCGCGGTAAAGCTGGAAAAAGCGCGCTACGGCGGCGATCGGGCTCAAGGTCTGACAATAGGTGTAGCGCATCTGCGCGGCCCAGCGGATGGTCGAGGCCGAGCCTTGCGACGGAATCCAGATCGGCGGATGCGGCGACTGATAGGGTCGCGGCCAGGGGTTGACGTAGTTGAAGTGGTAGTGCTTGCCCGCGTACGTGAATGGCCCGGGCTGCGTCCAGGCGCGCACAATCAGGTCGTGCGCTTCGGCGAAGCGTTCCTGCGATAGCGCCGGGTTGATCCCCATGGCGTGATATTCGGCGCCGATGCCGCGCACGAAACCCGCGATGAAACGGCCGCGGGTCAGGTTGTCCAGCATGGCGTACTCTTCGGCCACCATCAGCGGATTGTTGAGCAGCGGCAGGGCGCGACCCAGCACGGCGAGCTTCGCGCGCTTGACCGAGCGCGCCAGAGCCCCGGCTAACACACCCGGGATGGGCATCATCCCATAGGCGGTCTGGTGGTGTTCGTTGAGGCAAACGCCGTCAAAGCCCAGCCGGTCGGCGAGTTCCATCTGGTCGAGGTAGTCGTGATAGAGCTCGGCACCTAGCAGCGGATCGTAGTGCGCGTTGGTGAACGTCACCCAGGCAGACCCGTTGCGCCCGACCGCGTCGAGGTCGACGTGCCGATAGGGCATGAGGTGAAAGTTGAAGACCTTCATGGGCCGGGCTTCCTCGCGCGCGGGACTTTTGCTTGCTTGTGCCTCAGCTTGACACCTGAGTGCCGCCCCGACAATCGGGTCATCGGCCTGTCACGCGTCGATCTGAGGATCGTCGCTAGTGTCCCGATTCCGAAGTTCGCAAACCTTGCGGCACCCTCTGATGCGAACTTCGGAATCAAAGGGACACTAGCAAATAAATAATTCTAGTGTGGTTTTTGGATTTGAAGTTCCTATGCGAGCGTCTGGCCAAAGTAGTAGGAACTTCAAATCCACCACACTAGCGGGCAAAACGGGTAACATGCTCGCTCCACGGCAACGGGGGGCGTGACATGCTCGACGGCGTCATCCTGCTCTGGTTCGTGCTGACCGCGATGGCGTTGCTGTTTGTCGCGATCGATATTCGCACCACGCCGGAATCACCGGTCCTCAAATGGGGCTTCGTGCTGGTGACCGCTTACACCGGCGTGTTTGGCGCGTTCCTGTACGTGCTGGGCTGTCGGGAGCCGCTACCTGGGTTGCACGAGCAGTATACCTCGGCGCGCTGGCGGCAGACGCTGGGCTCGACCATGCACTGTGTCGCCGGTGACGGCGTCGGCATTCTTGTGGGCGCGGCGCTCGCAGGCGTGCTGCATCTCAGCGGGTGGTGGGAGGTGATCCTCGAATACGTTCTGGGCTTTGCCTTCGGCTGGATGATTTTCCAGGCGCTGTTCATGCGCGACATGGTCGGCGGCTCCTACTCGCGCTCGCTGACCAGCACGTTCATACCCGAGCTTCTGTCGATGAACCTGCTGATGGCCGGCATGGTCCCGACCATGATGCTGCTGAAGATGCACCTCGGCGGCGGTAGTCCGGCCTCGCCGGTGTTCTGGTTCGTCATGTCGATGGCGCTGCTTGTCGGCGCGATCCTCGCCTATCCGATGAACTGGTGGCTGGTGAGCTATCACTTGAAACACGGCATGATGACGGTGCGCACAACCCCCGTGGCTGCACACGACCATGCGATGCAGGCCGCGATGCCGACAGCGGCGCCCGCCCAACACAGCATGAAGATGGACGAGGCGCCAACGCCGCGCCCGTCGATACCAGTGATGACGCTGCTGTCGTTCGTGGCGCTTGCCGCCGGATTGGCAATTGCCTGGCTGTTCGGCTCGATGTAGCTGCCTTGCGTTGGGCGGCGTGGGCAAGTCGCGGTCTGCCCACGCTGCAAATTCCTCTCGGCACACAATGCTGGACCTGCTTTGGCCCGGTGGTCCATGATGGGGAGAGACGCCGGGAGTTGACAGGACATCATGCGGGCGAGTTCGTCGCGAACGATCGGGGACTTCGATTACATCATTGTCGGTGCCGGCTCCGCCGGCTGCGTGCTCGCAAACCGGCTCTCCGCCGACCCGCAAGTCCGGGTGCTGCTGCTCGAAGCAGGCGGCAAGGACAACAACATCTGGATCAAGGTCCCGCTTGGGCTGTTCTACCTGATCGGCAATCCGCGCACCGATTGGTGCTACCAGACCGAACCGGAGCCCGAGTGCAATGGGCGTCAAATTCCGGTTCCGCGCGGCCGCATGTTAGGCGGCTCGTCGTCCATCAACGGCATGGTGTATGTGCGCGGCCAGCCGCGCGACTACGACGTCTGGCGCCAGCTCGGGAATGCCGGCTGGGCGTGGGACAACGTGCTGCCATATTTCAAGAAGTCTGAGGACTTTGCCAGCGGCGGCGATGACCTGCACGGGTGCGACGGCGAACTGCGGGTCGAGAACGCGCGGGTACGGTGGGAAATCCTCGACGCCTTTCGCGACGCAGCCGAACAGGTCGGCATTCCCAAGACCAACGACTACAACGCCGGCAACTATGAGGGCTCGGCTTATTTTCAGGTCACGCAGCGGCGCGGGGTCCGCTTGTCGACCGCGACGGCATTCCTCAAGCCGGCCGCGCAGCGCCCCAACCTGCGGGTGTTGACGAACGCGCAGGTCAAGCGCGTACGCCTCGATGGCAAGCGCGCGGTCGGCATCGAGTTCTGGCAGGGCGAGACGTTGACCGGCGCCGATGCGCGCCGCGAGGTGATTGTCGCGGCGGGCGCGATCGGGTCGCCGCAAATCCTGCAGCTTTCCGGCGTTGGTCCGGCGGCGCTGCTGCGCCAGCATGGCATCGAGGTGCGCCACGAGCTCGCCGGTGTCGGCGAGAACCTGCAGGACCACTGCCAACCGCGCCAGCTTTTTCGCGTGCGCAACACCACGACGCTCAATGAGATCGCGAACAGCTATCTCCGCCGCGCCGTCATAGGTCTCGAGTACATCCTGCTGCGCACCGGGCCGCTGTCGATCGGCCCTGCGACGCTCACCGCGTTCACCCGCAGCGACCCGACCCAGGACACACCCAACATCCAGTATCACGTGATACCGGCGACCTATCCTAAGCTCGGCGGCCCGCCGTCGCCGTTTCCAGGCTTCACGGCTTCAGCCTGCAACTTGCGCCCGACCAGCCGCGGCTACGTCCGCATCAATGCGGCGGATGCGCGTGCGCATCCGGCGATCCGCTACAACTATCTCTCGACCCCGGAGGATCAACGCGTCGCGGTCGACTCGATACGCCTGACCCGGCGGATCGTAAGCGCGCCGGCGCTCGCGAAGTTCGTGCCCGAGGAATTCATGCCGGGAGGCGGGGCCGATAGCGACCACGAGCTGCTCGCCGCGGCGCGCGAGACGGCCGGCACAGTCTATCACCCGGTCGGGACCTGCAAGATGGGTCAGGACATGATGGCGGTGGTGGACGAGCGGCTGCGCGTGCGCGGAATTGCCGGATTGCGTGTGATCGACGCATCGATCATGCCGAACCTCGTGTCCGGCAACACCAACGCGCCGACGATCATGATCGCCGAAAAGGGTGCCGATATGATCAAGGCCGACGCGCACGCTAGTGCCGCCGATTTGAAGTTCCTGCATCACCTGCCGCAAGCTCGTTCAGGAACTTCAAATCGATAAGCGGCACTAGAATTAATACTTGCTAGTGCCCCTTTGTTTCCGAAGTTCGTTTCAAAGGGTGCTGCCATGTATGACGAACTTCGGAAACGGGGCACTAACGTGCGCGTCGCGGCTTAGCGATAGCCTGTGATAGTCCAATAAAAGTGACAGTGAGGAAGCCCATGAGTGAAGCGAAATCGGTCGGCAGCTACGACTACGTCATCGTCGGGGCCGGGTCGGCCGGATGCGTGCTGGCCAACCGGTTGACCCAAGACCCGGCCGTCAACGTGTTGCTGCTCGAAGCCGGCGGCGAAGACAAATACTGGTGGATCCACGTTCCGGTCGGCATGCCGTATCTGCTCGGCAACAAGGAAGTCGACTGGTGCTTCCAGAGCGAGCCCGAGCCTTATTGCGACAACCGCATTACCCCGGTGCCGCGCGGCAAGACATTGGGGGGCTCTTCGTCGATCAACGCCATGTGCTACATCCGCGGCCACGCCCGCGACTACGATATCTGGCGGCAGCTCGGAAACGTCGGCTGGTCGTGGGACGACGTGCTCCCGTATTTCAAGAGCATCGAGAAATATCCGCGCGGAGCCAACGAGTCGCATGGCGTCGACGGAGAATTGTCCGTGCAGGACAATCGCCAACGCTGGGAAATCGTCGAAGCCTGGAAGCGCGCCGCGATCGAGTACGGCATTCCGGAGACCGACGACCATAACGCCGGCGACACCGAGGGCATCACTTATTTTCAGGGCACGATCCGCAACGGGCGGCGCTGGTCGGCCGCGCAGGCGTTTCTGCGCCCGGCGATGGACCGGTCCAACCTGCGGGTTCTGACCAACGCCCACGCCAAGGTGCTGCGGTTCGACGGCAAGCGCGCGGTCGGCGTCGAGTTCTGGCAGGGCGACGAACTGAAATATGCGCAGGCCAAGGGCGAAGTGATCCTGGCCGCCGGTGCGATCGGGTCGCCGCAGCTTCTGCAACTCTCCGGCGTCGGCCCCGCTGCGCTGCTTGGGCAACACGGCATCCCGGTGCGGCATGAGCTCGCCGGCGTTGGCGAGAATATGCAGGACCATTGGCAGATTCGCGCGACCTACAAGGTCAAGAACACGATCACCATGAACCAGTGGGTGCAGAACCCGCTGCGGCGCTACGGCATGGGAGCCTACTATCTGCTCACCAAGCGCGGCCCGATGGGGACGCAGCCGCCGCAGCTGTGCGCGTTCACGCGCAGCGATCCGTCGCAGGACACGCCGAACCTGCAGTATCACGTCTCGGCGGCGAGCTCCGAGCGGTTCGGCGGTCCGCTGCACGATTGGCCCGGCTTCTCGAACGGGATCGCGGTGGTGCGACCGCAAAGCATCGGCTACTGCCGCATCAAGAGTCCCGATCCGCGCGCGCATCCGGCGATCCTGCACAACTTCCTGCAGACGCCGGAATCGCAACGGGTGGCCGTCGACGCTATTCGCCTGACGCGGCGCATTGTCTCCGGCCCCGCGCTCAAACGCTTCGAGCCCGAAGAGCATCTGCCCGGGCCTAATGTGCAAACCGACGACGAAATTCTCGCCTACGCGCGCCAGACCGTGATCACGGTGTTCCACCAGTCCGGCACCTGCAAGATGGGGCAGGACCCGATGGCGGTCGTGGACGAGCGCCTGCGCGTGCGCGGGATCAGCGGCCTGCGCGTGGTCGATGCCTCGATCATGCCCAACGTCGTTTCCGGCAACACCAATGCGCCGACCATGATGATCGCCGAAAAGGCCGCCGAGATGATCAAGGCAGACCGTCGCGCCGGCGCGGCGCGTGCCGCGGCGTGAAACCGGTGAGACTCAATGCGAGCGAACTGTTCAATGTCGCCGGCCTCGTCACGATCGTCACCGGCGGCGCCAGCGGCATCGGCTACGCATATGCGGATGTGATGGCGGCCAACGGTGCCGTCGTGACGCTGATCGACCGCGACGCTGACGGGCTTGCGGCGGCAACCAAACAGTTGGGATCCGGCGGCAACAAGGTCGCCGGTGAAATTGCCGACGTCACCGACAAGGCCTCGTTGCGTCGCGCGGTCGATGCGGTTGCACAGCGCCATGGACGGATCGACGTCGCGTTCGCGAATGCGGGCATCAGCGCCGGACCGGGCTTTCTCAATACGGAGCGTAAGCGCGACCCGCAGCGCGCCGTCGAAAACATTCCCGAAGAGCTTTGGGATCGGGTCATCGCCACCAACTTCACGTCGGTGTTTCACACCATCCAGGTGGTCGTGCCGCACATGAAGGCCACCGGCGGCCGCATCATCGTGACCTCGTCGATCTCCGCCACCAAGGTCGAGCAATTCGTTGGCACACCCTATGTGGTGTCCAAGGCCGGGGTCGCCCAGCTGGTTCGCCAAGTCGCGCTCGAGCTCGCCCGCTACAACATTTCGGTGAACGCAATCGCCCCGGGTCCATGCGTGACCAATATCGGCGGCGGGCGCTTGCAGGACCCTGGCAACCAGGCATTCTTCGCCCAGTTCTCGCCGCAACACCGCATGGCGACCCCCGACGACATGCAGGGCGCGGCGCTGTTCTTTGCGTCGGCCGCGTCCAAGCACGTCACGGGGGCTCACATCGTGATCGACGGCGGGGTCACGCTCGGCGTTGCCGACTGAACGCAACCGGTTGAGCGTTAATGGAAGGCACATGATCAAAATCGGCAACATCGAAGTGACGCGGATCGAAGAGGTCATGCTCGTCGAGCAGCCGACAAGCTTCGCCGATTTTCGACCCGAGCTGATCGCCGACATTCGCGATTGGCTGCTGCCTAATCACTACGACGAGAAATCCAACACCTTCATCATCAGCGTGCATTCGTGGTTACTGCGCACGCCGGATCGCATCATTCTGATCGACACCGCGAGCGGAAACGGCAAGACGCGACCGCTGTCACCCCGCCTGAATATGCTCAACACGCCTTATCTGGACCGGCTCAAGGCCGCCGGCGTCGCACCGGAAGATGTGGACACCGTCATTCACACGCATCTGCATGTCGACCACGTCGGCTGGAATACCTATTGGGACGACGATCGCTGGGTGCCGACCTTTCCGAAGGCGACGACCATCATGTCAGCGATTGCGCGCGAGGCGCACGATCCCAAGCGCGGAGCGGCCGCAAAGCCGCCGGAAGCGAATTTGCAGTTCATCGACAGCGTGCAGCCCATTCTGGACGCCGGCACCGTGCGGCTGGTCGATGGCACCGAGACGTTGTTTCCCGGCATCGAGCTCGTGCAAGCCCACGGCCACGCCCCGGGCCATATGATGGTGCGAGTGCGCGCCGGTGGGAGGGAGGCACTCTTCATCGGTGACGTGATGCACCAGCCGATCCAGATCGCGCATCCGACCTGGAACAGCAAATATTGCGAGGATCCGCCGTTGGCGAGGGAAACCCGCGCCCGCGTGCTCGCCTATTGCGCCGACGAGCGCTGCCTGACGCTGCCGGTCCATTTCAACGCGCCGTATTGCGGCTATATCGAGCGACGCGGTGGCGGCTATACGTTCGTGCCGTCGGATGAAACACCGTGATTGAACTAGTGCCCCGCTTGCGAAGTTCGTGATACATTGCAGCACCCTCCGACACGAACTTCGGAAGCAAAGGGGCACTAGCAAATATATGATTCTAGTGCCGCTTTTCGATTTGAAGTTCCTTTACTGGCCTGCTGCAGGTGCTGTAGGAACTTCAAATCGGCGGCACTAGCGCCGCGAGCCGGATTACGATAGTTGCAACAATAAAAATATCCGATCACACCGATCATTCCGGCTGGGAGGTCTCCGTGTCACATCATAGTTCGAGCGGGCTGTCGGCCCGGTTCACAGCGATTGCCGCATTTGCCGGCGCCCTGGCGGCGTTTGCGACGCCGGCCGCCGCGCAAGTTTCAGACGATGTCGTCAAGCTAGCGATCACCAACGACCAGTCCAGCATCTACTCGGCGGCGGGCGGCTACGGGGTCGTGATTGCGGCCCAGATGGCGGTCGAAGATTTCGGCGGCACGGTTCTCGGCAAGAAGATCGAGGTCGTGTTCGCCGACAACCAGAACAAGCCGGATGTCGGCGTCGGCATCGTCAATCGCTGGCTCGACACCGATCATGTCGACGTCATCGTGGACGGCGGCAGCTCGGCCGTGGGCATGGCGGTGCAAGCCGTCACCCGCGAGAAGAACAAGCTCTTTTTGATCACGGGCTCCGGCACCACGGCGCTCACCAACGAGAATTGTTCGCCGGTCGGCTTCCAGTGGTCGTGGGACACCTATGGGCTCGCGTCCGGTACCGCGACGACGCTCGCCAAACAGGGTCTCGACAGCTGGTTCTTCATCACCGCCGACTACACCTTCGGCCAGGTGCTCGAGGCACAAGCCGGCGAGATCGCTCAAAAGTACGGCGCCAAGGTCCTCGGCTCGGTGCGCGCACCGTTCAACACCGCGGACTTCAGCTCGTTCCTGCTGCAGGCGAAGGCCTCCAATGCCAAGGTGGTTGCTCTTGCCAACGCCGGCGGCGATGCCTCGACCTCGATCAAGCAGGCGCACGAGTTCGGGCTCACGCGCGGCGGCCAGAAACTGGCGGCGTTGTTCCTCAACATTACCGACGTGCATGCGCTCGGCCTCGACACGGCGCAGGGGCTCGTCATCACCACGTCGTTCTATTGGGACCGCACCGATGCGTCGCGCGCATTCGGCAAGCGCTTCCTCGACCGCGCCAAGAACGCGCCGACCTTCCTGCAGGCCGGCGCCTACAGCGCCGTGACCCACTACCTCAAGGCCGTCAAGGAAGCCGGCACCGACGCGACTGGTCCCGTCGCTGCGCAGATGAAGAAGATGAAGATCAACGACCCGATGACCGAGAACGGCTGGATCAGGGAGGACGGCCGGGTGATGCGCGACTTCTATGTGGTGCAGGTCAAGACGCCGGCCGAATCGAAGGCGCCTTGGGACTACTACACGGTCGTCGGCAAAGTCGCGGCCGAGGACGCGGCGTTGCCGCTCTCGCGCAGCACCTGCAAGCTGGTCCAGAAATAAGCGGCCGCAGCGCGTGCCCGGTCCGCTGTCGCACATCAAGGTCCTCGATCTCAGTCGGGTGATGGCGGGGCCGTGGGCCGGGCAGTTGCTCGCCGATCTCGGCGCCGACGTGATCAAGGTCGAACGGCCGGGGGTCGGCGACGACACCCGCACCTGGGGGCCGCCGTTTCTGCCGACGAGCGACGGAACGCAATCGCGCGAGTCCGGCTATTACCTGTCGGTCAATCGCGGCAAGCGTTCGCTCACGATCAATATCGACAAGCCGCAAGGCCAGGAGATCGTGCGCGTGCTGGCGGCGCGCTCGGACATCCTGTTGGAGAACTTCAAGGTCGGAACGCTCGCCCGCTACGGCCTCGGCTATGACGACCTCAAGCCGGTCAACCCGCGGCTGATTTATTGCTCGGTGAGCGGATTCGGACAAACCGGGCCGAAGGCGCAAAAGCTTGCCTATGACTTTCTGATCCAGGCCATGGGCGGGCTGATGAGCATCACAGGCGAAGCCGACGATCGCCCGGGTGGCGGTCCCCAGAAGGTCGGCATTCCGATTCTCGACCTGATGACCGGCATGTACACCACGGTCGCCGTGCTGGCGGCGCTCGCAGGCCGCGAGCAGAGCGGGGAAGGCGATTATATCGACGTCGCGATGCTCGACGTGCAGACCGCGGTACTGGCCAACCAGGCCATGAACTATCTGATGTCCGGGCGCACGCCGCAACGGCAAGGCAATCGCCACCCCAACATCATGCCGCAGGACGTGTTTCGTTGCCGCGACGGCGACGTGGTGATAGCGGTCGGCAACGACGGCCAGTTCGCCAAAATGTGCCAGGCGGTCGGTCGCCCCGACGTCGGCAGCGATCCGCGCTTTGCCAGGAACTCGGATCGCGTGCGCCATAAGGACGAGCTGATGCCGCTGATCGCAGGCATCGTCGCGGACTGGTCGCGCGCCGATCTGGTGGCCGCGATGGAGCGCGCGGGCGTGCCGTGCGGGCCGATCAACTCGATCGCCGAGGTGTTCGATGATCCGCAGATCAAGCACCGCGGTATGCGCATCGACCTGCCGCACCCGTCTGCCGGGCACGTGCCGCTGGTCGGCAGTCCGCTGAAGTTCGGGCACGCCGAGCCGACCTACGCGCGCGCCCCGCCGCTGCTCGGTCAACACAGCGATGAGGTGTTGCACGAGCTCGGGTTTACTGACGGCGAGATTGCAAAACTGCGCCATGAGGGCGTGGTCTGATCCGCGACCCAACGCTTACGAGAAATCGAGCCCGATGTACTACGACCCTCGCACTCAGAAACATGGATTGCGCCATAGCCCGATCACCGCGCTGGTGGTCCCGCGGCCGATCGGGTGGATTTCAACCGTCTCGCCGGAGGGCGTTGTCAATTTGGCGCCGTACAGCTTTTTCAATCTGGTGTCGGGCTATCCACCGTGGGCGATCTTTTCGAGCGCGCCGCGCAAGCACTCGCAGATCAATGCGGAGGCGACCGGCGAATTCGTTTTCAACCTGGCGACATGGGATCTGCGCGAGGTGATGAATGCGAGCTCGGCCGAGTTTCCGCAAGGCGTGAGCGAGCCGGAGGCCGTCGGCATCGAGATGGTGCCGTCGCGTGCGGTCAAACCGCCCCGCGTCAAACGCTCACCGGTCGCGATGGAATGCAAATATTTCAAGACCGTCGAGCTGATCGGCTCCGACGGGCGACCGAACCGCTCCTCAATCGTGATCGGCGAGGTGGTCGGCATCCATATCGATGATGCGGTCATCGTCGAGGGCATGCTCGACATCGGCCTGATGCGGCCGATCGCGCGGCTCGGCTACATGGACTACTGCGTGGTCGACGAGTTCTTCACCATGCCGCGGCCCGGCGAGGTCGATCCGCGCGCCGACGCCGAGACCAGCGCGGTCGCGCCCAAGGGAGTTGATTAGCTTTTGAAAAGCAAAATCGGCAACGCACATCGTGCGTGTTCGCGCATGTGCGTTGGTGCGCGCCATGGATGCCACTCTCTCCAAAACTGTCATCCATGGTAGAAATGTTGTTAAAAACGGCATCTCTTCAATGCCTTATCATGGATGACAACGATCACGCCGAATTGGCATCCATGGCGTCATCCATGTGGGGCATTACTGCTCGAACTTCAGGTTCGCAGCCTTGGCGACGTCGGCCCACATCTTGGTTTCGGCATCGATCACTTTTGCAAATTCGGCGGCGCTGCTGCCGACCGTTCCGGTTGCCATGGCCCTGAATTTTTCCTGCACATCGGGCAGCTGCATAATCCGCCGCAGCTCAGCTTCGAGCTTGGCAACGATCGCCGGCGGCGTCTTGGCGGGCGCAAAGACGCCGCTCCACAATTGCACGTGCACGTCCGGATAGCCCGCCTCGTCCATGGTCGGGACCTCGGGCAAATCGTCGAGCCGCGTTGATGCCGTGACGGCGAGCCCGCGCAGTTTCCCAGCCTTCACCTGCGGAGCGCTCGGCGGTGGATCGACGATCGTGAGCGTCGACTGACCGCCGATGACGCTCACCACCGACTCGTTGCCGCTGCGGTAAGGAATCGGAACCATCGGCGCGCCGGACTTGAGCTTGAACAGCTCGGTTGCGAGCGTGAAGGCGGGCGACGACGTGGCGTAGTTGGCCTTGTCTGGGTTCGCCTTCGCCCACGCGACCAGCTCCTTCACCGACTTTGCCGGATGGTCGACATTGACCACCATGATCAGCGGAAACGATGCGATCAGTGAAATCGGCGCGAAGTCGCGCAGGGTCACGTACGGCACCTTTTCGATCACGGCGGGGCCGATCGCCATTGCACCGCTCGCACCGATGAGCAGCGTGTAGCCGTCCGCCGGCTGACCGGCGACATACTCCGCTGACAGGCGTCCGCCGGCGCCGACCCGATTTTCCACCACGACGGTCTGGCCCAGGCTTTCCTGCAGTTTCTGTCCGATGATGCGCGCGATGATGTCGTTGCCGCCGCCAGCCGCGAATCCGACGATCAGGCGGATCGTCCGGTCTGGGTAGTTGTCCTTTGCGGGGGCTTGCGCCAAGCCGGCGCGCGGCGCGCAAAGCACCGCCGACACAGCAAGACACGCCGCGATCACGCGCGGTAGGACCGGCTTCATGCTTCCTCCCTCAAATTTTCCCGTACGGGCTTGGCCGTTGTTGTAATCGGAATTGTCGCACAGGCCGGCCTGCCCGTGCACCCCGATTTATTCGGCCGGACCGAGCTGTGGCTGCGCGATATCCGGCGGGGTGCGCTCGCGCGAGCGGCCCCACAGCCGGCGGTGCAACCGATCGAGCAACAGGTAGATCATCGGCGTCGTGTAAAGCGTGAGGATCTGCGAAACCACGAGGCCGCCAATGATGGTGATGCCGAGCGGGCGGCGAAGCTCGGTGCCGGGTCCGACCGCGATCACCAGCGGCACCGCGCCCAGCAGCGCCGCCAATGTGGTCATCAGGATCGGCCGGAAGCGCGCGAGGCACGCCTCGTAGATCGCGCGCTCGGGGGTCAGGCCGCGCTGGCGCTCGCCCTCGAGCGCAAAATCGACCAGCATGATGCCGTTCTTCTTCACGATACCGATCAGCAAAATGATGCCGATGAAGGCGATGATCGAGAGCTCGGTATTGAACGCCATCAGCGCGAGGAGTGCGCCGAGGCCGGCCGACGGCAGCGTGGAAATAATGGTCAGCGGATGGGCGAGGCTCTCGTACAACACGCCGAGCACGATATAGACCGCGATCAGCGCCGCCACGATCAGCAGCGCCTGCGACCCCGCGCTTCCAGTGAACGCGCGCGCGTCGCCCGCAAACTCGGCGTGGATATCGTCGGGCAGATGCATGTTGGCGACGGCCTGCGTAATTCCGGCTGTCACGGCGTCGAGGCTTGCATCCGGCCGCAGCCCGAATGAGATCGTGACCGAAGGAAACTGGCCTTGGTGGTTGACCACCAAGGGAGCGAGCCCGCGGGTGAATTTCGCGACCGCTGACAACGGCACCGGAACGCCGCCCAGCCCCGGCGTGTAGATCTGCGTCAGATCGCCAGGATCGCGCTGGAACTGCGGATCGACCTCGAGGATGACACGATATTGATTGCGCGGGCTGTAGATCGTGGAGATCTGGCGTTGCGCGAACGCGTCGTTGAGCGAGGCATCAACGGCCTGCATCTTCACGCCGACCGCGGAAGCCCGCGTCCGGTCGACCGACACGCCGAGCTGCAGCCCGCCCTGCTCGCGATCGGTCGAAACGTCGACGACACCCGGCACCTGCTTGATGCGGTCGGAGACCCGCGGCACCCAGGCCATCAGCTCATCGAGATTGGAGCTCCACAGCGTGTACTGATATTGCGAGTTGCTCAGGCGTGCCCCGGTGCGCACGTCCTGGATCGCAAACATGAATAGCTGCACGCCGGGAACCTGACCGATCTTGGACCGCAAACGGTCGATCACGCGCGGGGTAGTGAGCCCATCACGCTCGGCCAGCGGCTTCAGGCTGAAGAACAGGGTGCCGCGGTTGGTTGAGCCGGTGAAACCTGTGCCGCCGACGATCGAACCCACGTCTGCCACGGCCGGATCCGCGGCGACGATCGATGCGATGCGCCGCTGCAGCTCGACCATGGTCTTGTATGAAACGTCGGGCGAGGCGCGGGTCGAGCCGTAGACCAGGCCGCTGTCGTCCTGCGGAAGCTGGGCCTTCGGAATTTTGTAGTAGAGGTCGACCGTGATCACCACGGTTGCCGCCATGATGGCGAGCATCACCACCCGATGTCGCAGCGCAAGCGACAAAGTGACCGCGTAGAAGCTGACCAGCCGTCCGAGCACGCCTTCGACCGCGCGATCGAGGCGCGTGCGATTCCGGCTCGGTATTTCTTTTATAAAGTGTGCGCAGATCATCGGCGTGACGGTCAGCGACACCACCGTCGATATGGCGATTGCAAACGCGAGCGTGACCGAGAATTCGCGGAAGAAACGGCCAACGATACCGCCCATGAAGAGGAGCGGGATGAACGCCGCCAAGAGCGAAATACTGATGGTGATGACCGTGAATCCGATCTGATGCGCGCCTTCGATGGCAGCGCGCAGCGGGGAGTGGCCCTTTTCAAGGTTCCTGAAGGTGTTTTCGATCATCACGATCGCGTCGTCGACCACGAACCCGACCGATACCACCAAGGCCATCAGCGACAGATTGTCGATCGAGTAGCCGACCAGCCACATCGCGGCGCAGGTACCGGCGAGCGCCAACGGCACGGTAACGCCGGCGGCGATCGTGGGCGCGGCGCGCCGCAGGAACAGGAACACCACCAGCATTACCAGCACCGCTGCGGTGGCGAGCGTCGCCTGCATGTCGTGCACGCTCGCCCGTATGGTCTCGGTGCGATCGGACAGGACCGAGATGTCGATGCCGGCCGGGATCCAGCGTCTGATCTCGGGCAGCAGCTCGCGGATATGGTCGACCGTGTTGATGACGTTGGCGTTGGCCTGCTTGCTCACGATCAGCAGCACGGCCGGTTGCAGGTTGAACCAGGCGGCGGTGTTGCTGTTGCGCGTCGCTTGCACGATGCTGGCGATATCGGGAAGCTGGACGATGTTTCCGTTCTTGGCCTTGATGACGAGGTGTTGATAGTCGGCGACGGTTCGTAGCTGGTCGTTGGTTGCGATGGTCTCCGCCCTGGCATCGCCGTTGAACTCGCCGACCGGTCCCTGCGCGTTGGTGTTGACGATCGCGGTACGCACGTCGTCGAGCGCGATGCCGGCCGCGGCCGTGAGCACCGGATTGACGCGGATGCGGATGGCCGGCTGTTCG
Organism: uncultured Alphaproteobacteria bacterium; assembly: GCA_963816775.1. GTDB lineage: Bacteria > Pseudomonadota > Alphaproteobacteria > Rhizobiales > Xanthobacteraceae > JAFAXD01. The sequence continues at coordinate 37,306 of CAWFLX010000046.1, forward strand.
GCGCCGCTGACCGTGACATCGGCCACCCCGTCGACCTGCAGGATGCGCTGCGCCACGACCGTATCGGCCGCATCGTAGATCGCGCTCGCCGGGATCGTCTTCGAGGTGAGCGCGAGAATGAGCACCGGCGCCGCCGCCGGATTGACCTTGCGGAACGTCGGCTGCTGCGGCAGGTCGCTCGGCAGGTCGTTGGCGGCGGCATTGATGGCCGCCTGCACGTCGCGCGCGGCGCCGTCGATGTTGCGGTTGAGATCGAATTGCACCGTGATCGAGGTTTGGCCGAGCGTGCTCTGCGAGGTGATTTCCGTCACCCCGGCAATCTCTCCCAGCCGCCGCTCAAGGGGCGCCGCGACCGTCGCCGCAATGGTCTGCGGATCGGCGCCGGGCTGGCTCGCCGATACCCGGATGGTCGGCAGGTCGACGGTGGGCAGGTTCGAGACCGGCAGCGACACGTAGGCGACCGCGCCGACGAGAAACAGTCCGATCGCCAGCAGCGTGGTTCCGATCGGCCGGCGGATGAACGGATAGGAGAAGTTCATGGCGCGGCTCTCACTCCGCCGGCAGCGCCGCTGGCCGGTTCCGTGCCCGCGCCGCGCGCGCCCGCAGGTCCTCGAGCGCCAGATAGATCACCGGCGTCGTGTAGAGCGTGAGCAGCTGACTGAGCAGCAGGCCGCCGATGATGGTGATGCCGAGCGGGAACCTCAGCTCCGACCCGGTACCGCTTTCAAGCGCCAGCGGCAGCGCGCCGAACAATGCGGCGAGCGTTGTCATCATGATCGGGCGGAAGCGCAGCAGCGCCGCCTGCAGGATGGCATCGCGCGGCAGAAATTCGCCGCTGCGCTCCGCGTCGAGCGCGAAGTCGATCATCATGATGGCGTTCTTCTTGACGATGCCCATCAGCAGTACGATGCCGATGAGCGCGACGATCGAGAGATCCTGCCCGAACAGCATCAGCGCCAGCAGCGCGCCGACGCCGGCCGAGGGGAGCGTCGACAGAATCGTCAGCGGATGGATGAAGCTCTCGTAAAGCACGCCCAGCACGATGTAGATGGTGATCGCGGCAGCCAGGATGAGCCACGGCTCGCCCGCCAACGAACGCGAAAACTCGGCGGCGTCGCCGAAAAACATCCCGGTGATCGACGTTGGCATGCCGATCTCGCGCTCGGCCGCCCGAACCACATCGACCGCCTCCCCGAGCGAAGCGCCCTGCGCGAGATTGAAGCTGATCGTCGCGGCCGGAAACTGCTCCTGGTGCATGACGACGAGCGGCGCGGTCGTGCGTTCGACGCTGGCAATCACGTCGAGCGGTACCTGGGCGGAGGGCGTTGCCGCGGCCTGTGCCGTTGTCGTGTTGTTGGTGCTCGAGACCGGAACCGGCTGTGTCGCCGCGGATGCCGGCACATAGAGCTTGGCAAGCGCCGAAGGGTCGCGCTGATACTCAGGCGCAGCCTCGAGCACCACCCGGTACTGGTTGGCCTGGCCGTAAATGGTCGAGATCTGCCGCTGCCCGAACGCATCGTTGAGCGTGTCGTTGACGATCTGCATCGAGATGCCGAGCCGGCCTGCCTTCTGGCGATCGACATTGATCTGCGTCCGCAAGCCGCGTGCTTGAACTTCCGAGGCGACGTCGCGCAGCAGCGGCGAGGACTGCAGCTGTTGCGCAAGCCGGTCGGTCCAGGTCAGCACCTCGTTCGCGTCGGTTCCGGCGAGCGTGTACTGATATTGGGCGCGGCTCAGTTGCGTGCCGATCTGGATGTCCTGAACGGGCAGGAAGAAGACCTGGATGCCCGGGATCGGCGCTACCACCTGCTTGAGCCGTTCGACGATCTCGGTCACGAATTCGCGGCGGTCATCGCGCGGCTTGAGCGTAATGGTGAGCCGCCCCGCGTTGGGCGTCGCATTGATCGGGGTGACGCCGGCGATCGCGACCACGCCGGTCACGTCCGGATCCTTGCGGATCGCGTCGACCACCTGCGACTGCAGCCTCTGCATCTCGACGAAGGACACTTCCTGGCCGGCTTCGGTGACGGCGGTAATCAGGCCGGTGTCCTGCGGCGGCAGGAAGCCTTTCGGGATCACGATGTAAAGCGCGATGGTGGCGGCCAGCGTGGCGAACGTCACCACCAGCGTGGCGGTCTGGTGGCGCAGCACCCACTCGAGGCTTGACCGATAGAGGTCGACGGTGCGCTCGATTGCGCCATTGAACGCCCGCGCCAGCGCGCCGCCGCGATGGGCTGGCGTGTGCCGCAGCAACCGGCTGCACATCATTGGCGTCAATGTCAGCGATATGATCGCCGACACCACCACTGCGATGGTCAGCGTGAGTGCGAATTCGCGGAACATCCGCCCGACGATGCCGGTCATGAACAGCAGCGGAATGAACACGGCGATCAGTGAGACCGTCAGCGAGATCACCGTGAACCCGATTTCGCGCGCGCCGCGCAGTGCCGCCTCCAGCGGGTCCTCGCCGCCCTCGATATGGCGCACGATGTTCTCGATCATGACGATCGCATCGTCGACGACGAAGCCGGTTCCGATGGTCAGCGCCATCAGCGACAGGTTGTCGAGCGAAAAGCCGCAGAACCACATCACGCCGAATGTGGCGACGATCGAGAGCGGCAGCGCGACACCGGCGATGATGGTGGCGCGAATGGTGCGCAGGAAGATCAGCACCACCAGCACCACGAGGACAACAGCCAGCATCAGGGTGAACTGCACGTCGCGCACGGACGCACGGATCGTCTCGGTCCGGTCGCTCACGACGGTGAGCTTGACCGCCGCCGGCATGGCGTTCTGCAGGCGCGGCAGCTCGCGCTTGATCCGCTGTACGGTGTCGATGACGTTGGCGCCCGGCTGACGCTGGATGTCGATCACCACCGCCGGCTCGCCCTGGTACCAGCCGCCGACCTTGGCGTTTTCGAGCCCGTCGATGACTTTGGCAACGTTCCGCAGCGCGATCGGGGCGCCGTCGCGATAGGCGATGACGATGTCGTTGTAGGCCGCCGCCGCCGTGAGCTGATCGTTGGCGGCGATCATGTAGGATTGCTGCGCGCCGTCGAGCGAGCCCTTGGGGCCGGACACGTTGGCGCCGCTGATGGCCGCGCGCACGTCCTCGAGCGAGATCCCGTAGGCCGCGAGCCGCGTCAGATCGGCCTGGATGCGAACCGCGGGCTTCAACCCGCCCTGCACCGTGACACGGCCGACGCCGGTCACCTCGGCGAGCCGCTGCGCCAGGAGCGTATCCGCGATGTCCGAGAGCTGCCGCAACGAGATCGAGGGCGACGTCAGGGCGAGCGTAACGATCGGCGCGTCAGCCGGATTGACCTTCGAATAGGTCGGCGGATACGGCAAGTTCTGCGGCAGGGTCGAACGCGCAGCGTTGATCGCGGCCTGCACGTCCTGCGCGGCGCCGTCGATGTCGCGGTTGAGATCGAATTGCAGCGTGACCTGGCTGATCCCGAACGAGCTCTGCGACGTCATCATCGCCATCGATGGGATCTGGCCGAATTGGCGTTCAAGCGGCGCGGTGACGAGTGCCGCGATCGTGTCCGGGTTGGCGCCCGGAAGTTGCGTTGAAACCTGAACGGTCGGAAAATCGACGAGCGGCAGCGAGGACACCGACAGTTGCGAATAGCCGAGCATCCCGCCCATCAGCACCGCCAGGCCGAGCAGCGATGTCGCGATCGGGCGGCGGATAAAGGGCGCGGAAACGCTCAGCGCGCTCATGGCGTCTGGCTGGTCCCCTCCCGCTCGGTTCGGCGTTGCGGGTCGCGCGGCGGCTGGCCGGATTGCGCGGCGCCGTCATTGTTACGCTGGTGATCTTTTCCGCGCTGGTGAACCGGAGCGCCCGCGGGCGCGGAGCCGGCCTCGCCGGAAACGCTGACCCGCGTGCCGTCGGCCAACTGGTTGAAGCCGGTGGTGGCGACGCGCTCGCCGCTCTGCAATCCCGTCGCAATCACCGACTGACCTTCGTCCTGCTGGGTGATCGTTACCGGGCGCATCGAAACCGTGTTGTCGTCCTTGATGACGAACACGAATGGTCCGTTCGGCCCGCGCTGCACCGCCGCGGTCGATACCACGACGACTTGCTTGAGCGTGTCTACCAGCAGCTGGACGTTCACGAACTGCCCCGGCCAAAGTTGCAGGTCGGCGTTGGGGAATTCCGCCTTCAGCTTGATGGTGCCGGTGGCCTGATCAATCTGGTTGTCGACAACCATGAGCTTTCCACGATCGATGACGGTCTTATTGTCGGGTCCAAAGGCGTCGACCGAGAGCTGGCCCTGCGCCATGGCCTTGCTGACCTGCGCCAGCTGTTGCTGCGGCAGCGTGAAGATAATGGCAATTGGGCGCAGCTGGGTGAGGACGACGATCGGTGTCGTGTTGGAGCCTTGCACGATATTGCCGGCGTCAACGAGCCGAATGCCGGTTCGTCCGGCAATCGGCGCAACGACCTGGGTGTAGTCCAGATAGGCGCGTTGGTTTTCGATCGCTGCCTGGTCTGACTTCACCAGCGCTTCCAGCTGAGCAACCAACGCCTTTTGGGTGTCCGCCTGCTGCTTGGGACCGGCATTGGTCTGCGCCAGCCGGACATAGCGCTCGAGGTCAACGCGGGCGTTGGCAAGCGTCGCCTCGTCCTGGGCTTTCTTGGCTACCGCCTGGTCGTATTGGGCCTGATAAACGACCGGGTCGACCTGCGCCAATACGAATCCCTGCGGGACGTCCTGTCCTTCCTTGAAGTAGATGTTGATGAGCTTGCCGTCGACCTGCGAGCTCACGGTCACTGTGTTGAGCGCCTTGGTGGTTCCGACACCACCGAGATAGACCGGCACGTCGGCGACCCGCGCGGTCGCGGTGAGCGTCGGGATCGGCTGATTGCCCTGACGCTGGAAGCGCCCAACTTGCGCGGGACGCTGGCTTGGCGAGTATAGGAAGACCGCGCCAACGATGCTCGCGATCACGAGCAGGACGATCGCGATAGCCGACCGTCGTCGCCACGCAGAGCGAGGCGCCTTGGGTGACTTGGCCGGAACGACCGTTTCGGGACGGACCGGAATCATAGCGGTGGGCCTCCAACAGGCGGAGGTGGGCTAAGCGGCGGCCAGCCGCCGCCCAGCGCCTGGAACAAGCTTACCACTGCGAGCAGACGGGCGAGGCGGATCTGGGACAATAAATCTTCGGCGGTAAACAACGTCTGTTCGATCTGAATGACGGTGGTCAGGTCGACGGTACCTTCGCGCAGGCGTTGTTCGGACAGAACGAACGCCTGGCGCGCGGTGCGCACCACATCGCTCTGCAGCCGCTCCCGAATGGTTTCTTGCTGCAGCGCGATCAGCGCCTGTTCGACGTCGCTGAACGCATTGAGCACCGATTTGCGGTATTGCTGCAGGAACTGCTGCTGCACGCCCTGTTCAAGCTCGAGTTGGCCCAGGCGCTGGAAGCCGTCGAACACCGGCTGTGCAACGGCGGCCGTCCAGGTCCAATACCACGCCGCCGGGGTGAACAGCGCCGCCAATGCCAGACTTTGCAGGCCGTTCTGGCCAGTCAGCTGGATGGTCGGAAAGAATGCGGCGCGCGCCGATTCGACACTGTGGTTTGCCGAGGCAAGCTGCGCTTCGGCTTGGCGGATGTCGGGCCGCTGATTGAGAATGTCGGACGGCAGACCCGGAGTAACGCGGGGAATAGTTACGGCGTACATATTGCCGCCGCGCACGGCGAAATTCTCCGGCGCGCGGCCCACCAGCACGGCGAGCGCTACCCGATTCTGCTGCTCCGTGATGACGAGCGGCGGGATGTTGGCGCGCACCTGGCCGACCAGACTTTCCTGCTGAGCGATTTCGAGTTGCGAGGCGGTTCCTGCCGCTAGCCGCTCACGGATGACCTGCAAAACGCGGTTCGCTTCGCGGAGATTGTTGTTGGCGATGCGCAGCCGATCCTGCGCGCCGAGTACCTGAAAATAGGCATCTGCGACGGCTACCTCGGTCGTGATCGCGACGACCTCGCGATTGAAACGGCTGGCGATCGCCAATTCCTCGTTGGCCAACACGGTCGCGCGCGTCTGCCCCCAGAAATCGAGGACGTAGCTCGCGCTCAGGTTCGCGGTGTGAAGATCGCTGATCAGCGATCCGCGACGGACCGTCGTCGTGGTGCTCGGTGCGATCGAGGCCGGAGATGTGCGGTCGCGCGTGTTGATAAAATTGGCGGTGATGTTCGGAAGCAGGGGAGCGCCGGACACGCGTACTTGGGCGTCCGCCTGAATGATCTGCGCAACCGCGACCGCGATATCCAGGTTGGCGGTTTGCGCGAGTTCCATCAGTTTTGTGAGCTCGGCCGATTGGAAGTTGCGCCACCAGTCGAGGGCCGGCAGCGCCAGATAAGGCTGGCGCGGGCCGTATTTATATTTGTCCGCGGTTTCCAGTTCGGGGTCGGGGTGTTCGGTATCGATGAAGCAACCCGACAGCGGCTGCGCCAAGCAGAGACCGATGAGGACCGGCGCCAGGCGGCGGGACCGAAAGCGCACAGATCGCAATCGTCGCTGACGCATACTTGCTCTCGCACGCTGTCGGCGGGAATTCTTCCGGCCAACTCTTCGTGCGTCCCCCCAACAGGCTACCAGCCCGACTTCGGCCGACAAACATGCCCCTGCGCGTGCCATCGCAGGCCGCGCCGCAGTCCGAAGTAGCGCCGCCTTACCCGTGGCCATGCTTGCCGATCCAGATGCGCGCCCCGTCTCCCTGCCAATATCGGACAACAATAAGCCGAATGTAGGCTCCCGTTTCGTGAAAACTCGGTAATGCAGCGCCGGCGCTGGCGCGGTTAGGTAAGATATTGATCTTTAAATGCTATTTTAGCCGATCGCGAGACGGCAATCGGCCACATCGGCGCGCCGAGGCTACCGTCACATCAGTCTTTGTGATCGTCGTCCAATTCGCCGATGTGATGCTGGGCGTAGAGTTCGAGACCGAGTTGGCGCACGAGCTCAAGCTGCGTCTCGAGGAAGTCGATATGGTCTTCCTCGTCTTTCATCAGCGCCTCGAACAGATCGCGCGACACGTAGTCTTTCACCGCGTGGCAGTGGGTGGCGGCTTCCTCGTAGAGCGCGCGGGCGCGCAGTTCCGCCGCCAAATCGCAGTCGAGGACCTCCTTGACGGTCTGGCCGATGTGCAGCGGATCGAGCACCTGCATGTTGGGAAAGCCCTCGAGAAAAATGATCCGTTGCACGATCTTGTCGGCGTGCTCCATTTCCTCGATCAATTCCTTGCGCCATTGCTTGGCGAGCGCCCGATAGCCCCAATTGTCCAGCAGGCGATAGTGCAGCCAGTATTGGTTAATGGCAGCGAGCTCGTGCCGGAGGCTCTTGTTGAGATATTCGATGACGCGCGCGTCGCCCTGCATTGGTGGCCCCTTTTGCGCAGGCCGCCGGACGAGGCTGCCGGCGACAATGCGCCTGTTGCGCCTGCGAACTCCGAGCGGAGCCGCATAGTCGCGAATTAGACTTACTCAAATGTGCAAAATTTGGTGGCCGGCCGCAAATGCAAAATACAGCGCATCGGGACTGCGTAGACGTGGGGTGTGGCGTGGGGTGACGCGGGGACCGCACCCGCGTGCCAGGAGCTCAGGCGGTTCGACAACGCCCGCAGCCGCAGGCATCTCCGCAGGCGCCCTCGAGCGCCTCGTCCATGATCTTGCGGATCGTGCGGGCGCACCGACCGCATTGCGCACTGCAGCCGAGACAGCCATAGACCTGTCCGGCCGAGCGCGGCGGGGCCGGGGTCTTTACGGCCGAGCGCACATCGTGGTCGGACAACACGTTACAGGAGCAGATAATCACCTAGGCGTCCCCGGCTTTGGTTCCGAGCTTTGTTGCTATTGATATGGCAAGTCGCGCGCTTTGATGCAAAACAAAAAACTGACGTTGAAATCATTCCAGGCTTGCGATTTCCTCAATGTTTGCGTGCATTTCTGATGCGCCCTTTGCGCCGCAAAACTACAATTTCTCTAAACTGAATACCGTTAACCAGCTTTGCTGAGCTTCTCCGGCGCCTCGCTACAAAACGCCAGCAGTGCCGCAAGATCATGCTCGGCTGCGGGCGAGGTTTTCGCGGCGCCGGCCGCCATGTGCTCGTAAAGATGCGCGATGGCGGCGAACATGTCGTGGGAGGCCTGATCCTCGCCAAGGAACGCGGCGATTTCCTCCATCTCGGCGACCCAGCGATAAGCCTTGGGAAACATGCGCGGAACCTGCCGGGTCAGCCAGGCGGCGAGCTGCGGCTGGCTCTCGGACAATTCGCGCCGCAGGGCGTCGGCACAGCCGGCGCGGGCCGACCCGAGCATCATCGCGGTACCGATGGCCGTGAACCCCTTGGTAATTCCGGCATAGGACATCTTCAGCGCCGAGGCGGCGCCGGCCGGCCCGTCCAGGACCCGGACGTTGAGCCCGTAGCGGGCAAGCAGGAGCGCGTCCGCCGCCGCTTCACCGGACACATAAAGGCTGGGGGTGTAGGTCCCGGCTGGCGGGCCGCCGATGATCCCGCCGTCGACATACCGGCACCTCACGTCGGCCAGTACCTTGCCGATGTCTATCGCAGTCTTGGGCGCCACGGCATTGCAGTCGATATAGAGCGGATTGTGCGATGCCTGAGCGAGTGCCGGCTTGAGCCGTTGCGCAAGCCCCAGCGCTTCACCGGGCGGTACGACCGACAGAATGACGGCCGCCTGCTTCGCGAGTTCTGCATCCTCGACCGCGACCATGCCGGCCTCGCTCGCGCGTTTCGCGCTCGCCGCGCCCCGCCCTTTGAGCGAGGTCAGGACGCGCGCGCCCCGTTCGGTCAGGCGTTTGCCGATGCCCGACCCCATTTCGCCGGCCGCAATCACTGCGATCACATCACTCATCAGATGCTGCTCCGTCAGTTGGCCCCATTGTCGCTGCGTGCAGGCGCGATGTCGAGCGACGCGCAAGCGTCACGGATTGCGAATCCGCGATTGACGCCATCGCCGAGGAATGCAATCGGAACTGGTACACAGTGTGGCGGATTTGACGTTCCTACAGCGTTGCGGCGAGTGTTTCATAGGAACGTCAAATCCAAAGCCACACTAGAATCAAATCGTTGCTAGTGTCCCTTTGGTTCCAACGTCCGTACGATCACGTGCGGCAAAAGGGATACGAACGTTGGAACCGGGACACTAGGAGACCGTCGGATGCTCAAAGAGATCAAGTCCTTCTTTGCCGACCTGACCGGCGGTAAACAGGTCGCTCACTTCGAAGATACTGACTATCGGCTGGCGGCGGCGGCGTTGATGGTGCATGTCGCCACGCTGGAAGGCGATCTCTCGCAGGCGAGCCGTGAGAAGTTGCATGCTCTGCTCAAAGCGCGTTTTGATCTCGACGACGCCTTGACCGACGAACTCATCGACGTTGCGGTGGCGGCGGATCACGAGGCGATTGATTTCTATCATTTCACCAGTCTGCTCAACCGTGCCCTCAACGAGGAGGGTCGGCAACGCATCGTCGAAATGATGTGGGAGATGGCCTACGCCGACGGCAGAGTGAGCGAATTTGAGGAGAACGTGATGTGGCGGGTCTCCGACCTGCTTGGCGTTTCGGCGCGTGAACGCATCGAGCTTCGGCACCAGGTTGCCGACGAGCAGGGCGGGACGAGCGACAAACAGTAACCGGGGGGACCTCATGGCACGTCCCGTTGCGGTCATAACGGGGGCCTCCGCGGGCATTGGCACGGCGCTCGCGCGGGTCTTTGCGGAGCACGGTCACGAATTGGTGCTCGTCGCCCGGCGCGAAGAACGGTTGCAGGCGCTCGCCCAGGAGATCGCCGCGCAAGGCCGGCCGCGCCCGCTCGTGCTGGGACTTGATCTTACTCAAGCGGGCGCATCGGAGCGCGTGACCGCGGCGCTGGCGACAGCGGGTCTCGAGCCGCAGTACGTGGTCAACAGCGCGGGCTTCGGCCTGTGGGGCGCATCAGCGAAGCTCAGCCGCGAAGAACAACTGGCCATGGTCGATCTCAATGTGCGGACCTTGGTCGATCTCTCGCTCGCCTTCGTGGACAGTTTGGCGCGCCATCGCGGCGGCATCCTCAACGTCGCGTCGGTCGCGGCGTTCCTGCCCGGGCCCTACATGTCGGTCTATTACGCCAGCAAAGCGTTCGTGCTGTCGTTCAGCGACGCGTTGCACGCCGAGTTCGCGCCGCGCGGCATCCGCGTCACCACGCTGTGTCCCGGTCCGGTGCCGACCGAGTTTCAAGCCCGCGCCGGCGGCGTGCCCCACAGCGAGGAGAACCGATGGCTCACCCGCAGCGCCGAGCAGGTCGCGCTCGCGGGGTATCGCGGCCTGATGGGTGGAAAAACGCTCGTTGTGCCGGGCTGGACCAATAGGATCGTCACGTTCCTGCCACGACTCGTGCCCCGTAACTCTTCGCCGATCTGATGGCTCGCATGCAGGCACGCTGACGCGTGCGAACAAACCTGTTATGCTCTCTCGGATTATGGAACGGTATTTGCTCTGACCGGTGAAACGGATACGAGTTTATCCCGTGCATGGATTGATTCGACCTTAACACTGGCGAGTCGGCGCCGCAACCGGTGCTGATCGTGCTGCACCAGGAAATGTCGACGCCCGGCCGCGTCGGCCATCATCTGCAGGCGCGCGGCTTTCTGCTCGACATTCGGCGGCCGGCGCTGGGCGATCCGCTGCCCGAAACACTCGCCGATCATGCCGCAATCGTCGTGTTCGGCGGGCCGATGAGCGCCAACGACGAGACCGATTTCATCAAGCGCGAGATCGATTGGCTGTCGGTGCCGCTGCGGGAGAAGAAGCCGTTCCTCGGAATTTGTCTCGGCGCCCAGATGCTGGCGCGTCATCTCGGCGCCAAAGTGTGCTTTCACCCCGACGGCATGGTCGAGATCGGATACTACCCGCTCAGGGTCACGGCGTTTGGCCGCGAGGTCTGCAGGGAGTGGCCCTCGCATGTCTACCAATGGCACCGCGAGGGCTTTGATCTGCCGGCCGGCGCGAAACTCTTGGCCGAGGGGGACACCTTTGCGGTGCAGGCGTTCCGCTATGGTCCCGCCGCCTATGGGGTCCAGTTCCATGCGGAAGTGACGCACGCCATGATGTGCCGTTGGACGACGCGCGGTCATACCAGGATGGAGATGCCGGGCGCGCGCCCGCGCGCTGCGCACTATGCCGACCGCCCGGTTTACGACCCGGCAATCCGCCGTTGGCTGGGAGATTTTCTCGACCGCTGGATCGGAGCGGACGCCATCGCCTGAGGGCGGGAGCCGAGGCTATGGCCCGCGAGATCCTCAACGATCCAAAGATTGCAGCCATTCTGGCCGCCCCTTACGGGCGCTTTTCCGATGCGGAGTTCGTGCGCCGGCGAAGCGCGCTGACCGCGGTTATGCAACGACACGCGTGCGACGCCTTGCTGATGTGCGGGGAGCAGCGCGTCGGGACCGGCGTGGGTTGGCTCACCGGATGGGCGACGACGACCGAAGCGCTGGTTCTGTTTGTCCCGGGCGAACCGGACGTGCTCTGGGTCGAGCACTACAATCACGTTCCCAATGCGACGCTGATGGCGCGTGACGCGGAGGTCCGCTGGGCCAAACGCCAGGGTGCACGCCTGCCGGCGCAGGAAGCGGCCCATCGCGGCATCAAGCGGCTCGGGATCATGGGGATGCTGTCGTGGCCCAAGGCGCGGCAACTGGCCGGCCAATTCGATCTCGTCGATCTCAACGGCGAGTACGCGCAATTGCGCATGCGCAAGTCGGACGAGGAGATCGAATGGATGCGCATCGGCGCCGCCTTCAGCGATCTCGGGGTCGAGGCGTTATTGCGCGAGGCCAAGCCCGGAATGACCGAGCGCGAACTCGGCGCATTGGTGGAACGCGACTACCTGCCGCTCGGCGGGACAACCGTGATCCACTTCATCGGGATCAACAACATGGCGAGTCCCGATTTGTGCGTTCCGCCGCAATATCATTCGTCGCGCAAGCTGCAGAACGGCGACATGATGTTTGTCGAGATCACCGCGAGTTTCTGGGACTCGCCCGGCCAGGTGCTGCGCACGTTCGCAGTAGGCGCCGAGCCGACCCCGCTGTTTCGCGAGCTTTACGATGTTGCGGAGGCGGCGTTCCGTGCGGTAACCGGTGTGTTGCGAGCCGGCGTGTCGTGCGAGGAGATCGTCGAGGCCACCGGCCTCATCGAAGACGCCGGTTTCACCATCTACGATGATATCGTGCACGGGTTTGGCGGCGGCTATTGGCCGCCGGTGCTCGGCACCAGAAGCCGGCCGGCCGGTCCTATTCCGGATCTGCGCCTTGAGGCCAACATGACGGTGGTGGTGCAGCCGAACGTGATCACGCGCGACCACAAAGCGGGCGTCCAGGTCGGCGAAATGGTTCGGATCACGCCAAGCGGGTTCGAGCGCCTGCACACCGCGCCATGGGGGTTCCTGCAGATCTAATCTAAAAGCAGGCTGTCAGCGGTAGCGCTGCTCGAAACTGTTCATCCGAAACAGGGCGGGAAACGCCTTCACCCAGACCAGCACCACCAACAACGTGCCGATGCCGCCGATCAAAACCGACGGGATGGTGCCGAACAGATCGGCGGTCACGCCGGCGCGAAACTCGCCGATCTGATTGGACGTGCCGATGAACAGCGAGTTGACTGCGCTCACGCGTCCGCGCATCGCGTCCGGCGTCTCGAGTTGGATCACCGGCTGCCTGATCACGACGCTGAGCATGTCGGACGCGCCGATCACCGTCAGCATGACCATCGAAAAGATGAACGAGTTCGACAGCCCGAACAGAATGGTCGCCAATCCAAACGTAGCGACCGCCGCATACATCACGATTCCCACATGCCTGGTCAGCGGCCAGCGAGCGATGATGAACGAGCACGTCAGCGCACCAACGGCGGGCGCGGCGCGCATCAATCCCAACCCCCAGGACCCGACCGCGAAAATGTCGCGCGCAAAGATCGGCAGCAGCGCGGTTGCGCCGGCGAAAATCACCGCGAACATGTCGAGCGACATGGCACCGAGCACGACCGGATTGCGGCGGACGAAGTTCACGCCGGCAAACAGCGTGTCGAACGACAACGGAGTGCGTTTGGCGGTCGGGCGTTCCAGCGGGATGCACCAGACCAGAATGGTCGAACCGAGGAACAACAAAGCGCATATCGCGTAAACGTAGCTGGTGCCCAGGATCAGCAGGGCGCCCCCCACGGCCGGACCCACGATGGTGGCGGTCTGCGTTGCCGACGACAGCTGGGCGATCACGCGCGGGAGCACCGCCGGCGGCACGATCGCGGGCGGAATCGTCTGCAGCGTCGTTGCTTCAAACGAACGTGCGGCGCCCAGGGCAAAGACCGCTGCCAGGATCAGCGCGGAGCTTGCCAGTCCGAGCGCGGTCGCAGCCGCGAGAATCGCGACCGCGCAGGCTTCGACCGTCTGCGCGCTCAGCATGACGCGCTTGCGATCGTGCTGGTCAACCACGTGGCCCGCGATCAGCACCAGGGCGAACTGGGGGATGAACTGCATCAGCCCGACGAGACCGAGCTGCATTGGGCTCGACGTCATGACGTAGATCTGCCAGCCGACCGCGACCACCTGCATCTGATAGGCGATCGATGTCGCCACGCGTGCGAGCCACAACAGGAATACCGGCCGATGCCGGAACAGCGAATACGACGCAGGCTCGGCGGTCATTTGCATTGGCGGGAGAAAATGCGTTGGTGGGTCGGATCGGCGTCGCCGTCAATCGAACTCTACATTAGCCCGTCTTGGCCCTTCGCTTCGCGTCAGTTTTGGCATGCGCGATATGTGACTGCGACCTCATTACCGGTGGGCCGGCCACCTGTTACGCGGTGCGAAGCTTGGCTACGACGGTCAGCTTCGCCGCTTCGCCCATCCTGGCGCAGCACGAGATGGCTTTGAGGCTTAAGCTCGCGAAGGCTGGCTTGCCAGTCGCAGCCGCGAAGCGGCGGAGGCTGGTGGAGCCGAGGGGATCAAAACCGTCAGAATATACCACACGATTGCAATGGCTTAGCTAGAAAATTGGTGGCCTACCCACAAATTTACCCCCGGAAGATAGCTGGACTACAGCGGTTGGGCGCGAATGACGACGATAGTGGACGATAGGGGATGCGCTTATTCCAATGCTCAAGCATTTGCTCACGAACAGCTCGATTCGCATCAATTTGCTATCTGATAATCGTGATCGCAGACGATGGTCACCGTCCCTGCGTCGCGGACTGCCGCTGCAAATCCTGATCCGCCGTCTCTCGCTTGATGGCCGATATCCGCTCCTTCATCGATCGGCACAACCAAAATCCCAGGCCCTTCAAATGGACCAAATCTGCCGACCAAATCCTGGCTTCAGTTAAACGCTTCTGCCACAAAGCGCAGCAGACATTATGTGCCGAACTTTAAATTCACGTGACTAGGGCTTGGACTCATTATTGCGCATCGTACGTGATCGCATGTTTACGAAGCGGCTTTTCTGCTGGTGACCATGCCAAGCTTCCGCGATATCTGCTGGCTGGCTTTGGTCAGTGCATCAATGTCCGACCGTTTCGGCTTCTCGGTGAGGAATTGAAGGGAGCCGACGATGGCCAGCGCGGCGATGCAGGCGTCATGGCTGTCGAAAATCGGCACCGCTAAGGCATTGAGGCCGAGCATCGATTCCCCGGGCGCCGACGCGTAACCGCGCTTGGCGATGTCGAGCAATGTTTTCTCAAGGCGTTCTGCCGAGGTGACCGTCTTCTCGGTGACTGCTTCGAACCGGCGCGAGAGAACGCGAGCCTGGAAAGGGCGTGGCGCGAAGGCCAGCATCACCTTACCCTGCGCCGTCGCGTGAAACGGCAGCTCGCTTCCCGGACGCACGCCGATCTCGATCGGCGCAGTGCTGTTGAGCCTGGCCAGCACCAGCGCGCCGCGCGGCGACATCTCCGACAACACGACGGTGTGTCCGAGCGCGTCGCGCAATTCGCGCATCGGCCCTTCGGCGAGCTTCACAAGATCGGTTTCCGGCGCCAGCCGCGCCAGCAGGCGGCTCTTCGGCCCGATCGCATAGCGGCTGGTCGCCGGATTCTGCGCCAGGTAGCCGCGCTCGACCAGCGTGTGCAAATGGCGATAGACCGATCCCTTAGTGACGTTGAGCCGTTCGGCAATCTGCGTCACGCCCATCTCTTCATCAGCAAAGCTGACGGTCTCGAGCACGTCGATCGCGAGTTGGACCGAGCGTACCGTCCCCGCTGCGTCATCGTCGCGCATACTCACCTAAATGTTTGCGATCGCGAAACAATATACGCGCCTACAGAACGCAATCAAGTGAGCAAAGGGCCTTCATGCCCGCTATTCCTTGCCGTTCGGCAAGCCTGGTTGACAGCACGCGACCACGGCAGCTACCTTAAAAGAAAACAGCGTTTCGCCAGCGCGAACAGCGGGAAGGGTCGCCTCGACGATGAACTCGCGTAACAATATTGAAAATCGCATCGACGGATTGCTGCAGGGCGCCATCGATCCGCATGTGCATAGCGGACCATCGATCGCGCCGCGCGCGCTCGACCATGTCGAATTGTTGCGGCAGGCTTCGGCCGCCGGCTTCGCCGCGGTGGTGACCAAGGACCACGACTACTCAAGCGCGATGACGACGGCGCTGATTCGCACGAATTTCCCGGAGCTGAAGACCAAGATCTACGCCAGCATCGTGCTCAATAATGTCATTGGCGGCTTTAATCCTTACGCCGTCGAGCACACCGCCGCGATGGGCGGCAAGATCGTATGGCTACCAACGCTTGCCGCGGAAAACCATCTGCGTTGGCAGGCGCAGGCGAAATGGACCCACCCGGCCTCGACCGAGAAAATCCGGCCGGCGGTCGGCATTCCCGTGCTCGATGCCAACAAGAAGGTGCGCGATGACGTCAAAGAGGTGCTCGACGTTGTCGCCAGGAACGACATGGTGCTGGCGAGCGGCCACCTGCACATCAGCGAGACCTGGCTCGTCTTTGAAGAAGCCAGGCGGCGCGGCGTGCACCGCATGGTGCTCACCCATCCGGAAGACATCGTCGAAGCCAGCATGAACGACGTGAGGGGGATCGCCGCCATGGGCGCCTTTGTCGAGCATTCGCTCTGCATGTTCCTCGAAGGCTCGAAGTTCAAGATCGCCACGGGCGAGGACTTGCACCGCCACATCGAGGCGGCCGGCGTCGATCAGACCGTTTTCTGCTCGGACCTCGGCCAGACCGGCAACATGAGCCCGCTCGAAGGTTTCCGCCGGGGCATCAAGCTTTGCATCGATCTCGGCTACGACGACGACCAGATCCGCAAGATGGTATCGTTGAACACCGCTCGCATGCTTGGAATCGAAGCCGACCTGCCGGCTCTGCAATGAACCGCTGTGCGGCCGGCTTCCGACAATAGATAGGGAGGTGTCGTATGTACGACGTCAGTGATCCCCGTTCGGCCCTCGCGGCAGCGCCAGCCGTACAGCAGGCGCCCGGCGGTCCTTTCGGCGGCGCCGAATATCTCCGCTTTTATGCCGAGCCGCCGCAGGAAGCCGGTCCCGCCGGCAAGACTTGGTATGGGCGCGGACAGAACTTCATCATTGCCGTCACCGAGCCGGCCAAGGATGCCCTCCTCGCGCGCGACGCTCAGGCCGACGAATATGTGGTGCTGATCGCCGACAAGGAGACGGTGGTCGAGGTCACCACCAAGGACGGCACCGAGCGCGTCAACGGCGGGTCACTTGGTTTCGTGCCGCCGGGAAAATCAAGCCTGCGCGTAATTACGCCGGGCCGCATCGTGCGCATGTTCACCACGCGCGCCACTGACCTCGCGGCCAAGTGCAGCAATGCCGCCGCGTATGCCACCGCCAAGCCGCATGTCGCGCTGCTCGAGCCCTGGCCCCAACCCAAAGGCGGCTACAAGCTGCGCGTCTACAGCCTCGATGTGCCCTCCGAGAAAGGCCGCTTCGGCCGCATCTGGCGCTGCACGACATTCATGGTCAATTTCCTCGACTCCTATCAGGGGCCGCGTGACGCTACCAAGCTCTCGCCGCATCATCATGACAATTTCGAGCAGTGTTCGCTCGCGATCGAGGGTGAGTTCGTCCACCATCTGCGCTGGCCGTGGACGATTAACAAGAACTTCTGGCGCCCCGACGATCACGAATTATGCGGTACGCCCTCGATCGCCGTCATCCCGCCGCCGTCGATCCACACGACGGAAGCGGTCGGCCGCAACAAAAACCAGCTCGTCGACATTTTCTGCCCCCCGCGGATGGATTTCTCGCAGAAGCCCGGCTGGGTGCTGAACGCCGACGATTATCCGATGCCGTAATCGGCACAGCATCCAAAAGTCGATCATGAGTTCTTCCGCCGCCTCTTTCCGCCAGCGCCTGATCGCGCGCGAGCTGCTGATCGGCACCTTCCTGAAGACGCCGACCGGCCATGCCACCGAGATCATCGGCGACGCCGGCTTTGACTTCGTGGTCATCGACCAGGAGCACGCACCCTTCGACCGCACGACATCCGACATCGCGTTCCTCGCGGCGCGCGCCGCCGGCCTGCCGGCCCTGGTGCGCGTGCCGGGCCCGGACGCGATCCTGTCGGTGCTCGACTGCGGCGCCGCCGGCGTGCTGATCCCGCATGTGTCGAGCGCCGACTACGCGCGCAAGGTGGCGGCGCTCTGCCGCTATCGTGGCGGCAAGCGCGGCTTTGCCACCAGCACCCGCGCCGGCCGCTACACTGCGGTGCCGATGTGGCGTCATATCGCGGATTCCGACGCCAACACGGTCGTGGTGGCGCAGATCGAAGATCCTGAAGCGCTCGATGAGATCGAGGGCATCGCCGCCGTCGACGGCGTCGATTCCCTGTTCATCGGCCGCGGCGATCTCACCGCCGCCTTCGGCGATGAATTGAAGGATCCGCCGGCCGTGCGTAATGCGGTCGAGCGCATTTCCGCCGCCGCCCTGAAATCCGGCAAGTCGATCAGCGTCTATGTCGGCAACGGCACCGAGGCCGCCTGGCTTAAGTCGCTGGGGGCCAGCACCTTCGTGCTGTCGTCGGATCAGGGCTTCCTGCGCCAGGGCGCGCTCACCGGCCTCGCCGAAGTGCGCGGCAAGATCGGAGCCGCGGCATAAGGGTTTCAACATCTCGGCCGGGAGGGCCGAGCGCTTCATCAAGAGCAAGCACAAGAACGGGAGGATGACACAGTGAAATCACGAAACGCCGTTTTTATAGCAATATTGCTCGCAGTCACGCCCTCGCTTTCCGCCTCGGCGCAGGAAGCCATCAAGATCGGCTCTTCGCTCGGGCTCACCGGCTATGGCTCGCTCACCGACGGCCACTGGCGCGACGGGCTCGAACTCGCGATCGCCGCGGTCAACGCCAAAGGCGGCGTGCTCGGTAAGAAGCTCTCGCTCGTTTATGAGGACAACAAGTCGACCCCGCAGGAGGCGGTGGTCGTCTATCGGAAAATGATGTCGGAGGACAAGGTCGTTGCTTTCGACAGTGGCTGCATCTCCGCCGGCAACTTCGCCGCCGCCAGCTTCGTCACCAAGGCCAAGCTGCCGATGTTCCTCTGCTCGATCCTGCCGCGGCAGCCGGACGAGCAGAAGTGGGCCTTCAGCTTCCTGCCGCCGCCGAAGTTCGAGGTCGAGTCGCGCTATGAATACCTGAAGAACAAGACCGACATCCGCAAGATCGGCATTCTCGGCGATCCGAGCCCCTATGGCATGCTGATGCGCAACATCGCGGTCGAAGAGGCCAAGAATTACGGACTCGAAGTGGCCGCCAACGAATCCTATCAGCAGGACGACGCCGACTTCAGCGTCCAGATCGGCCGCGTCAACGCCGCCGGCGGCGGCGCGATCGTTATGATCGGGCAGGGCAACGCGCTCATTACGGTCTCGAACAACATCAAGAGTCTCCGGCCTGACCAAGCTGCTGCTGCTCGGCAGCATCCAAGAGCGCGAACTGCTGCTCGAAGCCGGCAAGGTGCTGGGCGAGCAGTATCTCTTCCCGTCGCCCATGATCCAGCTGGCGGTCGACGACCTCGGCATGATCGCCGATCCGAAGGCGCGCGCGGCGGCCGAAGCGTTCATCACGCCGCTGAAGGCGAAACACGGCGACAAGGTCGACACCTCGCAGACCTCGCGCGCCTGGGATTCGCTCCTGATGATGGTGAAGGCGATGGAAGCAGCCAAGACCACCGAAGGCACGGCGGTACGCGACGCGTTCGAGAAGATCGGCCCCTATGTCGGTGCCGGCGCGCCCTACGACTTCTCGCCAGAGCAGCACGTCGGCATCACGAAAAACCCTTACCTGATCGCCTACGTGAAGGACGGCAAATTGGCCATCAAATATGACGGCCGACAATAGTCGTGCGTTCCGTTTCGGAGGAGTTGGAATGGGCCTAGAGTTCTTTGTTGGCGCATGGCCTTTTCGGAAAACCGGGGACCACTTTTCCGGGACATGCGCTATGCCGGCCTTGATCGAGGTCAACGGACTTTCAGCCAGCTACGGCCACGTCGCAGCGCTGAAGCCCGTCGATCTTCGCGTCGAGGAAGGCGAATTCGTCACGGTCCTGGGACCGAATGGCGCGGGGAAGACGACACTTCTCCGTGCCATGTCCCGGCTCATCGCCAGTGACGGCAAGGTCAAATTCAAGGGGCGAGATATCTCCGCGCTGCCGACGCACCATCTCGCCAACCTCGGCATCATCATGGTGCAGGAGGGCCGCGGGCTGTTCGGTGAAATGACGGTGCGGGAAAACCTGCTGCTCGGCGCCTACGGCCTCGGCAATGCAAGCGACGAGGTCGAGCGTCGCTTCGAGCAGGTCTTCAAGCTTTTTCCGAACCTGCGCGAGCGGGCCGGCCAGGTGGCCGCCTCGATGTCCGGCGGCGAACAACAGATGTTGGCCGTCGGACGCGCGCTGATGGCGGGACCTAAATTGCTGATGCTCGACGAGCCATCACTTGGACTCGCTCCCAAGGTCGCGGCGGGGATTCTCAACACCTTGGGCGAGCTCAATCGAAACGGCCTCGGCATCCTTCTGGTCGAGCAGAAGGCGCCGCTCGCGCTCAAGCTCGCGCGACGCGTTTACGTTCTTTCGTCGGGCAGCGTCCGTGCGGAATTGCCGGCGCACGAGATCAAATCGCACCATGACCTTGCGCGCTTCTACTTTCACTAAGCTCAGTGGCTACGGCTATTTTACCGTCGGTGGCGCGGTCTTCATCGCGCTGCTGTTCGCTTTCGTCTTCATCAAGGGCGGCTATCTGCTCACGGTGATGCAGCTCGCGATGATCTACGGCGTGTTCTGCGTCGGACTGAATTTCTTCATGGGCTATACTGGACAGGCTTCCTTCGGGCAGAACGCGTTTGCGGCGATCGGCGGCTACGGCACCGCGATCCTCTGCGTCGAATATGGCTTCGAGCCGGTGCTGGCGCTGGTCGCGTCGATGGCGATCGCCGGGATTGCCTCGGTTGTCGTTGGCTATCCGACTTTGCGGCTACGCGGTCATTACCTTGCCATGGCGACCTTCGCGCTCGGCCTCATCACGTACGATCTGTCGGTGCAATGGACGAGCCTGACGCAGGGCTACATGGGCTATGCCGGCATCCCGCCGCTCGGCATCGGTCCGTTCACGATCGAGGACGAGCGCATGAAGCTCGTCTGCCTGATTGTGATTTTGCTGATCGGCCTGTGGATCTCCGGCCGGCTGCGCAATTCCCGCTTCGGCCGTGCGCTGCGCGCGATCTCGGCCACCGAACAGGGGGCCGCCGCTCTCGGCATCCGCGTTTCGCACTACAAGCTCGCGGCCTTCGTCATCGCCGCGCTTTACGCCTCGGCTGCGGGCTCGCTGTTTGCGCACGTCGTCGGCTTCATCAGCCCCGAAGTGTTTGGGCTGCAAATGGTCGTGGTCACGCTTCACCATGCTCTATGTCGGCGGCATCGGCACCGTGCTGGGCCCGGCGATCGGCGCGGTCGTTGCTTCGCTGCTGCCGCAGATTGTGCGCAGCACCGGCCGTTTCCAGGACATCGCCTACGCTCTAGTTCTCCTGTTGCTGCTCATCTATGTGCCGAAGGGATTGTCCGCGCTGTCCGGCATCGGCCGGCCGCGCCCCGCTGAAAAAAGCGCCGGGAGCTGAGCCATGGCGTTGCTCGCGGTGCGCAATCTGACCAAGCGGTTCGCCGGATTGACGGCCAACAGCGACATCAGTCTGGAAATCCCGGAAGGCAGCTCTGTTCGCCGTCATCGGCCCGAACGGCGCCGGCAAGACGACCTTCTTCAACATGGTGTCGGGCTTCCTTGCGCCCACGGCGGGAACGATCGAATTCGCCGGCGAGGACATCACCCATCTGCGGCAGGACAGGATCGCCGCGATGGGATTAGTGCGCACTTTCCAGCTCGTACAGCTCTTCAAAGGCATGACGGTCGCCGAGAACGTCGAGGTCGGTTTCCACCTTGCGACCAAGGGCGGCGTCGCTGCGGCCCTCACGCGGCTCGCCTGGTTCCGCCGCCAGGAAACCGACGTGCACGCCAAAGCGCGCGAACTGCTCGCTTTCGTCGGCCTCGCCGCCCAAGCCGGGCAGGATGCCGAGCTGCTCCCCTACGGCCAGCAGCGTCTGCTCGAAGTCGCGCGCGCGCTCGCCGCGAAGCCGCGCCTGCTGCTGCTCGACGAGCCGGCGGCTGGCCTCAACGCACACGAGACCGACGCGCTCGCCGCCGTCATCCAGGAGCTCAACCGCCAGGGAACCACCGTGCTGCTCATCGAACACGACATGGCGCTGGTGACGCGCATCGCGCAGCGCATCGCGGTACTCGACTTCGGCTGCAAGATTACCGAGGGAACGCCGGACGACATCAAGCGCCACCCGGACGTCATCGCCGCCTATCTCGGCACCGAGGAGGCCGCGCATGCCTAGCACAGTCGAACTGGTCCAGAGCCTGGTCAACGGCGTCGGGATCGGGCTCGTCTACGGGCTGATCGCCATCGGCTTTTGCGTCATCTACAACGCCAGCGGCATCGTCAATTTCGCGCAGGGCGTTTTTGTCATGCTCGGCGGCATGTTCACGCATGCGATGCTGATCCAGCTCGGCCTGGCCCCTTGCCATTTCCGCCCTCGTCAGCATCGTTCTCGTCGCCGGCGTCGGGGTGCTGGTGCAGATACTGATCATCCGCCCGATGTGGAAGCGCAAGGCGCCGCTGTTCGCCATCATCCTCGCCACGCTCGCGGTGCAGTTGCTGATCGAGCAGATCATCATCCTGACGA
Source organism: uncultured Alphaproteobacteria bacterium (assembly GCA_963816775.1). Classification (GTDB taxonomy): domain Bacteria; phylum Pseudomonadota; class Alphaproteobacteria; order Rhizobiales; family Xanthobacteraceae; genus JAFAXD01. The sequence goes on from CAWFLX010000046.1 coordinate 59,595, forward strand.
TGGGCGATCAGCCGCGCACCTATCCGGGGTTCTCGCCCGGCGGGCCGCTGAAGCTCGGCTCCATCGCGATCGGCTACCAGCTGTTCTGGATCTCTCGGCTGCGGCGCGCTGATGGTGCTGCTGCTCACGCTTTTCTTCAATCACACCCGCGCCGGGCGCGCGTTGCGCGCTTGTTCGCAGAACCGCGGCGAAGCCGCGGCCTTGCTCGGCATTCCGGTCAACGCCATGCTGATGCTGTCGTTCGCGCTCGAGCGCAGCGCTCGGCGCGGCGGCCGGCATCCTGGATCACGCCGACACAATATACGGCCTGGAGCGTCGACGGACCGTTCGGCATCAATGGCTTCATCGCGGCGATCATCGGCGGCTTCGGCAGCGCGCCGGCCGCGCTCGCCGGCGGCATACTGCTCGGCGTGGTGCAGCTCGCGCCGCCATCGTGGTGGTCGGCGCCGGCTACAAGAACGTCGTGGCGCTGACCATTCTGCTTATCGTGCTGCTGTTCTTCCCGCACGGCCTGTTCGGCGGATTGGGCAAGCGCGTTTGAAGTGTTATCGCCGGCCGCGGCCGGAACAAGGAGGCTGGCCATGAGCGCACCCATCCACCCCGGCCCGAAGACGATCGAGCCCCGCCCAGTCGTGCCGGATGATGTGATCGACCGGCTGATGCACGGCGCCATCGACCTGCATTGCCACAGCGGTCCGTCGGTGATGCCGCGCTCGCTCAACCATGTGGACGCGATCCGCGAGGCGCAGGACGCCGGCATGCACGCCGTCCTGTTCAAGGATCACTGATTATTCGGTAACGCCTGTCGTGGAGCTGCTCAAGGAGATGCTGCCGGACCTGCACATCACGCTTATCTCCGGCGTGCCGCTCAACAACACCGTCGGTGGCTTTAATCCTTACGCGGTCGAGCACGGCATCAAGCTTGGCGCGCGCATCGTCTGGATGCCGACCTTCAGCGCCGCCAATCACCTGCGCCACGGCCACCGCCACGTCATCCTGCCGACCAAGAGTGCGATGCTGCGCCCGACCGGCCTCACCGTGGTCACCTGACACGGGCGAGCTCAAGGAAGAGCTCAAGCCGATCCTCGACCAGATCGCCGAGAACGACTGCGCGCTCTCCTGCGGCCATCTGCATATCAGCGAAATCTGGCCGCTGTTCGACGAGGCGAAGAAGCGCGGCGTGAAGCGGCTGCTCGTCAACCATCCGACCTTCGTCATCGATGCGAGTTCAGCGACATCAAGGAGCTCGCTGGCATGGGCGCCTATATCGAGCATTCCATCTGCATGTTCATCAACGAGGCCTACAGCCGGAAGTTCACCGGCGCGCAGTTGAAGGCGTTGATCGGCGCGGGCGGCGTCGACCGCACTATCCTCGGCTCCGATCTCGGCCAGATCAACAATCCGCGGCCGGTCCCCGGCTTCCGCTCGGTGATCCAGCTGTGCCTCGGTCTTGGGTACAGCGAAGACGAGATCCGCAAGATGATCAGTCTCCAATCCTGGTGGAGCCCTGGTCGGCCTCGATCCGCCGGCGACGGCCGCGCGCCAGGCCGCCGAATAGTACGGTGGGTGGTGCAGGAATTTCCAATCGACGGCACTAGGTGAATGGGATGCACGTCCTTCTGGTCTACGTTCATCCCGAGCCGACGTCGTTCACGGCGGCGTTGAAGAACACGGCGCTCGAGGCGCTGCGCGACGCCGGGCACACGGTCGAGGCGTCCGATCTCTACGGCGAAGACTTCAATCCGGTCGCCGGCCGTCATGATTTTCTGAGCGCCTCCGATACGGCGCGCTTCCACTACCAGACCGAGCAGGGCCACGCGTACAAGACCGGCACTTTCGCGCCCGATATCGTGCGCGAGCAGCAGCGCTTTGATGCGCGCTGATCTCGTGGTTTGGCTCTATCCGATCTGGTGGGGCAACGTGCCCGCCATCCTCAAGGGCTGGTTCGAACGCGTACTCGCCTATGGGTTCGCTTATAGCGACGGCAAGCGTTACGACAGCGGCTTCTTTCACAACAAGAAAGGCATTCTCTGCCTGACCTCAGGCGGAACGCGCGAGCGCTTTTCGGCGAATGGCGTCTACGGTGAGATGCATCAGGTGCTGTGGTCGGTGCAGCGGCTGGTCATTGAATATCTGGGTATGCAGGCGCTCGAACCGTTCGTCGCTTATGCGGCGCCGCGCGTCGATCAGGCGACGCGGGAAGTCCATCTGCGGGCTTGGCGGACGCGGATCCTGGAAATCGCCGGCGCGGCGAAGGTTGCCGCCGAATGACGGGGGACGACCATGGCCGATGATCCCCGGCTCCGAGTGCGGCTCGGACGGCTCACGTTGCTCAATCCGGTGATCTGCAGTTCCGGCGAGCCGGTGATGACCGAGTTCCGGCATTCGTGCGGCACTGGCGGCTGGTGCCGCCGTCATCGCCAAGTCGGTCAACGAGCAGCCGGCGGCGGCGCGCCAGCTCGATCATGCCGACTATGCCTGGCTCGATCGCGACCACGGTCGCATTGATCACGCCGATCCGCGCGGCGCGCTGTTCTGCCGCTCCGGTCTGTCGCAGCGCGACCACGCCGACTGGTTTCGCGCCATCGCGGCGATCGATCGCGACGTGGTGCGCGACGGCCGGTTCGTTGCCGCGAGCCTTGTGTTCGGCGGCGCCGAGGGCGCTGTGCAATTGGCGAAGCTTGCGCGCGCCGCCGGCTTGCGCGTGTTCGAATTGAATGTCGGTGCCCCGCACGCACAAGAGGCGCAGCCCGGCGCCATCGCCCAGCAGAACGACCCGGCCGAGCTCACTGCGCTGGTGCGTGCGGTGCGCGAGGCGGTCGGCGATATGGTGTTGTGGGTGAAGCTCACCGGGCTCACGCCGAACATCCCGGCGCTTGCTCGTGCTGCCGCCGATGGCGGCGCTGACGCGGTCATCGCCATGGGGCGATCCCTCGCCATGGTGCCGAGCCTCGATGATTTCACGCCGGGCAACCGGCAGCTCGGCGGCCTATGGCGGGTCTTGGGCTGTGCCGATCGTCTGCCGCTGTCTCGCGCTCAGCCGCCAGGCGGTGGGCGCAAGCTTCCCACTGATCGGCACCAACGGCGTGCGCCAGGGCAGCGACCTGCTGCGCATGCTGCTGGCCGGCGCCTGGGCGACCGAAGTGCTGACCATCGTGATGATGGAAGGCTTTGGCGCGCTGACCCGGCTGCGCGCCGAGGTGCTGGATTTCGTGCGCGCGCGCGGCACGTCGGTCGAAGAATTGATCGGCAAAGCCGCCGACAAACTCGGCCGCTACAGCGAACAGCCTCTCCAGCCCGGCCGCTGGAGGAATTTCGTCCCCGCTGAGACGAATGGAACGACCGCGTCATGACCGACTGCAAAACTTTTTCTGAAGGGACGACGATGCAGACGATGTTACGATTGCTGGGATCTTTGGCGGTAGTTGTTGCGGTGTCCGTTGGCCACGCTCACCAGGCTGCCATAGCGCAGTCATGGCCTGCACGTCCCGTGACAATGATCGTGCCGTTCACGGCCGGCACGACGTCGGACATTCTTGCACGCAGCTTGGCTCAATTCCTCACCGACACACTCGGC
>CAWFLX010000047.1:0-66900 GCA_963816775.1 uncultured Alphaproteobacteria bacterium
TTCAACAAGCGTATCCAGCACCATCTGCAGATCGAACGTCGAGCGGCTGATGACCTTGAGGACGTTGGCGGTCGCAGTTTGTGCTGGAGCAATTCACGTAGCTCGTTGAGCAGACGGACGTTTTCAATCGCGATAACCGCCGGCGGCAAAGTTATTGAGTAGATTGATCTGTTTGTCGCTGAACGGCCGTACCTCCTGGCGATATATGCCGATCGCGCCTACGAGCTCGCCCTCCTTGAGCATGGGCACGGTCAAAGAAAGCTCCGGGCTCCGCCGAGATCTACCATGGCCCGGATTGGTGGCGCGCCCGCCCGATAAACTTGCTCGTCTCTCATGTCAGCGACGTGGACCGGCCGTTTCGTTCGCAACATGCGGTCGACAGGTCCGTCCGCGTGAGGGTAAAAAATCGGGTTCCGTTGCACGCTTTCCATAAAGGCAGCCGGCGTGTTGTACAATGCACCGTGGCGAAGTCCGCCATTCTCACATCGAGAACCAATGTTCCAAACTCAGCCGCGCAGACGCGGGTTGCATTTTCGAGCATCTTGTCGAACACGGGTTTCAGTTCGCTCGGTGACGAACTGATGACGCTGAAAACTTCTGACGTGGCGGTCTGCTGTTCCGGCGACTTTGTCAGTTCCTTGGTGCGCGCCTGCACCTCGTCGAACAGCCGCGTATTCTCGATTGCGATCACAGCCTGGTCGGCGAAGGTGACTATTAGCTCGATTTGCTTGTCGGTGAACGGCTTCACTGAACGGCGAAGGAGTGCCAGCACGCCGATCGGGGTGCCCTCCCGCAACAGCGGGACAGCGAGCGCCGTCCGCGTTCCCGTTCCGATGCGCTTTGCGAAGCCGCTAAATTCCGGATCAGCGAAGACGTCGTGGATATGCACGACACCTCCGTCGATGATCGCTCGACCTGGCAAGGTCGCGCGCGTGATCTCGAGCGGCTGGCTCTTCATGGACTGCCAAACATCGGCTGCATGGCCGTAGTTAGCGACCGCCCAAAATACCGTGCCCCTTTTGTCGGTCGATCGCGGCATGGTCCGCCTCGCACAGCTTGGCGGCAGACTCGACTAGGGTGTCGAGCACCGTCTGCAGATCGAAGGTCGAGCGGCTGATGGCCTTGAGCACATCGGCGGTTGCGGTCTGCTGTTGCAGCGATTCGCGGAGCTCGTTGAGAAGGCGCGTGTTCTCGATCGCAATTACAGCTTGGTCAGCAAAGTTCTGAACCAGCTGGATCTGCTTGTCTGAAAATGGCCGTACCTCAGTGCGATAAATGATCGCGGCACCCAGCAGTTTCGATTCCTTCAGCAGCGGAACAGCGAGCACCGTGCGCGCTCCGCCGACGTCTACTAGCATGACGATCGGCGCGTTGCCGTGGCGATAAGGCGCTTCCGCCCGCAGATCGTGAACGTGCACGACTTTCTTGCGTAAGGGCGGCGCGCCCAAGCGGGCCCTCCGGATCAGCAGAAGGATAGAACTGACCGCGAAGCATTTCGGCAAGCGTGGGAACGGCCGCGTGGATCGCAACGTTGCGAAAGCCATCACCTTCGCAGAGCATAAGGTTCCCGAACCCCGCGTCGCAAACGCGCGTAGCGTTTTCCAACATCGATTGAAAAACCAGCGCAAGATCTCCGTGCGAGCTTGAGATGACCCTGAGCACCTCCGATGTCGCGGTTTGCTGCTCCAGCGACTTACGCAACTCGTTAAGAAGGCGCGTGTTCTCAATGGCGATAACAGCCTGGCGAGCGAAGTTTGTAACCAGCTCGATCTGCTTGTCAGTGAACGGCCGAACCTCCTGGCGGTAAACTGTAATTGCACCAATGAGCTCGGATGCTCCAAGCAATTGGCCTTCTCTAAGCATTGGAACGAGAATTATGCTTCGCGCGCCTGCCCGTTCGACCATGGCAACGGCCATCGAACTGGCCTGGTAGGACGGGTCGGTTCGCAAGTCCGGGACATGAACCAACTTCTTGGTACGGGTCAGACGTCCCCCGGGACCATCAGGGCGCGGAACGAACGGCGTGCCCCCGTATTCCTCGACAAATGCCGAGGGCGTGTTGTGAAACGCGACGATTCGGAACGCACTGCCGTCATACAATAGCAGATTGCCGAATTTAGCCTCACAGACCCGGGTCGCATTTTCGACTATCGTCTCAAATACTGGAGCAAGCTCGCCCGGCGACGAGCTGATGACCTGCAATACTTCGGATGTTGCCGTCTGCTGCTGAACGGATTCGTTCAACTCGCGGGTTTTTACCGCAAGCTTCTTGGCCAAGGCGACCGCCGACGCATCATTGCGTCTGGCCCGCCCTTTCGCCTTCGCGGCGACAGACCGAGTCCGGCCGCCCCGCTTGAGGCTCTTCGCCTTTGACTTCCCTCGCTTCATCTGTCGTCGCCCGATGGACAGCGTTGGTCGGAAGATGAATTTATCACACCTTAGCTGCTTAGCACATGCGTCGGGGCATCCCGCCCACGACAGCAACACCTACAGCGAGATCGTTCCACCTCAATGAGCTGCTTCGATTGCGCCTGGACGTGACCGGCCGTAAGCGGAACTGAAACGGTGCGGCGGCCAAGCCGGCCTGTGACCTATGTCACACACCCCGACATACGAAGCGTGAGAGCATTTCAGCTCTGCCCTGGCGCGATCATTGAACGGGAGGATGCAATGGCAACGCTAGCTGTCCAGCTTACGATTGGCGATTACGCAAAGTGGCGGCCGGTGTTCGACAAACATAAGCCGCTACGGGACAAGGCGGACATGAAGAATGTTCGCGTGTACCGCGACGCAGACAACCCGAAGGAAGTCATCATCTGGGGGGAAACCGGTGACGCGGCCAAAGCCCGCGCGGCCTTGGGAGGCGATGAAATCAAAAATGCGATGAAAGAGGCGGGCGTCGTTGGTCCGCCGAAAATCCATGTAATTGCCTAAGATCACTGAAGGGGCGCCATCAGCACTTCCGTGAGCTATCTGCACCTCCATTAGTTTCCAGCAGATCAATGGATCATGGGATGGTAACATTCATTCTGACGTTGATCACACTTGTGCTGAGCTTATGTTCGATCGGGTAGCGACAGACAAAGGTAAATGCGCAACATGGCCAATATCACACCCGATCCCATCATGAAGATCGCTATGGGCTTTATGGCCGCAAAACATCTTTTCGTAGCGAACGAAATCGGTCTGTTTGAGGGCCTCGCGACCGGCCAGGCGAGTATCGCCGAACTTGCGCAGAAGACAGGAATTCCGCCTCGTACACTCGAGATCGTTGCCGACGCGATGGTCAGTCTAGGACTGATCGAACGGCGAGGCGACCGCTACAGCAACGGCGATGCAGCTGCCACGTTCCTTGCTGGCCGCCCTGGTCCAGATCTGCGGCCCATGGTCCGTTTCTGGAACCGGATCAGCTATCCGACTTGGCAGAAGTTAGAAGAGGCAGTGCGCCGGGGCGAAGGCCAAGCCCAATTCGGTGAATTCGACAAAGAAGAGCAACAGATTTTCTCCGCCGGCGTCGAGTCGTTCACGGCTCCGGTGGCTGCAGCGCTTTCAACGTCCTACGATTTTAGCAGCCATCGCCGCGTGCTTGATGTTGGAGGAGGTACAGGGTCGTTTCTTGTTGCGGTACTATGTCGCCAAAGCATACTCAAAGGCACGCTATTCGAATTACCGGGCGCTTGTGCGGTTGCCCGCCAACGCCTCGCTCGTGAGCCGGAGGGGACGAGAATTGAGGTTGTAGAGGGAGACTTATTCAAAGATCCGCTGCCCGAGGGTCACGACGTCCTGATCGTCGCGAATACCGTCCACGTCCTTTCTGCCGCACATAACGTCGCGTTGCTGAGAAAGATGCGCGCAGGCGTATCGGCAGGTGCGCGGCTATTGCTCGTCGATCTTTGGACAGATCCCACCCATACCCAGCCGGCAGCTGCACCCTTGATGTCAGGAGAGTTCCTTGTTCTCTCGGGCGAAGGACAAGCCTACAGCGAAGAGGAGGCCGATGAGTGGCTCCGGCAAACCGGATGGAGAAAGCTCGAGCGTAAGCCGCTGGCCGGGCCAAGCAGCTTGATCGTCGCCGAGGCCACATAGGTTTATCTCAGCCTCGCGATTCCTGATGGAATTGCTCAAACAAAGCGCGGAGCGCGAGCGGCGGCCCGGAGCGGTTCCATCCGACATGATTGGTACAGCGTGATAGCTCGCGCGGTCGATCTCCCAGTCCAGGATAACGGGGCAGGGATCGCCCTTGTCGCCCCTCTCGCCACGCTCCCCCGTGCGTCCTATCGGACCCGTGCGGCCTGGGCGCCCCGCGCTCGCGATGAGCTGCCAGCCCGGCCCCGGACAAGCGCCGGGCTCATCCTTACGCGCGATGAATGACGAGCCACCTTGCGCGACAATGTCCAAGTGCTGATAGCGCGCTTCCGCGTCGTAAGTCCCGCGGATGGTCGGCGTAGACGCATCGATCCCGGCTGCGGCAAGGCAAATCCAGTCATCGCCATGCGGAGGTGCGCGCCCGGTATCACGCAGCGCCTGCTCGCTGCAGCACAACGTGAGCCCGGGGAGGGCGATCCCCAGTTCAGGCGAGATCACGTGCATGATGCCGTGCCCGGGCTCGCCGACCTCCAGCATGGTCAGGCCGAAGTGACGCGCCTGCTCCCGCAGGTTTGCGATGAATGGGTTGGCAAGGCCGCGCGGATCGTCGCTCGCCGGATCTGTGGTGATCGCGTGATCGGCAACCCCGAACACAAGCTCGGGTCTCGCGAGCCCGATCCCCCGGCTGCGCAGCTCCGTAAGCGCGCGTGACGTGAGGTCCGGGACGATCAGGCGATCGACATGCATGAGTGCGAAGTCATCGCCATAGTCGGCGACGACATGCCGCTCCCAGACCTTGTCGAACAGGGTTCGCGGTTGCTCCGACATGGGGATGCCTCGCGAAGTTGCTCGCGCAACTTGATCCGGTGCGATGGGGTGTGCAAGCGCGCAGCCCATGCGTGCGCGCCACGCCTGCGGGCCCGAAATCGCGGTACCTCCGCCACCGCGCCCGTTGCCCGCAAAGGTACTTGCAATTGCAAATTATTCGCAATTAAACTGGCGGCATCCCGAGGGCGCCCATGCTGCAGCCGTCATCCGACACCGCGACCCAGGCGCCGGGCTGGCGCCGGGAGCGTGTTGGCACGTCGCTCTCCGAGGTCTACGGGTCTGTTACGGTCCGATCCACCGGGCCGTTATGGAAACGGCTTCTCGCCTTTCTGGGACCCGGTTACCTGATTGCGGTCGGGTATATGGACCCCGGCAATTGGGCGACGTCGCTTGCGGCTGGGTCGAAGTTCGGCTACGCGCTGCTCTCGATTGCTCTTCTCTCCAACATCATGGCGATCGTGCTGCAGGCGCTCTGCACGCGGTTGGGCATTGGCGCCGGTCGCGACCTGGCACAGGCGTGTCGCGACGCATTCCCGCGCGCGGTGTCGATCCCGCTCTGGGCCGCAGCCGAGATCGCGATTTGCGCCACCGATCTCGCGGAGGTGATCGGCACTGCGATCGGGCTCAATCTCCTGTTCGGGATACCGCTCGAGATTGGGGTTCTGCTCACAGCGCTCGACGTGTTCGTGGTGCTCTCAATGCAGCGGCTCGGGTTTCGCTGGGTCGAGGCCTTCATCGTCGCGCTGCTTGCCGTGATCGCGGCGTGCTTTGCAATCCAGATCGCGATGGCCAATCCAGACTGGGGCGGGGTGCTGCGCGGGTTTGCGCCGACGAGCGACATCATCAGTAACCCTGACAAGCTCTATCTGGCGCTGGGCATCCTGGGCGCGACCGTGATGCCGCACAATCTCTACTTGCATTCCGGCATCGTGCAGACGCGCCGTTTCGGCTCGAGCCTCGGCGAGCAGCGTGAGGCGATCATGCTGGCGACCGCCGACTCGACGCTGGCGCTGATGCTGGCGCTCGTCATCAATGCGTCGATCCTGATCCTGGCAGCGGCGACGTTCAACAGCAGCGGCAAGACCGATGTCGCGGAGCTCGATCAGGCATACGGGTTCCTGGCGCCGCTGCTCGGGTCTGCGATCGCGCCAACTCTCTTTGCCGTTGCGCTGTTGTGCTGCGGGTTGAATTCGACCGTCACCGCGACGCTGTCCGGACAGATTGTGATGGAAGGCTTCCTGCACATCCGGCTGCCGGGTTGGGCTCGTCGTCTGATCACGCGGTCGGTCGCAATCGTGCCGGCGGCCATCGTCACTATTTGGTATGGCGAGCGCGGAACCGCGCAGCTTCTGATCCTCAGTCAGGTGATCTTGAGCCTGCAGCTGCCGTTCGCAATCGTGCCCCTGGTGATGTTCACGGCCGATCGCCGCAAAATGGGCGACTTGGTCGCGCCGCGCTGGCTGACCGCCGCGGCGTCCGTCATCGCAGTGACAATCATCGTCCTGAACGCGAAGCTGATCGTGGATTTCGCGATGGGACGTTGAGCGTTACCCCCCGGTGCGCCGCCATCCGTCGGCCATCAGCCGCTCCTGGGGCGCAAACCGCCCCTTGTAATCCATCTTGCGCGAGCCCTTGACCCAATAGCCGAGGTAGAGGTGCGGCAAGCCCATGCGCCGCGCGCGCGCAATATGGTCGAGGATCATGAAGGTGCCGAGCGAGCGTTCGGCCTGATCGGGCTCGAAGAACGAGTAAACCATCGACAGACCGTCGGAGAGCACGTCGGTCAGCGCGACCGCCAGCAAATCACCGGCGCCGCGCCCCGTAATGGCACTGTCGGGACCGCGGCCGCGATACTCCACCATGCGGGTCTCGACGTGGCTGTCTTCCACCATCATCGCGTAGTCGAGCACCGTCATGTCGACCATGCCGCCGTCGCGATGCCGGGCGTCGAGGTAGGCGCGGAAAACCGAATATTGTTCCGACGTCGGCACCGCGACCCGCATTTCACCGACGACATCGGTATTGCGGTCGAGGACGCGCCGCATGTTGCGGGTCGGCCGGAATTCGTCGACCAGGACGCGGACCGAAACGCAGGCTCGGCACGCCTCGCAGGCCGGTCGATAGGCAATTGACTGACTGCGCCGAAACCCGCCGTGGGTGAGGAGGTCATTGAGTTCCGGCGCACGCTCCCCCACCAGATGGGTGAATACCTTGCGCTCCTCTTTGCCCGGCAGATAAGGGCAGGGCGATGGCGCCGTCAGGTAGAACTGGGGCGTGTTGCGCGAGTGCTGCGTCACTAAAGCCGATCCGATGAATTTTCGCCGCGGCGGTGATTTGCGAAAGGATCGCGCGCCGCAGGCCGCCCGTCAAAGGTCTTTTTCATCCGCTGCCGAACCGTGCCGGATTGTTAATCATCACCGTGCCGACCAGGAAGTCGTGCAACAGCCGTCGCCGGTCGTTGAAAAAGCATACGATCAGAACCAGCGGCGTGAGGAAGGACACGCTGAGCCAAAAGGCGATTGCATGGACTGCGCCGAGGACGAAGTAGCAGGGGGCGCCGTACCAGGTCCGTAATTGGATATTCATGACACGCATACCGACCGTGGCCGACGCGGGGCTCCCGAGCGTGAAGCCGTAATAGAGGAGCGCCCAGATGACGGTCGCCGGCTGCAGCAGCCAGAACAGTAGCCATCCCAGGCCGAAGGTCACGAGCCCGAACAGCAGAATGAACAAGGCCGCCAAGGCCACGGGCACCATGATGATGATGACGTCGATTACAAAGGCACAAGTGCGGCGCAGGATCACGCCCTCGAACAGCTCCGGATTGCGCACCGGGTCGTAGGCATGCGGTTTCATGTCGATGGGCGCGCCCATCCGTTCCATGCTCATGGCATCCTCCGCTCACTGCCCAAAGGCAAATGGTTGACAACGGCCGGCGACCCAAATGGGAGTAGCGATCGAGCAGCACAATAACGCAAGGTTTTTGTGACGGCTCCGAATCGAGGGGAGATATGGTGATCAGGCTCGCCGACATCGAGTCCGCCCGCAAGGCGCTGACTGGCCAGGTTTTGCGCACGCCCATGTTGCCGGCGCCGCGGCTGTCCGAGCTGACCGGCGCTGACGTTCACGTGAAATACGAAAACCTGCAGGTCACCAATTCGTTCAAGGACCGCGGGGCTTTTGTAAAGCTTGCGTCGCTCTCGGAGACCGAGCGTGCGCGCGGCGTCATCGCCATGTCGGCTGGCAATCACGCGCAGGCGGTCGCCTATCACGCGCGCCGGCTCGGCATCGGGGCGACCATCGTGATGCCGGAGACCACCCCGTTCGTCAAAGTGGAGGCGACGCGCGCGCACGGCGCCGAAGTCGTGCTCGAGGGCGAAGGCGTGAGCGAAGCGCATGCCCGCGCCCAAGCCATAGCACGCGAGCGTGGGCTTACGTTCGTGCACCCCTATGACGACGAGCGAATCATCGCGGGCCAGGGCACGATCGCGCTCGAGATGCTGGAAGAGGTGCCGGAGCTCGACGTGCTGGTGGTGCCGATCGGCGGCGGCGGCCTGATTGCAGGCAACGCGATTGCGGCGCGCGCGGCTCGGCCCGCGCTCACGGTGATCGGGGTTGAAGCCGCCCTTTATCCCTCGATGCACAACGCGCTCAAGCGCGAGAACCGGCCGCTCGGCGGCCCGACCTTGGCCGAAGGCATCGCGGTCAAGAATGTCGGAACGCTAACGCTCCCCATTGTGCGCGAACTCGTTTCTGACATCGTGCTCGTCGACGAGGCGCACTTGGAGCGCGCGGTCAACCTCTATCTCACGCTGCAGAAAACCATGGCAGAAGGGGCCGGTGCGGCCGGGCTCGCCGCCATGCTGGCCGAGCCGGCACGCTTTCAGGGCCGCAAGGTCGGTCTCATCCTGTGCGGGGGCAATATCGATCCACGTATCCTGGCGTCGATCATGGTGCGCGAGCTCGAGCGCAGCGATCGAATCGTGTCATTCCGCCTGACCATCGCCGACCAGCCGGGCGTGTTAGGGCCGATCGCCACGCTGCTCGGCCGCCTGGGCGCCAACATCCTGGAGATCGGGCACCGCCGGCTGTTTCTCGATGTCCCGGCCAAGGGGGCGCGACTCGATGTGACGGTCGAGGCCCGCGATCGCCTGCACGCCGAAGAGATTTACGCCGCGCTAGCCGCGGGCGGCTATCAGCCGGCGCGGATCGAGACCGCGACGACAATGGAGTGACAGACGGGGCTGCGTCGATGTCATTGCGCGCCTAACTGCGGATCAGACGCGCAAGAACGGATATCAGAATCGTGTAAGCTTTCTTCGGGAGAAACCGCAGGCCCTTTCAGCCATGCGTGAAAAAGAGCTTCGCATCGCGCTTGTGTGCTTCGGCGGGATTTCGCTCGCCGTCTACATGCACGGGATCAGCAAAGAGGTTCTCAAGCTGGTCAGGGCGTCGGCGGCGTTGCATGACATCGACGATCGCGAGGCGCGCCTGCGTGCGCATTTCTTCGACCGGGCGGATCCAAATAATCCAGAATACGATACCGAAGAAGTTTATTTCGATCTGCTGCGCGACATCGGCCGCACGATCGAGCTTCGAGTGGTTGTCGATATCATCGCGGGCGCGTCGGCGGGCGGCATCAACGGCGCCATGTTGGCGCGTGCCCTGTGTCACAATCTGCCGATCAACGCGCTCCGCGATATGTGGCTCAATAACGCCGACGTGACGGTATTGCTTGCCCCCGAGGCCAAAGCCGGAGCCTGGAGCAAGTTTTTCCTGCAGCCCATCATCTGGTTCGCCTCCAAATACGGCATGGTGGCGGGCGACAAAGAGGTGGTCAAAAAACTCTCGCTGTTCGTTCGTTCGCGCTGGTTCCAGCCTCCACTCGATGGCCACGTCATGGATGCGTTGATGTATGACGCGGCGATTGCCATGGGCGCTCCCAACAGCCCGCAGGCATCGTTGCTGCCCTCCGGCCACGCGCTCGATTTGTTCATCACCTTGACCGACTACCACGGCTACTACGAGCAGGTGGCAATTCACGATCCACCGGTGATCCACGAGGTCGAGCACTTTCAGCTGCTCCACTTCGGCTACCGCCGGCGCCTGACCGGCGAGGTCGACAGCGACCTCGATCTCGACAACGCCGCGGGGCTGGCTTTCGCGGCGCGTGCCACCTCATCGTTTCCGGGCGCGTTTCCGCCTGCCCGCATTGTCGACATGGATGCGCTGGTGGCCAAGCGCGGCGCCACCTGGCCCAAGCGTGAGGCGTTCATCACGCAGAATTTTCGCCATCACCGAAGAGCCGGAGTCGACCCAACAACGGCCTCGTTCATCGATGGGTCGGTGCTCAACGACAGGCCGTTTCGTGAAGCGATCGTGGCGATCCATGGGCGGTCGGCGTTTCGGCAAGTCGATCGGCGGCTCGTCTATATCGATCCCGCGCCAAGGCCCATGCTTGAAATGCCCAACGATGACATCCCGAATTTCTTTTCGACCCTGTGGGGTGCGGCGTCCGATATTCCACGCGCGCAGCCGTTTGCCGAAGAGCTGAGCGTCGTTGCCGCGTTTAATGAGCAAGTCAGACAGGCGGCAATGATCGTTGCGCGCACGCGCCCGCGGGTCAGCGCCTTGGTGACGGGGTCGATTCCGACACCGCTCGATCGTCCGGTCGCCAAGGACGAGCTGCGGGATTGGCGCGAACAGGTCAACATGCACGTCGTGCGCGCCGCCGGCTTTGCCTCGGAAGGCTATGTGCGATTGAAGCTCGCCTCGGCTCGCGCCTTTATCATGCGGCTGCTGGTTCAGGTGTGTGATGTACCGGAAAAATCCCCGCTTGCACACGCCATCGCCGCGGTGGTCGAGGCCTGGGCGACCCGCCGCGGCTTCGATTACGATCCGAGCGCGTGGGAGAACCCGCTCCCGGAATCGGCGAAATCACAGCCGGTCCCGCGGTTTGCAGAATTCCTGCAGGCGTTCGACGTCAAGTATCGCGAGCGCCGTTTGAATTTTGTGATCGAGGGACAGAATCGTCTCTACGAACTCCTCGATAGCGACGACTATCGTGGGCTTGATCCCGGGGCCGTTGACCGTCTGAAAGGAGCCTTCTACGCCAGGCTCGACGATATCCGGCGCCGGGAGAGCGAGCCGAATCTTGGCCCGGGCACACGCGAACTCGCCCGCAAACTGTTTCGAATGCCTCCGTCGGCGGACGAGGTCAAGGAAATGGATACTTACGCCAACGCCTTCATGGATCGACACGGAGAGGCCATCAATCAACTGATGCACGAAATCGCGACCGCGCTCGATCTCGATGGCGCTACTGGCGATCTTGACGGACTGATTGCCGGTCTTGATCCCAAGGACTGGCATCACCTGGCGCGGCGTTACGTCATGGTCAACTATCTTGGATTTTCATTCTGGGACGTGTTGACGTTTCCGATGATGGCCGGACGTGAAAGCGGCGAGCTCAATCAGATCCTGATCGACCGTATCAGTCCTCAAGACGTGAAGGTGCTCAAGGATTTTGCCGATCTAGCTAGCCTCAAGGGCAGCGGGTTCGGGCGTTTTGGCGCATTCTTGTCGCGCAAATATCGGGAGAACGACTATCTGCTTGGCCGCCTGCACGCACTCGAGCGCTTGGTCGACATCATCTGTGATTGCGCCGATGTTCCCAACAAGGGCATCAACATCACTGAGATCAAGAAACGGGGATTCCTGCGCGTTCTAGACGCCGAGGAGGCGCATCTTCCCGAGAGCGGATCGCTGATTGCGGCGCTGCGGGCGCGCATCGCTGCCTTGAAGTAAACAAAGCCGGTTGATCGCGCGGATCAGCCGGTGTGCTTGAGCTTTTCGGCAACCCGCGGCGCAAAATAGGTGAGCACGCCGTCGGCACCAGCGCGCTTGAACGCAATCAAGCTCTCCAGCATCACCTTGTCTTCATCGAGCCAGCCGTTGCGGGCAGCACCCATGAGCATCGCGTACTCGCCGGAGACCTGATAGGCGAAGGTCGGCATGCCGAACGCCTCCTTCACCCGCCACAACACGTCAAGATACGGCATGCCGGGCTTGACCATGACCATGTCGGCGCCTTCCGCGATGTCGAGCTCGACCTCGCGTAAGGCCTCATCCGTGTTGCCCGGATCCATCTGATAGGTGCGCTTGTCGCCGGTGAGCGTCACCGACGAGCCGACAGCGTCGCGGAACGGCCCGTAGAAAGCCGAGGCATACTTCGCGGCATAGGCCATGATCTGCACATCGCTGCGCCCGGCGGCATCGAGCGCCTGCCGGATCGCGCCGACCCGCCCATCCATCATGTCTGAAGGGGCGATGATGTCGCAGCCGGCCTCGACTTCGGCGAGCGCTTGCTTGACCAGGATCGTGACGGTCTCGTCGTTGAGGATTTCGCCGTCACGGAGCAGCCCGTCGTGGCCGTGACTCGTGTAGGGATCGAGCGCGACATCGCAGAGAAGGCCGATCTCGGGAACTTCCTTTTTGATTGCCCGCATGGCCCGACACACGAGATTATCCGGATTGAGTGCTTCCCGACCGTCCGGGTCGCGCAAGCTCGGTTCGGTAAACGGGAACAGGGCGATGCACGGGATCGACAGTCTCGCGGCACGTTCAGCCTCGCGCACCGCCTGATCGACCGTGAGGCGTTCCACTCCAGGCATGGAGGGCACTGGTACGCGCGCCTTGGCGCCGTCGATCACGAAGATCGGCCATATCAAATCGTCGGTCGTCAGCACGCTTTCCCGCACCAGCCGCCGAGCCCAGTCCGCGCGGCGATTGCGGCGTGGACGAACCGGGAGGTCGAGCCGGTTGGTCGCCGGCGCCTCGGCGTCGACCGGCACAAAACGCGCTCTGCTCTCCAACGGGCGACCGAACTTGATAGCCATTCAACTTTCTCCTGATACGCTCCTCGTTGTAGCCGTTCTAACCTACTGGTGCTACTGGGGCCGTGCGGTGCGGTGAATAATCGCAGTCGCGAAAGGTAGTGACCGGGGCTTGCATGGACTTCGAACTCAGCGAGGAGCAGCGCGCGTTTCAAGAGATGGCGCGTGATTTTGCGCGCAGCGAGATGATGCCGCATGCGCGCGCGTGGGACGAGGGGGAGATCTTCCCCGTCGATACGCTTCGCAAGGCAGCAGCGCTCGGTTTCGGGGGCATCTACGTGCAAGACGACGTCGGCGGCTCGGCTTTGTCGAGGCTGGACGCGACCATCATCTTCGAAGAGCTGGCGCAGGGCTGCACGTCGACGGCGGCCTATATCTCGATCCACAACATGGCAGCGTGGATGATCGACGCGTTCGCGGACGCCCCGCAGCGTCGGCGTTTCCTGCCGAAGCTCTGCGCCATGGAACACTTCGCGAGCTATTGCCTGACCGAACCCGATGCCGGGTCCGACGCGGCGAGTTTGAAAACCCGTGCCGTGCGCGAAGGCGACCACTATGTGCTCGACGGTGCAAAGGCGTTTATTTCGGGCGGGGGCACGTCGGACCTTTACGTTTGCATGGTGCGGACCGGCGACGCCGGGTCACGCGGTATTTCGTGCATCGTGGTCGAAAAAGGAACGCCTGGATTGTCGTTCGGGGCCCAGGAGAAGAAGCTCGGCTGGAAGTCCCAGCCAACCGCCATGGTGATGTTCGACCGATGCCGGGTGCCGGTCGCAAACCGGATCGGCGCCGAAGGTGAAGGCTTTCGGATCGCCATGGGCGGCCTTGATGGCGGGCGTCTCAACATCGCGGCCTGCTCGATTGGTGGCGCGCAGTTCTGTCTCGATCGGACGGTCGACTACATGCGCGAGCGCAAGCAATTCGGGCAGCGCCTCGCCGACTTTCAAGCGTTGCGCTTTCGGATGGCGGACTACGCGACCGAACTGGAGGCGGCACGCTTGATGGTACGCCGGGCCGCGGCGGCGGTTACCAACCGCGAGCCGGGTGCCACGCGCCTCGCGGCCATGGCCAAGCGGTTTGCCACCGATGCCGGCTTTGAGATCGTCAACGGCTGCCTGCAACTTCATGGCGGTTACGGTTATCTGCGCGACCATCCGATCGAGCGGGTTCTGCGCGACGTGCGCGTGCATCAAATCCTGGAAGGCACCAACGAGGTCATGCGTTTGATCGTGAGCCGCGACCTGCTGGGGAACTGAGGACATGTTGGCTGGCGAGCTTGCGTTGGCGACCGCTGCTCTGTTCACGGGCGCCGCGCTTTACATCACCGCGGCCGAACAGCCAGCCCGCCTCGAACTCGACGAGCAGTCGATGTTGCGTCAGTGGAAGCCGAGCTACACGCGCGGCTTTGCCATGCAGGCGAGCCTGGCACTCGCCTGCGCGTTGTTTGGATTGCTCGCGGTGTGGTGGACCAGGGACTGGCGGTGGTTTGTCGGTGCCGCACTGATCTTTGCCAATTGGCCGTACACCGTTTTCGTCATCCTTCCGGTCAACAAGCGCCTGGAGAAGATGCCGGCCGAGGCAGCGGTCAACGAAACCAGGGCCCTGATCAAAAAGTGGGGCGATCTTCATGCCGTGCGAGCCGCACTCGGCCTCGCCGCCACGCTTGTCTTCCTGTGGGCGTTGAATTGACCCTAGGCGGTTGCAAGCGCGTGACGCGCCCGCTACCCAGACGCCATGAATTCAGAGCCGGAAATCCTGTTCGAGCGGCGCGGCAGCGCTGGCGTTGTCACCCTCAACCGTCCCCAAGCGCTCAATGCCGTGACCCTCATCATGGTGCGCGCATTGCGCGAACAGCTTGATGCATGGCGCGATGACCCGGCGGTCAGCCGCGTAGTCATCACCGGTGCGGGCGGCCGCGCGTTCTCAGCCGGCGGGGATCTGCGCCAAGTCTACGATCTCGGCCTGACCGGCCGTCAAAGTGAAGCCCTTGTCTATTGGCGTGAAGAGTACGCGCTCAACTGGATCATCAAGCGCTATCCGAAACCCTACGTCGCATTGCTTGACGGCATCGTGATGGGAGGGGGCGTCGGCGTCTCGGTGCATGGTTCGCATCGGGTGGCAGGCGACAAATTCATGTTTGCGATGCCGGAAGTTGCGATCGGTTTTTTTCCCGACGTCGGCGCGACCTGGTTTCTGCCCCGCATGCCGGGCAGGATCGGCACCTACTGTGCGGTAACTGGCGAACGGCTGCGGGCTGCAGACGGCGTCGCTGCAGGCGTTGCGACCCATCGCGTGCCGTCGTCGAAATTTCCGGAGTTGCTGGACGGCTTGTGCGGCTCGGCGGGGGTGGACGACGTAATCGGCGCGTTCGTGCAACCCGCAGAGTCCGGAGCGTTGCTGGCGCATCGAGCGACGATCGACCATGTGTTCGCGGCCGACACGGTCGAGACGATCCTGGCCAATCTCGATCGCGTTGCGCAAACCGGTGGATTGCAGACCGAATGGGCAGCTGCGACCGTCGCCACCATTCGGTCTCGATCGCCGACCAGTCTGAAACTGGCCCTGGCGCAGGTGCAGCGCGGCCGATCGTGGACGTTTGAGGAGTGCATGAGGGCGGAATTTCGTATCGTGTCGCGGGTCGTTTACGGTCACGACTTCTACGAGGGCGTGCGAGCATTGATCATCGATAAGGACAACCAGCCGCGATGGCGACCGGGCACCTTGCGCGAAGTTGGCGTGGCGGACATCGAGCGCTACTTCGCGCCGCTCGAGCACGAGCTGCAACTGCTGTGATTGAACCTGCCGCCCAACAGCCCGAACTCGCGCCGGTACAGGCCGGCCACGAACAGCCATCCGCGGTCTGGACGAAGCGGTTGCTGTTGTTCCTGCGGGTAATGGCGGTCGTCTCGCTGCTCAAGGGTTTGCGCTATTGGGCCGCCATATGCGGCTTCGGATTGGCGCCCGAGGGCGGGTTTGAAGCGCAGGCGATCGCATGGCAGACCGCGACGGTATTCTTCGCCGTCATCGATCTCGTGGCGGCGGTCGGTTTGTGGCTCTCGGCTCCGTGGGGCGCGGTCGTATGGCTCACGTCATCGGTCTCGTCGATCGTCGTGGAGGTGTTTTTCCCACAAATCTACGACGATCTGATCCTGGTGCTGATCTTTGAGCCGGCGTTGATCATCGCTTATCTCACGCTCGCCATTCTGGCTGCGCGCGAGCAACCACAATAGGTCACACAAGCACAATCCGTGGGGAGGGGCACATGGCAAAAATCGGCTTCATCGGGCTCGGCAACATGGGCCTGCCGATGGCGCAAAACCTGCTCAAGGCCGGTCACGAGGTCGCAGGGTTCGACGTCGCCAAGTCCGTGTTGGAGAAGCTCACCGCGGCCAAAGGCACCGCGGTTGAGTCGGTGCCTGCGGCCTGCCGCGGCGCCGAGGTGATCATCACCATGCTGCCGGCCGGCCAGCACGTACGCGTGGTCTATTCCGGCGAAAATGGTGTCCTCGCCAATGCGGGCGAACGCGCGTTGCTGATCGATTGCTCGACGATCGACGTGGCAACCGCGCGCGCGGTGGCGACCGCCGCGGGCGAGCGCGGCCTGGCGATGCTCGATGCGCCGGTGTCGGGGGGCGTGGGCGGGGCGCAAGCCGGGACACTGACGTTCATGGTCGGCGGCTCCGACGCGTCTTTTGCACGCGCCCAACCGATCTTGTCGGCGATGGGCAAGACAATTGTGCACGCCGGCGGTTCGGGCAACGGCCAGGCCGCCAAGATCTGCAACAACATGATCCTCGGCGCGTCGATGATTGCCGTATCGGAGGGATTTATATTGGCAGAGAAGCTCGGGCTCGATGCGCAGAAATTGTTCGACATCGCGTCGAAATCATCGGCCCAATGCTGGTCGCTGACGACGTATTGTCCGGTGCCCGGGCCGGTGCCGAGTTCGCCCGCGAACCGCAACTACCAGGCGGGGTTCACCGCCGCGATGATGCTCAAGGATCTCAAGCTCGCCCAGGAGGCGGCACAATCAAACGGTGCGCCGACGCCACTTGGCGCGCAGGCGGCAGCACTCTACGGCCTCTACGCGGCGCATGGGCTCGGGAGTGAAGACTTCTCCGGTATCATTCGATTTCTGCGGGGCGACTGAGGAGCGGTCGGAACGACAGGGTTACTGCATTCCGGCGGGAGGACGCACGGGACAGTGTGGGCAGAACAAGATATTGCGGGTTGTCGACAGCTCCTGGCCCAACGCTTGGCGGTCGGCGGCCGATATGCTAGGCCGCCATTGCGCTGGCGCGCGTTCCATGGGGAGCGCGGGGTGTTGCCGGCGAGGAGACCGAAATGCCGTTGACGAGTTATGCGGCCGGGCCGGCTGAGGAACTCTTCGGGGATACCCTCGAACAGACCGATCCGGAGATCTTTAAAGCCGTCCAGCAGGAACTCGGCCGCCAGCGCGATGAGATCGAACTGATCGCTTCCGAAAACATCGTCAGCAAGGCAGTGTTGGAGGCGCAGGGCTCGGTCCTGACCAACAAATATGCGGAAGGGTATCCGGGCCGCCGCTATTACGGCGGCTGCCAGTATGTCGACGTCGTCGAGCGGCTAGGCATTGAGCGGGTCACAAAGTTGTTCGGTGCGAAGTTCGCGAACGTGCAGCCTCATTCGGGGGCGTCTGCGAATGCCGCGGCCTTCATGGCCTTGATGAATCCAGGCGACACGTTCCTCGGACTCAACCTGGCGGCCGGCGGCCACCTGACCCACGGCATGAAACTCAACCTGTCGGGAAAATGGTTCAACGCGGTCGCCTACAATGTGCGACGCGACGATCATCGCATCGACATGGACGAAGTGGCGCAGCTTGCGCGCACGCACCGGCCGAAGGTCATTGTTGCAGGCGGCTCGGCCTATCCGCGCATCATCGACTTCCGGAGATTCCGCGAGATTGCTGACGAGGTCGGGGCGCAATTGATGGTGGACATGGCGCATTTCGCGGGACTTGTCGCTGGCGGCGCGCATCCGAGTCCAGTGCCGCATGCTCATGTGGTAACGACCACGACCCACAAGACCCTGCGCGGTCCGCGCGGCGGGGTCGTGCTGACCAATGATGAGGAACTTGCCAAGAAGATCGATCAGGCGGTGTTCCCGGGCCAGCAGGGCGGTCCGCTGATGCACGTGATCGCCGCCAAGGCGGTGTCGTTTCAGGAAGCCCTGCGACCATCGTTCCGGGCCTATGCCAAGGCCGTGGTGGAGAACGCCAAGGTGCTCGGCGAAACGCTCAAATCGCGCGGCTTCGATCTGGTGTCCGGCGGTACCGACACGCATCTGATGCTGGTCGACCTGCGCAGCAAAAACCTCACCGGCAAGGTTGCCGAAGTGGCCCTGGGCCGTGCCAAGATCACGTGCAACAAGAACGGGATCCCCTACGACCCGCAGAAGCCGCTGGTGACCTCGGGCATCCGGCTCGGGACACCGGCCGGCACCTCGCGCGGCTTTGGGGTCGCGGAATTCCGGCAGGTCGGCGATTTGGTCGCGGACGTGCTCGACGCCCTTGCGCTCAAGGGGACCGATGCGGACTCAACGACCGAGACGGCGGTGCGCGAGAAGGTCACGCGGCTCATTGCGCGGTTTCCGATCTACAACGCCTAACGATCTCACGGCCGGGCCGGCCGTGACGACAACACGTGGGGACGGGGATGCGCTGTCCGAATTGCGGCAGCTTGGATACGCAGGTCAAAGACTCGCGACCGACCGAGGACTCGTCCGCGATCCGTCGCCGCCGCCTCTGCCTGGCCTGCGGCTCCCGCTTCACCACCTTCGAGCGGGTGCAGTTGCGTGAACTGGTGGTTATCAAGCGCAACGGCCGCCGCGTGCCGTTCGATCGCGACAAGCTCGCACGTTCGGTCGAGATCGCGGTGCGCAAGCGCAATGTCGATCCCGACCTGGTGGAGCAGACGGTTTCGAAGATCGTCCGCGACCTGGAAACTCTCGGCGAGAATGAGGTCACCTCCGAGACGATCGGTGAAACCGTGATGGCGCACCTGCGCGAACTCGACGACGTCGCCTACGTGCGATTCGCATCGGTCTACCGCAATTTTCGCGAGGCCAAGGATTTCGAGACGGTGCTCGGCGAACTCGCGGGCGAAGAGGACGAGAAGCCGCTGGCGCCGTTGCCGGCACGCAAGTGACGACGACGGGATGTTGTCATAGGCCTGTGCTATAGAACGCGGGCATGGACGAGATCCAACTGCCCAAGCTCGCCGCGTGGGTCACCGACGCGGGATTGGCGGGCGAGAGCGAAACATCATTGTTGGCCGGATTCAGTGAGCGCGCCGTTGCGGCGGGCATACCTTTGGCCCGCTCCTCGGTGCTGATCGATACGCTGCATCCGATTCATGAAGGGCGCGTGTTTGGTTGGGAACGCGACAAGGACGAGATCGCGCCGCGCGATTACGGTCGCACGCACGGAAATGTCCCTGACGATCGCTGGCGCCGAAGTCCGTTCTACCGCCTGTTGGAAACCGGTGAGTCGTTTTTGCGCCGCCGGCTTACGGGCGAGAGCGAGGGCGAATTTTCGGTCTTTCCTGAACTGCGCGCGGCCGGGATGACCGACTATACGGCGATCATCAATCGGTTCGCGGACGATGGCGTCATCGGCCACATGGATTGCGTCTATTCTTCCTGGGTGACCGATGCGCCCGGCGGGTTTTGCGACGCTGACCTTCTCGGCCTGCAATACTTGATGCCGTTTCTGGCACTCGCGGTGAAATCCGCTGCGCTCGGGCGCATCGCAGAAAATCTGGTTGAGACCTATCTGGGACGCGACGCCGGCCGGCGCGTGCTCAAGGGCGGGATCACCCGCGGCGTCGCCGAACGCATCGACGCGGTGCTGTGGTTCAGCGACTTGCGCGGCTTCACCCGCATCACCGATACCGCCCCCGAGCATGTGATCCCGATGCTTGACGACTACTTCGATGCGATCGTTTCGGCGATTCACGAGCGCGGCGGCGACGTGCTCAAGCTGATCGGCGACGGTGTGTTGGCGATCTTCACCGCCGAGGATCGCCGTCAAGCCTGTCTCGCCGCGCTGGCGGCCGCGAAGCTCGCGCAGCAGCGCGTTGCGGTGCTCAACGAACGCCGCTTTGCGGAGGGCGTGCCGACAACCGACGCTTATCTCGGACTTCACGTCGGTGATGTCTTCTACGGCAACGTCGGCAGCAAGGCGCGCCTGGATTTCACGGTCATCGGCCCGGCCGTTAACGAGGTAAGCAGGATCGCCGCCATGTGTCGTTCGGCGGAGCAGCCGGTGCTTCTGTCCTCGGCGTTCGTATCCGCGCTGGAGGACAAAAAGCGCTTCGTCTCGGTTGGCCGCTATGCGCTGCGCGGCGTCGGGCGACCACAAGAGTTGTTCACGATCGACCCGGACGCCTAATCGGCAAATCGCTCACTTTCCGCACCCGGCTTTGGAGGTTGGTGCCGGCGCGAGCCGGAACGGCCCGAGCGCGCGGTTGGCATCCTGGGCAAAGCTTTCGTCGACCAGGCGGTCGAGCGGCAGCTCGGTGCGGACGAGCCCCTGTGTAACATACCAATGCTGAACGTCGGTCAACGATGCGCGCGGGATGGACCCGTCTGGACTGCGCGACGGCCATGGAATTGTATCGAGCAGTTCGGGGCTCGTCGAAACACCGTTCGCGACCAAAAGACGGAGCAATTCAGGCCGCCACCCGCCACCGTGATAGGCGTCGCAATAGTCGCGCACGCCGCGCAATAGCGCTGTGAAAAAAGCCTTGGCGGTGTCCGGGTTGTTCTTGGCCCAGTCGGTATTAAACATCGAGGCCGAAATCATGACCGGGCTCGGTTTGACGATAGTGTCGGAATCGATCCAGGCGATCGCGAGTTCCTGCTTAGGCAACAACGCCGTGAACGGCGTTATCTCGAGGCCCGCGTCGATGGCCTTGGTTTGGAACGCGACTGCCATCTGCGCGAACGGTATGACCTTGGTTTGCACGTCGTTGATCGTGAGGCCGGCGCTCTCGAGGATACGGGTGACCTCGTAGAGCGCGATCGAGTTCGGAGCGTTGACCGCGACCGTGCGCCCCTTCAGGTCGCGGATCGACTTGATCTCGTTCCTGAGATCGTAGCGCAGCATCAGGCTGTGGTTGATCGGGGTCGAGGTCGAGTCGAACGCAATCTTGATTGGCAATCCCTGCGCGACACCATTGAACAGATTGGCGCTGATCCCACCCTCGACTACATTGAGTTCGTTGGTCGCGAGCGCCGGAACAAAGGCAGCCGATGCATCGATCAGCGCGATATCGACGTCGAGACCGGCGTCCTTGAAGTACCCACGGGCCTGAGCGCTTACCACGCCGCCGATTACGGTCGAGCGGACGGTCCCGACCTTGATCTTGGTCTGCGCCAGCGGAGCGGCTGGAAAAAGCACCACGGCAAAGATCAGCAGCAATCGGCGCATCAGCGAAAAGACCTCCCGGACATTTTGCTCATCGCAGCGTCCGTTTCATTGTTTGGCCCTGACGAACTGGGCTGCGCTGGTCCCGGCAATGCGTCCGAAAACTGCGGCGGCCATCAATCCGGCCCCGCCGGGATAGTTGAAGTAGAACAAGCCTCCAACCATGGCACCGGCGGCGAACAAGCCGGGAATTGATTCCCTGTCGACATCGATGACGGCGCAGTTCTCGGCCACGCGCACGCCCCCAAATGTGAACGTCACGCCACAAGTGACGCCGTACGCTTCAAATGGCGGCGTATCGATTGTCTCCGCCCAATTCGATTTTGGAATCGGAAGACCGGCGGTGCAGCGGCCATCCTTCTCACCGCTCGGATCGAACGGAATATCGCGCCGCACCGCAGTGTTGAAAGCCGCGACCGTGCGTAAAAAGCCGGCCGTATCAATGCCCTCCATCTTCGCCGCCAGACCCTCGAGTGTCTCGGCACGCAACCTCGCGGACCGACGGTGGCGATACTCCTCGTGTAACAGGTGCGCCACTTTCCCGTCGAAGACCTGCCAGGCGATTTGACCCGGCTGTGCAAGGATCACGCGACCGAGCTTTGCGTAGGTTACAGCGCGCACGTCAGAGCCTTCGTCGACGAAGCGTTCGCCGCGTGTGTTGACCATGATCCCGTAAAAATAGTCGTCGCGTTTGAACACGGTGCCGTATGCGAGCTCGTTCACGTCGGGTGCGTTGAGATCCCAGCTCGCGGAATGGCATCCTGACCAATTGCCGTGCGGCATGGCGCCCGCCGCGAGCGCCATGCGGAGCCCCTCACCGGTATTGAAACGGCTGCCGCGCACCTTGGCGAGCTCGAACCCGGGACCAAGATAGCGCGCGCGCCATTCCGCATTGGCTTCGAAGCCGCCCGTTGCCAGCACGACCGATCGTCCAAAGATGTCCACGCTGTCGCGGCCGCAACGCGTCCTAACCCCTACGACGCAGCCGGATCGCTCAATCAGTGCAGTCGCTCGTGTGCGGTAGTGCACCCGAATTCCCGCGCGCTCGACCGCGGCGAACAGCGCACCGGACAGACCTTCGCCGCCGTCGTAAGTCTCCACCGCGGACCCGCCTGCGAAGCGAATGAACCCGTCGGACGAGCGAAACTGCCAAGCGTACAAGGGCATGAATTTCACACCCTGCTTGTGCAGCCATTGCATCGTTTCTCGGCTGCGATCGACCAGCAGATCGGTCAGCGCGAGGTCCGCGCGGTATTGCGTCACCCGAGCCATATCGTCGAAATACTGCTCGCGCGAATAGGCACCGAAGTCAGTGCGCGCGCGCTCCTCGGGGCCGATCTCGCCCACCAGCTGCTCGATGTCGGCAACGCCATCGTAAACGGCGCGCATCGCGCCATTGGAAAAGCGAGTGTTGCCGCCGCGCTCCTCCTCGGGAGCGCACTCAAGCACGACCACTAAAGCGCCGGCCTCGCGCGCAGCCAACGATGCCGCAAGGCCGGCCAGGCCGGCGCCTACCACCACGACGTCGGCCTCTATTTCATGCATCGGCCACCTGCGAGCGCGGACGCGCGCAAGCTGGCAGATCGCATTGCTGAAAAACAGCGCTATTTGCGCAATGGGCAGCTCCCCAAAGACGCCGTTCTTCCCAAAGATGCCCTCCTCGCGAGGGATGGCGTCTATGCACGGCAAGGTGCCGGCACTTGCATCGGCCGGTATCTTGTTTTTGTTTGCATAGGGCTTTACGGGCCTCTAGAGGATCATGCGCGCGACAGCGACGACGGACAGCGATGTGCGGTTCATGGCGCAGGCACTGGCGCTTGGCCGTCGCGGACTGGGACGAACGTGGCCCAACCCGGCCGTAGGCGCGGTGATTGTGCGCAGCGACGCGCCGATCATTGTGGGCCGCGGAAACACCGAGGCCGGCGGCCGGCCGCATGCCGAGACTCAGGCGCTCGCGCGTGCCGGCGCGGCAGCAGCCGGGGCGACGCTCTATGTTTCGCTCGAGCCTTGCTCGCATCACGGCAAGACGCCGCCTTGCGCCGACGCCATTGTGATGGCCGGTATCGCCCGTGTCGTGTCCGCGCTTGAAGATCCCAATCCGGAGGTCGCGGGACGCGGACACGCCAGGCTGCGCGCGGCTGGCATTGCGGTTGAGGTCGGGGTCGGGGCTGCGGAGGCGTGCAGGGTGCATGCGGGCCATATCCGACGCGTGCACGACCATCGTCCGCACGTCACGCTGAAGCTTGCAGTGTCGGCGGACGGCAAGGCCGGTCTGTCCGGCCGGCGTCCGGCGGTGATCAGCGGCGAAGCCGTGCGCGCGCAAGTCCATCTCATGCGCGCTGTGAACGATGCGATCCTGGTCGGGATCGGCACCGTGATCACCGATGATCCGCTTCTGACGTGCCGCCTCCCTGGGATGGCAGGGCGCTCACCGGTGCGTGTCGTGCTTGATCGCTCACTCCGACTGCCCTCGGCGAGCAGGCTCGCGCGTAGCGCTCGCGACGTCCCCCTCTGGATCGTGGCGACGGAGACAGCGCCGACGGCACGCGAGCAAGCGCTCCGTACGCTCGGCATCGAGGTGCTTCGGGTCGCTGAGCGCGCCGGCCGCCTCGATCTCGCGCGCGCTCTCGGCGTCCTCGCCGAGCGCGGCATCACCCGCCTGATGGTCGAAGGGGGCCCCACAGTCGCAGCTGGTCTCCTCACGGCCAATCTCGTGGATGCAGCGGCGGTGATTCGTTCACCCGTTGAAATCGGCGCGGATGGCGTCGATGCTCTTGAAGGCTTGCCGCTGACCGCGTTAACGGAGTCACCCAGACTGGCGCTGATCGACACACAAAGGGCCGGCCTGGACCGGATCGACGTGTTCGAGCGAAATTAGATGTTTACCGGTATCATCACCAACGTCGGCGAAGTGGTTGCGGTCGAGCCGCGCGCACAAGGGCTCCATCATCATCTGCGAATCGCCTGTGCGTATGACCGTGCGTCAATTGTCGACGGCGCCTCGATCGCGTGCAACGGCGTGTGCATGACAGTGGTCGGCAGCGGTGCCGAGAACGGGCGAACCTGGTTTGCGGTCGACGCCGCAGCGGAAACTCTAAAGGTCACCACGGTCGGCCGGTGGCAACAAGGCACGCGCATCAATCTCGAGCGTGCGCTACGGGTCGGCGATGAACTCGGGGGCCACATCGTCGCGGCACACGCAGACGGGATCGCGCAGATCACATCGCGCGAGGATCTTCCCGACATGGCCCGGTTCGTCCTGCGCGTGCCGTCGGTGCTGGCGCGCTTCATCGCCGCAAAGGGATCGGTGGCGCTGGATGGCGTGTCGCTGACCACCAACGATGTCACGGCGGAATCGTTTTCGGTTCTGATCATCCCGCACACACTCGCGGTCACGACGATCGGGTCATGGCAGTCGGGCACCGACGTCAATCTCGAAGTTGACTTGATGGCGAGGTATGCGGCGCGCCTGCTGGATGCGCGCGCGTAGGCGCTGGCGCGCGTGATAGTCAGCGCTCGGCGGTCACCGCATGTTCCTCGTACTGGGGTAGGTCGTCGCTGATTGTGAACCACCGCGCCTTGGAACCGACGAAGATGTGCTTGGTCGGGCGGACGGTCGGATCGTCAACGAGGGTTCCCATCGCGACGTGGACAAACGTGCCGTCGCGCACCACCGAGTAGAGCAGGGAGCCGCACACCTGGCAGCGTGTGTCGTTGCCGCTTTCGTCGCCGACGGTCATGAGTTTGTCGCCGCCGCTGGTGATGCGCAGTTTGTCGCGTTCGATGCCGGCAAACGGTTTGAAGGCAGAACCAGTCGTCTGCCGGCAATTCGAACAATGGCAGTTTGCGGCGTAGACGAACTCATCCGCGACTGTGTAACGGACGACGCCGCACTGGCACCTTCCACCGAGGAAGCGGTTACTTGTGCGTTCTTGGCTTGCCACTAGCTTCTCCCTTTCGGTTGGTTGCGGCTGGTGTGGCGTGCGGCTGATTGTCGGTAGGCTCCACGACAAACCCATTTGGCGTCACTGATAGTTCACACCCGGTTATATGGAAGCGCGGCACCGAGATGCGCGCCTGGCATGGTTTTGCGGAGCTTGTTCACCGGCGCCGCGCTTGCTACTGACATCTCGGTTTGTGAGATGCAGATGGCAAGGCCTCGACGAGCAGCGAAGAAAGAGACGGCGCCCGACTCCCTCGACGGCGCGCGCATGCTTGTGGTCGAAGCGCGGTTCTATGACGACATCGCCAACGCGCTGCTGGAGGGCGCGACCAGGGCGCTCAAAGCCGCAGACGTGACCTGGGACCTGATCAGCGTGCCGGGGTCGCTCGAGATCGCACCTGCAATCGCGATTGCGGCGGATGCCGCCAAGGCGCAACGGCAGCCCTACGACGGGGTCGTCGCACTGGGCTGTGTGATCCGCGGCGAAACCAGCCATTACGAGATCGTTGCTGGCGAATCGGCGCGTGCCTTGATGGAACTCGCGGTGGCGCTACGGCTGCCGATCGGCAATGGCATATTGACGGTGGACACCGACGCACAAGCGTGGACGCGGGCACGCCCGCATGAGGAGAACAAGGGCGGTGGTGCCGCCGAGGCGGCACTGGCCCTAGTCAGGCTCAAACGCCGTCTCGCCAAGCGGCGGCGGCGATGAGACGCCGGGACGAGGCCAGGAGCAAAGGCGACCCGCGCAAGGCCAACAGACGCGGCGCCGCGCGGCTTGCGGCGGTGCAGGCGCTCTATCAGATGGATATCGCCGGCACCGGCCTCAATGAGATCCTGGCGCAGTTTGAAAGTCATTGGATCGGCCGCGAGGTCGAGGGCGAGCAGTATCTGCCGGCGGAGCGCGCACATTTTCGCAATCTGGTGAGTGGGGTGATCGACGATCAGCGTAGGCTCGACCCGATGATTGACGAGGTGCTGCAGTCGGGCTGGCCGCTCAAGCGCATCGAGGCGCTACTTCGCGCCGTGTTGCGCGCGGGTGCGTTTGAGCTCGATCGCAAGCGCGACATTCCGGCACGGGTCATCGTGGCCGAGTACGTGGCCATCGCGGACGCGTTTGTCGATCGCGAGGAAACCGGCATGGTCAACGCGGTGCTCGATCAGATCGCGCGCCAGCTCCGTACCGAGGAGTTCGAGCGCGCCGCGGGATAGGGAATTCGGCAACGATGAGCACTGAATCCGCCGAAGACCGCCTGATCGCGCGCTATTTTGGTCCGCTCGCACAGCACCCGGGTGCCCTCGGCCTCGTTGACGACGCCGCCATCCTGGTGCCGCCCACGGGGTGTGATCTCGTGCTCAAGGCCGACGCGATCGTCGGCAGTGTGCATTTCTTTGCGGACGATCCGCCCAGCGCCGTCGCTAGAAAGGCGCTGCGTGTGAACCTATCCGATCTCGCCGCCAAGGGCGCAAAGCCGCTCGGATTTCTGCTCTCCCTCGCGTTGCCGGACGGAATCGGCGACGACTGGCTCGCCGCGTTTGCGAGCGGTCTTCAGGCCGACATCGAACAGTACGAGTGCCCGCTGTTCGGCGGCGATACCGATCGCACGCCCGGGCCGGTCACCGTTTCGATCGCCACGTTCGGGTCGGTTCCACACGGCACCATGGTTCGACGCGGCGGCGCGCGTGTTGGCGATCGCGTGGTCGTGACTGGGACGATCGGTGATGCCTCGCTGGGGCTTCGGCTGCGCAAAGACCACGCGGCCTCGACGCGCTGGGGCCTCGATCCTAAGATGCGCGACCATCTGCTTGATCGGTACCTGCTGCCGCAGCCGCGCAACGCGATTGCGGAGGCGGTCCGCCGCTTTGCATCGGCGGCCATGGATGTCTCCGACGGGCTCGCAGGTGACCTCGCGAAACTGTGCCGCGTGTCGGGGGTCTCGGCAACGATCGACGCGGCGCGCATTCCGCTGTCGGCGGCGGCGCAGGCGGCATTGGGTCACGACGCCTCATTGATTGAGCCGGTTCTCACCGGCGGCGACGATTATGAGATCCTGGCAAGCGTCTCGGCATCGAAACTCGAGGCGTTTCGTACAACCGCGTTGGCGCTTGGCATCGATCTCACCGAGATTGGCGAAATCACCGTCGGTGACGATGCGCCGCGCTTTGTCGGACGAGACGGGCTGCCCCTCAAATTTGCAAGGCCGTCGTTCAGCCATTTCTGATACGTTTTGGGCGGGAGGAATCGACATGGATGACAAGACGCGCGTCATCCCGCAGGGGGCGCCGTCGACGGCGCCAATGACTCGGCCCGCGGGCGCAAATGCGCAGACGCTTGAACGCCGTCGACGCTTCCCGACGGTCTATTATCTCCGCCAGCACGCGCGCAGGCGCATTCCCAAATTCGGCTTTGACGCAACCGATGGCGGAGCGGGTACCGACGGCGGGATTGCGCGCAATGCAGCCGCGCTCGACGCGATCGAGCTGATGCCGCGCTACGGCGTCGACGATGGCTCCTGCCATATGGACGTTGAGCTGTTTGGCCGGCGCTACGCGGCGCCGTTCGGTGTCGCGCCGATGGGGATGCCCGGGATCGTGTGGCCGGGCGCTGAAAAGTGCCTGGCGAAAGCGGCGCAACGCGCGCGTATTCCCTACACGGCCGGAACAGTGGCGAGTTCGACCGTCGAGGAACTCGCGGAGCTTGCCGGCGATATGCTGTGGTTCCAGCTCTATCGCATCGCTCAAGATGACCACCGCTATGGCTTTGATTTGGTCAAGCGCGCCCAGGCAGCCGGTGCGCATGCGCTCGTCATTACCATGGATGTCCCATTGCGCACCAAACGGCCGCGCGAGGTGCGGCGCGGCTTGGTGCTGCCGTTCAGGATGGATGCACGCACCGTCTGGGACGTGATCTCGCACCCGGCCTGGCTCATGGCCTATCGCGAACACGGGCTGCCGCGATTTTCGAACTACAAGCCCTATGTGGACAACCCGACCCCCGAACGGGTCGCCGCGTTCTCTCAGCGCAGCGATCAAGTGGGCGGCGGCGCGTTTTCCTGGGATGAGGTTGCGCGCTATCGCGATCTCTGGCGCGGGCCGGTGGTGGTCAAGGGCATCATGCACCCGCAGGACGCCGCCAAGGCGGTCTCGCTCGGGATCGACGGCATTCAGGTATCGAACCACGGCGGCCGCCAGGTCGAAGGCCTGCCGGCTTCCGTCGACGTGCTCCCGGCGGTCGTGGCGCAAGTGGGCGAGCGCGCGACTGTGCTGTTCGATTCCGGTGTGCGCTCCGGGCTGGACGTCGTGCGCGCGCTTGCGCTCGGTGCCAAAGCCGCGTTTGCCGGCAAAGCATTTCTGTACGGCCTTGGGGCAATCGGCGGGGACGGCGCGGACTACGTGATCAGCCTGTTCAAGGAAGAGGTGCGCGACACGATGCGGCAAGCCGGAATCAATTCCGTGGCACAGGCGCGCACGATTGCGCTGCGCCATCCTGGCGTCTGGCAGTTCTGATCCGCGCTGTGGACGCCCGCACGACCACAACACCCGTGCTGACCGCCGGCGATCGTCTGGCGCGCAAAAACGCGCTTGTGCTCGCGGTCGCGCAGGCGTTGGCGGGCGGCAACAACACCGTGCTGATGGCGACCGGCGGCATCGTTGGCGCGATGATCGCGCCCGACAGGAGCTTCGCGACCCTGCCGATCAGCATCTATGTGCTCGGCCTATGGGTGGGAGCGCTGCCGGTCGGCTGGTTGGCGCGGCGCTACGGCCGCCGCACCGCGTTTCAACTCGGCACGCTGTGCGGGGTGCTTACCGGGCTGATCTGCTTTGTGGCGGTCATGCGCGGCTCGTTTTTGCTGTTCAATGTCGGGGCCTTTATCAGCGGCCTCTACGCATCCGCCCACGTGGCTTATCGGTTCGCGGCCGCCGACACCGCGAGCGAGGCGTTCAGGCCGAAGGCGATTTCCTGGGTTTTGATCGGCGGCATCTTCGCCGGGATTGTCGGCGCGCAAGTGGTCATTCTCACCAAGGACCAGATCCCGGCGATCCTGTTTGCGGCGACCTACCTGGCACAAGCGATGCTTGCGGTGATCTCCGGCGGTGTCCTGATGTTCCTCGACATCCCGGTGCCGCCGCGCCGCCAGCCTGAAGGCGAGGGGCGCCCGCTGCGCGAGATTGCCCGCCAGCCCCGCTTCATCGTCGCGGTCGCGTGCGGGGTTGCGAGCTACTCGATGATGAACCTGGTCATGACCTCGGCGCCGCTCGCCATGGTCATGTGCGACCACTCAGTGCGTGACGCGACGCTCGGACTGCAGTGGCATGTGCTCGGCATGTTCGTGCCAAGCTTCATCACCGGAACCTTGATCGCCCGTTTCGGGATCGAACGCGTGATTGCGACCGGATTCGCCCTCCTGATCACGAGCGCAATCATCAGCCTGACCGGCATCACGCTCTGGCATTTTTGGATTGGCTTGGTGTTGCTCGGCGTCGGCTGGAATTTCGGCTTCATCGGTGCAACTGCGTTGGTGACTGAATGTCACCGTCCCAACGAACGCAATCGCGTGCAGGCGTTCAACGATTTTCTGGTGTTCGGGTCGATGGCGCTCGGCTCCTTCTCCTCCGGCAAACTGCTGCATTCCGCCGGATGGACCGCGGTCAACGAGGTCGTGTTTCCAACGGTGCTGGCGGCGGCCGCGCTGCTGGCCTGGGGTGCGTGGCGCCGTCGGCACGCGCTCGCGGACCTAGCCCCGATCAGCCAGGCATCGCCGCACATAGCTGAGTAAGCAATGCGGTCGCCCAGGGCGACGTTATCGCGATAGGGAGGAACAAGATGACGCGCCGGTTATCTCGCCGCTCGCTGATTGCCGGTGCGACGGCAGGATCCGCCGCCGTCATCGTTCGGCCGTTGCGCGCCGCAGATTACAAATTTGCCCAGTATCACAACCAGGCAGCGGACGGCACGCTACACAAGAACCTCGTTGCCATGTGGGCGGCGGTGCGCGCGCAAACCAACGGTCGCGTCGAGACCGAGGTCTTTGCCGAGAACAACAAACTCGCGGGCGGAGATCCGGTGGCGCTGAAAATGCTGATGGCCGGCGAGATTCAATTCTTCACGCTGATGGGCGGAATCATCGGCACGGTCGTGCCGGTCGCGGAGGCGCAGCAGGTTCCGTTTGCATTCAAATCGGCAGCGGATGCCCACCGGGCGATCGACGGGCCGTTCGGCCGCTACATCGGCGAGGAGATGGCGGCGAAAGGCATGTATTTATTCCCGGTCGGCGGGTTCGATAACGGCATGCGGCAGGTGGCGACCATTCCGCGCCCCATCACGACCCCGGCGGACTTCGACGGCATGAAGATCCGTGTACCGCCTGGCCAGATGATCTTCGATACATTCGCGGCGTTCGGCGCCGAGCCGGTCACGACGCCGGCCAATGCGATCTATGGTGCCCTCAAAAGCGGGCATGTCGCGGCGCAGGAGAATCCGCTCGCGATCCTGGACGGGTTTCGTCTCTACGAGCTCCTGAAATATGTGAGCATGACCAATCACATGTGGTCCGGTTTTAACCTGATGTCGCATCTCGCAACATGGCAGCGTCTGCCACCGGACATCCGATCCGTGATCGAACGCAACGCGGCGAAATACGTGCGCCAGCAGCGCGCGGATCAGGCTCAGCTCAATGCCGACCTGCGCGATGCTTTCCTCGTCCGCGGGCTCGTCTTCAACGATACCGATCAAGGGGCGTTCCGGGCGCGGCTCCCGGCGGTCTACGCCAAATGGAAGGAGCGGCTCGGGGGCAAATGCTGGGCGTTGTTGGAGGACGCGACCGGGCCCTTGGGGTGATCCACCATACTTGGCGGCTCGCGGGGGTTGCACCGAGGAGCGGACGAAACCGTTGCTTTGGCAGGACCTTTTTGGCAAGGTCCGCGCCGATTTGGGGCAGGGCGAGGCGTCCGGGCGCAATGTTTCGATTGACCTTGCGGCCCGTTCCTAACGCCCGTTGGCCGGTGCTCCGGCCCAATCCGGAAAAGAGGAGTCCATGACAGCTCTGGGGTTGATCATCGTTTGCGGCTTGCTGTCGATTGCCTACGCGGTCTGGGCGACCCGGTCCGTTCTCAGTGCGGATGCCGGCAGCGCCAGGATGCAGGAGATTTCCGCGGCGGTACGTGAGGGGGCGCAGGCCTATCTCAAGCGTCAGTACACGACCATCGGCATTGTCGGCATCGTGATCTTCCTGATCGTGGGGTATTTCCTGGGTTGGCTCGTCGGTATCGGCTTCGCCATCGGGGCAATCCTCTCGGGTGCCGCGGGCTTCATCGGCATGAACGTGTCGGTGCGCGCGAACGTGCGTACGGCGCAAGCCGCGATCTCGTCGCTGGGCGCGGGACTCGAACTCGCGTTCAAATCGGGCGCCATCACCGGCATGCTGGTGGCCGGGCTCGCGCTGCTCGGGGTCAGCATTTATTTTGCATTCCTGACCGGCCCGATGCACTTCGCGGTCGACGACCGCACCGTCATCGATTCGATGGTCGCGCTCGGTTTCGGCGCTTCGCTCATCTCGATCTTCGCCCGCCTTGGCGGCGGCATCTTCACCAAGGGCGCCGACGTCGGCGGAGATTTGGTCGGCAAGGTCGAGGCCGGCATTCCGGAGGATGATCCGCGCAACCCGGCCACCATCGCCGACAACGTTGGCGACAACGTCGGCGACTGCGCCGGCATGGCGGCCGACCTGTTCGAGACCTACGCGGTAACGACCGTTGCCACCATGGTGCTGGCCGCGATCTTCTTCCGCGGCACCGATGCGTTACGCGCAATGATGACGTTGCCGCTCGCCATCGGCGGCATCTGCATCATCACGTCGATCGCGGGCACATTCTTCGTCAAGCTCGGCGCGAGCCAGTCGATCATGGGCGCGCTCTACCGCGGCCTGATCGTCACGGCGGTGCTCTCCCTGATCGGCATCGCGCTGGTGATCGCCATGCTCATTGGGTTCGGCGCGCTGCCCAAGGTTTCGTTCACCGGATTTGCTCTGTTCATCTGCGGTGTCGTCGGCCTCGCGGTCACCGGCCTGATCATCTGGATTACCGAGTACTACACCGGCACCGACTATCGCCCAGTTAAGTCGATCGCAGCCGCCTCGGTCACCGGTCATGGTACCAACGTGATCCAGGGGCTCGCGATCTCACTTGAGTCCACCGCGCTGCCCGCGATCGTCATCATTGCCGGCATCCTGATCACCTACAACCTCGCCGGTCTGTTCGGCATTGCGATCGCGGTCACCACCATGCTGGCGCTGGCGGGTATGATCGTCGCGCTCGATGCTTTCGGCCCGGTCACCGACAATGCCGGCGGCATTGCAGAGATGGCCGGATTGCCGAAGGAAGTCCGCAAATCGACCGACGCGCTCGACGCCGTCGGCAACACCACCAAGGCGGTGACCAAGGGCTATGCGATCGGTTCCGCCGGCCTGGGGGCGCTGGTGCTGTTTGCGGCCTACAACGAGGACCTGAAGTTCTTCATCCAGAATGCGGCCCAGCACACGTACTTCACCGGCGTTCAGCTCGACTTCTCGCTCACCAATCCCTACGTCGTGGTCGGATTGCTGTTCGGCGGCTTGCTGCCCTACTTGTTCGGCGCCATGGGCATGACCGCGGTCGGCCGTGCGGCGTCGTCGATTGTCGAGGAAGTGCGCCGGCAGTTCCGCGAGAAGCCGGGCATCATGCAAGGCCGCGACAAGCCCGATTATGGCCGCGCGGTCGATATGCTCACGCGAGCGGCGATCAAGGAGATGATCATTCCGTCGCTTCTCCCGGTGCTCTCACCGGTGGTGGTCTACTTCGTGATCTACTTCATCGCCGGCGGCGGCGCCGGCGGCAAGTCGGCGGCGTTCTCGGCGGTCGGCGCAATGCTGCTCGGCGTCATCGTCACCGGCCTGTTCGTCGCGATCTCGATGACGTCCGGCGGCGGCGCCTGGGACAATGCGAAGAAGTACATCGAAGACGGCCATTACGGCGGCAAGGGCTCCGATGCCCATAAAGCCGCGGTGACCGGCGACACCGTCGGCGATCCCTACAAGGACACAGCAGGGCCCGCGGTCAATCCAATGATCAAGATCACCAACATCGTGGCGCTATTGCTGCTCGCGGTGCTGGCGCGTCATTGAGATTGTAGGGACTAGTAGGATGGGTTTCGCGTTGCTCAGCCCATCCTGCCGGTCTGCTGACCTCAGCTCCATTTGAAGATGCGGAACATGTAGCTCAGGTAGCTCAGTTCCTCGCCGCCTGACGGCGTGGTCTGGGTGACATAGTCGAAGATCTTGCCGTCTTTCATCCCGTAGTCGGCCAGGCGTTCGACCTTGCGGTTGCGATCGAAATACACCGCCACGATGCGCCGGTTGGTTTCCTTCGGCGGCAGAAATGACGTCTGCTCTTGTCGCTGCGAAATGTAGTAGAATACTTCGCCGCTCACGGTCGCGACCGTCGACGGCGTGCCGAGCACAACCAGCACCTGATCCTGGGAGGAGCCGAGCGGTATCTGCTCAAGCGCGCCGTCCGGAAGAACGTAACCGCGCTGGTAATTCTGAGTGATGGCTCCGCACGCGCCCAAAGCGAGCGCTACGCTGGCCGCAATGGCAAAACGCCGCCCCGCGCCGGGGGATCGCGCCGCCCAGCCCGTCCACTGTATGCCACCCAACCGACTTCTCTCTTGCGTCATTGATCCCCTTGACCTAACCCGCACCCAAGCCAAGTTCATCGCGCGGGCGGTCCTTTCATGACTTCTGTCGACCGCCAAATTACGAGGGATTCGTAAATGATCTGGTGGCGGCGCACCCCCCCGGAAACCACGATTGACGGCCTCTATGGCACGATCGTGGCACAGGCGCGGCTGCCGATTTTCTATACGGAATACGGGGTTCCGGACAGCGTCGAGGGCCGGTTCGAGATGATTGTCCTGCACCAGGCCCTGACTACGCGCCGCCTTGCCCGCGAGACGGCAACCAGCCAGTTTGGGGCCATTCTATTCGACCGGTTCTGCCGCGATCTCGATCACAATTTGCGCGAGATGGGCGTGGGCGATCTGACGGTTCCAAAGCGCATGCGCGCTTTCGGGGAGGCCTATTTCGGTCGCGCCCGGGCTTACGATCAAGCCCTGACCGCCTGCGATAACGAAACTTGTGCGCAAGCGCTGGCGCGCAACGTCTATGGAGTGGCCACGGTGAGCGCTGGCGCGCGGCGCTTGGCGCACTACGTGGAGCATGCCGCGCGCCAACTCGACGCGTTGGACGCCGCCGCGCTCGCGGGGGGCCTGTTGCGCTTCCCGGACCCGAAGGCCATACCCGAGGCCATCGCTGCCTGACAGATCATGAGCGCCGATCCGACCAAACCTCCCGCCGAACGCCGCCGTGCACCGAATCCTTGGAGCGTCCCCTTGCGGATCGAGGACGTACCGGAAACCGGCTGCCACATCGCTTTGACGGCCGATGAGCGC
Organism: uncultured Alphaproteobacteria bacterium; assembly: GCA_963816775.1. GTDB lineage: Bacteria > Pseudomonadota > Alphaproteobacteria > Rhizobiales > Xanthobacteraceae > JAFAXD01. The sequence continues at coordinate 34,707 of CAWFLX010000047.1, forward strand.
ACGCGACAGGCTATCGCAGTAGCGACGGGGCTGCGGGAATTGCCGCGGCTTGAGGCGGCGTTTGACGTGACGCGATCCGGCCATGATGGGCTGCGCGTCAGCGGGCAAGTGTCGGCGACCGTGGGCCAGATCTGCGTCGTTACGCTCGAGCCGATCGATAGCGACCTCACGGAATTGATCGACCTCGTGTTCAAGGGGGCGCACGCGGCGCTCGCCGACGAAGATGTGACCGTGAACGTCGATGGCGAGGAGATCGATACCTTGGTCGATGGGACTGTCGATCTCGGCGCCCTGGCCACTGAATTTCTGATTCTGGGGATTGATCCTTACCCGCGCAAAGCCGGCGCGGTGTTCGAACCACCGGCGTTGCCAGAGCCCGGCGGCGGTGCCTTCGCAGCCCTTGCGGCACTGCAAAAGAAGCCGTCGAACTAATTGGACAACCCTCGTTTTCGGCTGCGGCCGCTCTGACCGACTGACCTGGGAACACGCCCGCGCCCCCATTGTTTCCACCCGCCGAACCGGTATTGTCGCCCCGCTCCCCCATCGGTCGCGCAGGACCGAGACCTCCGCCAAGGCCGATCCATGCCGCAGAAAATTCGCATTGCGCTCGACACGATGGGAGGGGACCACGGTCCATCGGTCATCGTGCCGGGCGCCCAGATCGCGCTGGCGCGTCACCCCGACACTGAGTTTCTGCTTTACGGCGACCAGTCGCTGATTGCGCCGCTGTTGGCGACGCGCCCAAACCTGGCGGCGGTCGCGCGTACGTTTCACACCGACGTCACGGTGAAGATGGACGACAAGCCTAGCGTCGCGTTGCGACAAGGACGATGGAAATCGTCCATGTGGCGCGCTATGGACGCCGTCAAGAAAGGCGAGGCAGATGTCGCGGTGTCGGCCGGCAATACCGGCGCGTTGATGGCGATGGCGCGGTTCAACCTCAAGATGGCGCCTGGCATCAGCCGCCCGGCGCTCGCGGCATTGTGGCCGACCCTGCGCGGTGAATTGGTCGTCCTCGACGTGGGAGCGTCGATTGGTGCGGACGCGTCCCACCTGATTGACCTCGCCATCATGGGCGGCGCAATGGCACGGGTGCTGTTTGATCTCGACCGGCCGACGGTAGGATTGCTCAACATCGGTGTCGAAGAGGTCAAGGGACTGGAGCCGGTGCGCGACGCTGGTCGCATACTGCGCGAGATGAACCTTCCCGATATCGACTACATTGGGTTCGTGGAGGGTCACGATATCGGCCTTGGTTCAACGGACGTGGTCGTCACCGAAGGATTCGCCGGCAATATCGCGCTCAAGACTGCCGAGGGCACCGCCAAGCAGATGGCAACACATCTGCGCAACGCTATGGCCCGCACGCTGCGCTCGCGCATCGGCTATTTGTTGGCGCAAGGCGCGTTCCGCACCCTGCGCGACAAGATGGATCCGCGCAAAGTCAACGGTGGCGTGTTTCTTGGCCTCAACGGCCTTGTGATCAAGAGTCACGGGGGAACCGATAGCGAGGGCTTCGCCACCGCGGTCGACATGGGCTACGACATGGCCCGCTACGAGCTGCTCGCGAAGATCAACGAGACGCTCAGCAAGCGCGCACGCAACGATAATCAAGCGCCGCTGGTGGGTGGAGCCGCGTCGTGAGCGTGATCCGGTGCGTGACGGTCGGTTGTGGCAGCTATCTGCCGGCCCGGGTCCTCACCAACAACGATCTTGCGCGCATGGTGGATACGTCGGACGATTGGATCACCCAGCGTACCGGAATTCGCGAACGCCACGTCGCGGCCGACGGTGAAATGACGTCAGACCTTGCGCTCGCCGCCGCGCGCGCGGCGCTGGCCGATGCCAAGGTGGATGCCCAATCGATCGATCTCATCGTGCTCGCCACCTCAACGCCCGACAACACGTTTCCGGCGACCGCAGTTGCGGTTCAGGCCGGGCTTGGAATTACCCACGGTGCAGCCTTCGACCTGCAGGCGGTCTGCTCGGGGTTTGTCTATGCGTTGGCAACGGTCGACGGGCTACTGCGCACGGGCGCATTCCGGCGCGCGCTGGTGATCGGGGCGGAGACCTATTCGCGTATTCTCGACTGGAAGGATCGCGCCACCTGCGTGCTGTTCGGCGATGGGGCAGGCGCGTTCGTGGTGGAGGCGGTTGCGCAACAAGGCACGTACGCCGACCGCGGTCTGCTCGCAACCCGGCTGCGCTCGGACGGCCGTCACAAGACCAAGCTCTACGTGGACGGCGGGCCCTCGTCGACCGGCACGGTGGGAAAGGTGCGGATGGAAGGCCGGGCCGTCTTCAAGCACGCCGTCGCCATGATCTCGGACGTGGTTTTCGACGTATTCAAGTCCACGGGCTATACGGCCGCGGACATCGACTGGTTTGTGCCGCATCAGGCCAACAAGCGCATCATCGACGATTCGGCGCGCAAGCTCGGCATCGCGCCAGAAAAGATCGTGACGACGGTCGATCGGCATGGCAACACATCGGCTGCCTCGATTCCGCTCGCGGTGGCCGTCGCTGTGGCCGACGGGCGGATCAAGCGAGGCGATCTGCTGCTCTTGGAGGCTATGGGCGGCGGGTTTACCTGGGGAGCCGCGCTATTGCGCTGGTGATGGCGATGAGAACGGTTTCTCTGTTGACTCGCATCGACCCTGTTGACTTGAATTGCCAAGCTCATATCGTTGATTATCCGTAAAAAGTCGGTCGAGGGCGGGCGGGCGATGGCCGGGAAGACAGTCACGCGGGCGGACCTGTGCGAGGCCGTCTATCAGAAGGTCGGTCTTTCTCGCACGGAATCGGCAGCGCTAGTGGAACTGGTGCTTAAGGAGATCACCGACTGCCTGGAGCGCGGTGAGACGGTGAAATTGTCCTCGTTTGGCTCCTTCGTGGTGCGCAAAAAGGGCCAACGGGTGGGCCGAAACCCCAAAACCGGCAAGGAAGTGCCTATTTCGCCGCGCCGGGTGATGGTGTTCAAGCCATCGGCTATCCTCAAGCAGCGTATCAACACAAAATCCCAGGATCCGTCCGGATAGCGGAGTGGCGGCATTGGACAAGGCGCCGGAAGCCTTTCGGATCATCAGCGAGGTCGCGGAGGACCTCAACGTGCCCCAGCACGTGCTTCGCTTCTGGGAAAGCCGGTTTGCCCAAATCAGGCCGATGAAGCGCGGCGGCGGTCGGCGCTACTATCGGCCCGACGACGTCGACCTGCTGCGTGGGATCCGCCATCTGCTCTATGGCGAGGGTTACACCATTCGCGGGGTTCAGCGCATATTGCGTGAGCAGGGCGTGAGCTTCGTTCAGACGGTCTGGCAAGAGGGGGCCCCGCAGCCTCCTCGCGAAGTGTCCGATGCCCAGGAGGACGATGACGCCTCCGAGCGTGGCGGGCTTCTGAGCCGGTTGCCCGGTTTGTTTCGCGGCGGCGAGGGGGAAGAGCCGACGGCGTTCGAGCGGCGTGAACCGAGGATGGGGCCGCAAGCCCCGGCCAACCTGGACGAAGAGCCCGTGTCGGCGCCGGTCGAGGCGGTTTTGCCCAATGAGCTCGCGGGTCTCAGTCGTGAACACTTGCGCCAGCTGGAAGCGGCGCTCCACCAACTGACCGAATGCCGGCGAAAGCTCGATGAGGCGCTTGAGGATCGCTAGCCCGCCTCAAGCGCGCGCCGTCGGCGCCATCAGACCTCAGCCTCAAATCGATAGCCTGAGCCGCTGCGGGCCACGTGCCCGAAGCCGGGAAGATCGAGATGGGCGCCCGCCACCCTGATGCGGTCGGACGCCACCCAGTCGAACACGCGGGTACGCGAGCGACGTGCGGCCTCAGGGTCGAGATCGAAGGTCAATGCCGCGTCCGGTCGGGCAAACTGCACCCCGGTGACGTGGACAATGTCCCCCCAGACCAGCAGGGCGTCGCCGCCCGACGCAATCAGCCAACCGGTGTGGCCGGGCGTGTGCCCGGGTTGCGGATGCCCCGTAATGCCGGGCAAGACCTCGCCGCCACTGACCGCTCGCACGCGTTCGCGATAGGGTGCGAAGGCGCGGCGCGCCGCTGCCATATTGCGTTGGCGGAACTCATTGTCGCTCGCCTGCGGCTCGCGTTCGACCCAGAACCGCAAGTCCTCGCGGTTCACGATGACATCCGCATTGGGAAAATTGGCGCCGCCAGCTTCGTCGACGAGACCATTCGAATGATCGGGATGAATATGGGTGAGCAGCACGAAATCGATTGCCTCGGGAGCGACCCCGATGGCGCGCAGATTGTCAGGCAGCTTGCCCAACGTCGGGCCCATGGTGGAACTGGAGCCGGCGTCAATCAACGCGCGCTTGCCGTTGAATGTCAGCAGAAAGGCATTGACCGCGAGCGGCACCGGCCCGTCGGCCGGGAGCCCAGACATACGCTCGGCTTCCGCCGGCGTAACCCCGACAAAATTGTTGAGCGTCGCGTTGAGTATTCCGTCGCTGACGGTGGTGACCTGGATGTCGCCAACTTTGCGGCTGCTCGGGGGGACGCCACCACGCATGACGGACCTCAATTGTAGAAGCTTGTTTCGATGACATCGACACCACGGATGCGATCGATGAGATAAACCAGACCGCGGCCGTCCATGGTGACGTCGTTCGACGACACCTGCTTGCTCCCCACTGGCGGTTCCGGCTTGAAATGTCCGACCTCGCGCGGCGCGAAGGGATCGGCGATGTCAAAAAAACGCAGCCCCTGTGCGAACCAGGCAAACGGGATGATGCTGCCGGAAAATCGTTCCGAGGGTTGATGGCATCCAGTCATTGGCGGCTGCGGGCGTCCATCTAGGTCGACGCCGGCAACGTTGATGGTCGCGATTGGGGTCGGAAGCGTTTCGTCGGTGATGTCGTAGATCCAGGAGAACGCCGGCGCGGCCGGCCGCAGCTTGGCCACATCCTCGTCGGCCACCACCATGACATTGCGGCCCTTGAGCGGGTGTGGCACGGCGAGGCATGTGTGGGTGGGGTGCGGGAAGGCTGGACTGCGTCGGTGCCCCGCGACCAACTTTGGTTTCGTCAAATCGGAAATATCGAGGATGTAGAGACCGTGATGCCAATAGCTCACGTTGAGACGATTCCCGGCGCGCAGCGGGTGGTGGCAGCGCGGCTGAACAAAATCGCCCCACGGATAGTCTTCGCCGCCGGCTTTCCATTGACCCGGGATCCACCAGCGCGAGACTTCTTGAGGTCGCGCCGGATCGGCGAGGTCCAGGATTACCGGAATATTGCCGACGAACCCCTTCACCGTCGCTGAGACGTAGGCGTAGCGGCCGTCGAAATCATAGCGATGCACCCCGGCGCCGTCGGTCTGCCATTTGGTGATGAGCTTAGGTGCGGTCGGCCGCGCTACATCGTAGATCGCGAGCCCGCCGCCAAAGTCCGGCGATCCGCCTTCGCCAATCGCCTCGTGATTGACGATCATGATGCCATCCTTGGCGCGCACCTTATGCGAATGCCAACCCTGCGGCAGGTCGATGCGTGCCAGCGCCTTCGGTTTGCGTGGATCCGAAATGTCGAAAATGCTGGTGCCGCTCGGGGCCTCCATGTGGCCCACGTAGAGAGTATCGCCGTCTACCCAGACCTGACCGCCGCCTGGACAGTCGATGTGCGACACGAGCTTGGCATTGTGCGACGACGCCATGGGGTTCCCTCGCATTTTGGTCGGCAGCCAATCGCGTTTGGCGGAGAATGTCCAGCGTGGACTAGTGCCTCGCTTCCGAAGTTCGTGATATATCGCGGCACTTTGTGAAACGGACTTCGGAAGCAAAAGGGCCCTGGCAAGTCTATGATTCCAGTGCCGCTTATCGATTTGAAGATCCTGAACGAGATTGCGGCAAGTGATTCAGGAACTTCAAATCGGCGGCACTGGTAGCTGGACCGTGTGCCGAAACCGCAGCACAATCACCAGATGGCACGCTCAAGGACCGACAAGGACACGACAAGCCGCGAGCGCCGCAAGCTGATCGCGTTCGACGACGAAACCTGGAACGCGCTCGATTTGCTGGCGCGCGACAGTATGTCGAGCCTGCAGGAACTCGCCGACGAGGCCTTTCGCGACCTTCTGCGCAAGCACAATCGGCCGGTCGATTTGAAGACGGCGCTGCGCGAGAGTGCGCGCGAAGGACCCGGCCGGGAACAGGGCGCTCGAGCCAAGCGCAAGTAAGTGCGCGCGCGAAGACGCACATGTCTACCACCCGGGGACACGCCCGTGTTCAAGCAACAATAACTTTATTGAATGCCAGACAGAAATATTTCGCTGTTGGCGGAGTCTCCTTCTGTGCTGAGGACGGCCGGCGCGAACGCCGGCCGCTAGCGTGGCGGCAAGCGGTCTGTCTCTACCCGGGAAGATCGCTTGTCGTTCTCACTGACGGTTTTTCACCGGCGGACGCGCCCCCCGGTTCTCAAGCAGCAATACGGAATTGCCGCGCTTATGCGTGGCACGTTGCGGCGTGGCACGTTGCGGCGACGAAGTGTACTTCTTGGCTTCGTCCTTCATGGGGAGCCCCTTGTTGGAGAGCTCCGAAATTGGGCCGTAGTAGTAGTAGGTGCTGAGGCCCGTGGTCGGGTCGTGGTCCATGGCCGCGGCAAATGCGGCGGAGCCACTGCCGACCGTGAGGGCGGCGACGACCGCCGCTGCGATCCTTGTGATCATGCTTGATCTCCTTCGTGGATGAATGGCGGTCGTTGCGAACACGCCAGCCGCCAGTCAGAAGAAGCTAGGTTCGTTACAAGGAATTCAGAATTGGTGAAGCAGCGAACAGACTATTCGGCAACGTCGAACAATTTTTGCGTCCGCTCGTTCGTCTATGTTGTTTGGACTCGCAGCGCCGGTAGCGTGGCGCAAAAAAGGCCGGGGATCACCCCGGCCCTTGTCGTCAATTCGTTCTAACGTGTGGGGGTTACTTCCACACATTCTGCTTGTCGATGTAGTTCTCTTCGATCGCGTAGCTGTTGACCGCGGGCCCGCGTACCGGAGCACCTTCCTCAAGCAGCATTACCGACGGCTGCCGCGGCTGCTGACGGATTGCTTGAGGCTTGCTGTTAGCAGCCAAAGCCACGGACGCCGAGCCAAGGACGAGCACTGCGGCGAGCACGGCTGAAATCTTGCTGGTCATCTTCATTCTCCTTCACTAATGGCAGCCGAGCGCGTTCCCCCGGTGCCTGCGCAATAAATGGCCAACCGCATCTGCCAAAATAAGCGGCGCGAAAACGAACGGACCATTGCTGAGGCTCGAACAATCTGACGCAATTTCTTCGCAAATACCCCGCCGGCGATTTGCAGCAAGCCGCTCGTTGCCGTGATCACGATCTCGCGAGGCCAGTTTCCCAGGTATCGGCGTGGGCTGCGACCTGGTCGCACGGCTTCATCACGGTTAGTTGTAGCGCCTTGATGGCGTTGCGACGTGGATATATGTCCGATCCGAAATCTGGCAGCGGGCTTCCATGGATCGAATGACCAGCATGACGGCTTTTGTGAAAGTCGTCGACGTCGGCGGGTTTGCCGCCGCAGCACGCAAACTCGACATATCTCCCAGCATGGTGACGACGCACGTGCGGGCCCTCGAGGAACGCCTGGGGGTGCGCCTGCTCAATCGCAGCACGCGCCGTATCAGCTTGACCGAGGTCGGGCAGGCTTACTACGAGCGCTGCCTTCAAATACTTGCGGACGTCGATGACGCCGAGAACGTCGCGCAGGCGCTGCAATCGACACCGCGAGGGACGCTACGTCTCAACGCGTCGGTCGCCATTCCACCCTTTCTTGCGCCAGCGATCGCCGAGTTCACCTCGCTCTACCCCGATGTCTCCATCACCATGGCCATGACTGATCGCATGGTCGATCTGGTGGAGGAGGGGTTTGATCTTGCGATCCGCACGTTCGCAACGCCGGATTCGAGCCTCATCGTTCGGCGTATCGCGACTTACCGCTTGTTGGTGTGCGGGTCACCTGAGTATCTGGCCAAGCATGGGACGCCGCAACAGCCGTCCGACCTGGTGAACCACAATTGTTTGCTCTATTCGTATGCGCCCAAGCACTCGGAATGGAGTTTCGCGAGCCCGGAGGGCGAACAAAAAATCGCCGTGTCGGGAAATCTGCATTCCAACAGTGCTAACGCCCTGCGTCTTGCGGCGGTGCATGGCCAGGGGTTGGCGATGCTGCCGAGCTTTCTCCTGGCCGATGAGATCAAGTCCGGGCGGCTAGTGCCGACGCTGATTGAGTTCCTGCGCACCGAACATCCGATCAGCGCCATCTATCCCCATCGACATCATCTCTCGGCCAAGGTTCGTAGTTTCCTCGATCTGCTGGTGGCGCATTTCCGCGCCAACCCGGCCTGGGCCGACCCCTGCAGGTCCGGTACGGTGGACTGCGGCGATAGTCCGGCGGACAACGTGCACGATCTGCACCCGCCGGTGATCAGGGCAATCGCCGCCACTGCCCGCGTGAGCAAGAAGAGTTCACCCTACGATTTCGGGGCAGCGAACAGATCGCAAGGCCGGTGGCGTCTAATCCGGTTCGGCTGCGGCTTCCTGCGCTACCACCGAGTTGCGGCCACGTTGCTCAACGTCATGACGGCGTTAGAATGGGCAGGCGACCGAGGACGCCGGCGGGCGCGATCTCGCATTGCCGCGCGTGCCTCACCGACACGTAGTCTCTGGAGGACGTCATGAGGCAAACGCTTTTGGCCGCGTTGCTGTGCGCAATCACGGCCGGCGCGCTGGCACAAACTCCACCGGCATCACCGCCGGCGGGAGCGCCAGCCGCGCAAAGTCCGACGTGCAAGAGCCAGGCCGCCGACAAGAAACTCGCCGGCGCGGCGCTCACGAGTTTCATGAAGAAATGTCAGACCGACGCTACCGCGTCGTGCAACACCGCTGCGGCGGACAAGAAGCTGGTCGGTGCCGCCAAGTCGAGTTTCACCAAGAAGTGCCTCGCGGACGCGGTCGGCACCTGAACGATCTCCGCGTGGCCGCCGGCCGGGGCGCTGGCGCGCAGTGCCCACGTTACGGGTGACCGTTCCGCCTTAGGCGGCCGCCTTGCGCCGATTGCGCCTCCCGTTGATACTGGGGTCACAAAAAGAGTGTCCGGGAGGGATGCGCAATGGAGAACATGTGCTGGAAGGCGCTGCTATTGGCGGCGCTGGTGGGGTCGGCGAATGCGGCTAACGCTGCGGACCTGACGATCGGCATCAATCTGCCACAGACAGGACCTGGTTCATCATTCGGCGTGCCGATGATGAATGCGGTCAGCCTGATGCCTCCGACAATCGGCGGCTTGAAGGTGAATTATGTTGCGCTCGACAGCCGCACTGACGTCACCCAAACCGCGGCGAACACCCGCAAGCTCATCACCGAAAATAAGGCCGACGTGCTGATCGGGGAGGCGGTGACGCCAACCTCGCTGGCGATGGTGCCGATTGCCGGCGAAGCCAAGACCCCGTTACTCGCGACCAGCGCGATCAAGAGTTTGGTCTTTCCGGTCGATGACATTCGCCGCTGGGTCTACAAGATCGTGCCCAACGACGACACCACCGCGCCGCCGGTGGTCAAGTATTTCGCCGACAAAGGCGTCAAGACGATCGGGATTATGGGCTTCAACGACGCCTATCTGCAGGTATGGACCGGTCTGTTCGATCAACTGCTGCCGCCGACCGGCATGAAGGTCGTCGCGGTCGAGTCGTTCGAGCGCTCCGCCACCAGCACAACACCCCAGGCCTTGAAGCTGATCTCGGCCAAGCCCGACGCGATTTTCATCGCGGCCGGAGGCACCCCGGCCGTCATTCCGATCCGCGACCTGCGCCAGCGCGGCTTCAAGGGCATCATTCTGGCCGGTCACGGCATCGGTCTGCCCGATTTCATCGACCGCGGCGGCAAAGATGTCGAAGGCGTGGTGATGGTGGGTGAGCCGTTCATCATCCATCGGGATCTGCCGGCCGACAGTCCGTACCGAAAGCTCGCCGAGAAGTTCGTGCCCGGCTACAAGGAAAAATTCAAAGCCGAGCCGCCGATCATGGCGGCGCACCTCGCCGATTGCACGACGTTGTTGGAGATCGCGGTCCCCGCAGGATTGAAGCGCGGCCAGCCCGGCACGCAGGAGTTCAAGGACGGGATTCGCGATGCGCTCGAAAACGTCAAGGGCCTTTATCTTAACAATGGACTTTTGACCAACTCGCCGACCGAGCATGCCGGCTATGATCCAAGCGGTCAGTTCGTGATGACGGTGAGGGACGGGGCGTTTCATCTTGTAAAGTAAGCGGACACGGCGAGGCCGCGCAGCAAGTCGCGCACCTCGTACCTCGTCAGTAAGGAAACAAGGCCGCCGATCTCGGGTCGACCGTGATCGGCGGTGCGTTTCAGGGGTGATGTCTGAGTTTCTCAATGGACCCGACGATCTTCTGGACCCTTGTGGTGGACGGCGTCGTCAACGGCACGATCTACGCGCTGCTGGCGATCGGGTTGGTGCTTGTATTCGTGGTCACCCGGGTCATCTTGCTGCCGCAAGGCGTCTACGTCTCGTTCGCGGCGCTGACGCTCAGCCAGTTCCAACGCGGCAACGTTCCGGGAACCATCGGACTGCTGCTCGCACTGGGGTGCGCGGCGTTCATTATCGACGCATTGCGTATGCGCTCGCGCATCACCAGGGCGTGGCTCGTACGCCGCGTGGCAACCGATTTGGTGTTCCCGGTCATGATGTATGGCTTGGTGACTTGGCTCGTACCGCTGCAGCCGGGCATGGCGGTGCAGGTGGCGTTGACATTGATGCTGATCACGCCGCTCGGGCCCTATCTCTATCGACTGGCGTTCCAGCCCCTGGAACAAGCATCCGTCCTCACGTTGCTGATTGCTTCGGTCGGCGTCTACATCGCGCTCACCGTTCTTGGACTGGTATTCTTCGGGCCGGAAGGGTTCATGGCGAACCCGTTGTCGGGCATCCAATTCGATGCCGCCGGCGTAGCCGTCTCCGGCCAAAGCGTCATCATGGTGACGGTGTCGCTAGTCCTGATGTTGGTGCTCTGGCTTCTGTTCGATCGCACGCTCATCGGCAAGGCCATGCGGGCAGTGGCCGTCAACCGGGTCGGCGCCCGGCTGGTCGGAATTCCGATCAGCCAGGTAGGCGAAATCACGTTCGCGCTGGCATCGTTCGTCGGCGCGGTGTCTGGCGTACTAATCGCACCGGTGACCATGGTCTACTACGACACCGGTTTCCTGATTGGACTGATCGGTTTCGTGGCGGCCATTATCGGCGGCATGGGTAGCTATCCGCTGGCGGTCGCCGGGGCGATCTTCGTCGGCCTGCTGCAATCATTCGCGGCATTTTGGAACAGCAATTACCAGCAGGTCGTGGTCTTCACGACGCTCATTCCGATTCTGCTGCTGCGATCACTGCGCGCACCGGCGGTGGAGGAAGACGAGTGAACCGGCAAGTCGCGAAGGCGATTGCGTGGGCGGTTGCCGCGCTGCTGCTGGTGCTGCCGTTGACTCCCCTCATTCCGGAATTCTGGGTGACCCTGCTGATCCTGATCGGCCTCGCCAGCCTGACCGCGCTCGGACTCGTGGTGTTGACCGGTATGGGGGGGATGACCTCGTTCGGGCAGGCGGCGTTCGTCGGCTTTGGGGCCTATACGACCGGCCTCCTGTCTACCACCTTCGGGCTGTCGCCGTGGCTGGGGCTGCCAGCCGCGCTGATCGTCACTGGATTTGCGGCTTGCTGCCTCGGCGCCATTACGGTTCGACTGTCCGGCCATTACCTGCCACTTGGAACCCTCGCGTGGGGCATCAGCATCTTCTACATTTTCGGCAACAGCGCGTTTCTGGGCGGCCAGACCGGTATGACCGGCATTCCGCCGCTGAAAATCGGTCCGCTCACGCTGCTGACCGCGCGCTCCTATTACGTGCTGGTGTGGATCGCGGTGGTGCTGTCGATCCTGGCTACTATCAACCTGCTCGATAGCCGCGTCGGTCGCGCTTTTCGGGCGCTTCGCCGCAACGCGATCGCGGCGGAAGCATTCGGCGTGCAGACCGCACGAGCTAAACTGGTGGTGTTTGTGTACGCGGCGTTGCTGGCCGGACTCGCCGGATGGCTCTATGCCCATTTCCAACGCACGCTTAGCGCCAGCGCATTCGGCACCGAGGCCAATATCGATTATTTGTTGATGGCGATTGTCGGCGGCGTCGGCCAGGTGTTCGGCGCGCTGCTCGGCGCCGGCATCGTTATCGTCCTCAAGGACCTCCTTCAGGACGTGCTCGGCCGGCTAGGCATGTTCCAGGATCTGCTGTTCGGAATCATGCTGGTGGGCATTCTGCAATATTCGCGTGAAGGCGTATGGCCGCTGGTATCTTTCTGGTTACCGGCGAGCGCCGCGCGCAAAATTGATCCGGCGGCCGACGTGGAGGTTGCGGTGCGACCGCCGAGCGCTGCCGCGGGCCCGCTGCTCGCGCTCGACAAGGCACGCAAAACCTTCGGCGGCCTGGTTGCGGTCGACGACGTGAGTTTCACCGTCGGCGAGGCCGAAACGGTGGCGCTGATCGGGCCCAACGGCGCCGGCAAGAGCACACTCTTTGACCTGATGACCGGGGTGCGGCGCGCAACGGCGGGGCGCGTCCTGTTCGATGGTGAGCCGATCGAGCGCCTCGCGCCGCAGGCGATCGCACGCCGCGGCATTGCACGCACGTTCCAGCATGTGCGCCTGGTTCCCGAACTGTCTGTGATCGAGAACGTGACACTGGGCGCGCATTCGCGCGGGAAGGCCGGCGTCATGTCTGCGATCCTGCGCCTCGATCGCGCCGAGGAGCGGCGGCTGTTTGCGCATGCGGCGCGCCGGCTCGAGCGTGTCGGTCTCGCCAAGGAGATGTTTCGGCCCGCCGGCCATCTTTCGCTCGGCCAGATGCGCCTGGTCGAGGTCGCGCGTGCGCTTTGTCTCGACCCGCGGCTGTTGCTGCTCGATGAGCCGGCAGCCGGATTGCGTGCGGCTGAGAAGCAGGCGCTCACCAAGCTGCTGCGTGAGCTCAAGGGCGAAGGAATCAGCATCTTGGTGGTCGAGCACGACGTCGATTTCGTGATGGGGCTGGCGGAGCGCATCGTGGTGCTGGATTTCGGCAAGAAGATCGCCGAGGGACCGCCACCTGACATTCGCGTCAATCCCGTGGTAATCGAGGCCTATCTGGGGGGTGTCGCGTGAGCGAGCCGTTGCTGGTCGTGGACCGGATGTCGGTTGCCTACGGCAAGGTCGAAGCGGTCCGCGGCGTCTCGCTCAATGTTCCGGTGGGCAGCGTGGTCACCGTGATCGGCGCCAATGGTGCCGGCAAGACAACGCTGCTCAATGCCCTGATGGGGCTTCTCGAGCAAACCGGCACCATCAGGTTCGAGAGCCAGGATTTGCGCAGCGTGCGGGTTGAGGACCGCGTAGCGGCAGGCCTCGTGCTCGTGCCGGAGCGGCGCGAGCTTTTCGGCTCGCTGACCGTCGAGGACAATCTACGGCTGGGTAGCTTTCGACATCGCCGCCACCGTCAGATCGACGAGGAACTCGCAAAGGTCTACGCGCGCTTCCCACGCTTGCGCGAACGCCAGCGCCAGCTCGCCGGCACGCTCTCCGGCGGCGAACGACAGATGCTGGCGCTCGGTCGCGCGCTGATGTCGCGGCCGCGACTGCTGATGCTGGACGAGCCGAGCCTTGGCCTCGCGCCGCAAATCGTGCGCGAAAGCTTCCGCATCATCGCCGACCTGCACAGGAGCGGCGTATCCATTCTGCTGATCGAGCAGAACGCACGCGCTGCGCTCGCCGTCGCCGACTACGGCTATGTGATGGAGCACGGGGAAATCGCGTTCGAAGGCTCGGCCGCTGAGCTCGCCGAGAACCCACGCGTGGCGGAAAGCTACCTTGGGCTGGGCGCCACGCACTAACAGCGGTAGTACGGACAAAGGCTCTGGACGGTGGCAACTATCCGCGCACGTCCTCGCGGATCATGGCCGCGCCTTTCTCCGCGATCATGATCGTGGGCGCGTTGGTGTTGCCGGTCGTCACCGTCGGCATGATCGACGCATCGATGACCCGCAAACCTGCAATGCCGCGCACGCGCAGGCGGCTGTCGACGACCGAAGCTGCGTCCGCGCCCATGCGGCAGGTGCCGACCGGATGAAACACGCTGCCGGCGCTGGCCCGCGCGTAATCGGCGAGCTCCGCGTCGGAGTTGGCCCTTGGCCCGGGTCGGATTTCGCCGTCGCTGTGAGCCATCCAGGACGGTGCCGCGAAAATTTTGCGGGCGAGCCGCAGGCCGGCGACCATTGCGTCCACATCGCGCGGCGCGGACAGGTAGTTGGGGCGGATCGCCGGATATTCGGTCGGATCGCCGGAGCGCGCCAGAATGCTGCCGCGACTTTCCGGCTGCACCACGCAGACTGCGATGCTGGCGCCGGGCTCGAGCTCGAGTTGGTCGAAGCCGTGGCGATCAGGCCCGCGGCTCATCGGCGTGAACGAAAGCTGAAGGTCGGGGCTTTCAAGCCCTTCGCGCGATTTGGCAAACGCGATCGCGGTCGTAACCCCGAAGGTGAAGGCGCCGTGGCCGGTCATCGCATAACGCAGCGCTTCGCGTAACAGAGGTGCACCGCGCGCGAGCTGATTGACCGATACGAGATCGCGCAGCCGGTGCACCACGAGCGCCGCCAAGTGGTCCGACAGGTTGAGCCCGACATTCGGGCTCGCGTGGACGACCGGCAGCCCGACCGAGCGTAGGTGCTCAGGCGCGCCAACCCCGGAGATTTGCAGCAGGTGCGGGCTACCGATCGCGCCAGCGGAGACGATGACCTCACGCGCCGCCGTCGCAACAAACCGCCGGTCGCCGCGACGGAACTCGGCGCCGGTGCAGCGCCGACCATCGAACGTCAACCGATTGACCAGCGCGCCGGTCTCGACCCGCAGGTTCGGCCGCCGCCGTGCCTGCGCCAGGAAGGCGCGTGCCGTCGAGGCGCGAAACCGTCCCCGACGGCTGTTCTGCGAATAGCAGACGCCGTCCTGGCGCGCGCCGTTGTAGTCCGGCGTGCGCGGGATTCCGGCCTCTTGCGCGGCCGTCACGAAGCAATGAGTTGCCTCAAGCACGGTTCTGTATTCTTCGACGGCCATCGGCCCGTTGCGGCCCCGGTAGCGATCGTCGCCGCCGGTGCCCCTGTAGTCTTCAGACTGCTTGAACAGCGGCAGTACATCTTCGTAACTCCAACCGGTACAGCCCATCTGGGCCCAACGGTCGTAGTCACGAGGGTTTCCGCGCACGTAGAGCATGCCGTTGATCGACGAACTGCCGCCGAGCACTTTTCCCCGCGGCCAATGCAGCGCGCGGCCGGCCGTTCCAGGTTCCGGTTCGGCGAAGAAATTCCAGTTAAGGCGCGGGTGGCGCATGAGCTTGATCATGCCAGCCGGGATATGGATCAACGGACTATGGTCGGGCGGGCCGGCCTCAATCAACGCCACCCGCGCACCATCCTCACTCAGCCGGCTGGCGAGGACACAGCCGGCCGATCCGGCGCCGATCACCACATAATCGGCTGCGATGGTCTCGGCCGCGATGACGGCCCTCTCGGTGACGCGGCTATCCATTATGCAGTGCGCCCTGGGTCATGTGCGTTCCGGCCCATCGATCGCGCCCGGCGGGGCGCGCGTTGTCGCTGATTACGTGGCATCTTGCCGCCGTGACGATAGAGGAGCGCCGGTACCGCCTCAAGATTGCCCGGAGTCTGGTTTATTGCAGCCTTGCGAAAACGGAGCCTGGCCGCACAGGCGTGCTCTTGCGGCACCGTGCGCAATTGGGGTTTGCTGGCTCTGGAACGTGAACGGGGTGCTGGTTGCCATGCGGGATACGCGCGCGCCTGAGCGGGCGGATACGTTCGATTACATCATCATTGGCGCCGGCTCGGCGGGCTGTGTTCTGGCCAACCGCTTGAGCGAGGATTCCAGCGTGCGCGTTTGCCTGATCGAAGCGGGCGGGCGTGACCGCAACCCCCTGATCCACATTCCGCTCGCCATCGGCTTTTTGATGCACCACCGTAAGCTCAATTGGCGCTACTGGACCACCAAACAGGAAAAGGCTGCGCAGCGCTCGATCTATATTCCGCGCGGCAAGGTGCTGGGCGGATCGAGCTCGATCAACGGCATGGTCTACATGCGCGGGCACCGGCTCGACTATGACGACTGGGCAGCGGCGGGAAATAGCGGCTGGTCGTTCGGCGATGTGCTGCCCTATTTCAAGAAATCCGAAAACAACGAACAATTCGGTGATAGCGACCCGGCCTATCACGGCAAGGGCGGCCTCATGAACGTGCGCGATGCCGACAGCTACAGTCCGCTGGTCGACATGATGTGCGAGGCTGCCGCTTCAATGCAAATGCCATTGACCAGGGATTTCAACGGCGCCCAGCAGGAAGGCTTCGGCCGGCGCCAGTCGACCCATCTCGACGGACGCCGGGTTTCGACCGCGACCGCATTCCTCAAGCCGGCGCGCGCGCGCAAGAACTTGACGGTGATCACCAACGGTCAAGTCGACCGCGTCACGTTTACCGGCCGGCGCGCGACCGGCGTGGCATTGCGGATCGGCACGGCCCCACGACAGCTTTTCGCGCGGCGTGAAATAGTCATCTGCGGCGGAACGATCGCATCGCCGATGATCCTGATGCGCTCCGGCGTCGGCCCCGGGGCCGAGTTGCGTCGACACGGGATCGAAGTCCTGCACGAACTGCCCGGCGTCGGCCGCAATCTGCAAGACCACCTTGCGGTGGTCGTCCAGCATCTCAGCCCGACCACCATTCCGTACGGGATTTCGTGGCGCGCGCTCCCATGGGGCGCGTGGAACGTGCTGCAATACATCCTGTTCCGGCGCGGAATTCTCGCCAACAATCTGTTCCACGCGGGTGGGTTCATCCGCACCGATCTGGCGCTCGATCGGCCAAACATTCAATTCATCCTGCTTCCCGCGCACCGCGTGCCTGAGGGCCGCACCGGCTTCGGGCATGGTTACGGGCTGGTCACGGTGCTGCTACGCCCAAAAAGCCGGGGCGAGGTGCTCCTGACCAGCGCGGAGCCGGATGCGGCGCCACGCATCGAGGCGCAGTTCCTGACGCATCCGGACGATCTCGAGCTCATGCTGCGCGGGCTGAAGGTCAGTCGGCGGCTGTTGGCGGCGCCGGCGTGGGACAAGGTACGCGGGCCCGAGTTCCGGCCGGGCGCGAACGTGCAGAGCGACGATGCTTTGCGCGACTACATCCGCAGCACCTGCGGTACGGTCTTCCACCCAGTCGGCACTTGCCGGATGGGTCGCGATGCCGACGCCGTGGTCGATTCCGAATTGCGGGTTCGCGACCTCGAGGGGCTGCGGGTGGCCGACGCGTCGATCATGCCGACGTTGATCGGGGGCAACACCAACGCCCCGACCATCATGATTGCCGAAAAGGCGGCTGATATGATCAGGGGTCGCTCGCCGCTGCCGGCGGCGCAGGACTAAGTATGGTGGGTTACCGAACGATGCGCTGGCGAGCTCTAGCGATTGCGGGTTTGCTGACCGGCGCGCTTCCGGTGGACGCCAGCGCCCAACGCGCACCCGCCACGCCCAAGGAGCATGTCGAAATCGAGCGGTCGCCGCTGTTCTTCTACCTCGCAAAGGGTGAACCGAACGCGTGCGGGCCGGGTGCAGCGAATGGATTGCCGCCGAAGGCCAGTTCGATTCCGGCGCCGCCGAGCGGTTTCGCGATTTCCTCGATCGAATGTCCGACCGCATCCTGCCGATCTATTTCCATTCTCCCGGCGGGCTCACCGACAATGGGCTCGCCATCGGTCGCATGCTGCGCGAGCGCGGGATGACTGCCGGGGTTGCAATGACGATTCCGGAGGGTTGCATCGGCAGGAGCGAGGCTGTCTGTCGGGCGCTGAAGCGATCGGGGACGACGTTCAGGGCGCGCTGGCGTGGCATCAACGCCGGCTGCAATTCGTCGTGCGTCTATGCGCTGATCGGTGCCACGGTGCGCCACGTACCGCCCGGCGCACGCGTCGGCATCCACACCAGCAAGGTTCCTTACATCGGGGAATGGGAGCGGCTGTTTGCAAACGCGCAACTTGCGTCGTTCAACCTCGAACTGCACAACTACATCCATGAAATGGGCATCAACGACGACTTGTACGAGGAAATTCAAAAGGTGCCGTTCGAGCAGGTGCGCATTCTGACCCGGAACGAGATTGCCATTTTTGGGATCGACACCAGCCGCTTTCAGGAGACACCCTGGACCGTGGTCGAGGCCTCACGAACCGAGCGTGCGAGCGCGATTAAGCTCTTTACCCGCGCGATCGGCGCGCACCAGGACGAATTCCGCAGCAGCCTGGTACATCTGAGTTGCGGGGAGCACGCACAGATCAATGTGCGCTATGAGCGCGAGCTGGCGTTGGACAAGGGCGCGTCGCCCAAACATCGCGCAACCACGTGGGCCGCAATCAGTCTGGTCGCGGGACCGATCGGCCTGAGCTTCCCGAAGACAAGCCCGATCAGCAAGACGGAACTGGTTGACGCCGGGCGAGTGACCGACGGACGCACGGCGTCAACCTCGTTCGAGTTCCTTGAGGTGGCGGCGCGCCGTCCAACGATCGATATTCTTGAGGCCAATTCGGCGGCTGATCTCGGTCATCCGCCGCGCGCGTTCAAACTCTCCACGCTCGGTCTGTCGGCCGCGCTCGACGCGTTACGCAAATCCTGCGGCGCGCATCCACCGGTAGGACGCTATGTACCGCGCGAGCATCGCAAACCAGCGCTACGTTTTTGAGGACGTGGCGGCGTTGCTCGCCAAGGCATCCCCGCTGCGCAGCGGGGACGCTTTGGCAGGGATTGCGGCCGGCAGCGAGGAGGAGCGGGTCGCAGCGCAATCGGCGCTAGCGGATCTGCCGTTACGGGTCTTTTTGGATCGGCACGTCGTGCCCTACGAGGCCGATGAAGTCACCCGGCTGATCATCGACACGCACGATGCTTACGCATTTGCGCCGATCGCGCACCTGACTGTGGGTGGCCTGCGCGACTGGCTGCTGTCCGACGCCGCTACCAGCGAGATCCTCGCCGCCGTGGCGCCTGGCGTGATCGCCGAAGATGGCGGCGGCGGTTAGCAAGATCTGCCGATTGCAGGATCTGATGATGATCGCGGCAAAGTGCACGGTCGTCACCCGCTTCCGCAATACGCTCGGGACTGCCCGGCTGCCTGTCGGTGCGGTTGCAGCCCAATCACCCGACCGACGACCTGCGCGGCGTTGCTGCCAGCATCCTCGACGGCCTGCTTCTCGGCTGCCGGTGATGCGGTGATCGGAATCAATCCGGCAACCGACAGCCCGGAACGCGCTCACGCATTGCTGGTGCTTGCTCGACGACGTGCGCCAAAAGCTCGATATTCCGACCCAGAGCTGCGTGCTGGCGCACGTCACGACAACGCTCGGGCTGATGCAGAAAGGCGCGCCGGTCGATCTCGTGTTTCAATCGATCGCCGGCACGCAAGCCGCCAACCGGAGCTTCGGCGTCGACCTTGCGCTGCTGCGCGAGGCGCGCGAAGCAGCGCTCGCGCTTCACCGCGGCGTCATCGGCGATAACGTCATGTATTTCGAGACCGGGCAGGGCAGTGCACTGTCGGCCGAAGCGCACCACGGCGTTGATCAGCAGACCCTGGAGGCGCGCGCTTACGGCGTGGCGCGCGCGTTCAAGCCGTTGCTGGTCAACACCGTCGTCGGCTTCATCGGACCGGAATATCTCTACGACGGCAAGCAAATCATTCGCGCGGGGCTCGAGGATCACTTCTGCGGCAAGCTGCTCGGCCTGCCGATGGGTTGCGACGTCTGCTACACCAATCATGCCGAGGCCGATCAGGACGATATGGACGCGCTGCTGGGACTGCTGGTCGCTGCCGGCGTCACCTATGTGATGGGTGTTCCGGGCGCCGACGACATCATGCTCGGTTATCAGAGCACGTCATTTCATGATGTGCTGGCCATGCGGGAATTGTTTCATCGCCGGCCGGCACCCGAGTTCGAGATGTGGCTGCAGCGCCAGGGCCTGCTGGATGCCGCGGAGCGTGTTCGGACGCGCGCCGTGCCGGCGCGGCTGCGCGCGCTACTCCCCGCGTCCAGCGCATCATGAGCGAGTTGCCCACGGTCACCGACGGCGGTGGCGAGGACGCTGCGGACGACCTCTGGGCAACGCTGCGCCGATCGACCGCGGCGCGCATCGGACTTGCCCGCACCGGGGCATCGCTTGCGACCGGGCCGTTGCTTGATTTTCGCCTGGCCCATGCACGCGCGCGCGACGCCGTTCACGCACCGCTCGATGAACCAAAATTGCTGGCCGATCTGCGTTCGCTCGGGCTGCCGGTGGTGGCGGTTTCGAGTGCGGTGCGCGACCGCGCACAGTACCTGCTGCGGCCGGACCTCGGCCGGCAGCTTGCCGACGCGGACCAGGCGCTGCTCGCAGCGCGCGGCGAGCCTAACGACGTCGTATTTGTTGTCACCGATGGTCTCTCGGCGTGCGCCGTGCAGTCACATGCGCAACCGCTCCTCGCGCAGGTGCTGCCGGATCTGGCCCACGCCGGTTGGCAGGTTGCGCCGCTGGTGCTCGTGCGGCTGGGGCGTGTTGCGATCGGCGATGCGGTCGCGCGCGCACTCAACGCGGACAGCGTCGTCGTTCTGATCGGCGAACGCCCGGGCCTGTCAGCGCCCGACAGCATGGGAGCCTATCTGACCTGGCAGCCGGGCCCACAGACCACCGACGCGCAACGCAACTGCATTTCCAATATCCGGCCGAAGGGCATCGGCTACGCCGACGCCGCGTTCCGGCTGATGCACCTGCTAATGGCGATGCGAGCGCGCCGGATATCCGGCGTCGCCCTCAAGGATACGACCGAGCGGCTGCTTGCGGACTAAAGTCCCGCAGATGCGGACGAGCGGAGCTGGATGAGAATTTCCCCGGGAGACGTGGGCGCCTGTGACTATTTTCATCGAACGGACGCACGCGCGTTCGCGCGCGTGCGTCTCGGGGTGCGCGTTCGAACGGACTACGGCCGGCCAAACAAGCCGATGATGCCGGTCGAGCCTTTGACGTGGCCGGTGAGGGCGGTGACCAATTCCTCGCGTGTCAGGCCCGGTGCCAACGCGGTCGGATCCAGGTCAGTGGCCATTAGAATGAACGTATAGTGATGGAAGCCGATCCCAGCCGGCGTGCAGGGGCCCATGTAGTTCGGCAGACCCAGCGTGCTCTTGCCGCCCACGTAATTGCTGGATGGGCCACTAACCTCGCCCTCGGCGAATCCCTTTACAGACGCGGGGATTCCGTAAGCGACCCAATGTGCCACACCCGCCGGCGCCCGACCTTCCGGATCAACCACGAGGATGGCAAAACTCTTAGTGTCGGCTGGCGGGTTGGACCACGAGAGAGCGGGCGAGACATTATCGCCGACGCAATTCGGATTGGCCTTGATGTTCCCGACGTATTTCTTGTCGAGCACCGTGCCGTCCTTGAACGATGAAGACGTGATGCTGAACGGCTCAGCGGCGGCAAGACCGCCGAAACACGACGTGACCAAGAGCGCGCATCCAAACGAAACAAGACGGCCGGTGCGGCGTGGTACGGGCATGGGTTTCCTCCGATTTGCTTTTTGAAGCGCGCGCAGTCTAGTGCCGCCGATTTGAAGTTTCTACAGCGATTGCGACAAACTCGTCTAGGAACTTCAAATCGAAAAGCGGCACTAGCATCATTATGCTTGCTAGTGCCCCTTTGTTTCCGAAGTTCGTGTCAGAGGGTGCCGCGATGTATCACGAACTTCGGAAACGGGGCACTAGCGGGCTCGCAGTCGCGATCAAGGAACTTGTCGCGGTCACGCGGCCGCTGCCGGGCCGCGTTGCAAACAACGCAAACTCGCGTACCGGCGCCTCAGTGCACGACCATGCCGGTGAGCACGTAGGCCTGTAACATCACCAGGACGCCGACCAGGCAGGCGAGCGCGATCGAATGCCAGAACACGAAGCGCAGGATCGTGCCTTCGTGCCCGAACCAGTTGGTCGCGGTCGAGGCGACAACGATGGACTGCGCGTCGATCATCTTGCCCATGACGCCGCCGGACGAGTTGGCGGCGCTCATCAGGATCGGCGACAGGCCGAGTTGCTCCGCCGTGATCCTCTGCAGGTTGCCGAACAGGATGTTCGATGCCGTGTCGGAGCCAGTCAGCGCAACGCCGAGCCAACCCAGCAAGGTGCCAAAGAACGGATAAAGCACGCCGGCGCCCGCGAACGCGAGGCCAAGCGTGGCGTCAATTCCCGAGAGCCGCGTGAGCGTTCCGATCGCCAACATCGCCGAGATCGTGACCAGCGAATAGGCGCACACCTTGATGGTCGCGCCGTAGGACTTCACCAGCTGCACTGGCGAAAACCCCAAGAACAACCCCGAGATAATGGCGGCAATCAGCATGCCGGAGCCCGTGTAGGAAAGCCACGTAAACGCAAATGCCGCGCCTTCCGGTGTCGGCTTGGTCACGACCGGCGCCACCTTGTTGATCAATCCGTGGAGATTCGGAACCTGATAGGTCAAGGTCGTCGCCGGATTGACGAACGCCTTGAACAGATCGGTACCCCAGACCAAAAGGATAACGCACACGATGATCCACGGCATCAATGCCCACCACACCTGCTGACGTGTCGGCTCCGTCACCTTGGCCGGTGGCTTTTGCTCCATGGTCGCAGCGGAGTTGTCGTGGCTGCGCAGCGCCGGCGACAGCCAGAGTTCCTTTGGCCGCCACACCTGCAGGAACAGGATGAGACATGCCATCGAGATCAGCGAGGCGCCGATATCGACGATCCACGGGTTGATGAAATTCGAGATCAGGAACTGCGGGACCGCGAACGATACGCCGCACACCAGGATTGCCGGCCAGATCTCCAGCATTCCGCGCCGCCCCGCAAACGTCCAGATCAGCCAGAACGGGACGATCAGGGAGAAGAACGGCAACTGCCGGCCGACCATCGCTCCCAGCAAATATGGATCGAGGCCGGTCACACTCGCCAACCCCGCGATCGGTGTGCCAAGCGCTCCATAGGCGACCGGCGCCGTGTTGGCGATCAGCGACAGGCCTGAGGCTGCCAGCGGTGAAAATCCCAGCCCGATCAGGATGGCCCCGGTCACTGCGACCGGCGTGCCGAAGCCGGACGCACCCTCAAAGAACGCCCCGAATGAAAAGGCGATCAGGAGGAGCTGCAGCCGGCGGTCCTTAGTGACCCCGCCGATCGTAGTTTGCAGAATTTCAAATGCGCCCTTCTCGACGGTGAGCCGGTAAAGAAAGATGACATTGAGTACAATCCAGCCGATCGGGAAGAAACCCGTGACCGCGCCCAAAACGGTGGCGCGCAGAGCCATGCTGGATGGCATCGTGAACAGAAAGATTGCGACCAGATTAGCAACCACGAGCGCGATGATGGCGGCGATGTGTGCCTTTACCTTGTTGGAAGCGATCAGGACCAACAGTGTGACAACCGGCAGAGCGGCCGCGATCGTCGACAAGACGGTATTACTGAACGGATCGTAGACTTGATTCCACATGTTGATCCTCCCCAAAGCTGACGGGCCTATCGCGAGCGTCGGGTTGGACCCGGCTGTCTGAACAGCGCTGCCCGGTGATGAATCAGAAACTAGCGGGCCGGACTGGGTCTTGGAAGGTGGGGGTTTCCCCTACCACCAGGATTCTCTGCGGCACCCTTCACAAACCCGTGTGCTCCCGGAATGCGCGTCGGCGCGGGCGAGTCTCCCATCCGGAAGCAATGCGCTTCATGGGAGCAGAATCATGAAGGATCTCGATCGCGAGGACGACCGCCGTGAACCAGCGGCGCTCAATCGGCGCACCGTACTCGAGTGCATGACGTGGGCCGGGGCCGGCGTGCTTTGGACTATGTCCGGTGGCGTACCGCGTTCGCTCGGCATCGTCGGCGAGGCGATGGCGGCGGATGCCGGCAGCGTGACATTCATGCAAATCAGCGACAGCCACATCGGTTTCGACAAGCCCGCCAACCCCGACACCATGGGGACACTTAGCGCCGCGATCGCGAAGATCAAGGCGTTGCCGGTCAAGCCTGCGTTCATGATTCACACGGGCGACATCACGCATCTCTCCAAGGTCAAGGAATTCGACGATGCCAACAGCCTCATTTCACAGGCGGGCCTCGACGTGCACTACGTCCCTGGCGAGCACGACGTGATCGATGAAGAGCACAAGCTCTACCTTGAACGCTACGGCAAGGGCACCAACGGTGACGGCTGGTACAGTTTTGATGCCAACGGCGTTCACTTCGTCGGCCTCGTAAACGTGCTGGACCTCAAGGCCGGCGGCCTTGGCAATCTCGGGGCTGCCCAGCTCGCCTGGCTCGAAGACGACTTGCGCGGACGATCCGCCAGCCAGCCGGTGGTGCTGTTTGCGCACGTTCCATTGTGGACCGTCTATCAGCAATGGGGCTGGGGAACCGACGACGGTGCCAAGGCGCTCGATCTCGTGAAGCGTTTCGGCTCGGTGACGGTGCTCAACGGTCACATCCACCAGGTGATGCAGAAGGTCGAAGGCAACGTCACCTTCCACACCGCGACGTCAACCTCGTTTCCGCAGCCGGCTCCAGGCTCGGCGCCGTCGCCCGGGCCCATGAAGGTTCCAGATGATCAACTGCGCAAGCTGCTCGGTATCACGCAAGTGAATTTCAAGCAGGGCCAACAGCGGCTCGCAATCATCGATACGCCCTTGCAAGGCTGAGCGAGACGCAGGGCAATGAAATTCGCATTGACAACGCGTGGTCCAGGCCGCGCCCGGGCCGGCTACGCCGCCTTGAGCGCCGCGGCGCTGCTGTTGGTCGGCTGTCCGGCGTTCGCGGCGGACGCAGAGGTGATGATCGACAACTTCACCTTCTCACCGCAGACGCTGACCGTCAGGGCCGGCGCCAAAGTGACCTGGACCAATCGAGACGACATCCCGCACACGGTCGCCTCGACCACCAAGGCGTTCAAATCACCGGCGCTCGACACCGACGATAGCTACTCCTTCACGTTCACCACCGCCGGCAGCTATGAGTATTTTTGCAGTCTGCACCCGCACATGACCGGGACCGTCGTGGTCGAGCCAGCCGCGGCCCCCGGTCAGTGAATGCAACACGCGCTGTTCAGCCCGGGTAACTGCCTTGTTCGCGCCGGTTCAGCGGGTCTTGAAATCATTGAACGTGAAAAAACGCGAGCGCCCTGGTTGCCCGAGGCGCTCGCGCCAATAACGCCCGTCCTAGAGAGGAACGGAGCCCAAGCTCAATAGTCGACGTCGAAATTGCTCTGGAAGTGCGACGACGCCTTCTCGTTGGCGCTATCCTCCATCAGGTACGTCTTCCCGCCCTGCCTGTAGATGACTGATCCGGCTTTGAGTTCACGCGCGCCTTTCTTCATGGCGGCTTCGTGCTGGGCGGCGCTCACCTTGACATTGGATTTATGCACCGTCCCTTTGGGATGGAGCATGATCGCCTCGCCCTCGCCCATGGTTGTGGCCTCAGTCGACTTCTTCGTCTGCGCCATCGCGACCGTAGATAGGCCGACCGCCAAACAGACGCCTGCGGCTAGCAGGGTCCTTTTCGAAACTGACATCGCATTCTCCTGTTAGTTTTGGTTACGCCCTCCGCGCGGCGGACAGGCGTCCGGCTCGGTACGGCTGCGCCACAGTATCCCAAAGGCCCAGGGGCGACACCCCCCTCACTAGCAAAATAAGGATTTGTGAGACTGCGCCGGAGATGCCGCTTGATGGCCCTCCGGCGCTATCCCGCGATTTAGGGCCGTGTCTTTCTTGACCCGCTAATGCTAGCAGCGCGCACCGGGAGAAAGACTTTCCGGTTTTGGACAGGCCCAGACTGCCCGCAGAGAAGCGCGCGCTCGGTTACGAGCTTAGAACAGATGGGTGATGGTGCCAAACCCCCACGGGGTGTCCGCTTGGGTAAATCGGAAAGGCCTTTGGCAAGGCAAATGTCGACCGTTGGGCTGAAGGCAGTTTCCGCTTACGTCTACTGCCGAATCTCGCCCCGCGGTAACGGCGCAAGAGCCCGCCTCGGTTCAACGCGTTGCCGCAGCGCGCACGTTAATGAGCAGAACAGCCAACAGACCGCATACCAGCACGACGCCAGCCGCCAGCGAGCCGGCCGGCGTGAGCGCCGCAACGACCGCCGCAAGCGCCACGACGCCTAGGATGGCGATGGCGAGCCAGCCGTCGTCGACGAACAATCCAGCGAGTTCGCGCAGAATTCCGGTCAGTACCCTCATGGCAGGGCCTCCGCGCTGGGGCGCCGCGCGAGCGCCGATGCCAAAAGTCCGACGATTAGAAACAACGCTGCAAACCCCAGAATCGCAAGGTCTGCGCCCGGCCAGGCGACGCCAATGCCTTCCCCGGTCCAAAACAATCCGAATGCGGACAGCATGACACCGACCGCGAACTTGAGCGTGTTTTCCGGTACACGCGCGAGCGGGCGGTGGACGAAGAAACCGACTGCAGTTACTAACAAGCAGGCCGCGATCGCTCCGATGCTTGCCGGCACCAGCAATCCGTGCGCGGCCCCGACTGCGATCACGATGAACACAACTTCAAGCCCCTCCAGCACGACGGCCTTAAAGCTCGTAATGCCCGCGAGCCAGTCAAGGCGCTCCTCGAGCCGGAGCGCCTGCTCGCGCAATTCCGAAGTCTCGTGAGCAAAGGCCCTGGTTTCGTCGTGCAGGGCGATAACCCCGGCGGCACGCAGGATCGCCTTGCGCAGCCAACGCATTCCAAATAGCAGCAGCAGCACGCCGATCAGCAATTGCAGCGCTTGCAGCGGGATGGCATTGAGCAGGGGTCCAAGCGCGAGCACGATCGCGGCAAGGAGAGCGAGCCCGGCGATTGCTCCAAGGCCTGCCGGGCGCCAGCCGCGGACGGTCGCGACCGCGAGCACGATAGTGAGCGCTTCGACCGCCTCGACCAGGGAGCTGACGAAAGCGGTAACGATCGCGGGCGCCGCCGTGGTCCAAATCATGTCGAGAACCCTCGGTGAGGAGCGCCATTGGCCCAAGCTGCCGCAACCGCGCCGGACCCGGCGCCTAAACGTGCTCAACCAACTCGGATGTCTTGGTCGAGGCTGTACCGGTGCCCGGCGTTGCGGATTGCGCACCGTGAAGCGGCAGGCGGACGGTGAAGCGGGAGCCGTGTCCCTCGGTGCTTTCGACCGCGATACGGCCGCCGTGAAGATCGACGACCATCTTGACCAGATAAAGCCCAATTCCGGTTCCCACGATACCGGAAACGTTGCTGCCGCGGGCGTAACGCTCGAATATCTGTGCGAGATCCGCGGCCGGAATGCCGATCCCCTGATCATCGACCGAAACGAAGACGTGATCCGGGTCGGTATGCACACCGAGTTCGAACTCGGCTCCCGCCCGGCGAATACTTGATGGCGTTGGACAACAAATTGCTGAAGGCCTGATGCAATAGCTTCGGATCGCCGAACATCGGCAGTGGCCGCGGCTCGATGCGCGCGAGGATCCGCGATTTGGGCGCGATCTCGCGATGTAGCTGGCACACGTCATTCAAGAGTGTGGCGAGGTCGATTTCAGAGGGGTGGAAATAAAGGTCGGCGCCGCGGTCCACCAGCCGTGATGTATTCAAGAGGTTGTCCATCAGGTGGGTAACGCGCAGCACGGCTGCGCGAATCCGGCCCGCCCGTTGCACGATTTCCGCTCCCGGCGCTCGCTCGCTCGACTTGATCAGCCGGCGCGCGTTGCCATCGATTATCGTCAACGGCGTGCGAAACTCGTGTGAAGCCATCGACACGAAATTACGCTGCATCTCGGTCAAGCGTTGCTCGGCAGCGAGCCTCTCCTCGAGCATGGACGCCTGTTGCGCCAGTCCACGCTGACTCACCATCAGCTCGATCGCGTTGCGCTGGAACACCACCGCCGCGCGCGCCATTTCTCCGATTTCGTCGGCGCGCTCGGTGCCTTGAATGTCGATATCGGTCTTGTTGGCACTCAGATCGTGCATGCGTTGAGCAAGATGGAGGAGGGGAGTCGAGATCCAGCGGCGAATGTAATAGAGCCCGGCCGCAACCATGACCCCGGCTACCACAATGGCGATACCTATGAGCCATAACGCCTGTCGGTAGGTCGCGGCGACACGGTTCGCCGCCGCCTGCGCGTTGGCGACGTTGCGACTGGTGAGCCGTCCCAGCGCGTCGCTTGCGGCGTCGTAGGCCGCCTGCGAACCGGCCAGGTACACGGCGGTGGCGTCGGATTTGCGATTGTCGTGGGAAAGCGCGAGCACTTGTCCCGCGATTGCCCGATAGTCGTGCCACTTGTCCGTGAATTGCGCGTAGAGGCCAGAACTCGACGGCATCGTGGTTGAGCTGCTCGTAGCTGCGTTGGGCCTGCGCGATCAGGCGGTCGAGCAGTTCGATTTCGCCTTGGATGGTGGCGATCTGGCTGGCGCTCGACGACAGCAAGTCCCGGCCCTCGGTGGCGCGAAAGTCTGAGGTGAAATTATTGAGGTCGCCAAGAATGCGGGTATTGGGCAGCCAGACGTCGGCAATTCCTGTCGACACCTTGTTGAAATCGGTCAGTCGCGAGATGCTGAACAACCCGAGCACAATCACCAGCAAAAAGAACAGAAAGAACACCAAAGACAGATGGAATCGGATGGATCGCGGCTTTCGCATGATGGTCGATGGTCCCGCTCTGACTAGTGCTGCGATTCCGGAGTTCCTCGTGAGCCCGCGGCGTTGAAAACGCACACATTTTAGCATAGTACGTCTGCTGCGGCGGATGAACCGGGATTTGCGGCTACAAACCGGTCCGGGCCGACATCTTGAGAACGCCACGTTGGCTGTCAGTTGGAGATCGACCAGCATGCCGGACGAGCGCAAGAAAATACTTTGCATCGAGGACGACGACGAGACCGCTACCCTGATCGCTGAAGAGCTTGCGGACCGCGGTTACGAGGTTTGCGTTGCCCGCGACGGCCGAAGCGGATTTGCGGCCATATTGAAACAAGATCCCGATCTGGTTTTGTCGGATATCAGCATGCCGGGAATGTCCGGCTTCGAGCTACTGGAGCGCGTGGTCGCGCTGGCGCCGCGCTTTCGCCACATGCCGTTCGTGTTTTTGACTGCGCTGACGGATCGGGAAAGCGAGCTCAAAGGGCGCCAACTCGGGGCTGACGACTATGTCACCAAGCCGATCGATTTCGAGGTGCTGGAGACGATCATCAGCGCGCGCTTAGCCGGTGTGGCCCGCAACGAAAAGTGGCCGAAGCTCATCGATCTCAATGACCGCGAAGTTGAGACGCTCACCTGGGCGGCGCGCGGCAAGACATCGGCCGAGATTGCGCAGATCCTGGGGCTCACCAAGCGGACGGTCGATTTTCACCTCGACAACGCGCGCGTCAAACTGGGAGCCTCCAACCGCATCCAGGCAGCCATCAAGGCGGCGACCGGCCACTTGATCGAGCCGTAGAGCCGGGCCGGCCAACCCCTTGTTGGCACCGGATCCGAGCCGGTTTTCAACGTTTCGCCCGGACGGTACTTCCGTTCACACCGGTTACGACCCGAGCGCTGCCGCCGATTGCAGCCGGCCCCGTGCCTGCATGGGCCATGCCGGTTCCACTGATCGCGGCGGTGGTCGATGGATGCGCGCCGGAGGGGCCGGCGCCGGGCGCGACCACCGATGTGGTCGGAGTGAAGCTCGGCGGGCCATGCGCGCTCAGCGACGATGCCGCCGCATTGGTTGGGTTCGGGCCAGTCAATGTGCTTTTCGTTGCGGCGCCAGCTGCCCCCGAGCTCGCGGCTTGCGGGGTCGTTGCCAGCCGACCGGCTGCGTCGTGATCCCCCGGCGTGCCGGCGTGGGTGTCGTGCGGCGACTTGGTCGCTGTCAGCCGCTGCTGGAGTTCCCGGACCTGCCTCGCTGCCTCCTCGACTTTCTGATGCACCGTGTCAGGCGACGCATCCTTGGGTCCCGGAAGACCGCCGTGCACGTCAATCGGGTTGGTGTTTGTCCCGCTCTGTCTCGCACCCGACGAAGTCGCCGGGTTGGTTCCCTTGGCGTGATCCGTGCCGGTCTTCGACCCGATGTGGCTGTCCCTCGTGGGTCTTGGAGCGGCGCGCGCGGCGTCTCCGCGTGCACCGGCGCCGCCGCCAGACCGGATACTGGTCGCTCCTCCGTGGTGCTGGCGCGTGGCTTTGAGGGCGTGGCCGGCCGAAGCTGCGCGCGCGTCGCTCGTGGCCCTCGGCGCGCGCCCGCCCTGCGCGGCAAGACCCGCCGTCGCCGGAACGACCAGCAGGAACGCAACGAAAATCTGCCGGCAGAACGTCACATCGGTCTCCTCAGCGCTGCGCGCTGCGCCCTACACGCTAGGCCTCGCTTTCGGCCGAATCGGCGGCAGGTTCTTCGGGCTCTTGTCTAGAATCGCGCGTGCGGCCCAGAAACAAGGTCTGCAAGGCCGGCACCACCACCAGCAACATGATCGGCCCGACCAGCATGCCCCCGACCACCACGGTCGCAAGCGGCCGCTGTACCTGGCTGCCGATGCCGGTGGACACTGCGGCTGGCAGCAGGCCTATGCAGGCCGACAATGCCATCATCAGGATCGGCCGCATCTGTTCCTGGACGGAGTGCAGCATCGCTTCGATCACCGGCATGCCGCTCGCTGCGACGCGATGATAGCTGCTAATGATGAGGATGCCGCTCATGACCGACACGCCGAACAACGAAATGAACCCGATCGCCGCCGAGATGCTGAAATCCAGTCCGGCGACGTAGAGCCCGAGAATCCCACCGCAAACCGAAAACGGGATTCCGAGCAGAGCCATGAGGCTGTCACGCAATGAATTGAACATCCCGTAGAGCAGCGCCATGATGAGGACGAGGGTGATCGGCACAATCATGGCAAGCCGTTTTTGCGCCGACTGCAGACCTTCGAACTCCCCGGCCCATTCAATGCGATAGCCGGACGGAAGCTTCAGGTTCTTGTTGATGCGTTGCTGCGCTTCCTCGACCGCACTCGCAAGGTCGCGACCGCGCACGCTAAACTTAATCGGCACGAAGCGCCGGTTGCGTTCGCGGAAGATGTAAGAGGCGCCGGTGTCGAGCGTGAGGGTGGCAAGCTCGCTTAGCGGAATATAGGCATTGCCGCCGCTGCCATTGGCGACGCCGACCTTGACCTTGCTGATCACATCGAGTTGCGAGCGGAACTCGGGCGCTAGCCGCACCGCCACTCCAAATTGCCGCTCGGCCTCCAACACCGTGGTCGCAACAGTGCCGCCCATGGCGGCCTGAACGACCGAATTGATGTCACTGACATTGAGGCCGTACCGCGCGGCTTTCAGGCGGTCGATGGTGATGTTCAGGTTGGGTTGCCCCAGCACCCTGAAGATCCCGAGATCGGTAATTCCGCGAACCGCTTCCAATTCACGCATGGCGTCGGAGGCGAGGCGCTCCAACACCAGCAGATCGGGCCCGAAGATCTTGACGGAGTTCGCACCTTTGACACCGGACAGGCCTTCTTCAACGTTGTCCTGAATGTATTGCGAGAAGTTGAAGCCGATTCCGGTGAATTCGTTTTCGAATTCGGTCTGCAGCTCCTCGATGAGCTTCTCTTTGGTCATGCCGGACGGCCACTCGTCGAACGGCTTGAGCGGAACGAAGAATTCCGCGTTGAAAAACCCAGCGGCGTCGCTGCCGTTGTCCGGTCGGCCATGTTGGGAAACGACCGTGATCACCTCCGGATGCTTGTGAATGATCTCGCGCATTCGATTGACGTACGGATTGCCGGCTTCCAGCGATATGGTCGGAGGCATCGAGGCCCGGATCCAGAGATTGCCTTCCTCGAGCGTCGGCAGGAACTCGGCGCCGAGCCGCGAGCCCAGGAAGCCGACGACAACGAGAAACACCAAACCCAGGACAACCGTGATCATTCGGTTGGTCAGCGACCAACGCAGCACCGGGGTGTAGACAGCGCGTATCGCCCGCACCACGACGGTCTCGACTTCGCTGACGTGCTCGGGAAGCAGCAGGGAGGCGAGGCAAGGGGTGACAGTGAAGGTTGCAAGCAGCGCGCCAACCAGCGCGTAGCCATAGGTCCGGGCCATCGGGCTGAAAATCTGACCTTCGA
>CAWFLX010000048.1:0-24529 GCA_963816775.1 uncultured Alphaproteobacteria bacterium
CGAATGCCGGTCGGTTGATCGTGGAACTGCCAGTCAATGCCGGCGCCGGCGTCAAGCAGAACCGACACGATCGCAAGATCGAATTCGGCGCGCGCACGCGTGGCCGCATCGGGCCAGGTTGTTTGGCGGGCGATGTCCTGCCAGAGATCACGCCCCGCGAATACAAAATGCCGCCAGCGTGCATGCAGCGGCACCTTCAGGCTCGGATAGTTGTCGCGGATTACATCAGCCACGAAATTTGCCGTTGGCCCGAGACCTTCGGCATCGACACGGAAGTTCGGCAACGCGTTGGTAAGACCGAGGTCGAGGATTTCGTTGGCGCGTTCGCGCACCGCTTGCGCCGACAGCAGCGCCAGCGCCGCGCTCCTTTCGACGTCGTCTCGTTGGCCCGCCAGCAAGGTCAGAACTCTTTGAGCCCGCGCCCGACGATTGACTTGAGATCCGCGGCGCTCGGCGCCGGCTCGCCCGTGTAGTAGCCGGCTGCCATCTTGGCTTGGAGTTCGACCTGCGCGTCGGGCGGAACCAGGCCATCGGGAATCGGAACGCGCTCACCTATCTCAATCCCGGTTGCGACGATCGCCTCGTACTTCATGTTCGACATCGAGACGAAGCGGTCGATGCGGGTGATGCCGAGCCAGTGCAGCACGTCCGGCATCAATTGCTGGAAGCGCGCGTCTTGAACGCCGGCCACGCATTCGGTGCGTTCGAAATAGGTCGCGGCCTGGTCGCCGCCTTCCTGCCGTTTGCGGGCGTTGTAAACCAGGAACTTGGTAACCTCGCCGAGCGCACGGCCTTCCTTGCGGTTATAGACGATGAGTCCGGTGCCGCCGTTCTGTGCCGACTTCACGCATTCGGCGATGCCGTGGATGAGGTAGGGGCGGCAGGTGCAGATGTCTGATCCGAACACGTCGGAGCCGTTGCACTCGTCGTGGACCCGGCAGGTGAGCGATCGCTTGGGGTTCGACAGCGCTGAGGGATCGCCGAAGATGTAGAGCGTGATGCCGCCGATCGGCGGCAGAAACACCGACAAGTCCGGCCGCGTGACCAGCTCGGGATAGATGCCGCCGGTCTGTTCGAACAACGTGCGGCGCAGCTTGTCCTCGCTGATCTGGAAACGCTCGGCGATTCCCGGCAAGTGCCATACCGGATCGATAGCGGCCTTGGTCACGGCGAAATCGCCGCCCGGCCGAACAATCTCGCCGTCGATCTCGACCCACTTCTGACCCTGCGCTGCGAACTCCGGGATCGTAAGCCGCGCCTTGGTGACGGCGATGGTCGGGCGGATGTCGAGGCCTTCCGCGATCTCGCGCGCAAAATCGAGCGCGACACGGTGCCCCCACGGATCGAGCGATACGATGCGGCCCGGCTCGCTCCATTGCGGACACGGCCCGATGTCCACGACTGGCGCGGTGTTGGTCAGATCGGGACGCACCATCGGGTTGAGCGCCCCGGACGACACCGCCAGCGCACGGTAGAGCGCATAGGAGCCGCCATGCGCGCCGATCGTGTTGCGTTCCGCCGGCGACGTCACTGTGCCGATCAACGGTCCGCGTTCGCGCGCCGTGGCGGCGTTCCAGTTGATCGGGTACCGGTCGCGCGCGCGGTGGCCGGGGTGAGACGTCAGCCGGATATGGCCATCTCGGTTGGTGGACATAGAGTTTGCCCCACAAAAGCAAAAAGCCCTCTCCGGCGGACCGGGCGAGCGGCTTCAAAAAACGAATATAGGGCTTGAACGGATTTTGTCGAGAGGTACCAAGGCGTTGAAGCCTACCAAATCGTCGCGCCCGGGGGCGCGGCTGGCATCATCCGTGCATATATTGACCGGGGACGCAACCTGATGGCCATTGAAGTCGCGAAAGTCGAGCTGAAATCCGTATCCGATGCAAGCGGCATGGAGGAGCGGATCAAGGCGGGGCAATTCACCGCCGATCAGGTCATCGCCGTGATCGGAAAGACCGAAGGCAACGGCGGCGTGAACGACTTCACCCGCATCCTTGCCGATCAGGCGTTTCGCCGCGTGCTGATGAAGCACGGCAAGCGCTCCGAAGTCGACGTCGGCAAGGTTCCGATGGTGTGGTCGGGCGGCTGCGACGGCGTGATCACGCCGCACGCCACGGTGTTCGCCCGTGACGACAGGAAGGGCCCGGCGTCGAAATCGCGCCTGACCATCGGCACCGCGATGAGCGCGACCTTGCTGCCCGAAGACATCGGTCGCCTTGCGATGGTCGAGAAGGTCGCGGACGCGGTGCGGGCGGCGATGCGCAACGCCGGCATCAGCGATCCCGCGGATGTGCATTATGTGCAGACCAAGACGCCGCTGCTGACGATTGAATCGGTGCGCGAGGCCGAACGCCGGCACCAGACGGTCAGCTGCGAGGTGCACGAACTCGATGGGTGTCTCGAACGGAACCACCGCGCTCGGCATTGCGGTCGCGCTCGGCGAGATTGCGATGCCGCGCGCCGAGCAGATCTGCAGGGATCTCGATTTATATTCGTCGGTCGCTTCCTGTTCCTCGGGCGTCGAGCTCAACGAGGCGCAGATCGTGCTGCTCGGCAACGCGCCGGGAGCCGGCGGCCGGTTTCGCATCGGGCACGCAGTGATGCGCGACGCGCTCGACATCGACGGCATCTACGAGTCGATCCGCAACGCGGGTCTCGACCTGCCAGCGCGCCCGCGCGCGGACGATCTCAAGGGCAGGGTGGTCAACTGCTTCATGAAATGCGAGGCGGATCGCACGGGAAAGCTGCGCGGGCGGCGGCAAATCATGCTCGACGATTTCGACGTGCACCATCATCGCCACGCCAAGGCGGCCGTCGGCGGGGTCGCAGCTGCCGCACTCGGGGATCCCGCGGTTTTCGTGTCGGTCGATGCGATGCACCAGGGCCCGCAGGGCGGCGGGCCTTGTGTCGCCATCGTCGACGCCGGCGAGTGAAACACGGCACGGGCCTTGCTTGCTAAGGCAAGTGAATGCGGGGGCGGATGCGCCGTCCCCAAACGGGAAAATCCGAGGAAAAACTGCGGGGTAGTCGAAGATGCTGATGTACCGTCGAATTGGGATTGCAGGTGCCGCTTTGCTGGCGCTCGGGCTGTGCACCAGTTCTGTGGTTGCGCAGGACAAGGTCAAGGTCGGCGTATTCCCGATCAGTTCCTCGCTCCCGTATTTCGTCGCGATCGAGAAAGGCTACTTCAAGGACCTCAACGTCGAGCCGGAGACCATCAAACTGATGGGCGGCCCATCAAACGTGGCCGCGTTGATGACCAACCAGATCGAGGTGTCGGCGGTGCTGGTCACGCTCGAAGGACTCAACGCCGACGTGAAGAAACCCGGGGTCGCGATGTACATCGCGATGCACAGCCAGACTCCCATCTACAAGATGGAGCAGTTCGTCGTCCGCGAGGGGCTGCTCGACAAGGTGAAGTCGCTGAAGGATCTCAAGGGGCTCAAGCTCATGTCGGCGCCCGGACCCGCCAATTTGAATACCGCCAAGGGCATTCTCGCGAAGGTCGGGCTGAAGGACGGCGACTACACGATCGATCAGCTCGACATGGGCCAGCACGTCAACGCCATGAAGGCGGGCACCTTCGATGCCGGCTACACGCTCGAGCCAAGCGCAACCATGATGGAGAAACTCGGTGTGGCGAAGAGGCTCGAGGCGGGCGTGATCTCCACCTACATCCTCGGCGATCCCAAGGCGGATGCATTCGCGGCCGGCTGTGCGATGACGTCGGACTTTATCGATAAACGCCCGGACGTCGCCAAGCGCTTTGCGCAAGGCTGGGCTAAGGCGATAGATTTCATCCGGCAGAACCCCGCGGAGGCACGCAAGTATCTGGCCAAGAACACGATGACCCCGGACGATCTGGTCGACGAGGTGCCCATGCTCGGCTACATCATGACCAAGGATATGACCCCCGCGCAGATTGGCTATCTTCAGAAGCTCGCGGACTTCGGTACCGAGATCGGTGTCGTTCCCGAAAAGGTTGACGTTACGAAAGACCTGAAGTTCTTCTGAAACCGGAGCCGATGCCGGATGAACGTGCGCGCCGTTCGGATTAAATCGGCGAGTGTGCGGCCGGCGGCGCCGCTCGGCGGCGCCGGCAACCGACCGCACGTCACCATCCGCGGCCTGAGCAAACGCTTCGATAATGCGGTCATCTACGACGACTTCGATCTGGATATTCCGCGCGGCGAACTGATCTCGATCTTCGGCCCCAACGGCTGCGGAAAAAGCACGCTCATCAACATGATTGCGGGCCTCATTCCGGCCGATCAGGGCCAGATCCTGTTCGACGGCGTCCCGCTCTCGGACATCAAGTTCGGCTACGTCTTCCAGAACTATCGCGAGGCGCTGTTTCCATGGTTGCGCGCCTTCGACAATATCGCTTACCCGCTGAAGATGATGCAGGTGCCGCGCGCGGAGCGCAAAACGCGCACCGAGCGGCTGGTTGAACACCTTGGCGTCAAAATAGATCTCAATTTGTATCCTTATCAAATGTCCGGCGGGCAACAGCAGCTTGTCTCGATCATGCGCGCGCTAGTGGTCGAGCCGGAGATTCTATTTCTCGACGAGCCGTTCTCCGCGCTCGACTACGAAATGACGCTGTTCATGCGCGAGCAACTGCAACGGCTTTTCATGGAGAGCCGGACCACAATGGTGTTGGTCTCCCACGATCTCGAGGAGGCGGTCTATCTCGCGGACCGAGTGCTGCTGTTGTCACGCCACCCCGCGCGCGTCGCGGATTGCGCGGCGGTGGAGTCGGCGCGGCCCCGCACCGACGCGACGCTGTCGGACCCGGAGTTCGTGCGCACCAAGGCGCACTGCCTTGAGGTGTTCCAGCGCGAGGTACGACGGACATGAGGGCGCGCAAATTGGAACCGTTCCTGCCTTTGGCGGGCGTCGTCGGCCTGCTTGCGGTCTGGACGCTGGCGACCTCGGCCAAGTGGGTCGACCCGGTGCTGCTGCCGTCGCCGGCCTCGACCTTCAGCGCGCTGTGGAAAGGCATGGATGGCGGCACGCTCGGGCACGATTTCGTCAAGACCGTCTACCGTACTGCCGCATCGATTGCGATCGCCGCGGTCATCGCGATTCCGATCGGGATCGTACTCGGCTCGTCCGAACGGTTTTATCGCTCGCTCGAGTTTGTCATCGACTTCTTCCGATCGACCCCGGCATCGGCGATGTTTCCGCTGTTCCTGGTGCTGTTCGGGGTCGGCGACGAGACCAAGATCTCGGTCGCCGCGTTCGGGGCAATCCTGGTGATCCTGTTCAACGTCGCGTACGGCGTGATGAACGCGCGCAAGACGCGGTTGCTGGCGGCCAAAGTCATGGGGGCATCGCGGCTGCGCGTTTTGTTCGACGTCATGCTGCTGGAGTCGCTGCCACAGACCTTCGTTGGCCTGCGCAACGGCGTGTCGCTGGCACTGGTCATTATCGTAGTCGCCGAGATGTTCATCGGCTCGCAGGACGGCCTTGGCCACAGCGTGTTCGAAGCCCAGCAGCTTTTCGAGATGCCGCGCATGTATGCGGCGATCTTCGCCGCCGGCGCGCTCGGCTACGGGCTCAATCTACTATTCCTGGTGATCGAGCGGCAGTTCGTCCACTGGTCGGGTAAATAACGTCGGGGCTGCCAGTGCTGGGCAGCGGTTTCCACGGAGAACGAACATGACGAACGACAATGCCGCCTACCAGCTCGCCGAGCTCGACAAGGAGAAAACGATCGGGGGGGTTGGCGGCATGAAGGCGCGCAATATCCCGCTGATCGACATGAACAACTTCGAGGCGCGTAAACCTGAGATCGCCGATCAGCTCTGGCAGGCGTCAAGCGATATCGGCTTCTTCCAGGTGATCAACCACGGCATTGCGCAGGCGCAGATCGACGAGGCGTTCGAGATGACCGAACGCTTCTTTGCCCTGCCGCACGAGGTGAAAGTAAAGCTTCCGTTGCTCAAAGGCACCAATGTTGGCTGGGAATTCAAATCGCAGGTGCGCCCGTCAACCGGCACGCCCGATCAAAAGGAATCCTACCAGATCACCCTGCCGCGCATGCAGGACCTTTGGCCGGACGGCAACGTCCTTCCTGGCTTCAAGGTGGTGATGCTCGCGTTCGAACGCGCCAACTGGGCGGTCGGCATGAAGCTGCTGTCCTGCTTTGCCCTGAAGCTTGGTTTCCGCCCCGACTTCTTTACGGATTGCCACAATCCGCTGTCGCCGGAATATCAAAGCACGCTGCGGCTCCTGCACTATCTTCCGATGCTCGGCGCCAAGCCTGACGACTTCAAAGCATGGCGCGCCGGCGCGCACACCGATTTTGATTGCCTGACGTTGCTGCATCAGCGGATCGGGCAGGGCGGCCTGCAGCTCTGCCCCGGCAAGGAACTGGCCGAACTCGAATGGACCGACGTTGCGCCGCTGCCCGGCGTCATCACCTGCAACATCGGCGACATGCTCATGCGCTGGAGCGACGACCAATTACAATCGACGCTGCACCGCGTTCGCATGCCGTATCCGAACGAATATCTCGGCTCGCGCTATTCGCTGCCGTTTTTCTGCCAGGCCAACAGGGATGCGATCATCCAGGGGCCCGGCAAGGTCTACGAGCCGATCAGCGCGCATGACTATCTGCAACAGCGGATCGCGGCCAATTTTGCGGGCTGACGACTACGCCGCGACCTGATCAGGATTTTTGCGTCCAACGCAGCGTCGCTCTCCCGCGGCGGGGTTGAGACCGGCCAGGAATGCCCACGCATCCCTTGTCCACCGCGCGTCGGCGAGCGCGTGGTGGCGCGCTCCCTCCTGGCGGGGCAATTCGGGATCGCCCAGCTCTATCGCCCATTGCTTGATGTCCAGGCAGAGTTGCGGAAACGCAAACGGCAGATCGTTCATTCCGCCGAACAGCCAGCAAAAGGCGACCCAGTCGTAAGCGGGGAAATATCCCCAAAACACCGGATGCTTGTCCTCATCGATGAACCGGCGAATGGCGTGGCCGATGTCCTCGCGCGGCATTCCACCGCCCTTGAGTTGCGGGCGCACGGTTTCGAGGGTCCAGTGGCTCGCCTTGGTCCAGTCGATCTCGCTGCTCTCGGCGTAGAACTCGCGGCCGTCTTCAGCCACGAGACCGATGCTGATCAGATCGATGGTGTACGGCCGCTCAATAAACTCGGTGTCCATCCAATATTTCATCGATCACCTCTGGCTTGGGAATCCGGTAACCCGGTCAATTGGACAAGTTTATGGGCGATGACCGCGCATGGCTATTTGCAAAAGCGGATCGCGGCCAATTTGCCGGTTGGGACTGGTTATCGTCCCGCGAATGCTGGTCTACGTGCTGCCCGTAAATCGCCACCGGTGCCGAAGGGTAAGCGGTAGTGCGTACCAAAGAACACTCAGTGTTTATGAATACGCCGGCCGCGAGCACGATGCCTAGTGCTCGCGAGTGAACGGCTGAACTGATCGCCACATACAGGTCGCCCGCGATTCCAAGTCCGAGAAACAACGGCGCGATGATCACGCAATAGGAGCCGGCTTGCAGAAATGCCTCGCTATCTTCACCGGCGAAAGTGATGACAGGCGACGGAAATCGTCATCAACAACTGCGCGGTGCACTCGATAAAGCGCGAGGACAGAGGAAGCGCGGCAAATAACTCCTGAAATACGGCCTGAAGCTGAAATCCAAACAAGACCTGAGCGCCCAAAATCAGCAATCGCGTTTCATCGAGCGCCATCCTGACTTTTCTGCTTAGCTCACTTTGTATCGGCTTGGACATCGCGTCCCTCGAGCACAGCAGTTGCGCGCCGCCAACGCGATCTAGAGCGCCTGCTTCTTGATCAGCTTGAGGGCTGCTCGCGGACCACGCCACCC
The DNA here is from genome assembly GCA_963816775.1 of uncultured Alphaproteobacteria bacterium. GTDB lineage: Bacteria > Pseudomonadota > Alphaproteobacteria > Rhizobiales > Xanthobacteraceae > JAFAXD01. The sequence goes on from CAWFLX010000048.1 coordinate 7,862, forward strand.
CAGGAACTCGAGCTTCTTGTCGTCGAGCGCATCGGTCGCTTCAAAGAATTTCTGCAACTCGTTCTTCATCCGCGCAGTAAAATCGCGCACGTCCCGAAGACCGGACTCGAAGTCGGATTGAACCGGAATCAAGAAAATTCGATCGTTGCGCTCGCGCCGCTTTTTGCTGACCTGACTAATCTCGAGGACGCCAATCGGCCGGCAAGTCAGCACCAGCCCCGGGTAGGTACCGGCATCGTGAATGATCAGCGCGTCGACCGGGTCGCCATCTTCGGCCCTAGTGGTCGGCACGAACCCCCAATCGTAGGGATAGGTCAGGCCAACCAGCAGCGGCTTGGCCAGCGTGAAAACCTTGAGCTTGGCATCGAATTTCAGTTTCGCGGCGCTGCCGCGGGGAGTTTCGACCACGACGTGCAAACGCTTCTCGTCGACCCAGGTCGGGATTTTTTGAAAATTGGTCATCGGTCCGGGGGGATAACGCCCTCGGCGCGATCGCGTTCCCTCTGATGGTGTTCCGCCGCGCCCGCGCGATATTGGGCGCGCAGATGCTCGATCGTTTCCGTCGGCTGCTCGCTTATCTTTTCAACATGATGCGCGGGCCGGGGGCGTTGGAACTGGCGGTCAGCCATTTCGTTGAATTTGCAGATTTCAACGCAACGGCTACGGGCAAACGTCGATGCAAGTCAAACGACAGAAACCGACGCCGGGTCGACGACCAAAGTTCCAGCCGAGGTTTGAAACGGCCGCCGAGGTACTTGGCGGATTGGTGACCGCCTTCAGGCACTACGATCAGAAAAGCAACGCGCTTGGCGCAATTGACGCCCGACTTTCGAACGAGCGGCGCCCCCGCGTCGCTCGGTAGGTTCAACCTGTCAGAGATCCGCCGATGGCCCGTGCCTATTGGAAAGGTTATTTGCAGCTTTCCCTCGTGACTTGCCCGATCGAGCTCTTCCCGGCCTTGACCCAGGGCGAGAAAACCCACTTTCACCAGATCAACAAGAAAACCGGCCACCGGCTGCGGCAACAGATGGTCGATGAGGAGACCGGCAAGGTCGTCGACCGGGAAAACAAAGGGCGTGGTTATGAGGTCGGCAAAGGTCGGTTCGTCGAAGTCGACGAGGAAGAGCTCGAAGCAGTCCAGATCGAGAGCACTCATACGATCGACATCGACAGCTTCGTGCCCAGCACGGAAATTGATCAACGTTACCTCGACCGCCCCTATTACATCGCGCCCAACGGCAAAGTCGGCCGCGAAGCCTTCGCGGTGATCAGGGAGGCCATGCGGGACAAGGACCGGGTCGCGCTCGGCCGGGTGGTGATGGCCAACCGCGAGCACGTCATCGCGCTCGAACCTTGTGGCAACGGCCTGCTTGGAACCACGTTGCGTTACAATTATGAAGTGTGCGAGGCCGACAAATACGTGGGGAACATCCCCGACGTGCGCGTCCCCAAGGACATGCTCAAGCTCGCCGAACACATCCTCGACACCAAGGCCGCCCATTTCGACCCGAAGAAATTCAACGACCGCTACGAAGTCGCGCTACGCCAACTGGTGCTCAAAAAGGCGGCCGGCAAGAAGATCGAGGTTGAACCGGCGCCCGAGAAGCCGAGCAACGTGATCAATTTGATGGATGCCCTGCGACAAAGCATCAAGCAGGGCAACCCGCGCAAACGCCGCCGCAGGGCAGGTCGTCGCCCCGCGCGGCACCGCAAGACGAGGATGAGGACGCCGAGGAAACAAAGCGCGCGGTCGAGAAAGAAGGCCGTCGCTGCATCCTGCTGTCAGGCGACGTTGCCGACGCGGAGTTCTGCCGCTTTGCGGTGGAGGCCACCGTCGCGGCGTTCGGAAAGCTCGACATCCTGGTCAACAATGCGGCGTTTCAGGAGCACGCGAGCAAGTTGGAGGGTTTGTCCGACGAGCACTTTGACCGCACGATCAAGACAAACCTTTACGGGTATTTCTACATGGCGAGAGCGGCGGTTCCGCAGATGGCGAACGGGAGCTCGATCATCATGACGGGCTCGGTCACCGGAATCCTCGGCAGCAAGGATCTACTCGACTATTCGATGACCAAAGGGGCCATTCACGCCTTTGCGCGATCGCTGGCGACGAATCTCGTCGACCGGGGCATTCGGGTCAATGTCGTCGCACCGGGCCCGGTCTGGACCCCGCTCAACCCGGCCGACAAGCCGGCGAAGCGCGTGCAAAACTTCGGCGGCGACGTGCCGATGAAACGGCCCGCGCAACCCGAGGAGATCGCGCCGGCCTATGTGTTCTTGGCGGCGCCTTCCTGCTCAAGTTACATCACCGGCGAAGTGCTGCCGATCATCGGAGGATATTCGGGCGGCTGACCGGCCTCAGAGCGGGCGCAGCACGACGGTGGGTATTATTTGGCGCGGTCAAGAATTGCCCGCACGCGGTTTGCCAACTCACCTTGTGAAACGGGCTTTTGCAAAAGCTCAACGCCTTCATCCAACCGGCCTTGATGGACAACGGCATTGCGCGAGTAGCCGGTCATGTACAGGACCTGGAGAGCGGGACGCACTTCCTGGGCCTTCTTGCCCAACTCGCGGCCGGTCATTCCGGGCATGATAATATCCGTCAGCAGCAAATCCACGTGGTGCGCGTTTGCCTTGAGGGTCATAAGCGCGGATTGGGCGTTCGACGTCGTAATGACGCGATACTTCAAGCCGCGAAGAATTTCGGCCAGATAGGAACGCAAGTCGGAATCGTCCTCGACCACAAGAACCGTTTCTGTCTGTTCGCCTTCTGCCAGCGGCTCATCCACGGCGGGGTCCTCACCCAAGGCTTTTCCCAAATACCGCGGAAAATAGACTTTCACGGTCGTGCCTTGCCCCAGCTCGCTGTAGATCTTCACATGCCCGCCTGATTGCTTGACGAAACCGTAAACCTGACTGAGGCCCAGGCCGGTTCCTTGTCCCAATTCCTTGGTCGTAAAGAACGGCTCGAATGCGTGGTTTAGCGTGTCCGAACTCATTCCGATTCCGGTGTCTGTCACGCAGATAGCGACATATTGACCCGACGTCATTTCCGGATTGGAACGAACATATTGATCGTCGACGTGAACGTTTGCTGCCTCAATTGTCAGCTTTCCCCCATTTGGCATTGCATCCCGTGCGTTGATCGCAAGATTGACCAGCGCCGACTCCAGCTGATTTACATCAACTTCGATTTGCCAAAGCCCGGCCCCGCCGACCGCTTCAATCTCGACCTGTTCTCCCAGCGAGCGTTGCAGAAATTCAACGACGCCGGTGAGGAAGGCATTAACATTGAGCGGCTTTGGATCGAGCGCTTGCCTGCGCGAAAATGCCAGCAATCTGCTGGTGAGGGCAGCTGCGCGTTGCGCACCGCGGGCGGCGTTCGAGAGCACGCGTTGCAGATTTGCGCCTGCAGTTCCTTGTCGGAGATGACGCTGCGCAGTCTCGAGATTGCCAATGACGATCATCAGCAGATTATTGAAGTCATGAGCGATGCCGCCGCTGAGCTGTCCGATTGCCTCCAACTTCTGGGACGTGGCGACTTGATCTTGTATTTCTTTGAGCTTGCGCTGAGCCTCAACCCGTTCTGTTATATCGCGGGTGACCTTGGCGAAGCCGACAAGTTGCCTTGCTTCGTCGTAGATCGGATCGATGACGACTGATGCCCAAAATCTTGAGCCGTCCTTGCGAACGCGCTGCCCCTCCGCCTCGTAGCGGCCGATCTTGGCGGCTTGTTGCAAAGCCTTTTGTGGAACTCCGGCCTGGCGATCCTCGTCGGTGTAGAAGCGGCTGAAATGCTGGCCGACGATTTCGTCGCGGGTGTAGCCCTTGATACGCTGGGCACCCGTGTTCCAGGTCGATACGTGCCCAGCCGGATCCAACTGAAAAATGGCGTAGTCAATCACCGCTTCGACGAGACGGCGGTAGCGTTGCTCGCTTTCAAGCAGGTTCACGTGCGCTGCCTGCCGCTCGGTGACGTCGCGCGTGACTTTGGCGAACCCGAGCAGTTCGCCATCCTTATCCCAAATGGTATCCAACACCACGGACGCCCAAAATCGCGAACCGTCCTTTCGAACGCGCCACCCTTCGCCCGCAAAACGCCCTGTCTCCCGGGCCGTGTTCAACGCTTTGCTCGGAAGTCCGGCCGCCCGATCTTCCGGAGTGTAAAATTCCGAAAATGAGTGACCGATGATCTCGCCGGATTCGTATCCCTTAAGGCGCGCTGCTCCCGAATTCCAGCTCACGATGCGGCCTTGCGGATCAATCATGTAGATCGCGTAGTCGACGACCCCGTCGACCAGGAGTTGCAGGCGGCGGGCGTCTCCTAGGTCTTCGAGGCGTTCCTTGGGCACGATGCTCCCTTACGACGTTACCTGGGGCCAACGCGAGGACGGACCCAAGGTTCCTTTTTGATGCGCCGACCAACACGGCTTCAACGAAACAGTAAGCTCGAGCGCGTGCATCGCGCCCGATATCTGACAAATCCTGGCACGTTGATTAGGACTGGCGTTCGCGGCTTCGCCAGCGGGCGCGACAAAGCACACTATGATTTCGGCAGAACCTACGCGCGGGGCCGACTAATGAGCATTGCCGTCGCGCGGAGACGTCGAGCCCTGGTCGGCAACGCCCGGATCTTTCGGCGACGCGCTGCCTTTGGATCCTGAAGGCGCCGCCTGCATGCCGGGCGGTGTCTCGCCCTGCGGACTTGCTGCCGGCGCGCCTCCGGAACCCGTCTCGAGCGGTCCTGTCTCTCCCTGTGGAACGTGTCCCTGCGACTGAACTGGAAGATTTGCGGCTGGCCGGGAAGAATTCGCAGGCATGCTCTGATTGTCGACCGGGTTCGATTCGCCGATGACCGCGCTCGAGCCGCCGCCGATAGCGCAAGCAACGACTGCAGCGCAAATGACGACATTGCGTTTCAACCGCCGACCAACCGGAGGTACGTCACCGGCTCGGCCGGGGCATGCTGATAAAATCATGGTGCTCTCCACGACGAGACCCGATGTAAACTCCGCGTCGCGGGCCAATGTTCCCATTTGGGGCGCACAAGGGGATCGCGCAAACAATCATTCCTCGTTCGACTTCTCGTCCCGTGGTCCACTGCGGTCGTCTCTGTCTCGTTGCGCGACGTTACCCGTTCGTTTTTCGGCCGGCGCGTCCTTGCTCTTTTGCTTTGGGTTGGTCTTCTTCGACATAGCTATTCTCCACCTCGGGTATCCAAACTGGAGCGCATGGGTGTGATTGATGATGTGCGGACTCTGGGTTGCGCACGATCGCGATCTCGGAACTTTCAGATCGGTTGCGTCTTTATTAGCGGAGCGGCCACGCGGTGATTTGGAGTGCCCGGGACTTGGTCTTAAAGAGAATGGCGACGTTGGCACAATCAGGAGCGGCCAGGCGGCCTCCAACGCCAACTAATCAACGCCTGCAAACCAGCAAAGTTCCAGGGCAGCCGGCCTAGGCACTGCTATCAACAATCGAGCCCAGCTTTCCAGAGCCGGGGGGAGGGGAGCAAACAATATGCCTGAACAAACCACACTACCCGCGGTGGCAGCTCACGGCGCACGTCGCCTTCCGTCCGTCGATGTCGACAGCTACAACGTTGAACTCAAGGATAGCGAAGGGTTCATCGGCGATCGCGTCAGCCGAGGTGCTTTTCGCAACATGATCGACCACATCCGCAAGTTGTTGCGCAAAGCCGGCGAAGATCCGCTTGGGGACGAAGACAGCGATGATCTCACCAAAGCGGAGCTTGATGAATTGCTGTTGCGCGGAGAACCGGAAGCGGCGGGGCTTGTGCACGCGGCAATCGAGGATTTCTCGCAGGAATTTGCCCTGATCATTCAGCGTTTTCTCAAGCTGAAGGAATGGAAAGATACGGAACGCATCGCGGTCGGCGGCGGCTTCCGCGCAAGCCGGATCGGCGAGCTCGTAACCGGTCGCACGACGGTGATACTCAAAAGTGAAGAAATCGATATCAAACTGGCCCCGATCCACAACCACCCGGACGAAGCCGGGTTGATCGGCGCCGTTCATCTCGCTCCTTCCTGGATGTTCCAGGCTTTCGACGCTTTGCTGGCGGTGGACATCGGAGGAACCAATATCCGGGCCGGCGTCGTGCGGCTTAATCGCAAAGGATCGCGCGACCTATCAAAAGCCAAGGTATGGAAGTTCTCGCTCTGGCGGCACGGCGACGAAGAGGGCGTGAAGCGTGACCAGGCGATCACCCAGCTTGGCGCCATGCTCAACGGATTGATCGGCGCCGTCGAGAAAAAGCGTCTCAAACTGGCGCCGTTCATCGGCATCGGATGCCCGGGGTTCATCGAACAGGACGGATCGATCGATCGCGGGGCGCAGAACCTGCCCGGCAATTGGGAAAGCAGCAGGTTCAATCTACCGGTGGCTCTGCATGATATGATCCCCACTATTGGTGAGCACGAAACATCGATCGTGCTGCACAACGACGCGGTCGTGCAAGGTTTGAGCGAAATTCCCTTCATGCAGGACGTCGCTCACTGGGGGATTCTGACAATCGGAACGGGATTGGGCAACGCGCGATTCACTAACCGCGATGCCAAAGAGGACTAGTAGTATCGGTTAGTACGAGCGGCGGTACCGCGAGCCGCAACTGCGCGGCGTTTATGTTTATGTTGCTTCATGCAAGGCAGTCGATGCGAATGCACCGGAATCGACCGCGCGGCTCAACCGATCGGCCCCGAAATCTGCCGTGTCCTCGATCGACAATAGCCGCGCAAGCTTGATGCGGGCACGATTGACCCGGCTCTTGATGGTGCCGACCGCACAGCCGCAGATCTCGGCGGTCTGCTCATAGGAAAATCCAGAGGCGCCAACCAGGATCAAGGCTTCGCGCTGATCGTTTGTCAGCTCGTCGAGCGCCTGGCGAAATTCTTCCAGCTCGATGCGGCTGTCCTGCTCCGGATGAGAAATCAAGGTCGACGCAAAATGGCCGTCGGCATCCTCGACCTCGCGCCGGCGCTTGCGATATTCGGAACGGAACTGATTGCGCAAAATCGTGAATAGCCACGCGGAGAGATTGGTCCCGGGTTGAAACGAATCGATGTTGGCGAGCGCACGCAACAACGTCTCCTGGACGAGATCGTCGGCGCGATCGAGACTGCCGGACAGCGACGTTGCAAAGGCCCGCAGGTTTGGGATGGTTGCGAGAATGTCATCGCGCACCGAGCGGCGCACGTCTTCGCTTGAATGATCAACAGCCATTCAGGATTGTCCTTTATGTTCCTGCTGGTCGAGCTTCTTCAGCAGCTCGTTCAGGCGGCTTGACATCTCCTGCGCGACAACATCGCTGTACATCTTGCGCAAGCGCTCCCCGAGGTGCCGCTGAACACGCGCGTCGAGAAGCGGCTGTTGGTGTGAGGAGTCGGGCCAATACATATTCGCTTTAGTCCTGCCAGCAGATATTTGGTCGTGTTCATAGCCGTCGCTGACTGCCTGAGCGAAGCGATCTCCCATATAAAACAACCTCATCGGTAAATGGTTCCGCGAACGGAACCTGCAGGGCCCGTCCACGTTGTAGAGGCTGGCAGCCTCAACGCAGGTATACCTTGTCCAACTCTGACGCGGTCGTGAAGTACGTTCCGTTTCTGCGCCGCTACGCGCGAGCGCTGACCGGTGCCCAATCCTCAGGCGATGCCTACGTGGCAGCTACTCTTGAAGCTTGGCTCGAAGAGTCGGCGCTGCTCGAGGTCGGCCGCAACCCGCGCGTCGCGCTGTTCGAACTGTTCACCAAGATTTGGAAATCCGTCGCCATCAACAAGTCAGCCGAAGCTTCCGAGGGCGCACCAATGCCCGAACGCAGGCTTCAGAATTTGACGCCGCAGCCACGCCAGGCGTTTCTGCTGATGACGATGGAAGGATTTTCCGAAAGTGAGGCCGCGCAAATCCTCAACTGCGATGTCCCCACGGTTCGGCAACTCGTGGAACGGTGCGGCCGTGAGCTGGCGGAAGAGCTCGCTACCGACGTGCTGATCATCGAAGACGAAGTCCTGATTGCGCTCGACCTCGAAGCACTGATCGCCGGCCTCGGGCATAGAGTGACCGGCGTAGCGCGTACCCATGCAGAAGCCATCAAGCTGGCGCACGCGAACAGTCCAGGGCTCATTCTTGCTGATATCCAGCTCGCGGACGGGAGTTCAGGCCTTGAGGCCGTGAACGAGCTGATGCGGTCGTTCGACGCACCGGTCATTTTTATCACCGCCTATCCCGAACGCTTTCTGACCGGGGAGCGGCCGGAACCGGCGTTTCTTGTTTCCAAGCCGTTCCAGCCGGCCATGGTCTCTGCGCTCGTGAGCCAAGCGCTCTTTTTCGCCCGTGGCGGCAAGAGCAGCGCGCGCGAGTCCGCTCAGTTATGAGTGTGCCAGGAGCTGCGGCAAACAGGATCAAAGAGCAACAAATAAAATGTCAACCTCCGGCGTCGCCGAGGCGCGCCGGAGGTTCGTGGAGGCTCGGTCGTTCCTAGATGATGTGTGCGACCATGAGTGCGATCACGACGATCAACGGTACGCCTAACAACCAAAGAATAATCGGCATTTTGTTCTCCCTCAGCTTTTCGAAATTACGCTTCCAATAACGCTGATCGAATCAGATTGTTCCTTGCGCCCTGGAGAAGGGTGCTCGCCGGGAAAGCTGGAACCAAACAGTCTTCGAACAGTTAAATGGTCCTGAGAGGGTCGGGTGAGGCGCGGGCTGTTGCGGTGGTCCGCCATGACAAGCTTTCAATTCGCTCAACTGATGTTTGTCACACAGAGTGTTCTGATCGGCGCCGCTGTTTCTCTGACCAGCCAGGCGTTCTCTGCCGATGGTGGCGACCGCCTGTCCGGCATCGCATCCGTCTATGACCAATCGTCAGGTGCGCAAACCGCCAGCGGCGAGCCGCTGTGCGAGGAGGCGATGACGGCCGCTCATCGCTCGCTGCCATTCGGCACCGTGGTGCGCGTCATAAATCGTCAGAATGGCCAAGTCGCGCTTGTTCGAATCAACGACCGGGGGCCATTCGTCCGCGGCCGCGTCATCGACTTATCGCCGGCGGCCGGCCGCGCGTTGGGATTGTCAGGCTTGGCAGAGGTGTCGCTCGAAATTGTAAGTAGCGATCGCGACGAGCAACTAAGCGCCATCTCAGTCACATCCCGCTAGGTTGGTCGGCGTACGCGGCGCGGTTCGGAGTGCGGGCGCTGCAATCGTCACGGCGCGAGCTGGTTAGCGGCGCTTAGTGTATGGCTCCCTGACGACGGTGAGGTCACACCACCCGCCGGTTCGACTGGCGGCTGCCGTGCACGCTGCTTGCGTCTGGAAACCGCAATTGATCGCGTAGATCGAGTGCACGCACCAGCGATAGGCCGACACGCGTGGCTCACCGGCCGTGAAACCGAACAGCAACGCCCCCGTGAGGCAGCACGCAAGATAGCGAATTGTGCAGGTCAGGTTGCGCGCCTTCTCTTTGCTGTCTTGGTCGCGGTCTTTGATGCATGTGTACGCTTTTGGACGCGCAGCGGGGGCCGCTGACCATCCTGGCGCGGCTTGCGAGAGCGTTCACGCAAGGGCGCAAACGCTGTCGATGACCGTGCTCGCTGCGCCAGCATTGCACGTTCGCGCGCGAGTATACGTTGGCGCTTTGTCAGAAATGTCGCCAATGCGTCGTCAGCACCCTCTGCGCTGGCCAAAGGTGCGATCAACAAGGCGAAAAACCCGATGCACAGACCGAAGATCAATGCATCCGAGATTGGGTCCATCATAGCGAGCAATAGGCTCCTGTTTGAACGCCCCCCGCTATGAGCATCAACTTCGCGTTGTCCCGATAGCAACGCGCGTTAGTCCATGACCGCTCTCCTTCTGCTGCTGTGTCGTGGTCTGCTGCTAACTAACGGCGGACGGAACCGTGAGTTCCAGGCCACGCTTCGCATATAGCTCTGGAATCAGTGCACTAGCGCGCAGGCAATAAGTTCCTAACCCCGGGAACAGTGTCCGCCCTGCGTCGTTTGCCTCACCAGGAGGGGCACGCAAAAAAGGACATTGTGCATGCTGAACCCAACTCGCAAAATCATCACCGCCGTCGCGCTGACGGGCGCGCTGGCGGTTGCGACTGCTACTCCGTCGGAAGCCCGCTGGTTTGGACGCGGCTGGGGCTGGGGCGCGCCGGTTGCGGCCGGAATCGGGCTGGGGTTGGCTGGTGCGGCGATCGCCAGCGCGGCGGTCGGTCCGGGGTATTACTACGGCGGATATTACGACTACCCGGCCTATGGGTATGGCTACGGCTACGGCGCTCCATACGCCTACGGTTACGGCGGACCGTACGCTGACGGCTATGACGCCGGCTACGTTTATGGCGGACCGGCCGTCTATGCCAGCTACGGCTGGGGCGGGTACGACTATGGCTACGCGTCGCCGGGCTATTACGGCGGATCGTACGCTTACGGCTCGCCGTACTATCGCTCCTATGCGTATTCGTCGCCGTCGTACCGCGTCTATCGGCAGGCTCGCAGGTCAGTCAGTCAGACGGTATATGCTCGCGCGCGCACGCCTGCCGTCCAGCGCGCCTACGCCATGGAGTCGCATCACAAGCGCCAGAGCATCTACAACAACGCCGCGCACGTCGCCGGACCGGTCGCGGGCACCCGGGTAACGCCGGCGACGCGTCACGTTTCCGGCGCGCCCGCCGCACGCCATGTTACGACGTCATCGCGCTCGGCTCCCGGCAAAGCGCAGCGCGGGCCCAGCATGGCGGCCGTGAGCGCACCGAGCGCGCTTAATCGCTAGGACATTCCTCAACAACAAATAAAGTCCCGCCGGCTTGGCGCGCCAACTTTGGCACCAGCCGGCGGCTCGCCCTTGGTAGAGCAGGCAATGCGCTTCGCTAATGCTTGCCGCCGCCTGCGCCCTGGATCGCCTGCCAGACCCGCTCCGGCGTCGCCGGCATATCGAGATGCTTGACCCCGACGTCGGCGAGCGCATCGGCGATCGCATTGTTGATCGAGACCAGCGATCCGGCGCAGCCGGCCTCGCCGCAGCCCTTGACGCCGAGCGGGTTGGTGGTGGCGGGCGAGGGCTGGCTCTCGGTGGTGAAACTCGGCGCGTCGGCGGCGCGCGGCATCGCATAGTCCATGTAGGACCCGGTGAGCAGCTGGCCGTCTTCGTTGTAGACGGTGTGCTCCATCAACGCCTGCCCCAATCCCTGCACCAGGCCCCCGTGCACCTGGCCTTGCACCAGCAGCGGGTTGAGCTCGGTGCCGAAGTCGTTGACCGCGACATATTTCACGACCTCGACGATGCCGGTGTCGGGATCGATCTCGACTTCGGCCACGTGCGCACCGTTGGGATAGGTGGCCGGCACGCCGTCGCTCACGTGCATGACGTTGAGCGTTTGTGGAATATCGGCCGGCAGCTTCAGGCCGCTGCGCAGCTTGGCGGCGAGCTCCATGATCCCGAGCGTCCGGTCGGTGCCGGCAATGACAAAGCGGCCGTTGTGAAACTCGATATCGCCGGTTGCGGCTTCGAGCACGAATGCCGCGATCGGCTTGCCTTGCTCGATCACCTTCTCGGCGCCTTGCGCGATCGCGGTGCCGCTCATCATCGCAGACTTCGAGCCGCCGCTGCCGCCGCCGAGCGGAAGCTGGTCGCTGTCGCCCTGCAGCAGGCGGATCTTGTCGAACGGCACCCCGAGCTTGGTCGCGAGCACTTGCGCAAACGGCGTCCAGTGGCCCTGGCCGAAATCGAGCGTGCCAGTGATGATGGTGACGGTCCCGTCGGCCTCGAACCGGATGCCGCCCAGCTCTTTGGCCTGCGGCGCAGTGACCTCCAGGAAACTGCCGACGCCGATGCCGCGCAGCTTACCCTGCTTCTTGCTCTCGCGCTTGCGCTTGGCGTAGCCCTTGTAGTCGGCGAGCTCGAGCACGCGCTTGAGCAGGGCGGGAAAATCGCCGCTGTCGTAGACGTTGTCGCTCGGGGTCTTGTAGGGAATCTCCTTCGGCTTGATGTGATTGCGCTTGCGCAGCTCGATGCGGTCGATCCCCATCTCGCGCGCCGCCTGATCGATCAGGCGCTCCATGTAGTAGTTGCCCTCCGGCCGCCCGGCGCCGCGGTAGGGCGCAACCGGGGTGGTGTTGGTGAACACGAGCTTGGTCGATTGCTCGATCAGCGGCGTCTTGTAGACCCCGATCGTGTTCTTCATGGTGGTGATGGTGGGCTGCATCGTGCCCATCATCGAGACGAACGCGCCCGAGTTGCCGTAGCCGGTGGTGCGCACGGCGAGGAACTTTCCGTCCTTGTCGAGCGCGAGCTCGATGGTCTGGTCGTGGTCGCGGCCGTGTGTGTCGGAGAGAAACGAGCTCGAGCGCTCGTCGATCCACTTGACCGGGCGGCCGAGTTCGCGCGCCGCATGCAGCACGCAGACGTATTCGGGAAACACCGGCGCTTTCATACCGAACGATCCGCCGACGTTGCCCAGGAGGGCGTGCACCTTGTCGGGCGTCACCTTGAGGACTTCCGCGGTCGCCATCTTCTGGCCGAAGGCGCTCTGGCCGCCAGTGTAAACGGTGAAACGTCCGCTCGCCTTGTCGTAGCTCGCCACGAAACCGCGCGGCTCCATCGCGTTGACCACGAGACGGGTGTTGCGCAGCGGCATTTTCACGACGTGCGCGGCCTCCTTGAAGGCCTGCTCGACCTTCGCGGTATCGCCGAAGTGCCAGTCGCAGGCGACGTTGCCGGGCACGTCGTCATAGAGTTGCGGCGCGCCGGCCTTCACGGCTTCGCGCGGGGTGGTGACGGCGGGCAGGGGGTCGATGTCGACATCGATCGCCTCGGCGGCGTCCTTGCCCTGATGCACGGTCTCCGCCACCACGCACGCGATCGGATCGCCGACGAAGCGGACCTTGCCGGTTGCGAGCGCGTAGCGCGTCGGCACCTTCATGAGGTTGCCGTCGCGGCCCTTGAGCGGCATCACGGTCTTGAGCGGGGCATAGCCGACCGCATCGAGATCGGCGGCGGTGTAGACCGCGAGCACGCCCGGCATTGCCTTCGCGGCCGAAGTATCGATCTTGCGGATGACGCCGTGGGCGTGGCGGCTTCGCAGGATCACTGCATAAGCCTGGTTGGGCAGGCTGACGTCGTCGGTGTAGCGGCCCTGGCCCTGCACCAGCTTGGGGTCCTCGGCGCGGGGGACCGGCTGACCGATGGCAAATTTCTCGACGGCCCAGGCATTCGGGTTGTCTTGAACGTTCATGACGCTGCCCAAATCGATTTTGATCGGAGGGGGAGCCTCCCAGATATCGAAGCTTGCCCGGCTCCACAAGGACGCCGGACGCATGCCGTTGATGCAGGGAGATGCCGCGGGGTTCACCCTCACCTGGAGGGGAAGGGTGAGGACCGCCCACAGGTGTTGTTGCACCCCCCAAAGTCGCTGATACACTTGTTTCGATCTTGGGGAGATCCAGAACACCTAAAGCTGCGGCTCCTCGTCTGTCGGGCTGGGCGCGGCGGAAAGGCTTGGGATGAACGACGGGGCCCGGGTAGCCGGGAACCTCGAAGCCGCTCATCGGCCGCGCCTGAACGGGCGCCGCGGTCCCCATTTGCCCCGACCGGCGCATGCTGCGTTCAGCGATCGCGGCGGCGCGACCTACGCGGCGCTTGACCTCGGCACCAACAATTGCCGCTTGCTGGTCGCGCGGCCGGCCGGCGAAGGCTTTCGCGTGGTCGACGCGTTCTCGCGCATCATCCGGCTGGGAGAAGGCGTGTCGATCTCCGGCCGGTTGAGCGATGCCGCCGTGATGCGGGCGGTCGACGCGTTGCGCGTTTGCCGCGACAAGATGAAGAACCGCGGCGTCACGCGCGCGCGCCTGATTGCGACCGAGGCCTGCCGGATGGCCGCGAACTGCGACGACTTCTGCGCGCAGGTGCGCGAGGAGGTCGGTCTCGATCTCGAGATCGTCGACCGGGAGACCGAGGCGCGGCTCGCCGCCATCGGCTGCACGCCGCTGATCGATCCGGGCGCCGACGGCGTGATCCTGTTCGACATCGGCGGCGGCTCGTCCGAGCTTGTGCGGCTCGGGCCGCCCGAGCCTGCCGGTCGTGGTCCGCCGCGTCCGCGCATCAAGTCGTGGGTGTCGCTTCCGGTCGGCGTGGTGACGCTGGCCGAACGCCACGGCGGTGTGAAGGTCACGCGCGCGCTGTTCGAGACCATGGTCGAGGAGATCTCCGAGTACGTCGATCGCTTCGCGGCCGAGAACGGCCGCAACGTCGGCGGGTTGCACCTGCTCGGCACCTCCGGAACGGTCACGACCATCGCCGGGGTCCACCTCGATTTGCCGCGCTACGATCGCCGCCGCGTCGACGGCTGCTGGATGAGCGGGCTGGAAGTCACCGGCGTGGTCGAGCGCCTGATGGACATGAGCTACGAGGACCGCGCCGCCAACCCCTGCATCGGTGCCGATCGCGCCGATCTGGTGCTGGCCGGCTGCGCCATCCTGGAGGCGATCCGGCGGGCGTTTCCGTGCGAGCGGCTGCGGGTGGCCGACCGCGGGCTGCGCGAAGGCATTTTGATCGAGCTGATGCGCGCCGACGGCGCGTGGGAGCAGCGCACCGCATGAGCCGCGGTGAACGCGATCTCAAGGTCCGGGTGCGCGCCGCCGGCCGCACCCAGGCCTCGCGGCGCTGGCTGGAGCGCCAGCTCAACGATCCCTATGTGGCGCGCGCCAAGCGCGAAGGGTTGCGCTCGCGCGCAGCGTTCAAGCTCACGGAGATCGACGACAAGCACCGGCTGCTCAAGCCGGGCGCCAAGGTCGTTGATCTCGGCGCTGCGCCGGGCGGCTGGAGCCAGGTCGCGGCCAAGCGCGTGCGCGCGGGAGCCGGCGGCGGCCGCGTGGTGGCGATCGATCTCTTGGCCATGGACCCGCTTCCGGGTGTCGAGTGTTTGCAACTCGACTTTCTCGATCCCGAAGCGCCGGAGCGCCTGAAAGCGCTGCTCGGCGGTCCGGCCGACGTTGTGCTCACCGACATGGCCGCCAATGCCACCGGCCACCGGGCGACCGATCACCTCAAGATCATGGGGCTTGCGGAAGCCGCGGCGGAGTTCGCGCGCGAGGTGCTCAAGCCGGGCGGCGTTTTTCTCGCCAAGGTGCTGCAAGGCGGCACCGAGGGCGAGCTGCTCGCCTCGCTCAAGCGCGATTTTGGAAGCGTCAAGCACGTCAAGCCGGCGGCGAGCCGGTCGGATTCGGCTGAGCTTTACGTGCTGGCGACAGGGTTTCGGGGAAGGGCAGGCTTGTAGGATGGGTTGAGCTCTTGCGAAACCCATCAACAATCGGTGTGGCGCGAAAATTGATGGGTTTCGCTTCGCTCAACCCATCCTACAGACAGCTTGAAAATATTGTTTTTGTAATAGCTTGGGTGATGTTCTTCGCACCAAAGCGCTTCCGCCTGGGCGCACTGCGCCTCAAACCGGCCTCATCCCATCCGCTGATCCGCGGCCTCCGTCGGCCCCGGCGTGCGGTTGGCGAGTTCGGCGCCGGCATCCGGCGCGAGCCCGATGAAGACGAAGGCCGCCGAGGCCGACAGCGCGCCGACCAACAGGAATGCGGGCGGGAAACTCTCGGCACTGATGACGCCGTGGTCGGAAAACCGCATGGTGAGCTCAACCGCCAGCGCGCCGACCGCGATCCCGGTCGACATCGAGAGCTGCTGCGCGACGCTCACCAGCGAGGTCGCGCGGC
The DNA here is from genome assembly GCA_963816775.1 of uncultured Alphaproteobacteria bacterium. GTDB lineage: Bacteria > Pseudomonadota > Alphaproteobacteria > Rhizobiales > Xanthobacteraceae > JAFAXD01. Next base: position 23,596 of record CAWFLX010000048.1, read on the forward strand.
TCATGCGCCGCTTGTCGATCTCCGCATAGGCAATCGTGTTGATGCTGGTGAACTCGAGCGAACGGAAGAACCCGCCGATCACCAGCACCGCCATCATCACGACCACCGGCGTGCCGGGCCGGAAGCCTGCGCAGGCCGCGATGAACGCAGCGCTCAGAATCGCGTTGACGGTGAGCGTCCAGCGAAATCCGAATTGGCGCAGAACTGCAGGGACGACCGCCTTCATGCTCATGGCGCCGAGCGCGGTCGAGAACGTGATCAGGCCGGATTCGAACGGCGTCATGTTGAAGCCGAGCTGCAGCAGCAGCGGCAGTAGGAACGGCAGCGCGCCGACCCCAATGCGAAAGATGAATCCGCCGAGCACGCTGGCGCGGAAGGTCGCGAGACTGAACAGCGAAATGTCGAGGAGCGGCGCCGGGGTCCGGCGCGCGTGCCAGATATAGGCCAGCGCCGAGATCGCGCCGACCACGACCAGCGTAACCACGACGCTGGCCGGCAGGTAGTTGACCCCGGCGGTGGTCAGGCCGAACGCCAGCCCGCCGATGCCGAGGCCGGCGAGCACGAAACCGGTGACGTCGAACGGCACGCGCTCGTCGCCGCGCAGGTTCGGAATGAAGCGGGTCACCAGCACGATCCCGAGGAGGCCGATCGGAATGTTGATGACGAAGATCCAGTGCCAGGAAAAATAGGTGGTGATGAAGCCGCCGACCGGCGGGCCGAGCACCGGCCCGATCAGCGCCGGCATGGTGACCCAGGTCATCACCGCGACGATCTCGCGCTTGTCGAAGCTGCGCAGCAAGACGAGGCGGCCGATCGGCGACATCATCGCGCCGCCCATGCCCTGGACGAAGCGGGCGATCACGAAATCGGTGAGCGAGTGCGCCATTGCGCAGCCGATCGAGCCGCACATGAAGATCGCAATCGCCACTCGGAA
>CAWFLX010000049.1:0-13106 GCA_963816775.1 uncultured Alphaproteobacteria bacterium
CGGAGCCGCCTAGCGTGTTGAGGCGGATCTGCTCGACATCGTTGAGGTCCATGACGATATTCGCGACGTCACGGGTCATCCGGACGCGGCCACCGTTGGCCGAGATGTCGATTTTCTCGCTCACATTCGCGCCGTTGAATGCGAGCGTATCAAAACCGGTCTGGCCCTCGACCGTGTCGCTGCCGTCACCCGGGTTCCACACGAACGTGTCGTTGCCCGCGCCGAGCAAGGCCACGTCGTTGCCGCGGCCACCGATGACCACGTCATCGCCGGCACTGCCCTTGATGCTGTCGTTGCCGTCGCCGCCGTTGATCGTCAGGTTGACCAGCCCGGCCTTGAGGCCGGATGCGTCGATCGTGTCGTTGCCGGCAAGACCGTTGATCGTGAGCGAGTCGTTGGCGCCTTCCGGGTGCGCGATCGAAACCTGCGCCGCGAGCCCGTTGACGAGGACGGACGACCCACTGCTGACGACCTTGATGTTGTCATCGCCCGCCGTGCCGTTGACGAGCACGCTATGCCGACGCGCCGTCGCCCGTCCCGAGGTCGATTGCAACCTGGGTGATGTCGGTTCCGGTCAGGTCGTTGACCGTGATGGTGTCGGCGCCGCCCAAAGCCGCGATCTGGACATGCTCGACGCCATTGAGGTCCATGACGACGTTGCCGACGTCGCGGAAGAGCCGAGCGCGGCTGCCGTTGGCCGAGAGGTCCATGATCTCGCCAACGTTGGAGCCATTGAACACCAGCGTATCGGTGCCGGCCTGGCCCTCGACCGTGTCGCTGCCGTCGCCCGGATTCCAGATGAACGTGTCGTTGCCGTTGCCGAGGAAGCGCCACGTCGTTGCCGCGGCCGCCGGTCACGGTGTCGTTGCCGTCGCCGCCGATCAGCGTGTCGTTGCCGTCACCGCCGGTGATCGTGTCGTTGCCGGCGCCGGCGTCGATCGTGAGCTGCACGGTTGCGGCCGGCAGACCTGCGGCGGTGATGACGTCGTCGCCGCCGAGCGTGTTGATGACGAGCTGATCGTTGGCGCCTTCGGCGCCGGTAATGGTGACGAGGGCCGGTAGGCCGGCGACAGAAACGGAGCTCCCCGATCCCGTCACCTGGACGGTGTCTTTGCCGTTGGTGCCGTTGACGATCACGGTGTCCGCCGCGCCGTCACCGACGCCGCTGCCCGGGCGTCCCCGCGAGATCGATCGCAACCTGGTTCACGTCGGTTCCGGCGAGGTTGTTGACCGTGATGGTGTCGGCGCCGCCGCGCGCCGTGAACTGGATGTGCTCGACACCGTTGAGGTCCATCGTGATGTTGGCGACGTCGCGGGTGAACCTCGCCCGGTGGCCGTTGGCCGAGATGTCGATCTTCTCGTTGACGTTGGCGCCGTTGAAGACGAGCGTATCGGTGCCGTCTTGACCCTCGACGGTGTCGCTGCCGTCGCCCGGATTCCAGACGAACGTGTCGTCACCGCTGCCAAGCAAGGCGGTGTCGTTGCCACGGCCGCCGTTCACGAGGTCGTTGCCGTCGCCGCCGATCAACAAATCGTTTCCGTCGCCGCCGGTGATGGTGTCGTTGCCGGCACCGCCATCGAGCGTGAGCGAAATGAGACCGGCGAGGCCATTGCCAGCCGTAATGGTGTCATCGCCGCCGTTGGCATTGACGACGAGGTTCTCGGTGGTGCCGATGTCGAGGCTGAATGGAGCGGGAGAGACGCGATCGAACCGCACGCGCGTGCCGTTGGCGGTGATCGTAAACGTTTCGGCGCCGTTGCCGCCGTTGACCTCGGCGGTATCGGTGCCGTCGCCGCCTTCGAAGAGATCGGTGCCGTCGCCGGGGTTCCAGATCATGCGGTCGTTGCCGCCCTGGCCGAAGACCTGGTCGTCGCCCGCGCCGCCGGTCAGCGTGTCATTGCCGTCGCCGCCGAACAGGAAATCGTTGCCGCCCTTGCCGAGGAGGGTGTCATTGCCGGAGCCGCCGAACAGCTGATCGTTGCCCGAACCACCGGTCAACGTGTCGTTGCCCGAGCCCCCGAACAACAAGGCCGCGGGCAGCGCGCCGTTGGATTCGTCGAGCGTAATGACGTCGTCACCACCCTGGCCGAACACTTCGATCTCGGCGGTATTGGCGACTGTCGATGGGCCGCCGGCGACGGCGACAGCGCCGCCGTTAACAAGCAGGGTTCCGGCCGCGTTGCGGCTGACGGTAACGGTGTTCTTGGCGGCGTCGCCGAACACGGACAGTAAGCCGGCACCTGGGGAAAAGCTGGCCTTGATTGCCATGGTAGTGATCCTCTCGGCTGATCGTTGGTTTGCGGCAGCGTCGCGACAGTGGCTGAGGATCGGGGGTAGCGCGTCACTCGTTCGGAGGACCGAGAGGCGAGACGGAATCAACTCGAGGTGACACGATGCAAACTGTCGATCAACTCGATGTGAGCCACACCAGCGCACCGTTCGACGTTTCGACGTTGAAGCCGAGGCGCGCAACAACAGTTCGCTTCGCGCACGTACGAAGCGCGCGCTTGATGCCAGGCGCGCGCTCGTTCTTGATCAGAAACCCGTGACGCGAGAAAGCAGGATCAACTCGCCAGCGGCATGGAGAAGCCGGCGACGAGCCGCACCAGATCGGCTTGGCGGCCGGTGCCGGTTTTTTCAAACAATCGGCTGACGTGCGTCTTGATCGTGGCATCGGCGACGCCGAGCGCGGCGGCGACTTCCGGCACGCCGCCGATCTGCACGATGCCGAACAGGACACGCAGCTCAGCCGGCGTCAAATCGTAGGTCTTGCCGATGACTTCGGCCGGCGATGGATACTCCATCGCGGCCTTGCGAACGAACAGGGCGGCGGTGGCCGCATAGTTAGCGCCGGCACAGCGACGTGCGCCGCACGTCAGCGGCAGCACATGGGCGACGTAGCGGTCGTCATTGTGCGCGGTCAGCGGCAGCGCGATGCCCTTGATGCCGACCTCGGCGTCGCCGTGGCCGGCGGCAACGACGGTCTCGCGCAGCGCCTGGTCGACCTGCGCATCGACAGCGCCGAGCCGGCCGCCGGTGGAACGCAGCAAATCGCCGGCGGCGAGAATCTCGTTGCCGGCGGCGTTGGCATGGATGAGCTGACTGCGCGAATCAACCAGAAACAGGCCGAAGCTCAGATTGTCGAGGATCTCGGCGAACACCGTAGCTTCGGCTTGCTTGAAATCGATCGTTCTACCGATCAGCACCGCGCGCTGCACGTGGGGCACGATCAGCGCCATGCGCCGGCGCATGTCTTCGTCGACCATGCCGCTTGCTTCGTCGCGCGCCATGCTGAGATACGCGCAACCGTCCGCGGTTTTTTCCAACACCGTGATCGCGACGTCGACCCAACCCTGCGGCCTCGCCCACTCCTGGTAGAAGCGTCCCCGGCAGAACTCCTTGTACGGCACCAGGTCGGGAATGGCGACGACGCGGCCGACGTCGCAGAACAGCGAGGTCGCCACCGGGCCAAGCTGCGAATAGGTCTGCTCGTAGAGCTGCATGTAGTGCGCGTCGCCACCCGAATGACAGCGGGCATTGACGCATTTGTGCACCGAATCCTTCACCAGCAGCCCGCCGACCTGGCCGTTCACAAAGTCGGCGATGTTCGCAAGAACTTCGGGCCACAGCCTTGAGTTCGAGCGCCGCATCATAGGCGCCCGCGATGATGTTGCTCAGCCCCGGATATTCGCACATGGGTTCGCCCGCCATTCATAAGAGCAAAGAGGTCGATGCTGAATTTGCCGGTTGCAAGCGAGCGACACGGTCTCGACGACAAACGCCCCGCCAACTCGCAGCGATGTTCGATCATCGCGACGCGCCGCAAACCTCGCGATCGCATCAAGTCGAGCCGGCACGCGCGTGCTTTGGGAGTGAATTGTTTTCATCTTTTTCTCCGTTTGTTAGCACTTTGTCGGTTGGTCATCGGAACGAAGGGTTATAGGCGCGGCGGGCACGACCCATTGTGATGTGGCTCACACCGGCCCGGAACACCGCTGCGAGCGCCGGTAGGACAGAACCTCGTGCCACGGCACTGACAGAGCACCGCGTCGGTGGACGCGCGCAAAGAGCGAACGCGGTTTTGCCGTGCTGACACATGACGCTCGTTCACCAAGTCGTGAAGGCGGAGACCAATTTTCGCGAGGGACTTAATTTGGAAAGGCAAATAAAGAGGTACCGCCCTGCCCCGCGCTTCGTCGGGGCAGGCATTTCGATGGGCCCCAACTACACCGGCCGGTTCCAGCGATCTTGGGCGGGAGCGCAAGCAAATTGGTCGACAGTGCAACACGCGAGCCGAGCGCGTCACCGAATCGGCCATCCCTGATTACCTGGTCCACTGACGCAATTCCTGAACGCGAGCGATTTGCGTTCTGGCGCGATGCGGTGTGCCGGGCCGTCTTCAACATCTCGATCGAAGCGCCGCCCGAGCGTTTGTCGGCGCGCATATCGGCGCGTACCTCCGGGCCGCTGCGCCTTGCGACGTCGTCGTCGATTGGAGCCTACGAATTGGCTCGCAGTCGCCGCGATATCGCCAGTGCTCCGGCGGATCACTATTCCGTCTTCCTGCAGCAGAGCGGGTGTTCCGTCATCAACCACAGCGACGAGACGGTTGCGATCTATTCCAACGACATCGCGATCTACGACGGACGGCTTCCATTCAACGGGACGTTTTTCGACGGCAAGCGCACGATTGCGGTGATCCCGCGCCACATGGTCGAGCAGCGCGCACCCTGGCTGCGCCAGCGTGCCCTGCACAAGTTCACTCCGAATGGGCCCTTCGTTGATCTTGCCCGCCGCCATCTGCTGGAAATCGCCGGTGAGAAGCGCCGTGCTGAGCGACAGCGCGACCGGGCTGCTGACGGAGAACCTGTGCAACTTGTTGACGCTGGCGAGCGCGACCGACATTGCCCCTAATCGCCTGCAGTCCGAGTTGCAGATCGAGGCCGCGCTTGCATTCTGCCGGCGAAAACTTCACGACGCCGAGCTGTCGCCGCAACTCGTCGCCGACTATCTCGGTATTTCGGTCAGGACCCTGCATTTGCGGTTCCAGCAAATTGGTCAGACATTCGGCAACTGGGTGCTTGAACACCGGCTCAAGGCGTGCGGCGCGGCACTCCGCGATCCGAATCAGCAGGCCTTGAACATTTCCGAGATCGCCTATCGCTGGGGCTTCAACGATCTCTCGCACTTCAACAAGGCGTTTCGCGCCCACTTCGACATGACGCCGCGCGAATGGCGAAACGGCCTGAGCGCCACAAGCTGATTCGCTCCGATCCGCTCACAGTTCCGTCATGCCCGCGACGGGGCACCCCGCGCGCTTGCGCACGAAGACCCCGACTAACGCGGGCATGACGCTGATTTCCGTTGCTACTACTCCGCGATCGCGACGCCGGAGCCGCCGAGCTCCGCCGGAAAATCCTTCAGCTTGGGCAGGCCGTCGCGCATCGGCAGCACCGTTTCGGCATAGTTGACGTGAACGCCGGGAACGAATTTGAGCGACGGGAGCGTTGCGGCGAACACGTCGACAAGCCCCAGCGGCGGATGATTGGTCATCAGGTGCCCGCCGCATTTCGCGCAATACTGGCGCTGGCTGAGCTTGGTCTTCTGGAAGGTTGCAACGTGTTCGGCCCCCGAGGTGATTCGCACCGCGCCCGGCCTCCAGAGCGTGAACGCGTTCACCGGCCCGCCCGACCAGGCGCGGCAGGAATTGCAGTGGCAATAGCCCATGCCCTCCGGTGACCCGGTGACTTCCAGTTTGACTGCACCGCAAAAGCATTGTCCGACGTGACCCATGATATTCCTTCCGCGTTAACTCGCCTGTCCGCCGGCAAACCCAGGCGGACTTTGGGCGTTGCTTTTTACCAGTCGCTCACCGCGCCGCGTCCCTCGATCGGAGGACGCGGCGCCGCTGCGGGGCTGAAATAGTCGATCAGGCTGACTTTCGCCACGGCACCAGCATCGAGACGCGTTCCCGGTAGCGGCGGTACTCGTCGCCGAACAGGTCAACCAGGTCGCGCTCTTCCAGAAAGATGCCGACAAAAATGTAGGCCGTGGTGACCGCCGCGAACAGCAGGCGTCCAACCGTCATCGTCGGCGCCGCCCAGAATGCGATGATGAAACCGAGATAAATCGGATGCCGCACGAACTTATAATAGAGCGGGGTGCGAAAGCGCGGCGCCGCCGCCGAGCGGCCGGCAAGATTGTTGACGACTTGTTGCAGCCCGAACAGCTCGAAGTGATTGATCAGGAATGTGCTGGTCAGCACGACCAGCCAGCCGACGAGCGACAGCGCGGTGACTGCCATGGCGACGGAAGCGTCGCCGATTTGCCACACCGGCGTCGGCATCGGACGCCATTGCCAGAACAGCAGGATCAGCGCAAGGCTCGTGAACAGCACGTAGGTGCTGCGCTCGATCGGCGCCGGGACGAACTGCGTCCACCATTGCTTGAACTGCTTGCGCGCCATCACGCTGTGCTGAATGGCGAAGACCGACATCAGCAGCAGGTTGACGATCAGCGCTTCCGCCGTCGGGACGACCGCGCCGGTATCGATGGTCTTTGGGACCACCAGGCCGCAGACGAAGCCGATGGCGTAGAGGAAGGTGACGAAGAAGATGGCGTAGGAGGCGAGTCCATAGAGGAAGGAAATGAGCCGGCTCATGGGATCTACCTTGTGTTCCAGGTGTTGCGGTTATGGCTTCGCTTCCCAAGTCGCGTGAGCTCGGGCTGCAAATCTCCGGTCGTTTCCGAGCGCTCGCCAATCGCCGAGCTGGTAAGCGCGACTCTGCGCTACCCTCGATTGGTTCGTCGGCGCAGGCGCAGGCACGGCCGCAACCAGGATGGCCACGGCGAACACGCCGGCCGCCGCCAGAACGACCACACTGGCTGCCTTCAGCGTTGCGGCGTCTCGCTTCGCCTGGCCGCGCAGCGCGGTCGCGCGCGTGCGATAGAAATCGACGTCGATGCATCCATTCGGATGGCGGCGGATGTCGTGGCTCTTTGCCGGCGCTCGGGTCACGGTCAGCTCCAATGCAATGCGATCGCGCGACCCGCGATCGGCGCGCGGACAATGCCCAAGGTGCGACCGAATGACTTTGTCCGGCGCTTGATTTGTTCTTGAGATGAGCTTGATTATTCCTTGAGGGCGGCCTACGCCGCTTGGGGCGACAACCGTGCAATTTCTCTTTGCTGATCATACGCTTGACACGGACCTGCGGGAGCTGCGCCGCGGTTCTGAGCCAATTGCGGTCGAGCCGCAGGTATTCGACCTGCTGATCTATCTGGTCGAGAACCGCGACCGCGTTGTCAGCAAAGACGATCTCATCGCGTCGGTCTGGGGCGGTCGCATCGTTTCGGATTCAACCCTGAGCAGCCGCATCAACGCCGCCCGCAAAGCGATCGGCGACAGTGGCGAAGACCAGAGGCTGATCCGCACCATCGCGCGCAAGGGGCTGCGCTTCGTCGGCGCGGTGCGCACGCAACAAAACGGCGCCGAGCCGGCGCCTCCCTCCGGCACGGCGCCGGACGACATCCACCAGCAAGGGCGCCCGGCGCTGCCGCTGCCGGATCGTCCCGCCATCGCGGTGCTTCCATTCACCAACATGAGCGGCGATCCGGAGCAGGAGTATTTCTCCGACGGCATCAGCGAGGACATCATCACGGCGCTGTCCAAGCTGCGATGGTTCTTCGTGATCGCGCGCAACTCGTCGTTTGTCTACAAGGGCAAGGCCGCCCCCATGAAGCAGGTCGCCGGCGAGCTCGGCGTCGGTTATGTGGTCGAAGGCAGCGTACGCAAGAGCGGCGAGCGCGTGCGCATCACGGCGCAGCTCAACGACGTGACCACCGGCAGCCACATCTGGGCGGAGCGCTACGACCGCGACCTCGCCGACGTGTTCGCGGTGCAGGACGAGATCACCGAGTCAATCGTCGCCGCGATCGAACCCAAGCTCTATGCGGCGGAAAATTTTCGCGCACGGCGCAAGCAGCCGGACAACATGGACGCCTGGGACCTGGTGATGCGGGCGCTGTCGCACTACTGGCGGGTGACACGCCAGGACAACGTGGTGGCGCAGGCCCTGCTCGAGAAGGCGATCGCCATCGATCCGAACTACGGCCAGGCGCTTGGGCTTCTGGCCACCAGCCACACGTTTTCCGCCCACATGGGCTGGGAGGATATGGCGACGGCAGCGCCGAGCGCCGAGCGCGCCGCGCTGGCGGCGATCCTTGCCGACGGCGAGGATCCTTGGGCGCACTGCGCGTTGGGCTGTGTCTATTTGTTCACGCGGCGCTTTGACGATTCGCTCGCCGAGTTCGAGCTGGCGCTCAAGCTCAACCCCAACTTCTCGCTCGCCCAGGGCTACTACGGCCTGGCGCTGTCCTATTGCGGGCGTGGTGAAGACGCCATCGCGGCCGCGCAACGCGCCCTGCGGCTGAGCCCACGCGACCCGTTCTCGGCGGTCTATTACGGCATTGCGGCCTATGTGCATTTTATCGCACGCGACTATCACGAAGCGATGCGGCTCGCGCGCGAGGGCCTTCGCCAGCGCGGCGATTTCGTCGGCGCCCACCGCGTGCTGACGGCCGCCGCGGCCATGGCCGGGCAGGACGACGTCGCCAAGGTCGCGTTACAGGAGCTTCGCCGCGCGCAGCCCAACATTTCGCTCGCCTGGATCGCGCGCGAGATGCCGATCCAGCACGACGGCGAGCGCGAGCACTATTTGGAAGCGTTCCGCCGCGCGGGCATGAGCTAACCCGGACTCATCCCCTTGGCCTTGAGCACCGCGGCGGCGGCGGGGGTCATCAGAAAGGCGATGAACGCCTTGGCGGCTTCAGTTTGTTTGGTGTTCGCGGCAACCGCGGCCGTATAGACCAGTTCCTCTTGCAGGTCGGGCGGGAATGGACCGACCAGGTCCAGACCGGGCGCCGTCAGCACGCTGATCAGAAACACCCCGAGCTCGGCATCGCCTTTGGCGACTGCGTGAACGATCTGCGCCGGTCCGGTCTGCGCCTTGGTCTTGGCTTTCATCGCTTCGCTGATGCCGAGGCGCTCGAACGCCCGCAACACCTGGGCGCCGGCCGCGCTCTCCGGCACGAAGGCGACCGATTGCGCCTTGAGCAGTGTCTCTTTGAGCGCATCGGGCGTGCCGATGTCGGGTTTGGTTGCTCCCGAGCGAACCGCGACACCAAAACCGACGCGCGCGACATTAGTCCCGGGCCCAGGCACGAACTGCGCCTTGGCGCCTGCGTCCTCGAAAAACTCGCGCGGAACGACACCGAGGTCGAACAGGGCGCCGGCCGTGGCCATCTTGATCAGTTCGGGCGTGGTACCGAAACGAAACACCAGCTTATGGCCGGACGTGCTTTCGAATTGCGCGCCAAGCTCTCGCAGCGCGGCGGTCATGCCGCCACCCGCCAGGATCTGGAGTTCGGTCGCCTGCGCGGTGGCGACCGGCGACGCGACGAAGACCAGTCCCAGCATCGCGGCGGCAGCCGTCAGCGAACACGTCTTCATGGCACCCCCCTGAATGCGGCGCGGCGCACGCATTGCGCTTACGCCTTATACACCTCCACCACCTGCATCATTCCAAGTTCCTCGTGATTCATCATGTGGCAGTGGAGCACGAAGCGGCCGGTGAAGTCGAGGAAGCGCGAGCGCAACGTGATGCTGCCGCCGCGCGGCACTACCACCGTGTCGCGCCAATCCTGCACCGCGAGTTTCTCGCCGTTGACCGCGATCATTTGGAACGGATTGGTGTGGACGTGGAAGATATGGTCGTTCTCCGCATCCTCGTTGACGACGAGCCATTCCTCCACCGCCCCAAGCGGAATGCGCTGATCGACCCGGTTGGGGTCGAACCGCACGCCGCAGATGAAGTACGTGAATTCCTGGTAGTTGCCGGCCGGCGGATACTCGGGTTGATCGAGAGACAGCGTCAGGCGCCGCTTGTTGGTGATTTCCGCATCGCGAATGGCCGCGTGCGGCCCTGGCTTCAGCGCGGTCGGCAGCCGCATCTCGAGCGGCTCGCCCTCGACGATGACGCGCGCCAGCGGTCCGACCGGCGAGGGATAGCCCTGATCGTAGGGGATCGCCGCGAGCGCGTAGGTGCCGGGCGCGCCCGCCTTGACCAGGACGTCGACGCGCTGACCGGGCACCATCAGCACATTGTCGAGCCGGTCGATCTGCGAGCGGCGGATGCCGTCGTACGCAATTGCGTGCAGCGGATGTTTCTCGAGCGCGACGTTGAGGTCGTTCTCGTGGCCGGCGTGAATGATCCGCCAGCGTTGCACCTCGCCCGGACGCATGCGAATGATCGGCACGCGCTGCCCATTGACGGAGAGGAAGCGCGGCACCGCTTCCGGCCAGACCGTGTCATAGGTTTCAATTGTGCCGCGGTAGTCGAACAGCACCTCGTTGAGCATGAGCACACGCTCGGCGGCGGCGGCGATCTCCGGTACGTCGTCGAAATCGCCTTCGACGATCAGCGCGCCGGCCATGCCGCTCGTCATCTGGACGTCGGCGCTGCCGTGGTGGTGCGGATGGTACCAATAGGTGCCGCTGGGATGATCCTTGGGGATCGCGATCTCGATGTCGTAGCTCTGCCCCGGCTCCATCGAGCGAAAGACGTTGTCGGCGATTCCGTCCGGGCTGACGTGCCCGCCGTGGAAGTGGAGGTTGGTGGTGTTGAAGTGGTGCGGCAGCGACATGTCGACCGGCGTCGGGTCCGGGTTGGGCGGCAGGGCGTTGGTGAGGCGCATGCGCAGCACGTCGCCGGGCTTGACGCGCAAGGTCGGGCCCGGGATCGTTCCTTCGTAGGAGCGCAGCGACAGGCGATAGCCGCCGATGTCCTTATAGGTGTAGCCAACGCGCAGGTTGGTGCGCAGCTCGCCGTTCGCTGAGCGGCGCACCTCCGGCTCGATCAACGCCGCGTTCTTGTCGTAGGGCGCGCGTGGGACCCCGCGGCCGGTGTGGCCTTGCATGTCCATGCTGCCGCCGTCGTTTTTATTCTGCGCGACGGCGAGCCCCGCGAGGGCCGGCGCCAGGAACGCCGTGGCAGCGCCGCCCGTCCACAGAAAGCCGCGCCGCGAGAGCCCGCCCGTGTTCTCGAAGACACGTCTGATCGACTTCATCGGAACCTATCCCGCTACGAGCGCGCCCGTGTGGCGATGATGGTGGAGATTGAGCGCGCCAGCAAGGCGTTGGTCCCCCCGCCCTCACCGCCTGTGCCTCGCGCCGGAAGCCGGATGCATCTCGCGATAGCGCGCGAGCAGCCGCTCAAAGCTCGCGATCAGCGTGGTTTCGATCTCAGGCTTCCCCTCGAGGCGCGCCAGCAGCATCGCGGCAGCCTCGAGCGTTGAGAGGCCATCGCTGCGCGGCTCGCGCCGCAGCTGACCGTAGCGCGAGCGGCGTTTGGGCCCGAGCACGACGCGCGTGCACTTGAGCATCCAGCCGTTGCGCCACCACAGCGCCTTGGCCTGGCTCCAGGTGCCGTCGAGGAGAATAATGCCTTCGATCTCGCGCAATGCCGCATCCTGATGATCGACCGCGGTGCCCTTCCGGTTGACGACCACGATCTCGCGATCCGGCAGGACTGCAGCTGCCTTGACCGAACCGAGATATAGGATCGCCCAGCGCCGCGGATCCGCCGGACGGTCGAGAATGCGCGTGAGGCTCGGCCAGGACAGGCCGATCTTGAGCAGCGCGTTGGAAAAATGCAGCGTCGTGAGGCGCGCGGTGCCGAGCTCGCGATCCTGCTCCTGCGGATGCTGCAGGATCAGCAGCGCGATTTTGTTGTCGATTGGCGCAATCCCCTCGCACACGCAGAGCGTCCGCGGCTTGAGGCAGTGCGGGCAGTCGGCATTCGGATCGGCCGCGGGGGCCGGCGGCGCTCCGGCGGCGGGCTCATCGCTCATCGGCGCCGTATACGCCCTCGGCTGGGCCACGACAACGATGGGACCTTCGATCTTATTGAAGCAAGATTCAGGTCCGTCGGAGTTGGTGGGTCGGTCTGACCGAAACAGCTTCAGCTTGCGCCAGGGGTGCGGCTGATGGACATTGCTGCCGCCGTTCAACAATGCCGGAGTTCTGCCCATGGCGACCGCACTTGCGAGCGCTGATCTCGACGCGCTTTGCGCCTTCGACACGCCGACGATCTGCAATGCGCTGGAAATCGCCGCGCCCGAGCGCCGTGCGTTCGGCTTCAACCGCCGGCCGCTGCTCGCGCCGCTCCCCGGCGCCAAGCCGGTCGTCGGCTATGCGCGCACCGCCACGATCCGCGCGCGCGAGCCGAGCCGGAAGAGCCGCGACGAGGCGCGCGAGCTTCGTCTCAAATATTATGCACACGTCGCCGAGGCGCCGCTGCCGAGCATTGTGGTGATGCAGGATGTCGACGGGCCCGACCGCGGTTTTGGCGCGTTTTGGGGCGAGGTCCAATCCAATGTCCACAAGGCGCTGGGCTGCGCCGGCGTGGTGACCGACGGTTCGGTGCGCGACATCGACGCCTGGGCGCCCGGTTTCTTTGTGCTTGCCGGTTCGGTGATGCCCTCGCACGCGCATGTCGACGTAGTCGAAATCGGCGGCACCGTGAGCATCGCCGGCATGATCGTCGCGGCCAACGACCTGGTGCACGCCGACCGGCACGGCGCGGTCGTCATTCCGCACGCAAGCGTCGCCAAGGTGCTTGAGGCGGCGGCGCTGCTGGCCCGGCGCGAGAAGGTGCTGCTCGATGCCGCCCGCAAGCCGGGATTTTCGGTCAACGACCTGCGCGACGCGTTCTCGCGCATGGATGAGATTCATTGAGCCGGCTCAAAACTCGAACTCGCGGTTCATGCTCATGCTGGCGATCTTCCAGTCATCGCCGAGCTTCACGAGCGTCCCGGGCACGACCAGCAGAAGATAGGGGGACGTGATTTTCGGCGGCTTCGTCGCCTTGGTCCCGCTGTCGTGCATGTAGGCCGTGACATAGAGAATAAAGTCGGCGCTCGAAGCGTCCGCGACATCAACCTGGATGTTGGTGAGGGTGTGGCGAACGGTCTGGGAGCCGAACGTCAGCGTCGGCATGGAGCGCGAGCCGAAATTGACCACGATCTACAACGTCGCAGGTTATCA
>CAWFLX010000050.1:0-15819 GCA_963816775.1 uncultured Alphaproteobacteria bacterium
ACGTAGAGAATAAAGTCCGCGCGCGAGGCGTCCGCAACATTGACCTCGATGTTGGTGACGACGTGGCGAACGGTCTGCGTGCGCGAGCGCGCGTTCAGCGCCTCGAGAATCGCCGCGCCCTTGAGCGGTTTGCCGGCGCGATGCCAGACCCCGTCGGGCGCAAACATCGCCGCCATGTCGTCGTAACGCCACTGGTCGAACGCGTTGAAGAAGCGCGTCAGCACCTGCGTGCAATCCCATTCGATCGCGCGCGCGGCCTCGCGGCTGAGATTGTGCGCCATCGTCAGCGCGGCATCGCGTTGAGGCGCTTCACCAGCCCGTCGGCGGCGCCGACCAGGAGGCCGACCTCGGAGCCGACCGAGATCACCTGCGTGCCGGCCTTCATGTAGCGGTCGACCTGCGCCTCCCCGCACAGGATGCCGGAAACTTTGCCGAGCTCCTTCATGCGCCGCATGCCGGCTTCCATCTTGGCCATCACGTCCGGGTGGCCGGGCTGGCCGAGCAAGCCCGAGTTGGCGGCGAAATCGTTCGGGCCGAAGAAAATGACGTCGACGCCGTCGACCGCGGCGATCCCATCGAGATCGGCAAGGCCTTTCGGCGTTTCGATCTGCGCCATCAGGCACACGTTGGCGTTGGCCGACGCATAGTAGCCGGCGGCATTTCGGAAATAGTCGGTGGCGCGCATGCTGCCGCCGACGCCGCGAATGCCCGCCGGCGGATAGCGCATCATGCGCACCACCTCCCTCGCCTGCTCGGCGCTCTCGACCGTTGGCACCATCAGGGCATCGGCGCCGAGATCGAGATAGGACTTCACCAGGACGGGATCCTGCGCCGCGATGCGCACCACCGCCGCCGTCTTGCAGGCGGCGAGTGCGGCGAGCTGCAGATGAATCAGCGCCGGGTTGGTCGGCGCGTGCTCGGCGTCGAACACCATGAAGTCGAAACCGGACGACGCCATCACCTCAATGGTGTGAAACGTCGGCAGGCAGCAGAACGTGCCGAACAATTGGCGCCCGTCACGCAGCGCCTGCTTCATTGCAACCGATTTTGATTCCATCAATGCGCGCTCTCGTGCACCAAACCGACCGGGTCGCCGAAGCGCGCTACCATGACTTCGGCCAATGGCTTGGAGGAATGCGCCACCGTGCCGCCGGCGCGCAGCCTGTAGCTCTCCGGCCTCTTCACCGCCTTCGGCTCCTTGCCTTTGGCGAGATTTTTCGCGGCGTCGAGGATCGCGCGGCGGAACCGCACGATGCCGATGTCGGTCGGGCCGAGATTTTCGCGCGCGCGGTCGGCGATGAAGCCCTGGCTGTCCTGGATGCAGGCGTCCTGCTCGGACACGCCCGCAATCCCGGTGTAGGTGCGATGTTTCTGGTCCTCCCGATCGATCAGGTAGTCGTTGTCACGGTTGCGGATCGGCACCCAGTTCTTGTCGACGTTGGCGTGCACGGTGTGGCCCTTGCTGAACCGCTCGCGCTCGGAGTTGGTCAGCGGACGCTCCGGATTCCAGGTGTAGCAGTAGATCCAGCACAGCTCGTCGGTGATCGGGACGAAGGTCTGACCGTGGTAGTTCTCGCCGGGGAACGCACTCGGCGCCAGCGCGTGGCTCGGCAGCATGAACTGGCTGATGCGCCAGTAGAGATCGCCGTTGTCGGCAGTGCGTGCCGCGCCCATCAGCAGGCCGGCGTCGTGTTCCGTCACCGTGAAGCGCGGCATGCCGTCCTTCTTCATCCAGCGTACGCGATTCTTGTCGCCGCTCGCCGCCGCCTCCGATTGATGCATGACCTTCATCATCAACTCGTCCTCGTCGTCGCCGACCGACATGTGGAGAAACGAGAAGTGCGCGGTATCGAGCGCGCCCTCGCAGGCCTGCGCCCAGTTGCATTGCTGCAGCTTCTTGGACACAAAGGTGTGCGCCGGCGGCAATGTCATGAACTCGAACCGCGGCAGCTCTGGCTTGAGCTTGGGCGGACCCATGTAGGCCCAGATGAAGCCGCCCGCCTCGCGCGTCGGATAGGACTTCAGGCTGAACTCCGCGCGCTGCTTTTCGTACGCCTTGTCCTGCGGAACCGTCGGCATCTCCAGGCAGTGGCCGTCGACGTCGTACTTCCAGCCGTGGAACGCGCAGCGGATGCCGCCCTGCTCGTTGCGGCCCCAGAACAGGTTGGCGCGGCGATGCGCGCATTGCGGCTCGATCAGACCGACGCGGCCCTGGGTGTCGCGAAACGCCAGCAGGTGCTCGCCCATGATCCGCACGCGCACCGGCGGACAATCGGGCGCGGGCAGCTCCTGGGAGAGCAGCGCCGGAATCCAGAAGCGGCGGAACAGTTCGCCCATCCCGGTTCCGGCGTCCGTTCCGGTCAACAGTTCATTGTCGGCAGCGCGCAGCATGGTCCGCTCCGTTCGTGCTTAGAGCATGATCCCGAAAAGTGGATACCGGTTTTCGGAAAAGATCATGCTCCAAAAAACAAGCTAGAGCGGGATGACGATTTCGAAGAAAAGTCATCCCGCTCTAGTGGGTGGTTGCCTCGTCTTCGCCCATCGCGGCGGCGACCTTGTCGTGCAGCGCCTTGAGCGCGGCTGGCGAGGCGCGGTCGGCGGCGGTCGGCGCAAGCTCCAGGATCACGCGCGCTGGCGACGCCAGCACCAGGACGCGGTCGGCCATCTCCAGCGCGTCGTCGATGCGGTGCGTGATCAGGAGGCAGGTCTTGCAGAGCGTGCGCACCAGATCCGAGACGTCGCGCCGTAGCGTTTTCGACGTGACATGGTCGAGCTGGCTGAACGATTCATCGAGCAGCAGGATCTTCGGATCGACCGCGAGCGCGCGCGCCAGCGACACGCGCTGGCGCATGCCGCCCGACAGTTCGTGCGGATACTTGTCGTCCGCGCCGGCCATCTTGACGCGGGTCAGCCATTCACTCGCGCGCCGGCGCCCGTCGGCCTTGTCGACGCGGAGAATTTGTAAGCCGAGCTCGATGTTTTCGACCGCTGTGCGCCACGGCAGTAGCCGGTCGGTCTGAAAGCTCACCGCGAGCGTGCCGCGCAGGCGATCGAACTCTTCATAGGGGTCGAACCCGGCCACGCGGACGCTGCCGCTCGTGGCCTTGAGATTTCCCATGATCAGGTTCATCGCCGTGCTCTTGCCGGCGCCGGTGCGGCCGAGCAGCGCGACGATTTCCGATGTGCCGACCTCAAACGACAGGTCCTGCACCGCGACCGAATTGCCGAATTGCCGCGTCACATTCGCGAGCGCGATCTCAGCGGGGGCGGTCCCGGTCTGCATGTCTCCTCCTGCGCCCCGGCTCTTGGAGAGCGGTTTCTTTAATCGGACTGAGCAACAAACTCCGCCGTCATGCCCGCGCTTGTCGCGGGCATGACGGAGGCTGGGCAATGCCACATCCTCACACTGCGCGCGCTGGGCGTCCGGCTGCAAGCGAGATTTCGATATTCCAAACTGCGTTTTGCTATATCGCCGCGAGCCCGCGCACCATGGCGGCGAGCCGCGGCCCGATGTCGGTGCGGATCTGCGCCGGCTTCACCAGCAACGCCAGCATCGCGCAGTTGAACACGACGATCTCGCCGGTCGAGAGGAGCCGCAACGGCACGCCGACCGCGTAGACGTCGCGCCGCAGATCGCCCCACGACATGCAGAACCCGAGCCGCTCGAACTCGCCCAAGCTCTGCATCACCTTCTTGTGGTGGCGCTCGTAGATGTCCGGCGTTTTGACGCGGATTTCGTTCAAGATCGCCTCCCGCTCGGGGGGCGTACAGGCCGCGAGATAGGCGCGGCCGATGGCGGTGGCGGCGATCGGCTGCGAGAGACCGATATCGGAAAGCTGGCGCGAGAACATCGAGCTCGACCGGCTGGTCTCGACGTAGACGATGTTGAGCCGGTCGCGCACGCCCATCGACACCGATCCGCCGGCGTAGTCGGCGAGTTCCTTCATCGCCGGCCGCGCGACCTGCCGCAGCGTCATGGTCGCGAGCAGCGGGTGCGCCAGCGCCAGCACGGCGGCGCCGAGCTGATATTTGGACGAGATGTGGTCAGCCTTGAGATAGCCGAGCCGCGAGAGCGTGTAGGTGAAGCGCGACACCGTCGGTTTCGGCAGGCCGGTGCGCTCGGCCAGGTCCTTGTTGCCAAGCACCGGGCCTTCCGGCGCAAAACAGCGCAAAATTTCGAGACCGCGCGCCAGAGTTGTCGCGAACTGCTTGTCGCCGCCGAATTCATCGAAACTCTCGAGCACCCGGCGGGTCGGGGCCGTTTTTGGCTTGGCCTTGCGCATCGCGCCGCTCCTTCGCCGGCTGTCCGGCGACCGGATAATAAAACGCAATTTGGAATATCGAAATCGCAATTGGTATTTATCGGCGGATGGCGCAGAGTGCGCCCAACCATAAAAGACGGCGGACGGCGCGATGCACGGAACTCCGGCCGACCGAGGGAGAGAATGACCGCCGAGTTTCACGAGCCACGCAAGATCGCCGCCGGCCTGCCTCTCGGCGCCGGGCAGCCCGCCAAAGTGTCTGCCGAGCGCGGCTCCTGGCTCGCGAGCGACCAGTTCGCCACCGTCGTCGTGATCGCGGTCATCGTCGTGCTGATGCAGATCGGCTCGGCGTTCATTCCGGCCTATATCCTGCCCTCGCCTGTCTCGGTCGTACGCTCGCTGTTCGAAAGCCTCATCACCACCTACGACCAGATCCTGATCACCATCCTGCGCCTGATCATCAGCCTCCTGGTGTCGATCGCGATCGGCACCGCAATCGGCATCATCACCGGCACCATTCCGTCGGTTCGGCCCTATCTGCGCGCGCTCGTCTATATCGACACCGGCATTCCGGCGCTGTCGTGGATGCTGATGGCGGTGTTCTGGTTCAGAAACCCGGAACTGCGGATGTTCTTCATCCTGGTCGTCATCGTGGTGCCGATCTATGCGCTGAACATTCACGACGGCATTCGCGCCATGCCGAAGGAATGGCTGGAGATGTGCGAGAGCTTCCGGCCGAGCCGGTGGCAGGTGCTGCGCTATCTGATCGTGCCGCACATCGTTCCCTATGTGCTGATGACCACCAAATCGACGGTCGGCTACGCCATGCGCATGCTGATCTTCGCCGAGCTGATCGGCTCGGCGATCGGCATCGGGGCGCAAATGGGGCTCGCCCAAGCGACGTTCCACATGGAATCGGTAATCGCCTGGACCGTCCTGCTGATCGCCATCAATCTTGCCGCGCAGGGGACCGTCGGGCTGTTGGAGCGACATCTGCTGCGCTGGCGCGATGAAGCGATCGTACGCTAGGGCATGATCCGAAAAGTGGACGCCGGTTTTCGGATAAGATCATGCTCCAACAAAGAATCCGGAGGGACTGTCATGACTCAGTCAATTTCGCGCCGCGGCGCGCTTAGGAGCGCAGGCGCACTGGCCGCGACGGCCGCCGCTGCGAAACCTTCGATCCTGCTCGGCCAGGCCGCGATGCCGCGCGTCACCTATGTGACGCTCGCGACCGGCTTCAACGTGATCCTCAACGAATACATGGCGGCCAAGCGCTTCGACCTCAAGCACGGCGTCAACATCGACGTCATCAACTCGTACGTCTCGGTCACCAATTACTACAACGACTTCACCGCCGGCACGTTCGAGCTCGGCATCGGCGCCTGGGACACCTGGGCCTCGCGCTTCCTCGCCGGCGTGCCGCTGAAGCTGATCAGCACGGTGACCGACTACGACATGCTCTACGTCGTGGCGATGCAGGGCGGCCCCAAGACGGTCGACGACCTGCGCGGCAAGACCCTGGCAGCGACGCTCTCGTCCGGTGCGTTCCGGGTGACCAAGCACGCGCTCTCCGCGTTCCACAAGATGCAAGCCGACAAGGACTACAAGGTGCAGAACACGGAAAGCCCGGCCGGCGCAGTGGCGATGGTGCTCGGCGGCTCAACCGAGGGCGGGCTCACCTGGGAGCCCAACGTCAGCGTCGGCATGGAACGCGAGCCGAAATTGACCACGATCTACAACGTGGGCGACGACATCAAGAAGAATGCCGGCATCGCGCTGCCCTACTTCGGGATCGCGCTGCGCAACGAGGCGGAGAAGCGCAGCCCCGGCGTGTCCAAGAAGCTCGCCGCTGCGTTCGACGATTGCGTGCGCGGCGTGATGGCGAACCCGGACGAGGCCGCGAAACTCTCGGCCGACAAAATGAAGGTGTCGCAGGCGGCGTTGCTCGCGGCCTTCACCTCCAAACGGCTGGTGTTCAAGCCGACCGCGATGGACAACCCGGCCGGACGCGAGGCACTGCTCAAGGCCGCGGATTATCTCGCCAAGAACGGCGTGCTGGAGAAGACAGTGGGGCCGGACTTCTTGGCGTAGGGTGTGCGCGGCGCAGGTTATCAAACCTGATCGCCCAGTACGAAATGATTGCGAAAGAACACCGCCAGTGCGTTCACGCCCCGTACATCGCATCGAAGCCCGTTAAAGGCGGGTTTGCCGCCAAAACCACAAAAGACCCTGCTGCGGATGAAGTATTAAGTAGGCGCGGCGGTCCGTTTAGGCTATCGGCTATGCTCCGGATTCGCGATCGGGTGCACGCTCCGCGCCGGCTGTGGAGTCTCATGGCAAGCAAGACCGAGGTGATGCCGCGCAAAGAAGCGACGGTCGAGAAGGAAAACCTTGAGACCGTGTCGGACACCCCACTGCTCGACCTATCGGACATGTCCGTCAAGAAGCTCTTCCGCTCCGCCAAGAAGCGCGGCTACGTCACCCATGAGCAGATCAATTCGGTCCTGACCTCCGCGGAGGTCAATTCCGAGCAGATCGAGGACGTCCTTGCCATGTTCAGCGAGATGGGCGTGAACGTCGTCGAGACCGAGGACGCGAGCGACGACACCGAGGAGCAGCCCGAGCCGGCCGACGAGGAAGCCGAGGATGAGGGCGGCCGGTTGGTCGAGGTTCAGCAAAAGGTTCCGGTCAAATCCGAAGCCAAGGAGCCTGCCCAGCGCATCGACGATCCCGTTCGGATGTACCTGCGCGAGATGGGCTCGATGGAGCTGCTGTCGCGCCAGGGCGAGATCGCCATGGCCAAGCGCATCGAGGCCGGTCATGAGGCGATGATCGCGGGCCTGTGCGAGAGCCCGCTGACGTTCCAGGCCATCATCATCTGGCGCGATGAGCTCAACGAGGGGAAGGTGTTCTTGTGCGACATCATCGACCTCGAAGCGACCTATGATGGTCCCCACGCCAAGGCCATGCCCGCGGCTGGCAGCTCCGATGGACAATTAGCCGCGCCGGCGCCCGAAGCGACACCAGCTGCGGCTGCGCTGGAGCAGGCGCCGGCCTCGCCAACAAGCGTGGTTGAGCCGGCGTCCGAGCGCGCTGACGGCGAGGAACGCGAGGACGGCGAGACACCTCCGGACGAAGCCGATTCCGACGACGACGTGGAGAATTCCCCCTCGCTCGCCGCCATCGAGGCCGAGCTCAAGCCCAAGGTGGTCGAGACCTTCGACAACATTGCCGATGCCTACAAGCGGCTGAGCCGTCTGCAGGGCAAGGACATCCAGAACCAGCTACGCAACGGCTCGCTCTCGCCCGCGCAGGAGCGCCGCTACAACAAGCTCAAGCGCGACATCGTCGCCGAGGTAAGGTCGTTGCGGCTTAATCAGGCGCGCATCAACGCACTGGTTGAGCAGCTCTATGGGATCAACAAGCGCCTTGTCGGCTATGAGGGCCGCCTGATGCGGCTCGCCGAGAGCCACGGCGTCTCGCGCGAGGATTTTCTCAAGAATTATCAGGGCTCCGAACTCGACCCGCGTTGGCTCAACCGGGTGGCGCATCTATCGGCCAAGGGCTGGAAGAGCCTCCTCGCCAAGGAAAAGGACAAGGTCATCCAGCATCGTCAGGAGATTCAGGTGCTCGCCGGTGAGACCGGGCTCGAGATCGGTGAATTCCGCAAAATCGTGCACATGGTGCAGAAGGGCGATCGCGAGGCGCGCCAGGCCAAGAAAGAGATGGTGGAGGCGAACCTGCGCCTCGTGATCTCGATCGCCAAGAAGTACACCAACCGCGGTCTGCAGTTCCTCGACCTGATCCAGGAAGGCAATATCGGTCTGATGAAAGCGGTCGACAAGTTCGAGTACCGCCGCGGGTACAAATTCTCGACCTACGGCACCTGGTGGATCCGCCAGGCAATCTCGCGATCGATCGCCGACCAGGCGCGCACCATCCGCATCCCCGTTCATATGATCGAAGCAATCTTTCAGGTCACACGCACGAGCCGGCAGCTGCTCAAAGAGATCGGCCGCGAGCCTTCACCCGCGGAGCTGGCCGAGAAACTCGGCATGCCTTTGGAGAAAGTGCAAAAGGTTCTGAAAATCGCCAAGGAGCCGCTTTCACTCGAAACGCCCATTGGTGACGAGGAGGACTCCCACCTCGGCGATTTTATCGAGGACAAGAACGCAATCCTGCCGATCGACGCCGCTATCCAGTCGAACCTGCGCGACACCACGACCCGCGTGCTCGCTTCCGTCACGCCGCGCGAGGAACGCATTCTGCGGATGCGTTTCGGCATCGGCATGAACAAGAGCCACACGCTGGAGGAAGTCGGCCTGAAGTTCTCAGTGACGCGCGAGCGCATTCGCCAAATCGAAGCCAAGGCGCTCAGGAAGCTGAGGCACCCGAGCCGCTCAAGGGTACTCAGAAGTTTCCTAGATCATTGATGAGGCGGGCAGCTGATAGCGTTCGCCGGCGCAAAGAGACGTTGGACGCCGTTGCCCGCAAGGAACGTTCGACCAAAAAAATCGACGCTCCAGCATCAGCATCCGTCGTCAGTGCTTTTGCACAAGCTCGTAGAAACCCTGGAGTTGGGGCACGATGAGCTGCAGAGCCCGCTCACAGTCATATTCGCTGGATGTTCCGCAATTGTAGGCTGCCACCGTCCAATTCGCGCCGCTGTATACATCGCTCCAATCGACGACGGAAATACCATGTGCCCCTTCGCAATTCTCGGACGTTTGTAGTTCGTGGAGCACAAGGCGCTCGATCTCGATGCGGCTTTTCGGGAACCTCTCCATCACAGGTCAGAACGTCCTTTCGAGTTCGTGCAAGGGCCGATGCTGCCTGTACGTCTTCCTGCACGAATCTGCCACGTCAATCTCTCTCGCTCCGAATCACGGTTGCCGCGTTAGCTCTTCGGCAATTCGATAGCTTTGTAGATTCCGAACACTCAAATGGTCATCACAACGCGCGAATACAAGCAATTTCCTTGCAACGCGGAACGAGAGTTGCGAAATGACGGCGATAAACATTAGTTCGCTGTATTTCACACCTCCTTGCTGTCGAACAGGAACGTCTGGAAGCCTTCGTCGGTCGCGAGCTTACGTCGGTCGGCCGCGCACGCCTGCCCCTCCGGCGAAGCGAAGGCAGACCGAATCGCCGCCAGGCTGTCGAAGTGGAGCACCGCGACGAAATGGGTATCGGCGGCGCTGCCGAGCGTCGTGATCGGGCCGGCGCTCACCTCGTACTTTCTCAAGCCGGGCAGCTTCTTCGCCAGCGCGACATGCACGCCAAAATAGTGCCGATCGAACGCATCGACATCGCTCGGCGTTTTGTAAACGACGACCATCTGCGCCATGCCGTTTCTCCAGTGCAGGCCGAAACCGGCCGGCAGTTGACCAGGCCGGTGTCCATAAGACGACCGGACCGGGCTGCACGGATCGGGCGGCGCGGGATATTTTCCGGGTACCGTTTTGCGCCCGGAAAACCAGCCGCGGTAATCGGTTATTAACCTTTCGAAGTCTTGAGAATGGCGCGTTTGCCGAGCACCATGGCGGCGCCAAAGGGGGGCGACCGGCCAGACCGATGTTGGGGGACATGCGATGACGCGTGCGTTTGCGACCGCGGGAGTGGCATTGCTGCTGGCGGCGTCGGTGCTCGCCAACTGCACCGACAATCTCCCTTCGGCCTTGTTCGGCAAGGATGAACCCAAGATCGATCCGAACCTGTACCCGAAGGAATACAAGAAAACGGTCGTTGCGTTCATGACCAACAACGACGCAAACCCCACCAACATCCGCGACGCCGCGATTTCCGAGCCCGTGTTGCGGCCGCTCGACAATATCCAGCGCTACATGTCCTGCGTGCGCTACACCCAGCGCAACTCCGAACCCACCGAGCGCATCATCTATTTCATCGGCGGGCAGATCAATCAGTTCGTCAAGGCAAGTCCGGGGCAATGCAGCTGGGCGACCTATGTGCCGTTTCCCGAGCTGGAGAAGATCTGCCTGGGCGACAAGTGCAAATAGCTTCGAAACAGCAGCGATCGTCATACTGATAACAACATTATCGGTAGTCTGGGCAAGACTGCGGCTTTGCTGCGGCACCTTGGGGTCCGGCTGGGGAGCCGGAAGGGGGATGGGATGAAGACTGCGCTCATAATCATGTTGATCGGGGCACTGCTCGCCAGCGCGCGAAGCGCGCAGGCGAAAGAGGTGCACGAGTAGACTGCGCGCCGCCTGGCCGGCGACAGCGACGCGTTCTCTAAGTAAGCGCGCATAGTCTCGTGGACGACACCGATCGTCGCGTGCGGAGGATGCGCTATGGCTGTTGAACTCTATCATTTCTGGAGCTCGGTCTGCTCAGTGCGGTGCCGCATGGCGCTCGAGGAAAAGGGCGTCGCATGGACGAGCCGCTATATCGACCTCTTCAAGTTCGACCAGATGCGCCCCGAATATCTCGCGATCAACCCCAGGGGCATGGTGCCCACGCTGGTGCATGACGGCAAGCCGATCCGCGAAAGCTCGGTCATCAACGAATACATCGACGCGGCTTTCCCCGGACCCGCGCTCACGCCGGCAGATCCGCTGGGGGCAGCGCGCATGCGCGAGTTCGTCTATCTCTGCGATGAGGGTTTCTCCGCCATCGTCAAGCTGACGATGGTCAAGTACATCCTGCCGAAGCTGAGGAACCGGTGGGGCGACGACGAGCTGCGCAAGCAAGCCGAGCGCAGACCCACGAAGTTCTACCAGGATGTCCATGGCCGCGCCGTGCGCGGGGAGATCACGGAGCAGGAACTTGCCGCCGCGCGGGCGACGATTGATGAGCTGCTCGACCAGCTCGAACGTACGCTCGCGCCGGGGCCGTGGATCGTCGGCAACCAGTTCACCCTCGCCGAGATCTCGATCGCGCCCTATATGTTCCGCCTCGCCGCGCTGGGCGCGGACCAATTCTGGTCACAGCAGCGCCGGCCGCGCATCAACGCGTGGTACCAAAACCTCGCGGCACGACCCGCGTTCAAGACGGCGGTGTCGTGGCCGGACGAGTTGGGCGGCGGCTACGAGGAAGTCGGGCTCGGCGCGAAGGCGAAGTCAGCCTGAGGTCTTGGCCGCCGACCGATCGCGGCCGGCCTCTTCCGGCAATGCAAATCCGTCGTAAAGCCAGGCGAGGCACTGGAACGTGTCGGCTTCGTTGCGTTCCCCGAGCATCTGCCAATAGACCTCGCGATCAATCCCATCGGAGTGGTAGACGTCCCAGATGTAGCGCGACTCCAGGGTGACGCGCGCCGTGCGCAGCCCGCGCGCGGTTTCGTATCGCCGGAAGGCGCTTTGGTGATCGCCGTCGGCGGCAAGGCAATCGGCGAGGCACACCCCGTCCTCGATCGCCATGCAGGCGCCCTGCGCCAGCGATTGCAAGGTCGGGTGCGCGGCATCGCCCAGCAAGACCACGCGGCCCTTGTGCCAATGCCGGACCGGATCGCGATCGCCGACCGCCTGGCGCCGGCCGAGATCGAGCATCGACAGCAGCGCCTTCATGGTGGGATGCGCGTTGCGATAGGCGTGCTCGAGCTCCGCGCGATAGGCCGCAGCATCGCCCCGCTCGAAGTTGGCCGATCGCCGGAACACCGCCACGAGATTGAAAAGCGTGCCGCGACGCAGCGGGTAATGCACCATGTGGAAGCCGGGGCCGGCCCACAAGGCAACGATGTCGCGCCGAACGTCGCCGGTAACCTCACCCATCGGCACGATGGTGCGAAATCCCATGTACCCATTGGGCCGAGGATCCCCATCGGCGAACATTTGCATGCGCGTCCGCGAGCGAATGCCGTCGGCCCCGATCAACAAGTCGCCTTGGAAACTGCGGCCGTCATCGGTCGTCACCGTGACCCGGTCGCCATCGTCCGTAAACCGCGACACCATGGCCTCGGGCTCGAGCGTGATGAGCGGATCGCTTCGACAGGCATCGAGCAGGGCGTTATGCAGGTCGACCCGATGGATGACGATGTAGGGATAATGGAAGCGCGCGCGCAACGACGGCCCGGTCGGGACCCGCGTGACCTCGTGACCGGTGAGCGCATCGAACATCAGCAGCGCGGGTGGAAAATCGGCCTTTGCCAGAATCGCGTCGGCGACGCCGATACGCGCGAGCGCATGAAACACGTTGGGGCCGAACTGAATGCCGTAGCCGATGGCGCCGAACGCCGGCGCGCCTTCGAGCACGCGCACCGAGCGCCCGTACCGCGCCAGCGCAAGCGCCGTGGTGAGGCCGCCAAGCCCGCCGCCAACAACGAGGGTTTGGTCTTTCAAGGTCGTCTCGCTTTCATGACGCGGGCTGCCTCAGCGGATCGCTATCGTCTTTGGTGCGGGTGGCGGGACTCGAGCCCGCACGGGGTTTCCCGCAAGGGATTTTAAGTCCCTCGCGCCTAACATTCCACAACGTCCGTCCTCGAGAATGTCTGCCGAACGGCGGAACGCATTCCAGAT
Source organism: uncultured Alphaproteobacteria bacterium (assembly GCA_963816775.1). Lineage (GTDB taxonomy): Bacteria > Pseudomonadota > Alphaproteobacteria > Rhizobiales > Xanthobacteraceae > JAFAXD01. The sequence goes on from CAWFLX010000050.1 coordinate 12,737, forward strand.
ATGTCCTGCCCGTTGCGGGCTTTTTCTTGCGGCCGGGCACCGCATTTCATCCGCGCTCCTGTGCGAGATTTCATCACCGCGGACTTTCAACTAATCTTCACGTTGCCTTAGGAGCAAACCAATCCCATGCAGCTGAACTTCGTTACGGTCGACGTCTTCACCGACAGGCAATTCGGCGGCAACCCGCTCGCCGTGGTCGTCGACGCCGATGGGCTCTCGACCGAGCAGATGCAGCGGATCGCAGCCGAGTTCAACCTGGCGGAAACGACCTTTGTATTGCCGCCGAAAGCGGCTGATCACACGGCCCACGTCCGTATCTTCACCCCGCGCGCCGAGATGCCGTTCGCGGGCCACCCCAACGTCGGGACGGCGTTTGTGGTGGCGAAGGAAGGCAGCTGCTATGGCCAGCCGTTGAACGGTCAATCTCTGATTTTCGAAGAGGCGGCCGGCCTGGTCCGGATCGAACTTCTCAGAGAAGGTTCCGCGATCACCGGCGCGCGTTTGGCCGCCCCGCAGGCGCTCGTTGTCGGTGACAACGTGCCGCCGGACATCGTGGCCGAGGCTTGCTCGATCGCTGTGGCCGACATCGAGACGCGCAATCATGCGCCTTGCATCGCCGGCTGTGGCGCGCCTTTTGTCTTTGCGGAGCTCAAGCGCCGCGGCGCGCTGGCCGAGGCCGCGCCGCGCGTTGACGTTTTCACGGCGCACTTCCCGCGCGATCGCGTCACCGGCATCCACCTCTATGTTCGAACGGAGAACGAAGCGCTCGACCTACAATCCCGCATGTTCGCGCCGCTCCACGGCGTGTTCGAGGATCCGGCGACCGGCAGCGCCAACGTCGCTCTTGTTGGCCTGTTAGCCATGCTGCGCAGCGAGCCCGACCTGCGGCTCGCGCTGAAGATCGGCCAAGGTTTTGACATGGGGCGGCCAAGTCTATTGCTGGCGCACGCCGACAAGACCGCGGGCCAGGTCGCCGCCACGTTCATCGGCGGTAATTGCGTCCCGGTGATGCGCGGGGTTCTCGATGTAATCGAATGAGCCACGCGGATAGCGGCTCCAACCTCAGCCGCCGTCCGTCGTCGCTGTGACCACCATCTCCACCAGGCACCCCGGCTCCACCGACGCAGGCCCTCACCGGTGGGTTCTCGGGCGAGGCCCATTCATCCCCCGCGCGATTCATCTCGGCCTTTTGCACCATGTCGGCCAAATAGACGGTGACAAGCGCGATGTTCTCCTTGGACAGACCCATTGTCCGAAGAGATTGATCGATCGAAGCGAGTGCTTGCCTCGCCTGCTGATACATGGAGGCACTTAAGTCCGCGGGCACCCCCCACCACATAGGCCTGGCGAGTCCTGATTGCGCTCGAACGGCTCGGCTGAAATCCGGGCAATCTCATCGTCAGGCGCCTCCCTTGTTCGAAGTATAGGGGGAGCACCGCCGCGCGCGATGTCGTCGATGCTGGTGCAATTCGCTGTGCAACGTCATGCCACAAGAGCGTGGGTGCCGCGTGCGAACAGGTCCTCCACGGTCACGGGGCGGGTAATGATGCCCTGCGTCCGCGCGTGCCCAATAAGGTCTTCGATGATCTGCCGGTTCGGGGTGATGCCGTAGGGCAGCGGTTCGCCCGTGATGTCCATCACCCGTTGATGAACCTTGTCGACGCCGGTCGGGCTTTCGATCTTGCCCGCCTTGAGGCGGTCGACATAGAGCCGTTTCGCCGCGGCGAAGGTGTTGAAGACGTCCGCAGCGAGATCGGTGTTCGCCGCCAACAGCTCGTCCTTGATCACCACCAGATGGTTGATCGGATAGCGGCCATTGTCGCGCAAGGATTTGAGGCCGGCCTCTAAGGCATTTGGAATGAGCGGCGCCACATCCGGGTGATCCGCCTCGACGCCGATAGCGGCGGGCAGTTCGCCGGACACCAGCATATCCGCCATCTTTTTTGCCTGCTCGATCGGCACCACATTCGCGGGTGGCCGGTACTCAGCCACATGCTCGTCGCCGGAGAGCACCCACGTGATTTTGCTCAGATCGACTCCGTACTCCTGCTGGAGAATGCTGCGCGCCCACACGCCGGTGGTGACGGTGTAGCCTCGATTGACGCCGACCTTCTTGCCTTCCAGGTCTTTAGGCGTGCGAATGCCGGCCTTTGTATTGACCAGAATGGCGCCGTGATGGAAGGCGCGCACCAGGAAGACGGGGATAGCTGTCATCGGCTTTCCGTGCGCTTTCGCGCAGATGTAGGTGGTAATCGCCATTTCACAGATGTCGAACTCGTTGCCGCGCACCATGCGCCGGAATGCAGCAATGAGTGGTTCGACCTCTTCAAAGTCGAACGTGAAGGTCCGCGGCTTCACGGCCCCTTCCTTGAGCGCCTTGTTGTTACCTTGCGTGCGGGTGACGGTTTTCAATTTTCGTTCGGCCATGGGATCGCTTTCGCTCATGAGAGAAATCGCAGTCAGGCGGCTGCATTGTATTCCGGCCCGATCAGCCGGCGCCAGCGTCAGGCCAGTTCAGCACATCCGCCAATGATTTTCCGAGGATCCATTCCTTGTCATCCGTCTGAAGGAAGTCGAGTTCCTCTTGGAACTGGGCAAGACAATCTCGGTAGGTGCCGCGCAGCCGACTGAGGTCGGCTCCCCACAGCATCCGCCGCGGTCCGAAGGTGTCGTAGATGCGCCGGATGATTGGATGAGTATCCCGGAACGGATACTGCTCGTTGGAATAATTCGGCACGCAGGACACATTGACGACAACGCTGGGATAGCGCGCGAGCGCCAGAAGCTCATTGAGGCACGCGAATGCCGCAGGCCCGCGAGCGTCCAGGCTGAAACCGAGATGCGGAATGAGGATTGGGAGAGCGGGGTGCCGCTCGGCGATCGGCCGAATCTTGCCGGGCATCCCAGGCACGAGCGCCATGACCGGAATTGCGTATTGCTCGCAGGTTGCCCAGAACCAATCGAGCGAGCCATCCTCGAGCCAATCAATGAAAGGCTTCACGTGGAATGACATCCGAACGCCAAGCATGTGGGGTTGTTTCAGCCACCCTTCGAGTTGCCCGCGCGCGTCCGGCGGGTTTACA